>NZ_JXSQ01000001.1 GCF_000834055.1 Leucobacter komagatae
TCTGTCTCGCCCCTCCCGGGGGGTTAGTTTGTGGGGGCCTTGGGGATGAAGGTCCACTCGTATACCTGGTGTTTGTCGGAGGTGACGTTGCCCTCGTCAGACAGCGACGAACGGCCCCGGTGCGTTGGGTGAGAACCTTTGGTGCTGCCGATCGAGCCATTAGATCTCTTCGGCATGCTTCTCTGTGCCCTCAGAGGCGGTGGTAGCTCTCTTTGGGCCCCTTCTCTTGAGTCCTAGTGAGGTCCGTGCCACGTGCAGAAATCGTGACAGGAATTAGAAACGCCCTCCACCATCGAGCGGGCTGGAGAGCGTTTCTATTCCCCCGTGGGGAGTCAGTGGCGACTACTGTCGGATTGACTTCCCTTTCGCGATAACCAGCGCCGCCGTCCCGACGAATAGCATGACCGTTGCGTACGCTAGGCCGGACCAAGGCGGCGGTCCGTCACTTCCTGTTGCCGCAAGCGGGGGCGTATGGGGTTCCGGTGAGGGAGTGGGGGCGGTCGGCTTGCGAACGGTAATCGTCTGAGCCTCGTCGTTGATATCCGTGTGCTCGGCCACCAACTCGCCATCGGCATCGTGGAGGTACTCGAACACTACGAACGTCTTCCCTCCATGCCCAGCGGGTACCGTGAATTTCACTTCTACGCTGCCGGATGACGTGGCGGCTGTGAACTTCTTAGCCCCAACGATTTTTGTTTTCTTGCCAGTGGCTTTGTCGACCATCACACCATCAAGGCTGTATTCGCTGCCCGGCGTCAGCCCGCTGTAGGTTACGGTGTCGATTACAACTCCGCCTTCAGGCGACAGTAGACGATCGCCGTCCGATTGGTCGCGTGCAGATGTTCCGATAGCTGGGACGTAGGCCTCAACAGTGACCGTTTGTGCTTCGTCTTCCAGGTCGGCGTGCTCCGCTACGACATTCCCTTCGGCGTTATAGAGGTACTCGAAGACGACTAGTGTACTTCCGGAGAAGCCAACGGGGATGGTGAACTCGACCTCGGTTGTACCTTCCGCCCCTGCAGGGGTGAAAACAGTTGTTCCCTTGAGCCCTGTTGCTGTTCCAGTCTGCTTATCAAAAAGCTCGCCGTGGAGTGTGTATTCGCTTCCGGGCTCTAGATTGGAGTACGACACAGTATCAATCACAATTCCCCCGTCCGCGGGGATAATCCGGTCTCCATCTGCTTGATCACGGACGCTGGTTCCGAGCTGTGGGACTAGTCGATCAGTAGTGTCAACTGTGATGGTTGCTTGCAGTTGAGTATTGTCGACGAGGATCATGTTCTGTGGCCGCTCGCCCGTGGTCCATCCCAGCGGTTCCCTCATCATCACTGTGGTCGCAGGAGATGTCGTCGAAGCAGTAACGCTTGTTAGATCTTCTTGGAGAGTCACGGTGACTGAGAACCGGCCATCTGCGTCGGTGGTTGCTACGCCGATATCGAGGGCTGCGCCCTCGGCCTGCAGACGCAACTCCCTATTCGGTACGTTAGTGCCTGCGACAGTAGATAGAACTCCTGAAAGCGTCACCACGTCACCGATTTGCGCCGTGTCTGGGGCCGTGTCCCAAACGATTTGCCAAGGACCCCCATACTGCGCGGCACCTCCTAGAAGGGAGTCGTATACTCCGCGCACACCCGTCGTGATTTGCCCTGTGCCCAAAGGATCACGATTCTGATCAAAAGATAGGAGGGGCCACTCCGGATTGTACGAGGCTGGAGCTGAGTTTGTCATGTTGTGCACGATCACTGAGGCCGCCGCAGCGTGGTCATCAGCAGCCTGGCCAACTTTGTAAAGAACAGCATCGCTAGCCGTTGAGATGACATAAGCCATGGTCTGCATCTCTGCGGCGGTCATGGGCGACCCATCGTTCTTCGTGAGGGGGACAGGTTCCCCGTAGGCCTCCGCGTATATAGGCTCTGGTGACCAGATAGAGGCACACCAAGCTTCCTGCCCATCTGGCATGCGGTAAGTACCTTCCCAATTGGGGTTGGCGTTGCCGCCGGGCCAGAGGAATCCACGGATTTCACCGTTCGCTCCGTCCGCCAAAGCGGGGGAAGCCCCCGCGAAGATAAGCCCTGCGGCTAGAAGGCCAGTTATTCCGGCCCCCATCCATCGCAGAGGTGACTTTTCGGTATCCATATGCAGGTGACCTCTCCAGTTAAGGAATTCGCATCGTCGTTGACACGAGCCATGTCCCCATTGACATGGACTACATAGTCACCTGGAAGGTGCATGGAGTCAAGTCGAAATGTTTTAAATGCGACCTGATCAGGTAAACAGGACAGAAATGCGTGATTATTCAACCGGGGAGTCATATTTCGGTGCAGCTGCTCACGGTTGAGCTTCCCTCGACTCGGCCGTCCTCCGCGCATTCCGCCTGGGCGTGAGCCGCCCTTGCTGTGGTACTGAGCTGGCCGCAGATAATCGTGCCTCCGCAGCGGGGTGCCTGGGTGGCCTGGCGGTCGTCACACTCGGGGGTGGGCGTTCGGTGGAGACAGGCCATGTGTTTTGTAGTGTCTGGCTCATCGTTGTTCTTCGGTGTATCGGTCGCCCCGGTACTGTTCGTCGCAGCAGAGGAGAGCGGCACGGCTAGACGGGGAGACAGCACCACAGTCGGTGCAGGTGCGGTCACTGGTCATCGGTGCCTGCTTTCTGTGTCCCACTTCGGTGGCTTCTTGCACATTTCTGAGCGGATCCGTGGAAACCGATGTACCGTTGATAGCAAGCGCGCATGCGCAACTGCATGAGCGTTGCCCTCAAGGGAGAGGAAGCATCATGAATATCGCATTAGTTATATCGAAGATCCTCGTTATCGTCGGGGGTCTGAACTGGGGCCTCGTTGGCCTGCTCGACTTCAACCTTGTTGACTCGATTTTCGGTGTCGGCTCTGTCGCGTCGAGGGTCGTATATGGTCTTGTGGGCATCGCTGCCCTTTTGATGATCTTTGATCTTGTGCCTCGTGACAGGGATGGCCGTGCGCAAGTCTGACAATTACTAGAATCCTGCGCTCACGCTGGTCCGCGGGTGTGCGAGACGGGCGTGAGCGCAGGGCGTGGCCTGTGTCATGGTGCAGGTTGCCTTCACATGCGGGCTAGCGTCGCACTATGCTCGGGCTATGCGTTACCCAGTCACTCCGTTGGAGCTTTCAGAGGAACTCGGCCTGCTGCCTGAAGCGCGCGCGGGGAAGAAAGTGCGCGACTACTTACGTGCCCGCTACCCCGACAAGAAGCCAGGGGAGAAGTGGCTGCTCGACAAAGAGCAGGCAGACGACGTGAGGCAACACTTCGCAACGAAGCTGGGCAAAGCAACGAGGATTGCCGAGTAGGAATGCCTGCTAGGTTCCCCGCGCTCGTTACCCGGTTCAGTTAGGGAGTTGTCAGCGGTACGGCGCGGGGAAGAGTGGTCCCTGAAAAGACGAACCCCCCCGAGCTGGTGATGCTCAGGGGGTTCGTGCGTTCCGTTAATTCACATTGTGAATGCGAGTTCTACGTCGTGGATAGGGGAAGTGGGCACTATTCCTCGATCTTTCGCTGCCCACATGAGGTGTGCCCTGGCAGACTTCATTGTGGCTCTATCGCAAGTGGAGTAGTCCACATAGCAATGAGCTGGAGCGCGCTTTCTACCTTCGGGGACTGGCTCCTGGCTGTCGTCTATAGCATCCAGCCCGACCTCATTCGCCTCACCGACAGAGACTTGGCAAACCGCGACCGACCCTGATGGGACATTAGCTATATGCCAGTCGCGTGCTGCTTGGGCGTCTGTCTTACTTGATTGCGCGAAAGAGGGCTTGCCCTTATCCGTCGAGCTGCCGAATGCATGACTGCCAATTGCTGCACCATTCTCTTTGAGGTGATGTCGTGTGACTTGCCGGAAGATGATCTCCGCGCTATCGGACATGATCCGCGGTGCTGCCGCTGGACTGGTTGCGCTGGTCAACGGGTTGCCTCCTTCATGAAGGCTTGGACGTCAGCAATGTTCGGAGTTTCGGACAACTCGCCTTGGCGCTGATCCCTCTTGATCTTGAATAGTTCGAATGTTGCATCTGGCGAGATCTCGATGCTTGTTAACGATTCGCTATTTGACCATTCGATGAGTAGCCCGCCAGTTTCCAACGGGTACACCCCGGGAGCTGCGTCATCCGTAGCGTTGACGTCGGCAAGAATTGACTGCGCCGCGTCAAGCGCGGTGAAACTGATGGCGCGTTCGTCGCCTTGCTCGCCCCATTGATTCATTAGATCGGCAAGCTCTGTGAGTTGCCGCTCCCATGGATGGTTGTCGAATGAAAGCCGTTCCACAGCACTCACCGCCGTAATCCGCCAGGGGCTATCGCCTTTGAACTGTACGTCCCCGAGAACTCGAACGATTGGGCCTTCTTCTTCGGTGTCGAGCACATTGATGAAGTCATCAAGCAGCTCGGGAGACTTCTTGAATTGACCTCTGCACTCTTCGCCTGACTTCAGTTTCAGGATGAAGCTGAACTTATTAGTGTTCAGCTCAATGATCTGGCCGAGCCTTACGTCACTGCGTGTTTCAAGACCGGGCTTCACGATCACCGTCGGCTCTATGAAGAACGTTTCGATCAGCAAGTTGCCAGCGCCGACAGCCCGCGACTCAACGTCAATAATGAGTGGTTCCTGGTCGTTACCATGCGGATACAACTCGAGTGCTTGCCCTGGAGCCAGGGAGCTGCCTAGTTGGGCGAGCTGCTCTCGTGCGGCGTAGTCGATGTCAGCTGGGTCGTAGTCATCGTTATCTCGATCGGAATATGCCGCATCAATTGCTGCAGTAATGGCGTCCGTGGCCTGCTGTGCATACTCTGCGTAGATCTGCGTCTGCTCAGGTCCAATAAGAAGCTCAGCGCTGCCATCTCGAAGCGATTCGATAACAAGCCCCGTGCCTTCATCGAAGTCCACAGGCAGATCCTTGCCCGGGTTTTCTGTGGTCCACCTCTGTCTAGCAACGAGGCGCACTGCTTCCTGGTATCTCTCTAGCTCAATGAGAGCATCAAACGGTAGCCTGCCTCCGTTGAAGCGATCGCCGGTGAGGCGCATGCGTTTCGGAAGTGGCGAAATCTCTTCACCCATAAGGCTTGAGTCTATTAGCCGAATCGATGCTGGACTAGCAGTATCACAAAGTAGCGCTCCTGCCATGCTGTGCTGCTTCGCGGGAAGTCTTCGCGAGTGGGGGCAGCTCCGTCCTGCGCCTAGGGCATGTTAAGGATAGGGTCATGAATTATGCATTCACGTGATCCTCACCTACTGCTGAGGCTCAACGCTCTAGAAGTGGCAACTGAGCGGCTGAAGGAGGCTTGTTTGGGCACGAGCGAAGAGTGGGTTCGTATTGAACTCTTCTTCGCGTTGGAAGCGTCTTATGGGCTGCATGAGGCGTACAGGCTTGGCGCCGAACTGGATGCAAACATGTCCGCCCAAGATGAGCATTACGAGCTCCACGGTGGTGAAGTTCTGGCTGCTCTAGCTGCGGTTCGCGGGAAGGTAACTCACAAATTACTGGATCCGCTAGTGCCGAGTGGCTTTTTGCCTGTTGAATCCGCTGGTGACCCCCAGCGCGGAGGGTTCGTCTGGGGACCAGTTGATTTTGGCGATGATCCAAACTTTAGGCTCAGAGCGAAATGGCATAAGGAACGCATTCAGATGAGAGCGATCTGGCGGCCGTTCGACGAGGCATGGGCTTGGTTCGTAGACGTTCCGAGCAGCCGCCCTATGCTACCTGAGCCAGAGTCAGGGCCATGCCGTTGCGGGTTGTGCAGGTCTTGAACCTGCCACCTCCGGTTTTGGAGACCGGCGCTCTACCGACTGAGCTACAGGCCAAGGCGTGCTCGCACCGGTGTGCGAGCTATTCGGTTGTCTATTCGGTTGTGCGCAGGAAACACGAAAGCCCCAGCGGTGAGGCCGGGGCTTTCGTAGAGACATTTGTCCCCTACGTCTCCCATCGTAGTCGAATCGAAGCTGTGTTGCAAACACCTATTCGAGTCTGTTGAGCGGGCCGAGGTCGATCCCGCACGCGGCGAGCACGGCCATGTCGTGCCGTGCGTTGACTGCGACGCCGAGAGCGCCCACCTGCGCCCAGCCCGCCCAGAGCGTCTCGCAGCCAGCAACCCTGCACTCTGCGACCCGGGGCGCGGCCCTCACTGAACTCGATCACCACGGCAGGCTTCCTGATTCCCTCCGGGTCGCGTTCGGGGTGGGCGACGTCGATGCGGGCGTGCTGCTCTTTGTCGGCTTCGAGGATCCAGCGGTTGCCGCACTGTGGGCACGGGACGGTGAGTTCGAGCTTGCGCGGTGTTGCCCCGCGTTCGGCGTCAATTGTCTGCTCCCATGCGATGATGCTGTCTGAGATGTGTTCGCGGGCCTCGTCGGTAAGTTCGTTCTTGCGGCGTGCGGCATCAGCTTGAGCCCAGAGGTCGCTGACTGCGTGCAGCAGGTCGCGGGGCGCTGGGAGGTAGAGAGCCTGCCGGAGCTTGGCGCACTCGCGCTTGATGCGGTCCTGGATTCCGAGCATGCCGAAGTCGATCGAGACGCCGGTGTCGCCGCTGGATCCGTCGCGGCGGCGGATCTTGTCTCGTACGGCGTCGTCGAGCCAGGTCAGCAGCGGCGGCCATGTTGATGCGTGTTCGTCGACGACCTCGACGTGGGTTTGGGTGAGGCGCTCCACTGCGCGTGCCGTGTCAGTCATGGTTTCCCCTCTAAAAACAGAAAAGTGGCCCGTCACAAGATCGACACCCCATTTGCTGGGGGATCTAGTTGTGACGGGCCACTAGTGGTCCTGGGGGATAGTTTACGCGCAATTCTCAGATTGCGCGAGTTCTTGTGTCCAGGGGTTGACGGCAGTACTAGCGAGAATGAATCGATGGGAGTAGAAGTAGAGATTCAGAAGCTTGTTCGAAGCGAGGTTGCTCGCGTGCTGGCGTCGATGAAGGACGAAGCGGCGCGCGTTGACAGAGTGGCGCCCTGTGCTGCCTGTGCCCGCGACAACGATGCACACATGACGCAGGCGCTACTTCCAGGTTATGAACCAACCTGGACAACGGCGCAAGTTGCTGCCTTCTTGGGAGTGAAACGCCAGAGCGTTTACAACGCTCTCTCGGAGGGTGCAGTAGGTTTTCCGCGTCCACGAAAGAACGGGAGGCTCAATGCCTTTGTGCCCTCCGAAGTCGAGGAATATCGACGCACTTTGCTTGGCTTCTGACCGCCGCGTGGCGGGGCGGTCTTACCGTTCCCGGGTCCGCGATGTATTGGAGTGGCTGGGGATTGGATAGTTTGTAGCCTCCAACCAAACCCACGTCGCGCAATGGGCAGATCACCCCAGTGCGTCGGCTTGCTCCTGGACCACTAACCGGGTGTTGCAGGCTTCCTACCCGACAGGTTGGGCGTGCCCTGGGGTCGTGCAGTGACTGCCTGAAGTGGAAGAGTCAATTTCAAAGTAAGGAGTAAGTAAGGGGTGCTACGACTCCGGAAAATCAAAAAAGCCCCGAGATCGTGATGATCTCGGGGCTAATCTGTGCGCCCTCACGGGCTCGAACCGTGGACCCGCTGATTAAGAGTCAGCTGCTCTACCAACTGAGCTAAAGGCGCCTGCTGCGCTGTGCAACAGAACTAAGTTAGCACGGGTAAAACAGCGTGCCAAATCAGGGCCGGGTTAGTCGGTTTTGCGGGCGTGTTGCGCGTCGGCCATGGCCTGCTTTCTGCGGCGCGCTCCCGGCATAAATACTGCGGCGGCTACGGCCACGGCGAGCAGCGATGCGACCATGACGGAGAGCCTCGCTGTGTCGACGTCGCTTGGGTCGCTGAAGCTGAGCTCGGAAACGAGCATTGCGACAGTGAAACCAACGCCCGCGAGTGCACCAACGCCCACAATCTCGCTCCAGCGCACACTCGACCCGAGCGTCGCGCGAGTGAAGCGAGTGAGGAGCCAGGTGGTCAGGGTAATCCCCAGCGGTTTGCCGACGACGAGTCCCAGCATGATGCCGATCGCGACGACGTCTCCGGGGAATCGTGAAGCGCCGCCGAGCGGCACGCCCGCCGCGAACAGGGCGAAGATCGGGACCGCAATGAACGCCGAGAGCGGCTGAAAACGCGAGTTAAGGGTTTCTGCGACCTCCCCGCCGGTCTTTCCGCGCACAGGCACGAGGAAGGCCAACACCACGCCCGCGATCGTCGCGTGAATACCGGAGTTGTAGAAGAACGCCCAGGTGACGATGCCGAGGGGAAGCAGGATCAGCCACGCCCCCCACTTCGATCGGGCGAACCATTCGCCTCGCCAACGGATGAGGGTCGCGAATGCGAGCGCGGGGACGACCGCGATGAGCAGGGGGAGGAAGTTGACGCCGTCGGTGTAGAACACGGCGATGATTGCGATAGCAATGAAGTCGTCGACAACGGCGAGAGTGAGTAGGAACATGCGCAGCGACGGGTTGAGGCCAGGCGCGATGAGCGCAAGCACCGCGACGGCGAACGCGATATCGGTCGCGGTCGGGATCGCCCAGCCATGCGAGGTCGAGGTGCCTGCGTTGACCGCGAGGTAGATGCCCGCTGGCACGATGACGCCACCAACCGCTGCTGCGACCGGCACGATTGCCGTTCGGGGTGAGCGGAGGTCGCCTTCGACGAACTCTCGCTTGAGCTCAAGCCCAACCATGAAGAAGAAGATCGCGAGCAGCCCGTCGGACGCCCAATGCCCAACGCTGAGCCTCAGGCCGAGCGCTTCGGGCCCAAGCTTGAGTTCGCGCAGTTCGAGGAACCATTCCGCGATGGGGGAGTTCGCCGCGATGAACCCGATGAGGGCCGCAAGCATAATGATGAGCCCACCGAAAAACTCGCGTTGCAGGAGGCGATTCACCCGCGCTAGCTCGCGCTTGCTGATGTACGAGAACAGTCGTCGCCGTTGTGGGCGTTGGCTCCGCGCATCGGGGTCATGGGGAATGGGTGTTGTGGGTGTCTGGCTCGACATAGCAGTCTCCTCGGAGGGTTGCCGGAATTCGTCGTCGACCAGACTTCCCGACACACCTAACTGGTGAAAGTTATCGCACCTTGACGGTGAAGGCAAGGTGCAGGCACTCGCTAGATTTCGGCTTCGTCTTCGTCGCGTTCCTGCATTGCGACGCTCGATACTGCGAGGATGAGGCCAGCGGCCCAGACCCCCCAGACAATGAAGCGGCGCCAGTCGCGCGGCATCGTGCTCGTTCGACGAGCTGTCGAGACGACACCGGCTGCTGCCCCGAGCACACCGATGTTCGTGAGGTACTTCCCGACCTCAATGCGTTGCCGAGTCATGTGACACCTCCGTGAGGATCGTGGTTGAAACACCGTTCGCGCTGCGCGGCGTCTGCGCCCAGCCTAACGGGTGGGCAGCTCCGCTGGGCTTCGGAGGAACCTCTAGGCTACGCTGGAGGTATCGCGCATTGACGCGCTCACACGTTCAATCACGGAGGAAAATAGAGACATGGCAAAGCAGGGCGAGGTACTGTTCGAGGAGAGTTCACAGGGGGCGGTGAGCGCTGTAACGGCGATCGTGTTTATCCTCTCCTTCGCTCTCGCAATGGGTGGCATCGTGCTCGCAACCTATGGCTTCAACCCGGAGCTCAGCGCGAGCACCGAACTCTTTGTCTTCGCTGGTGGGCTCGCGCTCTCCACAATCGGCTTTATTTTGCCGTTCACGATTCTTCCCAAGATTGGGAAGTAGTCGCAGGTAGTGTGAACGCAGCGGGCGCCCGGGTCGAAGACCTGGGCGCCCGCTGCGTTGTACGTCCCCTCAGGGGAATCTGCCAGGGCGTAAGATGAGTCCATGGCAGAGATGGCAGATATGGCAGATATCGATATGAAGCCGCGCAGTCGCGACGTCACCGACGGAATTGAGAAGGCCGCGGCGCGAGGCATGCTCCGCGCTGTGGGCATGGGTGACGAGGACTGGGACAAGCCGCAGATCGGTATTGCGAGTTCCTGGAACGAGATCACGCCGTGCAATCTCAGCCTCGATCGGCTCGCGCAGGGTGCGAAGGAAGGCGTTCATTCGGGCGGCGGCTACCCGCTCCAGTTTGGAACCGTCTCCGTCTCCGACGGCATTTCGATGGGGCATGAGGGGATGCACTTCTCGCTCGTGTCGCGCGAGGTGATCGCTGACTCTGTGGAGACCGTCATGATGGCTGAACGCCTCGACGGTTCCGTACTGCTCGCTGGCTGTGACAAGTCGCTGCCTGGCATGCTCATGGCGGCAGCACGTCTCGACCTCGCATCCGTGTTCCTCTACGCGGGATCGGTCGCGCCTGGCTGGGTGAAGCTCACCGATGGCACGGAGAAGGAAGTGACGATCATCGACGCCTTCGAGGCGGTCGGCGCGTGCAAAGCGGGCACGATGAGCGAGGAAGACTTGAAGCGCATCGAGTGCGCGATCGTGCCCGGCGAGGGTGCGTGCGGTGGCATGTACACCGCGAACACGATGGCCTCGATCGCAGAAGCCCTTGGGATGAGCCTGCCGGGATCGGCCGCGCCTCCCTCGTACGACCGCCGTCGCGACTACTTCGCGCACCGCTCAGGCGAGGCCGTCGTGAACATGATCGCGAAGGGTATCACCGCCCGCGACATCCTCACGAAGAAGGCGTTCGAGAACGCGATCACGCTGCTCATGGCATACGGCGGATCGACCAACGCTGTTCTGCACCTGCTCGCAATCGCACGCGAGGCGGAGGTTGACCTGACGCTCGCGGACTTCAACAGGATCGGTGCGAAGGTGCCACACCTCGCCGACATGAAGCCGTTCGGGCAGTACGTCATGGCAGACATCGACCGCCAGGGCGGCGTGCCCGTAGTGCTCAAGGCACTACTCGACGCGGGCCTGCTGCACGGCGACGCACTCACGGTAACCGGCAAGACCATGGCTGAGAACCTTGCAGAGCTTAACCCGGACCCCATCGATGGCAAGGTGATCCACCAGCTCGATGATCCGATCCACGCGACCGGCGGCATCACGATCCTGCACGGATCCCTCGCCCCCGAGGGAGCGGTCGTGAAGACCGCAGGCTTCGATGCTGAGGTCTTCGAGGGCCCAGCGCGCGTCTTCCAGCGCGAGCGGGCAGCGATGGATGCGCTGACCGAGGGCAAGATCGGTAAGGGCGACATCGTGGTGATTCGCTACGAAGGCCCCAAGGGTGGGCCTGGTATGCGTGAGATGCTCGCAATCACCGGCGCGATCAAGGGCGCGGGGCTCGGCAAAGATGTACTACTATTGACAGACGGCAGATTCTCAGGCGGCACAACCGGCCTGTGTATCGGCCACATTGCGCCTGAGGCCTCGGATGGAGGCCCAGTGGCGCTCGTGCACGACGGTGACCTGATACGGGTTGATATCGCGGCACAGACGCTCGACCTGCTGGTAGATCCCGCTGAGCTTGAGGCCCGACGTGCAACTTGGGCCCCGCTTCCCCCGCGATACACGCGCGGTGTGCTTGCGAAGTACGCAAAGCTCGTACACTCGGCTTCTGAGGGCGCCATCACTGGTTAGCCCTTTGTCTCTTGCCGAGAGCCGATCCGCCCGTGATCCGCGATCCAACCTCTACCGTAAGAAAGCAAAACATGACCTTGGAGTCGAACGCTATTCCACGTCAATCAGCTGAGCCGCCCGTCCGCGGCGAACGCATGACCGGCGCTATGGCTGTTGTCCGCAGCCTCGACGCGCTTGGGGTCTCCGATGTATTCGGCCTGCCAGGCGGCGCGGTGCTTCCCCTGTACGACACGCTCATGGGCGATCACGACCTCAGGCACGTACTCGTGCGCCACGAGCAGGGCGCAGGGCATGCCGCTGAGGGGTACGCCGCAGCGAGCGGCAAGGTCGGGGTCGCGATTGCGACGTCCGGGCCAGGTGCCACCAACCTCGTAACCGCGATCGCCGACGCATACATGGATTCGGTGCCGCTGCTTGCGATCACCGGTCAGGTGTTTTCACACCTCATGGGAACCGACGCTTTCCAGGAAGCCGACATCATCGGTATCACGATGCCGGTGACGAAGCACTCCTTCCTGGTGCGTACAGCCGAGGAGGTGCCGGCAGCCATTGCCGCCGCGTACCACCTCGCATCGACGGGGCGCCCAGGGCCCGTGCTCGTGGACATCACGAAGGATGCACAAGAGGGCGAGTTGGATTTCGTATGGGATCCCCGCGTTGACCTCCCCGGCTACCGGCCGATCACGAAGGCGAACAGCAAGCAGATTCAGGCGGCGGCGGAACTCATCGCCTGCGCTGAGCGGCCCGTGTTCTACGTCGGCGGCGGAGTCGGCCGAGCTGGCGCGTCCGACGAGCTGCTGCAGCTCGCCGAGCTCGTCGGGGCGCCTGTGGTGACCACGCTCATGGCACGCGGCGTCTTCCCCGATTCGCACCCGCAGCACCTGGGAATGCCAGGAATGCACGGCACCGTTCCCGCCGTGCTCGCGCTTCAGGAATCAGACCTCCTCATCACGCTCGGCGCGCGCTTTGACGACCGCGTCACCGGTCGTGCATCGCTCTTCGCGCCCGACGCGAAGGTTATCCACGCCGATATTGATCCGGCTGAGATCGGGAAGATCCGAGCTGCAGACGTGCCGATCGTCGGCGACGCAGCAGAGGTCATCTCCGACCTCATCGCCGCAGTCTCGACGGCGCAGCTCGGCCGCAGCTTCGCCGACATGCGCCCATGGTGGGAGCGGCTGCGCGGGCTGCAGGAGAAGTTCCCGCTCGGCTACCCGGAGACTTCAGACGGTCTCCTCTCGCCGCAGCATGTCATTCAGCGCATCGGCGAGTTGACCGGCCCAGAGGGCGTCTACGCTGCTGGCGTCGGACAGCACCAGATGTGGGCGGCGCAGTTCATCAAGTACGAGCGGCCGAACTCCTGGCTCAACTCAGGTGGTGCCGGCACGATGGGCTACGCGGTTCCTGCCGCGATGGGCGCGAAGGTGGCAGAGCCCGAACGCGTTGTCTGGGCAATCGACGGCGACGGCTGCTTCCAGATGACGAACCAGGAGCTCGCAACCTGCGTGGTGAACAACATTCCCATCAAGGTGGCAGTCATCAACAACTCCTCCCTCGGCATGGTGCGGCAGTGGCAGACCCTGAACTACAACGGGCGCTACTCGAACACGGAGCTGAACACGGGGCACGGTTCGCAGCGGATCCCCGACTTCGTGAAGCTTGGCGACGCCTACGGCTGCCTCTCCATCAGGGTGGAGCGCGAAGACCAGGTTGATGAAGCCATCAAGCTTGCGCTCGAGACGAACGACCGCCCAGTCGTGATCGACTTCGTCGTCAGCGCTGATGCGATGGTGTGGCCGATGGTCCGCCAGGGAGCATCGAACAGTGACATCCAGTATGTCCTTGAGCAAGCCCCCGAGTGGGAGGAAGAGTAATCATGGCTCGTCACGTACTCAGCCTCCTTGTCGAGGACAAGCCAGGCCTACTGACCCGCGTCGCAGGCTTGTTTGCCCGACGTGGCTTTAATATCGAATCCCTCGCGGTCGGACCGACCGAGATGGATGGGCTCTCACGAATCACCGTCGTAGTTGACGAGGATGAGGTGCTTCTCGAACAGGTGACAAAGCAGCTCAACAAGCTTGTGAACGTCATCAAGATCGTCGAACTCGACACCAGCAACTCGGTGCAGCGGGAACACGTACTCATCAAAGTCCGTGCAGACAATCAATCCCGCTCACACGTGCTCGAAGCCGTGAGCCTCTTCAGGGCGCGCGTCGTTGACGTCGTGCCGGAGGCCCTCACCATTGAGGTCACGGGAGATTCCGGAAAGATCGAAGCATTCTTGCGAGTGCTCGAACCGTACGGGATCAAAGAAATCGCGCAGTCGGGGCTCATCGCGATGGGCCGAGGCTCGAAGTCGATTTCGGAACGCGTATTTAAGGTGTGACCCGCCCGGGGCCTTGGCTCCGACTGAACGGCACACCACAGATTTTTTGAACCACACAACATAAGGAGAACGACCAGTGGCTGAAATGTACTACGACAGCGATGCGGATCTGTCGATCATTCAGGGCAAGAAGGTTGCCATCGTCGGTTACGGATCGCAGGGTCACGCTCACGCGATGAACCTTCGCGATTCAGGCGTCGAGGTCGTCATTGCACTGAAGGACGGCTCGAAGTCGATCCAGAAGGCCGAAGAGGCCGGCTTCACGGTAAAGAACGTGGCAGACGCTGCGGCATGGGCAGACGTCATCATGCTCCTCGCTCCCGATCAGCACCAGCGTGGCATCTACACTGACCACGTCGCGCAGCACCTGACCGAGGGCAAGACGCTTGCCTTCGCTCACGGGTTCAACATCCGCTACGGCTACATCGAAGCCCCCGCGGGCGTCGACGTCATCCTCGTCGCACCGAAGGCTCCCGGTCACACGGTTCGTCGTGAGTTCGAGGCTGGCCGCGGCATCCCCGACATCATCGCCGTCGAGGTTGACGCCTCGGGCACTGCCTGGGACACGGCGAAGTCGTACGCGAAGGCCATCGGCGGCACGCGCGCTGGTGTCATCAAGACCACCTTCACCGAGGAGACCGAGACCGATCTCTTCGGCGAGCAGGCTGTCCTCTGCGGCGGCATGAGCCACCTCGTGCAGGCAGGGTTTGAAACGCTGACCGAGGCTGGCTACCAGCCCGAGATTGCGTACTTCGAGGTGCTCCACGAGCTCAAGCTCATCGTCGACCTCATGTGGGAGGGCGGCATCGCTAAGCAGCGCTGGTCGATCTCTGACACCGCCGAGTACGGTGACTACGTCTCCGGTCCCCGCGTCATCGACGCCGGTGTCAAGGAGCGCATGCAGGGTGTCCTCGCCGACATCCAGGACGGCACGTTCGCCAAGCGCTTCATCGGCGATCAGGACGCTGGTGCGCCCGAGTTCACCGCTCTTCGCGAGAAGGAAGAGTCACACCCGATCGAGAAGACCGGCGCTGAGCTCCGCAAGCTCTTCGCGTGGCAGCAGACCGATTCGGACTACGTCGACGGCAGCGCAGCGCGCTAACTGAGGCCGGTCTGCGCGATACACTTTCGTGCGACATACTCGGGCTCGTCCGTACGGATCGGTTAGTCGTCGAGCCCGAGTGCTTTGTGAGGGGTAACTCGTGAGGGGATCGCAATATGGTTGCCGGCAATGGTAAAGATCCGACTTTCCAGCAGCTGCGCTGCTTTCGGGTGCTCGCTCAGGAGCTGCACTTTGGGAGGGCAGCGGCGCTGTTGCACATCACGCAGCCGCCGCTAACGCGACACATTCAGAACCTGGAGCAGGTAGTCGGCGTGCAACTGTTCGTGCGCGTTGGGCGAAGCGTCGACCTCACGCCGGCTGGGAAGGCGTTTCAGGTCGAGTGTGACAGAGTTCTCAAGCGGCTTGACCGGGGGATCGAACAAGCTCGCAAAGTCGCCAGTGGGGAGGCGGGCGACCTCGTGATCGGGTATGTGGAGCCCCTCGGAATTGATTTCCTTCCGCGAGTGCTCGGCGCGTTTAGAGACCTGCACCCGGAACACAATCTTCGTCTGCGTGAAATGCACACGCTAGACCAGGTTGAAGCGCTACTCGACGGGGCGATCGATTGTGGACTTCTCCGAACAACGACGAGCTCGACGGATGAACTCGTATTCGAAACGGTGTGGCGGGACGAGCTCGTCGTGGCATTATCGGAGCGGCACACACTTGCACGCAGGTTCACGGATGTCATCCCCTTGCTTGAACTCGAGCACGAGCCATTCGTTGTTTACGAGACTTCGCTCGGGATCGGCATCCTCACTACGATCCTCGCTGCTTGCTCGAATGCTGGCTTTAGCCCTGCCGTGGCTCACGCGGCCGGCAGCACGCCCATGCTGCTCGCTTTGGTAGCGGGCGGGGAGGGCGTTGGGTTGGTCTCGAGCGAAATCGCGAAGGTACCTCGTCCTGGGCTCGTGTTTCGCCGGATCGCAGGCACACCTGTTGTGTCGGATGTACTCATGGGGTGGCGGCGGAACGATGAGCCCGCGGTACTCGCAGACTTGCGGCACGTCATCGCGCAGCGAACGAGCAAATAACCTCGATGAATCATGCTGTTTTGGGTATCGAATTGTGTGAAGTTGACATCGTTATGGGCATGAACTTGCAATAGCTTTGGAATAGCGCAGAAGGTAGCGATTGCAAGGAGGCAGCACATGGACCGGAATGATGTTCAGTGGCGGGGATACTACGCGGCGTTGCCGACCCCGTTCACGGAGTCGGGCAATCTCGATCTGGACTCTCTCCAGAAGGCGACCGAGCTCTTCATCGATCAGGGTGCGCACGGGCTCCTCGTGAACGGCAGCACCGGCGAGTGGACGTCACAGTCACACAGTGAACGCAAGGCCGTAGCGGAGTCTGTGATTGCGGCCGCTGACGGCCGAGTGCCCGTGCTCGTGAGCGCGACCTCGGCAGAGCTCGCCGCTTCGGTTGATCTTATTCGCCACGCCACAGCGGCGGGTGCTGACTCGGTACTACTTACCCCGCCGCCCGGGGCACGTCTCACTGACTCCGAGCTCGACTGGTACTACCGAAAGGCCTTCGGTGAGACTGAGCTGCCCTGCTGGCTATACAACTTTCCGCAGGAGAGTAACAGCTCGCTCTCGGTCCCGCTCATCGAACGGCTCGCAGCGATCGAAAACGTCGTGGCGATCAAGCAGAGCACACCCGACGACCGCGAGTTCTACGCGACGATCCGGGCTGTCGGCGAGGAGCTCGTCGTGTTCGGCCACATGCTGTCCCGGATCGGTCTCGCACTGATTCACTCAGGCCAGGGCGGAGACGGACACTTCGGTTCGGGGATGCCGCTCGGGGAGCAGATGCCGCAGTTCTTCGAACTCGCATGGCGCGGCGAGCTCGAAGAGGCCGCGGCGATCGCCGACCGCTTCGAAGCGCTCATGGGCGCTATCAGGCAGGGCAGTGACGGCTATAACTGGCGTTTCGGCGGCATGCAGGCTGCGCTCAAGGCGGTCATGAACCTGCAGGGGCAGCCCGGAGGCTACCCGCGGAAGCCGAAGCTGCCGATTGCCGATGCGGTATCGCTCGACAAGATGGCCGCGGCTCTCATCGAGGCAGGCCTCGCCGTAGCAGGACCGAGGAGTGAGAAGTGAGCCAACTATTGCATCCGCTCGACGAGCTCTATCGCCGCGCTGAATCCGCGATGGATCCGGCGGCGTGGGCCTACCTGAACGGTGGTGCGGTGGATGAGCTCGCGGTGCGCCGAAACCCGGATCGCTTTGCGGAGATCCGTTTGCTTCCGCGGGTCGGTGTTGACGTGAGCGCACTGCGCACGAGCCAGGACCTGCTGGGGATCGAGCTTCCGTATCCGATCATGCTCGCTCCTGCAGCGCTGCAGCGTCTATTCGCCGCCGATGGTGAGCTCGGGACAGTGCGCGGCGCGAAGGCCGCGGGCGCGACTGCCGTGATTAGCATGGAGTCGAGCGTTGCAACGCGCGAGCTTGCCGGTGAGGCTGGCCCGTTCTTCCAGCACATCTACGTGCAGAAGGATCGCGAGCTGACGCTCGAACTCGTGCGGATGGCCGAGGAGGCCGGCGCACGCGGTATCGCGGTCACCCTTGACAACCCGGTCCCCGGAATCCGTTACCGCCAGGACGCAGGCATGCTTGGCCTACCCGAGGGTGTGAGGCGCGCAAACCTCGAGTCGGGCGGAGTTCCGCGTCTCACGGGAGGGTACCTCGACCCGTCGATGACCTGGCGCGACCTGGAGTGGCTCGTCGCGCAGACGGAGCTGCCCATCATTGGCAAGGGGATCCTGCACCCCGAGGATGCGCGCTTCGCCGTTGAGGCCGGGCTCCAGGCGGTCTACGTCTCGAACCACGGCGGCCGCAATCTCGACACGGTCGCGCACCCCATCGACTGCGTTCGGGCGGTCTCGGAGGTTGTCGCTGGCAGGGTGCCCGTGCTGCTCGACGGGGGAATCCGCCGCGGCACCGACGTGCTCAAGGCACTCGCGCTCGGTGCCGACGCCGTGCTCATCGGGCGGCCCTACGTCTGGGGTCTGGCAGCGGCCGGGGCCGCGGGCGTAAAGAGCGTCGTCGAGACCATCCGTGACGAGTTCCTGGCAGCCATGGCAATGTGCGGCCTTGCGAGTCTCGCCGACATCACCCCAGCGGTCATCTTTGGAGAAGAGGGATAGATATGGAACGTATCGAAATCAACACGACTGCAGCACCTGCTGTTGGGCCGCAGTTCGCCCTCAGTCAGGGAGTGCGCATCGGCAACATGCTGCAGACCTCGGGCCAGGTCGCGCAGGATCCCCAGACAGGCCAACTCGTCGCTGGCGGCTTTGCCGAGCAGATGCAGCAGACGCTTCGCAACGTCGTTGCCGTTCTAGAAGCAGGGGGCGCGACGCTCAACGATGTGCTCATGATGCGGGTCTATGTGACGGACACTGCTCATCTCCCCGAGATGAACCGGGTCTACAGCGCGTTTGTCGGCGACGTGAAACCGCCACGAACCACGATTTGCGTTGGCCTCCCCGGGGACTTCCTGGTGGAGATCGAAGCCCTCGCAGTACTGAAGTAACAGCTACGAAAGGAACAACATGAAGAACATTCGGGCTGCAGCAGGCATCGTCGCCTCCGCTGCTCTTGTCCTCGGCCTTGCCGGTTGCACCGGCGGTGGCACCGCGGACAGCTCCTCGGGATCCCCAGAGACTCTCAAAATGGGAGTGATCAACAATTTTCCGCCATTCGAGTACATGGACGGAGATGAACTCGTAGGGTTCGACATCGAGATCGTTGAAGCGATTCTTGCCGAGGAAGGCCTCGTTGGAGAATGGCAAGTGATGGGATTTGATGGCCTCATCCCTGCCCTACAGTCAAATCAGATTGACCTGGCCGTCTCGGATATATCGGTGAATGAGGAGCGGAAGTCCGTTGTAGATTTCAGCGATGCTTACTACGAAGACGGCCAGTCACTCGCAGTCGCTGCAGACAGCGACATCAAGACGCTCGCAGATTTGAAGGGCAAGACCATCGTTTCGACCCAGGGGACGAATGGCAACGTTCAGGCCCAGAAAGTCGCAGACGAGTACGGCGCAACCGTACAAACTCTCACTGCGAGCGACGCGCTGTTTCTCGCAGTGACGTCTGGTCAAGCTGATGCCCTGGTCATCGATACATCAAGTATCCAGTATCGGATGGCAACGGACACCAACGAGCAGACTGTCCGGATGCTCGAGGAAGGGCTCGAGTCCGCGCCGACCGCAATCGCGGTGCCCAAGGGCAACGAGGAACTCGTCGCCACTCTGAACCAGGGCCTGAAGAAGATCCGTGATAACGGAAAATACGACGAGATCTTCTCTAAGTACCTGAGCGCTGAGTAATTAGCCGCTCTACTCCCGGTGTGGCGCAGTTCTAGGACTGCGCCACACACTTACTCAACGAAGAGGAAATTATGGCCGACGTCTTCAATGTGATGATCGATGCCTTGCCGACGCTGCTCAAAGGTCTAGGTCTAACTGTCTATCTTGCGGTGGTATCACTCATCTTGGCAACGATCATCGGACTCATTAGCGGGCTGATGACACTGTCAAAAAAGATCTGGATTTACGGGCCTGCGCGGTTGTACGTCAACGTCATTCGTGGCACACCGCTGCTCGTGCAGATCCTGTTCATCTACTTTGGTCTCCCCGGCGCTACGAGCATCAAACTCACCCCGCTGACCGCGGGAATCATCGCGATCAGTTTTCATATCGGTGCGTATGTCTCGGAGGTCTTTCGGGCAGGTATCGAATCAGTAGATAAGGGTCAGGCTGAGGCCGGGCGCTCGCTCGGATTGACGCACGGCCAGACCATGCGGCGGATCATTATTCCTCAGGCAAGCCGACGTATGATTCCTCCCATGATGAATCAGTTCATCATGGGTGTGAAAGACACCTCCCTGCTCGCCGTCATCGGCGTCGCAGAACTCACCCAGCGGGGCCAGAGCATCTATGCGGTGAACTATAGAGCTTTCGAGATTCTTGCGCTCGTTGGTCTGATCTATCTGATCCTGACTTACAGCCTCTACAGAGTGTCCCGCATTGTCGAGAAAAGGTTCGTGGTAGTCCAATGAACGCAATGATTCAAGTCCGAAGTCTCCGCAAGTCGTTTGGTGATAACGAGGTTGTCCGCGGCGTTGACCTCGACGTCGATCGCTCCAAAGTGAAGTGCATTATCGGCCCGTCGGGCTCCGGCAAGAGCACGGTGTTGCGCTGTCTGAACTTGCTTGAGCAGCCGACGAGCGGCTCGATCACGGTCGAGGGTGAGGCCATCCTCGCGAAGGGCGTTAACGTCGACAGGGTGCGACAGAAGATGGGCATGGTGTTCCAGCGCTTCAACCTCTTCCCGCATCTGTCGGTCGCGGAAAACATCATGCTGGCCCCGACAATGGTCGGTGGCTTGTCGAAAGGTGATGCCCGCGATCGCGCGCACGAACTCCTCACGCGTGTTGGCCTCGCGGAGAAACTCGACGCGGCTCCAGGCAGCCTCTCCGGCGGACAGCAGCAGCGCGTCGCCATCGCCCGCGCTCTTGCCATGCGCCCGCACGTCATGCTGTTTGACGAGCCAACGAGCGCGCTGGATCCGGAAATGGTGAGCGAAGTGCTCGATGTGATGGCCGGACTCGTCGCCGAGGGCATGACGATGGTTGTCGTGACTCATGAGATGGGATTTGCTCGTGAGGTCGCCGACGAGGTCATCTTCTTCGACCGGGGACGGATTATCGAGGCGGCGCAGCCAGACCAGTTGTTTGATAGCCCGCGCGAAGAACGCACGAGAACTTTTCTCTCGAAGGTGCTCCACTAGCTGCATGCCGTAGCGTGGCCGCCGCAGCTCGGGCTTGTGGTGCGTGTCGTCGGTTACAGAGTGTCGGCGGAGGCATTGCGTAGCCGAGCAGCGGCCCCGTGCGCGCGCCGTGCGTGGGCGAGCGCTGTTACTCCCGCGAGGAGCAGTACCGTCGCGAGCGCGGCGAGCGCGATCCATGCTGGCCCGCCCCCTGTGCGCTCGATATCGTCGCCCTGGCGAAGATGCTCGTCTGGCAGCGGGCCGGGTGGGGTGGTGACCTCTGGCAGTGGTCCCACTGGGGGCGTCACCTCGGGCAGCGAGGGAAGGTCCGCGGAACCGTCCGACGCGAGGTGATTGCCGTCGCCGGGGTAGCTGGCGGTGGCGGCTGCGCCGATGGCCTCCAGGGGGTCCGCCGCATCGAGAATCACAGAGAACTCCCCGTCGATGAGCGGGGCGGCCTGATCGCCCCATTGCTCCCCGAACGTAACGGCGCCGGTCGGTTCAGTGCCGAACTGCGCGCTGACTGTTCCGGTGACCCGCCACCCCGATCGATCCGCCACAGCGTCGATTGAGGTGATCTCAGTGGTGGTGCTTGCCGGGTGCACCGTGAGCACCGCGTCCGCAGTGACGTGCGCGTTCCCTGTGCGCTGCCCGTTCTGTTCGAGGAGCGGGAGATGAGCGCTCAGCGGCACACCCTCCTGTGCCACCGGGAACGCAGCTGCTGCAGTGGGAAGGGTAGCAACGCCCGACACGATGGGCGCACCTCCGAGCGCGGTACCGTTGGCGAAGAATTCGATAGTGTCTGAGTAGCGGTTCGCTGTGTCACCGCTCACGGTTGCAGTGAGAGTGCCAGTTTCCCCATAAATGTGGGATGCGTCGTCAAGGGTGAGCGGAGGCGCAACGACGGCGGGTAGGAGCGGTGCGAAAAGGTAGCTGTCACCCTCCCAATCAATGCTGAGCGCGCGTCCGCCGCTCAGCGAGATCCCTGAGCCGTACGGCAGCGTTCCGAAGGAGGAGCCTGCGTAGTTGTCTGGGATGAGCGATTGCACTGGAGCGAGCGCGTCGGCCTGCTGCGAGGGGTCGTCGGACAGCTGGGATGCGTCATAGACAAGCACTTCGCCTGTAGCGTCTGGGCCGAGCCTGTCTGCGTGTGCGAGGAGCGTGTTGCCCGAGACTGCGATCGAATGGCCGAAGCTGATAACTCCGTTGGGCGGTACGAGCTTCGGGCCAACCTGGGCGAGCTCTTCATTGAAGCGGTAGACGGCACCCTGAGAGGCTCGACCCTCATTGACATCGGCGTTTGTGCAGGCTGCCCCCTCGTCGTGGCGGGATTCGAGCGGTGAGCCAACATAGATGACCCCATGCTGTATCGCGACGCCCATGCCGAACGCTCCACCGCCGCCGTTCGGCGCGAGCGGGGCGCACTCATTTGGGCCGTTCGGGGGCTGAGAGGTGAAGAGCGGCTCTTCAGGCCGGTCCAGATCCCAGAGCGCAATGCCACCGATCCGCTCGGGGGAGTTCTGCGGGGATCTCACCTGTACAGCGCCGGCCACGACCGTGTTTCCCTCTACGGCGACTGTTTGGCCGAGAATGCCGTCTTTGATGGCACCTCCGATGCTTGGCAGGAGCGCAATCCAGGTACCGCTCGTGAGGTCGAGCTGCCACACCATACCCGCATTGGAGATACCGTCGACGTTGGCATTTGCGACTCCGAGCACGAGGGAAGTCTCCGACACCGCGATGTTCTCTGCGAAGGATCGTTTATACCCGTTGAGGGTTGCGTTCACCCGCTCAGGGGGTGGAGGGGCATCGTAGATGCGTGGGAGCTCCGACCAGTCACCTGTGCCTCGCGGAAAGCCGTACACTCGCTGTTCGCCTGGGGAAGCGACGTATATGGTCTGCTCATCTGGAGCAACGGCGACGGCCCGCCCGAAGCCTGCCGTCAGCGCACTCGGTTCTGGCGGAGTCAATTCGAACTCTTCCCACGCAGCGTCGCTGCCTCCGATGGAGACCGCTGCGATCACCGACTGGCGCTCAGCGGAACGTTCCGAAGCGTAGGCGACCGTGTCACCGACGATGTCTGAGGCCCGCGCCACGGTAGCCCCGGTGTTTGGCTTCGGGGAGAACACATACTGTTCAGTGAAAGCCGGAATGTCTCCGCCCTCTGCGAGTGCCGCCTGTGGCGAACCCGTGAGCCCAAGTGCTACGGCGCCGATCATGGCGAGCCAGATACGCGCAGCGGAACGGGGCGCGGTGCCGGAGCGTGTGCGAGGTTTGCGTGCGGTGTTGTGTGGGGTGCTGGAGTCGCGCAAGGGCAGCACTGTGGCTCCTCTGATCAGCGGAATGGATGACGGACCATCGCGAGCCTAGCCGCGCACTGCAGGAGGCAGGTCGGCAGCCACTACTCAAGTGTTGGGCATTTAGCCCTCAAATTCGCTTCCAGCGACAGGGGTCGAGCACCGTACAGCGCAACAGCTTCGTCGCCGCCGCCTAGCGCGCTCGTTCGCGCGCCCTACTTTGGCCTCAGTTCGTGCCGCGCTGGGCTCGCTTGGTTCGCGCGGTTGCCTCCGCCGTCCACGGGTCTTCCGGCCAGGGATGCTTCGGGTACCGGCCCCGCATTTCACGCCTGACGTCCTGGTACGGGCCGTTCCAAAACGACGCGAGATCATCGGTAACGGCGAGTGGTTTGCGTGCGGGGGAGAGCAAGTGGAACAGGATACGCGTCCGGCCGTCCGCGACGCGGGGTGTATCTGACAGCCCAAACAGTTCCTGAAGTTTTACGGCGACGACAGGGCGCCCGCCCGGGGTCACGGCCGCGGAGTAGTCGATGTGTGCGCTCGACCCCGAAGGCACGGCGAGGCGTTCGGGCGCAAGCGTATCGAGTGCGCTGGCAGCTGGCCAGGGCAGGAGACGTCGCAGCGCCGGCGCGAGGCTGATGTCGCGGAGCGAAGCGTTGGGGCGCAACCGCTCGAGATCGGGGCCGAGCCAGTCGTCGATGCTCGCGAGCAGCGCATCGTCGTCGACGGCTGGCCACGGCTCGCCGAGCTCATGATGGAGCAGCGCGAGGCGCGATCGTAAGGACACTGCAGCCTCGCTCCAATCAAGCGCTGCGATCCCGTTCTCTCGCACGTGGGCGGCGAATGCGGGGCCCGCGTCTCCGGGGAGCGCGGCGGTCGGGCGTGAAGAGAGCAGGATCTCGCCGAAGTGATCCTCCTCGCGCACCTGCACGCGGGCCTCCACGATGCGCGCTGACCGCGTGCTCTTGCGCAGCGGGGACCCAACGTGGAAGGCCTCCTCCTTGGTGAGCGCGCCGGCCAGCCGGATGACGGCCCCAGTGCCGTCCGCGGCCCTGCCTTCCGCACGCTGCACCTCACGGACCGCGATCCAGTCGGTTCCGAGCAACGGGCTCCCCTCTGGAAGCGCCGCCCGCGTTCCGCTCGCGAGGAGGTAGCTTCGTGAGTGCGCTGCGGCTCGCTTCGCGATCCACTCGGGCCGAGTGAGCGCGATGATGCCAGCGTCTGAGAGTCCGGGCGACTGCCGCGAGCCAGCTGAGTCTTCGCGCGTTTTGCCTGCTGCTTGTTGCTCCCGCGCTTCGCTCGCGAGCCTCGCCAGGCGCTGCGTCTCACGCTTCCAGCGGCGCGCCCCAGGCGCTCTGCCCGTTCGCAGCTCGCGCAGCACGCCCGCGAGATCAGCGTCGTTGGCGCGAAAATCATCTGAGAGTGCGGCGATGACCTCGGCGACGCGTGTCACATCGGCGCCCGCCTGGGTGCCAGAGAGCAGCGCACGGGCCTCGCGCACCCCAACTGGCATGCGAGCGACACTCGCACCAAGCGGGGTCAACGATCCGCCGCCGTCGACCAGGTCAAGCGTGAAGAGCGTGGCGACGGCTTGCGCCATCGCAGCCGCAGGGGGAGTGGTTGGGAGGCGCATCTCTGTGCCTCCCGGTGTGCCCCACGCGGCGAGCAGCAGCGCTGCGTCGGTGAGATCAGCTGAGAGGATCTCGGGGGTGACTGCCGCCGGCATCCGCGCGAAGTCGGTCTGGGAGAAGACCCTCACGGCCCGGCCGGCGCCCTCGCGGGCGGCGCGGCCCGCACGCTGATCGGCGCTTGCGCGCGAAGCGCTGACGGTGACGAGGCCGGTCATGTCCCGCCCGCGGTCGCGGCGGACTTCCCTGGACAGGCCAGCGTCGACGACGAGACGCACGCCGGGCACCGTGAGCGAGCTTTCGGCAAGCGACGTGCTCACGACGATCCGCGGTGGATCGGTCGGCCCCCGACCGGACACCGCCCTGTCTTGCTCGCGGGCAGAGAGCCGCCCGTGCAGGGGGAGTACTTCGAGGGTCTCGCCTACTGAGGCGGGGGCGACGTCGCGAATCAGCCGGACAACCGCGTCGACCTCACGTGCGCCCGGAAGGAAAACGAGCGCATCGGAGCCTGCGGAGGCCTGTTCAGCGAGCGCAGTCGCAGCGACGTGGGAGAGGAAAGCGCGGGTAACGCCGCGCTCGTCAAGCCGCGCTGCCGCACTCGGCGCGTAGTCGACGGTGAGCGGATGCAGGGCCGAGGGTACTGCCACTATCGTGGCAGCGAGTAGCTCGGCCGTCGCTGCAGCGTCAAGCGTCGCAGACATCGCGACAACGATGAGCTCTGGCCGGAGCTCGCGCAGCTCGGCGAGCATGCCGAGCAGGAGGTCCCCATCGACTGAGCGCTCGTGTATCTCGTCGAGGATCACGGCGCCGACGCCGTCGAGGCCAGGATCAGTGAGTAGCCTGCGCAGCAGCACCCCGGGAGTGAGCGCCTCGATGACGGTCCCGCGGCCAACGTTGCGCTCGCCGCGCACGGTGAATCCCACGGGCCCGCCAAGCTCGCTGCCGTCGAGCTGCGCGATGCGCCGCGCGGCCGCGCGCACTGCGACCCGGCGAGGCTGGCTGAGGAGCGTGAGCGCGGGGGTGGCTCCGCTGTTCGGAGCCCCGTCTCGTGCTGCGGCGATGTCAGCGAGGACGTTCGCGACGAGCGCCGGAACATACGTGGTCTTGCCCGTTCCAGGCGGGGCGGTCACGATGACGGCTCCGCCGCGGATTGCCAGCTCGAGATCCTCGCGCGCGGCCGCGACGGGGAGGCCTGAGCCGATTGCGGCGAGGTCGAAGCTGTGCGGGATCACCCGTTCATCCTACGAGAGCGCGACTGCCGCAGAAACGACTCTGGCCCCCGGGAATCATCCCGGGGGCCAGAGGGCGCTGCGGCTGTCGCCACGGCTGGTGCCGTCGCGCGGACGCGATTAGGCAGTCGCAGGCGCATCCTTGATTGCGATGGGGGCATCCTCAGGGTTCGCCCACTCAGGCGCAGGGAGCGTAACATCGTTCGCGCCGCCCTGGATCGCCTTGAGCGCTGACTCGATTTCGCTCGCGTTCTCTGGAACGTTCAAGCCGCACGCGCGGAGTTCGCTCGCGAACTTCAGCGTGAGGCGGGTCTTGCCGGCCTCGATGGCCTCGGCAGTGGTGCCCGTGACCTTGTCGCTGCCGGTCTGGATGTCGGAGACGTCCTCGCACACGTGGTAGACGCTACCGCCGGCGACCCAGACGACCTCGTCTGCGCCGAGGAGCTGGATGACGGTCGACTGGTCGGCGTTGTACTTCTCAACCGAGGCCGGGTTGTAGTCGATACTCAGCGCTGTTGCGGCGAGCGCAAGCACGATGCCGATTGCGCCGGCGATGCCCTTCTGCTTCCCGTCCATGTCCTTGTTCGTGAAGATCAGGATGATGAGCGGGAGGAACGCGATGATCGCGATGATCGCGCCGAGCTGGTTCTGTACAAAGAACCGTACCTTGTCGGCCTGCTTGGCTGGATCGAGGCGGTTCGCCTTCTTCCACAGGAACGAGCCGGTGACCGCGAGGGCAGCGATGACGACGAGAGCGATGATGAGAGAGACGAACGCCCACTGCGGGAACGTTGCCGTTGCGCCCTGAGCTTCGATCAGGCCCGTTTCCTCGACGCGGACGAGCACGCCGTCTTCCCCAACGAACTCGCGCTGACGCAGCAGCCAGAAGATCGAGACGGCCTCGAGGGCGATCGCGACAATCCAGAGGGCCATGGCGATCCAGCGCAGCTTCGTTGCCTGCGCCTTCGCGGTTTCGGTCGGTTTCCACCCCGCTGCGGGCGGAGCGTTTGTCGCGGCGTCGGAAGCGGAGGCTGAGGGAACAGCCTTGTTGTTACTGGATTCAACCACGGTTCTGTATTCCTTTGTAGGGATTTCTATGAAGTCGCAATAAGTGTAGCTCGGGAAGGGGCCGCAGCGAAGGGGGTGAGGTTAATAAAGTCGGCATACAGTTTGGGGCTTGCGTAGCTTTACCTGAGGTGTCACAATCATTTTGCTGACATTTCACCGAAATGTAGGCTTGTATCAAATCTTTCACCACAAGCAAGGATCAATGATGATTACAGCTCTCTCGCGCGTAGGCGGCGCCGCGTTGCTCGCCTCCGCTCTCCTGCTCACCGCAGGCTGCAGTTCCTCCAACGCTCCCGAAACGGGGGAGTCAGGCGCCGCGAACTTCGGCGATTGCGACATCACCGAGAACCCCAAGACCCACAAGATGACACCGCTGAAGGACGGGGCGCTCACCGTTGCCGCATCGCTGCCGTACCCGGCAGGTTACAGGGGCAATACCCTAGAAGACGTTGACGGGGGTTATATGTATTGCCTCGTCGCAGAGATAGCGAACCGCGCAGGGCTCTCCGAGGTCAAGCTCGTCAACGCCCCGTTCGAGGCGCTGGTCACGGCCAAATCGTCGAACTTTGATCTCGCGGTCTGGGACATCATTGTGACCCCGGAACGCGAAAGCGTCGTCGATTTCTCGACGCCCTACAACACCTACCAAACTGGGGTCCTCGTCAGAACAGACAGTGGTGTCACCGAAGAGTCCATCAAGGATTCCGTCGTCGGCGTTCTCGCAGGGTCGCGGCAGCAGACGCTCGTCGACGGGCAACTTCACCCGAAGGAGGTGCGCGTCTTCAACTCCAACGACGACCTCTTCAATGCGCTCCTTGCGAAGCAGCTCGACGTCGTGCTCAACGACACCGCAACAGTCATGCCGCGTGCGGCAGCTTCAGACGGAAAGCTCGAGGTCATCGCGCAGTACGAGGTAGGCGGCGACGTCGCTGCGCTCTTCCCTAAGGGCTCAGCCAACCTCGCCCCGACCGACGAGATCCTCGCCGACATGCGCGAAGACGGCACGCTCGACAAGATCATGAGCCGCTGGCTCAACGAGATCCTCGGCGGCGACCCGACAGCTCTCGCAGTCTGGACGGCATAGCCCAACGGAACACAGCGAGAGACAAGATGTTTACAGAAGAGATTTCAACAGTTGACGCCGTTGAACAACCGGCCGAGCCGATGGCGACGAAGCACTACCGCAGCGGTGCTACCACCCTCGCGGCGCTCACGATCGCGGTGTGCTGCCTATTCATCAGCGAACTCGTGCCGGGCAATCTGCTCGCCCTCGGAGCTATCGGCTTCGCAGTGCCCGCGCTCATTATCGGAGTGCCGCTGGTGCGTGCATTCGTTGCGGCGAGCGAGTCGGAGAGTCTGTGGCGGGCGCACAATCCTGTTGCGGCGCGAGTGGCAGCATCCCGATCGCGGAACTTCTCGGTCACCGCGATCGGCGTCGCGGGCGCGTTCGCCGTCATAGGCGTCGTCGGGTGGGTTATCTTCGTCAACGGTGGCGCCGTGCAGCAGACGTTCTTCAACCTCGAATTCATGTTCAAGGGCCTCGGCGATATCTTCCGTGCGCTGCTCGTGAACGTGCAGATCGCCGTCGGAGCGCAGATCCTTGCAATGGTGTTCGGGCTCTTCCTCGCGATCGGGCGCCTCCTCCCTGGTCGCGGATTCGCCCCGATCCGCGTGCTCTGCATTACCTACATCGACGTGTTCCGCGGCATCCCCTCCGTCGTCCTCATTTACCTCGTGTGCTTCGGACTGCCGCTCACGGAAGTACCGATCCTCTCGGAGGGCAGCCTCGTCGTATACGCGATCGTTGCCCTCGCAATCACCTACAGCGCCTACAACGCCGAGCTCTACCGGGCGGGCCTCGAGTCCATCAACCCGGATCAGAACGCAGCCGCGGTCTCGCTCGGGCTCACTCCGACCGATGTCATGCGCTTCGTGATGGTGCCCCAGATGTTCCGCAACATCGCCGCCCCGATGCTCAGCCAGTTCATCGGGCTTCAGAAAGACACCGCGCTTGTCATCGTCGTCGGGATCATCGACGCGTTCAGCCAGGCCAAGATTTACGCGGCCAACGACTTCAACCTGTCGGCGGTCACAGCGGTCTGCTTCGTGTTCGTGCTCATCACGATCCCGCAAACCCGCTTCGTCGACTACCTCCTCGCGCGAACCAGCGTCACCCGGAAGGGGAAGTAACCATGCAGCCATTTATCGAGCTCTCTGATGTCGTGAAGCGGTACGGCCAGAACGAAGTTCTCAAAGGCATCGACCTCACCGTCGACAAGCACGAGGTGGTGACGCTCATCGGCGCCTCCGGCTCGGGAAAGTCGACGATGCTCCGTTGTGTGAACGGACTTGAGACGATCCAGGGAGGCTACATCGCGCTCGAGGGCGACGTGATTTCGGGCGACGGCGTCGACCTCGTGGCGCTCAGGCGTAAAGTCGGGATGGTCTTCCAGAGTTACAACCTCTTTCCGCATCTCAGCGTCCTGCAGAACTGCACGCTCTCGCCCGTGCGTGCCAAGGTCATGGGCAAGCCCGAGGCCGAGCAGGCGGCGATGGACATGCTGGCGCGCGTTGGCCTGAGTGACAAAGCACAGGCGTACCCAACGCAGCTCTCAGGCGGCCAGCAGCAGCGCGTCGCGATTGCGCGGGCGATGCTCATGCGCCCTCGGCTGATGCTGCTCGATGAGATCACGTCCGCGCTCGACCCCGAGCTCGTCGTCGAAGTGCTGAACCTCGTCCGCGAGCTCGCGAGCGACGGGATGACGATGATGATGACCACTCATGAGATGCCGTTCGCGCGGGAGATCTCTTCGAAGATCTGCTTCCTGCACCAGGGCCGCATCCTTGAGCAGGGCACGCCGGCGGAGATTTTCGGCAGTCCGAAGACGCCCGAGCTCACCGCCTTCCTCAGCAAGCTGCAAGAAGCCGGCCGCGACTAACGCGCCTGCGCACCACCGACCCAACTAGGAGACACACTGTGAAGACCAACTACGACCCGGCAAGCTTCTTCGATTTCCTTGGCTACCCGAGCGGTGATACGCCCTACACGAGCCCCGGGTTGCGTACCCTCTCGGTGTACTGCCGTGGCAACCGCGAAAACCTCGAACATCTGCTCTCGGCGACGCCGTTCGAACTTGCCGATGACCGCTTCGTTGTGCAGATTGCCGACTTCACGCAGTCGAGCGTCGGCGCATTCTACGACTCGGGAATCGTCATCCCCGTGCGCTACGGCGACACCGTCGGGGCGAATTACACCTTCGAATGGGAAGACCAGCCGTGGAGCATCCTCCTCGGCCGCGAGGTGTGGGGCTATCCGAAACAGTGGGGAAAGATCGACCTCCGTGACTCCGCGGAACAGGTCGCGGGGGAGGTCACCAGGGAGGGTGAGCTACAGTTCGCCATCGAGATGACGCCAGACGACACCGTAAGCAACGAAGCTTGGGCAGACATGCACACCTATCCGCACCTGCAGGTGCACTACCTCCCGAAAGCGAACGAGCGCGGCTTTGAGACGTTCGAGATCGTCTCGCGCGACACCTCGAAAGATTTCGAACTCGAGTCGAAGGTGTTCGGTGCTGCGAAGGTGGACCTCGGCGACTCCGTGCGCATCGCCGGCGTGAAACTGGAAATCGCTGAGGTGTTGGGTGGCGAGTTCTCGGTCGGTTACTACAATTGCAGCAGAGAGCATGGTCGCTCGCGCGTGATCGACTCGCTGGTTTAACCCGGTCGTCGCTCCACCCGAGAGCTCGGGTGGAGCACCGTGTCTCCGACAGAAAGAACGTAGGAATCTAACGTGTCAGCTCGTTCCGATACCCAGGGCGCCGGCCGGCCGCTCGCCCCGCAGCAGAGCACGCCAGCGATGCTTGGTGACCAGGTTTACAGCGCTCTCGTAGAGCAGATCGTGCGGCTCGATCTGCTGCCCGGTGCCAAGCTCAGTGAGGGGGAGCTCGCTGCGCAGCTTGGCGTGGGGCTCTCGCCCGTGCGCGCAGCGCTTCGGCGGCTCGAATCAGAGAAACTCGTCGTGATCGTTCCGCGCAGCGGGACCATGGTGCAGCCCATCAATCTCCGCATGTCTCGCTCCATTCTCGAGGCGCGGCTTCCGCTCGAAGATCTCGCGGCGCGCCTCGCGGTGCAGCGAGGCACCAAGAAGGAGAAGGAGCAACTGCTCGAGATCGCCGTCAAGCAGCGCGACTCGGAGCGACTCCAAGACAAACTCGACCTCGACGTGCTCTTCCACTCGAGCGTCTACGAACTCACCCGCAACGAATTCCTCATCCCAACGCTGCGGATGTATCTCAATCACTCGCTCCGGCTGTGGCACTACGTCTCGCGAATCCTCGAATCCGAGAACTGGACGACGGTTGACAGCGTCACGATGGCGCAAGCGATGCTCGACGGCGATGAGGAAACTGCGGCCGCGCAGCTCACGGAGCACGTCGGCCATGACGGTCAGGAGATCATCACGCTGCTCGGGGAACACGGGCTATGACCGGGACCGCTTCAGTAGCTGCGTTCGCGCAGCGATTCTCACTCGCGGGGGAGGTCGGCCTTGTCACTGGCGGAGCCGGGGGTCTTGGCATGGCGCAGGCTGGAGCGCTCGCCGCAGCCGGCGCGACTGTCGTGCTCGCCGACGTGAGCGCGGAGCGCGTCGCGCATTCTGTGGTGTCGCTCACCGCCGACGGGTGCGTCGTGCACGGTGTGACGATGAATGTGACGGATGCCGCCGACGTCGGCCGAGCCTTCGGCGAGCTCGCCGAGCGCGGGCTGTCGCCGTCCATTCTGGTGAACAACGCCGGGGTGTCGCTGCGCAACAGCGCGATCGAGGCGACCGAGGAAGAATTCGACCTGACGTTCGACGTCAACGTGAAGGGCACCTTTCTCGTAGCGCAGGCGGCCGCACGGGCGATGCGCGAGCGTGGCGGGGGAGTGATCGTGAACTTGGCCTCGATCGGCGGGCACGTTGTCGACGGCCCGCGTTCCTCCGTCTACGACGCGTCGAAAGCCGCGGTCGTGCAACTCACGAAGAACCTTGCGTACGAGTGGGCGAAGTATGGAATCAGGGTCAACGGGATATCTCCGGGATACATGCGCACCGCGATGACCGCGACGCTGTTGCCCGACGCTGCTGAGGAGCAGTCGATCATCGATACCCATATCCCACTTGGCCGGATCGGCGCGCCCGCGGATCTCGAGGGGCTCGTTGTCTTTCTCTGCTCCTCCGCATCCTCGTACATCACCGGGCACACAGTGCTTGTCGACGGGGGCTGGTTGGTTGCGTTCTAGCGCCGTCACGCCCCGGGGCCGCTTCCCAGAAGTTGTGTCATGAATCTCGGTAACATTATGAGCATGCGAACCGGAAGTGGCGAGGAGCGCGAGAGCGCCCTGCAGAGCGGGTGGACCGTTGAGGCACACCCAGAGACTGTTGAACCGGTTGTTCCGGACCCCGAGCAGGAGGACGCAGCGGCTCACACGAGTGACGCGGGGGAGGCGGACTCAGCTTCTGCGCCAGCGCAGATGAGTAGCCTGACCGTGGTGCTGCTTGGCCTCTCTGGGGGACTCTTCTTGCTGTATGCGTGGGTGTGGATGAGCTGGGCGCAGTACTACGCTGACGTGAACGCCGCGGTTGTGGCCGGGAGCGGATCGATCGGAGGGGTGCTGCAGCAGATCGTGTTCTGGATCGCCCCGCTCGCGCCTATCTTCTGGTTTATTTCCGCGCTCGTGCTCACCCGAAACTCGACCCGCAAGTTGACGCTCGCGCTTGTGATCGGCCTCGTCGTAACATTCCCCCTCCCAATGGTCTTTCTGAGCGGAGCAGCACTGTGAAGGTGAAGTTGATTTCGGCCTGGGTTGCTGCGGTCGCGATACTCGCGCTGTACGCCTACGCAGTTGCTGCCGGAGTCGGCAATCTGCTTGGCATGTCCAGCTTCCTCGGCGACGCGCTTGGGCCGCTCCCGTGGACGCTGCTTGGCTTGGCGATCTTCCTCCCCGTCGGTGCGCTGGTCATCGCGCTCATTGTGGCGCGTGGGCGGAGCGCCTGGGTGCGGGTACTGCTCCTCGCAACGGGACTGTGTGTAGCTGCGGCTGCGCAGCTCGAAATCATGCACCTCATCTCGTAACAAAACCTCTTCTCGGTCGCTACTGAGCCCGTCATGCATGTTCGGGATGTGCACGGCCATTAGACTGGGTGCTCTGCGCTGTTGCGCAGCTACTGTGATGCTTCTCTACGTCGAAGGAACCACTCGTGACAAAGCCGGTCGTGCTGATCGCCGAAGAACTTTCGTCCGCCACTATCGCCGCCCTCGGCCCCGACTTTGACGTTCGCAACGTCGACGGGACCGACCGCGAAGCGCTCCGTTCGGCGCTGGAGACCGCCGAGGCGGTGCTCGTGCGATCGGCCACGCAACTCGACAGCGAAGCGATCGGTTGGTCGCCCAAGCTCAAGGTGATCGCGCGCGCCGGCGTCGGTCTCGACAACGTCGACATCAAGGCCGCCACGCAGGCAGGCGTCATGGTCGTCAACGCGCCAACCTCGAACATCATTAGTGCCGCGGAACTCACTGTCGCGCACATCCTCGGCCTCGCCCGTCACCTGCCGCGCGCTCACGGTTCGTTGTCTGCTGGTGCTTGGAAGCGCTCCTCATACACTGGTACCGAGCTGTACGAGAAGACGATCGGGATCATCGGTCTCGGCAGAATCGGTGCCCTTGTCGCAGAACGCCTTCGCCCCTTCGGCGTGGAGCTCATCGCGTTCGACCCGTATGTCACTGCGCCGCGCGCACAGCAGCTCGGCGTGCAGCTTGTCACGCTTGAGGAGCTCGTGGAACGCTCCGACTTCCTTACGATTCACATGCCGCGCACCCCTGAGACGCTTGGCATGATTGGCGCCGAGCAGCTCAAGGCGATGAAGTCGACTGCGTACGTTGTAAACGTTGCTCGTGGCGGGCTCATCGATGAGCAGGCACTCGCTGAGGCACTCACAGCTGGCGAGATCGCGGGCGCAGCACTCGATGTGTTCATGCAGGAGCCACCGGTGGACAACTCGCTCACCGGCCTGCCCAACGTGAACGTCACTCCCCACCTCGGTGCGTCGACGGCCGAAGCGCAGGAGAAGGCTGGCGTTGCTGTCGCAAAGTCCGTTCGGCTCGCGCTCGCGGGCGATCTCGTGCCAGACGCCGTGAACGTCGCAGGCTCTGGCATCGACGAGTACGTGCGCCCTGGCCTGCCGCTCACCGAGAAGCTCGGGCAGGTGTTTGCCGGCCTCGCGGAGGGCCCGCTCGCCTCGATCGACATCGAGGTGCACGGCGAGCTCGCTGAGCATCGCGTTGAGGCGCTCAGGCTGGCCGCGCTCAAGGGTGTCTTCTCGAAGATTGTTTCTGACCCCGTGTCGTACGTCAACGCGCCGCTGATCGCAGAGCAGCGCAACGTCGAGGTTCGCTTCTCCGCGGACGCGGTTGCCGAGAGCTTCCGGAACATCATTACGATCCACGGATCGCTCACCGATGGGACGCAGCTGTCGGTCTCCGGCACGCTCACCGGCCCGAAGCAGATTGAGAAGCTCATCGAGGTCAACGGGTACGACGTTGAGCTGCCGCTCACCGAGCACCTCCTCGTGCTGAGCTACAACGACCGCCCGGGTATCGTCGCGACCCTCGGAGCGCTCCTCGGTGACGCTGGAATCAACATTGCGAGCATGCAGATCGCCCGCGACGAGAAGCGCGGGATGGCGCTCTCCGTGCTGACGATCGATTCGCCCGCACCGGATGAGCTCGTTGAGACGCTCTCCACCTCCATCGACGCCGAGTCGATCCAGGCGATTCTTATCGACGCATAGTCACCGCGCGTCGGTTTAACATCGCCGGCCCCCGACAAACACGCATAGAGGTTCTGAGGTCTCTCGCGCGTTTCTCGGGGGCCGGTGCTATCCTGAGGGTTGCGGGCGTTCGCCCGTATCAATGTTGAACCGAGCCCGTCGGTGGGTGGGCTGGTCTTCGGTGGTGGATCCCCCTGAATCATTGGCCAGGGTGGTCGTCTACTGAACATCAGCTCCGGATCGCACCGCGAATGCGCACTCGCGCTTCCGGACTGCCCCCGCGCGCTCACGTATGTAAGGAGTACCCGTGGAGGGTCCTGAAATCAAGTTCGCCGAGGCTGTTCTCGACAACGGCAAGTTCGGCAAGCGCACCATTCGCTTCGAGGCAGGCCGCCTCGCGCAGCAGGCACAGGGTGCCGTAGCTGCGTACCTCGACGAGGAGACGATGCTCCTCTCCGCCACGAGCGCATCGAAGCAGCCGAAGGATCACTTCGACTTCTTCCCGCTCACCGTTGACGTCGAAGAGCGTTCGTACGCAGCCGGCAAGATCCCCGGCTCGTTCTTCCGCCGCGAGGGCCGCCCCTCGACCGAGGCGATCCTCGTCTGCCGTCTCATCGACCGCCCGCTGCGCCCGTCGTTCGTCGACGGCCTCCGCAACGAGGTACAGATCGTTGTGACCGTCCTGTCGATCGCTCCCGGTGAGTTCTACGACGCGCTCGCGATCAACGCGGCGTCGATGTCGACTCAGATCTCGGGCCTGCCCTTCTCCGGTCCGATCGGTGGCGTGCGCCTCGCACTCATCGGCGACCAGTGGGTTGCGTTCCCGACCGTGGAGCAGCTGCAGGAAGCCGTCTTCGACCTCATGGTCGCCGGCCGCGTCGTCACGAAGGCTGACGGAACCGAAGACGTCGCCATCATGATGGTCGAGGCTGAGGCAACCGAGGGTTCGTGGAACCTCATCAAGGGCGGCGCGACCAAGCCCGACGAGGCAATCGTCGCGCAGGGTCTCGACGCTGCAAAGCCGTTCCTCAAGCAGCTCGTGAAGGCTCAGGAAGAGCTCGCGAAGCAGTCCGCGAAGGAGGTGCAGGAGTACCCGGTATTCCTGCCGTTCGCTGACGAGGTCTACGAGGCCGTTGCGGCGCTCGCAGAGACCGAGCTCTCGAAGATCTACCAGATTGCCGACAAGGTCGAGCGCCAGAACGCTGACGACGCCCTCAAGGCGAGCGTCAAGGAGGCCGTTGCGGCCAAGGTCGCCGCAGGCGAACTGCCCGCAGAGGCCGACGGCCAGGTCTCGGGTGCCTACAAGGCAGTGACGAAGAAGGTCGTTCGCGGCCGGATCCTCACCGAGGGTGCTCGTATCGACGGCCGTGGGCTGCGCGATATCCGTGCGCTCGACGCCGAGGTCCAGGTCATCCCGCGCGTGCACGGTTCGGCTATCTTCCAGCGCGGCGAGACCCAGATCATGGGTGTCACCACGCTGAACATGCTGAAGATGGAGCAGCAGATCGACTCGCTGTCACCCGTGACGAGCAAGCGCTACATGCACCATTACAACTTCCCGCCGTACTCGACCGGTGAGACCGGCCGCGTTGGCAGCCCGAAGCGTCGCGAGATCGGGCACGGCTTCCTCGCCGAGCGCGCACTCATGCCGGTGCTTCCCGCGCGCGATGAGTTCCCCTACGCGATCCGCCAGGTCTCGGAGGCACTCAGCTCGAACGGTTCGACCTCGATGGGCTCGGTCTGCGCTTCGACGCTGTCGCTGCTCAACGCTGGTGTGCCGCTTCGCGCAGCCGTCGCTGGCATCGCGATGGGCCTCGTCTCCGACACCGTGAACGGCGAGACGCAGTACGCGACCCTCACCGACATTCTCGGTGCTGAGGACGCGCTCGGCGATATGGACTTCAAGGTCGCAGGTACCTCGGACTTCATCACCGCGCTGCAGCTCGACACCAAGCTCGACGGCATCCCAACGGACGTCCTCGTCGGCGCGCTCGCGCAGGCGAAGGAAGCCCGCACGGCGATCCTCGACGTGATGGATCAGGCGATCGACGCTCCCGACGAGATGGCGCCAACCGCGCCCCGCGTCATCAGCGTGCAGATCCCGGTCGACAAGATCGGTGAGCTCATCGGCCCCAAGGGCAAGACGATCAACGGTATCCAGGACGAGACCGGCGCCGACATCTCGATCGACGACGACGGCACCGTCTACATCGGTGCAGTCGACGGCCCCTCGGCCGAGGCTGCCCGCCTGCAGGTCAACGCAATTGCGAACCCGCAGAACCCCGAGGTTGGCGAGCAGTACCTCGGTACTGTCGTGAAGAACGCCGCGTTCGGCGCCTTCATCTCGCTCCTCCCGGGCAAGGATGGCCTGCTGCACATCTCCGAGGTGCGCAAGCTCGTCGGTGGCAAGCGCATCGACTCGGTCGACGAGGTACTCTCGGTCGGTCAGAAGATCCTCGTGAAGATCACGAAGACCGATGACCGTGGCAAGCTCTCGCTCGAGCCAGTGCTCGAGGAAGCCGCAGCTGACGCTCCGGCTGAGGCTGCTGCCGAGTAGTCACACGCTACACAAAAGCGCCCGTCGCTTCCCGGAAGGGGAGCGGCGGGCGCTTTGCCGTGTTTGCGCTCGTGCGGCTCGTCGCCACGGGTGGTGTGGCAGAGCTGAGCGCGAGCGGGGCCGGCTACTTCTCGCGGCTGGGGATAATGCCGAAGGCCACCCAGAAACCGAGGGCGTCGACGACGATGCCGCCGCCGAAGAGCCAGAATGCCCATTCGGGCACGCTGAACGCGAGGCCCATCATGTAGAACCCGCCAAACACGAGCACCATGGCGAGCAGAATCAGCAGAATCTCTGACGCTGGCATGCGTGGGGTTGGCTCGAAGAGCTGCTCGGGTGCGGACTTCTCGGTGGTCGATTCGCCGAGAGACATAACTTACCTCGCTAATGATTCGTGCACTAATAAATGCGGTACGAAGTAAGTATAGGTGAAGTGGGCGCAATGCGCGAGAATAGGGGTGTGACTGACGTAGACCCTCTGCTGCTCGAGCGCCAGGTGTGCTTTGCACTCTCTGTTGCGTCTCGAAGCGTGATTGGCGCATACAAGCCCGTGCTCGATCCACTCGGCATCACGCACCCGCAGTACCTCGTCATGCTTGCGCTCTGGGAGCAACGACAGCTCTCGCTCAATGAACTTGCTCAACTCCTGAGTCAGGAGCCGTCGACGCTGTCGCCACTCGTGAAGCGCCTTGAGCGTGAGGGGCTCGTCGCAAGGGTGCGCAGCGCGAATGACGAGCGACGGCTTGAGATCACCCTCACGGAAGCGGGGGAGGCGCTGCGCGAGCGCGCGGTTGCCGTTCCCGGCGAGATGGCGAGGCGTCTCGGAATGAGTCTCGAGGAGCTCAGCTCGATCCACGAATCGATGCTGCGACTCGTGGAAGCTGCCAAGCGCGCGGGTGATACAGACGCTGCGCACACCGGGGCGACAGACCCCGCTCAGGCTTAGCTCAGCTCAGACACGCGCTGAGGGAGCACTCTCACCGGTCAGCGGGCTAGTCTGGTGGGATGCGCGAACCCATTCTGTTTCCCCTGGATCTGCCCGAACTCTCCGTTGAACTCGGCGGTGGGCGGATTCGGCGGACGGTCCACCCGAGCGGCTTGCGGATCCTCACCGAACACATGCCCGCAGCGCGGTCAGCCACCATCGGCTTCTGGATCGGCGTCGGCTCACGAGACGAGCAGGCCGAGCGGAACGACGCGCCGGGCAGCCTCGGCTCCACTCACTTCCTCGAGCACCTGCTGTTCAAAGGCACGCCAACCAATAGTGCGTACAAGATCGCGACGGACTTCGATCGGATTGGTGCCGAGCACAACGCGTTGACGGCGAAAGAATACACCTGCTACTACGCGAAGGTTCGCGACGCAGACTTCGAACTCGCCGTCGGATCGCTCGCTGACATGGTCACCAACTCGCTCCTCGACCCGGAGGAATTCGAGAACGAACGTGGCGTGATCCTCGAAGAACTCGCGATGGCCGCAGACGACCTCGGCGACGTCGCCAGCGAGCGCTTCTTCGAGGAGGTGCTCCACGATCACCCGCTCGGGCGGCCGATCGGCGGAACACCGGAAACCATCCGCGCAGCGAAACGCGACGACGTCGACCACCACTACCGCGACCGCTACGATCCCTCGACGCTTGTCATCACCGCCGCTGGTGCGGTGGACCACGACCGCCTCGTCGAGCTCGTACTCCAGGCGCTGGCCGCCTCGCACGAGGAACGGTGGCACACCGACCGCGAGCGCACCCCCGTGCGCCGTGGACGAGGCACGACGCCTGACGCTCCAGCAGCAGCAGCACCCAAGATCGTGAAGGTCGAGCGCCCAAGCGAGCAGATTAACCTCCTGCTCGGCACCCGCGGCTTCGTCGCAGGCGACCCGCGCCGCTTCGCGTTCGGGATGATGAACTCCGTGCTCGGCGGCGGAATGTCGAGCCGCCTGTTCCAGGAGATCCGAGAGAAGCGCGGCCTCGCGTACACGACCTATTCATTCGGCGCGAGCTACTCCGACGAAGGCCTCTTCGGTATCTTCGCTGGCAGCGCGCCGGAGAAGACAGCGCAGGTGATCGAGCTCAGCAAGCTTGAGCTCGCGCGCATCGCTTCCGACGGCATCACCGAGGAGGAATTCGAACGTTCGCTCGGCCAGATCGCCGGCTCGTCTGCGCTCGCCCTCGAAGACACCGAGACGCGGATGGGGCGGTTGGCCCGCGCCGAGCTCGGCTCGGGTGAGCTGTACGACCTCGATACCTCGCTCGAGCAGTTCGCTGCGGTGACGGCAGACGAGATTAAAGCAGTCGCAGCGCATTTTGCGAACGCGCCGCTCACCGTAGTCGCTGTCGGCGACACGACGAAGTCGGGACTCTAGTACACCAGGGGGTGGGGCGACGCTGGTCGCCGCACCCCAGGGAGGCTACTCGCCCCGCAGCCGGCGCAGTCCGGCCCGCCAGTACAGCTGAATGGTCGGAAGCCGCTTGCCCTCGTACTTCGCGAGGATCGACGGAATGAGCTGCTTCGTGTCTGCGGTGAGCGCGTAGTGTTCCTCCTGCGCGCGGCGGCGTGTGATGAGCATCCCAACGTCGACTCCGTGCGCCACAATCTCCCCGGGCCCACTGCTGCGGAACCAAAACGCCTCATCTGGTTCGGCGATCTCCTGCCAGTCAATGTCGGCAGACAGGAACTCGAGTGCACCGCCCGGGCCAATGCGGTACCGGCCAGTGCGCGGGGCGACGACGGTGCGCTCGGTCGCCGGTCGCTGGTGCTGAATCACGAGCGTGCTCCAAGTCTGGTGGCCAAGTGCGCGGCTTCGCTCGGCCTGGATCTCTTCGAGGTCGAGCGTGAACTCAGCCCCAGAGTATTCGAGCACGTGGTAGGCGAACATCGGCAGCGTTGACTGCGCCTCGTGGCCGCCCGGCGAGTGCGACAGCCCCTGCAGGTTGGAGTGCGAAGCAGACCCAGTGATCCGCGGATTGAGTTCGCCGAGATAGACCTCACCGGTGTCGGTGTCGACGAGGAGATCGATTCCGAGGGTTCCGCGATAGCCCTCGAGGGCGAGGCGATCACTGAATCGCTGCACCAGGTCAACGGCTCGCTGGCGGGTGTCCTCGGGGATCACGTCTGGATAGAGCTCGCTGCCTGCCCAACCGCCCTTGTACTGGGTGAGTTCAGGATGGCCGGTAACCTCTCGCAGTACCGGACCGACGACCGTGCCTGCGCGCGTGATCACCGCGTCGGCAGCGAACGAGCGATGGTTGATGCGCCGCATGACCTTGATCGTCGGGGCGGAGCTCCCTGTGCCCGAGATTTCGCCGGCTACGCGGTCGAAGTCCTGCTCCGAAGAGACGAAGAACGTGGTGCGGCCGGAGTCACCGTACGGCAGCTGAACGACAAGCTCGGCGCCGAGCCCCGCGGCATCTGCCTGCGAGCGGAGATCGTCCCAGCTCGCGACAGTGGTGAGGATGTTCGGCACGCTCTGGGCCCCAGCGTCGTTGCCGATCTGGGTGGTCACAATCTTGGAGTCCAGGTGCTCTCGGAGCTGGACTGGGGGCATGATGAGCTCGTAGCCCAGCTCCCTGCAGAGCCGCTCCGCAGCCTCATCGAACATCGAAATAACGACCTGCGGTGTGAACCCGGCCGGGGTGTGCTTGCGGATGTACGCCTGGACCTGCTCGTTCCCGAGCAGCCACTTCACGACGTTGAGATTGCCGCGCGGCTCAAGCTTTGGCACGTTCGTTGGTGAGAACGAATGCGGGTTGGCACCGTCCCAGCTGTCGCTGAGCGTGATGTACCTGAACCCGCCGACGGCCCGGTCTACGCCGAGGAGATTCGTCGCGCTCCGGCTGATGTAGAAGATCGGTTGCAAAGACTCGGCAAGGTACGTCTTGATCTCGGCGAGTGTGCGGAGCGTCGCCTTCGGCGGCTGAGCAGCAGTCATACTTCGAGGGTACCGCAGGCGCGCCTAGGTAGAATCGAAACATGAGCGCGAGTGTGATGAGTGTTGCGGTGGCCGGGGCATCCGGACGACTAGGTCGACTGATCTGCGAGGTGGTCGAAGCGCATCCCGAATTTGAGCTCGCAGCGCGGCTCACGAGCGCGAGCGGCCCGGACGATGGCGCGCAAGCACACATCTTCGTCGACGTGACGACGCCCGAGGCGTCGCCGGAGCTTGTCGAGCGTGCGGTGCGACGCGGGCAGCGCGTTCTCGTCGGCACGAGCGGCTGGTCCGCGGAGCGGATCGAAGGGCTGCAGCGGATCGTCGACGAGGTCGACGAAGCCGCGGTGATTCTTGTGCCCAACTTCTCGCTCGGCTCGGTGCTTGGGACCGCACTGGCACAGATCGCCGCACCCTTCTTCGCATCTGTCGAGGTTGTCGAGGCGCACCACCAGTCGAAGATCGATTCACCGTCAGGCACCGCGGTGCGCACGGCGGAACTCATCGCAGCCTCTCGCGCCGCTGCCGGAGCGGTGCCGGTCAGTGCGCCGTACGCCGACCAACGAGCTCGCGGTGAACTGGTTGCCGGTGTGCCGGTGCACAGCCTCAGGCTGAGCGGCATTGCCGCCCAGCAGGAGGTGCGGTTTGGGGGAGCAGGCGAAACCCTGACGATCAAGCACGACACCCTCTCAAACGACTCCTATGTTGCGGGCGTGCGAGCCGGGCTCGAAGCGCTTCGCACGAGCTCGGGGCTCACCGTCGGCCTTGACCGCATTCTCGGGATCGGCGGCGTCGCATGAGCCCCCGTATCCGCGCTGTAGCCGGCGTCGCGTTCATGAGCGTGTTGCTCGTGCTGTACTTCGTCTTCGCTGGCGTTCGCGCAGTCGCCTTGCTGCAGTCCGCCGAGCCGATCGCGATCGCAATGGGCGTCGCGCTCCTGGTCTTGCCTCTGCTCGGGGCTTGGGCCCTCGTGCGCGAAATCATGTTCGGTTTCACCTCGACGAAGCTCGTGGACGCGCTCTCGGAGGAGGGCGCCCTGCCCGAGGAACTCACCGACCCCGAGGTTACGCGGGGCACTGTTCGTGACATCGCCGACGCGGCATTTCCGCGGTACAAGGAGGCGGCAGAGGCAGACGCCGCCGACTGGCGGTCATACATGCGGCTCGGGCTTGTCTACGATGCCGCCGGCGATCGAAAGCGCGCAAGAAGTGCGATTCGGCACGCGATTTCACTGAATCGCAACGAGTTTCGTGGAATCGTGCCCAAGAATTAGGGCATTTCGTTGCTTGCGGCTTACAATTTTCGGCGGATCACAGCGACTACGCCCGACATGGGCCGGTCGCTTCATGCGATTGAAAATGGTGCAACGCAATGAGCAAGTACGACCTCGGTGAGGCGGACCCCTCAACCCGAACACTCGACTCAGTTTCGGGAATCAGCAAGAAGGGCCTCGAGTCCGGCACCGTCGGTGTCGTCGGAGCCCTCGTAATTGGCCTCTCCGTCTGCGCTCCGGCCTACACGCTCACCTCGGCGATCGGGCCAGCGGCGAGCGAGGTCGGTTACCAGACCCCGGCGATCTTCCTCATGGGCTTTCTGCCCATGCTGCTCGTCGCGATCGGTTACCGTGCACTGAACACGGCGATGCCGGACTCGGGGACGTCGTTCACGTGGGCGACCAGGACCTTTGGTCCGTGGGTCGGGTGGATGGCCGGGTGGGGCCTCATCGCCGCGACCGTGCTGGTGCTATCGAACCTCGCCGGCGTCGCCGTCGAGTTCCTCTTCCAGTCGATTGCGATTATCGCGGACAACCCCGACATTGCGCTCATCGCCGAGAACAAGTTCATCAACATCCTCGTCTGTCTCGCGTTCATGACGATCGCGACCTTCATTTCGTACCGCGGCATGACCTCCACGAAGGTGTTCCAGTACATCACTGTCGTCTTCCAGATGGGCGTCATGATCTGGTTCGCTGTCGCGATGTTCATAGGTGCAGCCGACCCGTCGAACACCGAGGGCCGCATGCCTGAGCTCTCCTGGTTCAACCCGCTTGAGGTGCCGAGCTTCAGCGCGTTTGCTGCGGGCATCGCCGTGTCGATCTTCGTGTACTGGGGCTGGGACACCGTGCTTACCATGGGTGAGGAAACGAAGAAGTCGAAGGGTCGCTTCTCGACTGAGAGCAAGGCTGCGATGATCCTCGTGCTCATCCTCGTCTTCATGTACGTCGGAACCGCTGCGGCGACCGTCGCATTCGCGGGGATCGGCGACGGGCCAACCGGCCTTGGCAACTCAGACATTGCTGAGAACGTCTTCGCGGCGCTCGCACACCCGGTGATGGGCCCCGCGGCGATCTTCCTCTCGCTCGCGATCCTCGTATCAGCTATGGCATCGATCAACTCCACGGCGATCTCGCCAGCGCGTACACTGCTCGCAATGTCGCACTACGGGGCGCTTCCAGCTGCGATCAAGAAGATCCACCCGAAGCACAAGTCGCCATACGTTGCCCTGTTCCTCTCGTCGATCGTCGCCTCGGTGTTCTACGCGATCATGCGCTTCATCAGCGAGGACGTGCTCTGGGACACGATCACCGCCCTCGGCATGATGGTCTGCTTCTACTACGGCATCACGGCACTTGCGAGCACCTGGTACTTCAGGAAGTCCGCGCTCGGTGAGGGATTTGGATCGATGCTGTCGAAGGTGATCTTGCCCGGCCTTGGCGGCCTGCTATTGCTCGTCGTCTTCGTGCAGACCACTGTCGACAGCCTTGACCCGTCCGCGGGCTCCGGGAGCAACATTGCGGGCATCGGCCTCGTCGGCCTCATCGGGATCGTGATGCTCGGCATCGGCGTCGTCCTGATGTTCGTCCAGTCTCGCTTCTCACCACGGTTCTTCAAGGGCGAGGTGCTGAGCAAGGCCGACGCCACGACGGACACGTCGGCGTTTGAGCTGTTTGACGACGGGCTCGAGGGCTAGCACAGGAAGCCTCAACGGCCCGTCAGCGGGGTGACGCGATCGCGTCACCCCGCTGACGGGCCGTTTCGTGTATTGCTGGCTGGTGGTGCCGCGAATGGGCTCGCGCGGTGACAGCTTCCTCGCGATGCTCCGCGCCCGCAATATCGCCCGTGTTGACTCGGCTGGATTCCGCTCCCATGGCCCTCGCGGTACGATTGTTCTATGACTGCAGCGGCGATTCCCACCCCATATGAGGACCTACTCAGGGAGGTCCTCGAACACGGCACGCCCAAGTCTGACCGTACCGGGACAGGAACGCGCAGCCTGTTCGGAAAGCAGCTTCGCTTCGACCTCGCAGAATCGTTCCCGCTCATCACGACGAAGCGCGTGCACTTCAAGTCCGTTGCGATCGAGCTGCTCTGGTTCCTTCGGGGCGAGAGCAACGTGAGTTTCCTGCGCGACAACGGTGTGACGATCTGGGACGAATGGGCTGACGAAGCGGGTGACCTTGGCCCCGTGTACGGCGTCCAGTGGCGCTCTTGGCCGACGCCGGAAGGCGAGCACATTGACCAGATCGCCGACGTGATCGAACAGATCCGCACCAACCCAGACTCGCGGCGCCTCATCGTCTCCGCATGGAACGTCGCGGACATCCCCGACATGGCGCTTGCACCGTGCCACGCGTTCTTCCAGTTCTACGTAGCTGACGGCAAACTCTCGTGCCAGCTCTACCAGCGCTCGGCCGACATGTTCCTTGGCGTGCCATTCAACATTGCCTCGTACGCGCTGCTCACGCTCATGATCGCCAAGCAGACTGGTCTCGAGCCAGGAGAATTCGTGTGGACGGGTGGCGACTGCCACATCTACGACAACCACGTTGAACAGGTCACGAAGCAGCTCAGTCGCGAACCGTTCCCGTACCCGAAGATGCAGATCGCAGAACGCTCGTCGATCTTCGACTACGAGTTCGAGGACTTCGAACTCGTTGACTACGTGCACCACCCAGGGATTAAGGCCCCGGTGGCGGTATGACCGTGCTCGGGATGATCTGGGCTGAGGCCAACGGCGGCGCTATCGGTCGCCGTGGCGAGATGCCCTGGCACCTACCCGAGGATCTCGCATACTTTAAACGCGTGACGCTTGGCGATCCCGTCGTCATGGGCCGCCGCACCTGGGAATCGCTTCCGGAGCGATTCCGGCCGCTGCCTGGGCGCGAGAACATTGTCGTCTCGCGTGACGCCGCCTATGTCGCATCGGGAGCGGTGGTGTCCTCCTCGCTCGAAGCCGCACTGGACAGGCTCGGTGAGCAGCGGGCGTGGATCATGGGCGGCGGCCAGCTGTACCGCGAAGCCATGCCGAAGGCCAACGAACTGCTCGTCACCCGCATCGACATCGACGTGCCAGATGCTGACACATTCGCGCCCGAGATTGGCTCGGCGTGGGTGCTCGTGGATCGCGGCGAGACGCTGACGGCCGCCAACGGCACCTCGTACCGCTTCGAGCGCTACGAGCGCCTCATCCCAGATATTCGGCAGCGGTAAGTCCCCTCGCCGCGCCCGGCTCGCTGAGAAACCAGAGCAAAGCTCTGACTTACACCCGTGGCTTTTCGCGTGCTGGCGTCACGGCGGTGACCAATCCGGTAGCCTAGTGAAGTGGCAAACGTAGAGAATCCTTTCGGGCAGGTGCTCGTCGCTCTCATCACCCCCTTCGATTCCGAGGGTGAGGTCGATTGGGCTGCGACTGAACAGCACATCGAAGACTGCATCGCGAGCGGAGCAGACGGCATCGTCGTCACCGGCACAACCGGTGAGACGTCGACGCTGACTGACCCCGAGAAGCTCAAGCTTGTTGAGGTCGCGAAGTCGGTCAGCAGCGGCCGCGCAAAGGTGATCACGGGCGGCGGCTCGAACGAGACCGCGCACGCAATCGAGCTGTACCGTGCAAGCGAGAAGGCTGGCGCCGATGGTGTCATGATCGTCACGCCCTACTACAACAAGCCAACGCAGGCGGGCCTGCTCACGCACTTCCGGATGGTCGCTGACGCGACCGACCTGCCAGTGATCCTGTACGACATTCCCGGTCGCACTGGCGTGCCAATCAAGTACGAGACGATTCTCCGTCTCGCGAAGCACCCGAATATCCTTGCTGTGAAAGACGCCAAGGGCGACTTCAGCGAAGTCAGCCGCGTGCTCAACCAGACAGACCTCATGTACTTCTCGGGCGACGACCCGAATGTGCTTCCGCACCTCTCAATCGGCGCAACCGGGCTGATCGGAGTGACCGCGAACGTCGCAGCCGCTCCGTACCGTGCCATCGTCGACGCGGTGAACGCTGGCGACCTCCACACCGCCAAGGCCGCGCACCAGCAGCTTGAGCCACTTGTCCGCGCTGCGATGACGCACGTGCCTGGCACAGTCGCGGTGAAGTACATCCTGCACGGCCTCGGCCGTATCTCGAGCCCCCGCGTCCGCCTCCCGCTCGTCGGGCCGGAAGAGTGGGAAGCCGCGCTCATCGAAGACGACCTCGCACTCGTACGCGACGTGCCGGGCGTCGACCTTTCAAACTTCAGGCCGGACCGCAACGCGGCTGCCGGCGGTGCCCTGCCCAAGATTGCAGGCACCACCCGCTAATAACAGGAGGCCAAGTGCCCAACCCACCCTACGCTCCGCCCAAGCTCAACAAGGGCACCCTTCGCATTACGCCACTCGGCGGCCTCGGTGAGGTCGGCCGCAACATGACCGTCTACGAGATTGACGGCAAGTTGCTTGTGGTTGATTGTGGTGTGCTTTTCCCCGAGGAGCACCAGCCGGGTGTCGACCTGATCCTCCCCGATATCACGCAGATCGAGAACCGCCTGCAGGACATCGTTGCGGTCGTGCTCACGCACGGTCACGAAGACCACATCGGCGGCGTTCCGTACTTGCTGAAGCGCCGCGAGGACATTCCGCTCGTTGGTTCGAAGCTCACGCTCGCATTCGTTGAGGCGAAGCTCAAGGAGCATCGCATCCGCCCGAAGAGCCGGCTTGTTGCCGAGGGCGACCGAGTGAAGTTCGGCCCCTTTGACCTCGAATTCATCGCGGTGAACCACTCCATCCCCGACGCTCTCGCGGTCGCTATCCGCACCGACGCCGGAATGGTCATTGGCACGGGTGACTTCAAGATGGATCAGCTCCCGCTCGACGGGCGCATCACCGACCTGCGAGCGTTCGCGCGCCTTGGCGAAGAGGGCGTAGACCTCTTCATGACCGACTCAACCAACGCTGAAGTGCCCGGGTTCACCGCACTCGAGAAGGACATTGGTCCTGTGCTTGAGCGTGTGATTGAGAAGGCAAGCGGCAAGGTCGTTGTTGCGAGCTTCTCGAGCCACGTGCACCGCGTGCAGCAGGTACTCGATGCCGCGTCAAAGAATGGTCGCCGCGTCGTACTGCTGGGCCGCTCCATGGTGCGCAACATGAAGATCGCCTCCGACCTTGGATTCCTCAATGTCCCTGAGGGCGTGCTCGTCGATCTCAAGAAGAGCGGCGACATCCCCGACCACCGCATCGTCTACATGTCGACCGGGTCGCAGGGAGAGCCTATGGCTGTGCTGAGCCGAATGGTGAACAAGGAGCACCAGGTTGAGGTCGGAGAGGGCGACACCGTCATCCTCGCCTCGAGCCTCATCCCAGGCAACGAGAACTCGGTCTACCGAATCATCAACGGCCTCATGAAGCTCGGCGCGAACGTCGTGCACAAGGGCAACGCCAAGGTCCATGTTTCGGGGCACGCCTCCGCCGGCGAGCTCATGTACTGCTACAACATCGTTCGCCCAAAGAACGTGATGCCGATCCACGGCGAGTACCGCCACCTCATCGCAAACGCCGGCGTCGCAATCGAGACCGGTGTGCCGCAGAACCGCACGATCATTGCCGAGAACGGCACCGTTGTCGACCTGCACGACGGCGTCGCGCGCGAGGTCGGCCAGCTGCAGATCGATTTCATCTACGTTGACGGTAAGAGCGTCGGCAAGATCACTGACGACGACCTGCGAGACCGTCGCACGCTCGCCGAGGAGGGTTTCATTTCGGTGATCACCGTTGTGGAGACCACGCTCGGACAGATTGTGTCAGGCCCGGAATTCCACGCAAAGGGCGTCGCCGAGGCCGACCATGTGTTTGAAAAGATCAAGCCGCAGGTCGCCGATGCCATTGAAGCAGCAATGAAGGATGGCGTGACGGACCAGCACGCGCTGCAGCAGGTCGTGCGACGCACCGTCGGGCGTTGGGTAGGGACGAAGTTGCGCCGCAAGGCAATGATTGTTCCTGTCGTGGTAGTGGTCTAGCAGTGGGGAAACTCCGTTACGCGACCGCAGAAGAAGTTCACCGCTGGGACGAGCTCGTCGAGCTCGCCCCAGGCGGGGGCGAGATCTGGCAGAGCCGTGAATACGCAGAGGTAAAGCGCCACCAGCGCTACACACCGCGCTACATTGTCGGCGAGGAGTATCCCGCGACGCTCGTACTCGAGAAGCGGATCCCCTTCCTCGGTCGCTTCTGGTACGTCCCCGGTGGGCCCGACGTCTCGATCGACGCGGACGGCACTCCCATGAGTGCTGCGGAATATGTCGCGAGGGGCCAGCGCCTTGCCGCGTTTGCGCGCGCGGAGGGCGTCTTCCTGCTCAAGGTTGAACCTCGCCTGCACGCGAGCGATGAGGCAGTGCGGACGCTCCGCGCAGCTGGCTACGAACTCGGCACGCACGTGCTGCCGCACGTGTCTACGATTGTGCTCGATATTTCGGGCGACGAAGACGAGATCATGGCCGGGTTCTCCGCCAGCACGCGCACAAAGATCCGCAAGGCGGATCGCGAAGGCTTTGACGTCCGCCGTGTCGAGGCGACTGAGGCGAACTGCCGCATCATGTTCGACCTCCTCTCGGGAACAGCGGAGAACAAGTTCGAGCTCCGCCCATACGAGTACTTCCGTGATTTCTGGCAGGGCTTCCAGGCCGCAGGCCGCGGTCAGCTCGTGCTCGGCTACGACGGGGATTCACCCGTCGCCGGAATGTTTGTCACTGCCCTCGGAAAGACGAGCGGTTACAAGGATGGCGCGTCCGCGAAAGCGAAGCTCCCGACGGGCGCGATGTACCGGATGCAACTCGAACTCATTCGCTGGGGCAAAGAGCAGGGTGCGACCCGCCACGACCTCATTGGGACACCACCGAGCGACCGGCTCGACGATAAATCCCACAGGCTCTATGGAGTCGGGCAGTATAAGCTGCGGCTCTCAAAAGACGTGACGGACTTCGTCGGGACCCTCGATCTCGCGTTGCTACCGCGAAAAGCGATGCTGTGGAGCACCGTGGGAGATCGGATCGCCCGGCGCCACACGCTCGCCATACGCAAGGATGTGTTCTACTAATGGCTTCAGCCCTGCAGCGCGCGAGCGCGATCATGGCTTCAGGCACGATGGTCTCGAGAATCCTCGGATTCGTGAAGACCGCGCTGCTGGGCGTAGCCATTGGGCAGCTCTCGCGATCCGCTGACGCGTTTGCGAACGGCAACATTCTCCCGAACACGCTCTACATGCTGCTCGCTGGCGGCATGCTCAACGCGATCCTCGTGCCGCAAATCGTGAAGTCTGTGCAACACGCAGACGGCGGGAAGTCCTACCTGAACAAGGTACTCACGCTCGTCTCGGTCGCACTCTTCGCGGTCACGGCCCTCGCGATGATCGGCGCGCCGTATGTGCTGCACTTGCTCACGCCAGGCTGGCCAGATTCGCAACGCATGCTCGCCGTTGCGTTCGCCTACTGGTGCATTCCGCAGATCATGTTCTACGGCTGGTACACCGTCCTCGGCGAGGCGCTCAACGCCAAGCGAGTGTTTGGACCCTTCACCTGGGCCCCGGCGATAGCGAACGTTGTCGCGATCGCCGGCATCCTCGTGTACATCTTCCTGTTTGGCACAGACAACAACCCGCCGATCTCCGACTGGTCGCCGCTCTCCATCGGAATCCTTGGTGGCAGCGCAACACTCGGTATCGCAGCGCAGGCGCTCATCCTCATCGTTCCCTGGCGCAAAGCTGGGCTGTCCTACAGGCCTGACTTCAAGTGGCGAGGTGTCGGACTTGGCGAGACAGGACGAACCGCGTTCTGGGCGCTGCTCACCGCGACGCTCATGACCATGGGCGGGCTTGTCGTGACTCCGATCATGAACCTCGCATCGGGGGAGGGGCCAGCCACTGCTGCGATGCAAAACATCTGGCTGGTGTTCATGCTGCCGCACTCGGTGATCGCCGTTTCGCTGGTCACCGCATACTTCACGCGACTCTCGGAGCTTGGCCAGACCGGCAACATGCCTGACTTCCGCGAGGCCTACACTGCCGCGGCGAAGCAGGTCACGATGCTCATGCTGTTTGCTGCAACGCTCATGTTCATGGCAGCACCATTTGTCACACGTGTGCTTTGGCCGACCGGCACAGCAGAGGGCATCGAAGCCATGGCCCTCGTCATGCGCGTCTATTCGATCGGGCTCGCCGCGTACAGCCTCATGTTCACCACCCAGCGCGCATTCTTCGCGCTTTCGGATGCGCGGACGCCCTTCATCTTCATCACCGCGCAACTCGTCGCGTTGATCGGGGGACTCCTCATCGCGGTGTCATTCGTCGAAGCGGCGCATATTGGGGTGACCTACGCTGCGATCTGGACGGCTTCTACCGTCGGACAATCGGCCTTCGCGCTCTGGCTGCTGCGCCGCAGGCTCGGCTCCATTGGCGGGCGAGAACTGCTGTCCGGTATCGCGCGCTACGTCATCGCGGCGATCCCGACGATTATTGTCGGGATGCTGCTCGTCGGCGCCGCGACACGCATCGCACCCGACTACGGAATGGGGCTCGCCGTCGTATTCGCGTTTGTGATTGCCGCTGTCATGGGCGTGATCTACCTGGTGATGCTCATCCTGCTCCGGGTCCCGGAGGTACAGGGAATCCTGCGACGCCTCGGGAAGAGGTAAGGCAGGCATGCAGGCACAACCAGCCTGGAAACCTTACACTTCAACTGATAGGTTACGGTGGATGGTTGTTTCCGCCGGACCGGCTGCAGCACCGATGTACTCAGGGAGCGAGATTTTACGATGACGAGCACGTCACACCACGGATTCCGCCGCAGGGCAGGCCTCGCACTCGGAATGGCCGCTGTCGGCGCGATCCTCATCAGCGGACTCGGCATGGGCGCGAGTACGCCTGCGTCAGCCATCGTCTCAGACCTCCCAACGTGGCAGGACGTCGAGAAGGCCAAGCAGAACGAGTCGGCAGCATCCGCGAAGGTGACCGAGATCAAGGCGCTGCTCGTGCAGGTGCAGAAAGAAGTTGAGCGCACCCGCGCCGAATCTGAGGCTGCCTCAGTGAAATACGATCAGGCGGCGAGCCAGCTCCGCGACGCTCAGGCGCGCATGGAGGCGCTTGACACGCAGGCGAAGGCAAGCGAAGCCGAGGCGACACAGGCCTCGGAGCAGGCAGCAGCCCTCGTCTCTCAGATCTACCGCTCTGGCGGCGTTGACCGTAACCTTAGCCTCTTCCTCGAATCGGACGGCAGCACGGCGGACGCGCTCCTCGATCGGCTCGCGCAGACCGAGAAGGCCACGGAGCGCAACACAACGATCTGGCAGAACGCAGAGCGCGCCATGAACTCAGCACAGACGCTGAGCGACCAGGCAGACGCAGCGCGTGAAGAACGCGACAAGCTTGCCAAGGAAGCCGCAGACAACCAGCAGCGGGCAGCAGAGATCGCGGCTTCGGCGCGCGAGAAGCAGATCGAGCAGGAGCAACAGCAGGAACAGCTCCAGCAGCAACTCGAAGCGCTCGAAGACAAGACGACCAACACCACTAAGGGCTACCAACAGCGCCTCGTGCTCGAGCAGCAGGAGCGCGACCGCCTCGAAGCCGAGCGCATCGAGCGCGAACGCAAGGCTGCGGAAGAAGCCGCGAACAACGCGAACAACGGCGGCGGTAACCCCGGTGGTGGCAACCCGGGTGGTGGCAACCCAGGTGGTGGCAACCCCGGTGGCGGTAACCCCGGTGGTGGCAACCCAGGTGGCGGCAACACGTCGGGCTGGACCCTGCCGCTTCCGCGCGGCTACTGGGTATCGACCGAGTGGTGGGGATACTACGGGCACACCGGCATGGACCTCGCCATCGGCCAGGGAACCCCCATCTACGCGGCCGCAGCTGGCGTTGTCTCATTCTCAGGCTGGGCCGGTGAATACAGCTACGGAAACATGGCGAGCATCGACCACGGCGGCGGAGTATCAACGCTGTACGGGCACATGCAGTACACCCCATCGGTGGCATACGGCCAGCGCGTGGGTGCGGGCCAGCTCATCGGCTATGTCGGCAGCACTGGAAACTCGACCGGGCCGCACCTGCACTTTGAAACACTCGTCGGCGGCGTGCCACAGAACCCGCGGCCGTTCATGGCGAACCGAGGCGTGAACTTCTAACCTCACGCCAACTCGGAGCGGGTTTTCCGCTCCGGGGCAACGACCGCCTCCGCGGCGGTCGTTGCGGGCCAGTCTGGGGCCACGCCGCAGGCCGTCCCGCCATTGTCAGCGGTGCCTTGTACCGTATTCACATGGCCAAAAACGCTTCGCCGCGCGGGGGCTCTGCACAGTCGAAATCGACGCAGAGCACCCGCTCGAAGGGTGCCCAATCGCGCACCTCCTCTTCGCGGGGCTCGACCCGCACCTCGGCGACGACGAAGGTGCTGATGGTGGAGGACGAGCGCGAGGGCGTCATCGTTCGGTCTTGGAACGGCCTGTCGCACGCCGTCGGGGCCGGGGCGCGTGCGTTCCGCGCTGAACCGCTCGAGCCTGAGGCCAGACGCGACGGCTTCCCGATGCTGCTGCTCCTACTTTCACTTGTTGGAGCAATCGTCGAGTGGTTCTTGATTGGCAATAGTGTCGCAGCCCAGCTCGACATGTGGACGTTTGGTGCACTGTTCGGTCGGGTGGCATTCGGCCTTCCCATCATCATGGCTGGCTTTGCGCTGTGGCTTTTCAATAATCCCTCGACGGTGAACGACAACCGCAGGATAGCGATTGGGCTGTTTCTTGCGCTTTCCAGCGCCTCGGGTCTCGCACATGTGCTCGGCGGCGCACCGAAACCGCGCGACGGCATGGCTGGGCTCGCCGAAGCTGGGGGCCTGCTCGGCTGGCTCATTGGCGCGCCGCTCAATCTTGCGACGGTTTGGGTCGCAGTGCCTGTTCTGAGCATTGTCTTGGCGTTTTCACTGCTCATCATCACGAAAACCCCGCCAAGCCGCATCGCCCATCGCCTGCGCGAGGGATACGCGTACCTGTTTGGCGCTCCGGCGCCTGAACCGCGGGAAAGCAAGCAGCTCGCAGAGAAGTCAGCCGATGCGGAGAAAACAGGCGAGCTGTTTGACCACTCGGACGATAAGGACGAAGCGCTCCCGTGGTGGCGGCGCAACGCGACAGGTCGCGAGGAAGACCCTGACTATGCGGCGAAGCCCACTGCCATCGACGAGGTCCTCGCCCCGAGCGAAGAAGCGCAAGCAGGGGCGTTTGAGTCCGCTCTCGCTGTTGAGGAGGCGACGGATGTCTTCGAGACGGACCTGTTCGCAGGCCTCGAGGGCGTCGAACAGGCCGCGTCCGGTTCGCACCGCGGGTCCGGCCTCGGGGACGATTCCTTCGACAGCTTCGCTGATCCTGTGCAAGCGGATGAGCCGGCGAACGAGGGGCGCGAGTTCGTAGTTGCCCCGCCGCACACACCGGCAGCGCAAGCTGACTACGCCCTTCCGGAACAGACGCTGCTTTCCGCTGGCACGCCGCCGAAGACACACAGCGAAGCCAACGAGCAGATCATGGCCGCCGTTGCGCGGGTGTTCGAAGAGTTCAAGGTCGACGCGGTCGTCACCGGCTTTTCGCGTGGCCCGACGGTCACGCAGTACGAGGTCGAGCTCGGTCCAGGCGTAAAGGTCGAGAAGGTAACGGCGCTCTCGCGCAACCTTTCCTACGCCGTGGCGTCCAACGAGGTGCGCATCCTGTCGCCCATCCCCGGAAAGAGCGCGATTGGCATTGAGATCCCGAACAAGGATCGCGAAAACGTCGCGCTTGGCGACGTGTTGCGCTCTGCGAAGGCACAGCGCAACGCGCACCCAATGACCATCGGTGTCGGCAAAGACGTCAAGGGGGAGTTCGTTCTCGCAAACCTCGCGAAGATGCCCCACTTGCTCGTGGCTGGCGCGACTGGCTCGGGTAAGTCAAGCTTCATCAACTCGATGATCACGAGCCTCCTCATGCGCGCCACACCGGCAGATGTTCGCATGGTGCTCGTCGACCCGAAGCGTGTTGAGCTCACGGTCTACCAGGGCGTTCCGCACCTCATCACCCCGATCATCACCGCACCGAAGAAGGCTGCGGAGGCGCTGCAGTGGGTCGTCAAAGAGATGGACATGCGCTACGACGACCTCGCGTCGTTCGGCTACCGTCATATCGACGACTTCAACGCTGCAGTGCGTGACGGCTCGATCCAGCTCCCAGAGGGCAGTCAGCGTCAGCTCAAGCCCTACCCATACCTGCTCGTGGTCGTTGACGAGCTCGCGGACCTCATGCTCGTTGCTCCGCGCGATGTTGAGGATTCGATTCAGCGCATTACCCAGCTTGCGCGCGCGGCCGGTATCCACCTCGTGCTTGCCACACAGCGCCCCTCGGTGAATGTTGTGACCGGTGTGATCAAGTCGAACGTTCCCAGCCGCTACGCGTTCGCAGTGGCCTCCGGCACGGACTCACGCGTCATCCTTGACGAGGTGGGAGCTGAACGGCTGATTGGGCAGGGCGATGGTCTCCTGCTGCTGAACGGCGAATCCAGCCCCATTCGCGTGCAGGGCGCATGGGTCGACGAGACCGAGATCGCCCGCGTGGTGAAGCACGTGAAGGAGCAGGCAACACCCGAGTACCGCCCCGACGTCGCCCAGGTTGCTGAGAAGAAGGAAATCGACGCCGACATCGGAGACGATCTCGATGTCTTGGTTGCCGCCATCGAGCTGGTTGTCACCTCCCAGTTCGGCTCAACATCCATGCTGCAGCGCAAGCTCCGTGTGGGCTTCGCGAAGGCTGGCAGGCTCATGGACCTGATGGAGTCACGCGACATCGTCGGCCCCTCCGAAGGGTCCAAGGCGCGCGACGTCCTCGTAGCACCCGAGCAACTCGGCGAAGTGCTCAACCGGATCCGCGGTGGCGGCCAACAGCCCGGCTTCGCCGAGCCTGTAGCGCCGGCACCGCAGCCTCCACAGCAGCCTCCCCAGCAGCACGTTGCGGCCGGAGGAGAAGCGCCAACCGAGGTCATTGCGGCTGCCGGAGACGCGGCACCGGGCTTTGGTAGCGATTCCAGGTACGACGACCCACTGGCCCAGCGCGAATCGGCAGTGACCGAGGCGTACGACTACGGCGACAGCGACGATGACGAGGGTTCAGAGGACGCGTGGCAGCTGACCGGCCGCGACTAAGCTAGCCGCCCTGGGATGCGGGAGCGGCGCCTCACGGCGCTTGCCAGCAGGGCGAGCGTCCGTGCCGGGTAGAGTGGGCGTATGAGCACTCAGGCGGTCACTGGCGCGAAGCCAAGCAATTGGAACGCCCCGAATATCATCACGATGGCGCGCATAGTCGCGACACCGTTCTTCCTGTGGCTGCTGCTCGCCGCTGGTGACAGTGTCGCGATGCGGTGGGGGGCCGCCGCCTTCTTTGTCATTGCGATCGCCACGGACGCGCTTGACGGCTACCTGGCCCGATCACGAGGGCTCATCACCGACCTCGGAAAACTCCTCGATCCGATCGCGGATAAGGCGCTCACCGGGGCGGCTCTTGTCGGGCTCGCGATCCTCGTCGAGCTGCCCTGGTGGATCGTTGCCCTGGTGCTTGTGCGTGAGATCGGCGTCACGATTCACCGACTGATGATTGCGGGCGACGTTGTCGTTGCTGCTGCGTGGATGGGGAAGCTTAAGACGGTAGCGCAGTCCGTCGCAATCACTCTCGCACTCACCCCACTTGCGCATCTCGACGGGGCAACAGGCACAATCTTCACGTGGCTGAACATCATCACGATGACGGTCGCGGTGCTGCTCACGCTCGCGAGCGGAATTGACTACATCATCGCCTATGTCCGGGGGCGAGGAACCGCGGCCCGCAATGCGTGATGGTGGGGTGCTTGCTGCGGAGGTCGTCGCGCGCGCTGCTGCCCTGGGTGTTCGGATCGCGGCTGCAGAGTCACTGACTGGCGGCTTGCTCTCCGCAGAGATCGTGTCCGTTCCTGGCGCCTCTCGGGTGTTCAGTGGGGGCGTGGTCGCATACGACACCGGGCTCAAGCACACACTGCTGGGAGTGGACGGGTCGCTGCTGCTGAAGCGCGGCCCCGTCGACGGCGAGGTGGCACGCCAGATGGCCGCGGGTGTACGCCTTGCGTGCGCCGTCCGAGGCGGCGGGAATGTGGCCGACGCCGGAGTTGTTGCAGCAGATGTCGGTATTGCGACGACGGGCGTGGCCGGCCCTGCTCCAGACCCACAGTCAGGTCAGCCTGCTGGGACGGTCTGGTTGGGGGTCAGTTCGCGACTGGGGGACCGGGCGGTGCTGCTGCCCGCAGCTGGGCTCGACCGGCCGGGAGTCCGCGAGGCTTCGGTTACCGGGGCACTCGAACTCGTGCTGGAGGAGCTGGAGGCTCTTGCGGCCTCGAGCCACAGTGTTTCCCTGGAAAACCCTGAGAATTAGCAAAAACCTGAGCGTACCCGACTCAAGTTCAGGAGTTTTCGGGAATAGACCGGGTAGTCTCTTGGTTGTTCCCAGTGTCACGATAAGTGACGGCGAGTGCCGAATCGGTGTTTGCCGGGTAAAGTAACATGCACGACCGAGGGGTCGCGCAGATTCAAGGAGGTTGCACATGCTGCTAGTACGTCAAGAAATTGGTGATGTGCTTCGCGACTTCCGTCTGCAGAAGGGGCGGACGCTCCGACAGGTGGCCGGCGACGCAAGCGTGGCGCTTGGATACCTCAGCGAGGTAGAGCGCGGGCAGAAGGAAGCGTCAAGCGAGATTCTCGCTGCTGTCGCAGATGCGTTGGACACCCCACTCTCGGTGATTCTTGGCGAGGTGAGTGAACGCCTCGCGATTGTCGAAGGACTCGCTCTCCCCATGCCGAGTCGCGTACCAGACACGGTTCCCGTCGATCTCGTTTCCGGTTACGGTTCCGAGCTCGTTTCCCGCTAGCGGGTTATGCGTCATCGCGCTTTCCGCACGGCGGTAGCCGAGGAATTTGGCGAGGCGCACTCCGGGGTCTTGCTGCGCGACTATTGGCTCGCGACTCTCGGCTCGACACCGGATGATGCCCTTGCGAGAGGCGTGTCCCCACGCGATGTGTGGGACGCGCTCTGCTCCGAGTTTGACGTCCCCGAGTCCCGCCGCCATGGCCGTGGGCTCAGCGATCCACAGGAAAAATGACCCCATTGCGCGACACGCCGTCGCGCCGTATTCGAAGATGTGTTCGAAGAGTGTTATCTTCGTCCACAGGTAGCAAACTGGTCTGCTGTATCCACAGTCCGGTGCCTCCGACGCTCAATGTCGGAGGCCCGGTCTAGGGTCTGAAGTCAGGGAGATACCCAGCCTTGTCAGCATCGAGAGCGATGCAGTGACAGTCGGTAGGCAGCAACTCAGCGGTCAGTCCGCGCGAATACGAAGGAAGTCATCATGGCAGCACCAAAAGATCGCGAAAAGGCCCTCGAATCGGCCCTCGCCCTCATCGACCGCCAGTTCGGCAAGGGCGCGATCATGCGCATGGGGAGCCAGGAGCGGGCCGCGGTTGAGGTGATCCCGACCGGTTCCGTTGCGCTGGATGTTGCGCTCGGCATTGGAGGGCTTCCCCGCGGGCGCATCATTGAAATCTACGGCCCCGAGTCCTCCGGTAAGACGACGTTGACGCTGCACGCGATTGCAAATGCGCAGCGCGCAGGTGGCATCGCGGCGTTCATTGACGCTGAGCACGCGCTCGACCCCGAGTACGCAAAGAAGCTTGGCGTCGACATTGACGCGCTGCTGGTTGCCCAGCCAGACACCGGTGAGCAGGCGCTGGAAATCGCTGACATGCTCATTCGTTCCGGATCAGTGGATCTCGTCGTCATTGACTCGGTTGCCGCCCTCGTTCCGAAGGCGGAAATCGATGGTGACATGGGCGACAGCCACGTTGGCCTGCAGGCGCGACTGATGTCGCAGGCGCTTCGAAAGATCACCGGCAGCTTGAGCACCACAAAGACCACCGCAATCTTCATCAACCAGCTCCGCGAGAAGATTGGCGTGTTCTTCGGCAGCCCTGAGACGACCTCTGGTGGCAAGGCGCTGAAGTTCTACGCCTCCGTGCGCCTCGATATTCGCCGCATCCAGACCCTTAAGGACGGGCAGGACGCGGTGGGCAACCGTACCCGTGTGAAGGTTGTGAAGAACAAGATGGCTCCGCCCTTCAAGCAGGCAGAGTTCGACATCCTCTACGGCACTGGCATCTCCCGCGAGGGCTCACTCATCGACTACGGCGTTGAGCACGGCCTCGTGAAGAAGAGCGGTGCCTGGTACACCTACGACGGTGACCAGCTCGGCCAGGGCATGGAGAACGCACGCCGCTTCCTCATCGCGAACCCGGAAACCGCGCTCGAGATCGAAGAAAAGATCTTGACCAAGCTCGGTGTCAACGGGCGCACAGAAGAAGAGCCAGCCGAGGCCGCAGCTCCCGCGAAAACTGATGCTCCCGCGAAGACGAGCGCACAGGCGAAGGCACAAGCAGCGGTCAAGGCGCAGGGCAAGGGCGACGAACTCGCAGCGAGCGCGTAGCCATGGCCGTCAGGTTCCTTCCCCCTCCCGAGGAGCGCCCGAAGCCGCAACGTGAGGAACGAGGAGATCTCGCCGAGGTCATCGAGTTCCGCAGCAAGCTACGTCGGCCCGCGCCGGCGTCCGCGTGGGCTGCTGAGCCGGCTCCGGCGAACTCCGAAGGCGGGGATGCCGGCAGCAGCGACGAACCGGGGTCGTGGGCTCCAGCGCCCGAGGCCGCCGACGAGCGGCCCGAGGCTGAGGCGACGGGGAAGGAGCCAGCGGCAGGCGCTGCCGGCGCCCAGCGCAGCTGGGCGCGGCTCATCGAGGTGCCGTTTGGTGCGCCTCGAGCGGCTCGCCCCTCGTCCGCCGAGGCGCCAGCGACCGCTTCTCCCTGGGCCAACGACCTCGAGGGCGCACAGGCCGGTGAACCGCACGCGGCCGCCGTCGAAGACGAACTCATCGATGACGGCCCCACCGCCTACGAGACTGCCGTGAAGCTGCTCGCTCGGCGAGCGTTGTCGAGCGGTGAGCTGCAGCGCGCCCTCATCGCCGCAGGGCACCCAGAGATTGACGCGGAGGAGGCCGTCGCGCGCTGCGAGGAGTCGCTGTACCTCGACGATGATGACCTCGCCACGACGGTCGCGACAAAGCTTCGCGAATCGAAGGGAGAAAGTAAGGCCCGCATCAGACAAAAGCTCCGCGAACGCCACCTCCCTGACACCGCGATTGAAGCGGCTCTCGACGGGCTTGACGACGAGGCGGAGTTGGAACTGCTCACACAAACCGCCGTCGATCGTGCGCGGCGCATGACGGGGCTTGATCGTCAGACGGCTGAACGCCGACTCCTCGGTTTTCTCGCCAGGCGCGGCTGGTCTGGAGAGCGGGCCACGCGAGCGGCACGGGAGGCGCTCGACGGCACCACCGGCGGCGCCCGCGGTGGTCGCGGCACGGTCCGCTTCAACTGAGTGCTGGCGTCGGAACCGGACGGTCGGCGCGGGTAGAATCGGTGCCATGCCTACCGTCGAAGCAGTGAAGATCGAATCCTCGCCAGCCGCGATCCGCCCTGACGGCTCGCCGCGCAGCTACACGGTGCGCACACTCGGCTGTCAGATGAACGTCCACGACTCCGAGCGAATGTCTGGCTCGCTCGAGGCCGCAGGATACGTCGCAGCTGACAGCGCTGATGATGCAGACGTGTACGTCATCAACACGTGCGCCGTCCGCGAAAACGCGGCGAACAAGCTCTACGGCAACCTCGGCATGCTCGCGGCGGTGAAGCGTGAGCGCGCCGGTATGCAGATCGCCGTCGGCGGCTGCCTCGCTCAGAAGGACCAGGGCGATATCGTCGAGAAGGCGCCCTGGGTTGACGTCGTGTTCGGCACTCACAACATGGGTTCCCTCCCCACCCTGCTTGAGCGCGCGCGACACAACGAGGAGGCGCAGGTCGAGATCCTCGAGGCACTCGAGGTGTTCCCGTCAACGCTTCCGACGAAGCGCGACTCCGCGTCGAGCGGCTGGGTATCGATCTCCGTCGGCTGCAACAACACGTGCACGTTCTGCATCGTCCCCTCACTCCGCGGCAAGGAGAAAGACCGGAGGCCTGGCGACATCCTCGCCGAGGTGCAGGCCCTCGTCGACGACGGCGCCATCGAGGTGACGCTCCTCGGCCAGAACGTCAACACCTACGGCGTCGAGTTCGGCGACCGTCAGGCATTCGGCAAGCTGCTGCGCGCGATGGGCGAGATTGACGGGCTCGAGCGCGTGCGCTTCACGAGCCCGCACCCCGCAGCGTTTACCGACGACGTCATCGCTGCGATGGCCGAGACGCACAACGTGATGCCCTCGCTGCACATGCCGCTGCAGTCAGGTTCCGACACGGTCCTCAAGGCGATGCGCAGGTCGTACCGCTCGAAGAAGTTCCTCGGCATCCTGGACGACGTTCGGGCCCGTATCCCGGGAGCTGCGATCACCACCGACATCATCGTTGGGTTCCCCGGGGAGACCGAGGAAGACTTCGAGGACACCCTCAGGGTCGTCGAGGCGTCGCGGTTCGCGAGCGCGTTTACGTTCCAGTACTCGATCCGCCCAGGCACCCCTGCCGCCACAATGGACCACCAGATCCCCAAGGAGGTCGTGCAGGAGCGCTACGAGCGGCTCGCCGCGCTGCAGGAGCGCATCTCGCTCGAAGAGAACCAGGCGCAGATCGGACACACGGTTGAGGTGCTTGTCCAGGCGAGCGAGGGACGCAAGGACGGTGCGACGCTGCGCCTGTCCGGCCGCGCGCCAGACAACCGCCTCGTGCACTTCGCGGTTCCCAATGGCGCGGACGAGCCGCGTCCGGGTGACACGGTCAAGGCCACGATCACGGCGGCCGCACCGCACTTCCTCATTGCAGACGACACCGCGGCCTACGCGGTCCGGCGCACGCGAGCTGGCGACGCGTGGGATCGCCGGCAGGCCGAGAGCTGCGGGGTGCCTGCTGGCACCGCTGCGGCGAGCGGCGGCCGCGCCGTGAACCTCGGGCTCCCGACGCTGCGCATCGGCGAGTAGTGGCAACACTGTGGGCCGTTGTCGGTGCGACGGGCACCGGAAAGTCCGAGGCCTCACTCGACCTCGCTGAGCGCCTCGCTGCCGCAACGGGCGAGCAGCCCGAGATCGTGAACGCCGACGCCATGCAGCTCTACCGTGGCATGGACATCGGCACCGCCAAACTCCCTGAGGGAGAGCGGCGGGGGATCCGCCACCACCTTTTCGACGCCTTCGAGCCCCACGAGGAGGCGACGGTGGCCCGCTACCAGCCCGAGGCGAGGGCGCGGATCGCTGAGATTCTCGCCAGCGGGGCCGATGCGATCCTCGTCGGGGGCTCGGGCCTGTACGTCTCGAGTGTGGTCTTCGACTTCCAGTTCCCGCCCCGCGATGAGGCTGTGCGAGCGGGCCTCGAGGCTGACCTTGAGTCGAGCGGCGTTGCGAGCCTCGTCGAACGCTTGCGCGCGCTCGCGCCCGACGTGGCGGACGCGGTTGACAAGCGAAACCCGCGGCGCGTTGTGCGCGCGCTCGAGGTCGCGCTGCTCGGCGGAGACGCACGCGTCACGCTTCCGAGCGAGCCCGAGCACTGGTCCGCGGGTGACGCGCACGACGCGACCCGCATTCTCGGTGTGGCGTGCGCGCGAGAGGTGCTCACCGAACGGCTCGATCGCCGAGTTGAGGGGATGTGGGCTGGGGGCATGCTTTCGGAGGTGCGCGGGCTCCTTCCGAAAGGCCTTGAGCAGGGCAAGACCGCTAGCCGGGCGATCGGCTACGCTCAGGCGCTCGCCCAGCTGCGTGGCGAACTGAGTGAATCCGACGCGATTGCCGAGACGCAGGCCCTGACTCGGCGTTACGCACGTCGGCAGGTCAGTTGGTTCAAACGCTACCCGGCCGTGCACTGGATCGACCAGACGGCAGGGCGGGATACCGCCGCACTCGACGCACTCGTGGATGAAGCTCCGCGCTAGCCGCGGCTGGATGCCGCCCGCCGACCGGGGGACCGGGGTCGGTAATCTCGCAGCGCGACTCGGTCGGTGCGGAACACCGGCCGGGCAGCGCACAACGTAGGTAATCTGCGATAGGTATCGAGATTTCGCCGGAAATCCTAAGAGTTATCGCAGTTTGCCTATATTGCGCTGCGGAGGGCCGGGGCGCTCACCGGGCAGGGGAGCCACAGCTACCGGGCAACGGCAACAGCTACCGGGCAGGGGAGCCGCAGCTACCGCTTCGAGGAGCGGTACGATTCGAGAGCCCCGCTGCCTGCGGAGATCGCCCCGAAGAGCACCGCACCGATCGGCCAGACTATCCAGGAGTGGCTCCAGGCGTTGCCGATGAAGCTCCAGGCAAGGTAGATCACGACGAGCATCGGCCAGTAGAACGAGGCAATGACACCGATGATGCTGCTGTCATCGCTGTCGGAGGCCCCGTCATCGGCTGTGAGCGTGAGCTGCTCAGCGGCGCTCTTGGCCCAACTCGCTGGCATGATGCACAGGATCCCGGCGGCCACGATGAAGAGGAGGATCACCACGCCGAACACGGTCCACGCCGCATGGTGCGGTGACCCCGTCATGCCGAGCGCGAGCGCGATCAGCGGGGTGGGGGACAGGATGAAGAGCAGTACCGCAAACTGCAGGCCCCTGAGGCGGCCAGCTTCGTGTTGCTTGGCGAGGTCCGTTGCCCAGCGCGTTACACCGGGGTCCGCAGAGAAGCGGAGTGCGCTCACGCGAGCAAACTCAGAGACCGAGGCGCCTGTGCGCACGAGCATCACGACGCCGGTGGCGACGCATGCGAAAAGCACGAGGATACCGATCAGGGTCGCCGTGCCCGCGGTGAGGCCGAGCTGTCCCTGCTGCGCGAGGGTGGGGAGCAGGATAACGGCCGAGGGCGAGACGACGAACAGCGCAACGGCGAGGGCGCTGCGGTAGCGGGTCGTTTCACGTGCTGCGGCGTATCCGGTTGCCTCTGCCGTCGTGATCGGCGGGTACGCGTGTGCTGCGGCGGGCGCGGGTGCAGGTTGGGCCGTCACGTTCGCGGCAGCGGGGCTCGCGAGTGCTGGCTGCGTGAGCGCTGGATCGGGGTGTGGCGGCGCAATCTCAGGGTGGATCTCGCGGGAGATGCCGAGCACGGGCGCGAGCTCGTCCAGGTTGCCGAACTCGGTGATGACCTTGCCGACCGCCTCGTTCTCGGAGAGCCCGGCGGCTGTTGCCGCCGCGTACGCGTCCTCCATCATGGCCTGGAGCTCGGCTTTGGCCTCGAGCATCCTCGGGGTGACAGGGTATGCGCTAAACATGGTTTCGAGATAGGCGATGATGACGTTCACGATGCGGCTCCTTCGACAAACCGGTCGACGACGGACTTTGTGACTTCCCATTCCGCGAGCTTTTGCTCGAGATGCTCGAGGCCCGCGGTGGTGATCTGGTAGTAGGTGCGTGGCTTGCCTGAGTCGGACGCGCCAGCAAATGACGTCACGAGGGTCGCTGCTTCCAGGCGCTTGACGGCTGAGTAGAGGGTTGTTTGCTTGATGGCGTAGGCATCGCCGGTCACGGCACTGATTTGCTGCGCGAGGTCGTAGGCGTACGAGGGCCGGTTGCGCAACAGGGAGAGCACCATGAGGTCGACGTAGCCGCGGATTGCGTCGGCACCGATCATGTTGGCCTCTCCTTGGGTTGGGTGTTTGCGTGCTGTTCCAACGAGGCCGAACCTCGCTCCGCCAAACGTACTACGCCTAACGTAGTACGTCAAGCGAAGGCGCCTGGACTATGCGATAGCCTAAACGGCAGGAAAGTTGCCAAGGCCCATCGAAGGAGCTCCCCATGACCACACTCTCGTTCACCAAGGGCCACGGAACAGGCAACGACTTCGTGCTGCTGACCGATCCGGAAGGGGCGATCGACCTCACTCCCGAGCTCGTGCGTTTTCTCTGTGACCGCAGATTCGGAATCGGTGCCGACGGCGTGATCCGTGCTGTCCGGTCGCGCGCACTGCCCGAAGGGGAAACGATCCTCGAGCAGGAGCCAGAGGCGGAGTGGTTCATGGACTACTGGAATGCCGACGGCACCGTCGCCGAGATGTGCGGCAACGGTATCCGGGTCTATACCCACTATCTCATCGCCGAGGGTCTGGTTGCGCCGAAGTCCAACGACACGCTGCCGCTCGGAACGCGCGCTGGCGTGCGAGACGTGCTCGTTGGCGCATCGGGCTACACCGTCGACCTTGGGCGCTGGCGCCTGGGGAAGGAACGGCTCGTCGCCGCGAGTGGTCTCGATGTCGCCCGCCCCGGCCTCGGTATCGAGGTAGGAAATCCGCACGTCGTTGCGGTACTCGCGGACGAGGCGGAGCTCGACGGGCTCAACCTTGAGGTACAGCCGAGCTTCGAGCCCACCCCGGCGGCCGGCGCGAACGCCGAGTTCGTGGTGCCTGCTGAGCCGCTGCTGCACAACGGAATCGCGCACATCCGCATGCGGGTATTCGAACGCGGCGTGGGCGAGACCCTCTCGTGTGGCACCGGAGCTGCGGCCTCGGCGTTGGCGTTCCGGCACTGGGGCGGCGAGCAGATGCCGAACAGTTGGAGCGTTGAGGTTCCTGGCGGTCGGCTCGCCGTGCGCATGTTCGCCACGGAAGAGGGCGAACACGTGTCGCTGTCGGGCCCAGCCGAGCTCGTCTACAGCGGCGAGATCGAGGTACCTGCCTTCTAGCTCGCCGGGTCAGCTCGCACGTGCGGCACGGATGACGTGAAACCCCTTCTTGCGCACGGCGCGGTCGACGGCGAGCTCCGCAAACGTTTCGTCGATCCACCGCTGCAGTGAATCGGCGCCGAGGTGCTTCGCGACCACCAGGTATGCCGCGCCACCGGGAGCAAGCCGGGGGAGCCAGCTCGTCAGGATGCCGTGGAGCGCCTCCTTGCCGACTCGAATCGGAGGGTTCGAGCGGATCTCTGCGAATAGCAGGCCAGCCGGCACCTCCTCGGGGGCGGCCACGTGTACGTTCGTGAGGCCGAGCCGTTCGGCGTTAGTGGCCGTGAGATGCCGCGAGCGCTCGTTCACGTCGATTGCCCAGACCTCGCGATCCGGGTATGCGAGTGCCGCGTCGAGCGCGATCGGGCCCCATCCGGAACCGATGTCAAGAATTGCCCCAGTCCCAGCGGCAGCGGCGTCCGCGTCAGGTGCCGTTGCAGGCAGTTCGGAGAGCGCGGGGAGGGCGTCGAGCAGGGTCGCCGTTCCCTGGTCGAGATGCTCCGGGCTGAATACTCCGCCAGCGGTGTGGACGCTCCGGATGGCGCCCTGGAGCTCGACCTCGATCTCGCGCGGAGTGAAGTCGCCAGCTGGGGACTCGGAAAAGTAGTGCTGATTCACGAGGTCAAGTATCCCAGGGACTTGGCCGGCGGGCGTGCTCGAAGCGAACATCCGTGCCGTAAGCGGCCACTCACCGTACACTTAGGAAGCACATGAGCGATTTCACCGAAGACCAGACTGACGAGAACGTGACCGGCGACGCCGCCGTGACTGACGCGAGCGAGCCAGAACACGCCGCGGACCCGGCGGATGAGATGACCGACCCGCTTGAGCGGGTGCTGCGCCGTGCCGCTGGCGCTGGCGCCTCCGTAATCCGTGACCTCTCCGAGGCGCAAGCGCTCGGCAGTTCAGCCGACGACGGCCTTGGTGACGCGGACCACGGGATCCAGATGGATCGCGAGGATCGGGCGTCCCTCACCCGTGTCGCGGGGCTTTCGACCGAGCTTGAAGACGTCACCGACGTTGAGTACCGCCAGCTGCGGCTCGAGAACGTCGTACTCATCGGGGTGTATTCCTCGTCGCGTTCGCAGTCAGCACAGGACGCGCTTGAGGAGGCAGAGAACTCGTTGCGCGAGCTCGCCGCCCTCGCTGAGACCGCTGGCGCGACAGTGCTCGACGGCGTACTGCAGCGACGCGCGAACCCAGACCCTGCCACCTACCTCGGCAAGGGCAAGGCGAAGGAGCTCGCTGAGCTGGTCGCGGCACTCGGTGCAGACACCGTGATCGCTGACGACGAGCTTGGACCGAGCCAGCGGCGTGTGCTTGAGGACGTGGTGAACGCGAAAGTCATCGACCGCACGACGGTGATCCTCGATATCTTCAGCCAGCACGCGAAGAGCCGCGAGGGCAAAGCGCAGGTGGAACTCGCGCAGCTCCAGTACCTGCTTCCTCGCCTGCGAGGCTGGGGCGACTCGATGTCGCGTCAGGCAGGCGGCCAGGTCGGCGCGGCCGGCGCCGGAATGGGCTCCCGTGGCCCGGGTGAGACCAAGATTGAACTCGATCGGCGTCGCATCAACACCCGAATGGCGAGACTTCGCAAGCAGATCGCAGAGTTCGCTCCCGCCCGCGAGGCGAAGCGTGCGAACCGCAAGCGCGGCGAGGTGCCGTCGGTTGCGATCGCCGGGTACACGAACGCTGGCAAGTCGAGCCTGCTGAACCGGCTCACCGGCACGCAGGAACTCGTGCAGAACCAGCTCTTCGCGACACTCGACACGGCTGTGCGGCACGCGGAGACCACCGATGGGCGCACCTTCACCTACGTCGACACTGTCGGTTTCGTGCGCAACCTGCCTCACCAACTCGTTGAAGCGTTCCGGTCGACCTTCGAGGAGGTTGGCGAGGCGGACGTGATCCTCCACGTTGTTGACGGCTCACACCCCGACCCCGAGGCGCAGCTGAACACCGTCCGCGGAGTCATCGCTGAGGTTGACGCGCAGGCGATCCCCGAAGTGGTGGTCTTCAACAAGGCGGACCTCATCGACGACTCCCGGCGCATGCTGCTCCACGGACTCGCTCCTGACGGAGTCTTCGTGTCCGCTCGCTCGGGTGAGGGAATCGACGAGCTCAAGGCGCGCATCGACGCCGCGCTCCCGACCCCCGACCGCGAGGTCACCGTCGTGGTTCCCTATGATCGGGGAGACCTTGTCGCGGAGCTTCACGAGCGCAACCGCATCCTCGAGTTGGACTACGACGAGGCCGGTACACGCGTGCGTGCCCTCGTCACTCCCGAGATGTTTTCTAAGCTCGACGACTTCCTCGTATAGCCTCGGTGGGCTGCGGCCCAGCGCGGTCGTAACACTTCGTCTCACGCTGTAACAGTGCGCAATTCAGGCCTGTTTGCCCGAGTGTGCGCGGTACTTTTGCAGCATACGGGCGCAGTGAACCGCCCGTCTTTCGCACCGCATTGCCCAGACGGAGGACCCACCATGACCGCTGCACCGCTCCCACACGCCACGATCCTTGGCTACCCCCGGATCGGCCGACGCCGCGAGCTCAAGCGCGCGGTCGAGTCCTTCTGGGCCGGACGCATCACCGAGGCGCAGCTCATCGAAACGGCGAGCGAGCTGCGCGCTGCGACTCGCGCCCGCCTCGTTGAGCTCGGGCTGCCGGCTGCCGGCGGAGCCGTTCCCGAGAGCTTCAGTTTTTACGATCAGGTGCTCGACGCGACGCTCGCGCTCAGCGCGATCCCCGAACGCTTTGCGGGCGCAACGGGGTCAGACCTTGGTACGTACTTCACGCTGGCCCGCGGCGACGAACAGCACCAGCCGCTTGAGATGACGAAGTGGTTCGACACGAACTACCACTACAGCGTTCCCGAGATTGACGAGCGCACCCCGTTTGCCGCGAACCCGGCGCAGCTGCTCACCCAGCTCGCTGAGGCAGCCGAGGCGGGCATCGAGTCGCGTCCCGTGCTGGTTGGGCCCGTCACCTACCTGCTCCTTGCGAAGGCCGCTGATGGTGCCGCTGATGGGTTCGACCCGGTAGACCGCCTCGACGAGGTCACGGCGGTCTACGCCGAGATCCTTTCGGCGCTCGCCGCTGCTGGCGCCACCTGGGTGCAGCTCGATGAGCCAGCGCTCGTCTCAGATTCGCTTCGCACCAGCCGCGAAGACACGCTCGCACTCGTCGAGCGCGCGTACGCCGTCCTTGGCGCTGCGAGCACGGCAGGCGAGGCGCCTGCCCGCCCGCAGATCCTCATCACCGCGCCCTACGGCGATTCGTCGCGAGCGCTCGCACGACTCGGCGCGCTGCCGGTCGAAGCCGTGCAAGCTGATCTCGTGCGTGGCACCCTCCCCGCAGCTGCGCTCGCAGACGGCTCGCTTGCTCGCGCATTCGCTGGTACGCAGCTTGTTGCCGGCGTCGTTGATGGTCGAAACATTTGGCGCACCGACCTTCGTGCGGCATTCGCGACGTTGACGACGCTCGCGGAGGCCGGCGTCGAGACCGTCGTTGGCACCTCCAACAGCCTGCAGCACGTGCCCCACGACGTCGCTGACGAGCAGAAGCTCGATGCGCGACTGAAGTCGTGGCTTGCGTTTGCCGATCAGAAGGTGGCGCAGGTGGCCGTCCTCGCTCGCGGGCTAGCTGAGGGCGCAGCATCGATCGAGGAAGACCTCGCCGAGGTGGATCGCGTTCTCGCAGACCGCGCCGCTGCCCCTGGTGTTCGTATCGACGATATCCGCTCGCAGGTCGCGGCGGCGGGCGACGCCGACCGCAATCGTGCCTCGGAAGAGGATCGTCGTGAGGCGCAGCGCGGCCTCGGTATTCCGCAGCTTGCGACAACGACGATCGGCTCATTCCCCCAGACCGGTGAGATCCGGAAGGCCCGCTCCGCTTTTGTGAAGGGCGAGATCGACGAGCAGGCGTACGAGGGATTCCTTGAGGCCGAGATCGAGCGTGTCATCCGGCTGCAGGAGGAGATCGGTCTCGATGTCCTCGTGCACGGCGAGGCCGAGCGGAATGACATGGTGCAGTACTTCGCCGAGCTGCTTGATGGGTTCGCCGTCACTGAGCACGGCTGGGTGCAGTCCTACGGCAGCCGTGCGACGCGGCCGTCGATTCTCTGGGGCGACGTATCTCGTCCGGCCCCGATGACTGTCCGCTGGTCTGCGTTCGCCCAGTCGCTCACCGAGCGCCCAGTGAAGGGCATGCTCACCGGCCCGGTGACGATCCTCGCGTGGTCCTTCGTGCGCGACGACCAGCCGCTCGGCGATACCGCCTCCCAGGTCGCGCTCGCTCTTCGTGGTGAGATCGCCGACCTTGTCGATGCGGGGATCACGATCGTGCAGGTCGACGAGCCCGCACTGCGCGAACTCCTGCCGCTCGACCGCGAGCGCCAGGCTGCGTACCTCGACTGGTCGGTGGGCTCCTTCCGGCTCGCGACGGGTGGGGCGGCACCGGAGGTGCAGATCCACACGCACCTGTGTTACTCGGAGTTTGGCGAGATCATCGACGCGGTCGACGGCCTCGACGCCGACGTGACAAGCATCGAGGCTGCGCGCAGCCGCATGGATGTAGTGGAGCCGCTTGGTAACCACGGCTACTCGCGCGGCATCGGCCCAGGCGTCTACGACATTCACTCGCCGCGAGTGCCTGGCGTTGACGAGCAGACCGAACTCATCCGCATCGCTGCTGCCAGGATCCCCGGTGAGCAGCTCTGGGTGAACCCCGACTGCGGCCTGAAGACGCGCGGTTACGACGAGACCGTCGCGAGCCTCACGAACCTCGTGCTGGCCGCGAAGGCCGTCCGCGCGGGCGCGTAGTGACGGGGGCAGCGAGCGGGGGCGGCGCCGGCGACGGCGGCGCCCCCGCGGCGGCGGCCGCCTGGCCCGTCGGCGCTCTACCGACCGAACAGGTTGGATCGCTTCCGCGGCCGGCGCGCCTGCAGCGAGCCGTGCTCGACACTGAGATTGGTGCCGCGTCAGCGGAGGAACTCGCGCAAGAGCAGGAGACTGCCGTTCGAGATACCCTCGCCAGGCTCGCCGAGACCGGATCGCCGATCGTTAGCGACGGCGAGCAACGCAGGCAGAGCTTTGCGAGCTACCCGCTTGCCGGCGGCGAGGTCACCGAGGGGCCAGTCTTTGCGGTCTTTGCCGATGGCCACCATCGGGTCGTTCCGCGACTCGTCACCGCACCATTCCGGTTCCGTGCGTGGGCCGCGGACGACGTCGCGCGAGCGCGCGCGCACACCACGTTGCCGCTGAAGCAGGCGGTCATCTCGCCATCGATGCTCTCGCTCACGGTTCCAGAGGATGGCCTTGGCGGGTACACGCGTGAGGAATTCATCGGCGACGTTGTCGCGGGCTGCGCTGAGGATATTCGGCGCTGCTTTGCTGCGGGCGCCAGCCGTGTGTCGATCGACTTCACCGAGGGCAGGCTTGCGCTTCGCCGTGACCTGCGCGCACCGTGGGCCGGGCCGCTGGCGCTCGGCGGGTTCATCGAGCTCCTCAACCGTGTGCTTGGCGAGCTCACGCCGGAGCAGCGCGAAGCAGTTGGGGTGCACACCTGTCCGGGCAACGACAACGACTCCGAGCACAGTGCCGATGTTGACTATGCGGAACTCATCCCGGAGCTGTTCCAAATTGAGGCCGGATACTTCCTCGTGCAGGCAGCAGGAGAGAAGGATCAAGACAGGGTCGCACGGCTCGTCGGCCGTGAGATCACGTCGCTCAGCGCGGCAGGGCGGCGGACGCCGAGGGTGTTGCTCGGGGTGACGAACCCGACGAACCCGAAGCTCGAGACAGCCGAACAGATTCGCGATCAGCTTGTGCGCGCGGCGAGGTTCGTGCCCGCGGAGCTTCTCGGCTCGACGGACGACTGCGGGTTCTCGCCCTACCTCGTCGATGAGAAGCCACGGCACGGCTCACCCGATTTCGCTCGCGACGTTGCCTTCGCCAAGATCGCCGCTCGCGTGCGCGGCACGCAGCTGGCTTCGGCGGAGCTGTCCGGGTCACCAACGGGGAGTACACAATGACGGCTTCACTGCTCACCGGAAGTGCGCCAACCAGGGCGCGGTTTTCGTTCGAGGTGTTTCCGGCGCGCTCGGGCGCAGCAGCGCTCGCGCTGGGGAGCTCCGTGCAGCACCTCTCAGCGGCCGGGCCCGACTTCATCTCGGTCACGTACGGCGCGAACGGCTCCAACCGTGACGCATCGCTCGACCTCCTCGCCTACCTGCGCGACCACACTGAGGCGCTGCCGCTGGCGCACCTTACGACCGTGCGGGAATCGCGGGAGGTCATTCGGGAGACGATCCACCGCATCATGGATGCGGGGATCCACGACTTTCTCGCGCTTCGCGGCGACCCGCCCCGCGGCACCGACGAAGACGACCCCGAGGTTGCCGGATCGCTCAGCGCGCTCGAGCTCACAGAGCTCATCGCCGAGGCCCGTGCCGAGCGGCCTGCGTTCACGAGCGTCGGCCGCACGGCGGTCGCCGCCTACCCCAACGGCCACCCGCTCTCGCAGGGGCAGTCGGCCGACATTGACTGGCTGCTTGCGAAGGAGGCGGCCGGGGCGCAGTTCGCGATCACGCAGCTGTTCTTTCGGGCGGAGGAGTACCTTTCGTTCGCCGACGCCGCACGCTCGGCGGGGCTGACAATGCCGCTGCTGCCAGGGCTCATGCCCGTCTCAACGAGCGGGCAGCTGCGGAAGGTCGCGTCGCTCGCGGGGAGGCCTGCGCCGGTGGCACTTGAGCGTGCGCTCGAGGAAGCAGGTGGCTTCGCGCCGGAGCTCGGGGTCGAGCACACGGTCTCGCTCGCGCGGGAGCTGCTTGAGGGCGGTGCGCCGTCGATTCACCTCTACACGTTCAACAGGCACGAGCAGGTGCTCGCCGTGCTCGCGGAGCTAAACCTGCTGGAAGGCTAGGGCAGCGGGCGGGCCTGTGGGCGGGGCCGACTACTCCCAGTTCTTGACAAGCCCGGGGAGCCGCTTGGTCGCCACCGACATGTACGCGGAGTCAAAGGCCGGACGCACGGCGATGCCTGTGCTCTCGTCAAGCCCCCAGCGGGCGTTGACCTCGCGGGCAGGGCCGTTCATGAGCACATCTTCCAGGTAGTTCGTGCGCGGCGAGTCGGGGTTATCGTTGTAGACGTGGATCGTCACCACATCGATTCCGAAGGAATCGTGGTGCGCGTTCACCGCCGAGAACATCTCCTGCACCTGATCCGCGCTGACGGAGCTCGGCTCGATGACGAGGGTAACGGCAAATGCCTTGCCCTTGCTGCCGAAACCGACCCAGGCGTCGCAGCGGGTTGGGGCGAGCTCGCTGGCGGCGAGCTCCGCGCATATTTGCTCTCCGTGCCGCGGGGATTCGCCAGGAGGGCGGCCCAAGGAGAATCCGTGTGGGTAGTTGAACGAGCACCCGGACAGCGCGATAGCGAGCAGTGCGGCGACTGCCGCCACTGGCAAGAACCGGGTAGGACGCCCTGAGATAGCCATGAGGCCACTGTAGCGGCGCGCTGAGGATCTGAGCGATCTGAGACCACGGAAGCGCGATCGCGGTGATCCCGCCCGATCCGCCCTCGCCCGGCCCCTCCCGCGCCTTCCGTCAGGTCAGGCCTCTTCCGCCAGGTCAGGCCTTTTCAACCGGCAAAGACTCATGACCTGGGTGAGGTCGTGTCCTTTCGGCGGGAGAGGGAGAAGGGGATGGGGAAGGGAGGCCCCCGCAGCTACACCGCGGCGACCGCCTGCGGGAACTCGGCACCGGCCTCCGCACCCGCAGCCCGCTCGGCCAAATGCCTGAGGTGCTCAGGCACCTCGATGCCCTTGCGCGCCATCGTCTGAGCCCAGAGTCTGCCGGCGCGGTACGAGGAGCGCACGAGCGGCCCTGCGAGCACGCCGTCGAACCCCAGAGCGTCCGCCTCGGCCTTCAACTCGACGAACTCCTCAGGCCGCACCCAGCGGTCGATGGGGTGGTGCAGCTTCGAGGGCCGCAGGTACTGCGTGAGGGTCAGAATGTCGCAGCCGGCCGAGCGCAGCTCGCGCATCGTCTCGATGATCTCGTCGCGCGTCTCGCCCATGCCAAGGATGAGGTTCGACTTCGTGATCATCCCTGCGTCGCGCGCCTGCGTGATCACCTCGAGCGAGCGCTCGTAGCGGAAGCCCGGCCTGATCCGCTTGAAGATCCGCGGTACGGTCTCGAGGTTGTGCGCGAACACCTGCGGGCGGGCCTCGAACACCTGCGCGAGATCCTCCGGGCGTCCGCCGAGGTCGTCGGCGAGCACCTCGACACCCGAGCCCGGGTTGAGCGCGTGGATCTGGCGGATCGTCTCCGCGTACAGCCACGCGCCAGTGTCTGGTAGATCGTCGCGCGTGACCCCCGTGATCGTCGCGTAGCGCAACCCCATGGTTCGCACGGACTCTGCGACCCTGCGGGGCTCGTCGCGATCGAGCGCGAGCGGCTTGCCCGACGTGATCATGCAGAAGTCGCAGCGGCGCGTGCAGATCGATCCGCCGATAAGGAACGTCGCCTCGCGATCCTCCCAGCACTCGTAGATGTTCGGGCAACCCGCTTCCTTGCACACGGTGTGGAGGGCTTCACGGCTCACGAGTTCCTGCACGGCCTTGTATTCGGGGCCGGTGCGCGCACGGGTCTTGATCCACTCGGGCTTGCGTTCGATGGGGGTCTCGGCGTTCTTCGCCTCGACCCGGAGTAGCCGGCGCTCCTCCGGCTCGGGTCGGGTTCCGACGACGGGAGGATCTTGACAGTCATGCTGAGAGCCTTTCGAGTACGGGGGCGAGGCGTTCGCGCAGCGCGGGGGCCGCATCCGCCGGTGTGATGGTTCGTCCGGCTCGCTCGCTCAGTGTGGTGACGCCCGCGTCGGTGATGCCGCACGGCACGAAGCGGGTGAATGGGGTGAGGGCGTTGTTGCAATTGAGTGAGATGCCGTGGGTAACAATCCGCCTGCTCACATGGATGCCGATCTGTGCGAGCTTGGCTTCGGGGGTGCCTGGCGCGGAGCCAGCAGGCGGATCTGTCCATACCCCGGTCCTCCCGGCGATGCGGTAGCCGACGACACCGAGGTCGCCGATTGTGGCAATGAGGGCCTCCTCGAGTGCGTGCACGAGGTTGACTCCTCCGAGGCCGTCCGCGAGTCGCACGATCGGATACGCGACGAGCTGCCCTGGGCCGTGCCAAGTCACCTTGCCGCCACGGTTGACTGGCACAACGGGGGTGCCGTCATCGGGGTATTCGTGGGTTTCGGCGCGTCTTCCTGCGGTGTAGACGGGCTCGTGCTCAAGAAAGAGCACGGTGCCGCCATCCGCGTCGCCGGCGAGGCGGTCGGCGGCAGCCTGCTGGAGCGCAAGGCCGCGCTCGTAGGGGACGAATTCGGGGGCGAGGCCAACGGTCTCGAAACGCGGCGATGGTGTCGCTCGGCTGGCTTCGGGTGTGGGGAGCGCGCTGGGCGCGGGGCGTACATCGAACGTGGAACGCATGCCAACATAGTAAATGGACGCAGTCCAACAAAGCAAACTGCGGCGAGAAACCGTCGTCGGCGCAGCTGGGGCATTACCAGGGGTTGGGAAGCGGGGCCCCTCCTGCTGTCGACGGCAATGCAGGTGCCCGGCTATGCGGACGCCCGGCTATGCGGACACTCGGCTATGCGGCTATGCGGCTATGCGGCTATGCGGCTATGCGGCTATGCGGCTGCCGCGGGGCGCGGGTCGCCAGAAGGCAGGCGCCAGTAGCTATGCTGTGCGGTTCGGGACGAACCGGATGGATGGGCTAGGGTTCCCGAAAGCCGGCCTCGGTGCGGCGCGTGATGCGACGGGTGGTGGCGTGCGGTTATACCGAACGGAAGACGGCCACGACCTTGCCGAGTACCTCTGCGTGATCGCCAAGAATGGGTTCGAACGCGCTATTGCGGGGGAGGAGCCAGGTGTGACCGTCGCGGCGGCGGAAGACCTTCACCGTTGCCTCCCCATCAAGCATGGCTGCGACGATGTCGCCGTTGTCTGCCTCACGCTGCTGGCGTACGACGACGAAGTCGCCGTCGCAGATTGCGGCGTCGATCATCGATTCGCCAACGACTTTGAGCATGAAGAGCTGGCCGTCGCCAACGAGTTGCCTTGGGAGCGGGACGATCTCCTCAACCTGCTGATCGGCAGTGATGGGGACACCTGCTGCGATCTGTCCGACGAGCGGCACAAATGCTGTCTCCTGTGCCTGCGTGGTCGGGGCATCCGCAATCGCGCTGCTCGTCACCGCGAGCTCCACGAGGATCTCGAGCGCGCGAGGGCGATTCGGGTCACGGCGGATGTAGCCGCCAAGTTCGAGGCGACTGAGCTGGTGGGTGACGCTCGAGAGCGACGAGAGGCCAACGGCGTCGCCAATCTCTCGCATGCTCGGCGGGTAGCCGCGCGATTCGACGGAGCGTGCGATGAACTCGAGGATCGCCTGCTGCTTCTCAGTTAGCGGCTTCATCGGCGTTGAGGCCAGTTCGCTCATCGCATGTCCTCTCGGTAGTGGTGTCTGGGGTTCGACGTGAGCGGCAATCTCCGCGAATTCCCGGGCCGCTCAGCGAATGTCGGTGGTCACTGCTTGAGTGGCCCTACTGTTCGAAACCATAGCCCGTATGTTCGATGCGAGGCAAACATTCGTTCGAGTGTCGCCCAAGTTGGTGCGGTATTTCATCGAATACACCGGTTGCGGTTTCGAAAGATCGAAGATATATTCGAAAGAGATGTTCGAACGAAGTGAATTCGCTCCAACAATCTCGAGAGAGGAACTCCTCATGACTGCAACAGCTATCGTCACCCCAGTTATCCGCCGCACGGACGCGGCGCGCGCCAACGCAAGCGTCGGTGACGCCGCGGTGGCTACGGCGCCGCAGACGCGCTTCCGTCTCACCCGTAGGGGTCGAGTTGTCTTTGGCGGTCTCGCGACCGTACTCGTAGCCGGTGCCCTCGCTATCGGTGCCGCGTTCGCGGCGCCAGGCGCAGTCGCAAACGGTGCGGAGAGCACGCAGGAGTTCCCCTACGTGCTCGTGCAAGCCGGGGATTCCCTGTGGAGCATCGCCTCCGCACTCGAACCCGGAGCAGACCCGCGTGATGTTGTCGCAGAGATCGTGCGACTCAACCAGATAGACGGCGCAAGCTTGCAGGCCGGTGACGCAATCGCCGTTCCGCTCCGGTTTGAGGGGAGCGAGCACACGCTCGCCGCTTCGGCGCTGTAACCTGCGCGTGGCTCGGGTGTGGCAACACGCGAGTTATCCGGCGCGGATTGCCAACGCTCGGGAGCGGCTCGCCGCTCGCTAGACTGGCGTGGTGGCCGAACTACACGATCTCCCGCTCCGCGACAACCTTGTCGGCAAGACCCCGTACGGTGCCCCGCAGGCAGCCGTCCCGGTCAGCCTGAACGTGAATGAGAACACGCATCCACTGCCGGAAGCGTTCATCGCTGAAGCAACCGAGGCGCTGGCCGCAGCGTTGCGGGGCGTCAACCGTTACCCAGACCGCGAGTTTATGGGGCTCCGCGAGGCGCTCGCAGGCTATCTCGGCTATGGGTTGACTCCCGAGCAGGTGTGGGCTGCGAACGGGTCCAACGAGGTGCTCCAGCAGATCCTCCAGGCCTTCGGCGGCCCTGGCCGCACCCTCCTGAGCTTCACGCCGACATATTCGATGTATCCGCTCCTCGCCGACGGCACCGACACCGGATGGATTGCTGTCCCGCGGGCGGCGGACTACACCGTTTCGCCTGAGCTCGCAGTTGCTGCAATCACCGAACACCAGCCAGACATCGTTGTGCTCTGCGCACCGAACAACCCGACGGGCACCCCGATGAGTCTCGAGACCGTCGTTGCAGCGTACGACGCCTTTGACGGCATTCTCATCGTTGATGAAGCATACAAAGAGTTCGACTCCGCTACGGAGACAGCGATCTCGCTGTTGCCCGGTCGGCACCGCCTCATCGTAAGCCGGACGATGAGCAAGGCATTCGCGTTCGCCGGAGTCAGGCTTGGGTACATCGCGGCGGACAGCGCAGTGGTTGACGCGCTGCGCCTCGTGCGCCTGCCCTACCACCTCTCCGGGCTTACGCAGGCTGCGGCGACAACCGCGGTGAAGCACTCGGCTGCAATGCTTGCGACCGTCGACGAAATTCGTGCAGAACGAGATCGGCTCGGCGCGCACCTCACCTCCCTCGGGTATACCGTCCACGACTCGGGGGCGAACTTCGTGCTCGTCGGAGGATTCGTTGACTCGGGCCTCGTGTTTGCGCGCCTTCGCGAACAGGGCATCCTTGTGCGTGACCTGGGGATCGAGGGCCACATTCGAATCACTGCCGGTACGCCGGAGGAGACTACGGCAGTGATCGACGCGATCACGGCCTTCGGAGCAGCCGGCACCGTGTAGCTCGCGGTTGCGCTGCCCCTCAGCGCAGCATCCCTCGACGCAGAAAGTTCGTGCGTGAAGGATCGTGGGGCAAGCTCCCGGAAAAGGCAGTTAGGCTCGAAGTCATGCCGAAGCCGATTGAAGCGCTCGACCGCCCGACCCTCGAACGACGGTACCGCCGGATGCGACTCGCTACCGTTGTTCTCGCAGCCGCAGCAGTGTTCCTTGGAGCAGCCCTCGGGGCGCAGGGGATCCGCGGGACTGACGGACCCATTGCGGGCGCAGACTCCGGCTCCCCGGCGAGCGACGAGAAGGCAGACGGCACGGAAGCGGACACGGCGGCGCAAAGCTGCCCCGTCGTTGACCGGCTCGATGAGGATGACCCACGCGCACTCGGGGACATCGATGCACCGATCGTGCTCCACGAATGGACAGATTTCCGCTGCCCGTATTGCGGTTCGTTCTCGCGCGACACCCTGCCAGTGCTCATCAAGGAATACGTCGACACCGGGAAAGTGCGGCTCGAGATCCATGACGCCGCTCTCGTCGGCGGAGACAATTCTGTACTCATCGCGGCCGCAGCGCGCGCCGCGGGTGAACAGGGCAAGTATTTCGAGTTCTATGACGAGGTCTACCGCGCACAGGGCGCTGCTGAGGACGCCCACGCCGAGCTCGATCTCGCCGCGCTCGTCGCCCATGCGAAGACTGTGGGCGTGGCCGATATTCAGGCGTTTACCGACGCCGTCGAGAGCGGAAAATTCGAAGCAGCCGTGCGCGAGGACACCGCTGAGGCGCAGCGCATAGGCGTGACCGGCGTGCCGTTCTTTGCGACGAGTGAGTGCGGGCAGGTGATGAGCGGCGCGCAGCCTGTCGACACCTTCCGCAGCCAGATCGATGCAGCGCTTGCCGCGGCGAAGAAGTAGCGCGGTCGCATGGAGCTGAGCCTGCTCGGAGCGTTCCTCGGGGGAACCCTCGCGCTGCTGAGCCCGTGCTCTGTGATGGTGCTGCCCGCGTTCTTTGCTTACGCGTTCCACAGCCCGAGAGACCTGTTTTCTCGCACAGGTGCGTTCTTCCTTGGGCTCGCAACGGCTCTCGTGCCGCTCGGCCTGCTCGCCGGCACCCTTGGTGCCTGGGTTGCGGCGAACCGCAGCGGCCTGATGACGATCGTGCTGATCATCGTCGTCGTGCTCGGCGCGGTCATGCTCCTTGGCATCCCGCTTCCCACGTTGACGAAGCAGCAGAGTGCTCAGGGCACGTCGGTCGCATCCGTGTACGCGCTCGGAGCGGTGTACGGTCTCGCCGGGGGCTGCGCTGGTCCCGTATTCGGGGCAGTGCTCGCGATGGCGGCGTTCGGCGGCAACGCGCTTATGGGCGGATTCACGATGCTCGCCTACGCCGCGGGCATGACGGTGCCGCTCGCACTACTCGCGCTGGTGTGGAACCGGATCCCGGGGGTGAGGAAACTCATGCGTCCGCGCGAACTGGTGATTGGGCGTTGGCGCAACGCGTGGTCGAACGTGATCGGTGGGCTCATCACCATCGCCGTTGGGGTGTTCATGCTCGCAACCGACGGGGCGCAACGCTTTAGCGGCATGCTCGATGCGAGCGCCCAAGCCGAGATCGAGGCGGGAGTGATGCGGGCGACCTCGGGAGTCTCGAACCTGCTCGTTGTTGGCGTCGCCGCCCTAATCGGCATCGCTGTGTGGCTCACCGTGCGGTGGCGGACCCGTCTGCGCGCTGGGAACGCCGCGCGGTAGGATCGACAGCATGACCGAAGCTGCACGCATTGCGACGCTTGAGCGCGCCACAAGTGAGTCCTCTATTCGCCTGAGCCTGAACCTTGACGGAACGGGCGAGGCCGATATCGACACCGGGGTGCCGTTCTTTGATCACATGCTCACCGCGTTCGCGCGCCACTCGCTCACCGACCTCTCGGTGCACGCTGAGGGCGACATCCACATCGACGTGCACCACACGGTCGAAGACACCGGCATTCTCCTTGGGCAGGCGATTCTTGCTGCGCTCGGCGACAAGCACGGCATCTCACGCTATGGCGACGCGAGCGTGCCGCTCGACGAAGCACTCGCGCAGGCGGTCGTCGACATTTCTGGCCGCCCCTACCTCGTGCACTCTGGCGAGCCTGAAGGGTTCGAGTTTCACCTCATCGGCGGGCACTTCACCGGGTCGATGGTGCGCCACTTCTTCGAGGCGCTCACACTCAACGCGCGCCTGTCCGTGCACCTGCGCCTGCTCGCCGGCCGCGACCCACACCACATCGCTGAGGCAGAGTTCAAGGCATTCGCACGCGCCTTCCGGACCGCGAAGGCTAAGGATCCCCTCGTGACCGGCATTCCCTCGACCAAGGGTGCACTGTGAGCGGAGCTGTTGCTCCCCGCGTCGCTGTGCTCGACTACGGTTCGGGCAATGTTCATTCCGCTGTGAAGGCACTCGTGCGCGCAGGAGCCGACGTTGAACTCACGAACGACCCTGAACTGGTGCTCGAAGCCGACGGGTTGTTTGTGCCAGGAGTCGGCGCGTTCGATGCGGTGATTGCGCAACTCCGTGCCATCCAGGGGCACGAACTCATCGGCCGCAGGCTTGCGGGGGGACGCCCGGTGCTTGGCGTCTGCGTCGGGCTGCAGGTGCTGTTCGAACGCGGGATCGAGCGCGGGGTCGAGACTGAGGGGCTCGGCGAATGGCCAGGCACCGTGCGCGAGCTGCATGCGCCGAAACTCCCGCATATGGGCTGGAACACGGTCACCGCCCCAGCTGACACCGTGTTGCTGAACGGGATCGAGACAGAGCGCTTCTATTTCGTGCACAGCAACGCCGCCACTGAGTGGACGCTCGAGGGCCGAACACCGGCAACGGCACCGAAGGTCACCTGGGCCGAGTACGGAGAGCCCTTCGTGGCGGCGGTCGAAAACGGCCCGCTCAGCGCGACGCAATTTCATCCAGAGAAGTCAGGCGAGGCAGGTATCCACCTGCTGCGCAACTGGATTGCCTCCCTCACCCCCACACGCACCACCAAGGAGACCCGATGACCGAGCTCGCGACGAGCCCGAAACTGCAGCTGCTTCCCGCCATTGACATGGTCGATGGCAAGGCAGTGCGGCTCACGCAGGGTGCTGCCGGCACCGAAACGAACTACGGCAGCCCCGTTGACGCGGCGATGGACTGGATCGAACAGGGCGCGGAGTGGATCCACCTTGTCGACCTCGACGCGGCGTTCGGGCGTGGCAGCAACGTTGGTATCGCCCGCAAGATAATCGCCCGCGCTGGCAACCGCGTAAAGATCGAGTTTTCGGGCGGCATCCGTGACGACAAGAGCCTCGAAGCCGCACTTGAAATGGGTGCGGCACGGGTGAACCTCGGCACTGCGGCGCTCGAGAACCCCGAGTGGACGCGCGCGGTTATCGCGCACTACGGGGAACAGATCGCTGTCGGACTCGACGTGCGCGGTGAAACGCTCGCGGCGCGCGGCTGGACAGAGGAGGGCGGCAACCTCTGGGACGTTCTCGAGCGGCTTGAGGAAGCTGGCTGCCCGCGCTACGTCGTCACCGACGTCACGAAGGACGGCATGATGGCCGGGCCGAACGTTGAGCTGCTCACGAAGGTGTGCTCGCGCACCAACCGCCCGGTGATCGCATCGGGCGGAATCTCCAGCCTGGACGATATCGCCGCGCTGCGCGAGGTCGTGTCGCGCGGAGTCGAGGGCGCAATCATCGGCAAGGCGCTCTACGACGGCGCGTTCACGCTCCCCGCAGCGCTCGACGTCGCGGGCAGGTAGCGGCGGAGGCCGAGATGGCGATCAAGAAGCTTCCTTCAACGGGGGATACGCCACGCTCGACTGGTGTGCCAGAGAGCCTCGTCCCAGGCGGGCCTGCCGACTCCGCGGGGTTCCCGTGGGCCGGGCGAACGTTCGATCACCACGAAACAGCCTTCGCTGACGACGACGGGAAAACGCCTGCGGCGCTCGCCGCCGCGATCTCGGCGATGCGGCAGGCCGGCGAACAGTATCGGGCTGGCGGGGCGGATCCTGCCGCGATCGAGGCGCTCGCGGGGCTGCGTCAAGCGGTGCTCCGTGAGTTGTCGCGCTCGCGGCTGCTTGTGCCGTTGCTTGCTGAGGCAGGAGAACTTGGGGAGACGCCTGACGGGAGGATCGTCGAGAAAACCCAAGAGTTGTCGATCGTCACGGTCGCGAGCCCCGACGGCAGGCGCGTGATGCCCGTGTTTTCCTCGGTTGATGCGATGCAGCGCTGGAACCCGCAGTCACGCCCGATCCCGGTCCCCGGTCCGCAGGCCGCTGTAGCAGCGGCACAGGAGGGGACCGATCTCATCATTGTCGACCCGGGTTCGCCCGAAACACAGTTTGGGGTTCGTCGGACCGAGCTTGAGGCTGTCGCGTTGGGTGAGGCAGGAGTTCCGGCGTGGGCAGACCCTCAGGTACGGGCGGCGTTTCTCACGGCGGCCGCGGGCGAGGGGCCGCTGCGCGCGCTTGCCCTGCTGCCGGGAGATCCCATCGGGGATCTCACCGCTCCTGAAACCGAGGTGCACCTACTCATTGAGGAGGGGCTCGACAGGGATGCGCTCGCCGCGATGCTCACACGCCTGCAGGAACGCTGGGCGAGCGACGCGCTCATCGCTGAGCGCGTCGACTCGCTCCGCTTCGTACCTCGGGTGGCGTGAAGCCGCCGCGGGCAGTCGCCCGTTACGGCGCGACGTACAGGGCGATGGTGTCCGCGACGAGTGCTGGCTGTTCGCTGCCCTCGATTTCGATGGTCGTGCGATTGCCTACCCGCCAGCCCTGACGGCTCGCCTCAGCTGAGACGATCTCGATGCTTGCGCGAACCCGTGAGTTGACACGGACGGGCTGAAGAAAGCGCACCCGGTCGAGTCCGTAGTTCACGACCATCGTTGCGTTCTCGACGCTCACGAGCCCAGAAGCGAGGCGCGGGATGAGCGAAAGCGTGAGATAGCCGTGCGCAATCGTCGCGCCGAACGGGCCGTTAGCAGCCCGCTCGGCGTCGAGGTGGATCCACTGCTCATCGCCAGTCGCTTCGGCGAACGCCGTGATCCGCTCTTGATCGATGTCCAGCCACTCGCCGGTCGCCGTGCTGCCAACCAGTTGGGGCAGCTCGGCCGCGGTTGAGACTTTGATGGTCATGCGCGTGGACCTCCCGCCACATAGAGCACCTGTCCGGAGACGAAGCTCGCCTCCTCCGAGCAGAAGAATGCCGCTGCTGCGGCGATGTCTTCCGGCTTGCCTGCTCGGGCTACGGGGATCTCCGAGACCATGTGGCCGACGAAGTCGTCGAACGGGACGCCCATCCGCTCAGCGGTAGCCTTCGTCATATCCGAGACGATGAATCCCGGGGCGATGGCATTCGCGGTCACGCCGTACCGGCCGAGTTCGATCGCGAGTGTTTTCGTGAACCCTTGCATGCCGGCTTTTGCCGCGGCGTAGTTTGCCTGGCCGCGGTTGCCGAGCGCTGAAGTGCTCGAAAGGTTCACGATGCGGCCCCAGTTAGCCTCAACCTGATGCTTCTGCACCTCGCGGCTCATGAGGAAAGCGCCGCGGAGGTGGACGCCGAGCACCGCGTCCCAGTCGTCCTCGCTCATCTTGAACAGTAGGTTATCGCGGATGATTCCCGCGTTGTTGACGAGGATCGTTGGTGCGCCGAGCTCAGCGGCGACGCGAGCGACCGCTGCCTCGACCGCTGCGCTGTCCGCGACATTCGCGCCGACAGCGGTGGCCTTGCCGCCTGCGTTGGTGATCGCCTCCACGGTGCCTGAGCAGGCTGCCTCGTCGAGGTCGAGCACCGCGACGGCATGGCCGTCTGCTGCGAGGCGGATGGCGGTTGCGGCGCCGATGCCGCGGGCGGCTCCGGTAACAATTGCAATGCGGGTCATTAGTGGTGTCCTCTCGGGGGAGTGTCGTTCGCTGTCTTTGATCGCTGGAGTGGGGCTACAGGCGCTCAAGCACCATTGCCATGCCTTGGCCTCCGCCAACGCACATGGTTTCAAGGCCGTAGCGCCCGCCGGTCGCCTGCAACCCGTTGATGAGGGTTGAGGTGATGCGCGCCCCTGTCATCCCAAACGGGTGACCGACGGCGATCGCGCCGCCATGCACGTTGAGGCGGTCTTCGTCGATCCCGAGTTCGCGGGCCGACGGGATGACCTGCGCGGCGAAGGCCTCGTTGATCTCGACGAGATCAATATCTCCGATGCTGAGCCCGGCGTTGGCGAGTGCGCGCTTGGACGACTCGACCGGACCAAGCCCCATGATCTCGGGAGAGAGCCCGCTGACGCCTGTGGAGACTACGCGCGCGAGTGGCTGCAGTCCCAGCTCATTCACGACGCGCTCCGACATCACCACGAGCGCTGCCGCGCCGTCGTTGAGCGGGCAGCAGTTGCCTGCGGTGACGGTACCATCAGGGCGGAATACGGGATCGAGACCCGCGAGCGCTTCGAGCGTCACGCCCGGGCGCGGACCGTCGTCGGCGGAGACCACCGTGCCGTCTGCGAGGGTGACCGGGGTGATGTCGCGAGCCCAGAACCCCGAAGCAATCGCTGCCTCGGCTCGCTGCTGCGAACGCGCTGCGAACGCGTCCTGTTCATCGCGGCTAATTCCCTTGAGCTGGGCGACGTTTTCAGCAGTCTGGCCCATCGCAATGTAGGCGTCGGGAAGGCTGCCAGCCGCACGCGGGTCCGTCCACGTTGGCGCGCCAGCGTCGGCGCGAGCTGCTGTGCGAGCGACGGCCTCAGCGAAGACGGGATTCTCGATGTCAGCCCCTGGTGTTGCGTCGGCCATGCCCTGGGTGAAACGGCTCACCATTTCGACCCCTGCCGACACGAAGATGTCGCCCTCTCCGGCCTTGATAGCGTGGAAGGCCATGCGGGTGCTCTGCAATGAGGATGAGCAGTAGCGGTTGACGGTCGTGCCAGGCACCGTATCGAGGCCGAGCAGGACAGACACTATCCGGGCGACGTTGAAGCCCTGTTCGCCTGCTGGCTGGCCTGTGCCGAGGATGATGTCCTCGATCCTGGTGGGATCTAAGCCGGGGACCTTGTCGAGTGCCGCTTGCACCATGCGCGCTGCGAGGTCGTCGCCGCGGAGCGATGCCAGCGACCCTTTCCGTGCGCGGCCGATGGGTGAGCGTGCGGTTGAAACGATGTATGCCTCTGGCATCTGGATCTCCTCAGTGAGTGGTGGGGTGGCTTAGCTAAGAGTGGCGCTGCCGGCGGTTCGGCGGAGCGCAGGTGATGACACGTGTCTGGGCGTTCGAGACGGGGAGAAACGTGTGCTGGCCTGTGGGAGCTGGAGGACGATTCGCGCGAAGCGGGGCTGCGGGGTCGCTGCGCCGAGCGAGCAGGCGGGCAGAAATTGCCGTTGGGGCATCGCAGACTTGGTGCGCGTCGTTGGGCTGAGGCATCGTCTCTCCGATCATCGGTGATCGTGACCAGTATGCATCATATTTCAGAATGTGCACACTGTTTCGAGAAATGTTGCACCGAGGTGATAGGGGGCGGATAGAGTAAACGAATGAGCACAACAGTAGGCGCGCCGATCGCCCAGGTTGGCCTCGTTGCCGCACCGTCACTGTTGTCGGAGCGTATCGAGGCCCGGCCCGAGGTCATGCGCGCTTTTCAGAGCGCGCGCGAGGCATTCATTGCTGGAAATCGCATTAGCATGGGTGAGCTAGCGGCAGACCTCGGGGTGGACCGCACCTCGCTCTTTCGCTGGGTTGGGAACCGTGACGCGCTTTTGGGTGAGGTGCTCTGGTCGCTGGCCGTCCCAACGTTTGTGCAGGCAGAACAGGCATCGAGTCATCTCTCAGGTGCGCCGCGCCTCGTCGCGATCCTCACGGACTTTGTCGACGGTCTCATCAACGCGACGTACTTCCGCACCTTCCTGCGGCGCGAACCGGCGCGTGCGCTGCGGCTCCTCACCACGAAGGAGAGCCCGATCCAGCGGCGCTATCTCGCGACTGTCGAGTGGCTCGTTCGGCGGGAGCTCGGCGAGAGTCCGCTCGGCGGAGCGATTGACCCGGCAGGGCTTGCGTACCTGCTGTCGCGTGTCTCGGAGTCGTTCTCGTACGCCGACCTCATCTCCGGGGACGAGCCAAGCGTTGAGCGCGCGAGCGTCGCGTTCCGCTTGTTGTTGCGCGTCGACGCGTAGCGAGAGCGCACCGGCCCGCACGTAGCGCCGTCCCGCCCTGACCTGGGTGGGCGGTGTGCCGTCGCGCGGCCCGCAGGGGCGGGCACGCGTCTGGGCGAAGACAGCTCGCGAACATACCGACCATCCGGTATGCTGTGAGTGCGGCCCGAGGAAGAGCCGCAGGAAGACGGTGCAGATGCCTGAGATTCCAGGTCTAGACCTTGTTGCGCTGACCGCGTGGTTGAGCGAAACACATCCCGAGCTTGCCCTCGGTCCACTCAGCGCCACGGTGATTGCCGGTGGACGCTCGAACCTTACATACGCTGTTCAGGGGGCGAAGCTCCCGCTGATTCTGCGGCGACCCCCGCTCGGCCACGTGCTGTCGAGCGCCCACGACATGGGGCGTGAGCACCGAGTCATTTCTGCTTTGGCAGGAACGGCGATCCCTGTTCCCCGCGCGATCGACCTCGTTGACGACACGGGAGGGGCGATCACCGGGACGCCATTCTTCCTCATGGAGAAGGCTCCGGGCGAGGTTGTGCGGTCGCCACAGCAGAACGCGGCCTACACTCGTGAAGAGCTGCGCGGGCTGAGTTTTGAACTCATCCACCATCTCGCAGCGCTGCACTCCGTAGACGTCGAAGCGGTCGGCCTCACGACATTCGGCAAACCTGACGGCTACCTCGCGAGGCAACTCGCGACCTGGCGCAGGCAGCTCGACGCCTCGCGTTCACGGGAAACCCCGGCGCTCGACCGGTTGCAGGCCGCGCTCGACGAAGGCGTGCCGGAGACGGTGCGCACGGGGATCGTGCACGGCGACTACCGCCTCGACAACGCGCTCGTTGAGGGGAAGCCGCCGCGCATCTCAGCAATTCTTGACTGGGAGATGGCGACGCTCGGGGATCCGCTCGTGGATCTCGGCATTTTTGCCCTGTACTGGGACATCAGCAAGCTCCCGCACCGTGGCGCAATCGCGAGTGCGGTCGACCCGGCAGCTGGCTACCCGGAGTTCGCCGAACTCGCCGAATACTACGCAACCCAATCTGGCATCACACTGCCAGACCTCAGCTGGTACCGCGCGTTCGCCGCGTACAAGCTCGCCGTGATCCTCGAGGGGATCCACTACCGCTATCAGGCCGGCGACACCGTCGGCGAAGGATTTGACCGGATAGGTGAGCTCGTAGGGCCACTTGCCGAGAACGGATTGAAGGTGCTCTGATGGACTTCGCATTCGACGAAAAAACACTCGAACTCACGGCGAAGGTGCGTGAGTTTCTCGATGAGCGGGTGATCCCCTCCGAGCCTGTGCTCGAGGAACAGCTCGCCTCGGACCCCGACAACTGGGGCACGCAGCCGATCGTGCGCGAGCTCCAGGCTGAGGCTCGCGAGCGGGGCCTCTGGAACCTGTTCCTGCCCGGCGACCCAGCCGAGACCGGTGCCGCCGGGCTCACAAACCTGCAGTACGCAGCGGTGGCTGAGCTCACAGGGTGGAGCCCGCGGCTCGCGCCAGCGGCCATGAACTGTGCCGCGCCAGACACCGGAAACATGGAGGTGCTCAACGACTTCGGCACCCCAGAGCAGAAGGAACGGTGGCTCCAGCCACTGCTCCGCTCGGAGATCCGCTCCGCGTTTTGCATGACCGAGCCCGACGTCGCCTCGAGCGACGCGACGAACATCGGCACACTCATCAGGCGCGACGGTGACGACTACGTCATCACCGGCCGCAAGTGGTGGTCAACGGGCGCGATGAACCCCGAAGCAGAGCTGCTCATCGTCATGGGCAAGACGGACCCCGAGGCCGACCGCCACAGGCAGCAGTCCATGATCATCGTGCCGCGTGATACCCCCGGTGTTGAGGTCGTCCGCCCGCTCACCGTGTTCGGCTACAACGACAGGGATCACGGCGGCCACGCTGAGGTCAGCTTCGACGAGGTGCGCGTTCCCGCAAGTAACCTCATCGGCGCGGAGGGCGACGGTTTCGCGATCGCCCAAGCGCGCCTCGGTCCCGGCCGCATCCACCACTGCATGCGTGCGCTCGGAATGGGGGAGCGAGCACTCGCCCTCGCCATCGAGCGTGCGAACTCGCGGCACGCGTTTGGCAAGTCGCTCTCGGAGCAGGGCGTGATTCGCGAGTGGATCGCTGAGGCACGGATCCAGCTCGACGCGCTGCGGCTGCTTGTCTTCAAAACTGCGTGGCTCATGGACACCGTCGGGAACCGAGCTGCGATGACCGAGATTCAATCGATCAAGATTGCCGTACCGAGAGCGGTCGGGGACATCCTCGATCGGGCGATCCAGGTATTCGGCGCGGCAGGCGTCTCGGACGACACACCGCTCGCTGGCCTGTATGCGGGGGTTCGCACTTTGCGGATCGCCGACGGCCCAGACGAGGTGCACCTCAACAGTCTCGGCAGGGCCCAGCTGAGAAAGTAGCCCCTCAGAAACCGTCAACATGTCAAAGGAGACAGCGATGGCACACCCGCACGATCCAGCAGTAGACGGGAGAGGTTTCACGACTCTCTCGGTCGCGAGCATCCTCAGCGAGTCGGCGAAAAGACACGCTGACCGACCCGCGCTCTTCTACAACGATGAGGCGATTACCTACCGCGAGCTATGGGAGCAAACCCGAGCGTATGCCGGCGCGCTGCGTGCGAGGGGGATCGGGCGAGGCGATCGCGTTGCGATGATGATCCCGAATGTCCCGGACTTCCCCCGGGTGTATTACGCGGTGCTCGCGCTCGGGGCAATTGTCGTGCCGATCCACCTGCTCCTCAAATCCGAAGAGATCGCCGTGGCCCTGCAGGATGCAGGGGCGGATCTCTTCGTCGCCTCGGCGACGTCGCTCGCCGAGGCTGCCCCAGCGGCCGCGGAGACCGGCGTGCCGCTGCTGACGGTGCTGCTGCCAGCCGACGCTCCTGGTGGGATCCCGCGCCTCGAAGCCGAGGCTGCCGCGGCCGAACCGATCACGCGACTCGAACCCACTGCGCCGCTCGACGCTGCGACGATCCTGTTCACGAGCGGTACGACGGGAACGCCAAAGGGCGCGGTCGGAAGCCACCTGTCGATCATCGAGCAGGTGCACTCCGTGCTCATCGATGGCATCGGGGTCTCGAACGAAGACGTGACCTTCGGCGGGCTGCCGCTGTTTCACACGTTCGGACAGACCTCCGTGCTGAACATGGCGTTCCGTGCTGGCAGCGCGGTGATTCTCATGCCGCGCTTCGATGGCGACGAAGCGCTTGCGCTCATGGTGAAGCACCGCGCTACCGTGTTTGTTGGGGTCCCAACGATGTACGTCGGCCTCGTCGAAGCGGCCCGCCGTTCCGACGAACGCCCGCCGCTGCGGTTCGCGAACTCCGGCGGTGCCGCCCTGCCGGTCGCGCTGCTCGATGCGTTCGAGCAGGCGTACGGGGTGCCACCCCACGAGGGCTACGGGCTCACGGAGACCGCGCCCACCGTAACCGTGAACAGTTTCGGCAAGCCGACCGTTCCCGGCACGGTCGGCGAGACCCTGTGGGGAGTCGAGGTTGCGCTCGCCAATCCCGACGTGGAAGACCGCATCGAGCTCTGCGAGGGTGATGATGAGCTTGGCGAGATCATCGTGCGCGGGCACAACGTGTTCAAGGGATACGTCGGCCGCGAGGAGGCGACGCGCGAGGCAATCGTCGACGGGTGGTTCCGCACGGGCGATCTCGGGACCTACGCCGACGGGATCCTCACTGTTGTTGATCGGAAGAAAGACATGATCCTCCGCTCTGGCTACAACGTGTACCCGACGGAGGTCGAAGCGGTGCTTGCGAGGCACCCCAAGGTTGCCGCGTCCGCCGTCTTCGGTGTCGCCGACGAGGTGCGCGGACAGGAGATCCATGCGGCAGTGCTCCCCAGCGCTGGCGTTGAGATCGACCTGACGAGATCATCGAGTTCGCGAAAGAACACGTCGCTGCGTACAAGTACCCGCGGGTCGTGCACATCGTGACGGACTTCCCGCTCGGTGCGAGCGGCAAGATTCTCAAGCGCGAGCTGCAGCGGGTCTATACCCCCGCGTAGGGAGGTGATTGCGCGACACGAGAGGGGGTTCCGGGTATCTGCCCGGAACCCCCTCTCGTGTGTGCGCGGTTTAGGATCCCGGGATCCCCTTGCCGACGAGCGGGACGGGGTCAAGCTCAATTGCCGTGACGACCTCGCCGTCGAGGCGGTATGCGTACTCAGTGAAGTCCTGTAGCCCGTCTTCTATGACTGCGATGCCGACGGCGCGGTAGGCGGAGTAGTCCTCCTCACTGAATGAAACGGGGGTCATCCCGTTGCCGACGAGTTTCCCCGAGCGAACGGCCTCGACGATTGACTCGCGAGTGGGGTGTTCTCCGGCCGCCTCGAGTGCCTCGGTAAAGAGGTAGGCGGCGCTCATGCCGTTGAAAACCGCACCCGTAAACGGCGCGCCACCGTTGTAGTCGTCGTTGATCTGTTTGAAGAGCTGCGACCAGCCGTTGTCGGCCTCCGCCGATTGCAGATACCCGGTCGCGATGAGCCCGTCGAGGAGGGCGGGGCCAGCGTCTCCCAAGAGCTCAAGGAGCACGGGGTAGTCCGAGCCGACTGAAGACGTGATCCAGAGCGGCTCCCAATCGAGGCGTGCCGCGGTCGTCATCGCAAGCGCCGTGAACCCGGGAATGGTTGCGAGGATCGCTACCTCGCATCCGGAGGCCTTCATCGCACCCACCTGCGCGGTCAGGTCGGCATTCGACGCGGAGTATTCCTCGACCTGCACGAGGGCGTTGTCGCCGAGCGCGATCTCGGCGCCGCGGCGCAAATCCCCGCCCAGATCATCGTCTTGGCCAAGGAAACACACCTTCTCGCCCGGATAGACGTCTGAGGCGTACTGCCCGAGCGCCGATCCTTCGACGACGTAGTCAGCGTTGAACGGGAACATATTGGGGTACTGTTCGGGTTGATTCCAGGTGGTCGACCCCGAGGCAACGAAGAGATCAGGGACGTCGTTGTCATGCAGGTAGTCAATGACCGAGGTGTGCGGCGGTGTTCCGAGACCATTAAAAATGGCGAATACCTCGTCGTCTTGCACCAGCTCGCGTACGACCATCTGCGTGTTCGCGGGGTTGTACCCGTCGTCCTTGACGATGTACTTGATGTTCCTGCCGTGAATGCCGCCGTTGTCGTTGACGTAATCGAAGTACGCTAGCGCCGCGGCCGACACCTGCGAGTAGCCTGGCGCGGCCGGTCCCGTGAGCGGGGTGTGGGTTCCGATCGTCACGGTGTCATCAGTGACACCCGGTGTAGACGCGGCCACGCCATCCCCGTTGGAACTCGACGGTGTACTGCACCCGGAGAGCGCGATTCCGAGGGCGGCGAGCGCCGCAATGGGCACAAGCAAGGTCTTGTTTTTCTGTGATTTCATGGTCTGGCTCCTTCGATTGCGAGGTCGGTAAATCGGGGTGAGGAAACTGGAGTTGGAGTATGAGCCGGGCACGTGCAGGTCGCGGCTCTGCTGTTTCGAAGGCCTCAGCAAGGAGATTCGCCGCGCTCTTTCGGAAAGCCATGTTCGGCGTTGTCTCAGTGGTGGATGCACGGTTGCAAGATCCAAACAGGGCGGCGCGGGCTACTGTCCTCCCGGGATCCCGCGAGGGACAAAAGGCACGGGGTCTAACGCGGTACGCGTGGCAACGCCGTTCTCTATCTCGTATGCGACGTCGATGTAGTCCTGCTTCCCGCCCTCGATGGTGACGACACCGACAGTGAAGTATGAGCCGTGGGTGTCGGGCCCGAACGAGAGCGGCGTCACACCATTGCCCCGAAGCTCGCCGGAGCGAATGGCATCGAGGATTCCCGTGCGCGTCGGTGTCTCCCCGGCTTTCTCGAGCGCTTCTGCAAAGAGATAGGCAACGCTCATCCCGAACACAACATTTTCGGTGAACGGAGCACCCGCATTGTAGGTGTCGTTGATCTCACGAAAAAGTGCGACCCACTCACTGTCGCCTCCGGTCATCGGGAGGTAGTTCACCCCGACGAGCCCTTCTAAGAGGGAGGGGCCTTCAGCTTCTCCGAGGATGTCTAGGAGCGTTGTTTGATCGAGCCCGACGTAGGTGACGAACCACTGTGTATCCCAACCGATCCGGGCGGCGGTGCTGAGCGCAAGTGCGGTGAACGCGGGGATCGTCCCGAGGATGTTCACCTCGCAGCCGGCGGCTTGCATCGCACTGAGTTGCGCGGTGAGGTCGGGGTTCGACGTCGAATACTCCGCAGCGAGGGTGACCGCTTCCGGCCCGATCGCGCCCTCGACACCCTCGAGAATGAAACCTCCGAGGTCGTCGTCCTGCCCGAGCACGCAAACGTTCTGACCCGGGTACTCGTCTGCCGCGTATTGCGCGAGGGCAGCCCCCTCAACCGCATAGTCGGCATTGAAGGGAAAGGTGTACGGATATTTCTCTGGCTGGTTCCAATTCCGTGAGCCCGTCGCGACGAACAGATCGGGGACTTCGTTCTCGTTGAGGTAGTCGAGCACTGATGTGTGTGGCGCTGTGCCGATGCCATTGAACACCGCGAACACGTTGTCGTCTTGCACGAGCTCGCGCACGACCATCTGTGTGTTTGCAGGGTTGTACGCGTCGTCCTTCACGATGTACTCGATGGTGCGGCCGTGTATGCCGCCGTTGTCGTTGAGATACGCGAAGTAGGCGAGCGCAGCCGCAGAGACCGACGAGTAGCCGGGGGCAGCCGGCCCGGTGAGCGGCGTGTGCGTGCCGATCGTTACGGTGTCCGCAGTGATCCCTGGCGTCGCCTGGGAGTCAGCGGCCGGGCCGCCTGGCGTGCTGCAGGCCGTAAGTAGCAGCGCCGCGCTGGATACGAGGGCGACAGCTGCGACTGTACCGGGTCGTCGAGGGGTGCGAGACATGGTGGTCACCTCATTTTCTCGTTGTCGTAAGGGTGTGTGTGTGTGTGTGTGCTCGAGGCGGGGGAGTTCGGCGTGCCTTCGACGCACGATCGTTCCTCACCCGGGGATGCCGTTCGGCACGAAGGGCACGGGATCGATCTTCGTCCTGCTCACGGTGTCTCCGGCTGTCGTATACGCGACTCCGATGAAATCCTGGATTTGGTCTTGGACGAGTGAGACGCCGAGCGTGAAGTAGGAGCCGTGGTTGTCTGGCGCGTATGAGAGCGGTGCGATGCCGTTTCCCTTGAGCTTTCCTGAGTTGATCGCTTCCACGATCGATTCCCGAGTGGGCTGCTCGCCGGCAGCCGCGAGCGCTTCGACGAAGAGGTAGGCCGCACTCATCCCGAAGACAACGTTGCCGTTGAACTGGGCGCTGTCGTTGTAGTCGTCATTGATCTCTCTGAAGAGCTCGATCCACTCACTGTCGCCAGCCGCGGAGGGAAGATAGTTCACACCGACGAGCCCCTCGGTGAGATCCGAGTCTGCGCCGAGTATGTCGACGAGCGTTGCGTGGTCGTTTCCAGCCGAGGTAACGAACCACTGCGGCGACCAGCCGATTCGGGCGGCGGATCCCAAAGCGAGCGCCGTATACGGGGTGAGCGACGCGAGAATGTTGACTTCGCAGCCCGCGGTCTGCATCGCACCGACCTGGGCGGTGAGATCGGGGTTGGACGTCGCGTACTGCACGGTGTGGGCAATTCCGTCCTCCCCGAGGACGAGCTTCACGCCATCGAGGATCGATTCCCCGAGGTCATCGTCTTGCCCGAGCACGCACACGGTTGCACCTGGGTTCTCGTCGACCGCGTATTGGGCAAGTGCCGCGCCCTCGGCAATATAACTGGCGATGAGGAGGAACGTGTAGGGATATTTGTCCGGCTGGTTGAGTAGCGTCGAGCCGGATGCGACGAAGAGATCGGGTACTTCGTTTTCGTTGATGTAGTCGACGACTGAAGCGTGGGTCGGCGTGCCGTGGCCGTTGAAGATGGCGAAGACTTCGTCTTCCTGGACGAGCTCCCTGACGACGCGTTGGGTGTTCGCGGGGTTGTAGGCGTCGTCTTTGATGATGTACTCAATGGTGCGACCGTGAACACCTCCGCTGTCGTTCACATAGTCGAAATACGCGCGCGCGGCCGAAGAGATTACGGTGTATCCGGGAGCAGCAGGGCCAGTGAGGGCGGTGTGAGTGCCGATCTTCACGACGTCGTCGGTGACACCGGGCGTCGCCGCATCGTCGGTGGTTGCCGGTGTGCTGCAGCCTGCGAGGAGCAGGCCGAAAGCAGCCGTCGCTGCGAGAAGCGTGCGTTGGGGGCGATATCGTCTTGAAACCATGGCTGCCTCCTATGTTGCGGAGATGTCCCTGCTCCGCTGTTTTCGTTTGGGTTGCTGCGGGCTGACCGTTGCGTTCCTCGTCCCTCGCTTGGGGAGCAGGTCGACAAGTCCGCCAGGGCGCACGAGGATCGTCACCGTGAGCAGCGCACCGAAGACGAGTACTGGCAGGTTGCCTGTGAGACGCTGCGTGAGATCCGCCGAGAGCGAGAACTGGGAGGTGCCCCAAGTGATGAGCCACGGCAGCATCACGACGAGCACGGAGCCAAGCGCCGCTCCGCCGATGCTGCCAAGTCCCCCCAAGACAACGGCCACCACGAGCAGCAGCGAGAACGGGAGCGTGTACGCGCCAGGGCTCACTGACTGGGTGATGAAGCAGAGCAATGCTCCGCCAGCACCTGCTGAGACGGCGCTCACGATAAAGGCACTGACCTTTACCCTGCCTGCCGGAATGCCGTTGAGGCGTGCGGCGGTTTCGTCGTCTCGCACCGCGCGCATCCTCAGTCCGAAGGATCCCTCGCGCAGCACTGCGAGCCAGGTGACGAGCACTCCGGCGACGAGGACTGCCACCCACGCGTGCCACTGCTCAGTGGCCAGCAGGCTGCGGAGCGGATCGGGAACACCTTGGTAGGGGCTCGGTAGCCCCTGATCGCCTCCGAGCGCCTTGAACGTCGCTGCCACCGCTGGCACCGCCACAACGAGGGCCAGCGTGATCCCGGCAAGGTACGGGCCGTGGAGCCTGGCCGCTGCGAGTCCGAGCAACAGTCCGAGCACCCCGGCGACGAGCATGGCTGCAAGGAGCGCGATGAGGAACCGCGGGAGCCCTCCGATGTCGGCGGCAGCGAGCGCGTTCGCCGTGAGGGCGTATCCGTACCCGCCTGAGGCCATGAGCGCGGCATGCCCGAGAGAGAGCTGACCGCTCTGCCCGATGAGGAGTGTGAGTCCGGCAGCCACACAGAAGTAGGCTGCGATCGTCGCAAACTGGAAATTCCGGTACGGGTCGAGAGCAAACGTCGCTGCGATAGCGAGCACGGTGAGGATCGCACCGAAAAGAATGATGCGGCTGTTACCGCGCAGTGAGGGCAATACGCGGTTCATGCGCTGCGCTCCTTCCGAGTAGAGAACACCCCTCCTGGCCTAACGACCAGGATGAGAACGAGCAGCACGAGCACTCCGATCGGCGCGACTGTCGCCCCGAGATATCCCGTGAGCAAGCTCATCGCCACCCCCACGATTAGGCCGCCGACGAGTGCCCCGAGGGGGGAATCTAGGCCGCCGATCACGGCAACTGCGAACGCGTACACGAAGAGCATGTCTGTCGCGTGGGGGTTCAACCCGAGTTCAGTGGGGACGAGCAGAATCGCCGCGAGCGCCGCGACCGCGCTCGAGAGCATCCAGCCGACAGTGGTCATTCGGGAAACCCTGACCCCGAGCAGCCTGGATACGGCTGGCGCAAACGCCGACGCGCGAAGCTGCAGTCCGAGCGACGTGCGCGTAAACACGATGGCAAGACCGATCATCACGACGAGGGTCACCCCAATGGTGAAGAGGTCGTTTGGTGAGAGTAAGGGCACGCCGCCGACGACGATCGCGCTGCGGTCGAACGGTGCTGGCATGGCCCGGTATTGCGCTCCGAAGAATATCCCGAGCAGCGACTGCAGCACCATCACTATCCCTATCGCTGCGAGTACGCCGGTGAGATGCGAGGACTGCGGCGCGAAGCGCATCACTCCGCGCTCGACGATGAAGCCCATGAGCGCCCCGGCGAGGATCCCGGCAGCGAATCCCGTGAAGTAACTCCCTGTCGCGCCAGTGACGGCGAATGCAACGTAGGTCGCGACGAGCGCCATGGCGCCCTGCGCAAAGTTGATGATTCGGGTAGCCCGCCAGATCAACACGAGCGAGAGCGCGAACAGTGCAAAGATCGCTCCGCGCGCGAGTCCGGTTGCGAAAAGGAACGTAAATCTATCCATCAGAACCCCAGGTATGCGTGTCGCAGGGCGGCATCGTCCGCGAGCGTGGATGCCTCGGCGTCCACAACCACCCTGCCGAGATTGAGTACGATGCCTCGATCGGCTATCGAGAGTGCTCCCGTGACGTTTTGTTCGGCAAGGAGCACCGTCAAACCGCGCTCCTTGGCCGTTGCGCGGAGAGTGCGCATGATCTGAACGACTACGAGCGGGGCCAACCCAAGTGACGGCTCATCGAGCGCTATGAGCCGGGGCTCCGCTATGAGTGCCCGTCCAAGGGCGAGCATCTGGCGCTCGCCGCCGGAAAGCTGATGTCCATCGGCATGCTTGCGGCGCTCGAGCGGTTCGAACATCTCGTAGATCCCTCGAATGGCGCGCTCGCGGGCATGCCCCTGGTGCCGCCAGAGCGCTCCAAGCCGCAGATTTTCCTCGACCGTGAGTTCCGCGACGATGCTCTGGCCATCGGGAACGAGCGCCAGGCCCAGTCGCGCGCGGTCTTCGGTGCGAAGTTGCCGGAGGTCGGTGCCGTCGAAAATCAACTTGCCGTCAGACACCGGCACTCGGCCGGTTAACGCGCCGAGGAGCGTTGTCTTGCCTGCACCGTTCGCGCCGAGAAGGGCGACAACCTCGCCAGGGACAAGGTCCATGTTCACTCCATGGAGCACGGGCCCGCCACCGTAGTCAACGGTGAGGTCCGAGATGGTGAGCGCGGCTCCGAGCTGTGTCTCTGTGTTCATGCGTGTGCTCCGGTCCGTGGGCCGCTGCCGTTTCCGTTGGTTGCTGCGACGCCGAGGTAGGCCTCCTCAACTCGCGGATCCGCGCGTATCTCGTCAGGTGTTCCGCGCGCGATGACCCTGCCGAAGTCGAGAACGACGATGCGGTCGGCGAGGCCCATGACGAAGTCGACGTGATGCTCAACGAGAAGAACGGACCTGCCGCTTGATGCAATGTCCCTGACCGTGTCGCTGAGTGAGTCGATGTCCTCGACGCTGAGACCGCCGGCTGGCTCGTCGAGGAGGAGTAGCGACGGATCGTTTGCTAAAGCGCGGGCAAGCGCGACCCGTTTCCTGTCCGGGAAGGGGAGTTCGCCGACCGGGCGGGTGGCGATGCTGCTCAGACCGAGTCGCTCGAGCTGAGCGCCGACGAGTTCGTCCGCGTTTCTCCGGTAGGCGACCGGGACCCGCACGTTCTCAGCCACGGTCATGGTCGGGAACAGGCCGAGCCCCTGTAACGTCCGCGAAAGGCCAAGCCGCGCGAGCTGCGGGGTCTTCCGCGGAACGGTGCTGCCGTCGATCCTGATGGAGCCCGAACTCCGCAGGAGACTGCACACGGCATTGAAAACCGTCGTCTTCCCCGCGCCGTTTGGGCCGATCAGGGCGACAACTTCGCTCGGTCTGACGTCGAAAGTGACGTCATCGAGCGCGGTCAGCCCACCAAACTTTACGGTGAGCTGCTCCACCTCGAGTCGGGGAGTGGTCTGTGCTGGGTTGGATAGTTGAGACTTCATCGGCACCTCTTCGTGTCGTTCGTGGCATCACAGTACATCAAATACCGACCGGACGGTATGCGATTGTTGCATTAGTTACCGAAGGGTGTTGCGCTCCGTGCGCGAGTGGGGTGACCGGTGCTAGGGTAGTCATACCGACTGGACGGTATGCACGACGCAAGGAGGCGCCATGACTACATCTCGTTTCGCTGAAACGGTCACCATTGTTACCGGCGCGAGCCGAGGAATCGGGCTCGCAATCGCTCAGCGACTTGTCGCAGAGGGTGGATCCGTGATTATCACCGGCCGCAATCAGGAGGCGCTCGACGAGGCCGTCGCTGGGCTTGGGCCGAATGCAACCGGCGTGGCCGGGCGCGCAGACGACACGGAGCACCGCGCCGCGGTATTTGCGCACGTTGCAGAACGGCACGGGCGGCTTGACCACCTCGTGAACAACGCCGGCATCAACCCTGTGTATGGGCCGATCGTCGACGTAGACGCGGGTGCTGCTCGCAAGATTCTCGACGTCAACGTCATCGCATCACTGGACTGGAGCCGGGACGCGGTCGCCGCGGGGCTTCGCTCGAGCATCGTGAATATTTCGTCAGCGTCCGCGCTTGGAGCGAGCCCGGGGATCGCCTTCTACGGGATCTCGAAGGCGGCACTGATGAACCTGACGGTGCAGCTCGCCTTCGAGCTTGCGCCCAAGATCCGCGTGAATGCGGTCGCGCCGGCGGTCGTGAAGACGGCGTTCGCGCGCGCCCTGTATGAGGGGCAGGAAGCAGAAGTGTCTGCAGCCTACCCGCTCGGCAGGCTTGGCGAGCCCGAGGACATCGCCGGTCCCGTTGCGTTCCTGCTGTCAGCTGACGCGGCGTGGATCACCGGCCAGACCGTTCCGATCGATGGCGGCGGCAGCATCCGACCCATCCTCTAACCAGGACCAGTGCCAGCCGGGGTTCTCGGCGGGCGTGAGCAGTAGGGAAGAATGGCTCGAATGAAGCAATCTCAGGTAGCCACAGACGTCATTCGTGCATCGGTTGAGCTTTTCGCGCTACGCGGCTACGCGAACACCAGCGTTCAAGACATTGTCGCTCGAGCGGGTGTCACGAAGGGTGCGATGTACCACTACTTCGAGTCCAAAGACGATCTGCTGTTCGGCATCTACGACTCGTTGCTCTCTCTCCAAAAGGACAACCTCGACGCAATCATCGAGGCCGGTGGTGATGTCGACGACGTGCTTCGAGCCGCCTGCGTCGACGTACTCGAGACCTCAATCGAATACCTCGCAGAGGGCACCGTGTTCTTTCGAAGCATGGACATGCTCTCTGAGCCGAGGCGGAAGGAAGTTGTGCGCCGCCGTCGCGCGTACAACGATGAGTTCGCTGCCCTCGTGAGGCGGGGGCAGCGCGAGGGGAAGTACCGAGACGACATTCCTCTCGCAGTTCTCATCGCCCACTTCTTCAGCGACGTTCACTATCTCTCCTACTGGTACTCGGAAGAGAAACCGGAGGACAGGACGCTGACAGCAGTGCATATCACCGACCTCTTTATGTCTAGCCTAAGGAGAGCAGATGTCGAATACACAAGCGCCGGAGACGATGCAAGCTTGGCGCGTCACAACGCTCGGTGAGCCAGCAGAGGCGCTGACACTCACCACCGTCCCCACTCCCCGCCCGAGCGCAGGGGAGGTGCTCGTCCGCGTAGGCGCGGTCGCAGCGAACTTCCCTGACGTGTTGCTCGCGCGCGGTGAGTACCAAGTCAAACCTGAGCTTCCGTTTACCCCCGGGGTCGAGTGCAGCGCAACCGTGGCCGAGCTGGGTGAGGGCGTGACCGGACTGAGCGTCGGGGAACGCATCGTGGTGCCGATGATTGGAGTGCTTGCTGAGTACGCGGCCGTTCCGGCAAACGCGGTGCGGCGGATCCCAGAGTCGCTCGACAACGTGCGGGCGGCTGGGCTCATGATCGCCTATCAGACGGCATGGTTTGCGCTTCATCGCAGGGCCCAGATTCAGTCGGGAGAGTGGCTACTCGTGCACGCCGCAGCGGGCGGAGTCGGCGCGGCGGCCGTGCAGCTCGGAGTCGCAGCTGGCGCGAGAGTGATCGGAGTCGTTGGCTCCGAGGCAAAGGCGCAAGTCGTCCGTGACGCCGGGGCAGAACACGTCGTGCTGCGAAGCGACGATGTTGCGGCAGAGGTGAAGCGAATCACGGAGGGGCGAGGCGCAAATGTCGCATTCGACCCGGTTGGCGGGGCGGCGTTCGAAGCCTCTACCCGGTCGATCGCGTTCGAGGGGCGCATCGTGGTCATCGGGTTCGCGAGCGGAACAATTCCGGAGCTCGCAATGAACCGGCCACTCATCAAGAACTACGCGGTCCTCGGCCTCTACTGGGGGCTCTACCAGGAGCGTGCCCCAGAGCTCGTGGCCGAGGCGCACGAGGAACTCATCAAGCTGTTTGAGGCGGGAAAAATCTCGCCCGTCGTTGACCACACGGTCCCGTTCGCCGAGGCGCCAGCAGCACTCACCGCGCTCGCGACCGGAAATACCGTTGGTCGTGTCGTTGTGGAGGTCGCGCCATGATCACCTTGGAAGGCAAAGTCGTACTGGTCACTGGCGGCGCGCGCGGCATCGGCGCCGCGTATTCGCGGGCGCTGCACGCTGCCGGCGCACGCGTCATGCTCGCTGACGTGCTCACGGACGAGGGCGAGGCGCTCGCAGCAGAACTCGGTGACGGCGCACGGTTCGTTGCGCTCGATGTGCGGGAGGAAGCCGAGTGGGCATCCGCTGTGGACGCTACCGTTGCGGCCTTCGGTTCGCTCGACGTGCTCGTGAACAACGCGGGTATCGCCAACGCGGCGCCGATCGAGCATTTCACGCTCGAGAAGTGGAATGCCGTGATCGCCGTGAACCTCACCGGAGTGTTCCTTGGTTGCCGCGCCGTTGTGCCGGTGATGAAAGGACAGGGCGGCGGATCAATTATCAACATTTCCTCCGTCGAGGGGATGCGCGGTAGCCCCGGACTGCACGGTTACACGGCTGCGAAATTCGGCGTACGCGGCATGTCTGCGTCACTCGCTGTAGAGCTCGGCCCGGCTGGTATTCGGGTGAACTCAGTCCACCCCGGGTACATCACCACCGCTATGTCGGCGCGGATCGACCCCGAGAAGCTCGATATTCCGCTTGGGCGGCCGGGCGTTCCCGAAGACCTGGTGGGAACGATCGTGTTTCTCGCAAGCGAAGCCTCATCGTTTACGAGCGGGGCTGAGTTCGTGGTCGACGGCGGCATGATCGCGGGAATCCCGCACCGCTAGTGTTCCGCGCAACATCGCGGCGCCACTGACGGTCTCCCGTCAGGGCGCCGCGATGCGTCGCGCTAGAACAGGTTGACGAGGAGGACGTAGCAAGCGGTGCCGACCGCAATGCTGAGCAAGACCCGCCGTCCGCCGAGCAGATGCACGGCGACAGTGACAGCCGTAGCAACGAGCGCCATCCACCAATCGCTGCCGCGAGCAACGATCTCGTCGCGCAGCACAACCACCGCGAGGATCAGCAGGATGCCGGCGGGCATCCACTCTCCCAGCGAGCGCACGAACTTCGAGCGGCGAAGCGGCTTGAGCATCGCGAATGGGAGCGCCCGGAGCAGGAAGGTGATGATGCCGGCGATCGCAATCGCTGCGATGAGGTACCAGGTCATGCGTCGGTCTCCTGCTCGCGCTGCCGTCGAGCCTCGACCGCGTAGCGTACGGCGAGCAGAGCGGCGAAGATGATGAGCGCGGCGAGCATCGTATTCTCGGGGAACGCGGTCAGTGCGGCGGCGACGGCGAGGGCCGCGAGCAGGGCCGAGGGGACTTGCCTGCGAGAACGCACCGCGTCGAGCGTCATGACCGTGAACGTGGCCGCTAGCGCGAACTCGAAACCCTCGATGGGTGCAGGAAGTGCTGAGGCGATCCCGATCCCGAGGAGACCGCCTCCCACCCAATAGAGCTGCATCATAAGCTGCCCGCTCACGATGCGCCTGCTCGTGAGTTTGTCAGGGGGCATCAGCACGTACGTCGCGTACGCCTCATCGATCAGCGCGTAGACGGAGTATGCGCGGGGGAGACCCTGCCGCACCCTGGAGAGCGGGAAAGACAGCGCATAGAACACATGCCTGAAGTTCAGCGCAAACACGGTAACGGCGATCGTGATGAGTGGTGCCGCAGTTGCGAGCATGCCGACGAGCAGCAGCTCGACAGAGCCGGCGAAAATGACAATCGAGAGCGCTGGCGCAACCCACAGCGGGAGTCCGGCCTGTACGACGAGGATGCCGAGCGCGACGCCGAGCGGGAAAATGGCGATTCCCACACCGAGCGAATCGCGGATGCCCTTGAGGGACTCACCCCGCCGGGCGCCGTGGTCGGGTGCGGCGGTGGGGGACGACATGCCCCCATTCTTCCCTACTCTCAGGCGCGCGGGCCACTCGTGGTTTTGCGGGATGCGCCGCCGGTGCTGCCCGGCACCACGCGCGGAGCGAACCGCTCGCGCGAGGCAGCTCTTCCGTGCCGGATCCGCCCGGCACTAGGCTGTCGCTATGAGCTACGTTGCTTCGCAAGACCGATACGACAGCACCCCCATTCGCCGTTCGGGGAGGAGCGGCTTGCAGCTTCCCGCGCTCTCCCTTGGGCTGTGGCAGAACTTTGGAAGCGACCGCGACCCTGCCGTGCAGCGTGCCACAGTGCTCGACGCGTTCGACAGCGGAGTCTTCCACTTCGACCTCGCAAATAACTACGGGCCGCTCGCAGGGCAGGCTGAGATTACGCTCGGGCGCATCCTCCGAGAAGACTTGGCGGCGCACCGCGACGAGATCGTGCTCTCCACGAAGGCCGGATGGGACATGCAGCCCGGTCCGTTTGGTTCAGGCGGAAGCAGGAAGTACCTGGTTGAGAGCCTAGATCGCTCGCTCGGGAGGCTCGGTGTCGAACGGGTCGACGTCTTCTATCACCATCGACCTGATCCGGGGACGCCCGCATCGGAGACCGCCAGAGCGCTCGATTTCGTTGTGCGCTCAGGGCGCGCCCACTACGTGGGTATTTCTTCATATAGCGCTGCTGCCAGCCGCGAGATGGCTCGGCTGCTCCGCGACCTCGGCACGCCGCTCGCGATCCATCAACCCTCGTACTCGATGATGAACCGGTGGGTGGAGACTGACGGGCTGCTCGACGTGGCTGCTGACGAAGGGTTCGGAGTCATCGGCTTCAGCCCGCTGGCGCAGGGCATGCTCACTGACAAGTACCTCGCTGGCATTCCCGAGGGGAGCAGGGCGGCTGATGGCGGATCGTTCACGACCAAGGCCCTCACGCCCGTGGTCGTCGAACGGCTACGTGGCCTAGCGGATATCGCTGCGCGCCGCGGGCAGTCGCTCGCCCAGCTCGCCATCTCTTGGGCGCTCCGAGATGAGCGGATGACGAGCCTCGTCGCCGGGGCGAGTAGTGCGGAACAGTTCACCGAAAACCTCGGCGCGGTCTCGCACACATCCTTTACCGCCGAAGAGCTCGCCGAGATTGATGCGTTCGCGGTCGACGCTGGCATCGACCTGTGGGAGGCTCCTCGGATGGGAGGGCCGCTGCCGCCCTACACGGCGCGGGGTCGGGATCCGCTCGCCCAGACGCCCGTGCTCGGGTGACGCCACCGCCCGGAGCTCCGAGGGAATCGGCACGCTGTGCGCCAATACCCCCGGGGCACGGGAATGCGATTAGTTGACGGGGCCGGTGTACTTCTCGCCAGGTCCCTTGCCGATCGCGTCGGGGATGGGGGAGGCCTCACGGAACGCAAGCTGCACTGAGCGGAGGCCGTCGCGGAGGCTGCGAGCGTGCATGTCGCTCACCTCTGGGGCACCTGCGGTGATGAGCCCGGCGAGCGCGTTAATGAGCTTGCGAGCCTCATCGAGATCGATCTGGTTGTCTGGATCGTCTGCAAGGCCGACCTTCACTGCTGCAGCGCTGAGGAGGTGGACGGCGGCGGTGGTAATCACCTCAACGGCTGCGACGTCTGCGATATCGCGAACGGCCTGCGTAGCCTCATCGCCGTCCGGATAAACCGCGTCGTGGTCCGTTGGCTGTGCTGCCGCTGCGGTGTCCTGCTCGCTCATGAAAAGCGCCCCTGTCTGTGTCTGCAATCGGTGTGCTAAGCTTGCTGAGGTTATCGGCAAACTTGCCGGAACTACGGAAGAGGAATTTCTCCCACCCGGCACCTCTTAAGGTTACCGGGTAGTTGGCACTCCGCCGCTCACGCGGCAGCTAAAGGGTGTGGGTACATTTGCGTTCCCGATCTCGCTTCCGTGAGCCTCGACACCGTCGAGCAGTCTTAATCACATGAGATCAGAGGAGCAGGCGATCAGCGAGCCCCGTACGAATGACCGAATCCGCGTTTCCGAGGTGCGACTGGTAGGACCCAGTGGCGAGCAAGTCGGAGTCGTGCCCATCGATACCGCCCTGCGCCTTGCCCAGGAGGCGGATCTCGATCTCGTTGAGGTCGCCCCGAACTCAAAGCCTCCCGTTGCCAAAATCATGGACTTCGGAAAGTTCAAGTACGAGGCAGCTCAGAAGGCGAAGGAAGCACGTCGCAACCAGGCGAACACCGTCCTCAAAGAGGTTCGTTTCCGCCTGAAGATTGATACGCACGACTACGACACGAAGGTGAAGCGTGCGGTCGGCTTCCTTGAGCAGGGCGACAAGGTAAAGGCAATGATCCTCTTCCGTGGCCGCGAGCAGTCGCGTCCGGAGCAGGGTGTGCGCTTGTTGCAGCAGTTCGCCGAGGACATTGCCGAATACGGCACCGTCGAGTCGAACCCTCGGATTGATGGCCGCAACATGGTGATGGTCATCGCCCCCGTGAAGAATAAGTCCGAAGCGAAGGCTGAGCAGAACGCTCGTCGCGCCGAGGAAAAGGCGAGCCGCCGCGCTGAGAAGCCGGCCGAGAACACCACCGCCGAATAAGACCCGTGGCGGCGCGGGGATCGAGTATCCCCGCGCGCCCATGACGCAGCCGCCCAGGCGGTGCACCACAACAAGGAGAAAACCGATGCCAAAGCAGAAGACCCACTCGGGGGCCAAGAAGCGCTTTAAGGTAACTGGCTCCGGCAAGCTGATGAAGCAGCAGGCCGGCATGCGCCACAACCTTGAAGTGAAGTCCTCGCGCCGCAAGCGCCGCCTGAACGCCGATCAGGCGCTCGCACCGGGTGATGCGAAGCAGGCGAAGAAGCTCCTCGGCCTCTAAGCCGGCCCCACAACTTATCTCTGTTAAGGAAGAACTGAAATGGCAAGAGTAAAGCGGGCCGTCAACGCCCACAAGAAGCGTCGCGTAATTCTTGAGCGCGCCTCCGGCTACCGCGGACAGCGTTCGCGCCTGTACCGTAAGGCCAAGGAGCAGGTCACGCACTCGCTCGTTTACGCGTACAACGACCGTCGCAAGCGCAAGGGTGACTTCCGTCGCCTGTGGATCCAGCGCATCAACGCTGGCGCACGCGCAAACGGCCTCACCTACAACCGCTTCATCCAGGGCCTCGGCCTTGCCGGTGTTGAGGTAGACCGTCGCATGCTCTCCGAGCTCGCAACCAACGACGCAGCGACGTTCGCGACGCTCGTCGAGGTTGCCAAGAAGGCCCTCCCCGAGGACACTTCGGCACCGAAGGTTGCTGCGTAAGTAGCTCTCCAAGAAACCCCGCCCCGCTTCTGCGGTGGCGGGGTTTTTGGGTATTCAGGCAAGCAGCGTAGCCGGCCACGGGTAGGCTTGATCCGTGCATGAACTCATTGAGAACCCTAAGGCCCCGCGCGTCAAGCGCGTCGCGTCGCTCGCGAAGAAGAAGGAACGGAACGAGACGGGCCGATTTCTTGTTGAGGGCCCGCAGGCTGTGCGCGAGCTGCTCGCCTACCGCCCCCGGCTCGCCGACGTGGTCTATGCGACGACGGGGGATGAAGCGTGGCAGTTCGAGATCGATAACCTTGCCGCACAAGCGGGAGTCGAGATCGAGCGCGTGACTCCTCAGGTGCTCGCCGCGATGGCCGAGACCGTCCAACCGCAGGGTGTGGTTGCGGTCGCGCGCATCCCAGAGATAACGCTCACCGAAGCGCTCGCCGGCGCGAAACTCGTCGCGATCCTGCACGAGGTCCGCGATCCGGGCAACGCGGGAACGGTGCTGCGCGCCGCCGACGCGGCGGGAGCAGACGCCGTCGTGTTCTCGGGGGAGTCAATCGACCCGTGGCACCCAAAGGTGGTGCGCTCCACGACCGGATCGCTCTTCCACCTGCCAGTCGCCACGGCAGCTTCACTCAGCGAGGTCGTCGAGGCCGCGCAGGCTGCCGGACTGGAGACCATCGCGGCCGACGTCCGCGGCACGGAGGTGACAGACGCGCGCGAGCAGCTCCGCGGGAACGTCGCGTGGGTGTTCGGTAACGAGGCGCGCGGGCTCGGGGAGACAGAGCGAGCCGTGATTGGCCGCTCAATCAAGCTGCCAATTTTTGGCGAGGCTGAGTCGCTGAACCTCGCGACCGCAGCGAGTGTGCTGCTCTACGAGACGGCATTCGCACAGCGAGCATAGAGTGGCCTGCCCCTCTCACTGAGCCCCCAAATGGGCTGGGCTAGCGCCGTGCTCCCTACGGAGTGCGCTCCAGTCTCCGCGCGAGGAGCACCGCTGCACCGCCAATGAGTAGCATCGCTCCGACGGCGCCACCGAGAATAGGGATAGAGTCGCCGGTTGCGGCCACGGCAGCCGCCTCCACGGTGATCGGGCCCCACCCAATGACGTCGCCGCCCGGAGTGGCGATGACCAGCCGGTGCGATCCGATCTCGGTGTCAGCTGGCACGGTCAACTCGATGCTCCCGTCTGCGCGGACCGACGCTGAACCGATGTGTCGCGGATCTGAAAAGAGCCAAGCTTCGACTCTCTCACCGGCCAGTTCCGAGCGAATGCCAACGGTGATCCGCTCGCCTGGGTGAACGGTTCGCGGGAACGTGATCGCGCCTTCGAGCGCGGCTGTGAGTGCATCGAGGGCTGGCGGAACAGTTTCTGTCTCGTCCGGTTTCGGGGTGACTCCCGGCCCAGGATCGGTCGCGGCCCCCTGTATCTTGGGCGAGGGCGTGCTCGAGACGGTCGTCGGGAGAAAACCTGGCCGAACGCCGGTCACGGAGACCGCCACGGTGCGCCCAAGCGCCGAGGCGGGTACGACGAACGAGGCGTCTGTCGCACCAGACACAGTAGCCCCTGCAATCTCCCACTGGAAGCTGAGCTTGGTGTCCGCTGGCCACGACCCTGGATGAGCCGTGAGGGTCGCACCAACTCGGGGCTCACCACTGAGGGTCGGCGCCGGCGCCGGCGAGATCTCATACTCCGCAATGCTCAGGCTTGTGGCGCACTCAGTGCACGTGCCGCCAAGCGTTGCGACGCTGGCAGCAACGTCGATCGACCCGCCAGAGGCGGATGCGGTGACCGTCGCCCCAAAAGTGAGCGACGCCTGCGCTCCAGGCGCGGTCTTTGGCACTGCCCAGTTGAGGGTTGTACCGTCAAGCACCAGCCCGGCAGGCAGCGGATTCTCGAGGTCGGCGCTGCGCAGCAGCGACGAGACGTCGACCGCGACCACCGACGTCTCTAGATCGACCATCCCGGTGTTGTCCGCGACCAGAGTGTAGCTCAGCTCATCGCCGCGCTCGGCTTCCGCGCCTTCAGCGGGAGTGCTCAGCTCTGCGGTGAGCTTCTCCGGCCAAGCGGGCTTTTCCGGCGTCATGATCCACGCGTCCCAGAAAGCCGTGAGATCGCGACCGGACAGCTCCTCGGCGAGCGCTTTGAGCTCGGCCCCGCTCTGGCTCGTGCCCCCGTACCGGGCTTGCCACTCCGGCAGCAGCGTGAAGAACACGTCGTCGCCGATCGCGATCTTCAGCGCCTCCCAGAACTGTGCGCTGCGCGTGTACGTCTGGTAGCCGTAGACCGTTGCGGAGTCCGTCTGAGCGCCGGGAGGGATCTTCCAGTTGGCGGACGATGCTGGCATGCGGTTCCACGCATCGAAGTAGGATTTCTCTGTTGTGCCCCCGGTGCCGAAGCCGTTCGCGCTGTTGTAGTGGGTCGGGCCCCATGACGCCATCCCCTCCGCGATCCAAATATCGGTCCAAGTACTTGGTGAGACGTTGTTGCCGTACCACTGATGCACGAGTTCGTGGAGGAACGTATTGCTTGCGAGAGAACGCGGTGACGGGAAGAAGGAGCGATCCTGGGTTTCGAGCGCGTAATTGATCTCCGTTGGAACGGTATCGACGACGACGCCGGTGCTGTTGCCAGGGTAGGGTCCGTAAACTGATTCAAGGTTCCGTGTGACGGCCTCGATGTCATTGATGCGCTTCAGGACGAGGGTTTTGTCGGCCTCGCTCAGCTCAGAGTCGATGAATGACCAGCTCGGAATCGTGCGGCCATCGCTTAGGGAGACAGTCGACTCGATGATGTCGTACCGCCCAATACCGATGATGGCGAGTTCCGACGCCATCTGCTTGTCCTGGCGCCACTTCCAGGTCGTGCGGGCACCATCAGCTGAAGGGACTCTGCTGTGCAGCTCGCCGTTGCTGACCGCTGCCGCCGGTCCGGGGTTGGAACCGTCTGCATCGGCGAGCGTTGACGGGATGTCGATCGCGAACGTATAGGTCGCCTTGTCACCCGGGGTGTTGTTGTGCGGGAAACCCGCCATCATGCCGACGGGCTGGCCGAGGAGGATCGCGCCGTCATGCGTCGGGCTCCACCCCTCAGCGGAGTCGTCTGCATCGATGTGCGTGACCGGGACACCGTGATAATCGACGGTGACTGCGAACTCGCCTGACACGGGCACTTGCGGCTCCACAACAAGCTTGTGCGTTATTGTCGCGGCATCTGAAATGCGCTCCCATGCCGCGGCCTGGCCGTTAACGCTAACGGCGTCGACCTCCATGCCCTCGAAGTCGAGCGAGAAGGTTCTGAGTGGTTGGTCTGCTCGCGCCGTCATCGTTGTCGTAGCTTGCGTAATGCTGCCAGCGAGGAGCGATCCTCGTTGCTCGGCGTCTGGGGACCAGGAAATGCTCACGTCGTAGTCGAGAGCGTCGTAGCCGCCATTGCCGACGTTCGGGAACATGCTGTCGCCAGACGTCTGCGCCCCATCAATCGGCGCAGCGGCACCCGGATCGGCGAGCGCTGCCTGCGCGGGGATGAGCGATAGCCCGATGGAGAGGGCGAACGCGAGGGCGGCAGCGACGCTTCGGCGTGTGTTTCCTTGAGGGCTGGTGGCGGTCATGGAATCCTTCAGCGTTGAGGGAGATGCGAGCCAGCGAGGCCCCGCGCGAATCGTCGCGGATGCTAGGAAAAGCGCGGCCGCTGCTTCGACTCTACTGCCGCGGCACCAGAATTTCCAAGCCCCAAAGCAGCGCGCGAGACTCTGGTGCCTCGCGCGCTGCGAGGATGGCGCTACGCCTGCGTTCCAGCGGGCTCCCGGCTTGGGTTGCCTGGGGAGAGGTAGCGTTCGAGTGAATCGTCGAGTTCTTCGAGCCACGGGGTGTGGTGGGGTGCAGCGATCGTGCCGGTCATAACCGAGCGGTAGCAGATGTCGCGGTACCCGAGAATGTTCTCACGCTTGTCCTTCGACCATCTGATGAACGTGTCACTGACCTCGTCGATGTCAAACTCCGGGTAGTCGGTTGCATCCATCAGGTCGCGAACGTAGTCGGCCTGATACCGAATCTGATCAGCGGAGTTCGTTGGTGTCGCGGCGTAGCGGCTCTGCCACTGTGCCATGGATGCGGCGCGCTCCTCAGCATCGGGCATCTGGGAGCGTCCAAGAATGAGGTCACGGACATACCAGGCTTGGGTATCGAACATGTTGAACGTGAACCACTGATCCTGCGCGCCAACGTAGAACAGGGCGGGGTTGCCGTCCCAGACAACGCCGCGGTACAGGTGCTCTGGATACAGGGTGTTTGGCCCGGAAACAGCGAGGTCCTTTGGCAGGAAGGGATACTTGTGGACGTAGCCGGTGCAGAAGATGAGGGCGTCGATGTGCTTGGAAGTGCCGTCGCGGAAGAAGGCGGTGTTGCCCTCAAAGCGCTCGACACTGTGCCGCTCCTCGAAGCCATCCGGCCAGGCATAACCCATCGGTGCGGTGCGGTAGCTTGCGGTGACGGAACGCGCGCCCATCTTGTATGCCTGGCTGCCAATGTCTTCGGCTGAGTAACTCGAGCCAACGACGAGCACATCTTTGTCTGCGAGTGACTCTGCGCCGCGGAAGTCGTGAGCATGGGTGATGAACCCGGTGAACGTTTCGATACCCGGTACCTCGGGGGTGAACGGGAACGAGAAGTGGCCGCTGGCCACGACCACGTGATCGAATGTCTCCGTCGTCGTTTCTCCTGACGGCAGGTGCTCACTCGTCACGGTGAATAGCTGAGTGCTCTCGTCGAACGTTACCAGGCGGACGACGGTCGTGAAGCGAACATATTTGCGCACATCGCTGTGCTTGAGGCGGCCAGCGATGTAGTCCCAGAGGACTTCGCGCGGGGGATACGACGAGATCGGGCGCCCAAAGTGCTCATCGAACGAATAATCGGCAAACTCCAGGCCCTCCTTCGGGCCGTTCGACCAGAGATTGCGATACATGCTCGAGTGGACGGGCTCACCGTACTCGTCGAGGCCGGTGCGCCAGGAGTAGTTCCACTGGCCGCCCCAGTCAGACTGCTTCTCGAAGCAGACGAGCTCTGGGATGTCTACACCCTGACGCTCTGCCGACTCGAATGCGCGGAGCTGGGCCATTCCGCTCGGGCCAGACCCGATGATTGCGACTCTTTTCTTCTCACTCACGTAACTACGCTTCCTCACTCTGTTGTGGTCGCTAGCCGCGCATTCAGGCACAGCTGTGCACCGCACCGGTTGACTGCAACCGGTGCTCCCTGGCTGGCGTTTCGTCGGCCGAGTTGTGGTGTCCAGCGCTGGTGGGAGATTGTCAAATCTCAACCATCCGTCGGCTAGCAACCTTTCAACCATATCATTTGCGTTTTTTGAGAGTGAGAACCCGGTCAGAGCCTGACGAAACCGAGCACCGTCACGGCGAGGGCGAGCAACAGCAGCACAAGGTTTGTCCGGATGGGCTCATCGATTCGCTTGTGCGCGAAGATCGCGAAGAGCTGGGTGAGTGCAAGGCCAATGGCGGCGATCGGGGCGAGCACGGGCAGGATCCCAGTGAGCGGGGCGGCGATCAGAGCGACCGCGCCGAGCACCTCTGCCGCTCCGATGAGCTTCACCGCTGTTGGCGTGAGCGCCTGCAGCGTGACCATGGGGAGATCTGCATGAGGTTTCACAAGTTTCATGGCTCCGGCCATGAGGAAGATGAGCGAGAGGATCCCAGACAGGGTCCAGGTGATGATGGTGAGTGCAAGCACGAGATCTACTCCAAAGGTAACTATTAGTAACTGAGATACAGTGAGTAAGTATCGGCTATGAAGGGTCAGGCACCGCAACGTGTCTGAGTAACGCCGGTGTAACCGGTGGGGTCACCAGCGGCAGCGAACACTGAGGAATGCAGATGACGGAAACACATGGAGCGATTGCATCGCATCGGATGCCAGCGCACACAGCGGGCGCAGAGGATGATCCATCCGCGTTCGACGTAACCATGGAGCGCTTCTGCGCTCTCGACGAAGAGCAGGCCGAGCTGTTCCGTTCAATTCTCGGCAGAGTTGGCGACAAGTGGAGCATGATGCTCATCGGAATGTTGCAGCAGGGCCCATACCGGTTCACGGAGCTCAAACGCATGACGCGCGGGATTTCTTCACGGATGCTGACGTTCACGCTGCGGCAGCTCGAACGCGATGGCCTCGTCACCCGAACGGTCTACGCGGAGATTCCGCCGCGCGTCGAATACGCTGCCACCGAGCTTGGCAGCACGCTCGTTGGCCCGGTGATGGCGGTCGCCGAGTGGGCGTCGCAGCACCAGCGGGAGATCGTGAGGTTTCGTGAGGCCTATGACGCCGCGCAGGACGACGCCGGCGATACGCCGAGGGTGCGCTAGCGCGACCGCTCCGCGCTATCGCGCGCGCAGCAGGCGGGCGCAGACCCCAGGCATCGTGGTTCGGGGGCCAAATCACCGACCCCCGAACCACGAACTGGCGGGTGCTACGCGAGCAGAGTCGCGCCCAGAATCTCGCCGCTCTTGAACCCTGGGAGAACCGCGAACACCGCAGACCCGGTGTGGGTCACCCACTCATTGAGCAGATCCGCCTCATCGAGACGACGCTGGATGGGAACGAACTGCGTGAGCGGATTGCGCTGGAAACAGCCGAACAGGAGGCCTGCCTCGTTCCCATCGTCGTAGTTCACCGCTCGACGAACGATGCGTTCTCGACGATCCACTGAGTGCGCGCGCCGAATATGGGCGGCCGAAGAAATGACCGGGAGCCCGAGCGCATTCTTCGCATCGAAATCCACCGGGGCGTGTTCCCCGCCGGTGGGGTTCGTGAGCGGCGCTCCGTCGCTCAGCGTCCGGCCCATCGTCTGTTCACGGCCGGGACGATCCACGCGATCCCAGCTGTCGAGCTCCATGCGGATGCGCCTGAGCACAAACGCCGAGCCCCCAGCGAGCCAGGCCTGCCCGTCGCCGCGGTCGACCCACATCACCTCATCAAAATCGTCTTCCTCAGGCGTCGGGTTGACGGTGCCGTCAACCTGACCCATGAGGTTGCGCATGGTGTGGTCACTGGCCTCAGAGCCACGAGACTGCCTGAAGCCCTGCTGCACCCATGCGACCTCTGCAAACCGGTCGAGGTCGCGGTGGAGCATGCGCGCGGCGTGCGCCACGGGAAGCGGATCGTCAGCTTGCACAATCAGCAGGAGGTCCCCGCCGTCAAAGCCGTGCCCCAGTTCATCGTGCTCGAACTTGGGAAGCGGTGCGAGCCACGCGGGGCGCAATCGTGGATCAACTCTGTCGACAAGGCCTGCGCCAACGCCGACGGTAACGGAGAGACGGGCGGGACGGGCCGCAAGCTCTGGCTCCGGGTCGGCAAGCGGTCCGACGCCAGCGGTTAGCGCCTCGATGTCGCCGGTGAGGACACGGAACATGCCCGCGAGCGATGCACGGTCCGTCTCGTCACGCAGCCGATATGCGATGTGCCTGACGTTGGTCGCAGGAACGCTGACGATCCCCGCCTGGTGTTCCCCGTGGCAGGGGAGTGCTTCACCACCAAATCCAGGCTCGTCTCCGGTTACGCTCAGTGCTGGCTCAGTGGTGTCGTCAAATCGGGCGCTGGCCGAAGCGTCTGCACGACCGAGGGAGAAACCTCCAAACGCGCCGCCAGCGCCGCCGATGAGCGCGCCAAGGCCGGCGCCGACCGCGCCCCCCGTGAGGAGGGCGCGGCGGCTCAGGCGACGAGCCTGCTGATCTGCCTCGAGCTGATCAGTGTTTTCCAGTGGATCTTTAGCCATGGTCCATCGCGTCGGCGTCACCTGACATGTCCATGTCGCCGTGGTCCATCGCCTCGTCCCCGTCGATGTCTTCGTAGCTCTCATTCGCACCGCTGGTGTCCTTGACGAGCGCGACGATCTCGAGTGTTGAGCCATCGGAGAACGTCAGCGTGACCGTGACGTCATCGCCCGGAGTCAGCGGCTTGGTGATCTGCATGAGCATGATGTGGTTCGCACCAGGCTCAAGCAGGAGCGACCCGTCTGCGGGGACGGTGACGTCGCCCTCGATCTTGCGCATCTTGCCGTCGACAACCTCGTGGAGCTCGACGACGTCCGCCGCATCGCTCTTGAGATCCGTGATGACAAGGTTCTCGTCACCGTGGTTCTCAAGCGTGCCGAAGACGCCGCTCATCGCTTCGCCCGGGGTGATGTCTGGATCGGTTGCCTTCACCCACATGTCCTGTGCGGTGACGACGGTTTGCGTGTCGTGCTCCGATGAGCTCGCGGGAGGTGTTGTGGAGTCCTCCGACTGGGAGCAGCCGACGAGTGCCAGGGTGAGTGCTGCGGCGGCGGAGGCAAGACCTACCGCCGCACGGCGCGAACGCTTGGTGCGGTATGTGTTGAACATGGATTACTCCTCGTGTGCGCGGGGGTCGTTGCCCTCCGCGGATGATGCGCTCTTGCGCATGCGAATAAACATTGGGATTGCGACCGCTACGGCGACAATTGCCGCGGCAGCGATCGTGAGCGGAAGCGCGAGGCCTGCTCCGTCGGAGTTCTCAGAACCCTCGGGGGTGCCGGTCTCCGGCTGCTCCTCGGGTGTTGCCTCTGCTTCGCCCGTGTACGGGCTGATGTCCCCGGCCTTGCCGTCAACAATGTCAAACGTGAAGCCACCCTCGATCGGGTGCCCGTCACTCGACACGACCCGCCAGGCTGACTTGTAGTTGCCGTCAGCCATCGGAGTCGCAAACTGTTGGGTGACATCGCGGCCGTTGAACGTGGGAAGCCCGTTCGCTGCGTCGCCCCCATCCGGTGCTGTCACATGGATCTCGGTGCCAACTTCGAGGACGTTGTCGCTGAAGGTGAGCTTGAGCGAAGATGCTTCTCCGCTCTCGGCCGTCTCAATAGCGACGTCAATGAGTTGATCGTGTGCCTGCGCGGGAGATATTGGCGCGAGGAACACTGTGAAGGCGAAGCCAATCATGGCAGCGATAAGTGTCGCTGCTGCCGCCTTCGGCCACCGTGAAGCAGCCTGGATTTGGGTATGCGTATGCATAGGTGGTCCTGTCTCTTCCCGGGAAAACCGGGAGATCGTTTCCTATTACTTGCTAGTACTTGGGCGACGCAGGTACGAGCGGTGGGCCGCGTAGCGACCAGGAAACGAACGAGAGGATCTGGTTCCGGAGCACCGGCGCCTCGCGGCGCACCGCCACATCGGGACGGCGCTCAAATGCGGCGAGGCTGAACGGCTGCGGCAGCGCCCGGCGGATCGTCCGGCCAAGCGCGAGCGCGGCGCGCTCGCCCCGCGCGACGAGCAGCGTAGAAAGGACCGCTGCGATGGCGTGCATCACCCACATGAGGGCGTCGGCTGATCCTGCCTCGACAACATCAGGTACAAAGCGCTCAAGCGACGCGAGGTGAGCCGCGTGCGAGCCCATCGGGAACGCCGACGGTGTCGCGAGCGCGCCCGAAACGCCAATACCGGCGAATGCCCAGTGATACAGGAACTGGCTTGCTCCGACAGCGAGGCCGACCCGCCACACAGAGGCGACACGACCCGCAAGTGCGACACAGAACGGCAACGCGATGATCGCGGTGATCACGACGGCGAACGCGGAGATCTCACCGCCGGCGAGCGAGTGAGAAGCAGCCGCAAGCACCGTCGAAAGGGCAGCACCAATGACGCCGCGGGCGGTGCGCGCCGCGCGGCTCAGGGGCTGCTGTCGCCGAGCCATGCGACAAGCTTAACCCGACGAGCCTGGGGAGGGTGCGCGGCCCGCTCGTCCGCAGCGGTTCGCTGCGGAGGATCCACGGTAGACTTGACCCTCGTGTCAGACAACACCACGAACCCCAACCCGATTTCGCAGGAAGCGGTCAACGCCGCCGTAGCCGAAGCTCTCGCCGCGTTTACCGCGGCCGACTCCGTCTCGGCCCTGAAAACCGCGAGAACCGAGCATGTCGGCGACGAATCCGCCATCGCCAAGCTCAACGCGCTCATGCGCGAGGTTCCCAAGGAGGAGAAGGCAGAGACCGGCAAGCTTATGGGCCAGGCCCGTGGCCGCCTCGAGGGTGCGTTTAAGAGCCGCGAGGGCGAGCTTGCAGCCGCAGAGGCTGAAGCGAGGCTTGTCGCGGAGACCGTCGACGTGACGCAGGCGCCCGTGCGCCGCCGCGCGGGCACCAGGCATCCCCTCGAACAGCTCAAGGAAGAGGTCGGCGACATCTTCATCGGCATGGGCTGGGAGATCGCGGAGGGGCCCGAGATCGAACACGAGTGGTTCAACTTCGACGCGCTCGGCTTCGACCCCGATCACCCGGCGCGCGCGATGCAAGACACCTTCTTCATCGACCCAGCCGACCGTCACCTGCTGCTGCGCACGCACACGTCGCCAGTGCAGATCCGTTCCCTGCTCGACAGGGAGCTTCCGGTATACGTTGTCGCTCCTGGGCGCACGTTCCGTACCGACGAGCTCGACGCGACACACACCCCCGTCTTTAACCAGATCGAGGGCATCGCGATCGATCGCGGGCTCACGATGGCACACCTGCGCGGCACGCTCGAGCACTTCGCGCGCCAGATGTTCGGCGCCGAGGCGAAGATTCGTCTGCGCCCGAACTTCTTCCCGTTCACCGAGCCGTCCGCCGAGATGGACGTCTGGCAGCCGAACGCCAAGGGCGGCGCGCGCTGGGTCGAGTGGGGCGGCTGCGGCATGGTCGACCCCAACGTGCTGAGCGCGGCAGGGATCGACCCCGAGGAGTTCCAGGGCTTCGCCTTCGGCATGGGAATTGAGCGCACGCTCCAGTTCCGCAACGACCTCAACGACATGCGCGACATGGTTGAGGGCGACATTCGTTTCAACGCACAGTTCGGAGGCCTCGTCTAATGCGGATCCCACTCAGCTGGCTCGGCGAGTTCGTCTCGCTGCCCGCAAACAGCACCCCCGAGGACGTTCATGCGCAGCTCGTGCGCGTCGGCTTCGAGGAGGAGTCGGTTCGCCGCTTCGACATCTCAGGCCCCGTTGTCGTAGGTCTCGTGCTCTCGGCAGAGCCCGAGCCCCAGTCAAACGGCAAGACCATCAACTGGTGCCAGGTGCGCGTTGCGCCGGAGGGCGAAACCGCTGCCGACGGCGGCGAAGACGTGCGCGGCATTGTCTGCGGCGCGCACAACTTCGGTCCAGGCGACAAGGTCGTCGTGACCCTGCCAGGCGCCGTGCTGCCTGGCGATTTCAAGATCGCTGCCCGCAAGACGTACGGTCACGTCTCCGACGGCATGATCGCGTCAGCGCGCGAACTCACGCTCGGTGAGGACCACGACGGCATCATCGTGTTGTCGCGGCTTGGGCTCGACCCTGAGGTCGGCGCAGACGCGCTCGCTCTCCTCGGGCTCGACGACACCGCGGTCGAGATTAACGTCACGCCCGACCGCGGCTACGCGTTCTCCCTGCGCGGCGTTGCACGCGAGTACTCGCACGCGAGCGGTGCGGAATTCACCGACCCTGCTGTGCGTGAAGTTGCGCCAGCGAGCGGTTTCGAGGTCACACTTGCCGATGATGCGCCGATCCGCGGCCGCGACGGCGCAACGGGCTTCGTCACGCGCGTCGTGCGCGGCATCGATGCGACCAAGCCGACACCGGCCTGGATGGTGTCGCGCCTGCAGCTCGCCGGCATCCGCGCGCTCTCGCTCCCCGTTGACATCTCGAACTACGTGATGCTCGAGCTCGGCAACCCACTGCACACCTACGACCTCGCAAAGCTCAAGGGCGGAATCACCGTGCGCCGCGCCCGTGCAGGAGAGACGCTGCTCACCCTCGACGGCCAGGAACGCAAGCTGCACGTCGAAGACCTCCTCATCACCGACTCGTCGGGCCCCATTGGGCTCGCAGGCGTCATGGGTGGCGAATCAACGAAGGTCGGCGACGACACCACCGACGTGCTCATCGAGGCCGCGACGTTCGATACCATTTCGATTGCGCGTACGCAGCGCAGGCACAAGCTTCCGAGCGAAGCTTCGAAGCGCTTCGAGCGCGGTGTTGACCCGCTTGTCGCCCAAGCCGCTGCCGACCGCATGGTCGAACTGCTCGTCAAGCTCGCTGGCGGCACAGCCGACTCGCTCGGGAGCGACCTTGTCGCCCCCTGGTCGCAGACACCAGTGCTCCTTCCCCTTGCCAGGGTGAACGGCCTCCTCGGCACCGATTACAGCGACGCTGAAGTGCGTGGCGCTCTCGAAATGATCGGCTGCACAGTTACTGACGCCGACGCTCAGGTGCCTACGCTGCTGGTGACCGCGCCGAGCTGGCGCTCCGACCTCACGCGGACGGCCGATCTTGTGGAGGAAGCAGCTCGCATCATCGGCTACGACCGCATCCCGTCGGTGCTGCCTGTTGCGCCACCGGGTCGCGGCCTCACGCGCTCGCAGCGGCTTCGCAGGCGCGCCGCGAACGTGATCACCGCAGCCGGATTCGACGAGGTGCAGAGTTACCCGTTTGTCTCTCGAGCACAGCTTGATGCCTTCGGCGCCGGGTCCGAGCTGTCTGCCGAAGACGGATCGGCATCGATCGCGGCGATCCGCCTCGCGAACGCGCTCGACAGTGAGAGCCCGTTCATGCGGCGCTCGCTCCTGCCTGGTCTCGTGACCGCTGCACAGCGCAACGTTTCGCGCGGTCTCACCGACCTCGCGATCGTCGAGTTCGGTCGTGTCTTCCAGCCCGTCGTAGCACCGAATGAGCTGGGCACCACTGCCGTGCCGCCGCTCGCAGCGCGCCCCTCCGCTGAGGTGCTTGCCGAGCTCAATGCATCGATCCCAGCTCAGCCCCACACCGCAGCAGCACTGCTCATCGGCGACGCCATCGAGAAGCAGCCGGGGGAGCCAGGCCGCGAGTACGACTGGGCTGACGCGATCGACGCGGCGCGCATCACCGCCGGCGCTCTCTCCGCTGAGCTCACCGTTCGCCAGGGAGCGCACCGCGCATTCCACCCTGGCCGCACCGCCGAGCTCGTCGTCGCTGGTGAGGTTGTCGGTGTCGCCGGTGAGCTGCTTCCGGAGCTCGTCGCCGAGTACCACCTGCCCGGCCGCGTCGCCGCCTTCGAGCTCGACCTCGAGCGCGTCATGGAGCTCGCCCCGCGCGAGCCCGCGACCGCGAACCTCTCGGGCTACCCTGCCGCGACGCAGGATCTCACGCTCGTTGTTTCGCGTGACATCCCTGCAGCCGACGTGCTGTCGACGGTCGTCGCTGGCGCGGGCGAGCTGCTCGAACACGCGCACATCGTCGCCGACTACCGTGGCCAGGGCATCGAAGAGGGCCAGCGCGCGCTGACGTTCGCGCTGCGTTTCCGCGCGAGCGACCGCACGCTGAAAGCCGAGGAGGCGAGCGAGGCGAAGCTCGCCGGTGTCGCCGCGGCCGAGGCTGCGTTTGGGGCGAAGCTGCGCGACTAGCGTGCGCTCGCTCCGCCTGCGGCCGGGTGTGGTGTAGAACGGCAGGGCCGTTCTACACCACACCTCGCCACGCACTCCGGCCCCGCCGCTCACTGGCCGAGCCGCTCGTCGGTCAAGGGCCAGGAGTATCGTTGGGGGCGTAACCCCGGCGGGCGAGCCCGCCAGCCGGGATGCCCCGAAGACGGAGGCCCCATGCGTATCGCGATCGCTGGAAGTACCGGAACCGTTGGCACACACCTCGTGCGCCTGGCGCTTGGCGCCGGCAACGACGTGCTCGCCCTTGCACGCAACCCGCACGCGCGGGACGCGGCTGAGGACGCGGCAGGCGCGCGCTCCGCAGTTCCAGGAGAACCATCGGATATTCCGGATCCTGCAACCCCAACGCCTGGAATCCTCACCCTCGTAGCGACCGACCTCACGAGCGCAGACCCGCTTGACCTGTCTGGTGTCGACGCGGTGATCGACGTCTCCGCCATCGGCAAGCTCTCCGGCTCGCGCGAATTCTTCGGTGCCGTCACCGAGAAGCTGCTGCGGGCCGGCGCAGAGGCCGGCGTGCAACACTACGTTGCCCTCTCGATCGTTGGCGCCGCCGCACATCCCTTCGGCTACTACTCTGGGAAAGCGCTTCAGGAGCAGCTCGTCGAGTCTGGCCCGCTGCCGTGGAGCTTGCTACGAGCCACTCAGCTCTTCGAGTTCGCCGAGCAGAGCTCCGTTTCCGTTGGGCGTTGGACGTTCATCACGAAGATGCGCACCCAGCCCGTGGCAGCAGCCTCAGTAGCCAAGCGTTTGTTGGAACTCGCGAGCGGTTCTCCCCAGGGGAACGTGCGGGATCTCGCTGGGCCTGACGAACTGTGGCTCGCCGATCTGGGACGAATGGCATTCGAGACCCACGGGCTCACCCAGTCAGTCATCGAAATCCCGCTTCCAGGAAAGTTCGGCCGCGCGGTGCGCGCGGGCGGTTGCCTTCCCGGGCCCGACGTCGACATCGACAGCGTGAGTTACGAGGACTGGCTGGCCGCCGGCGCTCGCTGAGGGCAGGCTTCCAGGAGGAGGCCAACCGGCTACGGGGAAGCGAGACGCCGGGCGCCCTGCACGGCACCGGTGGGCGGGCACCGGGCGGCGGGCGGCGGGCACCAGGCGGCGGGCACCGGGCACCGGGCGCACGAGGGCGGCCGGTCGCGCGCCAACGCTCGCCCTACCGTCAGCGCCAGCACCGGAGTAGTGTGTGCCGCACCAACACATACGCGCAAGGGAAGCCCGGTGATGTCATGACGCAGAAGATCGTGCCCAATATCTGGTGTAATCGCACGGCCGAGGAGGCAGGCAGCTTCTACGCCGCGGCCTTCAACGGTGCTGGGCTCAGCGCCGAGTCCACGGTTTCGGCGCGCTATCCGAGCGAGGGTCTGCTCGATTTCCAGCTGGACTTCGCGGGGGAGGCGCTCGTCGTTGATGTCACCGTCGAGGGCACCCAGCTCGCACTCGTCAACGCGGGCCCAGAGTTCTCCCCAAACCCTTCGATCTCGTTCATGGTGAATTTCGACCCGCTCATGTTCGGTGGCGATGCCGCCGAGGCTAGGCGCCGTCTCGACGCGCTCTGGGGGGCGCTTTCAACGGACGGTTTCGTGATGATGCCGCTCGGGGAGTATCCGTTCGCAGCTCATTACGGTTGGGTGCAGGATCGCTTCGGGGTGAGCTGGCAGCTGATGCTCACGCGCCCGGAGGGGGATCCGCGCCCGCTCATCATCCCTGCGCTCATGTTCGACGGGCCCGCGCAGAACCGCGCGGCGGAGGCGGCGGCCCGCTACGTCGAACTCTTCGCGCACGTTCCAGGGGGAGCGGCGGTCGGCTTCCAGTCTCCCTATGGCCAGGCGATGGGTGACGCGACGCCAGAGGCCCTCGCGTTCGGAGAGTTCCGCATTGGCGAGCAGTGGTTCATGGCGTCTGACAATGGGTCGGGAACCGACCACGGCTTTAGCTGCGGGGTCTCGCTCCAGGTGAACTGCGTGGACCAGTCCGAGATCGACGCGCTGTGGGAAGGGCTGTCATTCGTGCCAGAGGCCGAGCAGTGCGGCTGGCTCGCAGACGAGTTCGGGGTGAGCTGGCAGATTGTGCCAGCGAACATGGGCGAACTCATGGCGGGGAGCGGGTCTTACGACAAGCTGATGGCGATGAAGAAGATTGTGATCGCAGAGCTCTGACTGACGCCTGTGCGAGGCCCTGACGCGTGGAACGGTGCACGGACGACAGCCCTGTGGAAAGTGGCGAGCGTGTTCTCGTTGCACGCGATAGCGTGGGGGTACTAGCAATGCCCAGAGATGGAGTAGAGATGTCAGAGCAGACCGAGTACACCGCAATCATCACCGAAACGCACGGCCGCGTTGCGACGATCACGCTGAACCGCCCTGAGGCGCTCAACGCGCTGAGTAACACGCTGATCACGGAGCTCGTCTCGGCAGCAGCCGGGTTCGACGCTGATCCCAACATCGGCGCGATCATCATCACGGGCTCAGAGCGTGCGTTTGCCGCTGGCGCAGACATTAAGGCAATGCTTGACCTCGAGTACGCTGACGTGCTCGCCGGTGGCGTGTTCCCGTCATGGGACGGCCTCGAGCGCATGCTCACGCCGACCATCGCCGCTGTGTCGGGTTTCGCGCTCGGTGGCGGGTGCGAACTTGCGATGATGTGCGACATCATTCTCGCTGGCGATAACGCGAAGTTTGGCCAGCCCGAGATCAACCTCGGCGTGATCCCCGGCTTCGGCGGCACTCAGCGCCTGCCGCGCGCGATCGGCAAGTACAAGGCCGCCGACATGGTGCTCACTGGCCGCATGATGGACGCGGAAGAGGCCGAACGGTCGGGGCTCGTGTCGCGGGTGGTACCGGCCGCTGAACTGCTTGACGTCGCGAAGCAGACCGCGGAGCTCATCGCGTCGAAGCCGCTCCCAGCGGTGAAGGCTGCGAAGAACGCACTGCAGGCGGCAGAGGAGTCTTCGCTTTCGGAAGGCCTCAGGGTCGAGCAGATCGCGTTCGCGGCGCTCTTCGCCACTGAGGACCAGACGGAGGGGATGCGCGCATTCGCAGAGAAGCGTGAGGCGAACTTCAAGCACCGCTAGCCGCTAACGGGTCGCGTTCAGCGACCGAACGCGCTGGGTCGCGCGCCTGGACCGCGCTGCGGTCAGCCCAGCGCTGGACATGGTGCCAGAATAGAGGTGCGCGAGAAAGAGGAGTCGATGACGTACAGTGTGGCGGTCGCCGGGGCGAGCGGGTATGCGGGAGGCGAGCTGCTGCGCTTGCTTGCGGATCACCCGGAGTTTGATATTCGAACGGTGACCGGGCACTCAAACGCCGGAAAACCACTCATCGCATCGCAGCCACACCTGCGATCGCTCGCGCACCTCACGCTGCAGGAGACGACGCCAGAAGTGCTCGACGGCCACGATGTTGTGTTCTTCGCGCTGCCGCACGGTGCATCGGGTGCGCTCACAGCCCAGCTGAAGAACGTCCGCCTCGCGATCGACTGCGGCGCGGACCACCGACTCACCAGCGAAGCCGACTGGACGGCGTTCTACGGCGGCGAATTCAACGAGCCGTGGACCTACGGGGTCCCGGAGCTCATCGTCGCAGGCGGCGAAGCCTCCGCGCTGCCCGCTCGACAACGCGAGCAGCTCATCGGGGCAACCCGCATTGCCGCACCTGGCTGCAATGCGTCAACCGTCGCGCTCTCGCTCGCACCCGGTATCGCCGCCGGCGTGATCGAGGCGACCGACATCGTCACCGTGCTCGCGGTCGGGCCATCGGGGGCGGGGAAAGCAGCGCACACGCATCTGCTCGGGGCCGAGCTCATGGGCACCGCAAACCCCTACGCCGTAGGCGGCACGCACAGGCACATCCCCGAGATCCAGCAGGCGCTCCGCGGCGCTGGCGCGACCGAAGAGCCGACGCTGAGCTTCACACCAGTTCTCGTGCCGATGAGCCGCGGGATCCTCGCAACAACGACGGCCCGCATCGTCCCTGGCACGAGCGCCGCCGACGTGCGCGCCGCGTGGGAGCGCGCATACGCCGATGAGACCTTCGTTCACGTGCTGCCAGAGGGCTTCTACCCGCGCACGGCAGACACCGTCGGCGCGAATACCTGCCTCATGGGAGTCGCGATCGATGAGGCAGCAGGCCGTGTCGTGATCGTCGCCGCCGTCGACAACCTCGCCAAGGGCACGGCTGGCGCCGCGATCCAATCGGCGAACATTGCCCTAGGTATCCCCGAGGCCACCGGCCTGAGCGTGAATGGAGTCGCACCGTGACCGTAACTACCCCAGCAGGGTTCCGCTCAGCCGGAATCACCGTAGGGCTCAAGAGCACGGGCAAGCCCGACCTCGCGCTCGTCGTGAACGACGGACCAGCTCCGGCGAGCGCAGTGGTGTTCACATCGAACCGGGCGCAGGCAAACCCCATCCTGTGGAGCCGCAAGGTCGCCCAGAACGGCCCTGCCCGCGCCGTGATCCTCAACTCGGGAGGCGCGAACTGCTTCACGGGGGACTTCGGTTACGAGACGACCCGCCTCACCGCGGAGGCAGTCGCGCACGAACTCGCAGCGCAGGCGACAGGCGAGGAGCAGGTGCCAGCCGACACGGTCGAGGAGGGCGCCGAACGCGTGCTCGTCTGCTCCACAGGCCTCATTGGAACCGGTGATCAGGCGTTCCGCGACAAGATCGTCACCAACGTCCCGGTGCTCGTGTCTGCGCTCGCCGCAGACGATACAACGGCGCCCGCGGCGATTCTCACCACCGACTCGGTCGAGAAGACTGCGATCCACGAGGGAACCGGCTGGACGATCGGTGCGATGGCGAAGGGCGCAGGTATGCTCGCTCCCGGCCTCGCAACGATGCTCGTCGTTATCACCACCGACGCACTGCTCGACAGCGACGAGCTCGATGCTGCGCTGCGCCGGGCGACCGCGGTGAGCTTCGACCGACTTGACTCCGACGGCTGTATGTCAACCAACGACCAGGTCACCCTGCTGGCGAGTGGCTCCTCAGGAGTGGCACCGGAGGAGAACGAATTCGCCGCGGCGCTTGCCGGCGTGTGTGACTCGCTCGCTGCGCAGCTGCAGGCAGACGCCGAGGGCGCGAGCCACGACATCGACATTGAGGTGCGCGGCGCAGCAAGCGTCGAGGACGCGCTAGAGGTCGGGCGCTCGGTTGCACGCAACAACCTATTCAAAGCAGCGATCTTCGGCAACGACCCGAACTGGGGTCGCGTGCTCGCCGCGATCGGCACCACCGACGCCGCCTTCGACCCCTACGCCGTAGACGTGAGCTTCAACGGCGTGCGGCTCTGCCACGCTGGGGCGCCGGACCGCCCGATCGACGAGTGCGACCTCACCCCGCGCAAGACGCACGTCGAGATTGAACTGTTCGCTGGGAGCTTCGCGGCGACGGTTCGCACGAACGACCTCACGCACGACTACGTGCACGAGAACTCCGCCTACTCGAGCTAGGAACCCCTATGACGCACGTCAGCACGCCCCTCGAACGGGGCCAGGCTGCAGAGAAGGCGGCAGTGCTTATTGAGTCGCTTCCGTGGCTCAAGAAGTTCCGCGACGCCATCATGGTGATTAAATTCGGCGGCAACGCCATGGTCGACGACGCCCTGCTCACGGCGTTTGCCGAGGACGTCGTGTATCTGCGGCACACTGGCATTCGCCCGGTGATCGTGCACGGTGGCGGCCCGCAGATCAATCGAATGCTTGACCGGCTCGGTATCGAGAGCAGGTTCGAGGGCGGCTACCGGGTCACTACTCCCGAGACAATGGACGTCGTGCGCATGGTGCTCACGGGCAAAGTCAACCCTGAGCTCGTCGATGAGATCAACGCGCACGGCCCTCTCGCATCTGGCACGACAGGGGAGGACGCCGGGCTGTTTATCGGTCGCAGGCGGCCGCCCATCGAGGTCGATGGTGCGCTCGTGGATCTCGGCCGGGTTGGAGACATCGTCGGGGTCCGGCCAGAGTCGCTGCTCGCGGTCCTCGACGCAGGGCTCATCCCCGTGGTCTCCTCGATCGCGCCCGACGCGGATCGGCCGGGGGAATCGCTCAACGTGAACGCGGACGCTGCGGCCTCCGCACTCGCCTCGGCTCTTGGCGCAGAGAAGCTCGTGATCCTCACCGATGTTGCGGGGCTCTACTCGGATTGGCCGAACCGCGACTCGCTGGTCTCGTCCATCACCGCGTCGGACCTCGAAGCGCTGCTGCCGTCACTTGAATCGGGAATGATCCCCAAGATGCGTGCCTGCCTCGACGCTGTGCAAGGCGGGGTGCCCAAGGCCGCGATCATCGACGGGCGGGAACCACACTCGGTGCTGCTCGAGATTTTCACGGAGCAGGGCATTGGAACCGAAGTCATCGCAGACTAGCTTTGGAGTATTCCCTGCCGCGGTGAAGCTCGAAGACCTCATCGCTGGCGCGCTCGGGGCCATCGGGGGAGCGGTGCTGTTTGCGTTTCTGTTCCCCTTCCCGGCTGCCGACGGGGGATCGTGGGTGCGCGGGGAGGCGCTCCCGGGCAGCGCTGACATCTTCGGGTGGCTGCTCGCTGTGGTCGCATACGCGGGCTTTGGATTCTTTTCGCTCGTGCTCGCCGCTGTTGACGTTCGCACGCATACACTGCCGAACGGCCTGATCGCCTGGGCGACGCTCTGGACAGTTCCGCTTCTCCTCGTTGCGGGGCACTTCCGTGGCGACGGGATCAGCGCGCTCGCTGCGCTGCTGAGCGCTGGGGTCGCGACAGTCTTCGTGTTCCTGCTGTGGTTTCGCATGCGCGGTGTCGTTGGGGGCGGCGACCTCAAACTCATACCCGTGGCGGCATACGCGGCTGTGTGGGGCGTTGCAGAGTCCGTCTGGGTGGCAGGCTTCCTCGTGTTTGTGTTGCTTCTCCTTGCCGGGGTGGTCGTGCTGGTTCTCGTCGCGCTCATTCTCGGCCGCGACCAGGTCGCGGCCGGCCCGCTCATCCTCGCCGGTTCGTGGATCACCTTGGTCGTGACCCACATGTCGGATTTGTGATGCGCCGGTCGGCTGCGACCCCTCAGTCAGGCACCCGGCCCGCGTACCCGCGCTTCTCGAAGAGTTCCAAGACATGCTCGCGGGGGATGACCCCTGAGGCAGCGGCCCAACGCTCGTAGGCCTCCTCGAGCTCGGCGACGAGGTCGGGGTGTTCGGCAGCCAGATCGGTGAGCTCGGTGCGGTCGCTCTCCATGTTGTAGAGCTCCCACGCCTGATTGTATTTGCGGACGATTTTCCACTCGCCCCTTCGCACTCCACAGTTCCCCTCGTGCTCCCAGTACAGCAGCCGGTCCGCGCTCTGCGCGTCTGACAGGATCGTGTCCATCATGCTCACGCCGGGGTAGGGGAGGGGAGTTCGGCCGGCCACGGTCGGTGGGGCGCCAATTCCTGCCGCGTCGAAGACCGTCGGAGCGACGTCGATGAGCTGGTGCGGTTGGTGGCGCACTGCGCCGCCCTGAAACTTCCTTGGCCACCGAACGAGCATGGGCGTCGAAATGCCGCCCTCGTGGATGAGCGTTTTGAACTCGCGAAACGGGGTGTTGCAGAGGTTTGCCCAGCCTGGCCCATAGCCGGAATAGGTGTCCTCGCCGCCTGGGGTGACCGACGGTGAGCTCCCGAGCCGAACGGGGCGACCGTCGCGGGTGGTGTCGTCGTATTTGACGTAGAGGCGCACGAAGTCCTCAGCGATCTCAGGCGGAATGGCGGAGGGGTCGCTGCCGTTGTCCGAGAGGAAAAAGACGAGCGTGTTCTCGCGCGCGCCGAGCTCATCGATCCTGTCAAGAACCCGGCCGACTCCCTGATCCATCCGGTCGACCTGGGCGGCGTAGGCCGCCATTCGGCTTGCCTCCCAGTCCTGCGAATCCGTGTCCTCCCAGCTGGGCACCCGCCGGTGGCGGTCGCTCAAAGGCCAATCGCCGCCGAGCACACCGAGGCTCCTCAGACGCTCCATTCGCTCCGCCCGCAGCGTGTCCCAGCCCGCGGAAAAGCGGCCCTGATACTTGTCGATGTCCTCTTGCCTGGCGTGCAGCGGCCAGTGCGGGGCCGTGTATGCGACGTAGAGAAAGAAGGGGTCGTCGGGGTGTGAGGCGCTGTGATCGTCGAGAAATTCGATGGCATTGTCGCTGATTGCGTCGGTGTAGTAGAAATCGGGCTCATTGCTTTCGTGCTCGATGTTGGTCTCATCGCGTGTGAGCGTCCGCGGCTGGAAATAGCTTCCAGCTCCCTCGAGCGTGCCGTAGAAGCGGTCGAACCCGCGCCGGGTCGGCCAGGCGTCGCTCGGGGCGTGGATATCGCTGGCGAGATGCCACTTACCCGAAATGTAGCTGCGGTACCCCGAGGGGCGAAGGGCTTCCGCGATAGTGAGACAGTTGGTGTTGAGATTGCCGGGGTAGCCCTCGGGGGAGTCGTCGTAGTTGAGGATACCCACGCCTGTCTGATGCGGGTGCAGCCCGGTGAGCAGGGACGCGCGGGACGGCGAGCACCGCGCGGTGTTGTAGAACTGCGACAGCGCGACCCCATCGGCAGCGAGTGAGTCGATGTTTGGCGTTTCGATCTCGCCTCCGAAGCAGCCAATGTCGGAATAGCCCATATCGTCGACCAGGATGATGACGATATTCGGGCGGCCTTCTTCTGGGTGTGACATCGATGTCTTCCTCTCAGTTCAACCGCTGGCACCGTGGAGAGCCCCAGCGTAGGTTCGGCGCATCACACGGCTAGGGTGCTCGCCGAAGTGGCCGACGTGTGTGGGTCTGTGCGGGCAGGATTACGCGATTGTGCGTCTGGCAGTGGGTATACGTATGTCGCGACGACTTCGCTCTCCTCCGGTCTACGGTGCTCCGCTTGCCATCTGGGATTCGGCTCGTCGCAGGGCCTCACGAGCAACGCCACGAGTGGCTTAAAATATAAGTCACTTTTATTGCCGAGTCAATGAACGAACGTCGGACGGAGGGGTCATGGGTGATACGAAACGGCCGGGCTCGGGGGAGATGGTCGCCATCCCCTCGGGGGAGTTTCTCCAGGGGGCGGGGGCGCGCTATCCCGAGGAGGGGCCACCGGCTCGTGTGAGCGTCGACGGTTTCGTGATCGATCGGTTTCCAGTGACGAACCAAAGATTCTCTCGCTTCGTGGCGGAGACGGGCTACGAGACCACAGCGGAGCGACCCGTCCCGCTTCCGGGCAAACGCGAAGGCGAGGGCGTGTGGACGGAGCCAGGCTCCCTCGTGTTCACACCGACACCCGGCCCCGTCCCGCTCACTGACTGGCGGCGCTGGTGGCGTTGGGTTCCCGGTGCGAGCTGGCGACATCCTGCCGGCCCGGGGAGCGATCTTTCCGGGAGGGAAGACCATCCTGTTGTGCAAGTGAGTTACGCGGACGCGGGTGCCTTTGCTGCGTGGGAAGGGAAACGTCTCGCGACCGAGGTCGAGTGGGAATTTGCCGCCAGGGGTGGGATCGACGGCGCGACCTACTCGTGGGGGGAAGCGAGCAACAGGGGCGGTGTGTATGCGAACACCTGGCAGGGGAGGTTCCCGTATGAGAATCGTGGTGCTGGCGAGGGGCGATGGGTGGGGACATCGCCGGTCGGGAGTTTCCCGCAGAACGGATACGGGCTGAGCGACATGACGGGGAACGTGTGGGAGTGGACCACGAGTCCGTGGGTCGCGGCCCCAACTGGCTCCGGGGATGCGGTGGCGGCTTCCTGCGGTTGCACTGCCAGACGAGAAGCGGCATCGGCTGAGGTCGCCTCAGAGCGGAGCCGCGTGCTGAAAGGTGGATCTCACCTGTGCGCGCCCGAGTATTGTCTGCGCTACCGTCCCGCGGCCCGGTCGGAGCAGACTGAGGACTCGGCGACGAGCCACATCGGGTTTCGGTGCGTTGCCGACGCAATGGTCTGGTCGTAGCGGCGCGTTCGCGTAGCCGCACCTCGTCCGCGGCCACCTTCACGTAGGGAACAAGTGATGCTTGCGTAGGGTGCAGTAGTGAGTTTATGTTGCTACTAGCGGTCACTTGTACTGAAGCGCGTCATCGGGAACCGGTACTGGCACGAGAAGTAGCGAAGCTGGGATCGGTCCTCCTGCGCCGAGAGAAAGCGAGGCCCTCCGGCACAAACCCCACGTACGCCTCGGCATGTGCTGCGTGCGCCCCCATTGCTGGGCGTCTGACCTTGCTACGCGGCATGCGGTGAGAGGCGTCGACCGCTTGCGCGCTCACACCAGTCCTGAAGCTGTCACTCGTCGCGGCTACGCGGCCCCCCAACCGCGCTGCCATTGGCGCAGCCAAACAGAGAGGAAACACATGTCGAGAAGGTCTCTTGCTGTGATCGCGGCTGTCGCCGCGGCAACCCTCGCCCTCAGCGCGTGTAGCGCAGAAGACGAAGACACAGGCAACGACGTTGACCGCCCGTTGCGGGTGGCCGTCACCACCGATGCTTCGACGCTCGATCCTGTCCGGGGATCCTCTGGCGCCGATCAAATTCTGCTCTTCCCCATGTATGACACACTCGTTTCGTACGAGGCGGACCTCGAACCAAAACCGGGGCTTGCTGAGAGCTGGGAATACCTCTCGCCAACCGAGCTGCAGTTCACACTCCGTGAGGGGGTGAAGTTCCACGACGGCACCCCGTTCGACGCCGAAGCCGTGAAATACAATGTCGAGCGCGCGAAGGGGGACGGTTCACAAATCGCCCCAGACCTCGACGCGATCGGGGACGTTCGTGTCGACGATGAGTTCACGGTGACGCTATTACTCAGCCGACCCGATGCTGCATTGCTCATGGTCTTCTCCGACAGGGCGGGCATGATGGTCTCCCCGACGGCCGCAGAAGCCGCCGGAGGCGATCTCGGGAACACCCCCGTGGGCACTGGCGGCTGGAAGTTTGTGGAGTGGCGTCGTGGCGAGGCAATCAGCGTTGAACTCTTCGACGACTATTGGGACACCGAAAGCGCCCGCGTCCCCGCAATCACCTTCACTGTGCTCACAGACCCGAAAACGCGTATGAGCGCGCTGCTCTCCGGGCAACAGGACATTGTGTCGAGCATCCCAGGCGCGAGCGCTGACACAGTGGAGGAGGCCGAGGGAGTCTCGCTCTCAGCGACGCCCGGTTTGTTCACCCAAATGGTCTACATCAACACTGGCTCGGACGAGCTTGGCGACCCGCGGGTGCGGCGCGCACTGTCGTTGGCGATCGACAGGCAATCGATCCTTGAGAGCGGCTACTTTGGGTTCGGGGAGGTCGCCAGCGGGTATTTCCCTCAGATCTACTGGGCCGCGACCCCGAAGTCAGCGACATACGACTACGACCCCGATGAGGCACGAAGGCTGCTCGAAGAAGCCGGTCGAACAGGACTCACCTTCGACATGACGGTCATCGCCAGCGCAGACTTCGCCCGCATCAGCGAGATATTGAAGGAGCAGTGGGCCGAAGTCGGGGTGACGGTGAACCTGCTCCCGCGCGAGGTCGTCCAACAGAACCAAGAGTTCATCATCGAGAAGAAGTTTCCGGCGATGTTTTCCCAGCTCACCTCGCGACCCGATCCCGCAATGATCTACCGCGTCGTCGGAACGGCCGACGGTTTCAACAATCCGTCTGAGATTCCCGTTCCTGGCCTCGACGAAGCACTCGCTGACCAGGACCTGTGGAGCGAGAAGGAAGACCGCAGGCCGGGTCTGGACCGTGCGGCGCAGGCGATCTACGAGCACACCCAGTCGTTCTCACTTGTGCACGGGTACACGTTGGTTGGGCTGAGCGATGAGGTCGAAGGCTTCGAGATGAACCTGCTCGGGAAGCCCAAGCTCGTCGGCGTAACGATCGGCTAGTCAACTCCCGCCAGCGAGGGCCGAAACACTCCGGGCCTCGCTGGCGGGAAGACTCACCCTCCGGCGATCGAGAAGCCGGAAAATCTGCGGTGCACCCCGATGCCAGCGTGGCGGATCATCCACTGCCGAGCTTCCCCGGGTTCAGCACCCCCAGCGGGTCGAGCGCTTTCTTGACGCTGTGCATCACCCGATGCGCCGCTCCGAGGGAATCCTCTAGATATGGGAGTCGGACGATACCGACGCCGTGATGGTGGCTGAGCTGAGCCCCGTGCCGGAGGATAACGTCGTTGGCGGCGTCCCAAACGGCTCGGTACCAGCGCGTTCGCTCGCCGCTGGTGGTGATGCCGTACATCGTGAAATACAGCGAAGCACTGTCGGAATACGCGTGCGACAGGTGTGCTGAGACCCCACGCCTGCCTGCCCCGTCGCCAGTGCCGCTGACGAGACCTACGGCTTCGAGTACGTCGCCATAAAGTCGGTTCAAGACGCTCCACCGGCCGACGATCTCGAGTGTGTCAGCGGTGAGTACACGGTTGGCGTCCCGCGGCGCGACCGGCCTGATGCGATAGCGAGTCTGCAGCCAAGTCTCGAACACATCCGCACTCTCGATTTCGCGCCCGTGCGGTGCCGCGGCCTCTCGCGCTATCGCGAGCGTCGTGTCCACGAGCGAAGGGTGCCCCTCATCTGCGAGGAGGAGTACGTGGCCCTCGTCGATCGCGAAGTGCCGCGCCGTTTCGATCTCGTCATACAGCCGCATCACCGCTGGCGTTACCCCGGCCTGCATGATCGCCCGACAGGCTTCAAGGCCATCGCCGAAACTGTCGAACAGGAAGGCAGCGGAGGATCCGTAGTCCGGCAGCCGATGGGTGCGCAGCACGATGCGGGTGATGACCCCGAGCGTGCCCTCGCTGCCAAGGAACAGTTCCCGCAGATCCGGCCCGACCGCCGCACGGTGGGTCCCTCCGAGCGTCACGAGCTCACCGGAGGCGAGGACGACGTCGAGCTCCGAAACCATGTCCTCGATCTTTCCGTAGCGCGTGGAAAGCTGTCCGGCGCCACGGCATGCGACCCACCCGCCGACCGTCGAGATCGCAAAAGACGATGGCCAGTGCCCCGTCGTGACGCCCCAGGCGCGCTGTAGGTGCGACTCAAGAACATCGCCGAAGACCCCTGGCCCGGTCTCGACCGTCAGGTCGGTGCTGTTGAACGACATGATCTGATTCATCCCTGTGACATCCAGCACGATGCCGCCGTGCACCGGCAACGCAGCTCCAACGACGTTGCTCCGCCCAGCGGCGACGGTAACCGGTATGCGGTGCGTGCTCGCTAGCCGCATGATCGCCTGCACCTGGGGTGTCCGTGAGACGTGCACCGTCACGGCGTCTGCCGTCATCGGAGCGCCTTCGCTATGCGCGAGCATTGTCGCAGGCCACCAGTCGCGGGTTCGCGCCATCAAGCTCGCCCGATCGGCATCAACAGAGTCGGCAATCTCCGCGAGGGCGGCGATGATCTCCGGTGTCACCGTGACAGAGTTCGGGCCGTCGTCTGACTCGGCAGCGTACCTGGGGCGCCCAGTGAACGCGTCGTGCTCGATGGTCGCGTACCACGGTGAGGGGGTCGGTTCTCCGACGTTGTAACGGCCCTCATTGAATCCGCGTTGTATCGCTTGCTTGCTGATCGTCATGGGTCTCCATCCTCGGGGAGCTGGTGCGCTCAGGAATTCAGGTGGTCTCGTTCCTCAACCACCGAGTTGCGATAGTCGGACACGTGCGCGGAACGCTGCTCCTCAGTCCATCCGAGTTCGGCCGCCATGAGCGAAGCGACGCGATCCGCCGCCGCAGCTGAGGCCTCGCGCGCGAAGAGCCTGGATCTCGTGCGGCGCGCGAGCACATCATCGATCGTGATTGCCATCTCGTGGCGCACCGCGTGCACAACCTCGGCGTACACGTAGGGCAGACCGTCGACGACGGGCGCTCGCGTTGTGGGCTGCTGTGTGAGCAGCTCGGTGATGAATCGCGCCTCCGTGCCGAAGCGCTCTGCCAGGTGCGCCGCAGTGCCGCCGGATGCGAGCGCAGCCGTCGCGTCGTAGCCGGCCCCGCCCCAGAGCGGGGCCCGGGCTGTCCTGCACCGACTGCGTCTGGACAGGACCCGTTGCGCGGCATTGACGACCTGCTCAGCCATGTGCCTGGCGGTCGTGAGTTTTCCCCCGACAACCGTTACGAGCCCGTCGTCGTCGATCCGGATTTCGTGGTTGCGCGGCACCTCGCTTGTCCGGTCGGTCTTGCCGCGTGAGACGAGCGGGCGAGTTCCTGCGATCGAGCCAGTCACATCCTCGGCAGAGAGGTCGGTATCGAACGCTTGGGCGACTGTGTCGAGCAGGATGTCGCGCTCGGGGGCAGAACAGAGCACTCGGTCGAGCGAGCCCGGATAATCCGTGTCAGACGTGCCAATGAGCACCGAGTCTCCCCAACGCGTGACAGTTGCTGCACGACCCGCTCCCGGGATTCGCACGGTGACGGTTGAATCGTTGCCGATCTTGGTCCAGGGCACTGCGATGTGGACGCCCTTGGCTGGGCGGATCGTCGGAGCATCTGCGTCGGGCGCTGCACCGTTCCAGTCTCGCAGCCAGCTTCCAGTTGCCATCACGACGACTTTCGCACGGACAGTGATCTCCCTGCCATCAACGTGGATCACCGCGCCGTTCGCGAGGCCTTGCTTTCGCGTGATCGCGGTCGCCTCCGCGTAGTTCGCAATCGCCGCTCCGTGCGCCGCCGCCGATCTCGCGATCGCAAACGTGAGCCGGGCGTCGTCGGCTCGCGCGTCGAAGTACATGAACCCCCGAAGTAACTGCTCGGGGTTCAACGTCGGCACGTGGGAGAGTACCTCGTCGCGAGTGAGCGCGCGGTGGAGAATCCCTTCGCGCCAGCCCCCGGCGAAATCGTATGTGCGCAGCAGCGCCGAGAAGCCGTGCTCGAGGCGCCTGTCAAAGACGCCGTCTGCGCTCATAACTGGAAAAATGAACGGGAGCCGTTGGACAAGGTGCGGGGCGTTCCTGCGGAGACGCTGGCGCTCCAACAGTGAGTGGCGCACGAGTGGGAGATTGCCCTGCTGGATGTAGCGGATCCCGCCGTGGATCATCTTCGAAGATTTGGAGGAGGTGCCGGACGCGAAGTCGCCCTTTTCTACGAGGGCAACGCGGTACCCGCGAAGCGCCGCGTCAAATGCGCTGTACGCCCCTGTGGCGCCACCGCCGATGATGAGGACATCGAACGTGTCTGACTCTAGCCTTGCAACGTGTTCAGCGCGGTTGAGCATCGGGAGTCCTGCGGTGGCCTGTCGTGCACGTTCGTTGCGGGCTGCTGCGGACTCAAAGACTCCCATGCGCGCTCCTCTGGTCTCACTGTTCGACGCTGGCTACGCCCGCGTGAGTTGGCTCTCGGCGTGCATTCTTGCCTGCCACTTGGTCCTCCGCTTTCCCCGTTCGAGCGGCGATATCTGTGGCTCGAACACCGTCGGATTGCCGACCGTCGCCATTGCGTCCTCGAGGCTTTCCCACAGCAGCCCAGAACCGGCGAGAAACGCCGCCCCTCGGAGGCTCGCTGCCTCAGCTTCCGCAGGCCGCACGATAGGGATGCCGCACAGGTCGGACTGCAGCTGCATGAGTGTGTCGCTCGCTGAGAGGCCCCCACCGACGACCATGTGCGTCGGGGTGAGGGCAGCTACCTGCTGATCTGCCTCAAGGCAGCTTGCCACGGAATGGGCGATGCCTTCGAGTACCGCCCTCGCGACCTCTGCTTTCGACGTTGTGAGGCCAAGGCCAAGCAGCGCACTCCGCCCGCGGGTGTCGAACACGGGGAAGGAGAAGCCGGTGAGGGTCGGCAGGTAGGTGACCCCGCCAGTGCTCGCGCCGGTTGCCGCGAGGGCGCTCACCTCCTGCGGCGACTCGAAGAGGCCGAGGGGCTCGCAAAGCCAGTCGATGGCCGCGCCAGTGGTTGGCACGAAGGTCTCGACAGCAAAGTGGGACCCATCCTGGCCGCGTCTGGCGACGTTGGGAGCACACTGCGGAAATAGCCCAGCGTGCTTCGGAAACGACATGCCGGTTGTGAGGATGACGAAGGATCCAGTGCCGTGAACACACATCGCTTGGCCTTCGGAGTGCACCCCGAGCCCGAGCGCGCCAGCCTGCTGGTCTCCTATCGCGGCGAGAATGGGGAGGGTGCGACCGATGATTGCGCTGGAGGTTTCGCCGATTTCGCCGCTGTCGTTGACGATGGGAGGAAGGAGGTCTGCTGGGAAGCCGAGCGCATCCGGCCACTCGACGATGTATTCGCCGCTGCGGAGGTCATACGCGCCCATGGCGTGAGCCATCGTGGCGGAGGTCGCCCATACGTTGCCTCCGGATAGCTTCCACATGAGCCAGGAGTCGATGGATCCAAACCGGAGGTCCCCGCGTTCGTAGGCGAGCCGCACTGGCTCATTGCTTTGCAAGAGGTCTGCCGCCCACAGGTAGGGGGATTGAACGCCTACGCCGCGTCCCGTGCGCTGGATGAGGGTCGCGTCCCACTCGGCCGCAAACCCTGGAATTCTGCGTGCGTTGCGTGTGTCCTGCCAGACCAGCGCGGGGGCGAGCGGGGCTCCCGAGCGCGCGTCCCAGAGGACGGCGGTGAGTCGCTGTGCTGAGATCGCGATCCCGAGCACCTCCGTGTCCTGCAGCTCAGCGGACGCGAGTGACCTGCGGATGGCGCCGATCGTGAGCTCGGCAATCTGCTCGGGGCTCTGCTCGACCACGCCGCCAGGCTGGGTGTCGAGATCGAGGCGATGATATTCGAGCGCTGAGATGCTGCCGTCGGGTGCAACCAGGCAGGCTCGGGTGCCCGTCGTCCCCTCGTCAATTGCGAGTATTGCCTGCTTCATCTGTCCCTCGCTTTCCGAATAGTTCAGCCGCTGTCGCTGCCGTGCCGCTCGCGCAACTCACGACGCTTGATCTTGCCAGTGAGGGTCTTTGGGAGGTCATCGAGGAACTCGACTCTGCGTGGGCTCTTGTAGACCGCGAGTCGCTCGCGAGCGAACGCAATGAGGTCGTCTTGCGACGCTGTCGCATTTGAGCGCAGCGAGACGTAGGCAACAACAGCCTCGCCGCGGTAGTCATCTCGTTCGCCGACAACAGCGACCTCTCGAACAGCAGGATGCTCGTAGAGGACGTCTTCAACCTCTCGCGGCCAGACCTTGTATCCCGAACTGTTGATCTGATCCTTGATCCTGTCGATGAGGTAGACCCAGCCGTCCTCGTCCACGATCGCCACGTCGCCCGTGAGGAGGCGACCGCCTGGGAAGGTTGCTGCGGTGGCTTCTGGTTCTCGCCAGTAACCACTCGCAAGCTGCTCGCCCGAGAGCTCCAGTTCCCCCGGGCTTCCTGCTGGGAGCTCGTTGCCGTCCGTGTCGAGCACTCTGAGCGAGATGCCAGCCATTGCCTTGCCGACTGAGAGCGTGCCCGTCGCTCGTGCACCGGGGCGCGCTCGCCGAGGGAAACACCAATGATCCCGGCGTTGGACTCAGTGAGACCGTACCCGTTCAGGATGTAGTGACCGAAACGCTCTTCGAACGCATCAAGCTTCGCCGGAGGCACCGGCGCGCCGCCGGTGAATAGCTGCCTGACGGAGGCGAAATCTGCTCTCGTGGCATTGGGGAGCTCGAACAGTGCGGTGTACATCGTGATCGGGGCGATCGCAACAGTGATCGCATGTCGGCTCAACGCTTCAAGCGCGACGTCTGGTCGGGGCCTATTGAGGAAGACGAGGCTGCTCTGGGAGACCAGCGTGCCGATGCCGATGATGACCGAGCCGGTGATATGAAATAGCGGCGCGAGCGCGAGGATTCGGTCATCTGGGCCGAGCCCGGCCCAGTCGACGAAGTTGAAGGCAACGAGCAATAGCGAGCGGTGCGTCGCCTCGGCGCCCTTCGGTGGGCCTGTGGTTCCAGAGGTGTAGCTGAGCATTGCGGTGTCGGATGCCTCGCACACAGCTGGTTCGGGCCGCTCGCCAGCAAAGCGCTCAAGTTCAGCTGCCATCGGTGCGAGCGCAAAGGGGAGCGAAGCATCCGTCGCACCAGGCTGGGTAGCCGCGCCGCCGGGGAAGACACGCGGGTCGTTCTCGCTCTGAAACTGCTGATCGTCTGCCGTGAACACCCAGCGCAGCTCCGTGTCTGGTGCTGCTGCTACGGCAACCTCGACGGCCTCGGGGGCGCAGATGAGTCCGACCGCGCCGGAGGAGGCGAGCACGGTGTGCAGCTCGCGGCCACGATACATCGGGTTGACCGGCACGACGATCCCGCCGATTCGCCAAATGGCGAGCATGGCGATGGGGAAGTGAGGGATGTTCTGCAGGGAGATCGCGACGCGGTCGCCAACGGAGACGCCGCGCGCCGAGAGCGCAGCTGCCATTGCGCAACTCACGTCATCGACCTCGCGAGCCGTGAGCGTGCGGTCGAAATAGGTGATGCACGGAGCGTCAGGGTTGGACTCGAGTCGGCGCTGCCAAGCCAACGTCAGCGTGGAAGGAAGGTTGCTTGCGAAGTCCGTTGCGTCTGCATGTGTGTCCATCGAAGACCCCAATGTCGTCGTAGCTCGGAGGAAGCGGAACAGGTGAGGCGTGTTTGCGCATCGATCATTCACTTTGGAACTTTAGGGCACCGAAATGCGTATGGCAAGGGACGGCGGTGCTGGCGCGCGGTCGCGCCTCAGGGAAACTGGCAACGTCGCCGATAGGATGGACACATTGGAATGGCCGAGTGAAAGGCGGGCACAGTGACCTACGTGATTGCGCTTCCGTGCGTGGACCTGAAGGACCGCGCCTGTGTTGACGAGTGCCCAGTCGACTGCATCTACGAGGGCGATCGGATGCTCTATATCCACCCGGATGAGTGCGTTGACTGTGGTGCGTGCGAGCCGGTGTGTCCCGTTGAGGCGATCTACTACGAGGACGACCTCCCCGGCGAGTGGTCGGAGTACTACAAGGCGAATGTGGAGTTCTTCGACGAGATTGGGTCCCCAGGTGGGGCAGCGAAGGTGGGCGTCTACGACTTTGACCACCCGATCATCGCCGCACTTCCGCCGCAGGCCAACTAACCGAAGCCGCGTTCACGCGGCTCCGGATGCGTGGGTGACACGCCGGGGATCACGCATCAAAACACGCGAATTTTGTTTGATGTCGAAGTACTTTCTGTCAGATACCGGCATGATTTCGCCAACTGGTTCGTGATTCCTCAGTTTGCAGGTAAAGTGAAAATGACGGCTGCCACACACCTTTGGCGTGCTCGAACGGACCTCACGAGGAGATGACGTGACTGATACACCTGCGGCTCAGGCCACCGCCAAGCTGAGCTTTCCCGGAGGTTCCGCTGAGTTCCCGATCATCCCATCGGTTGACGGGCCTGACGCGATCGACGTGAGCTCGCTCACCAAGCAGAGCGGCTACACCGCGCTTGACTACGGATTTGTGAACACGGCTTCCACGAAGTCGGAGATTACCTACATCGACGGCGAAGCAGGGATCCTGCGGTACCGCGGATATCCCATCGACGAGCTCGCTCAGGCGTCGACCTTCCTCGAGGTTGCGTATCTGCTCATCTACGGCGTGCTTCCCACCGCCGATGAGCTCGCCAACTTCGACAACGAAATCCGTCGACACACGCTCCTGCACGAAGACATGCGCTACTACTTCGAGGCAGTGCCGCACACCGCGCACCCGATGGCGATGCTTTCCGGTGGGCTGCAGACAATGTCGACGTACTACGAAGACTCGCTGGACACCGCGGTTCCCGAGTTCGTTGAGGTGAACACGATCCGGTTGCTCGCGAAGCTGCCCGTGCTGGCGGCGTACTCGCACAAGAAGTCCATCGGCCAGGCCTTCCTCTACCCGAAGAACGAGCTCAGCTTCGTTGAGAACTTCCTCCGCCTGAACTTCGGCAACAAGGCAGAGTCCTATGAGATGAACCCGGTGCTCGTCGACGCGCTCGACAAGCTCCTCATCCTCCACGCAGACCACGAGCAGAACGCGTCGACCTCGACCGTTCGGCTTGTTGGCTCCACGGGGGCGAACATGTTCTCATCGGTTTCTGCCGGTATCAACGCGCTTTCCGGGCCGCTGCACGGCGGTGCCAACGAGGCAGTCCTTGACATGCTCGCGCAGATCCGTGATTCGGGTCAGAGCGTTGAGACGTTCGTCGAGAAGGTCAAGAACAAGGAAGACGGTGTGAAGCTCATGGGCTTCGGGCACCGCGTCTACAAGAACTACGATCCACGCGCACGCATCGTGAAGGACTCGGCAGCGAAGGTGCTCGAAGAGCTCGGCGTGAACGATCCGCTGCTCGCGCTCGCGCAGGAGCTTGAGCAGATAGCGCTCGAGGACGACTACTTCAAGGAGCGCAAGCTCTACCCGAACGTCGATTTCTACACCGGCGTCATTTACAAGGCGATGGGCTTCCCCACGCGCATGTTCACCGTGCTGTTCGCAATTGGGCGCCTTCCCGGCTGGATTGCACAGTGGCGCGAGGCTCGCCTCGATCCGCAGACGAAGATTGGCCGCCCGCAGCAGCTGTACTTGGGTTCGCCAGAGCGGCACCTCGGGCGCTAAGCTCCGAGCACTGGCTGCGGCCCGCAGCGCACACCGTGCGTTGCGGGCCGCTGCTGTCGGTGAGCCCGCACGCCTGGGAAGGGCCCTGCCCAATCCTTAGAAGACGCACAGCGGTTCAGGGGCGGGGGCACACGGGGTTGCAGGTGACGCGCCCGAGTTGTCCGAGGCAGTCGTCGCTGCCCGCTGCGGGACCGTTGGCCGGGATCTCGCTCCGCGGTGCGCACCCCAGCGTGCTCACGGGCAAGGGCAGGCGGGCGAGTGCATGGCGCCCTGCTCGGTGGCCAACCGCCGATGCTCCGCACAAATCCGGCCAAATGTGGCCTCCCATTGCATAAAAAGTTCATAGAATTTCCGCGACCCCGGTTCTCGGGGGATAATGGAGGTGTACGACCAAACATGCGAGGAGGCGTCATGGCGGCAATGAAACCCAGGACCGGCGACGGGCCAATGGAAGCGGTTCGCGAGAGCCGCGTTATCGTGGTCCGTGTTCCCCTGGAAGGCGGTGGCCGTCTGGTGGTGTCAGTCAATGACGAGGAGGCTGCCGAGCTTCGCGATGTGCTCGCGGGGGTGCTCGGCGGCTAGCCGAAGCACGCACGCGTAAATGAGGGCCCCGAGGGGCCCTCATTTTTTTTCGCCTGCGAGCCAGATGGGCGGGATGCGGAGTACGCACACCGCGGAGACTGGCCGGTCGCGGAGTTGAGCGAGGGGGCTAGCTAGCCCCCGAGGCGCACGACCGTGAGGAGGCCGTCCCCGGTCGGGGAGAGCGCTGGCGCGATTGCGTCAGACTCAGCGACCACAGCGAGCAGGTCGCGAAGCGCCTGCGTGGACTCGTCGCGCGAGGCAGGGTCGGGGACGCGGCCGTGCCCGAGCGCGCTCGGAACAACGATCGCCCCGCCCGGGCGCACGATGCCGAGTGCGTGCTCGAAATACTCGAGCAGCTGGGACTGTTCGGCGTCGAGCAGCACGATGTCGTACGCGGAAAGATTGAGGCGGGGCATGACGTGTCGCGCATCGCCCTCGACGAGCCGCGCCCGCGAGGCGGGGATCCCGGCCTCGGAGAAGAGCGAGCGTGCCTCACGCAAATATTCTGGCTCAATCTCGATCGACGTGAGGATCGCGTCGGGTCGGTGGCGCAGCAGCGACAGGCCGCTCACACCAACTCCGGTGCCGATCTCGCAGATGGCACGCGCGCCGGAGAGCACGGCAAGCGCTGACAGCTCGGCGGATACTGCTCGGGAGACCGGCTCGATTCCGAGTTCGAGGGAGACGCGGCGCGCGCGTACGAGCGTGTCAGTCTCACTCGGATACTGCTCCGTGTACTGCCAGTTGCGCTCGAGCTTGCTCACGTGTCCTCTGTCCTCCGTTGTCCTGCAGCCTTTAGGATAGGGCGATTCCACGGATTCTACCGATTGGCTCGCCGTTGCTGTGGCCCTTGATCCTGTGAGAGTGCTCACCCAGGGCCCGTGGGGGGCCCTGAGTTCGAAATTGGGGGCCGCTTCTCGCTACGATGAGGGAATGGGCGGCCTCAACTTCGAAAAGATGATCATCATCTTGGTAATCGCGATGTTTGTGATTGGCCCGACCCGTTTGCCGATCTACGCGAAGAAGCTCGGCGATTTCATTCGCTCCCTGAAGCGCGCCGCCGATGGTGCGAAGGATCGGCTGCGCGACGAGATGGGCCCCGAATTCGACGATGTCGACTGGAAACAGCTCGACCCTCGGCAGTATGACCCGCGCAGGATCATCCGCGACGCGCTCGTCGAGGATGAGCGGGAGGCGCGTCTGAGCGACCGAAGCCAGCGGATCGAGGACCTCGAAGCAGCACGCCGCGCGCGGCAGGGGATAGCTGAGGATGGCACGATCGCCGTTCGCTTCGACGACGAGGCGACCTAGGAGCCGCGCCAGTTTGCCGGTTGTCTGCGTGCGAGACGCCCGGGTGAGCTAGCTTCTCGGCGTGACGCCGAGTGAGCGGCCGGCGAGGCCGCGCCCCTGCGAGCCGATCTGCTCCGCGATCTTGATGATTACGGCCGCCGCAGGGTCTGTCGGCTGCGTGAGCACGGCGGGTGAGCCACTATCGCCGCCCTCGCGGAAGGTGGGGCTGAGCGGGACGCTCCCGAGCAGGCGGACGGGCTGTTGGCCGGCGGCGCTCTCGGACGAGTTCAGGCGATCCACGACGGCGGCGCCGCCTCCCGTGCCGAAGAGCTCGAGCACGGTACCGTCTGGCTGGGCAAGGCCGGCCATGTTCTCGATGACCCCGATCACGCGCTGGCCCGTCTGCCTGGCGACGAGCGCGCTGCGCACCGCGACGTCTGCCGCCGCCTCCTGGGGTGTGGTGACGACGAGCACTTCAGCCTGGGGGAGGAGCTGGCCGACGCTGATCGCGACGTCTCCGGTGCCTGGTGGGAGGTCGAGGAGCAGCACGTCCAGGTCCCCGAACCAAACATCGCGGAGGAACTGTTCGATGGTGCGGTGCAGCATGGGGCCGCGCCAGGAGACCGCGGTAGAGCGAGGATCAGCGTCGCCGAGGAACATCCCGATGGATATCACTTTCACCCCGTGTGTTTCCGGGGGGAGGATCATTTCGCCGACGCGCGTCGGCTGTTCTGTGACACCGTCGCGGCTTAGCCCGAGGATGCCGGGGATCGAGAAGCCGAAGACGTCAGCGTCGACGAGCCCAACCGAGAGCCCCTGCTTCGCGAGGGCGACCGCGAGCGCCGCGGTGAGGGAGGACTTCCCTACGCCGCCCTTGCCGCTCGTGACGGCGATGACGCGGGTAAGCGAGTCGGGGCCGAACTGGACGGGCCTGGCCGGGCCGCGCACGGTTTCGACAAACGCTTGACGCTCGGCCGGGTTCATCACGCTCACGTCAATTTGCGCCCCAGTGATGCCGTTGGTGGCGAGCGTTGCCTCCCGAACCTCGCGCTCGATGCGCTGTGCGGCTGGGCAGCCTGCGATGGTGAGTTTGAGCGGCACGGCAGCGCCGCCCGATGGGTCAACGCTGAGCTCGCCGACCATGCCAAGCTCTGTGATCGGACGGTGGATCTCTGGATCGTTGACGAGCGCGAGTGCGTCCCAGAGGCGCTGCTCAAGCTCGGTCCGGTCGTGCTCAGCCACGTTGGGGCTCCTCCCCGTCTGAATCTTTGCCTGAATCCATGTCTGAATCTATTTCGGGAGCGATGCCTGAATTGATGTCTGGAGTGTCATCTGGGTGGTCGCCAGGATGGTCGTCATCGCGGCCGACTTCACGCGGAGCGGGTGAGGCGTTCTGCGGCCTGCGCTGCGCCTGCCTCGGGTGCTTTTGCGCGTCATCGAGCTGTGCGTCTGCTGCCTGCTGGTCGAGCTCGGCGAGCAGCGCCCGGAGCTCCTGCCTCACGAAGTCTCGATCGGGGAGGTCTTTGAGCGACAGGCGCAGCGCGACGACCTCGCGCGCGAGGAACTCCGTGTCGGCGAGATTGCGCTCTGCCTGCTTGCGGTCCTGCTCGATTTGCACCCGGTCGCGGTCGTCCTGACGGTTTTGCGCGAGCAGGATCATCGGAGCTGCGTACGAGGCCTGCAGCGACAGGATGAGCGTGAGCGCGGTGAACCCGAGCGCCGGGGAGTCGAACCGCAGGTGCTGCGGCCCGAGGGTGTTCCACAGCAGCCAGAGCACGCAGAACAGTGTGAGCGCGAGCAGGAACCAGGGCGTGCCCATGCCGCGGGCGATACCCTCCGTCCAGCGGCCGAAACGCTCGTTGCCGCCGACGCGCGAACCTGCGGGTCCGCGCGAGGAGCGTCCGGCGAGAGGGGCCCCAAAGTCTGGCCGGCGCTTCAGGGGACTCATCGCGTTGACCCTTCGGTGTCAGCGTGGCGCCAGTCCGCAGGGAGCAGATGGTCAAGAACATCGTCGACGGTCACGACACCGACAAGGCGTTGCTGATCGTCGACGACGGGGAGTGCTACGAGGTCATAGCTTGCGAGCCTGCGCGAGACCTCAGCCGCGCTCGCTGTCGCCGGCACGGCCTCAATCTCGGCGTCGAGCAACGCGCTGAGACGTTCGTGCGGCGGGAAACGCAGCATGCGCTGGAAGTGCACCATGCCAAGGTATTCGCCGCTCGGCGTCTCGTACGGTGGATGGGTGACGTACACCGCGGACGCCATAGCCGGGGGGATCTCGGCCCGCCGGATCATTGCGAGCCCCTCGGCGACGCTCGACTCCGCTGCGAGAATGATGGGCGTCGGGCTCATGAGGCCACCCGCAGTGTCGAACTCGTACTCGAGGAGGCGGCGAACATCTTCTGCCTCTTCCGGTTCCATGAGCTCGAGGAGCTCGGCGCCGCGAGCTGCGGGGAGCGCGGAGATGAGGTCCGCGGCGTCGTCGGGCTCCATCCGGTCGAGGACATCCGCGGTGCGGCCGGAAGGCAGGAGCGCGAGGATCGCAATCTGATCCGTCTCGCTCATTTCCTCGAGCGCGTCGGCGACGCGATCGTCGGCGAGTTCTTCGAGCACCGGGCTCATGCGAGCCTTCGGGAGCTCGAGCAGCGTCGCCGCGAGGTCAGCAGGTTTGAGATCCACGAGTGTTTGGACGAGCAGCTCCGCTGATTGCGGGCCACCGTCTTCGCTCGGGCGTTCGACCTCGGACCAGCGCACGGTCCGCGCCGGCCCGCGGCCGAAGCCGGAGCCCGTCTTCGGGGTGCGCACGAACAACTCGGAAACGACCCACTCACCGGCGCGGTTGCGCTCGATGGCGGCGTCCTCAACGGTCGCGCGCACGGCCGTGGCCTGCGCTGCTGGGTCGGGGGCGGTGTGTTCGGGTGCGAGGTCGACCCGCATGCCAATCATTTCGGCAATCATGCGGGTTTCGCCGCGGCGTTGCTCGAACCGACGAATGTTGATGAGTCCCGTCGTGATGACCTGGCCCGACGCGATCGAGGTCACCCTACTGATCGGGACGAACACGCGGCGCTTGCCAGGGATCTCGACGATCAGCCCAACGACGCGCGGCGCGGCCTCGGCCCGATACACGACGAGGACATCGCGAACTCTGCCGATCTGATCTCCGACGGGATCAAACACACCTCGACCGGCAAGGCGGCCGACGAAGACCCGCGAACTGCTCACCCCTCTACGCTACCGCCAGTGGCGGCTGAACGCCTGAGTAACCGCGAGACTCGCCGAAGATCCGTCGCGGCGAAGTAGCGGTGCGAGCCTGGCGCTCGCGCCGGGAACCACACCGCCGGGGATCGCGCGCAGCGCGGCAATCAGCGAACTCAGCTCAATACACGCAACTTTGGAGTCCCTGTGGAAGAATCAAGCCATGAGCACCCCCGGCTTCCCCAACTCGCGCAGGCCCATTCAGCCTGAGATCCCCAAGGGCGAGATCGTATCGACCTACGACCGCTACGAAGACGCGAAGCACGCCGTCGACGTGCTCGCCCGCAGCGGCTTCCCCGTGCAGCGCGTATCCATCCTCGGCAACGACCTGCGAAGCGTCGAGCGAGTGACCGGGCGGCTGAGCTACGGCAAGATCGCCTGGATGGGCGCACTCTCCGGTGCATACCTTGGCCTGTTCCTCGGCCTGCTCCTGTTTATTTTCCAGCCGGACAACGCAGGAATCGGCGGAGTCTTCCTGTCGGCCGTCGTGATCGGCGCCGGCTTCGGCATGCTCTTTGGGCTGCTCTCCTACGCGATGAACCGCAACCGGCGAGACTTCTCGTCGGTGATGCAGATGGTTGCGACCCGCTACGACCTTGTCACGGAGGCGGAACTCCTCCACGAGGCGCGCCGCGTGCTCACCGGCACCCCGCAGGAGTAACCCAGCGCATACAGGCGGCGGGGTGGTGTTGAGCGAGAACGCTCAACACCACCCCGCCGCTTCAGTGTTATGCCTGACGTGCTCCCCGCACCCACTGCTCGACGTCGTCGGCGGTGCGCGGGATGTTTGCCGAGAGGTTCACGCACCCGTCCTCGGTGACGACGATGTCGTCTTCGATGCGGACGCCGATGCCGCGGAACTCCGCGGGCACCGTGAGGTCGTCAGGCTGGAAGTACAGGCCTGGCTCGATCGTGAAGACCATGCCGGGCTCAAGGATGCCTTCCATGTACATTTCGCGCCGCGCCTGCGCGCAGTCGTGCACGTCGAGGCCGAGGTGGTGGCTGGTGCCGTGCACCATGTAGCGCCGGTGGTAGGGCGTGCCGTCTGACTCGGGGAGGAACCCCCACTCGCGCGTCGCGCGCTCGATCACGGTCATCGCCGCGTCGTGCACGTCGCTGAAGCGGATACCGGGCTTCACGATGGCGCGCGCGGCATCAGCAGCCTCGAGCACGGTCTCGTAGACGCGGCGCTGCGTCTCGCTGAAGGTCCCCGAGATCGGGACAGTGCGGGTGATGTCAGCGGTGTACAGGCTGTCGAGCTCGACGCCGGCATCGAGGAGCAGCAGGTCTCCCTCGTGCACGGGACCGTCGTTGCGGATCCAGTGGAGCGTGCACGCGTGGTCGCCGGCAGCCGCGATGGTCTCGTACCCAACCTCGTTGCCGTCGAGACGCGCCCGCTGGTTGAACACGCCCTCGACGATCCGCTCACCGCGGGGGTGCGCGCTTGCATCGCCAAGCGAGGCGAGAACCTCATCGAAGCCGCGCTGGGTGGCGTCGACGGCGTGCTGCATCTCGGCCAGCTCGTACGCGTCCTTCACGAGCCGCAGCTCTGAGGCGGCGCGGGCGAGATCAGCGTCATCGAGCGTGAGGTCATCGTCGTGCGCGGCGAACTCGGCGAGGTGCTTTGCCTGCACGCCGAGCAGCGCGGAAACCTGCGCGAGTGACGGGCGTGGCCCGATCCAGAACTCGCCAATTTCCGGGTTCGCGAAGAACTCGTCGGAGTCGCGTCCCGCCCGTTCCCGGAAGAAGAGGGTCGTCTCGCCCGACGCCTCGATCACGAGGATCGCCCCTGGCTCCGACTCCGAACCCCAGCCGGTGAGGTGCGCGAACGCGCTGTGCGGGCGGTACGGGTAGAACGTGTCATTCGAGCGCTGCTTGAGGGCGCCAGCCGCGATCACCAGGCGCTTGTCGGCGAAGAGCGCGGCGAGCGCCGCGCGCCGATCCGCCGCGAACTTCGCAACGGGAAGTTCTGCTGGGAGCTCGTCGACCCGGTCTGCCCAGCTCGACGAAATAAAGTTCAGAAACGTATCGGACTGCGGAGTTGTGCTCCGGTTCGAGTTGTCGATTTCCGCCTCGTGGGTTGCATTCGCGTTTTCGGTCATTGTGCCATTGTCCCACCTTCTGCTGGGCGCGTGTGGCAGGGGCCAAGGTGGCGCCACCGCGGTGACGCAGCCACGCATAGACTGTGAGAATGACAGGGAGCCCGGGCTACGACCTCCACACCCACTCGGTCCACTCGGACGGCACAACGAGACCGGGCGCAATCGCCGATGAGGCCGCAGCGTTGGGGCTTGCAGGGTTCGCGCTCACCGACCACGACACGGTCGAGGGGTGGGAGGAAGCTCGGGACACGGCGAGAACCCACGGCATCGACTTCTTGCCTGGCATCGAGCTCACGACGAAACACAACTGGAAGTCGCGTCACCTCCTTGGCTACGGCATCGACCCCGCAGCAGGTGAACTCATGAGTGCCCTCGTGCGCGTGCGGGATTCCCGCTTCGGTCGCGCGCGCCAGATGGTGGATCTCCTCGCGGCCGACTACGCCATCACCTGGGAGCTCGTCGTCGGCGAATCCGAGACGATTTCCGTCGGCCGCCCGCACATCGCGGACGCCCTTGTCGCCGGGGGGTACTTCCCGGATCGGTCCGCGGCGTTCACCGAGGTGCTGCACCCGCGTTCGGAATACTACGTCCCCACCTACGCGCTCGAAACGCTCGACGCGATTAGGCTCGTGCGCGATGCCGGGGGAGTGCCCGTGCTGGCGCACCCGGTCGCCGAACGGCAGCGCACCCCAACGCCGCCCGAGGCCGTGCGAGAGTTCGCGGCTGCCGGACTCGGCGGCATTGAGCTTGAGCACCCAGAGAACCGTGAGGATTGGCTTCCGCCGCTGCGCGCGGTCACCGCAGAGCTGGGATTACTGGTGACCGGGTCAAGCGACTACCACGGTGCAGGCAAGCCCAACAGGCTCGGGGAACTCACGACACCGGCTGAGACGGTCGCGCTGCTGCGTGAGCAGGTAGCCGTGCCGCGCTAGCGGCGCTCACCCGTCGCGGCACACCCACGCGGGTGAACCCCGCCACAGAAAACGGGGCCCGGTGTCGAAAGCAGTGAGCTTTTCCACCGAACCCCGTCCAGTCTCAGGCCAAACGGCCAGAACGCTTACGCTGCGGGAGCGTCTGCGGCTTCGCCGGCAGCGCCGCCGCTGGCAGCCTGCTGCGTGCCCTCAGCACCCGCCGCGCCCGCGCCGCGACCGCGGCCGCCGCGACGGCGGCGACGACGCGGAGCCGCCTCCCCGTCCTGAACGGTGGCCGCTGCCGGTGCGCCAGGCTCACTGCCACCCTCGGCATCGTGTCCGTGCTGCTCGTGGCCGTGCGACTCGTGGCGGCCCTGACCCTGCGGGTTCGCGCTGCGGGTGCGGCGGCGCGTGCGCTCGCCTGTGCGGGTCTCGCCGCCCTCAGAACTGCCGTCCGTGCTAGCGGCCGCGCCCGAACCCGAAGCAGTGCGCGATCCGCCAGAGCGTCCGCCAGAGGTGCGGCTACGGCTGCGGTCTCCGCTGCGCTCGCCGCGGGGTGCTGGATCCTTCACTGGGGGTCGCCTTCAGGCGGCCCTTCGTGCCCTCGGGGATGTTCAGGTCGGTGAACAGGTGCGGCGAAGACGAGTACGTCTCGACGGGCTCGGGGATGCCGAAGTCGAGCGCCTTGTTGATGAGCGCCCACTTGTGCATGTCGTCCCAGTCGACGAATGTCACGGCGATGCCGGTGCGGCCAGCGCGGCCGGTGCGGCCGACGCGGTGCAGGTACGCCTTGTCGTCGTCTGGCACGGTGTGGTTGATGACGTGGGTGACGTCATCAACGTCGATGCCGCGCGCCGCAACCTCGGTCGCGATGAGCACGTCCTTCTTGCCCGTCTTGAACGACGCCATTGCGCGCTCACGCTGATCCTGGCCGAGGTCGCCGTGCACGGCTGCTGCGTCGTAGCCGCGGTCGGTGAGCTCTTCCTGGAGGCGAGCTGCCGCGCGCTTGGTGCGCATGAAGATCACGGTCTTGCCGCGGCCCTCCGCCTGCAGGATGCGGCCAATGACCTCGTCCTTGTCGAGCGAGTGCGCACGGTAAATGATGTGCTCGATGTTCGCCTGCGCTGCGCCCTCGTCCGGGTCGGTCGCGCGGATGTGGATCGGGTTCGACATGAAGCGGCGCGCGAGCGACACGATGATGCCAGGCATGGTCGCCGAGAAGAGCATCGTGTGGCGGCTCGCCGGGGTCTTCGAGAAGAGCTTCTCAATGTCGGCGAGGAAGCCGAGGTCGAGCATCTTGTCTGCCTCGTCGAGCACCATCTCGCGGACGTTGCCGAGATCCAGCACGCGCTGGCTCGCGAGATCGAGGAGTCGGCCAGGGGTACCGACGACGATCTGCGCGCCGGCCTTGAGCTGCTCGATCTGACCCTCGTACGCCTTACCGCCGTAAATGGGGACGACGGTTGCGGCGCGACCCTTCGCTGCGAGCTCGAGGTCCTCAAAGACCTGCATGGCGAGCTCGCGGGTCGGCACGACGACGAGCGCCTGGACGCCCGGCTCTGGGTTTGCGCCGATGCGCTGCAAGAGCGGCAGGCCGAAGCCGAAGGTCTTGCCCGTTCCCGTCTTCGCCTGGCCAATGATGTCCTGGCCGGTGAGCGCGAGGGGGATGGTCTGTTCCTGGATGGGGAAAGCCTCGGTGATGCCCTTGTGTGCGAGCTGATCAACCATGTCTTGGTCGATACCGAGTTCGATAAATGTGGTCACGCCTGGTCCTGTTCTGTGTTCGATTGTGCATTGCTGCGCGTCACTACAGGGCGCAGCCTTCGTGCTCCAACGGCAACGAAGAAAAATACGTGTCTCCTTAGTCTATGGGGCAAGGCGACAACTGCGTGATTCTCACTGTGTTCTCACTATGGCGCCAGGGTATTCCCGCGATACGCGCTTGCGGAGGTAAGCTAAGCAACGTGTTTGACTGGATCCGGGGACTGCGCAAGAAACAGGCGCCGTCACAAGCGTCGCTGTCCCACGCGAGTGATACCGCGACAGAGCGCGTTGACCTCGCCGAATTTGCCCCAGGGATCATGACGTTCCTCGGTTTGACCGCCTACCTGCAGCTCGAACTGTATGAGGCGGCGACGCGTGCTGTCTCCGGCGCCGCGACGCTCGAAGCGAAGGAGACGCTCGCCCGCGTCGCCGGCGAAACGCTCTCGAAGCAGCAGCGCCTCGCAGACGAGATCCGCCGCCGCGGCGCCGAGCCGCACGTGGTGATGCGCCCCTTCACGCAGGTGATCGACGACTACGTCGAGCGCATCGACACCGAAGACTGGCACCAGCACGTGCTGTCCCTCTACCTCGTCGGTGGCCTCTTCGACGACTTCTTCGCGAGCCTCGCTGGCGGCCTGAAAGACTCCTATCGCGCAGAGGTGATCGCAGTACTCACGGGCGGCGAGGGGCGCGCTGCGCTCAAGGGGTTGCTCGAACAAGCCCTCGAAGAGGACCCGAAGCTGTCGAGCTGGCTCGCCCTCTGGGGGCGCAGGCTCGTCGGTGACACCCTGCTCGTGTCGCGCGCTGTGCTGAACCTCAGCGAGAAGCGCGAGTTCGTCGAGAGCGAGGTTGAGCCGGTGTTCACCGAGCTCATCGCCGACCACATTCGCCGCATGGACGGGCTCGGCCTCACCGCCTAAATGATGGTGTCGGCAGTGAACACTTCTCCAGCACCACCGCACTGCCGCTACTTCGCTGCGGGGCTGTGCCGCTCGTGCACATTCATCGAGACCCCGATCGACGCCCAGCTTCAGGCGAAGCAGCAGCGCTGCGCGGAGCTGTTGCCCGGCGTTGCCGCCGCCGCGTGGCTGCCGCCAGTGGCTGGGGGCGTCGCGGGCTTCCGCAACCGCGCCAAGCTCGCCGTCGGCGGGGTCGCTGGAGCCGTGACGCTCGGGATCCTCGACCGCGGCGGCGAGGGCGTCGACCTCACCGACTGCCTCATCCACGAGCCAGAGATCCACCGGGTCATCCCGCTGCTCGCGAGCTTCGTCAACGATCTCCGCATCGCGCCATACTCGGTGCCGAAGCGCGCCGGCGAACTGAAGTATGTGCACGTGACCGTGAGCCCCGCCGGCGAGCTCATGGTGCGCTTCGTTGTGCGCAGCGAGGAGGGGCTTGCCGCGATCCGCCGCCGTGTCGACGACCTTCGCGAGCTGCTCCCGCAGGCGGCCGTCCTCTCCGTAAACCTGCTCCCTGAGCACAAAGCAGTGCTCGAGGGGGAGCGCGAGGAGCCGCTCGTTGGCGAGGCGCTCGCGATGGAGCTCGGCGAGGGGCTCGAACCCATCACCCTGTACCTGCGCCCGCAGAGCTTCTTCCAGACGAACACCGCCGTTGCGCTCGCGCTCTACGAGCAGGCAGCTGCCTGGGTGGATCGCGCGAACCCCGCCTCGCTCTGGGACCTCTACTGCGGCGTCGGCGGTTTCGCGCTCTTCACCGCGAGATCAGCTTCCGGGACCGCACGCGATGTGCTCGGCGTCGAGCTCAGCGAGCAGGCGATCTTCTCGGCCGAGCGCAGCGCGAACGAGGCTGGCATCCCCGCGCGCTTCCTCGCGGGCGACGCGACCGAGTTCGCGCTCGCCGCAGCCCCAGCGGAGCTGCCAGAGCTCGTTGTGGTGAACCCGCCGCGGCGGGGGGATCGGTGAGACGCTTGCCGGGTGGATCGAGCGTTCGGGGATCCGCCACGTGATCTATTCGAGCTGCAACCCCGAGAGCCTCGCACGCGACCTCGCCCTCATGCCGTCGCTTCGGGTGCGGGAGGCGCGGCTGTTCGACATGTTCCCGCACACGGGGCACCTCGAGGTCGCAGTGCTGCTCGAGCGCGCCTGAGCATCACGCTCCCCGCCCGATCTGCGCGGTTGCCGCTCGGCGGCGACATCGCGTTAGGCCGTGACGAAGCTCGGGCTGCCCCAGCGGCCTGGCTCGGTGAGCTCAGCCCACTCGAGATCAACTGCGGCATCCGATACGTCGGCGACGCAGGTGAGGAGCGACAGGGTCGGGTAACCGAGCGGCCGATTGTCTCGCACGATCGCGCGGTCGTCTGTTGTGCCCAGCTCGGACGTGCGCCCGAGTAGCCCGAGCCACTTGGCTTGCCATTCGTTCGCTGCCGCGCCTGCAAGCTCCCTGAACTCCGGAAGCCAGCGCTCGATCCGCTCCGTGCGGGGGTCATCGACGTCGTGATGGGCGAGCATGTGTACCCCGGGGGTGAGCTCCTCCCGGCGGAGCGCGACACCGTCCCAAGCGGTGACGGTCGCGCGCGACCCGACGACCTCGACGAGGGAGAACGGCGCGGAGGTCGGGGGATCGGTGAGTGTGCCGCCGGTAACCGAGGCAAGCACGAGCCCGCCGCGCGAGCTGAAGCCGCCAGCTGGTTCGGCCATTTCGGCAGCCCGGTTCACGATGACCGAGAGCTTGCCCGCCGCGGGGGAGAACGCGAGCCACGCGCCGTTTGCGCGGCGGTCGCGCACTCCGAGCGTTCCAGGGTGCTCGTCTGGCCACCACTCACCTGGCGGATCCCAAGGGCGATTCGGGTCCTCGTCACGCACGGCGAGCACGCGGGTGGGTATTGAATCGTCTGAGGGAACCTCGATCACGACCGTACACATGGATCCAAGTGTATCGGCGGTGCGCGCGGTGGGGCTGCCTGTTCGGGAGCGGGGAGCCGGGGCGTTCACCCGCGCCGGTTCCGTGTCGTCAGTTGCCGGCCAGCACTGTCACTCGGTCGCCCGCGGTGCCTGCGAGGGAGCTTCAACGGCGGTCTCAGCAAAGTGGCGATGCAGGAGCCGGCGAATGGCGAGGATCACGGGCTCGAACAGGGTTGTGCCGAGAACGGCGTATTCGATGGACTGACGCGCCGTCATGCTGGGGACGGGGGTGACCTCGTTTTCGGCGAGCTGCCGCAGTGAAGCACCGTAGCGGGCCGCGGTGTCTGGCGTCCACGCAAGCCCCGCACCGAGCACGGCGGTGATCGCGTCATCGAGCTGCCGCGTCGCTGGGTACTCAGGGTCGAAGGTGAGTCCGAGCGCTGCGACCGCTTCCCGCGCGTATGTGAGCTGCGGAGGTGGGGGGCCTTCGGGCGATGCTCCGTCTTCTCGGCCACGGCGTGCGTCCGACGGTGCGGCGTATGGGGGCAGGGCTGCCACTGCGTGCCCCATTGCCTCGATGACGCCGTAGTCGTCCCAGTTGTCGATGATGGCGAGGATCTCGCGCATGCGTGCGATGGGTAGGCCGGGGACGGATGCGAGCGCGCTGATCACGCGGAGTCGGTCGCTGTGGCCCTCGCCGTACTCGGCCCTGGTTGCAGACACCGGTGTGCCCTTGGGCAGTAGCCCCTCCCTGATGTAGAACTTCACGGTCGGCAGGGGCACGCCAGTTACCTCTGCCAGTTCTGAGATTTGCATGCGCGTGCCTCCTGTCGCGGCGCCACGTTGGCTCCTTGACTTAGATAGTAGCGGTATCCGATAATTGGATACCGCAACTACCTAATTGAGGTAGGTATGAGTCCAACGATCGCAATCGTCTCGGGCGTGACGCTGCTGACCATTGTCGGCATCGAATCTGGTGGCGCCTTCCTGCTGCGAACACTGCGCCGCAGCTCAGGCTTTACCGATTTGCAGCGCTCCTTTTTCCGGGCCGGGCACGCCCACGCTGGGGTGCTCGTTATCCTTGGCCTGACCGTATTGCTGTTGCTCGATGCCGTCGGCGTGAATGCCACGCTGCAGTGGTCGGGCGTCGGGGTGCTCGCCAGTGCCATTCTGCTCCCCGCAGGCTTCTTCCTCAGCGTGCTCGGGCCGCACGCGAGCAAGCCGGGCCCGCTCGTTGGGCTCATCTGGGCAGGGGCGGCGGTGCTCGCACTCTCGCTCGTCGTCGCAGCAGTGGCAATCGTCGTCGCGGGGGTAGCCGGCCTCGCGTAGCGGCGGATCGCACGGCAGCCGGGACGTTCACCCGTGCCGCGGCGGCGCTCGGCGAGCGTGCCTATTCGGCGGGGCCAGCGAGCGCAAGCGCGAGCCGCACTGCGTCGGCTCGGGAGTGGAGATCAGCTTTGGTGAAGAGATTGTTGATGTGCGTCTTCACGGTGGCCTCAGAGATGCTGAGGGCGGCCGCAATGTCGCCGTTGCGTAGCCCCTGGCCGATGAGGTCGAGGATCTCTCGCTCCCGCGAGGTCAGCTGCACCGGAGCGGGCGCCGGGACCATCGGACGGCGCGACGCGAGCGCGAGCAGGCGCAACTGCACCCCCGGATCGAGCACAGCGTTACCCGCTTTTGCGCTCTGAACCGCTTGGAGGATGACCCCTCTGTCCGCATCTTTCGTGAGATACCCGCGCGCCCCAGCCTGCAGCGCACTGAGGATGGAGGCGTCGTCTTCAAAGCTGGTGAGCACGACGACGGCGAGGCCCGGATGCTCGGCGGTGAGCGCAGCGGTAGCGGCAACACCTCCCATGCCAGGCATGTTCAGATCCATGAGTACGACATCGGGGGAGAGCGCCGCAGCCTGCGCCAGGGACTCCTCGCCCGTTGCCGCCGTCCCAACGACGCTCACCGCCGGATCAAGGTCGAGCATCACAGCGAGGGCGTCGCGGATAGCTGTTTGATCGTCGACGATAAGGAGACGTGTCTCGCTCATAGGGGCAGCTCCAGTGTCACGATCCATCCGATTCCATGCGGCCCCGGTCCGGTGCTCAGCGTACCGCCGAGCAGCGCCGCACGCTCTCGCATCCCGATGAGGCCCATGCCCGAGCCCTCGCCAGCCGCGACAGCTGGTGCCGCCCCGCCGTGGGCTGGTGTGTCGGCGACGGTGAGGCGTACGCGGTCAGGCTCGTATGCGAGCGTGAGCTGAGCTGCGGCGCCCGGAGCGTGGCGGCGGATGTTTGTGAGCGACTCCTGCGCGGTGCGAATGATTGCCTGCGCCATCTCGACGCTCAACGGTTGAGGGTCGCCGGTGAGCGCAAAGTCGGCGAGCGATGCCGTTGCGAGACCCTCGATCGTGGTGGGGAGTGGGAGCGTGTCCTCGCGGAGCGCATGAATCGCCCGGCGCGTTTCCGCCATGCCGCTGACGGCCATGCCACGCGCGCGCAGCACGGCGCCGTTCGCCTCATCATCTCGATCGGATGCGTGAAGCGCGTCCGCCATGTCGAGCTGCATGGCAATGCCGGTGAGGGAATGGCCAAGCACGTCGTGAATCTCTCGAGCGATACGGCCCCGCTCCTCGAGAGCTGCCGCTCGGGCTTCCGAGGCTGCCGCCCTTTGGCTTTGCGCGGCGGCCTCGCGCGCAGCGGCGAGCGCGTTCGTGCGATCCTGTCGGGCGATACCGGCATACACCGGCAGCCCAACGGTCAAGCCAACCCACCACGGGATGAAGCCGTCGATGAGCCCGAACGCTGGCAACAGCCAGGCGCTCAGCGTCGCGACGACGGTTCCGATGACAGCAACCGCGAGTGCGTGCCGCCGGGAGGTGAGACGCTCGCCTGCGCGGTTCGACGCGAAGTATGCGAGCGCGACCGCGAGGCCGCCGGGTGGGAGGGCAAAGACGACGCCGCTCACGGCTGCGAACGCCGCGAGCGGCCAGAAGCCATGGAAATCCCATGCGCGCTGCGTGAGCTTTGCCGCGGTTCCCGTGACCATGAGGAGGGCGACAGCAGCGAGCGTGACCGCCCACGTAAACACCTGGATCGACTGGGGAGGGAGCACGAAGAGCTGCGCCACGATGAGCAGAACAAACAGCACCATCGTTGCCGGGCGGATGATCCGATCCGCCGCGCTTGAGTCCGCCACCATGCCCCCATTCTTCACCTCATCTCACCGATCGTGCCAGCCTCGCCCGGCATGCCGCCGTGCTGCTCGAGGCGCTGCTGCTTCATATTGTCGAGAAACGGTGACGCGCGATGCTCCGCGCCATCCTTGCCGCGATCCCAGATGATCTGGCCGGGAACCCGCAGCGCCTTCGCCAGCACGATGATGCCCTCCGCGAGCATGCTGACACCCAGGGTGAGCATCGGACCAGTGGTGACTGCGTGTTCCGCTGTGGCGTCGAGCGTCCCGAGCAGGTATCCGATGCCGAACTTCGCGGCGAAGGTGACGACCCACAGCGCTACGGTCACCGCCGTGTAGCGCATGTGCACGAGCCCGTTCGCTTCGTAGACGCGGACACTCGCGCCGCGAATGAGCCCCATCCCGACACTCACAACGGCGGTGAGCCCGAGGAACTCGATCGCGGTCGGGCTGGTGAACACCTGCCAGCTCTGGCCGACGCCAACAACGGCGTAGATGATGGGCAGCAGCAGCATGCGCTTGCCCTGCGCCGGTTGACCGGCCAAACGCTTGAAGATGAGGTATCCGACGAGGACAACTACGAGCGCGATTTCGAAGACACCGTTCACGGTGTCACCTCCCTGGTATTCGTTTTCTGACACTCCCAACGTTAGAAACCAGTGCGCGTTTGCGCCTCGGGCAGGCGCCGTATCTTTGGGTGGAGAAATATCTCCACCCTCGCCCTTGGCAGCGGGAGCGGAGCTTCTCCGGTCGCCGTGCAAAGATGGGGGCGTGAACATTGTGCTCGGAGTGAGCGGCGGAATCGCCGCATACAAAGCTGTCGCCCTCGCCCGCCTGCTCGTCGAGGCCGGGCACGACGTCCACGTCGTGCCAACCGCCGATGCGCTGCGCTTCGTCGGACAACCCACCTGGGAGGCGATCAGCCGGCACCCGGTGACCACGTCGGTGCACGACGACGTCCCCGAGGTGCGCCACGTCGCCCTGGGGCAGAACGCCGATCTCGTGGTCGTCGCGCCAGCAACGGCGAACACGCTCGCGCGGATGACCGCGGGGCTCGCCGACGACCTGCTCGGCACCACGCTGCTCGCGACCCGCGCACCCGTGCTCGTTGCGCCCGCGATGCACACGGAGATGTGGCAGCACCCGGCGACGCAGGACAACATTGCGATCCTCCGCTCGCGCGGCGTCGCGTTCGTCGGCCCCGAGAGCGGCCGGCTCACCGGCGATGACAGTGGTCAAGGGCGCATGAGCGAGCCGGCGGACATCTTCGCCAGGGTCCAAGAGATGCTCGGCGGGCTCACCGGCAGCCGCGCGGACAGCGATGCGGGTGCTGGCAGCGGCACAGGCATTGATGCCGCTGCCGAGGCGACCGGGCTACATAATCAGGTCGACGCGGCCGAACCGGCGGCAGTCGTTGGCGGCGGAGTGAGCAGCCTCGCCGGCGTGCCACACCCCGAGGTGACGGGCGCGACCGCCGACCGGGACTGGGCGGCGGACGTCACCGGGCAAGCCCCCGAAATCGAGCCCGCTCCAGCAGGCGGCAACGTCGACCACGCCGCACGCGCGGAGGGCGACCTCGCGGGCGTGCGAGTACTCGTGACGGCGGGTGGCACCAGGGAACCGATCGACCCCGTACGCTACCTCGGCAACCGTTCGAGCGGGAAGCAGGGCGTTGCCATCGCGGCCGCGGCCGCGGACCGCGGGGCAGAAGTGGTGTTGCTCGCCGCGAACATTGACGGCGCCGTGCTCGCTGAGGTCACGGGGGATCCCGCGATCCGCGTCGTGCCAGTGAACACAACCGCTGAGCTCGACTCGACAGCGCACGCAGCAGCGAAGGGCGCGCGCGTCGTAGTGATGGCCGCGGCCGTCGCCGACTACCGGGTAGCCGACGTCGCCGACCAGAAGATGCGCAAGGAAGACCTTACCGGGGGCGCGCCGACGCTCACGCTCGTTGAGAACCCCGACATTCTGGTGAGCCTCGTGCGTGACCGGCAAGACGACCAGGTGATTGTCGGCTTCGCGGCCGAGACCGTCGACAGCGAAGACGAGCTGCTCGAACGGGGCAGGCGCAAGCTCGCACGCAAGGGCGTCGACCTGCTCGCAGTCAACGCAGTCGGGTGGAGCGAGGGCTTCGAATCCGCGGACAACGATGTGCGGGTACTCAACTTCGACGGCGACATTGTCGCTGCCGTCGCAGGCTCAAAGCGTGAGGTGGCAGATGCGCTCCTCGACGCGGTCGGCGACGAGCTTGACCAAACCGAGAGTGCGCTCGTCGACTAACTGCCCTGCCTCCGCGAACCGACAGATCACCAACGGAAGGAACGTATGGCACCCTCAACCCGCGGAACATCCCTGCCGGCCTGGCGGTTGATCCTCCCGGTCCTGTGGTTCGGCATGGTCGCCGCGATCTCCTTCATTGAGGCACCGCTGAAGTTCCAGGCGCCTGGAATCACGATCCCTCTCGGTCTCGGCATCGGGCGCCTCGTCTTCTTCGCGCTGAACGTCGCGGAGGGCGCGATCCTCATCGCGCTCGCCGCCGTCACGCTCTGGCCGCGGCTTGCCCCCGCGCTGCGTGCGAGCCGTGCACAGATCGGCGCGCTCGCCGCCGTTGCGCTCGTGTACCTCGCGAAGATCCTGCTCATCAGGCCCCCGCTCAACGCGCGCACCGACCTCGTGCTCGCCGGTGCGGATCCAGGCCAGTCGCCGTGGCACTACGTCTACATCGCCGCCGACGTCACAACAATGGTGCTGCTCGCCGTGCTCGTCGTGCTCGCGGCGAGGCGGCTCGCGCCGCGAGCCTAGAAACGCCCCGAAAAGCCGACCCCGCTGCGGTATCCGCGGCCCGCTTGACCCTGCCCCTGGGGGAACGCCCACGCTAGAGGTGAGCGGCCGCCGGCCGCAGAAACGAGGAACTTCCCATGATGACAATCGGCGAATTCGCCGCGCTCACCGGCCTCACTCCGAAGGCGCTTCGGCACTACGACTCGAAGGGGATACTGAGCCCCGCGGCGGTGGATCCGCGCAGCGGCTACCGTGGCTACGCGTTCGGTCAGCTCCGGGCCGCCGGGCTCATCGGGGTGCTGCGAGCGGCGGACTTGCCGCTCGCCGTCGTTTCCGAGGCCCTCACCGCGGGCGACCCCCTTGGGACGTTGGCGAGGGAGCGCGAGCGGCTGCTTACGGAGCGCGAGGCGCAGGACGCTGCACTGGCAGCCGCCGAATGGTTACTCGAGCAGGGAAGCACCGCCGAGGTGCGACGGGAGCAGGTTGGGCCGCAGCGCTTCGCCTACCTGGATCTGCCGGAATGGCCCGAGCCTGCCGAAGGGGCGACGGACGCGGAGCGTGAGGCCCATGAGGCTGCCGGAACTCGCGAGGCGGATGCTGGTTTTGCGCGCGTGTTCGAGGCCGTGCGCGCTGCGGGAGGAGACGTGACCGGGCCGTGGTGGTTCCAGTATCTGGAGTCGGCGACGGGCGACCCCGATGCGACCCCGATGACGCTGCGCTGCGCGTGGCCGGTCGCGGGCGACTTCGGGGAAGCCGAGCGGCTGGGCGACGGCGTGCTGCTCGGGGTGCTGCCTGCGGCGACCGAGCTCTCCGTGGACATCCCGCACGGCATGACGCCGCCACAGGTGACGCTCCCACCTGGGCAGCTCGAGCTATTCGAGGCCGTCATCGAGGAGATCGGTGAAGAGCGGGCGACGCTCGAGGGGCTCCGCACTGTTGGCAGGCTCGACGCACAGGGGCAGCCGATCGGGCTCACGCTGCGTTTCGCGGTCGAAGCGGCGTAGGCCTCCCGCTGAACGCACGAAGTCCGTGTCACTTTGGGCCAGTCAGACCGCCATACGGCGGGTGAATGCTGGCCAAAGTGACACGGACTTCGCGGATTGTGCTTAACCGACTGCCACCGCGAGTTCGTTCGGCACGCCATCGAGCGTCGTCGAGGCAATCGTCTTCCCGGTCGCGAGGTCGACGGCGTGAATCGACTTCGTAGCCGGTTCAGTGACGTACGCGATGTCGCCGTCCGCGACGATCGCGGGGTGCGCGTCCTGCCAGTTCGCTGGGCCCTCCCACGGGGCGATCACGTCGAAGGAGTCGATGATCTTCCCGGTCTTCGGGTCGAGCACGTGGATCGCGCCGTCAGCCGACAGGATGTAGGCGTTGCCCTCGGGCCCGCGAACGACGTCACGGAAGGTGTAGCGCACGTTCTCCGGCAGCTCGGCGACGGTGAGCGTCTCCGCTGCGGTGTCGATGAGCGTCACCGCGCTGAGAAGGTAGCCTTCCGCGTCTGGATCGTTCTTGTAGTCGCCAACGACGAACGGGCTGTCGTCTGCGGCGAACGCGTTCCCCATGCGGCCGAACGCGTCTGGCGCCGTGAGCTTCGTGAATGAGCCGTTCTTGAACAGCAGCGCGCCGTCCTCGCAGCCGAACACGGCGACCTCGTCGCGCGCGGTTCCCTCGCCGTGAATGCCAGGGCATTCATCTGAGGTGGCGTGCTCGTGCCAGTGGTCGTCGTGTCCTTCGAGCGCGAGTGCACCCGTGCGGCCCTCGTCGGTGCCGACCGTGGTGAGCAGTGTGCCGTCAGAGAGCTCAATCGAGACGCCGTGGTGTGGCGCGTCTGCCTCGTACGTGCGCGACGCTGGCGCGTGACTGTCGTCCTTCAGGAGGGCGTCCGTCGCGAGAACAGTGGTGTGGCCCGTTCCGTCGTCGAAGAGCATCGTTGAGCCGTCGTGCCTGACGACGTGCCCTGGCGTCGTGGCCGGGAAGACGAGCCCCGTGAGCTCGGCGGAGTCAGCGTCGAGCACTTCAAATCCCTGCGAGGTGCTGAGGAGCAGGTGCTTGCCGTCGCCGAAGGCGTTCAGGCGGGTAAACTCGTCGGTCTTGAGCGAGCCGATGGTTGCGAAGTCGCCCCCGTTGTTCGCGCCGCTCGACAGTACGGTGACGCCGCCGGGCGTTGACACGGCAAGCCGGGTGTCGTGCGCTGCGGGCGCCGCCGCGTCGCTGCCCGGCTGTGCCGGCTCGCTCGACGGGGTCGCGCTGCACGCTGCGAGCACGGCGACGCCGAGCCCGGCAGCGGCCGCTGCGATGAATCGGGAGCTGCGCGAAGTGCGGGCGGCAAGCGATCGTTCGGTGTGTTTCATGGGTTTCCTTACTGGGTTGGTCTTGTGTGGACTGGGGTTGTGAAGCGACGTGGGAGCGAAGCGGCGTGCTCAGCCGCCCGTGCCCGGCGTGCGAGTGCTCGACTCATGGCCGCTGCCGAGCTCGGGAGTGAGCCCCGCGACGATGCGCTCAGTGTTTGCCTGCAGCATCTCTGTGTAGCTCGCAGCGCCGCCGCCATCGGCTGTGAGTGATTCGGTGAAGAGCGCCACGACCTGCACGTCGATTCCGGCCTCCTCCGCGAGCACGCGCATCAGCCGGTCTGGTGCAGACGTTTCGGCAAAGATCGTGGGCACTCCGGCCGCGGTGATGGTGGTGACGAGGGCGCTCAGATCGGCGGCGCTCGGGGCCGCAAGCGTTGTTCCGCCTGGGATTGCGGTGCCGAGCACGCGGAAGTCGTAGCGCTTCGCCAGGTACCCGAACACGTGGTGGTTGGTGACAAGGGCGCGGCGCTCGGCCGGGATGCCGGCGAACCTCTCGGCGATGGTCGCGTCAAGCGCCGTGAGCTCGGCAATGTACGCGGATGCGCGCGCCTTGATCTGGTCGCGCGCATCCGCAGTCATGCCGGGAAGGGCGGTGATCGCGTCGGTGAGGGCGCGGGCAACGCTGACCATCTGCGTCGGGTCGGTCCAGAAGTGTGGATCGGGGGTTGCCGCGTCGCCTGTGTGCGCGGCACCGTCACGGGAACCGTCTGCGGTGCCCGCGTCGGCGCTGTCGGCGCTGCCCGGGGTGCCGGCGTCGGCCCTGTCGGCGCTGCCCGCATCGGCGCTGCCCGCATCGTTGCTGTCGTGCGCGTAGGAGAGGACATCGACGTGGTCGCCCGCGACGAACTGTGTTCCGCCAGCAGCGATGACGCGATCGAGATGCTGTTGCAGCCCCTCCTCAAGGCCGAGCCCGTTCGACACCAGCAGGTCGGCGCGATCCATCGCCGCTGCCTGCTGCGCGGAGATCTCGAAGGAGTGCGGATCGGCGTTGGGTTTCATGAGCGTCGTGACCCGCGCCGCGTCGCCGACGATCTCGGAGGTGACATCACCGAGGATGTTCGTGGTGACGACGATCTGCACGCCGTCGCTCGGGGGTGCAGCCGCTGCGCAGCCCGCGAGGGACAGCGTGAGCGCGGCGGCCCCGGCGGCAGCGATCGCGGCGAATCCGCGCGAGCGGGCGCTCAACGGCCCACCACAGCGACGAAGTCCGGGGCGGTCGCCGGCACAAGCGTGCGGGCGATGCGGGCGTTGTCAGCGAAGTCGATCTCGAACACCGTGCCGAGCGCTGGCGCGTTGAGGTATGCCCTGCTGGCGTCCACCGTGAGGCTGATCTTGGCGAGCGCAGCCGTCTCGAGGTCTGCCTGGTCGAGGAGCGGCGCGGTAGCCGCAATCTCGGCGCCGTCGCGGAAGACACGCACGCTGCCCGAGTCGTCGAGCGCCACAATATGTTGGTCGTCGTCTCCGACTGCCGTCGCGCGGATGAGCGTGCTGTCGCTAGCGATCCAGTTCCACGCGAGCGATCGGGCGTCAAAGAGCCAGCTCCCTGAGCTTCCGTCTGGCGCGGTTGCCGCACCTGCAAGCAGCGGCCTGCCGGTGCGCCCGTCGAGCAACGCCGGGGCGTGCGCGCCACCTGCCGGGAGGGGGACAGTGGTGAGCGTCGCGGCCTTGCCGTCCGCGGTTGCGACGACGGCGCCGTCTGCGCACAGCACGACGAGCCCCGCCCTGGTGGTGGTCGCCCCGCGCGGATCGTCGCACTCCGCGGTGGTGTCGCTCGGTTCCCCGCTACCGTCGAGAACGCGAAGCAGCGCCGATCCGCCGCCAGCGGCCAGCTCTGAGACGACGGCACCGTCGCCGAGCGGTGCCGCGACGCCGGTGTGCGGTGTGCGCGTTACCCGGAAGCGTTCGACGATGCTTCCCGCGTGCAGGGCGGCGTTGTCGAGCAGCACCGCCTCGCCAGAGCCGGCGAAGAAGACCCCGGTTGACCCGGCGGTGGACAGTGCGCCCCCGGTGACCGTGGCTGCGCCGTCGCCCGCCACGGTGCCGAGCTGTGCCGGCTCAGCAGAGTAGTAGTGGAAGTGATCGCCGTGATCCCAGGTCCACGCGCCGCTGTCGGTGACCGTCACCCCGGCCCCGGAATCGCCGAACACGTAGCGACCGTCGGTTGCAACGCGCTGCGGTGCCTGGATAGCGCCGATGCTGCGCTCGCCGCCGTCGAGCAGGTCGAGGAGTGCAGTTTCGCCTGTCGTGGTGACGGTGAGCAGGGCGAGCTGGGGCTCCGCTTCTTCCGTCGCCCCTGCGATGTCGCCGTGGCCTGCCGGCTCGGTTGCTGCGGGGTCTGGGGAGTCGGTGGCGGCCGGGCTCGCAGCGCACGCCGCGAGCGCGATGGGGAGCGTCACACCGACAGTGAGTGCGAGGAGGATGTTGTGCTTCATGGGGTGCCTTCTGTGTTCGGATTGAGATTGCTGTGCCGCTGGCGTCTGGCGAGGGCGGATCTGCACAGGTGCGAGAGCCCAGCCGTTGCGACGGCGCTCGCGGCGATCGTGGATCCGGCTGCGGTGCCGGCGCTCCAGGAGATCGCGAGGCCGGTGAGGACGGCGAGTGTTCCGAGGGCGGCCGCGAGAAGCATGCGCCCTGGGATCCGTCTGCTCCAGGGCTGGGCGGCGACGGCCGGGCCGAGGAGGAGGGCGACGACGAGGAGCGTGCCGACTGCCTGTGCTGAGGCGACAACGGCGAGGGTGACGAGGCCGACGAGTGCGGTTTGTGCGAGGCGCGGGCGGTATCCGAGGGTGTGGGCGATGCGGTGGTCGAATGCGAGGGCGATGAAGGATCGGTGGAAGACTGCTGCGAGGCCAATGGTGACCGCCGCGGCCCAGCCGATGAGGGTGATTTCTGCGCGGGAGATCGCAAGAATGTCTCCGAAGAGGAGGGCGGTGGTGTCGGTGGCGAAGCTGCCTGAGTGGGACACGATGATGACCCCGGTGGCGAGCATCGCGACGAAGAGCAGGCCGATGCTCGTGTCGTAGGAGAGTTTGCCGCGTCGTTGGAGCGCGGCGATGAGCGCGCTCATGGTGGCGGCCGAGAGGGCGCCGCCGAGTATTGGTGGGATGCCCGTTAGCGTCGCGATGGCGACGCCGGGGAGCATTCCGTGGCCGATTGCCTCGCCAAGGAACGCCATGCCGCGGATGACCACCCACGTGCCGACGATCCCGCAGATTGCGGCGACGATGGTTCCTCCGAGCATGGCTCTCACGAAGAAGGCCGTGCTGAGGGCGTCGAAGATCCAGGGCATGGAAAGAGACACTACAGATAATGAAAACCGTTCTCAACATGCTAGGTTGGTCTGCGTGTCTTCCCTCACCTTGATGCGCGCAAGCGCTCTCTACTATGCGTACGGCCACACGCCAGTACTCTCGGGCATCGACCTCGAGATACCTCCCGGGCGTGTCACCGCGATCGCCGGAACGAACGGCGCGGGTAAAACGACCCTCGTCGAGATCCTCGCAGGCGTGCGCATCCCCGACTCAGGCGTCGTCGACCGCCGCGCCACGGTCGTCCTCGTCGTCCAGCGGCCACACGTGCCAGACGAGCTCCCGCTCACGGCCGGCGACGTCGTCGCGCTCGGCGCGCAGTCCCCGGCCGCGCGGCAGCAACGGGGGCAGGGCAGACGCGCGCGAACCGCGGCTGTCGCCGCGGCGCTCGACCGGGTCGGGGCAAGCGAACTGTGCCCGATACCGTTCGCCGACCTCTCCGGCGGGCAGCGGCAGCGCGTACTCATCGCCCAGGGCCTCGCCGTTGGCGCCCGCATACTGCTACTCGACGAACCAGCAGCCGGCCTCGACGCCGATAGCCGCGCGCGAACACGTGAGATCCTCGCCGAGGAAGCCAGGCGCGGCGTCGCAGTCGCGTGCGTCACCCACGACAGGGACGACCTCGAAAGCGCAGACCGCGTCCTGTGGATCGAGGACGGCGCGGCACGGCTCGGGGTCAACGGGTGAGCGTGGCGCTCGGGCGACGCAGCCGCGCCGCGCTCGCCGCAGCTGGCGTGCTCGCCCTGCTGCTCGCCGTCATCGCGCTCCGCGCGTTCATGGGCGGTGGCGACGCGAACCTCGCCGCGCCGCTTCGCGACTTCGCGACGCTCTCGATCGCGGTCTTTGTTGAGTCGCTACCCTTCGTGATCCTTGGCACGCTGCTGTCGATCCTCGTGCAGATCTGGATCCCAGCCAGCTGGCTCGATCGCGCGCTGCCACGCAGGCCTGTGCTGCGCCGAGCGGCGCTATCGCTGCTCGGCGTTGTACTCCCGGTGTGCGAGTGCGGCAACGTGCCGCTTGCGCGCGGCCTACTCATGCGGGGTTTCAGCCCAGCAGAGGCCGTGACATTCCTGCTCGCGGCACCAGTACTGAACCCCGTCACGATCCTCACGACCTACCACGCCTTTGGGTGGGAATCGGGGATCCTCGTCGCCCGGGTGCTCGGTGGCTTCGTCATCGCAAACCTGCTCGGGTGGTGGCTCTCCACCCATCCGCGCCCCGAAACGATGCTCACCCAGGGGTTCCGCGCCAGCTGCGACCACGCTCAAGCCGACCATGGCGGAAAAGTCAGCAAGAGCGCCTCAGCGCTCGTGGCCGAGACCAGCGCGCTGTTGCCGGCGCTCGCGGTCGGCTCGGCGCTCGCGGGGGCGGTGCAGGTTGGTGTGCCACGCGGTGTGCTCGTGGCGCTCGGGGGCCACCCGCTCTGGTCAGTGCTCGCGCTCCTCGCGCTCGCCTTCGTTGTGTCAATCTGTTCCAACGTTGACGCCTTCTTCGTGCTCTCGCTGAGTGCGAGTTTCCTCCCGGGCTCGATCGTCGCTTTCTTGCTGTTCGGGGCGATGACCGATCTGAAAATGGTTGCCCTGCTTCGCACGACATTCACGACGCGAACCATTGTGCTGCTCGTCGCGCTGACCGCCGGATGCAGCACAGCGATCGGATGGGGAGTGAACCTTGTCTCGTGACGAATGGAAGGCGAGCTGGGTCGGCTTCGCCCTCTCGGTGCTTGGGATTGGGGCGATCATCTCGCTCGGACTCGCGGGCCGACTGAACTGGTATGTGCACCCAAGGTATGTGGTGTTCACGCTCACGATGGCGGTGCTTGGCGCTACGGCGCTCACCGCGGCGTGCGGCGTGCTCGCCGCCCAGCGGGCCGCAGAATCCGGCGACAGGCCCGGACGCCTTGTTCGGGTGAGCCGAATGGTGCGCGGCGTGGCGCTCGTGCTCGCAGCCGCTTGGGCTCTCGTGCTGCTCCCTCCTGCCACGCTCACCGCTGACAGCACCGCAAACCGGCCGCTCTCCGCGCACACCGGCGCGGCGGCTGCCACTGCTGGAAACGCAGAGGACCCAGGAGCAGGTCGCGCCGACATCGCAGACGAGCAACGGTCAATGGTCGACTGGTCGCTCGTGCTGCGCCAGCACGACGCGAGCCTCCTTTCGGGCCGCAACGCGAAGGTCCTTGGCTTCGTGACCGCCGACGCTGACGACCCAGAGTCCGTGTTCATCGTGACGCGGTTCGTGATCACCTGCTGCGCTGTCGACGCCCAGCCCATCGGTGTCCCCGTGTATCAACCCGACTGGCAGCGCTCCATTGCGGTCGACGACTGGGTCGAGGTGTCGGGGGTTTTTACCGAGAACCCGAGCGTGCTGAGCGCCTGGCCCGCCGCCGTCCTCCCGAGCGTCGTCGACGCTGTCGAGCAGCCGGAGGATCCCTATGTCAGCTAGTCGATTCCGCGCCCGTACCCTCGCACTGTGTGCCGCGGTCGCCGTGGCGGCGAGCAGCCTCGCCGCAGCGAGTGCGCTTCAGCCGCCCAAGCTCACCGCACTCGAATTCAGCCCGGCTGCGCTCACCGACACCGATACTGCCCGTGTCGTGCTGCGGTTCACGCAAACAGTTCGCGAGGTGCAGCCAGCCGACGTAACGCTCACCCCAAGCGTTGCGCACACCGTGTCAACAGATGGCGCCGCCGTCACCGTGCGCCTCTCCGAACGCATCGACTACGGGGCGAAGATCCGGGTGGAACTGCGGGTAGCGAGCGCGGCCACCGGATCCGTCGCCGACGTGACGCGTGCTGTGGCGGCGCAAGACATTCGCGTGCGCACGCTCGTGCGAGACGATGCGGGGGATCGCATCGTGAGCAACGATCTCGTTGGCGGCGCTCGGCCGCGCGAAATACAGACCAATCGGCGCGTGCAGGAGTACGCCGGGCTCGACGACAGGGTGTTCACCGTCACGGACGCAGGTGGCGGTGCGGTTGAACTCGGCGAGTTCGGCGGGGGTGAACGCCCGTACACCCCACTCATCCCGGCGGAACTCGGGTCTCTCACGCAACTGCGCGCAGACACCACGGGCAAGTTCATCGGTGTCGTTGCGTCGGGTATTGAGCTCGCTGGCAGGCAGACGGAAAACGAACTGCTCGTCATGGATGCGCGCAGCGGCGTTGCGCCGCCGGTGACGGTCTCGGGTTCCGACGGGATCCCGCTTCGCGTGAGGGACTGGCGGTTCGTGCCTGGCGGTATTGGGGTAGCGGTATTGGACGAGGATGGCGAACTGTGGCTGGCAACACCGGCACTCGGCCGCGACCCAGTCCCTCTCGGGCCTGCCGATGGGATCGTCGGGTTCCTCCCCGATACGGGCGAGCTCGTCGCCGACCTCTCCGGGGTTGCGCGTGCCATCGACGTGTCGGGGCTCGTCTCTGGCGGCGCGGGAAGCGAGCGTGAAGCGCGTGTCGTCGAGCGGCACCTCCCCGGTGAGGTGTTCACCGCTGGGGGAGGCCGCGTTGCGCGAAGCGGCGACGCGCACCGGCTGCTCTTGATGATTGACGGGGCGGAGCAAGAGGTGTTTGCTCCAACGCACAGCGGGACGAGGATCGGGGCGATATGCCCCGCACCGAACGGATCGGTTGTCGCGGTCGAACTCATCTCGGCCGGTGCAGAGCCAGACGCGCGACCCGTGCTCCCGGCCTTCCGCGGGACGACGACGGTGTACATCGACGCGCATGGCGGCGAACTGCGCAGTTCAATTGGGTTCGCGCCCGACTGGTGCTGAGCGCCACGCTGTGCCACCAGCCTGAGAAATCGGGCGCTATACACAGCAGCGCCTCACGCCGGGGTTCCCGGCGTGAGGCGCTGTAGTGCGGTGTTAGCTGACGAATCCGACCTTGCGCGACGTGTCGCTACCGAGTTCTACGTAGGTGATTGCCTCGCGGTTCACAAGGAACTTGCGGCCCTTGCTGTCCGAGATCGAGACGATCCCGGTCGATTCGGCCTGGATGAGAGCGCTGAGTTCGTCAGCGGTGGCCTCGGTCTCGAACGAGAGCTCGCGCGCTGACTGGTTGATGCCGATCCGTACTTCCACAGTTGCCTCCTGGACAATTCGTGCTCGGTTACGGCCGAAACCGCAACTCTTCCTGTTCCGAGTGTATGGCTGCGGGCCGGGCCTGCGCCGCAAATTGTGGTGTCGTTCGCCGTCAGCGCAGCACTAGCGCCCGCCAGCCACACCGTCGCGCTCCTCGAGCCACGCGCCGGTCACGCGAACCTCCCCGTTCCACGGGATGTCGCGCTCGTACGCGATGACCCTGCTGTCGGCGCCGTAAATCACCCAGGTGTAGCGGCCGTTCTCGTGGACCGTCTTCACTTTCATGCCCCGCAGTGTGTGCTCGGTGCCTTCGGCGTCGAGGATGGTCTCATCGTGTGTGTCCACCCACTGCACGGTGAGACCCGCAGCGTAGTCGGCATCGACGCGGTTGAGTAGCGCAAAGGCGTCGCGCTCGGCCTGCTCCGGTGTTGGTAGCCGGCCAGCATCGGAGTCGGGGAGTCGGAAGTCGATGTAACCCAAGATGTCGCCCTCGGGGGTGCGGGCGACACTGACCTGCTCGCCGCCAAGCGGGATGTCTGGCTGCGATTGGAAGCGAGTGACGACGACGGGCAGGCCGACGGTCTCTCCGGTGCGCTCGCTCACCTGGCTGAACCCCTCCGGGAGGGGGATGCCTGGGAGGAGCTCTTCGGTGGTGTCGTCGGATGGGGCGGCGGGTGCAGGATCGGCCGATGGCTGTGACGCGCGTGAGCTCTGCGCGGTGTCGCCGGTTGTCTCGGCTGCGGCTTGCCCGCCGGAGCTATTGATGGTGGACCACGCGACGGTCGCGGCCGTGACCGCGAGCGCCGCGGCTGCGACCGGGATCCACACGGTTGGTTTGCGGAAACGGGAGGGTGGGCGGTTTGATTCGGACACGGGGCCTCGTTTCAGTGGGTGTGCTTCCCCTTTTCGTGAAATCTAACATCCAACGCTACCGTTGGCAATGCTCGTTTCCCGGGAGTGTTGTTGTGCTCGGCAGCACGGACGCCAGCCGTGAGCGCCCGTCGCGAGTGTGCCGAGCGGCGAGGTGTCGCTAGGAGGGCCCGAGTCGCAGGCGGCGCTCGCACTCGGCGCGGGATCCGCTTCCCGTGGCCGTGCCCGAGGCGACTTTGTGGTCGTCGATGAGGATCTCGCAGCTGACGCTCTTGCCCGCTTCCGGCACCTCGATTGAGGCGGTGACACCCCTGAACGGCAGGAAGGCGTCGGCCGTAATTCGAAATTCCTTACTGAAGGGCAGCTCGACGCTGTCCTCCCTGTAGCTTGTTCCGCTAGTGGGGGAGTCGACGTCGACGCGTGCGGAGCTTCCGGTGTCCGTGTCTCCTTCGAACCGCACCTCGATGACGATGTCGGGTTCCGTTGGCTCGACGTTAGGGTCGGAGAATGCGCCGGAGACGCCGCTCGAGACTCCCTGCACGACGCCGTCGACAATGCTGCACCCGGTGAGTGTGGTGAGTGTGGTGAGTGCGGTGACCGCAAGCGCGGCCGCCCCGGCGGCGCCGAGGAGGGTGTGTCGTGTTGGGGTGCGCATGCTGGCGTCGCCTCCTTGGCGGGTGGTTCTTGGGGTTTCGGAGGGTCGGGGCTGTCGTGATGGGGTGGTCTGGGTCGTGGTTGCCGAGGGGTGAGTGCCGCGTGTGACGGCGCCCCGCGGTGGTATGGCCCGGGTAGTAGCACGACCGTACTACTGGATTAACGTAGCACGACTGTGCTACGTTTGTCGCGTGAAAGGTGTATTGGATCGCGAGGCTCGAAAGGAGCAGCTCGCTGAGGCCGTGTGGCAAGTGATTCTCGAACGCGGGGTCGGTGCCGTATCGATCCGCACCGTTGCCGAGCAGGCGGGTCTCGTCGTCGGCTCGCTCCGCTACGTGTTCCCATCGCGAGCCGAGCTGCTGACATTCTCCGCCGATCTCATGGTGCGCAGGGTAACCGAGCGCGTGCGGGCGGTCCCCGACCCCGGCGACGCGCTCGAATACGCGATAAACGTCATCGCGCAGCTACTCCCGCTCGACGCCGAGCGGCGAGCGGAGCTGGAGGTAAACCTCGCGCTCATCGGGGAGGCGCCAGCAGAGCCGGCCCTCCTCAGCATCAGGGACCACGCCCACCGCGAGCTGCAGGCGGCCAGTATGGGCCTCGTGCGGCTCGTGTCAGACGACTCCCATGGAATCGACCGCCTGTTCGTGCACGCGAGGCGGCTCCACGCGCTCGTCGACGGCGTCGCGATCCACCTGCTCCATCGTGACCCAGAGGAGGGCGAGTGGGCGCTCGCGCTCATCCGTGAGGAGCTCGAGGCGATCGCGCAGTGAGAGCGAAGCCGGGGCACCAGCCCCGGGAGCGCCCAGCGCCTCTGGGCGGGGCCGCACGTTACCAGCTGGCGGGATCGCTTCCGAGCGGCCGAGCTGGCCTGTCCGTGGAAAAGGAGACACCGGACACGGTGAGGGGTGCTCGCAGGCGGCGCGCCTGTCCCCACGCGGTGTGCTCGACGCCGGGAGCGAGGTCTTCCGCGGTCTCGGGCAGTAACGACGCAGTGTCGTCGGTTGGCGCCGCCCGCGCGAGAAGGCTGGCGGTTCTCGCGAGCGAGAGCGTGGCGCGCGTGCCGTGTCCGGCGCGGCGTTGCTCGGCAATCGCGCGAATCGCAGCAGCAGCCATGAGGTATCCGGTTGCGTGATCGAGTGCCTGAACGGGGAGCGGGGTCGGCCGGTCACGGCCAAGCTCGCGCATCCCCGTCTCCGCGATCCCGGTGCTCATTTGCACGAGCGAATCGAAGCCGCGACGCGCGGCGAACGGCCCCGTTGAGCCGTAGGCGGTGAGGGCAACCTCCGCGAGCCCTGGGCGCGCGCGTGCCCGCGTGGCCGGGTCGAGGCCGAGCCCGTCGAGCGCGCCGGGGCGGTACCCGTGGATGAGCACGTCTGCCTCAGCGATCAGCCCGATGCACCGCTCGTAGTCGGCTGACCGCCGCAGATCTAGCCGCGCGGAACGCTTGCCGAGGCCGACATCGGGAACAAGGCCCGGTTCGTCCCACCATGGCGGATCGATCCTGAGCACATCCGCGCCGAGGAGCGCAAGGAACCGCGTGGCAACGGGGCCTGCGAGCACACGGGTGAGGTCGAGCACGCGAACGCCAGCGAGTGGCCGGGCTGGATCAGGGGCAGGGCTCGAACGCGGCCCCGCAGTACCTGGCTCGACCCTCACCAGCGGCTCCGCTGCTACGCTCCGGCCCGCCGCGCTCTCCGCCCACGCCTGTGGGCTGCGCATCACCGCCGCGCAGCCGCCAGCCGCAATGACTGCTGCTTCGAGCTCCGCTGCGCGCCACGCAGCTACTGCCTCGGAAACAAGGCCCCGGTCGGCCGCGACGCCGAGTACTGAGAGCGCTGCCGCGCGGTGCGCGGGGACATTCGTGTGCAGGCGCAGCCAGCCGTCCGACGCCTCGTAATCACCGGCAATGGCGTCCCACGATGGCGGTGGCTCCCAGCCAATAGGGCGCAGCGACGAACCAAACCAGAGTGAAGCGAGCCGGCGGTCGACGCTCACTGCCGGGGCGCCCTGCGGCCGCGTGCCCGTCTCGTTCGCACCGAGCAGCTCGCTCACCGCCAACCCAGCAGAGGCGACCGCTGCTGCGGCGAGATCGGTCACGCGGTACACGGATGGCAGTGCGCCGACGCCTGAGAACTGCACCGTCGAGGCGAGCCGCTCGCCGACGATTGCTGCGAGCACGCCCGCTGCGCCCGCTGCGCCCGCTTGGTCGCGCTGTGCTGTGCCGGATCCTGTCATTTGGAACTCCCTCAGCCGCCGATCCCTCGCGCCAACGGGCCCGGAGGTGGATCTGTGATCCACACCTCCAACGTACCCGCCCAGCCAGGCTTCGTGTGGGTGCCGGCGTGTGTGGGCGCCGGCGTGTGTGGGGAGCCGGCGTGTGTGGGGAGTCAGTGCGTGTGGGATTCGCCGCGTACCTGCAGCCGCTCGTATCGGGCGCAACCCTCCTGCGATAACTCAGGGATCTGCAATAGCTATCGCCCTTCGGGCCGGATCCGTCCTCGTTTCGGTAGATCTGAGAGTTATTGCAGCGCGGTTGCGGGGGAGGGGCCGCGACACGGGACGGGTTGCGACACGGGTCGGGCTGCGACACGGCGAGGTGCGCGGCTGCAACAGTGCTGCGCGCGGCTGCAACAGTGCTGCGCGCGGCTGTAGGGGTGCCGGGGTGCGCATCCACGCACCCCGGCACCCCACAGAACGCCTCTGCAGAAACCCCCTGTACAACCCTTCTGCAGAAACCCCCTGCAGAAACCCTGTCGCCCGGCTCCCTTACTTGGCCGGGGTCAGCGTGAGCGTGTCCTTGGTCGCAGCCGCGATCGCCTCAGGCGTGTAGGCCCACGCGTACTGCTCGCCGGAAGCCCAGCCGTCGACCTGATCCGTGTAGTTCTTGTGGAAGGCGTGGCCGCTCTGGCCGGTGAGGTTTTGCCAGGTCGACGCATCCCAGTCGGAGACGTCGATGACCATGCGCATCGACGGAACGGTCTTCGTGGCGTAGCCCTCGCCGAGGCTCCAGCCCGTCGCGTTCACGACGCCGGATCCGCCGGAGGAGTCGTACGGGCCGCGGTTGAACAGCGCCTCGATGGGCGCGATGCCGCTCTCGCCGAAGGTGCCGTGCGTGAGCGTGATCGCGTGGAGCTTTCCCCAGTTCCACTTCTCGGGGTTTTTACCCTGCAGCTTGGTGAGCTCGGCGAGCGCGTCCTCGGCTGCCCCGGTGAGCAGCTCCTGCTGGCTCGTCGAGCCGCCCCCGGTCCACCAGTCGGACTCCGGGGTGTCGAGCTGCAGCGCAAACATGCGAGCGAAGCGAGACTGGTCGTCGCGCGGAATGTCTCCGCCGTGCCCGGCCACGAGGCGCTCGGTGACGTTCTCCCACAGCACGTTTGCGAACGCAGCTGGGGCGGAGTTAATCGCGTTCTGACCGTCCCACGAGGCGAGCAGGTCGAGCGCTGCCTGCAGATCCGCGTCGTCCGAGCTGACGGAGGAGTAGGCCTGCTTGAGCGCCTTGGCTGCCGGCATCTGGTTGTCCATGTGGATCGCGGCCATGTCCTCCGCGCTCACCGGTCCGGCAGCGATCTTCTCTTCGAGTAGCTCGACGATGCGGGCTGCGCGGTAGCCGTAGTCCCAGTCGCGACTGAGGAAGTGGGCGTAGTCGTCGTTCACGATCGCGTTGTTCGCGGTGACGATGTATCCGGCCTTCGGGTTGTAAGACCATGGCTGCTCCTCGAAGGGAATGAAGCCCTGCCAGTCGTACTGGCTGCTCCAGCCTGGCGTGGGGAGGTAGCCCTCCTGGCCCTGCGCCCGAATCGGGAGCTTGCCGGGAGCCTGGTAGCCGATGTTCCCCTCCGGGTCGGCGTAGATGAGGTTCTGCCCCGGCACGTCGAAGTTGCTGGCCGCCTCGCGGAAGTCCGTGAAGTTCTCGGCCCGGTTGAGCATGAAGATCGCCTCTGGGGTTGATCCGGCGTCGAGCGCCGTCCACCGGAGCGCGAGCGCCGCCTCACTGTAGGGCATCGTGCCGCCCATATCGCCAGGGCCAACGGGCAGGATCTTGCCCTCGGGAGTCTCCGCTCGCGGTGCCTCTGCGATCGCGGTGAACTCTCCCGTCAGACCGGAGACGATGGGGCCGTGACCGGTCTCGCGGACCGTGAGCTCAACGTCGTCGCCCCCGGCAACCTTGATGGTCTCCTCACGCGTGGTCATGTCGTGCCACTCGTTGTCGTACCAGTACCTGTCGCCCTCGACGCTCTCGACGAACAGGTCGGCTACGTCGGTGGTGAGGTTCGTGAAGCCCCAGGCAATGTCTTGGTTGTGGCCGATGACGATGCCGGGAAGGCCTGAGAAGCTGAAGCCGGCGACGTCGAACGGGCACTCAGGCGAGACGGTCGAGCAGCGCAGCTGCATCTGGGTCCAGACCGACGGGAGCGCTGCTCCGAGGTGCGGATCGTTCGCGAGGAGGGGCTTGCCAGTCGCGGTGTGTTCGCCAGAGACCACCCATGAGTTTGACCCGATGCCCTCACCCTGTGAAGTGATCAGTGAATCGACCTTGCCGAGGAGCTCCTCGAGCGGTGTGAGATTGAGTGATTCGATGAGCTTATTGAACTGCTCCTCGACAAACGTCGCACCCTGCTCGAGCTTGCCGACGGCGACGACTCGCCGGCCGGCCGGGTCGTCGGCGAGGATCACGGGGTGCTCCTCGAACGGGTAGCCGGGGTAGAGTTCTGTGAGCTGGTCGGCGTCGAGGAACTGTGCTTGGAGCGCACGCGCGGTCTCATCCTCGATGTTCGTTCGGAGATCCCACGCCATTGCTTTGAGCCAGGCGATAGAGTCAACGGGCTTCCATGGTTCGGGCTCGTAGCCTGGGTTCTGCAGGCCGAGCACTGCATATTCAAGCGAGAGCTTCGCGCCTGAGTTCTCCGCCATGTACGCGTTCACGCCAGCCGCGTAAGCCTCGTAGTATTCGCGGGCCTCCGCGCTCATGTTCTCGTATTCCTGCTCGGCTATGCGATGCCACCCGAGTGTGCGCAGGAACGAGTCGGTACCGACCTGGGATTCGCCAAACAGTTCTGAGAGGCGCGCGCTCGTGAGGTGGCGTCGGAAGTCCATCTCCCAGAAGCGATCCTGCGCGTGCACGTAGCCCTGTGAGAAGAACAGGTCTTCGCTTGAGTCCGCGGTGATCGTCGCGATGCCGCGCTCGTCTCGCTGCACCGTGACGTCGCTCTTTAATCCCGCGGCGGTAATGTTTCCCGTTGTGGTCGGGAAGGAACGCTGCACGGTCCAGATGCCGAGGCCTGCGGCGACGAGCGCGATGACGACGAGCACAGCGAGGATCCACCCCAGCACCCGTAGCCCCCGTCGTCTCTTCTTTGGCGTGCCGCTCGCAGTTGGCAGCGCGGTGGCATCAGCAGCCTGGGTCATCGTTCCTCCACTCTGAGGCCGTGCCAGTGCACGGAGTCGACTTTGAGTATGCCACACGGCGCACCCGCAATGTCCGCGGTGCTCAGTAGGCTAAATGCATGATCGCTTTTGACCCGTCGCAGGAGCGCGTGCTCGGCCTTGATCCGCGCACGCACGCACGCGTGCTCGGTGCGCCTGGCAGCGGCAAGACCGCGCTCGTGGTCGAGAGTTTCGCGCGAGCGCTCGACCGCGACGGTTGGGCAGAGGGTGACGTGCTTGTGCTTGCGGCGAACCGGTTGGTCGCTGCGGGGTTGCGCGAGGCCGTCCACAGGCGTGTAGGCAGGGCGATGGGCGGCGCACCCGTGCGCACGGCTTCTTCATTTGCGTTCTCCGTGCTGGGGCGCGCGGCTGCGCTGACGGGTGACGCGCCGCCGCGGCTGCTCACAGGAACCGTCCAAGACGAGGCGATCGCAGCAGCCGTGCTCGCCCGGGTCGAGGGCGCAGCCGTCGCGCTTGCGCAGACCGGTGCTGGGTCGACCGGCATCGCCGCGCGACCCGAGGGAGGGCTCGCTCCCGAGGTGCTGCTGAGCGCGCCGTTCCGCGCTGAGCTGCGCGAGCTGTGGCGTGTCCTCGACGACTTCGGTCTCGAGCCAGGTGTGCTCGCCGCAGAGCTCGCCGGTGTGCTCACTGAGGCGGGGGCCGAAGCGTTCACCGCTGGCCCTGATGCGGCACTCGTTGGTCGGTGGCTCGAGGCGCTCGGGCTGCTGCGGGAGGTACAGGCGAACCTCGACGCGACGCGCGGGGGAGAGGTGAGTTCGAGCGGCCTGCTGCGGCTCGCGGCCGCAGCGATCCGTGATGGCTTTGCCGCAGCGCCCAAGCTTCTCATCGTTGACGACGCACAGGAGCTGGGCGAAGGCCAGCTCGCGCTCGTCGCAGCGTGCGCTGCCGCGGGGAGCGCGGTGTGGGTATTTGGTGACCCAGACATCGCGACTGGCGCGTTTCAGGGTGAGCGCACCCGCGTGCTCGCGGGGCTCGGTGCGGAGCTCGCGCGACGTGGGTGGATCGCCGCCCCCGGGGCAGCCGAGCAGGTCGTCGTACTCGAAACGGTGTATCGCCACGGTGCGGGGATCCGCGGCTTCGTGCAGGGGCTGAGTGGCAGGATCGGAGCGGCTGGCGGCGCCGAGCATCGCGCAGCACAAGCGGCCGATCCACAGCTCGCCGATACGGCAGTGCAGTTCGCGCGGGTGGCGACGCCGGCTGAGCAGCTCGGCACCATCGCCCACCGGATGCGGGCTCGCAGGCTCGGGCTTGAGCGCGAGGAGCAGCTCGACTGGAGCGACATGGCCGTGGTCTGCCGCACCCGGGGGGAGGTCGTGCGGGTCGCGCGACTACTCGCCGGGCACCAGGTGCCGACCGGGGTCGCGGCGGGAGGGCTCGTGCTCCGCGAACACCAGATCGTGCGCGAGCTCGTAACGCTCATGCAGCACGCACTCGGCATCGCGCCGCTCGACGCGGCAGGGGTGTTGCGGCTCGCGGGCGGAGTGATTGGCGGGCTTGACCCGGTAGCGGTTCGCAGATTGCGCGGCGCGCTGCTCCTCGACGAGCGCAGGCTCGCTCGCGAGGAGGGGCGTGAGGCTGCCGCAGTCGACGAAGTGGTGTTTGAAGCCTTCGAGTTTCCTGGCCCAAGCCCCGCGATCGACAGCGCAGGTGGCCGGGCGATCCGCAAGCTCGGGCTCACCGCAGCGGAGGGAAGCAAAGTTCACGCGGCCGGTGGCACTCCGCGCGAGGTGCTGTGGGCACTGTGGGACGGTACGAAGCTTGCCGACCGGTGGCAGCAGGAAGCGATCGCGGGGCGCGGCCTGCGGGCCGACGAGGCGAACCGCTCACTCGACGCGGTGCTCGGGCTGTTCTTCGCCCTACAACGCCACGAAGAGCAGGACAGCGAGCAGCCGATCGCCGAGCTACTCGAGGAGATCCTACGGAACACCGTGCCCGAGGACTCCCTTGCGCAGCGAAGCGAGCGGCAGTCCGTCACGGTGACGACTCCGCAGGGCATGATCGGGCGGGAGTTCGCGCTCGTTGCCGTCATCGGGGTGCAAGACGGTTCATGGCCGAATCTCCGCGCACGAGGCTCACTCCTCGGCACCGCAGCACTCGAGCGCTGGTTGCGCGGCGGCGAGGCGCTCATGCCATCGCGGCGCGACACCACGCACGACGAGCTCAGGCTCTTCCTGCAGGCCTGCGCGCGAGCGCGCGCCGAGCTCCTCGTTGTCGCCGTCGCAGACGAGGAGAGTCACCCGAGCCCGTTCTTCGGCCTCGGCAGTGACTTCCAAGTTTCCGGCCTTCCGAGCTCCCGACTCACCCTGCGAGGGATCACCGCGGCGATGCGCCGCAGTGCCGTCGAGGGCGCCGCGAAGGGTTCGGCACGACACGAGACCGCGGTAGCGTCGCTCGTCGCGCTCGCGGATCAAGCTATCCCGGGGGCGCACCCGCGGGAGTGGTACGGCGTGCTCGAGCCGTCGAGCACCGCCCCGCTCTTCGCGCAGGTCGACGGCGAGGAACCACGACCTATTCCGGTGAGCCCATCGCAGCTCGACAAGGCAGAGACCTGCGCGTTGGACTGGGTTATCGGTGCGCTCGGCGGCGGGTCAGGCAGCGTGCAAGCAAGCCTCGGGACCCTCGTGCACCACGCGCTCGAAACGGTTGACGGGCATGACGCCGAGGAAATGCTCGCCGCGATCATGGCCGAATGGCAGAAGCTCCCCTTCGACGCAGAGTGGGAGTCGGAGCGCGCACGGCGCACGGCAGCGCAGATGGCGGAGGGGCTCTCCGATTATCTCCGTGAATTCGAGGCGTCTGGCCGCGAGCTCCTCGGCCAGGAGTCGAGCTTCAGTCTCGAAGTGGGGCGGGCCGAGCTGCGAGGCATAGCTGACAGGCTAGAAGCGAAGCGCACCCCAGACGGGGCCGAGATCACCGTCGTCGATTTGAAGACCGGGCGATCCACCGCGACGAAACCGGAGGCTGAGGAACACGTGCAACTGCAGGCCTACCAGCTCGGAGTCGCGCTCGGCGCCTTTGACACGGGAGACATCGACACCTCAGGCGACGTCGAGATCCGCACCGCCGCGAAGCTGCTCTACGTGCACCCAGACGCCGCAAAGGGCAAAGGGTACGTGGAGCGTGAGCAGGCCGGGCTCAGCGCAGAGGCCCGCGAACTGCTTGAGGCCCGCATCGCCGGCGTCGCCGACACGATGGCCGCGGGGGAATTCACCGCGCGCATCGAGCACCACTGCTCAGACCCGCACCGCCCGGGCAACTGCCGCCTGCACATTATTCAGGCGGTGAGCCACGCATGAGCGAAGCCGTCTTTTCCGCCGCACGCATCGCGGAGATTCTCGCCCCCGAGGGGGAGCAGCCTCTGCTGCCGACCGACGAGCAGCGCGCCGTCATCGAGCACCCGCTCGCTGGAAGCACCCTCGTGATCGCCGGAGCAGGGAGCGGGAAGACCGAGACCATGGCGAACCGCGTCGTCTGGCTCGTCGCGAACGGGCTCGCCGAGCCAGACTCCGTGCTCGGGCTCACGTTCACACGAAAAGCCGCTGGCGAGCTGCGCGAGCGCATCGTCGGGAGCCTCGGCGCCTTCGTCTCACGCCTCGGCAACCTCGCAGAGCTCGGCAAGCTCAGCGAGACCGAGCTCGCCAGAGCGCGCGAGCTCCAGGAACGGCTCGCGGACGGCCTCGAGCTGCCCGACGTGAGCACGTACAACTCGTTCGCGGCCGGCGTGCTCCAGGAATTCGGAGCCTCGGCAGGGCTGGCCCCCGGCGCCGTCGTCATCGACGAGGCGACGGCGTGGCGGGTCGCGCGCGAGACACTGCTCGCGAGCGACGATCCCGAACTCGTCACGAGTGAACTGCGCACCCCCACGCTCATCCGCCACGTCATCGCGATGGATCGGGCAGTCGCTGACCACCTCACGAGCTTCGACAGGGTAGACCAGCTCGTCGCGGAGTTCCGTGCTGTGACCCGCCTGCCATACAACGACAAGGAAGATCCGGAGAAGCCGAGCGGCAAGGTGTACGCGAAGGTGCGGGACGCGGTGAAAGCGATCGAGGAGACGCCGCTCATCACCAGGCTCGCGCGCGCATACGGTGAAGAGAAGCAGCGGCGCGGCCTTATCGACTTCTCCGATCAGCTGTCGCTCGCGACCCAGGCCCTCGACGCGGCGCCCGAAGCGCTCGGTGTGCTGCGTGGCAGGTATCAGGCGATCCTGCTCGACGAGGTGCAAGACACGTCGGTCGGCCAGACGAGATTGCTCGCGAAGCTTTTCGGTGGCATGCCCGTCATGGCGGTGGGGGATCCACACCAATCGATCTACGCCTGGCGAGGCGCCTCCGCAGAGGGGCTGCGCTCCTTCCACGCGGACTTCCGGGGCGGTGACGCCGCAGCCACCCTCACGCTGTCGGTCAGCTGGCGCAACCCGACGCGGGTGCTCGAAGCGGCGAACGCCGTGTCTGCCGAGCTGCGGGCGAACGCCGTCGTCGACGTGCCCGAGCTGCGACCACGGCCAGGGGCGGGCGAGGGGCACGTCGACGTCGCGTTCCCCGAGACCGTGCACGAGGAGCGCGAGCTGCTCGCTGCGTGGATGGCGCGGGCCCGCGCGGAGATCCCAGGGAAGAACGGTGAGCCGCCGACGGCCGCCGTCATCTTCCGCAAGCGCGCTGCGATGCCAGCGTTCTCCGCCGCGCTTACCGAAGCCGGCGTGCCCAACCGCATCGTCGGGCTCGGCGGCTTGCTGAGCACCCCCGAGGTGACCGACGTCGTGAGCTGCCTGCGGTGCCTCTGGTACGCAGACGCAGGTGGCGATGTCATCAGGCTGCTCGCTGGGCCGCGGTTCCGCATCGGCGTCGCAGACCTCGCCGGCCTGCGCGACGCCGCCCGCTGGTTTGCGAAACGCGACATCAGGCAGCAGCCCCTCGCCGACGAGGACCGGGCCGCAGACAGCGTGCTGCCAGACCCCGACCGCGAGTACACGCTCATCGACGCGCTCGACGCGATCTCGACAATGCGCGACCTCGATCACAGCGCGCTCAAAGGCATCACGGAGGTCGGGCGCGAGCGGCTCCGCGAGGCCGGGCAGCTGCTGCGCGACCTCAGGCAGGGCGTCGGCGGAAGTACGGCGGACCTCATCGGGGCCGTCACGCACGCGCTGCGCCTCGACATCGAACTCGAAGCCAACGAGGCGCGAGGCGCCGGAGCCGGCGCACTCGCAAACATTGAAGCGTTCACCGAGCTCGCAGAGGGTTTCCTCGCGATCGACACCCGCGGCACGCTCGCATCGCTCCTCGAGTGGGTGGAGCGCGCGATTGAGGATGACGATGTCGCAGAGCACGTTGCCGCTCCGCTGCCCGGCACCGTGCAACTCATCACCGCGCACGGCTCGAAGGGGCTGCAGTGGGACATTGTCGCCGTGCCGCGCATGGTGACCGACGAATTCCCCGGCAGCGCGCGCAGCGGATCGGGCTGGCTCCGCACTGGCGAGCTCCCCGACGAGCTCCGCGGCGACCGCGGCGCGCGCCCGCAACTCAACTGGCGGATCGCGACGACGCAGAAGGAACTCGTCGAACGGCTCGATGAGTACCGCACCGACCTCAAAGAGCGCCACGCTGAGGAGGAGCGCAGGCTCGCCTATGTCGCGATCACGCGCTCTGCGAGGCTCCTGCTGCTCTCCGGCTCGTTCTGGGGCGGGCAGACGCGGCCGCGGACGCCCTCGGTCTACCTCCGCGAACTCCAGGAGGGATTCTTCCCTGAGCTGCCGGAGGAAAGCGCCTACGAGGCCGATCCGAGCGAGATCGCTGAGCTCACCGCGAACTGGCCGCTCGATCCGCTCGGCAATCGCGCGCCCGCGGTGTTCCGGGCGGCAAACGAGGTGCTCAGCGCGATCGCCGAGCGCAGTGAAACGGCAGCCGGTGCAGCTGAGACTGCCGACAGCACGGTGGCGGCGGAGGCAGCTGCTGAGGGCGACGGCAGCGGCACCGCGATTGACGCGACCGTCCGTCTCCTCCTTGCCGAGCGGGCCGCGGCAGAGGCGCTCGCTGCTGGCACGACCGACACACCCTCCGCAGACCTCCCCGAACGTGTGACCGCGTCGACGTTCCACGAGTTCGTCGAGGACCCGGTGACGGCGGAGCGGCGGCGGATCAGGCCGGTGCCGCAGCGGCCCTACCGGCGCACTCGCGTCGGAAACCGATTCCACGAATGGGTGGAGCGTCGGGCGACCACACCGGGCGGCACGGCCCTCCCGCTCATCGGGCTCGACCCGGACGAATGGGATGCGGGGCGCAGCGAGTTCGATACCGAGGCAGAGCTGCAGCCGCTGATCGAGGTGTTTGAGCGGTCACGCTGGGCCCACCGCAAACCCATCGCCGTGGAACTCGAAGTGACGCTTCCCTTCGCCGGCAGAACGCTCGTATGCAAGCTTGATGCGGTCTACTCTGTCGAACATCCGGTTGAAGCGCCGGCCGACCGTGCGGGCGCTGGCGAGAGTACCGAAACCCGCTTTGAGGTCGTGGATTGGAAGTCTGGCCGAGCTCCGGTGAACGCCGCCGAGCGTGAGAGCCGGTTTTTCCAACTCGACCTCTATCGGCACGCATACGCACAGTGGGCGGGGATCGATCCCGGCAGGATCGACGTGTCCCTGTTTTATGTGGCTGAGGATATTGAGATTCGTGGTGCAGAAGCGCGCAGCATCGCAGACCTTGAGGCGGTGTGGCTCGCCGCAGCGGACAAACTCACGGGCGCACAGTAGTCGTCGTGTCTCCGCGGCGCGGTGGATTCAGCGGGCGCTGCCGCCTGGCAAGTCCTCGTCGTGAATGGGTTCCGTGAGGAGATCCTCGATGGGCTCGGTGAGCTGCGCGTCGGCGGTGGCGCCGGGAGCGGCCCCAGCCGTATCCGGCGTCGCTGCTGGCGCGTCAGCCCCAGCAGCTTGATCAGGTTCTTCCTCGGGCAGGGGCTCAATGAAGTCGGTGTCGAACCCGAACATGCGATCCTCGTCGAGTGCCTCAAACGCGGCAGTCTCCGAGAGCCTGTCAGCAATGTCCGGTGTCTGACCGAGCATTTCCATCGCGGCTTCCTCGCCAATGGGGTCACGGCTCGGAACAGGTACAGCGAGGAGGCTCAGGCGATCCACCATGCGGTCGAGCATCCCGACCGCATCGTCGATCACTTCCGTGTCGTGGGTGTCGACGCCGTGGAGCAGCCACTTCGCGATTTCAAGCTCGTGGTAGAACGCTGCGCGGCTGCGCAGCGACGCGGATTCACCGGTTCCTGAGCGCCGCGCGTACCGACTCATCACCGCGTCGAAGACGTCATCGCCCGCTTCGAACAGCCAGGCAACATCGCTCGCGGGATCACCAATCGACAGCCCAGACCAGTCGAGCACCCCGACCACTCGGTCGTCGTCAACAAGGAGCGCCTCGGCCGTCATGGTGCCGTGCACGATGCGCGGTTCGAAGTCCCACAGCTCAGCGGATTCGAGCACCTCCGTCCAACGGGCGTGCACGGTCTCAGGGAGGTACCTGCTCGCCTGAGCTCGATCCACGAGACGGGTCACCAGCAGCCGCTGGTCGCGGGCGGTCCGCTCGAGGAGCCCGCCCTGCTGGGCGACCGCCCTTGGGAGTGCATGGATCGCAGCGAGGCTCTCCGCAATCGAGTCGATGAGGATCGCGTCTGGCTGCAACTCCGACGCCTCAAAGCGGGCCCCTTGGAGGAACGTGGTTGCGACCGCGCGCGTATCGCCGGCGCGGGTCATCCCGAGCGAGCGGGGCGCCTCAAACGGCAGTTCAGCCCGTGCACCATCGGTGAGGGCCGCCATGCCGAGTGCGGACGCCGACTGGGTGATCTCAGCCTGCTGGGTGCGTGGCACGCTCACGATGATCTCATCGTCGGGGGTGGTGAGGATCGCGGTGGCATACTCATCGCCCGACGCATGATGTGGCCGCACCGCGACCGCGACGAGACCGGGCACCGCTGATGTCGCGAGTGCTGCGAGGGTGAGGGTGAGGGTGGCCATGCTCTTTAGCGTATGCACACCACAGGCAACACGCATCGCGCCACGCGCACCGCTCGGGAGTCTCTGAGAATTCCGTGCGCGGTGTGTGCCCGTAAGTCTGAGAAGATCGATGCATGAGTGTGGAACGAGTGCCGCTAGCCGGAGGCCAGATTGATCGCGACGCGGCGACCCGCAGCTCGGAGGAACTCCTCGAACGAGCGTGGGCGGCACCGGAGGCTCAGGTGCTCCGCGTAGCCGGTCCAAACGTTCCGGTGCGCGACAGCGACCGGACGCTCGCCTTTGTTTCGCCGCGGCTGGTGGACGCCCCGGCGAATGAGCGAATCTACCTCGGCCGGCGCGAAGGAGCTCCGGTGTTCGCGATCGCCGCGGAAGAGACCGCGGGGGAGCCAGGGGTCACCTGGCGCCACACGTTCCAGGTAGCAACCGGGTTGGAGCCTGCGGAGCGGGAACTCCTCACGATGGCGCTCGGAGTGATCCGCTGGCACGAGTCGGCGGGTTTCTCGCCGCGAGATGGCGAGCCGACCGAGTTTGCTGACGGTGGCTGGTCGCGCCGCACGCAGAGCGGAGGCGAACTGTTTCCGCGCACCGACCCCGCGGTGATTGTGCTCATCACACATGAGGATCGGGTGTTGCTCGGCTCGAACGTGCTGTGGGAGAGCGGAAGGTTTTCCTTGCTCGCCGGGTTTGTTGAGGCGGGTGAGACGCTTGAGAGCGCCGTCGAGCGCGAGGTATTTGAGGAGGCGGGTGTTCGCGTCGCTGACATCCGTTACGTCGCGTCACAGCCATGGCCGTTCCCCCGTTCGCTGATGCTCGGGTTCCACGCCAGCCTGGCTGCCGGGCAGGACCCTGAGCAGCTCGCGCCAGATCCGACAGAAATCTCGGAGCTTCGCTGGTTCACGCGCGACGAGATTCGTTCACCGCAGCCCGGGCTACTGCTTCCCGGCTCGCTCTCGATCGCTGGGTGGCTGCTCGACACCTGGGCGAAAGGCGACCAGCGGTGACGGCTGACGCCGCGGAGATTCTGCAGGCGCTCGACCCCGATCAGCGGGAGATCGCACAGGCGCTGCGCGGGCCAGTGTCTGTGCTTGCCGGCGCAGGGACGGGTAAGACGCGCGCGATCACCCATCGCATTGCCTATGGGGTGCGCATGGGTGTGTACGATCCGCAGCGTGTTCTCGCGGTGACCTTCACCCGCAAGGCCGCAGGAGAACTCCAAGGGCGGCTCCGCGAGCTTGGGGCTGACGGCGTGCGCGCCAGGACGTTTCACGGTGCCGCGCTCGCCCAGCTCAGCCATTTCTGGCCTCAGTTCGTTGGGGGCGATGCCCCGCAGCTGCTGCCGGGGAAGGTTGCTGCGATCTCGCAGACTGTTGAGTCGCTCGGAATGCGGTTGAGCGGTGAAACGCTGCGCGACATTGCCGCTGAGATCGAGTGGCGCAAGGTGTCGATGCTGAGCCTCGACACCTATGCGCAGCAGCTTGACCAGCGGCCAGCACTTGCGGGAGTCACCCCCGAGAAACTCATCGACATTCAGGAGCGCTACACGAAGCTCCTCGAGGAGCGAAGGCAGATCGACTTCGAAGATGTGCTTGTGCTGCTTTCTGGCATGCTCGAGGTCGAGCCGCGTGCTGCGCTGCAGGTGCGAGAGCAGTACCGATTCTTCACTGTCGACGAGTTCCAAGACGTTTCGCCGCTGCAGCGGCACGTGCTGAAGCTGTGGTTGGGAGCGCGCGACGACCTGTGCGTCGTCGGCGACGCGAGCCAGACGATTTACTCGTTTGCCGGCGCATCGAGTTCCTTCCTGCTGCGGTTTGGTGCGGAATACCCGAATGCCCGCGAGTTCCGGTTGGAGCGCAACTACCGCTCGACGCCGCCGATCGTGGTGAGCGCGAACCGGCTCATGCGGGAGAAGCCTGGCGCGCTGCAGCTCAGCCCGATGCGCGAAGGCGGCGACGTCGTCCCGCAATTCGAATGGTTCCAAACCGAACAAGACGAGGCCCGCGCCGTCGCGCAGGCCATCGCGCAGGCGCGCACGCGCGGCGTGCCAGCCTCAGATATCGCCGTGCTGTACCGCACGAACGCGCAGTCCGCCCGCATCGAGGAGGCGCTCACGTCGCAGGGTGTCCCCACGCGCGTGCACGGCGCACAGCGGTTCTACGATCGCGCTGATGTTCGCCGTGCGATCCTGCTCATCCGAGGACAGGCGAAGGCGGGAGACGATAGGCCGCTCTTCCAGGTTGTCAGCGACATGCTTCGAGTCGTGGGCTGGTCGGCGAAACCACCAGAGGGCGCAGCGGAGCGCGAGCGCTGGGAAGCGCTGAACTCCATTCTGTCGCTCGCCGACGAGATGCCGCCCGGGACGACTATCGTGCAGTTCAGCGAGGAACTGCTCGCAAGGCAGCGCGCCCAGCACGAACCGAAGATGGAAGCGGTGACTCTCAGTGCCGTGCACGCGTCGAAGGGCCTCGAGTGGCCGCACGTGCACGTTGTTGGTCTGAGCGAGGGCATCTTCCCCATCTCGCACGCGCAGAGTGAGCACGACATCGAAGAGGAACGACGCCTGGCGTACGTTGCCTTCACACGTGCCCGCGACACGTTGCTCCTCTCGGGCTTCGCGAGCGCCGCCCGTGTTGCTAGGCAGCCGTCGCGCTTCGTTGGGGAGGCGGGGGTTCGGCCCTAATTGCACACCCACACGCTTCGTGGGGCGTGATGCGGGTGCTGGTCGGCAGCGCAGCCGGGCGTCCACCGGAGACGCGCAGGGCGATCTGTCGGTCATGCACCCACGTCTCGCCGCGCCGCCAGGATGACACGAGGTGCGCGGCGATGACACCAACGGACAGCGCGACCGTCGCGGTCTCCGCGCTGGGGGCGGTGCCGTAGAGTTGTGCCGCGATTGCGGGGATCGCGGGGTCGTCATCGGTGAGGTGGAGCGTCTCGCACCCGTGACACGGGCGCCCGTCTGGGCGAACGATCGGCCCGACCCTCGCTGCATCGTCGGTGAACCTGATGAGCAGCGCTGGAAGGTCGGCGCTGAGCCACCTGCTGGTGCGCCCGAGCGGCTCGATGTATCGCAGCACTTCAATCGCGAGGTCGGGTGGCGCCTCGTCTCGTTCGAACGTGCACAGCCGCTCCGCCTCGAGCGCAGCGCGCAAGTGCGGGAGTTCTCTCCCGTCGTCGTTCACGAGCACACGCAGACTCCGGCTCGCCCCGCTCGCTTGCACTGGCCCCGCGTGGTGCAGCGCGGGAGGCGCCGGGTTGAGTGGCGCGCGTCGCAGCGGCCGTGGGGGAGACGCACGCCGCTCGCGCGCCGCCGCCAGCTCCGTTGGCGCTGCAGCCACGAGCGCTGGTTGCAGCGCCGCGAGCACGCCAGCTGTGGCAAGCGGGTCGCAGCTGGCGAGCTCGGCTTCGGTAGCCCCGCGCAGGAGGAGCGCGATCACCCGCTGCTCTGCAGCCGACGGTGCAGCCACTCGGGCGATCGCGCGCTCGAATCCCACGCGCAGTGTCGTCGGAGACTCCCACACAAGGGGCTTGCTCGGATCAAGTTGAGACGTCGTCGCTGAGATGCTCATGTGAGCAGTCTGCGCCCCTGGCGCGACGCAGCGGCGTTGTCCACACCCCGCCGCAGCCGAGAGTGGCGCGCAGCAGGGTGTGGGGAAACCGCAAGCTATGCCTGTGGCGGGCCCGCTTGGCCGTCGGGATCGGCGTCAGGCGCCGCGTCGCGTGAGCCGCTGCTGTCGCCACCCGAAGCGTCTTCGGCGCCGGGCAGCGCGTCGCTCAGTAGCTTCTTGAGCTCATCGTCGAACGGGTCGGCCGGCGCCGGCTCGTCGCCAAGGAGTCCGATCCGTGAGAGCAACAGATCCGGCGCATCAAGCTCCTCCGCCGTCGGCATAATGTCGGGGTGCGACCACAGGTTATCCCTGGCAGCCTGCCCGCCCCGATCCACAACCGCCCGCCACATTGCTGCGGCCTCTCGAAGTCGTCGCGGACGCAGCTCGAGACCGGCAAGTGCAGCGAACGCGCGTTCGCCTGGCCCGCCAGTCGCTCGGCGGCGGCGAACCATCTCGGCGATGCCGCCGGCGCCGGGGAGCCTGCGCGTCGCGTCTTCGGTAACCGTATCGACCCAGCCCTCGATGAGGGCGAGCAGGGTCTCGAGACGCTCGTGCGCTGCCTCCTGTGAGGGGGTCTTCGGCGGGAACAGTGCGCCGCTTGCGAGGATCTCCTGCAGCTGGTCGGGGCGCGACGGGTCGATCTCACGTGAGACTTCCTCGATGCGTTCCGTATCGATATGGATGCCGCGCGCGTAGTCGGTGATGGCGTTCAGCAGGTGCGAACGGAGCCACTTCGTGTGACGGAACAGTCGCGCATGAGCGAGCTCGCGCACCGCAAGGTACATCGTGACCGCTTCGAGATCTTGGTCGAGGCCGTCGGCGAACTTAGCAATGCCGCTCGGCAGCAGCGCTCCGCCCTCGTAGCTCGGGCCAGAGAACAGCGGGATTCCGATGTCGCCAGCCGAGACCACTTCACCCGAGAGCTGACCGACGATCGAGCCGAGCTGCACCGCGAACAGTGCGCCGCCGACGCTGCGCAGCATAGGCGTCGCCTGCTGGAGTGCAGCTGCCATCTCCTCGGGCATTTGGCTATTCACCGTGTTCATCAGCGCCTGGGAGACGGACTCAGCGACTGGTTCGGCGAGGCTGATCCACGTGTCGATCGAGCGCTGCACCCACTCGATGCGGTTGACCGTTCTGGGGGCGTCAGGGATCGGGCCAAGCTCGGTCGCCTCATCAAGCCACAAGGACGCAACGGGGAACGCCCTGTCGGCGGGTGCCGCGTCAATGTTGCCGTCGCCAGCCGCCGCGTCGAGCGCGGTGCGCCGCGCGACCGACCAGTCGATCTTGTCGCTCGGGTTCGCCATGGCGCCGCGCAGCGTCGAGAACAGGGCCCCGAGCACAGCGGGGTCGCCTGAGATGCCCGCCGCTTTTGCGAGCAGGCTCGGATCGAGCTCAGCGTCCTGTTGGCCGCTGAGCATGTTCTGCAGCATGCGCTGCAACTCTTCAAAATTGGGGCCCGAAGATTCGTTCGGACCTTCTGGCTGTGTATCGTCGCTGCTCACGGCGTTCTCCTCATGCCTCGTACGCCTATAACGCTACGGCACGGGAGGTGAGACCCTACCGAGAGAATCGCGATTCCATTGCGCCGACTGCGAACAGTCGGCCCCGAATTCAGGCTCCCACAAGATATCCAGCAGGTAAACGCTACGATCGTAGGGTGACCGAACAGACTACTTCTGCCCCCCGATCGCGCCGACTTTCCCCACTCGCAATCACGATTATTCTCGTGGTCGTGCTGATTATCGCGTTCCTCGCGGTCTCGTCAGTGATGACTGAGGTCCTGTGGTTCAATCAACTCGGGTATCTTCCCGTGTTTGCGACCCAGTGGATAGCGGCAGGCGCGATGTTCATCGTCGGCTTCCTAGCGATGTCGATTCCGGTGTTCCTCGCGATTGACATTGCCTACCGAAAACGCCCGGTATACGCGCGGCTCACCGCGCAGCTCGACCGCTACCAGGAGGTGGTCGAACCGTTACGGCGGCTTGTGAAATGGCTGCTTCCCGCCGTCCTCGGCGTATTTGCCGGAATTGCTGCCGCCTCGAGCTGGCGCACCGTCCTGCTCTGGTGGAACTCAGCACCGACAGGTGAGACGGACGCCCAGTTTGGGTTTGACATCTCGTTCTTCCTCTTCGACCTGCCGCTGTGGCAGTCGATCACCGGCTTCGCGTCGGCCGTTGTGCTTATTTCGCTGCTCATCGGAGCGGCGACGAGCTACCTGTACGGTGGCATCTCGTTCACGGAGCGCGAGTTCCGTGTATCGAAGTCGACGCGCATTCAGACCGCGGTGCTCGCGACGCTCTACCTTGCTATCCAGGCGGTCAGCCTGTGGCTCGACCAGTACGCGACGGTGACGAGCACCGACGGCTACGCAACGGGCGCGATGTATTCGAGCGTCCACGCAGCGATCCCCGGCAAGCAGATCCTTGCGGGAATCGCCGCAATCGTTGCCATTCTCTTCCTCATCACCGCGGTCACCGGCAAGTGGCGGATTCCCGTCATCGGCACGGCGCTACTCATCGTGTCGAGCCTCGTGCTCGGCGTCGGCTACCCGTGGGCGATTCAGCAGTTCCGCGTCGTCCCAGACGAGCAGAGCGTTGAGTCCGAGTACATCTCGCGCAACATCGAGGCCACGCGGAAGGCGTACGGCCTCGATAACGTGAAGATCGAGCGCTACGACGCGGTCACCGATGCTGAGCCAGGCGCGCTGCGCAATGACGCTGTCGCAACCTCGAACATCCGCATTATGGACCCAGAAGTGATCTCGCGAACCTTCGCGCAGCTCGAGCAGTCCAAGCAGTACTACAAGTTCCCGAAGTCCCTGAACGTCGACCGCTATGAGCTGGACGGCCAGGTCGAGGACACCGTGTCTGCGATCCGCGACATTGACATCTCCGGTCAGTCCAGCTGGTACAACCGCACGCTTGTCTTCACGCACGGCTATGGCCTGGTCGCCGCGTACGGCAACCAGCGTTCACCCGGCGGCGAGCCCGTCTTCCTCGAGGGCGGTATCCCGACGAGTGGCCGTCTTGGCGAGTTCCAGCCGCGCGTGTACTTCGGAATGGATTCGCCCGCCTACTCGATCGTTGGTGGCGAGCGCGACAAGTCGATCGAGCTCGACTTCCCGTCCGACATCGAAAGCACCCCTGAGGCGCCAGCGGCTGAGGACGAGAACGCGACCCCAGCCGAAGAAGAAGCAGCTGCGGCAGATGCGGCGGCGGCTGAGGAGGAGACTCCTGCAGAGGACGCGGCAACAGGTGGCGATACCACCGAGACCGAGGAAGTGCCTGCCGAGGCCCTCGATCCGGAGGTTGAGGCAGCAGTTGGCGGCCGCGCAAACCTGACAACGTTCGATGGCGATGGCGGCCCCGCCCTGAATAACATGCTCACGAAGATCATGTTCGCGCTGAAGTTCCAGGACGTGGAGATTCTGCTGTCAGGAGCCGTCGTTGACGGTTCGCAGGTGCTGTTCGACCGTAACCCGGTTGATCGCGTGCAGAAGGTCGCCCCGTACCTCACGATCGATGCGGCCCCGTACGCGTCGGTCATTGACGGCAAGCTGAAGTGGATCATCGACGGCTACACGACCTCGTCGCAGTACCCGTATTCCGAGGTGAGCGACATGAACGCGCTCACCGTGGATGCAGACAACCAGCGCGTGAGCATGGTGTCGAAGCCGGTGAACTACATCCGCAACTCCGTGAAGGCAACTGTCGACGCCTACGACGGAAGCGTGAACCTCTACGCGTGGGACGCTGAGGATCCGATCCTCAAGTCGTGGGGCAAGATCTTCCCCGACACGCTGAAGAGCGTTGACGACATGAGCGGCGAGCTGCTCAGCCACGTGCGCTACCCGACGGACATGTTCAAGGTGCAGCGCGAGGTGCTGAGCAAGTACCACGTCACCGACGCTGGCGCCTTCTACTCGGCCGAGGACGCGTGGCGCACCCCGGATGACCCCGTAGCGAGCGCAAGCGATAGCGGGGCGAACCCGCCGCAGCCGCCGTACTACCTCACGCTGTCAGCAGGGGTTGGCGTTGAGCCGGCGTACTCGATCTACTCGACCTACATTCCTGACGCGCGTGGCGAGGGGGCGCGAGACATCCTCACCGGATATCTCGCGGCGAACTCGAACGCGGGATCGGAAGCTGGAAAGGTCTCTGAGGACTACGGCACGCTGAAGCTGCTGACACTCCCGAAGAGCAACACGATCCCAGCTCCAGGTCAGGTGCAGAACAGCTTCAACACCGACCCGAAGGTATCGACGGAGCTCAACCTGCTGCGACAGGGTGGCACGCGCGTGATCAGCGGTAACCTGCTGACACTGCCCGTTGGTGGCGGCCTGCTGTATGTGCAGCCGGTCTATCTCGAGGCATCGTCGGGAACGAAGTTCCCACTGCTGCAGAAGGTGCTTGTCTCCTTCGGTGACGATATCGCCTTCGAAGACACCCTCGACAAGGCTCTCGACGAGCTCTTCGGTGGCGACTCAGGCGCGAATGCCGGTGACGGCAACGGCGTGGTTGAAGAGACGCCAGAGGGCGAGACCGATCCCGGCGAGACGAAGCCGGACGAGGGATCGAACACTGGTGGCTCGGATGTGCTCAAGAAGGCGCTTCAGGATATGAAGACCGCGATCGACGAGCGCGACGCCGCTATGAAGGAAGGCGACCTCTCGAAGTTCGCTGAGGCTGACAAGAAGCTCTCGGAGGCGCTCGAGCGGGCGCTGAAGGCCGGGGCGTAATAGCCCGGGTGTAGCGAGAAACGGCTGTGGGCCAGGAGACACTGTCTCCTGGCCCACAGCCGTTTGTGCGTGGGGCGCGCGACTATCGCGCTGACATTGCGCGGTCGACGACCCGCGAGGCGATGCCGAGGATGGCGATGAGCGCGAACGAGACGATCGCGACGGTGCCGAAGTACTGCGCCTCGGCGCCCTGCTGGTATGACTGAGAGATCCATCCGGCGAGCGTTGACCCGCCAGCCATCGTCAGGAAGTAGAGCGCTGTCATCTGTGAGCTCGCCGCCTTGGGGGCGAGCTCGGCCGTGAAGGAGAGCGCGGACGGCGCAAAGAGCGACTCGCCGAACGCGAAGCAGAGCATCACGAGGAGTGCGATGGTGAGCGGCATCGTCTTGCCAGCGCCGAGGCCGAACGGCACGATCACCGCTGCTCCAACGGCCATTGCGGCGACGCCGACAATGAGCTTGGTTGACGGAACCATCCGCGAGGCCCTGCTGCGGGTCCACAGGAGGGCGAGGAGCGCCGTGATGCCGGCGACCGCGAGGCTCTCGAGGGTGACAATCAGCGACGGCGGCACGGTGACGGAACCGACCGTGAGGTTGATCTTCGTGTCCGCGAACACGGCGAAGGCGGTGAAGAGCTGGAAGAGTAGCGTCCAGAACACGAGACTCATGAGGAACACGGGTACGTAGCGGATCACCGAGCGGCGCTCGCTCGCGGTGACCTGCTTGTTGGTGAGCAGCATGGCGAAGAGTCCGACGGCGGCGACGAGTACGACGAGCGCGACGACGTTGCTGATGTTGTCCGCGCGGACGAGCCCGAGGGAGACGGCGGCTACGATGACCGCGATGCCTGCGACGGTGACGAGGATCCACCTTGCGCGCGCGTGCGCCGGAAGCGGGTTCGGGACGACGCCCGTGCTTGCGGGGAGCCTGCGCATGCCGAAGATGTACTGGCCGAGACCGAGAGCCATGCCGGCTGCCGCTGCGCCGAAGGCGACATGGAACCCCCATGATTGGTTGAGCCAGCCGGTGACGAGCGGGCCAGCGAAGGCGCCGAGCGTGATGCCCATGTAGTAGATCGAATACCCGGCGTCCCTCCGCGGGCCGCCGTTCGGGTAGAGCTCGCCCACCATCATGGTGGTGTTGACCTTCAGGCCGCCAGTGCCGATGACGATGAGGGTGAGCCCGACGACAAGGCCCGCAAGGCCGGGAACTACTGCGAGCATCACGTGACCGGCGAGGATGCCGGAACCGCCGACGAGTACGACGTATTTGGGCGCGAGGACGCGGTCTGCGACCCACGCGCCGACGATCTGCGCGATGTAGACGAGTCCGCCGTATGCGCCTGCGATCCCGAGCGCGACGGTCTGGGGGAGGCCAAGGCCGCCCTCGGCCAGCGAATAGTACAGATAGTAGGCGAGGAGCACCTGCAGGCCGTAGAAGCTGAAGCGCTCCCACATCTCCACGCCAGAAAGGGTGAGCAGGCCGCTCGGTTTTGCGTCATCGACGACAAGACCGAGGGCGCGTGTCACGCCGGTGTGCTGTTGTGGCCCTGACTCGGTGGTGCCTGGCGTTGGGGCTACGGGCGGAAGGGGCTTCGTCATTGACTCTCCATGTGGGCATGCTGGTGATGTTCTGGCTGCCTGGCCGGTCGGGCGGCAGCCGGTGGGTAGCGCGGGCGAGGATCTTCGGTGTAAAGTTAATGAACTGTTGGTCAGACCAATTGCTCGAGCGCTTGGCAAATATACCCTGTCGCGAAGCGCGGCGTCAAAAGAGCAAAAGTGGCCACCCAAACGCGATAGTTTCAGAGGGTTGCCCGCGCGCCGACGGGCACGAAGCCGGTAGTTATGCACGAAAGGAGTGGCGATGGATTGGACCTCAATGAAGCCGGCGACGACGCTGTCGCTGCCCGACCGCCTCTCGGTAGATCTCGAGAGGCTCATCCTTGAGGGTGAGCTCGCGCCGGGGGACAGGCTCCCACCCGAGCGGAGTCTCGCCGAACTCTTCGGTGTGTCTCGAGTCTCCGTTCGGGAGGCGCTGCGCGAGCTGGAAAACCGCGGACTCATTGATCGCAGGCCAGGACGAGGCACGATCGTGCTCAGCCCGGGTGAACGCTCTGGGATTGCCGAGCGCATCGGGGAGGCCGTGAACTCCGCTGAGGCTGAGATCCGCGACATCATGGAGCTCCGAGCGATCGTTGAGCCTCCCATCGCCCGCATCACCGCCGGGCGAGCAACCCCGCGCGACATTGCGCAGCTGCGCGAGCTCGTCGAGGCGATGGAGAAAGACGTCACCTCCGAGCGGTACGCCGATCTTGACCGTGCGTTCCATCAGTCCATCGCCCAGTACACCCACAATCCGCTGCTTGAGCTCATCAACGAACAGATCGCTCAGCAAATTGCCCCGAGCCGCGGCAGCCGGTACCAGACGCGCGAGCGCAGGCAAGTCTCCAGCGCAGCGCACAGGCGCATCTTTGAAGCAATCGCTGACGGTGACGGAGACCGCGCAGAGGCCGAAGCGCGCGCCCACGTCCTCGACATCGCCGAACAGATCTCTATTGCTGACCAGCACGGCGTAGCCGGGCCTGAAGGCATCACTCAGGAAGAACAGGAGACCGCGTAGTGGGAGCATCACCGCTGGGTGCGATCGCAACCTCACACCATCTCGCGACCGAGGCGGGGGCCGCCGTGCTCCGCGCCGGCGGAAACGCGGTCGACGCAGCGATCACCGCGGCCGCAACGCTCTGCGTTGTCTACCCGAACAATGTGGCGCTCGGCGGTGACCTCGTCGCAATCGTCCGCAGCCCCGACGGCGAGATCAGGTTCCTCAACGCGACGGGGACGGCACCGGCAGGTCAAAGCCTCGAGGGGCTCCGCGAGGCCCACGGCGATTCGCTCCCGCTTCGCGGCATCGACACGGTCACCGTACCTGGCGGCATCCGCGGGTGGGAAGCGCTCCATGAGCTTGGGGCGACCCGCAGCTGGGCTGAACACCTGGCCCCGGCGATCGGCTTCGCGAAGGGCGGCTTCCCGAATTCGCGTTCGGTCGCGCGCGAGCTGCGCGCCGCCGAGCCCGAGTTCTCGAAAGATCCCGGCGCGCGCGACGTCTTCTACCCCGGTGGATCGCCGCTCGCCGAGGGCGAGACACTCGTGCAACCAGCCCTCGCTCGCTCGCTCGAGCAGCTCGCAGCTGAGGGAGCGGATGCGTTCTACACTGGCGACCTCGCGCGCAGCTGGGTGGCGGGGCTCGCGAGCCGCGGCTCGAAGATCACTCTCGAGGACACGGCAGCCTATCGCCCGTTCTGGGACGAGCCGATCGAGACCGAGTTCCGTGGGCTTCGGGTGCTCACCGGGCCGCCGAACACGTCTGGCTTCATGTTTCTGCGCGCGCTCAACGCGATCACCGCTGGCATCGAGGATCCGCTCGGCGCTGGCGCGGGCGAGCTCGCGCGCGCCTTCTACGAGAGCAATCAGGTGCGCACGCAGCTGCTCTCCGACCCGACATTCGACGGTGCGACCGGTGAGCAGCTCGTCGCAGCTGTTGCCCCCGAGCGCCCGATTCGCGGCGATGCGAAGGCGAGCGGGGACACGGTCGGATTCTCCGCGGTGAGCGCCGACGGCTGGGCCGTGTCGTTCATTAACTCGGTGTACTGGGATTTTGGCTCGTACATTCTCGAGCCCGAGACGGGAATCATTTTCCAGAACCGCGGCACATCGTTCTCGCTCGATCCCGAGTCGCCGAACGCATTCGCCCCCGGCAAGCGCCCACGGCACACGCTCATGCCCGTCATGGTGCTCGAGGGCGATGAGCTGCGCTACGTGCCCGCGACGATGGGTGGCGCCGCGCAGCCTCAGGTACACACGCACCTGCTGCAGCGCATGCTCTCCGGTGCCGACCCACAGACCGCGACCCACGCCCCGCGCTGGATGGTCGAGGAGATCACGGGCGACACGCAGGTGAGCGTTGTCGTCGAGTCCGACGTGTCCGCCGAGGCGCAGGCCGCCATTGCTGCCGCGGGCTTCGCGCTCGTCTCAGTGCCGGCGCGCGACGAGTCCCTGGGCCACTCGAATGTGGTCAGAGTGGATCGCGCGAGCGACGGCAGCGTCGGGTACACGGCCGCGAGCGATCCACGCTCCGACGGCTCAGCGATCGTCGTGGCGGGGGCCGGGTAGGGGAGCGGCGGATCGTAGGATCCGCTCCCCGCACCGATCGCACACGCACAGAAAGCAACGCATGAATACCACCGACTTTGCACTCCCACGCCCCTCTATCCTGGTGCTCGCGCTACTCGGCGCGCTCACTGGCCTCCTCTCCGGACTCTTCGGTATCGGCGGCGGCGTCGTGCTCGTTCCGCTGCTCACCATCTTCCTCGGATACCAGCAGCGGCTCGCTGCCGGCACCTCGGTCGCCGCGATCCTCCCAGCTGCGATCGTCGGCGGCATTGGGTACGGCGTGCAGGGCAACGTCGACTGGATGGCAGCGCTGCTGCTCGCCATCGGCATCATCGTCGGCGCTCAGATCGGCAGCTACCTCCTCGCGAAGGTTCCGACCGGCTTCCTGCGCTGGCTGTTCATGGTGTTCTTGCTCGGCGTTGTCGTGAGCCTCTGGTTCGTTGTTCCGCAGCGCGAGGCGGAGATTGAGATGACGCTGCTGCTCGGCGGCGGGCTCGTCTTGCTCGGCCTGATCACGGGTGTGCTCTCCGGCCTGCTCGGTGTTGGCGGTGGCGTCATCGTGGTGCCTGCGCTCATGTTCTTCTTCGGGTCGAACGACCTCGTGGCAAAGGGCACCTCGCTCATCATGCTCATCCCCGGATCGATCTCGGGCACCCTCGGCAACTTCAGGCGCCGCAACGTCGACATGCGGGCAGCCCTCGGCCTCGGCATCGCGGCGAGCATTGTCTCGCCCCTCGGCTCCGTGCTCGCCACGAAGATCACGCCGTTCGCCTCCAACGCGGCGTTCTCGCTGCTGCTCGCATTCGTGCTCGGCCAGATGCTGTACAAGACAATCCGCGCAAAGAAGAAGTAGCGGCGTAGGCGGGCGGAGGTCGGGCCTTCGCTCGCGCTCGCAGACTCCTGTCTTGGGGCCCCGGTCGTTGACTCTCGAGCGCCCGCTCAGCCCCCGCCGAGCCTGACAGGGATGCGCGCAGACAGCGCGTTCCCGAGGGCAATTGCGCGCCTCTCAACGAAGTGCCAGGAGACGTACCCGAGCAGGACCGCCGCGGGGAGCACGATTGCGATGCTCGCCCACACGGGCAACGGACCGGCGAGGGCGATGACAATCTGCTGCAGCGGGAACGCCCAGAGATACATGCCGTACGAGGGATCGCCGAGACGGGAAAGCGGTGCCGCGATCCTGCTTGACCGGCTCCCAGCGGCGATGACCGCGTAGGGCACGAATCCCCAGGCTGCCACGAGGCCTACTTCGCCGCCGAGGAACGGCAGGATCACGGCACCGAGCGCCGCCGGCCAAAGCGGCAAGCGCACCGAACGCGGGATCTCCGCGAGCAGCGAGCCGATAATGAAGAAGACGACCGCGATCATGGTTATGCGGAGCGGGCCAGCGAGCGGAATCGCGATGATGGCGGTTGCGGTAGCGAGCGCGAGCACGCCCCGGAGCACTCGGTTAGCCCAGACACCGAGGATGCCAAGGGCTACGAGCGCGAGATAGCACCCGAACTCGGGGCCAAGGCTCCACAGCGAGCCATTGACTGCCGTCGTCGGGTTGTCGGTGAACACGCCGGGCAGGTCGTACTCGGCAAGCAGCGTGAGGTTGAGCAAATAGCTCCATGTCTGCCCGCTGCCCCAGTAGGCGGCAGGCCGCTCAGCTGTCATGAGCGGGCCGATCAGGCCGAGTGTCACGACGACGACAAGGGCGAGCGCTGGAAAGATGCGCAGCGCGCGGCGAATGAGGAACGGGGCGGGCCGCGGCTCCCGAGCCCAGCTCCGCGCAAGCAGGTAGCCACTCATCGCGAAGAAGATGTACACCCCCAGGTGGTGCGCTGTGATGCCAGCGAGCGTCGGAGGGCCCTTGATGCCCGACAGCGGCCATGCGTGTCCGACGATCACCATGCCCGCCGCGGCAATGCGGATGAGGTCGAAGAGGTTGCTGCCGCGCCCCGTCGTGTGTGGGCGCGGATGCGCGGGCTGATTGGAGGGGCCTGGCTCATGGGCCGGTGCTGGCTGTTGCCCGGAGGTTGCGCGCGCGGGGCCGGGGCGTGAGTGTCCGCCCGCAGCAGCCATTCTCGCCTCCCCTCCCGGAACGCGCAGGGTCGCCGCCTCCGTAGCACGAGGCTACTCTGCGCTGCCCCTGGGGCGGAAGCCCCCCCGGTGCGCGGAGGTCTCCGGTGCGCTATGCGTTACAACTTGCGCCATCGTCTACGTTGGTGTTGCGTTCGGGGCCAGTGCACTTGTCGCTCGAAGGCCGAGCGCGGCGCGGGGCGCGCTATCGTCTCTGGTGTCGTCGTGATCGGGCTGGGTCGTCGCTTATCAGGGGAGGCCTGCGAGCGGCACGGCCCTGCATCGGTCCCTGGGAGGAGGAGACTGAGTCTGCCTGAGAATGTCTGCGCGTGGTAGGTGGCCTATCCGAACAAAGCAGAAGGCCCCTGATCAGTGAATCCCTGATCAGGGGCCTTCTTCAAGTTGCGGGGGCAGGATTTGAACCTACGACCTCCGGGTTATGAGCCCGGCGAGCTACCGAACTGCTCCACCCCGCGTCACGATTACTAGCCTAACGGGGCAACGGGAGAAGTGACTAACCGGGGCGGATACTGGGCGTGTTGCGCTCCGAAAATGAGGGCCTGCTCGCAGTGAAATGGGCTTGTTTGCCTGCTGGGTGAGGGTTCCAGCGAAGGGGAGCGTGCCTGAATGAGTGCAGCGGGGTCGGCCGCGGTGCTGTGTGCAGAGGCGAAGAAGCTGATCGGGGAGCGGTGCCTATAGCGTTCTCCACAACGTGCTCCTCGCGTATGCGATCCGCGTGTTTTCTGCGCGCTCCACGGTGTGGTGGGCTCACGGGGTTTGTCGTTGGCCGAGCCGGGGGTTCGGGGGAGAGGGGTCTGTCTCGCCAGTCCCGTGCCCGCGCGTGCGCGGTGCGGAGGGTGATTGCTGCGTCCCTGGGCGAGCGCGAAGGCAAAACGAAAGGCCCCTGATCTGGATTTCTCCAGTTCAGGGGCCTTCCTCAATGGTTGCGGGGGCAGGATTTGAACCTACGACCTCCGGGTTATGAGCCCGGCGAGCTACCGAACTGCTCCACCCCGCGGCACAAGAATTAACTCTATCAGCTATTCCTCCCTGACGCCAATCGGGCTGCGTACTTGGCCTGTGGAAGGTTTTTCGCGCTCGCAAGAAGACCGGGCGAGCATGGCCGCTCAGTAGTTTTCGTACCGAGAGGTTGACCACATGAATGACCACGTACGCGTGCGCCGCAATCGCACGCGAAAGCCCCTGCTCGCTGCTCTACTCGCCGTGCCGTTGTTACTCCCTGGGGCAGTTCCCGCGGCTCAGGCCGCCTCGCTTGACGGAATGATTGCGATTGGTGGGTACGAGATGGGGGCGTTTATTCTTGCCGACGGTTCCCTCGCCTATTGCTTGGAGCCAGGGGCGCAGGCGCCACTGAGCGCACAGCTCCCGCCTGGCAGGGTGTCCGAACTCCCCGGCTACTCCGTCTACGTAGATGACGCGTGGGGGTGGAGCGGCCAAGTTCGCACGTCTCCCGCAACCGGTGAAGTGATGCGACAGCTCAACTGGGTGCTCGCAGAACACGGAAACACCACGGATAGCGAGAAGGCAGTTGCGGTGCAGATCGCGCTGTGGGAGCTCCGCCGTGAGCCTGGGAACGCGGCATGGATTGACGGCAAATACGCGCATTTCAACCGCAACGGTGGGGCAGCCTTCGTGACGGCAGGCAAGCGGCTCGCAGCGGAGGCGAAAACCGCGGCGGTCGGGCCGGGTAATGTGCGCCCTGACGCACCGCTTGAGTTGACTCAAGACACTGAGGATGGCGCTGAGAGCGGAGCGGTGAGCTATCCGCGAGGCACGACCGAGCTCAAGATTGCCGGGGGTCGTTTTGCTGACGGCTCAACACAGCTCAAGCTCGACGGCAGCACTGCAGGCAGCGTCCGGTGGTCAGCCACACCCCACGAACCAGCCTGGGCGCGCTTCAACGACGTCACGATCTCAGGGACGTGGGCTCTCGCTGAGCGCTATTGGCCGGCCGAGCTCATCGTGCACCCCTCATCAAGGGCGGTCGAGCAGCGACTGGGGTCTGGCGTGAAACCTGTGGTCGGCCAAAATACGGGAGCGCTAGGGCCGGTCTCCGCAACATTCGACAGCAGATTCGCGCCGGCAGTCACGACACAGGTGCCCGAAGAACTAGTGCCGCGAACGACCGGCTTGTTCCGGGACCGTGTGACCGTGTCCGAAGCCGATGGGCGCTGGCCCGAAAGATTAGATGGCGGCGAAATGCTCCCGTTGCTTGCAGAGGGCACGCTCTACGGCCCCTTCGTTTCTCCGCAGCAGGAGGCTCCCGATCCGCCGGTCGACGCGCCGGTAGCTGCCCGCGCCTCGGTGGAGATCACAGAAGGGCCGGGCACATATGACGTAGAGACGTCCCTCGCGGGAGCCTCCTCCGGATATTACTACTGGCTCTGGATGATTCGCGAGGAGGGCCAGTCTGAAGAGATCAGAGCCGCCGAGATTCTGCAGCCGGGAGCCGTCCACGCTGACCGATTCGGTGTGCTCGCTGAACGGCAAATCGTTCCGACGGAGTTGCGTTGGCAGACCAGGCTCGCGGAGCACACAATCACACCGAGCGCTCGCACGCTGCAGGACAGCGTAAGAGCGACGCTCGTTGGCGGCGAGTGGCTGCAAGACGAGTCCGGCGCGCGTCTGCAGGCGAACGTCCGGCTGACGTTTTACCAGCTCAACGAGCGTCCTGAGCGGCAGGCGCTGCCCTCACCGGCAGCACGTGAGCTCGGCCATGTGCTCGTGCCGATGACAGAGGTGGATCGCTGGACCGAGGCCCCACCGTTCACGATTCCTGCGGACGAGCGCGGTTGGGTGACGGTGCAGGCGTGCCTCATCGCGGCGGATCAAACAGCAGAGATCGTGGGCAAGATTACGGAGTGGTGTGACGACTTCGGGGTGCCAGATGAGACGGCGCAGATAGTTGAGCCGCTTGCCGAAACCGGGGGCCCAGCGCCAAGGCCGGAAGCGCTCGGCACCCTGTTCCCAATATCTCCGGAGGTGGCGCTCGGGGCCGCTCTGCTCGGAATGGGCGGGTTGAGTCTCGGCATTGCATTGCTGCGGAGGCGGGCGAGGCTCATGTGAGGCCTGTTCGCGGCCTGGGGTCCCTCACCGGATTTTGAGGGACCGGGCTCGCCTCACTCGCTCGCTCGCGACAGCATCTGCAGGCACTATGCAGCGTTCCCAAATCAAATTCATAGGTTAAGGGGGAATGCTTAAGTCATCGAGAGAGGAGCCACGATGGCTGACAACAATCTTCCCGCTGGACAGGATGCTTCGGCGAGCGAGCCAGAGGAATCCGGCCAGCAGGTGCCGGCTGAGCAGTCGCAGGCGCAGCCAGCAGCTGAGCAGCCAACGCCGGCCCAACCGGAGCAGGGTTTGCCTGGCCAGGGCGTCGCACCAGTGGGGAAGCCAGGAGGGTACCCGACGGCGGATATCGCTTCGCCAGTTGCCCAGGGGCAGGCCGCGTCAACTGCACCGCAGGCGGGACCCCCGGCAGGCGTGCCGCTCGGAGGCGTGCAGGGACAGCACCCCACTCCGTTCCAGGGCGCGCACACCGCGCAGACGCAGGGACAGCCGCAGCTCACCCACGAACACCCAACGCAGCCGTTCCCCGATGCATTCGGTCAGCCGGCCGCGGGAGCACCGCCCGTTAAGCAGAAGAACGGGGGAGGAAAGCGCACCCACTCGACCGGGACGTTCCTCGCTGGTCTCGCCGCTGCGGCGCTCATCGGCGGCATCGTTGGCGGCGGCGTGTCATCGCTCGTTGTCGCAAACTCGCTGCCGAAGAACGGCTCCGTCTCACAGCAGAGCGGCGCGGTCACCCTGAATAACCCGGAAACCGCCACCGAGATCTCAGGTGTCGCGGCAGTCGGGACACCGAGCGTTGTGACGCTTTCGGTCGAATCCCAGACCGAGGGTGGCTCAGGCTCTGGCGTGATCTACAGTGAAGACGGCTACATCATCACCAATGCGCACGTCGTCACGCTTGACGGGGCGGCTACCGACCCCACGATCCGGGTGAAGCTCAGCGACGGTCGTCTGTTCACCGGAACGCTGGTTGGCGTTGCGCCTTACTCCGACATCGCCGTGGTGAAGATCGACGCCGAGGGCCTCACGCCGATCGAAATCGCCGATTCAAGCAAGGTGAACGTTGGCGACCTCGCCGTCGCGATCGGGGCGCCCATGAGTCTCTCCAATACGGTGACGAGTGGCGTGGTGAGTGCGCTCAACCGCGGCATCTCCGTCGGAAGCGCGCTCATCCCGCAGGACCCGAGCCAGGAAGGGCAGGAAGCGCCAGACGGTGAAGAGTCGCCCGACGGACGCGGATTCCCATGGGACTTCCGCTTCGACAGGCCAGGTGAGGAGCAGAACACCCAACAGGCAGGCGGGCAGGTGACCCTGCCGGTCGTGCAGACCGACGCGTCAATCAACCCTGGCAACTCGGGTGGAGCGCTCCTGAACGCGCGCGCAGAGCTCATCGGCATTAACGTGGCGATCGCCTCCCCTGGAGCAACCGAGGGCAAGGCCTCGAGCGCGGGCCTTGGCTTCGCGATCCCGGCCGACCTGGCAACGCGAGTTGCGGACGAGATCATCGCAGGCGAGAAGCCAACCCACGGGCTGCTCGGTGCTGGCGTGGTGGACTCGAGCGCCGATACCGACGCAGATGCGAACCACGCTGGCGGCCTGATCAGGGAGGTTGTGCGCGGCGGCGCAGCAGCGAATGCCGGTCTGAAGGTCGGAGACGTCATCACCGCAGTCGACGGGGTGCCAGCATCGGACGGAACTTCCGTATCAGCGCTCATCCGCATGCACGCTGGTGAGAGCGAAGTGAGCATCGACTACACCCGCAACGGCGTCGCGGGCCAGGTCACAGCGACCCTCGGCACCCTCGAGTGGTAACGCCGTAGCCTCTCTCGCGAAAGCGGGCACCCGAAACGGTGCCCGCTTTCGTGTTCTACAGTTGAGTCATATGAGCACCAGCCGATTCCAATTCGCGAGCAGCAACCTCTCGAAGCTCTTGGCGATCCCAAAATACGTGCTCTCGTGGCTCCTCGCGCTTGTCGTCCCACGCGACAGGGCCAGTTGGGCGGTCGGCAGCGGTGTTGGCGTTGGCGAGGGAACGCTTGCGCTCGCACGGCACCTCCTCCACGAGCGTCCGGGAACGCAGATCACCTGGCTGGTTGCAGACGAAGCCGAGAGTGAACTCGCGGCAGCAGAAGGGTTCACTCCAGTGCTCCGCAACGGCTGGCGTGGGTATTGGGCGACGCTGCGTGCGGGCACCCTGGTCGTGACGCACGGGCTCGGCGACGTGAACCGCTTCGGGGTGTTCGGCGGGACCACCGTGCAGCTCTGGCACGGTGCCCCCCTCAAACGGATCCACCTTGATTCCCCTGTGACGACCGCGGTGCGCGGCCCAGCGCTCATCCGCGGACTGCTGCGACGCATGTACGCGCGCGGCACCCAACAGGTGAGCCTCTATGTCGCGGGCTCTGTGACCGCGGCGGAGCGGCTGCGATCGGCGTTCCGGGTGGCGCCAGGCAAAGTCGCGGTCCTCGGCGACGCGCGCGACGACGCGCTCGCGCAGCAGGCACTGCGCCCCGAGCTTGCCCTCGCAGCACGGGATACCGTCGCCCGGATCCTCGCAGAGCGCGGAGCCGCCCCGCTCGCAGACGGCGAACGGCTCGTGCTGTACGCGCCGACGTGGCGCGACGGCGATACTGACCCAGCGATCCCGAACCAGCGTGATCTTCGGGCCGTGAGCTCCGCGCTCGCGGCGACTGGTGCGCGGCTCATCATCCGCTCCCACCCGCTCGGCGAGGGGGAGTACGGCGAAGCAGTTGGTGAGCGTATTCACCTGCTCGGCAGCGACCTCATCCGCGACATCACACCGGTGCTTGGCGCTTTCGACAGCGTCATCACTGACTTTTCATCGATCGCAATCGACTTCTCGTTGCTCGAGCGCCCCATTGTGTGGTTCGCCCCCGACCTCGAAGAGTACACGCGAACGCGGGGGCTCTACGAGGCGCTCGCAGTCACTGTGGGAACGCCGATAGCGCGGGACTGGGGCGGTGCGTGCGAGGCACTCACCGGTGTCCTCACCGAAGGGTCCGCCGCCGAACGAGAATCGGTTCGCGCAGCGCGGGTGCTCGCCAACCGTTTCCACCAGCATCGTGATGGGATGTCCGCAGCACGCGTGCTCGCGGCCGTGGAACGCCTTCGCCTTCCATCGCGCGAGCTTGTACGCCAGGGCGGCGTGTTCTTCGAGAGCTTCTACGGCCGCCAGGTGAGCTGCAACCCGCTCGCGATCGACACCGAGATTGCGGCACGCTACCCGCAGCTCCCACGCTACTGGAGCGTGACAAGTGAGCGGCAGCAGGTGCCTGCAGGGGCGATTCCCGTGCTCGTTGGTGGCCGGGACTGGTTCGCAGCGCGACAGCATTCTCGCATGCTCGTTGTGAACGACTGGCTGCGCTACGGCTTCAAGCGGGCCGCAGGGCAGACCGTGCTGCAAACCTGGCACGGCACGATGCTCAAACACCTCGCGCTTGGCCGACCAAACGTCTCCATACGCACGCGGCTAGCGATCCGGCGTGAGAGCCGTCGCTGGAGCATGCTGCTTTCGCAGAATCCGCACTCAACCGAGCAGTTCAGGCACAGCTACGCTTTCAACGGCGAGATTCTCGAGACCGGCTACCCGAGAGACGACAGGCTCGCGTTCGCCGACCTTGGCGGCAGCCGCAACCCGATCGCGGTCGCTACTGCCAGGCACGCACTTGGCATCCCTGACGGCAAGTCAGTCCTCGTCTACGCCCCAACCTGGCGCGACCGCGGCAGCAGCGTTGTCGACGAACTTGACGTGAACGCCCTCGCAACTGAGCTTGGCGACGACTGGATCGTCGTCGCGCGCGGACACACCCGTACGCACGCCTTCGGGGGATACCTGAGCGTCAATCCAAACGTCATCGATGCCTCAACGCACCCGGACATCAACGATGTGATCCTCGCAGCAGACCTGCTCGTGACCGACTACTCATCGCTCATGTTCGACGCTGCGGTAGCCGGCGTTCCGCTCGCCTTCTTCGTGCCAGACCTCACGGAGTACCGCGATCGTGAGCGGGGCTTCACCTTCGACTTTGAGCGGGCTGCACCAGGCCCATTGCTTGCCTCACGCGGCGAGGTCGTCACGCACGCATTGGCGCTCGCTGAGCACGGCGTGGACGCTGGCTGGGTGCGCGCATCGAGCGCAGCATACGCTGAGTGGCGCGCACGCTTCACCCCGCACGATGACGGGCACGCTACACCGCGGGTCGTCGACCGGCTGACCGAGCTTGGGGCGCTCCCGAGCGTGCACACCGGTCACGACACGTCCCGCGGTTAAGCGCCCCGCGAAACACCCGAGCGCTACGCTCGCGAGCGATCCACGACGCGGCCGCCACCGAACACAATCCCGCGCAAAAACCCCGTTCCCCAACTCGTGTGCATCGTGACGAGCGCGACGGCAGTGAGTAAACGATCGAGGGCGCCACGCTGCTCCGGGATCCGCCAGACCGCGAAAGCGATACCGAGCGCGTAGCCACCGAGGGGAGCTAGGCCGAGCGCCCACCACCCCCATGGCAGCACCGTCGTCACGAGAAGCGCGAGCACCAGGAGCGAGGCGACGAGCGCGACGACCAGCGTGCCAGGCGCAAAGAAACGCCACGGGTTCGCCCGACCGTACTTGCGCACCAGCACCGCCCGCCACGTGCCGGTCGCGAAGAACTGCTTCGCGAGATCCCGAAAGCTTGCCCGCGGCCAGTAGGTTACGCCGAGCGCAGGCTCGAACCAGACCGAGAAGCCCGCGCGGCGGATGCGAAGGTTGAGCTCCCAATCCTCCCCGCGGAGGATCCCAGGGTCGTAGCCACCCACTGCGTCGATCGCCTCCCGGCGGAAGATGCCGAGGTAGGCGGATTCGGCCGGGCCGGGGGACCCGTCCCCGTGGTAGGCGCCCCCGCCAAGGCCGAACGGGCTGTTGTAGCCGCGCGCGATCGCCCGTTGCACGGGCGACGAGCCAGCGGCACGCATCACCCCACCAACGTTCGCCGCCCCCGTCTCGCGAAGCGCTGCGACGCCGCGCCGCGTGTAGTCAGGTGTGAGCTCGGAGTGCGCATCGACGCGGATAATCACGGGGTGCACGCTCGCGGCAATCGCACGGTTGAGTCCGGCGGGAATGTCCCGGTCGGGGTTGTCGACGAGCCGCACCCGGCGATCCGTCGCGGCTATCCCGCGCGCGATCTCGGTGCTGCGGTCGCGGGAGGGGCCGAGGGCGAGGACGATTTCCTTCTCCCCGTCGTAATCCTGGGCGAGGATCGTCTGCACCGCGCGCTCGAGGTAGCCTTCCTCGTTCAACACGGGCATGACGTAGCTCACCGCTGGCTGATCGGCCAGCGGATGGAGCGAAATATTGGGCTGCGGATCCACCCGTCGATCCTCCCACAGGATGCTCCGTGAACCGCCGTCGCGGGGCCGAAGCCCGCTGGGATCTCTCTGACACAGCCGTGCGGGCTATTCTGGGTGGATGCAGATTGTGAAGGACAGCAAACGCGCGGTGAAGCTCGCAAAGCGAGTTGTCAGGGGGCGCCGGGCGTTCTTTGAACTCAAAAAGCTGCTCGCCGAGCGCGGCGATCTGCCTGAGCAGCGCTACCGGGTCGGCGTGTACTTCGCCGACAGCGATGTGAACATTTACCAGATGCGGCAGTGGTACGCGCCACTCGTCGAGCTCTCGCAGACGCTCCCGGTTGTCGTGCTCGCGCGCAACGCGGCCGGCGCCCTGCAACTCATGCGCGAGAGTGGGCTTGACGTCGCATTCGTGCCGAAGGTCACGAGCATTGAGAACTTTATCGACACGCAGCAGCTTGACGTGATCCTCTACGTGAACCAGAACACCAGAAACTTCCAGATGATGCGCTACGGCGAGCGCTGGCACGTGTTCATCAATCACGGTGAGAGCGACAAGATGTACATGACGAGTAATCAGTACAAGGCGTACGATTACGCGTTCGTCGCGGGAGACGCCGCGCGAGCACGACTCTCGAAGGCGCTCTGGCAATACGACGTCGGCGAGCGCACGCTCGCGATTGGGCGACCGCAGACGGATCACCTCAGCGGCGAACCCGCCTACACGCCAGACGAGCGAACGGTGGTGCTCTACGCGCCAACGTGGGAGGGCGATCGGCCAGCAGCTAGCTATGGTTCCGTCGTCTCCCACGGTGAGGCGCTCGTGCGCGAACTGCTTGCCACCGGACGCCACCGCGTCGTCTACCGGCCGCACCCGCGATCAGGCGTGGTGAGCCCGGAGTTCGGCGCGGCGAACGCCCGCATCATCGCGATGATTGCCGCGGCGAACCAGGCTGACGCGAGCGCACAGCATGTCTACGATGACTCCCCAGTGCTCGGCTGGCAGCTACTTACGCCCGATATTGCAATCTGCGACATATCGGCGATGGTGTACGACCGGCTCGCGACCGGCCGCCCGCTCATGGTGACACGCCCGCTCTCGCCCGAGGCCGAGATCGACGAGGGTGGCTACCTCAGTGTGTGCGAGTGGTTGCACGCTGCAGAAGCCGCAAATATCGTCGCGGTGCTCGACAGGGTTATTGACGATACGGGAGCGCGCGAACGCCTGGGCGAATGGTCTTCGCGGTACTTCGGCGATACCTCACCCGGGGCGCCAACGCGTCGCTTCCACGAGGCAATTGAGTCGTTGCTCAGCCTCGCAGCGAGCGAACGAGCGGCCGATTCCGCGGCGCAGCTCGACCGCTGACTACGCGGGGTGTTCTGAGTTGTAGCGCGCGATGACCTCGTCGATGTCGGCGTCGAGGGCGAGCGCACCCTTGTCGAGGTAGAGTCCGCGAGTGCAGAACCGCTTGAGGTCTCGTTCATTGTGGGACACAAGGAAGAGCGTCTTGCCGTCGGCGAGCAGCTCGTCGATGCGGCGATAGCACTTCGCTCTGAACGCCTTGTCTCCGACGGCGAGCACCTCATCAACGATGAGCACCGGTTCGTTGAGTTGCGAGACGACAGCGAACGCGACGCGCACTTTCATGCCGCTCGAGAGGTGCTTGAACGGGGTGTCGACGACCGCGGCGGCCTCGGCAAAGTCGATGATCTCGTCGAACTGTGCCGCGATTTCGCGCTTCGAAAGCCCGTGAAGGCCGGCGGTGAGCCACACATTGTCGCGGACCGTGAGGTCTCCAACGAAGCCGCCCGTGAGCTCGATGAGCGGGGCGACGCCTCCGCGGACATGCACGCTTCCCTCGTCGGGGAGTAGCACACCCGCGACGAGCTTCAGCAGTGTCGACTTGCCCTGGCCGTTCCTCCCAACGACGCCGATGGCCTCGCCGGGGGCTACGTCGAACGAGATGTTACGCAGGGCCCAGAACTCGCCCGGACGTGTGCGGCGCTTACTCCCAGCGAAGAGGTCTTTGAAGCTGCGTCGTGACTTGCGGTTGCGCTTAAATCGCACGCCGAGTCCCGAGACAGAGATGATGTGGTCTGCGTTCGTCATGGGTTTAGATTTCCTTCAATACGCCGCCGATGGAGCGGCGGAATGTCCACGACCCGACCGCGAGCGCGAGCAGCGCGATCACGGCTGAGGAGGCGACGAGGCCCCAGTTGAGCTGGTCAGGGAAGAAACCCCCGCGGAACAGGGCGAAGATGCCCGAGAGCGGGTTCAGCCACGCGAGGGGTTGCGCGAACTCGGGCAGGTCTGCGGCGCCGTAGATGATGGGGGAAGCGTAAAACAGGACGCGCAGCAGCAGCTTTACCGCGCGTTCAAGATCGCGGAAGAACACGACGAGCGGCGCGATGATGAGGCTGAGTCCCAGTGTGAGGATCGCCAGCAGGATGATCCCGAGCGGGAAAAACACCAACTGCCAGGAGACGGGTGCGCCGGCGAAGACCGCAAACAGCACGAGGACGGGCAAGCTGAGAATAAACTCGATGCCCTTCGACGCGACGATTCTGCCAACCCAAATCCACCGGGGGAGCGCGATGGATCGGACGAGGCGGACGTCACGGAGGAATGCGCGGGTCGCGTCGCTGAGCGCACCGTTGATCCACATCCACGGGAGCAGAGCGGTGAGGAGGAACACGATGTACGGCTGCTCACCAACGGAGCGCTCAAATACCTGCGTAAAAACGAACCAGTAGATGACGCTCATGAGGAGCGGGTCGAGCACCGACCAGAGGTATCCGAGCACCGAAGTCGAATACCGCACCTTCAAGTCGCGTTTCGTTAGGAGCCACAGCGATGACCACGCTGATCCGCGCTTGCCCCCATGATCGTATTCGGATGTATTCACGTGGTCTATCTTGCCGGGTTCACCTGGACTGCGCACTATGCTCGCGGACAGCCGTACATTTGGTAGGTTAGGGGGGTGCTGCCAGAAACCCCGCCATCGCCGTCTGAACCGCTGCCGGACGTGGGATTCGGTGCTGCGAAAACGCCTCATGCCGCCTCCCGCGAGCCAGTGACACCGTCCTCGGGCGTGTCTGACCCCGTCAGCGGGGAGCAATCGCACACTGTTGAGCCACCTGCAGGGTCACCTGCGGTCGGCGAACCCACCGCCGCGCCGCGCGTGCGGCGAACCCGGACGACCGCCACGCCCGAACCGACAGAAGTTGCTGATGCTCCTGCGCGCAACCGAATCGAAGTGCCGACCCCGTCGGTTGTGCGTGCGCGCGAGCGCGGCCGCATTGCCGAGCAGAACCCCGTCGTGCTGCGCACCGAGGTGCTCACGAAGGTCTACGGGGCTACGGTCGCTGCGAACGAGGTGTCGTTCGACGTGCATGGCGGATCGCTCACCGGTGTTGTCGGCCCGAACGGCGCAGGCAAGACCACAACGCTCTCGATGATCAGCGGACTGCTCCGACCGAGCTCTGGTCGCGTCGCCATCGGAGACGTTGATGTGTGGGCCGACGGTGCAGCGGCGAAGCGCCTCATCGGAACGCTCCCGGACCGGCTGCGACTGTTCGACCGGTTAACCGGTGCGCAACTGCTGTACTACTCGGGGGTGCTGCACGGCGTCGCTGAGGCTGAGGTTGCGAAGCGAAGCGGTGAGCTTGCCGCAGCGTTCGGCCTCGAGTCCGCGCTTGACCGGCTCGTGTCTGACTACTCGGCCGGTATGCAGAAGAAGATTGCGCTTGCCTGCTCCATGATTCACGCACCCGAGGTGCTCGTGCTCGACGAGCCGTTCGAAGCGATCGATCCGGTGTCAGCTGCGAACGTCACCGACATTCTTGAGAAGTATGTTGGCGGCGGCGGCAGCGTTGTCATGTCGAGCCACAGTCTTGAGCTCATCCAGCGAGTGTGCGACCACGTCGTGATCATCGTCGATGGTTCGGTAATCGCGCAGGGGACAGTCGACGCCGTTCGTGACGGCGTCAGTCTCGAGGAGCGGTTCCGCCTGCTCACCGGTGTCGACGAGTCGCAGAAGGGGCTCCAGTGGTTGCACGGCTCTTCCGACTCCGAGTAGCCCTAGCCGGGGGCCTCTTTCGCGGCTCGTATGCCCGCGGAATTCGCGTCGCGTTTCTGCTGCTCCTCGCCTTCGCCGGTGCCGGTGTTGCGCCCTTCCTTGTCTCCTGGTTCACCGACCCTGGCGCGCTGCGCAATGTGCTCGACGTGACCATTGGAGCGGTTGTGCTCGCGCTCGCGCTGCTCGTTCCGCTGTTTGACAGCAGGAGAAACCTTGCGCCGCGGCAGTTCGCACTGTTCCGTGCGCGGCCTGCGAACGTTGCATGGTCGATGCTGCTGACCACCGTCGCGAGCTGGCCGTTTTTGGTGTTCCTTACCTGGCTGATCGCGCTGTGGGTTGCTCGCCCCGAGTGGGCTGCTGCCGGTGGCATACTGCCGCTTGCGATCGTGCTCGCGGCCCTGTTTGGCGTCGTCGCTGCACGGTTCGCCTCCGGGCTGTCCCAGCTCGTCATCGGTGAACGCTTCGCCGGTGGGTTCCGGCTGACGGGCGGCGTGCTGTTCGTCGCTGTGTTGCCGCTCCTCGTGTTTGTCGTTGCTGAGAGCCTGCGGTCGGAGACGAACCAGGTGCTTGTTGACGCGGCGCGCGTGCTCGCGTGGACACCGTTTGGCGCTGGCTTTGCCGCGATCAATGACGCAGCTGCTGGTGACCTGAGCACTGCGGCGTTGCGTGTTGGGGTGCTTGGCGGATCCGTATTGGTGCTGCTGCTTGCGTGGTTCGGTGTCGCTGCCCGCTCCCTGCGCACGATTGAACGCCCGCGCGATATCCTCAGCGCCAGGCGCGGCCTCGGCTGGTTCGAGCGGTTCCCTGCGCGCCCTGCTCCCGTGATTGCTGCGCGGCAGCTCACGTACTGGCAGCGCGACCCGCGGTACCGGATCGCGCTCGTCGCGCTTCCCGTCGCTCCGATTGCGATTGTTGTCGCGTTCCTCGTAGCTGGCGCTGACATGTACCTTGCGGCGTTGCTGCCGCTTCCGATCTTCATGCTGTTGCTTGGCTGGTCACAGCACAACGACATCGCCATGGATTCCACCGCAATTTGGGAGCATGTCGCGAGCGGAATTCGCGGCTGGGCCGACCGTGCGGGGCGTCTGGCACCAGCGATCCTCTTCGGGGTCCCCGCGGCGATCATTGGGTCGAGTATCACCGTGACGTTCCTTGGGGACTGGCGTGTGCTCCCCGCCGTGATCGGGCTGAACGTTGGCGTGCTGTGCGTCGCGACGGGCGTCGCAAGCGTGTTCTCTGCGCTCATGCCCTACCCCGCGACGCGTCCCGGCGACAGCCCGTTCGTGCAACCGCAGTGGTCTGGCTCTGGTTCTGGCGCATCGCAGACGCTGTCGATGCTTGCCGCACTGCTGCTCTCGGTTGCGCCTGTGTGGGTGTCGGCCGCGGCGATCGCCGATGTCTCCTTCCTCGGAAACATTTGGGCGCTCGTGTTCGGAGTCGGGTTTGGTCTCGTTGTCCTCCTCGCTGGCGTTGCAATCGGCGGGAAGATCTTCGACAAGCAGGGTCCCGAGATCCTCGCGGTCACTCAGATCTTCGATTAGGAGACTCACCCGCTACTCGGTGGCGGGAACGGTTAGAATGCGTGCATGGGTATTTTCACGCGCAACGAACCAGACACAGGCGGAAGCCTCGATGTGCTTGATCGCGAGCTTGAAGAGCTGATCGAGGACACGCACATTGAAGACGGCGACCACGAGCGCTTCTCGCACTACGTACCGAAGGACAAGATTGTCGAGTCGGCAGTCACTGGCAAGGCTGTTCGTGCCCTCTGCGGCAAGAAGTGGACTCCGTCACGTGACCCCGAGCGCTTTCCTGTCTGCCCCGACTGCAAGAAGGTCTACGAGCGGATGAAGAAGTAGGGCCGCTCCCGCAGACACACGAAAGTCCGTGTCAGTTTGCGCCACCCCAGTGCTGGGATTGTGGCGCAAACTGACACGGACTTTCTGCTTGGCGGCCGCGCTTGGCGGACTCGCGGGCGCGCTCTCGCTGGCGTAGCGAGGCCGAGCCTGCGCCCGAAGCCGACTACCGGTATTCGGTAGGGATCGCGGGATCGCCGCGCGTGAGGCTCATCGCGACGCGGGGGAGCTCAGCGATCGACTCGCGGTGCCGCTCGCGTGCGAGTGCGATGCCGTCGGCGCCAACGTATTGGGGCTGGATCTCGCCGCCGATGACGAGGTGCTCGAGCACCTCGCGGCTCGTCTCAGCGACGTCCTCGCCCTCTGCTGCACCGCCAGGGCCGTCGCCGAGGAAGATGAGTTCTGCCCGTGCAACGCCGCGGGCATTCGTGAGGCGACGCACGCTCTTGCGCCCACCGACCGAGGCCTTGTCAGCGCTCTTCTTCGCAACAGACACCCAGTCGCCGTTGTCGTCCTCACGCGCGACGAGCTTGTACACCATGCCCATGGTGGGGCTGCCCGAGCCAACGACGACAGAGGTGCCGACGCCGAAGGAGTCGACGGGGGAGGACGCGAGGGCCGCAACGGTGTGCTCGTCGAGGTCGTTCGTTACGGTGATCCGCGTGTTTGTTGCCCCGAGCGAATCGAGCAGCTCGCGCACCTCGACGACGACGACGGGAAGATCGCCAGAGTCGATCCGCACAGCTCCGAGCCCGGTGCCAGCTACCTCGACGGCGGTGCGCACGCCCTGCTCCGTGTCGTACGTATCGACGAGGAGGGTCGTGTCGGCTCCGAACGCCGCGATCTGGGCAGCGAACGCTTCACGCTCGCTGTCGTGGAGCAGCGTGAACGAGTGCGCGGCTGTCCCCATCGTCGGAATCGCGTAACTGCGACCAGCTTCGAGGTTGGACGTCGCGCTGAAACCGGCGACGTATGCTGCGCGGGCGGCGGCGACTGCGCTGCGCTCGCCGGTGCGGCGCGAGCCCATCTCCGCGAGCGGCTTCCCGTTTGCGGCGTAGACCATCCGCGAGGCCGCGGTCGCGACCGCGGAGTCGTAGTTCATGATGCTCAGGGCGAGGGTCTCGAGGATGACACCCTCGGCGAAGCTCGCCTCGACGGTGATGAGCGGCGAGCCCGGGAAGAATACCTCGCCCTCGGGGTAGCCCCAGATGTCGCCGGTGAACTTGTAGTTCGCAAGCCAATCGATTGTTTCTGCGCTCACGACGTTGTTCGCGCGGAGAAACTCCAACTCCTGGTCGCCGAAGCGGAAGTCCGTGATGGCTTCGAGGAGACGACCGGTTCCCGCGACGACGCCGTAGCGGCGGGCGCCTGAGAGTCTGCGCGCGAACAGCTCGAAGACGCTGTTGCGGTGCGCGGTGCCGGCCTTGAGGGCGGCGTCGACCATAGTGAGCTCGTAGTGATCGGTGAGCAAAGCAGTTGAGGTGTGCACCCCGCCAGCATAGCTAACGGAAGTCCCGTGACGCGATAGCCTGCGGCGCAGGAAGTGGCTCGAAGCCGTGCGCGATGACGTTGAACACGCCCTCAGGGGAGCGGTCTGCAACTCCACGCACGATGAGCGCTGGGGAGGACTGGGCGACGAATCTGTGTGTCTGCCACACCTTCGCCCAAACGACGATGTTGACCGTGCCGCTCTCGTCCTCGAGGGTGAGGAAGGTGACACCGGCAGCGGTTCCCGGCCGCTGCCGGTGTGTGACGAGTCCCGCGACTTCGATGGTTGAACCGTTGGGGGAGTTCCTTGCGAGGTCTGAGCGGGCGATGCGTCGGGCGTCGAGCTGTTCCCTGAGGAGCGCGAGCGGGTGGGTGCCCGTCGCAACGCCCGTCGTCCAGAGATCAAGCGAGGTTTGCTCGGCATCGGTGAGTAGCGGGAGTAGTGGTGGCTGCACGTGCACCGCGATGCCCGGGAGAAAACGGTCGCGGTTCTCAGACGCCGGTCCCGCGCCCCAGAGCGCTTCGCGCCGGCTCATTCCAAGCCCAGTGCACGCCCCGGAAGATGCGAGCGCCTCAAGCTGTTCACGGTCGAGATCCGCGCGCCGCGCAAGGTCCGCGAGGTCAGCAAACGGGCCCGCTGCGCGTGCGGCGACGATGCGTTCAGCGACCCGCTCCCCGATACCGCGCACCTCGGCAAGTCCGAGTCGCACGGCGAACCGCCCGTCACGGCGATGCTTGCCGCTCGTGTCAGGCGCCGTCTCGTCGAACGGCCCGACCGGCGGGTGCGTTCGCGCTGCGCAGGCTGGGATGCCCGTTGGCGAAGCCGGGTGCGCGTGCTGGTCAGCCGCGTGAGCTGCGTTGCCTCCGCTGGTCTCGACTCCCGCGTGCACAGCCGAGAACTGCACATCGGGTGGCAGCACCTCAACACCGTGCCGCTTCGCGTCCTCGGCGAGGCTGCGCGCCGAATAGAAGCCCATCGGCTGCGACTGCAAGAGCCCGGCGAGAAACACCGCGGGGTAGTGCAGCTTCAACCAAGAGCTCACGTACACGATGAGCGCGAAGCTGATCGAGTGGCTCTCGGCGAAACCGAAGTCGGCGAACGACTCGAGCTGCGTGTACACGAGCTGCGCCTGCTCGCCTTCGATGCCGTTCTCGCGCATCCCAGCGAAGATCTTCTCGCGCAGCGAATCCATGCGCTCCTTGCCGCGCTTTGACCCCATCGACCGGCGCAGCAGGTCAGCGTCCTCGCCCGTGCAACCGCCGACGGTCGTCGCGATCTGCATGAGCTGTTCCTGGAAGAGCGGGATCCCGAGCGTCCGCGCGAGCACTGGCTCGAGGCTCGGGTGCGAGTACGTGATCTCCTCTTTGCCCGCTCGGCGCCTGAGATACGGGTGCACCGCGCCGCCCTGGATCGGCCCCGGCCTGATGAGCGCGATCTCGATGACGAGGTCGTAGAAGCAGCGCGGCCTGAGCCGTGGCAGCGTGTTGAGCTGTGCGCGGCTCTCGACCTGGAAGACGCCGATCGCGTCGCCGCGGCAGAGCATGTCGTAGACCCCGGCTTCCTCCTTCGGGATCGAGTCGAACGTCCACTCTTCGCCCGTCGCAGCAGCGACCATGCGGAGCGTCTTGTCGATCGCGCTGAGCATGCCGAGGCCGAGCAGGTCGAACTTCACGAGCCGCATCGCCGCGCAGTCGTCCTTGTCCCACTGCAGCACGGTGCGGCCGTCCATGCGGGCGTGCTCAATCGGGCAGACCTCGCCGACCGGTCGCTCCGTGAGCACCATGCCGCCCGAGTGGATCCCGAGGTGTCTCGGCGCGCCCTTGAGTTCGCCGGCGAGCCGCAGCACTGGCTCGGGGATCGCGGCGTAGGGGGAGCCTGGGTCGTCGCTCGGAGTGTTGCCTGGTTTGCCGGCCCGGCCTCTGCTCTTCGCGCGGGCTCGGCCGGAGTCGCGCGCGTTCCCGCTCTTATGGACCGGAGCAGGCTCGGGCGGTGCTCCTTGCCCGTGCGCTGCGCCCGCATGCGCGCCTAGTGCGTCACCGCTCGCATGCGCGTCTAGCGCATTCCCGCCCGCCGTGCTGCCGCCCTGCGCAGCATCGGAGGCAGCTGGCATGGTGCCGCTGCCAGCCGGCCCGGCCGCCTCGGGGAAGTCGTCGTGGTGGCTGATGCTGCCCGTCCATGCTCGCTGCTCCGCGGGGCTGTAGCCAAGCGCCTTCGCTGCATCCCTGATCGCGGCCTTCGGGCGGTACGTGATGACGTTCGCGACCTGCGCCGCGTTTCGCCTGCCGTACTTCTCGTAGACGTACTGGATGATTTCCTCGCGCCGCTCCGAGTCGAAGTCGACGTCGATGTCCGGTTCCTCCTCGCGCAGGCTCGACAGGAACCGCTCAAACGGCAGCCCGTAGAAGATCGAGTCGACCGAGGTGACTTTTAAGAGGTAGCAGACCGCCGAATTTGCGGCGGATCCGCGCCCCTGGCACAGGATCCCGCGGGCGCGCGCCTCACGCACAATGTCGTGCACGATGAGGAAGTATCCGGGGAAGTCGAGCTGTTCGATGACGTCGAGCTCGCGCTCGATCCGCTCACGCCGCGGCCCGTCCAATGTTTCGGGTCCTGCCCCATAGCGTTCCCGCGCGCCGTCCCATACGAGCTGGCGCAGCCAGCTCATTTGTGTGTGCCCCGCGGGAAGGTCGAGCTTCGGGAGCCGCGGTGTCGCCTCCCTGAGCGGGAACGCGAGCTCTCGCGCGAGCGGAACGGTGCGGGCGACAGCGCCAGGGAAGCTGGCGAAATGGCGGAGCATCGCCTTGGGGCTTCGCAGGTACGAGGCGCCGCTCGCCTGCAGATGCGGATCGAGCTCAGCGAGGCTGCGCCTGGCGCGGATCGCGGACATCGCCTCCGCGGTGCGGGTCTCTGGCCTGGTCGCGGCGTGGATCGCCCCCGTTGCGAGCGTTGGTAGCCCAGCGTCGCCCGCGAGCGTGGCGAGCAACTCGTTGCGTGCGTCATCGCCTGGGTGCCCGTGGTGTGTGAGTTCGACGAAGACGTTGTCCTTCCCGAACAGTGCGGTGAGACGGTCAAGCTCGGCGCTGGCTGCGCCGTACCCGAGGAGGCCGCCGCCCTGCCAGCCGGATGCCGCAGCGCTCAGCGTAGCCGCGTCGCCGCCGTGCGCGTCGCGCTCGAGCGCCCGCCGCACGGCGCCCTTGCGGCAGCCAGTGAGGATCACCCAGTCGCCGTCAGCGGCAGCCGCGAGCTCCTCAATGTCGTAGACGGGCCGCCCCTTTTCACCGCCTGCGAGCTGTGCCTCGGTGATTGCCGCGGCGAGCCGATGGTACCCGGTTGCGCCCCTCGCGAGTGCGAGGAGGTGTGTGCCTGCAGGATCCGCTGCGCCTAACTGTGGTGCGTCGAGCCCGAGCGTGAGCTCCGCACCGTACACGGTGAGGAATTCGGGCGCTGAGAGCGCGGCCTCCGCGAAGCGCGGCGCACCGTAGAACCCGTCGTGATCGGTGAGCGCGAGGCCAGCGAGCCCGAGCCTGCGCGCCTCGGTCACGAGCTGCTCGGGGGAGGAAGACCCGTCAAGGAAGCTGTAGTGGGAGTGCGCGTGCAGCTCAGCGTACGCGGGCTCTTCCGCCCCCGGAGCGGCCTGGGCGCTTGTCTGCGGCTCAGTCATAGCGGCCCTCCGCAAACCAGCTGGCGGCGGCCCCAGCCAGCTCCCCCTCACGGATTCGAGCAAGCAGCAGCCAGCTCTCGCCCGTATCGAGCTCAACCTGCACACGAAAGCGCTCTGGCCTGCCGTCCCACCAACGTTCGCGAATTGGCCAGGGCTTCGACCACCCACGCACCACACCGGGGGTGGGCTGCGCCTCAACCCTCAGCGTGTGCGGTGTTGCGGCGAGCAACTCGTCCGTGTCGACGCCAACGACCGCGCCGCTCGCATCGAGAAGCTGCGCCCGCAGCGGGGGCGCGAACACGAGAGTCGGCGTTGGGGTATCGAGCGCACCAGGCCACGGCCCAGGAGCGCGTTCGCGTCGCGGGGCCGACCCCCAATGCGTGAAGCGCTGCCGCTCGAGCAACAACCGGCCACCGTCCAGCGACACCGTGCCGACACCGCCAGGCCCCAGGAGCCCCTGCGCGCGGCTGAGGTGGTGGTGGACACGTTCGTCCGGTCCGCTGGTCCACAACCCCGGCTCGTGCGACGCAGTGCGGTCCGTCAACACCGGCGCGATCCGCACCGCAGCGATCCCGGCACCAGCCCGCTCCTCACCGCCCCCGGAAGTGAGCCCAGCGACGAGGCTCTCTGACTGCCAACGGAGCCGTGCGAGTGTGTCCTGCGGGGAGAAGAACCGTGGGTGCGCCCAGTCGCGTTCGTGCCGCACACCGATGTCGTCGGTGAGGGTTACTCGCAGCGATGTGCACACGAGCCGTTCCTCGGTGAGCGCGCCAATGAACCGCTCTGCGAGTGAGCTGCACGCGAACGCGAGCTGTTCGGTCCCAGCGATCGGGGGCTCGAAATCAAGGCCGAGCGAAAAATCACGCTCCGCCTGCTGGGCGCGGATCGGCTCCCCGCGTTCCGCATCCTCACCGTTCGCGTGCCGGTGCGCGAGCACCCCCGCCGGCCCGAAACGGGCCCGAACGGCATCCTCCGGGAGCGCGGCAAATGCGCCGAGCGTGTAGATCCCGAGCCCAGGGAGCAGCTCAGCGAGGCGTTCGTCCGTGCCGACCGCGACGGGGAGATTGCTGAGAAAAGCGGCGGATCCACCAGGCGCAATGATCCGCACGCCATCACTGGGTGCAGGGGCTGCGCTCGCCGCCTGCTCAGCGGCGAACCGGCCGTCAGCGATCCCGACGCGCGCGACACCGAGCCCCTCAGCGAGCGCAAAGTCGAGTAACGCGTCCGCAACCTCGCGCTCGCCGCCGTAGTAGCGCGCAGGCCCGCGCGCCCGCATCGCGACGAGCCCGGGACGAATCCTCTCGATCTCTGGCACGAGCTCGGTGAGTTTTGCGAACACCGGGGCGAAATCCGGCGGTTCCTGCTCATCGGGATTCTGGGCCGCGCCGCCCCGCCGGGCGTTCCCGCCCCGTGCGTCGCCGGCCGTGCGTTCGCGTGGCCACTCGACGAGGTGGAGAGCAATGACGCGTTGCGGTGGCATCACTCACACCGCCCTCAGCGTGCGGACGGGTGCTGTCTGGCGGCGATCCACCGTGAGGCAGCCGCGCTCAAAGCGGACCGAATGTCGCTTCGTGCCGCGCCGGTCTTCCGACTGCACCGTAAGCTCGCGTGTGGCGAGCGCCCCGTTACCTGCTCCGAGACCGGTCCAGCGCGATGACACCACAGTGAGTCTCGACTCGCTCTTCGCCCACTCGCCGACAACCACCAGCGCTGAGCCGTGCTCACGCAGCCGCGCACCCAGGCGCTCGATGTCGGCGGGGGAGACCCTGGTGTCGAAACGCGCGACGACGACCGAGAGCGTCTCGCTGAGCGTGCCTGCGAGCGTGAGCGCGTGCCTTCCAGGCTCGGGGATGAGCACACACCTATCGAGCGCGATGCCGAGCGACACGGCCGCCTCCGCACCAAACGCGGGGCACCCGAGCACCCCGCACCACGCGCCGCCCCTCGACGCCTCGGCAAGAAAAGCGAGCGCCAATTGCCATGAGCCCTGAACCGAATACGCTGAGCCAGCGCGAAGCGCACCCCCGGGCAACAGTGCACCGAGCCCCGGAGCTGTTGGGAGGGCGCGCTCGTCGATCCGCAGCGGCTGCATCTCGGTGATGCGCTGCCGCAGGTCGGGAATCGAAGCGGCGGAACTCATGCGACCATGTTCGAACATATGTTCGAATACGTCAAGCTGGACACGGTGGTGCCCGCGTGTCGGCGAAGCGGCATAGGATGGGGGTGATGAATGAGGACGATCTTGAGGATTACGAACGCGAAGCCGAGCTGGCGCTGTTTCGCGAATATCGCGATATCGCGAGTCAGTTCCGCTACGTAGTCGAGACCGAGCGCCGGTTCTACCTCGCCAACGAGGTGGATCTGAAGCGCAATGACGCCGGAAATGACTTCTACTTCGAGCTCACGATGAGCGACGTGTGGGTGTGGGACGTGTACCGCTCCGACCGGTTCGTGAAGTCCGTGCGCGTGCTCACGTTCAAGGACGTGAACGTCGAGGAGCTGTCTGCCCGCGAGTTTAAGCTGCCGCAGGAACTCTCGATCGACGAGTAGGCAATGCGGCTGCACGCTGGGTGACCGTGGCCTGACGGGCTCGGGGAGCCCACACGGGCCCTGAGCGTTCTCCACACCCCGAATGCGTGGCGCGGGAGAGCCTAACTTCCCACACCGCGCACCGTCTTCCCGAGGCGCAATGCGCAGCGTCGCAGACTGGGGTGATGGCACCATCACCCTCGTACTCGCCGCCCAGGGGTCGCTCGTTCCAACGCGCCCTCGCAGTAGTCCTGACGTTTTGGGCAGCTGCCGCCCTATCTGCTGCCCCCGCCAGCGGCACTGGCCAAGGCAACTCCGTTGAGCTAGCTGTGCCAGCTGTGCCAGCTGTGCTAGCTGCGCCGGCTCCCCACGCAGCGCCGAGTCGTGACAGTGAATTCTGGCGGCCCCCGCTCGGAGCGCCGCTGCGGGTATCTGGCCCGTACCGGCCTCCGCCGACGCCGTACGCGTCTGGGCACAGGGGGATCGATCTGCCGGCTGCTCCCGGTGACCCGGTCGATGCGCCCGTCGCCGGAACCGTGAGCTTCGTTGGGAAAGTCGCCGACCGTTACGTGCTTTCAGTTCGAGTGAATTCGCGTACGGTCGTGTCGTTCGAGCCCGTCGAGCAACCAGCGGGGGGACTCGCGGAGGGCGACGAGGTTGTCAGGGGGCAGTCGATTGGTGAGGTTGCTCAGGGTGGCCACTGTCTTGCGGAGTGCCTGCATCTCGGGGTCCGTGTCGACGATGAGTATGTGAACCCACTGCAGTACTTTTACGCGCGGCCGGTGTTGTTGCCGTTGGGGTCGGGCTGAGCAGTGTCGGGAGATAGCCCGAGGAGTCGGAGCTGAAGGCCAATGCCATCAGCAACGGTGATGCCAGCTGAGCCTGAAACGTGCTTCATGCCGTCGAGCGTTGCGAGGAGGAGTGTGGCGACGTGTTCTGGGGTGGTGTCTGCGAGGGGCAGGCTGATCTCGCCCCTGGACTCGGCGTCCCGCAGCGTGTCGGCTAGCCTGGCGGTTAGGTCTTCCCTCGCCTGTTTCACGACATCACCAACGAGCTCGATGCTGGCGTCGAAGAGCTCTGAGCCGTGGGGGCTGGCCGCGATTTCTGCCATGAGTCCTGAGGAGAACGCCTGTAGTGCTGCGTGGATTCGTTCGAATGTGCCAGCGGGGGCGACGAGTGCTGCGTCAACGGCGGCCATCGATTGTTGGTGTGCGCGGATCGATCCGGCGCGGAATATGTCCTCTTTGTTCGAGAACAAGAGGTAGAGAGCGGCCCGAGACATTCCCGCTGCTGACGCGATGTCTTGCATTGAGGTCTTCCGGTAACCGTACTGGCAGAAGACGGGGAGTGCCGCGTCAAGAATGCGCTCTGACTTCGACTCTAAGTTCCTCACGACTCAATATTGACACTTTAGTCATAAAGTGTCAATATGATCCATCGGGCCCGCGGCGACGCGTTTGTCTCGCCCCTCGAGGCGTATCGCCCCACCTTTTCGCACGGCCGTGTGGGCGAGGCGGGTCGATGTCGCGCATCCCGCAGCGGTCGTGCACATTGCCGGCCGAACTCATTCGAATGGAGCTCACACGTGAACACACAACCGGACGGCGCGACTACTGCCGAGAGCGCCCGCTTGGCTGACGATATCCGCGCAGCAGAGCGTGCTCGACTTCGCTCGCTCGTGGCAGCTGACATGGACACGGCGGCGAGCTTGCACTCGGAGTCGTTTCAGCTCATCACCCCGATTGGTGCGCTGCTTGACAAGACTGAATATCTGGGAGCGGTCGCCTCGGGGCACATTGACTACCTGTTGTGGGAGGCGGGGGAGATCGCAGTGCGTTTCGCGGGGAGCGCGGCGATCATTCGCTATCGTGCTGACCTGGAAGTCGCTTTCGGGGGACACCGTGTTGCCCGAACACAGTATTGGCACACGGACTCATACGAGCTCGGCGCTGACGGTTGGCAGGCTGTGTGGTCCCAGGCAACGGCCATCAGTGTGCCCGGTGGGCCAACCGCATAGCGGGTTGCGCACGCTGTAGCTGGAGAGCTCGCGTATCCGCAGGGGTGTGCTCACCCAGCAGCCGTCACGCTCGGGGGTGCGCCTGCTTGTAGGTCGCGGCGAGCCGCTCCATCGAGACGTGCGTGTACACCTGCGTGCTTGAGAGGCTCGCGTGGCCGAGCATTTCCTGGACGACGCGGAGGTCGGCGCCGCCGTCGAGCAGGTGCGTCGCCGCGGTGTGCCTGAAGGTGTGCGGGCCGCTGGGGCCCCCGCCGGGTTCTTGCTCAAGTTCGCGAGCGACGAGCCGGTACACGGCACCCGTGTTCAGGGGCACCCCGTTGCGGTTGCCGATGAATAGCTTTCCTGTCGCTGGCGGCCGGGGCAGCCCAGCCTGCTCCTCTGTTTCCTGACGCGCAAGCAAGGCATCGCGTGCCCCAGACAGGTAGCGTTCGAGTGCGCGGCCGGCAGGCGCCCCAAGGGGCACGACGCGCTCCTTGTTGCCCTTGCCGACAACGCGGACGCTGCGCTCTCGCCGGTCAAAGCCGGCGAGTTCTAGTGAGGTGAGTTCGGAGACGCGTAGCGCTGAGGAGTACAGCAGCTCGAGGACCGCGAGGTCACGGATGTGTTCGGGGTCGCCCGTCGCGGCACGTTCGGCGACCCGATCGAGCACGCGTGCCATCTGCTCCTGGGAGAGGACCCGGGGGAGCGCCTTCGGGACGCGAGGCGTACGCAGGCGTGAGGCAGGGTTACCGGGAACCATGCTGCGCGACTCAAGCCATGACCCAAACGACTTCAGCGTTGCGACGTTCCTGGCAATCGTCGCGGGCGCGAGCTTGCGTTGCTGTCGCTCCCACAGCCAGGAACGCATGAGCTCGAGGTCGGCGTCCGCGAGGTTGGGGTGCCCCTGCTCCTCAGCAAAACCCGTGAAGTTGGTGAGGTCGCGCCGGTATGAGCGGATCGTGTGCTCGGAGTAGCCGAACTCGAGACGTGCGGCATCGAGGAACGTGGACACGGCCTCGCTGAGCTTCATGCCCCCATCTTGGTCGAAGAAGTGAAATACAGGGTGTCTGAGCGCGGTGGTTCGTGCTTTTCCCGGCTGGCTACGAGCTGCGTATGCGGCTCACAGTCACGGCTTCACGTGGAATCATTCGCGCCGCAAGAGCAACCACCGCACCGCCTCATCGTCCGCTGTCTCATCCCGGCGCACATATTTGAGGAGCTCAAGCTCGGCGAGCGTCTCCGTCGCATCTTCTACAGACACGCCCGCCCGGACTGAGACATCTGCTGCGGAACGGCTGCCCTGCAGCGGGAGCGCGTCGAGGATGCGCAAATGCAGCGACGGCGATCGGCCCGTCGGGTCGTACTGCTGGTCATCGGCGCTGAGAAGCGGATCGGGTGTCTCAACACCGAGCAACTCGCGCAGCTCAGCCCCGTTCGTCACGAGCGTCGCCCCGTACTCACGGATGAGGCGGTGACACCCTGCCGAGGCGCCGGACGTCACCGGTCCAGGCACTGCTCCGAGCGAACGCCCCAGTTCAGCAGCGTGACCGGCGGTGTTGAGCGTGCCAGAGCGGGTTCCTGCCTCGGTCACCAGGACAGCCTTGGAGAGCGAGGCAATGATTCGGTTGCGTTGCAAAAAACGCCATCGAGTGGGGGCTGCGCCTGGCACAAGCTCGGAACAGATCGCGCCTTCAACTGCGATCGTGGCAAGCATTTGGTCGTGTGAGACGGGATACGCCCGGTCTGCTCCGCCCGCGAGTACCGCGATGGTTGTCGTACCCGTCGCAAGCGCTGTGCGGTGGGCGACCGCGTCGATCCCGTATGCCGCTCCCGAGACAATGCTGAAGCCAGCAGCGCCAGCCTCGGCCGTGAGGTCGGCAGTGACGTGACTGCCGTAGCCGGTGCACGCTCGCGCGCCGACGACGGCGAGCGATGGGGAAGCGAGAGTATCCGCTTTCCCGCGAACCCATAGCGCGAGCGGTGCGTGCCTGCCGAGATCATCGAACTGAGCTGGCCACAGCGATGACTCCGGCGTCAGTAGGGTCATCTCCGTGGCAACAGCCGAACGCAGATCGCGGACGGTAGCCGCCCGATCGAGTCTCGGACGCCATCGTTTCAGCCCGGCACTCAGCTGCGTCGCTGAGAGGGACCCGGCGGTATCTGGTGCTGCGCTGAGGGCCCTCCCCGACGCTTTGGTTGCATGGGGTTCCCCAATGAGGTCAAGCGCGCGGAGCGGTCCGAGCGTGCCGATGAGGAGGCCAGCTGCTGCATCCCCTGGCTCAGCGAGGCGTGACCAGACGGCTCTCGCGAGGAGAACGGCAAGCGCGTCCTCCGAGACGGAATCTTCGCCGTGGAGTTCGGAGAGCAGGCCGCGTGTTTCCTTGTCGGGGCGGATCGTGCGTTCGCGCTTGTCTCCCGTCGCGCCCAGGCCCTCGGGCATGTCAGCGGATGGGGATGATGTGTGATCGTTCATGTCGAGCTTCCTCTCAGCGTGAGTGCCTGGGCGACCTCACTTCGCCCGGGGCTTGGGCGCCCGGCGAGGTCTGCGATGGTCCATGCGACTCACAGGACAATGAAATAACATAGGTGCATGAGCGGAGCACTGAAGGCGGGAGCGAAGGCCGGCCTGTACTGGCGGCAGAGCGTCGACGAGAAGGACGGCATCGAGCGCCAGCGAAAGAAGACCCGCATGATGGCGAAGGCCCGCGAGTACGTCGTCGTGGCGACTTACGAGGACAACGCGACCAGCGCGAGCAAGGGCCGCGGCACCGCGAAGTGGGCGCAGCTGCTCGACGACGCGGCTGCGAATCGGATCGACGTGGTGATCGCCGTGGACGTGGACCGGCTGCTGCGCTCGATCACCGACCTCGCCGACCTGATGCGCACCGGCGTGCGCGTGCTCACCGTCGACGGCGAGATCGACCTGACCAGCGCCGACGGCGAGCTGCGGGCGACGATGCTGGCGGCCGTGGCCCGGTTCGAGGTGCGCCGGAAGTCCGAGCGCCAGAAGCGCGCGAACGAGCAGCGCGCGGCGAAGGGGCTGCGCGTCGGGGGCCGCAGGCCCTTCGGCTACGAGAAGGACGGTGTGACGGTGCGCCAGGCCGAGGCCGACGCGATCGTGCTGGGGTACCGTATGATCGCCAGGGGCGAGTCCCTCGGCGCCGTGGCACGGGCCTGGAACGACGCGGGCTTCACGACCGGCCAGAGCAAGCGCCTGAGCAAGACCGAGAAGGAGGCCGGGAAGACTCCCTCGCCCTCCGCTTGGACCCGCAGCGGCGTCCGCGACGTGATGCTGAACCGCCGCAACATCGGGCAGCTCGTCTACCTCGGCGAGGTGCAGAGCGCGCCGGCCCAGTGGGAGCCGATCCTGCAGGGCGACGACGCCGACCTCTTTGAGCAGGTGCAGTCGATACTGCTGGACCCGGGGCGGCGCAGGCCCGGTCGCAACCCTGTGGGGCTTCTCACCGGGGTCGCGCTGTGCGGCGTCTGCGGCGCGACGGCGCACGCCGGCGGCAGCGCGCGCCGGGGCGTGCGCGGGTACCGGTGCTCTGGCAGCACGGGGCACTTCTCTCGCATGGCCGAGCCCGTCGAGGACTTCGTGACGCGCATCGTGGTGCGACGCCTGGCCAGGAAGGACGCCATCCGCCTGCTGAGCCCCTCGAAGTCCATCGACGCCCGCAAGCTGCGTGCCGAGGAGCGCCGCCTGCGGGAGCGGCTCGACGCGCTCGCCGCCGAGTTCGCGAAGCCCGACTCGGCCCTGACCGCGTCGCAGCTCGGCATCGCGTCGAAGGGCATCAAGGACCAGCTCGCCGCCATCCAGGCGGAGCTGTCGGACGCGGGCCGGGTCGAGCTGCTCGGCGAGCTGGTCGGGCTCGGCGGCGACACTGCCCAGTCGCGCGAGGCGGCCGTGCGCGCCGTGTGGGAGGCCCTCAGCGTCGAGCGCCAGCGCGAGGTTGTGCGGGAGCTGCTCACGGTGACCCTCCACCCGGTGGGCCGCGGCGTGCGCACGTTCAGGCCGGACACGGTCGGCATCGAGTGGGTCGAGGCGAAATAACCTGCGCGCCGATTTGCGATCATATGATATATTTGTGAGTGCGTAAGATATGCGCACCGACAATTCAATAGTGGCTGAACGAACATGCACCACGTGCTGCCCAGGCAGGCGTGCGGTCGGGAGAGAGTGACGCGGGCTCCCGGCTGAACGAAGCGTCCCACAGACTCAACCTCAGCATCTCCTCACACCTCGGCACCAGCACGAAGCAGAACCACAACCCCCTGTCGTGACAGCGACACGGGCAGCCCCGTCCGTCGGCAGACGGCCGAACCAGGCAGCACCAACTACGCCGGTGCCCTGGTTCGTCGTGTTCTCCGAAGGAGAGCCGCCGTGGGGAACCCCGCAACCATCGCTGAGCGACACAGCCACTACCTCGACATCCACCAGGCGATCGCCCTGGGCTACGGCACGATGGCGACGATCCGCCGCCGCATCGCCTCCGGCGAGCTGCCGCGCGTCAAGATCATCCGTGACGGGAAGCGCAGGAACGTCTTCGACCCCGCCGACCTCGACCGCGTCCTCGGGGCGCGGCCGGAGCCCGTCGGCCCGGCCGCCGCGGAGGCGGCGCTCGACGCCGCCGTCGACGAGGTCGTCGCCAAGGCCCCCCGGCTGAGCGCCGCGCAGCTCGCGCGCCTCGGCTCGATCTTGGACGGGGGTGCTCGCTGATGGCACCCGATACGGACCAGGCGCCGCCGCCAAAAGAAGAAGCCCCCGACCTGGGTCGAGGGACTTCCGAAGCGTTTGGCGGCGCTGAGATCAATACTACAGGAACGTCCGCGTTCCTGCCAGACGAGGATCCCGTGGACGACTCGTCTACGAGCACATCCGGCAGCGTGCCAGTGCGCAAGAGGCAGCACAGGCTCCACGATCCGAGCTTCCGCCCGACGTCGAAGGACACCATCGTGTCCGACGCCACCGGCGAGTACCTCTCGATGATCGCGGCGAACCCGGCGCTGACCCTCGCGGAGATCCGTGACGGGCTGCTCCGCCACATCAACAACGCGATCGCCGCGGAGTCGCGCCTGCGCCACAAGGCCGTGGCCAACGCCCCCGCGATCTCGACCCTCGACGCGCTGGACGAGGCCACCGCGGTGACCGTCGTGCTCGCCCGCCACCGCATCGTGCGCCTCGACTTCACCCGCGGCGGCGACAGCGCCGCCTCCAGGTTCGTCGCCATGTACCACGAGCTCGGCGACCACGCCGGCCTCTATGTGGAGGACGACGAGGCGATCCAGAGGCTCATTGCCGGGCTCGTGCCCTCGATGAAGCAGAACGCGATCGAGTCCGCGTTCAAGCGGCTCGCAAGCATGGCCCCGGTCGCCGTCCCCACGCAGGAGCCGCACCTGGTCCCCGTCCGCAACGGCGTCTTCGACACCGCGCGGATGGAGCTGCTTCCGTTCAGCCCCGACTGGGTGTTCCTCTCGAAGTGCGCCGTCGACTACGACCCGGATGCCGAGAGCCCTGTCATCACCCACCCTGTCGACGGCACCGTCTGGGAGGTCGAGCAGTGGATGGCCGAGCTGAGCGACGACGAGGGCGTGCCCGAGCTCCTCTGGGAGGTCGTCAGCGCCGTTCTCAGGCCGTACCTGAGCTGGAACAGGGTGCCGTACTTCGTGGGGCCGAACGGCAACGGGGGCAAGGGCTCGGTCCTGGAGCTCATGCGTGGGCTCGTCGGGAGGGGCGCCTACGTGTCGATCCCGCTCGCGCGGTTCGGCAAGCCCTTCGCTCTCACGGGTCTTTTGAAGTCGTCTCGCGTGCTAACCGACGAGAACGCCGTCGGCGCTCTCGCCCAGGACCTCGACGACTTCAAGGCTGTTGTCACCGGTGACCCCGTAATGGTCGACCGCAAGTACAAGGACCCCGTCATGCTGCACTGGAACGGCTTTATGGTGCAGTGCATGAACACGATGGCGCCCAGGGTCAAGGACAAGTCCGCCTCGTTCATGCGGCGAGCGCTCGTGGTGCCGCTGACCAAGTCGTTCACCGGGGTCGAGCGCAAGTACATCAAGGACGAGTACCTCGCCCGCGAGGACGTGCTGCGGTACGTGCTGAAGCGCGCGCTGCACATGGACCACGTCGAGCTGTCCGAGCCCCTCGTGTGCCGACGGGCCTGGGCGTCCTGGTTCAACACGAACAACTCCGTGCGCGGCTTCTGGGAGGAGTTCGAGCCGCAGTTCGCATGGGATCTCCTGCCGCTGGCGTTCCTCTACGACCTTTACAAGGCGTGGTTCGCGGAGGTCGAGCCCGGAGAGAGGCCCGAGGGCTTCAAGCACTTTGTGGAGGGCCTCAGGTCGCATCTCGACGGCTCCGCCCACTGGCAGTGCCCGGCGGGCCCGGAGCGCATCAAGAAGCTGATGGCCATGCCAGAGCCGCTGATCGCCGAGTACGACCTCGTCAAGTGGAAGAACACGCTGGCGAGTGGCAACAACCCGCTCTCCGTCGGTGCGTTCGACAAGCCGAAGGCGAGCTATCGCTGCATCTTGCGCGCGGTACCTGCCGCTGCTCAGGCTGCGTCCACGGATGACGAGGGTGCCGGCGGCTGAGCGTCGGCACAGATCACGAGATCGGAGTACACGAGAAAGAGAGAAACACCATGAGCAACACCTACAGCTACTTCGACGTCGTCGAGGCCGCCAACTCCCTCGCGAGCTACGCGGAGGACGCGCTTGAGACTTTGCCTTCTGAGGCGCAGCTCATGATGCAGCACGCGCAGGTCTGAGCACTGGGGTGACTGCCCCCGGATTCCAAGTCTTGATAAACACCCGAGCCGCCCATGAGCGACGGCTACCGCGCCCGTCCAACCGGCCGTTCGCAAGCTATATACAGGAAAGGAGTTCCTTATGGTTAGGAACAACATCCCTCAGAAGCACCTTGACGGCGCTGAGGCTGTCCGTAGGAGCATTGACGCCGCTCGTCGTTGTCTTGGTCGCATCACGGTGTCAGACGGGCACAAGGAGTTGTGCGATGCCGCCGCTGCTCATGCGGCTATCGCGCAGGCTGAGGCGACTCTGTTGCTTGTGGAGCAGCAGCAGGTCGCTAATGAGCATTCTCGAGTTCACGCTTGGCTGAGGCTTGCCGCAAGCTGGGAGAAGATCAACCCTTGGTTGAAGCGGGAGGAGCATGCCGAGTCAAGCGACTCTGAGGACGGCGATAATCAGCTCACCCTCGGTCCTTGGGTGAACGAGCTGAAGCCTGGAATTCGCGATCTGTTTAAGCGCGTGTTTCTGGGTGAGGCAAAGTTGGCTGATCGCAGGCCGGTGAGTCCTGATTCGGTGCCGTCGCCTTGGGACGTGACTCCGAAGTAGCACTCGCTACTCGTGTTGAGGCTCTGTGCGTTTATGTGACGCGCAGAGCCTCTTCGTGTTTTGCTGACGGCAGCGGAGCATCACAGCGCCAGCTGTGGATAACCTTGTGCCGTCCGGTCGACGAGCGCAGCGAGGAGGCCGGCGGGGCGAGCCCGGCTGCGCGGAGGGCAGGAGTACCCCAGGAGCCCCAGTGGGGCTCCGCAGGGGCGAGGGAGCACAGCGACCGAAGTAAGGGCCCGGCGAGCGCAGCGAGACCGGGTGAGGAGACGGCGAAGACCGAGCGCAGCGAGGTCTGAGACGTCGACGAAGGCGTGTTGGCTATGCCAACTCCGAAGCAAGTTTAGACAGGAGCGCAGCGAGTGGATAAACGCAGCGAAGGACCACGCCCCCTTATGCTCTTTTCGTTACTTACCTCGTTTCGCCGCCTTAGCGGTGAAACAGGTATGGAATCTGCTGGAGAATCAACGAAGTTGCGGGGGGCCTCGGCCCTAGGTGCCTAGGGTAGCCCCGGAGGGGCCTCGGTAGAGCCTAGGTGCCTGACCCCCGCTACTTCGTTGGAAAGACGCGGAAGCACGGGCGCCCAGGATTATGGGACCTCTGGTCCCGGGGCGCCTGTGTAGCGCGAAGCGCTGAGAAGCGGTGGCGCCCCCGGGGCGCCTCCGCTCACTCTTCCGTGTCGACCGCAGCCCCGAAGGCTGCGACCATTGCCTCTCTCCAGCGCGAGACCGGGCTCTGCACGGTCTCCTCATCGCACGCTTCATCGCTGCAACGCACCCCCGTCGCAGACGGGTCACATCGCATGCTACAGACCTGCCTCTGGGGACGTCGCCGCCTCCGTCGCGGGGATGTCCCCAGGACTGCAGCGGGACTGTCGCACGGCCTCTGCGACCCTGTCGCTGAGCCTGTGGATAACTCGGTGGCGCGTTGGCAATGTCTTGGACGTGTGTTGTGTTGGTGCTGACCGGTGCGGTGAAAATGAATACCCCCGAGGCGTGTGCCTCGGGGGTATTCATTTGGTGAAATAAATGAGCCCCTGCAGCGCTGTGCTGCAGGGGCTCGCTCGATGGGTAATTAGTAGTGATCCAGGATCGGGTGCGTGTGGATCTTTCCGTCGCGGATAGTGACCATCAGCTCTCGTGATGCTTCTCGTGCGAGCGCGGGAAGCAGTTCGCGTTCGATATTGCTCTGGAGGTGGCGTGCACCGAGTGCGGGGTTTCTGCGGTGGCTGGCGAGCCACGACGGGACCTCTGGTGCGTAGTCGAGTCGCCATCCGATGCCTGTGAGGCGGCCGCTCAGGCGTGCGAGTTCGTCGTGCGCGAGTTGCTGGATCGCGTTCTCGTCGAGGGGGTCGAAGCAGATCGTCTCGGTGATTCTGCCGAGCAGCTCCGGCGGGAGCACTCGTTCGATTTCTTGGAGTTGGCGGCTGCTGTCGAATGTGTGTGTGGAGCCGAACCCGGTGCCTGGTTTTGCTCCTTCCCTGACGCCGAGGTTCGACGTCATGATGATGATTGTTTCAGCGAACGAGGCGGTATTTCCCCAGCCGTCGGTGAGGCGCCCCTCGTCAAAGATCTGGAGGAACAGCGGCCAGACCATTGGGTTGGATTTCTCGAACTCGTCGAGCAGGAGCACGGTGCGGGGTTGCTGGATGATCCTCGTGGTGAGGAGTCCTTCGGTGCTGCTCTTTTTCCAGATTCGGTGCCCACCGATGAGTTTCATGACGGAGTCTTCGTGCGTGCTGTACTCGCTCATGTCGAGGCGGATGAGGGCCTCTTCGGTGCCGTACACGGTTCGTGCGAGCTGTTTCGCAGCCTCGGTCTTGCCGACTCCGGATGGGCCAGCGAACAAGAACACCCCGTGGGGGCGCTCTGGTCGTAGCGTGAGGCCGGACAGTGCCGGGGCGAGCCTATCGGCGACCGTGTGGATTGCGGCGTCTTGCCCTCTGACGACTTCGGTGAGCCGGTCACGCAGCTCGGTCGCGGTTTTCGCGGCGGGGAGAGCCGCGAGTGCGAGGTGGTCTGGTGTCAGCTGCACTCGGGTGGTTCGCTGTTCGATCTGTGCACGTGCGATCGCGGTGTCGATGCGCTCTAACGCGAGCCGCGGGTGCACGTAGGCATCTGTCGGCGTTGGCGGTGTGAGTGCGTGCTCGATGACGGCGGGGGTGATCTCCGTGTTGATGTGGGAGAGCTGTGGCAGCGCGAGTGATTCGGTGGCAACGATCCTTGTCAGCGCCTCGTTTGGGAGGGGCTCGAGTTGTACGCGATGCAGCTTTGAGATGCGTACGGGTTCAGCTTCGGCAAGTTCAGCGTACTTGCGTTCGTCATACACCAGAATGCTGCGGAGGCCGTACTCGTTCGCGTAGCTGTTGAGCAGGCTGATGACCCCCAGATGTTTCGTGTCCGTGTGCATGTCGGAACGGAGGTCGATGTTATCGACCACGAGCACCGTCGAGTCGGAGAGGCCTTCTGCGTGCAACACGTCGATCATGTCGGCGAGCTCGGTCCCAGAATCACCACCGGGCAGTTCCGCGACGCGCAAGCGAAGGGTGGAGTGTGCTGCGTGCACGACTGCAGCGACCTCAGCAAGAAATGCGGTGCGACCGACACCGGGTCTTCCAGTGACGGCGACGATCTGGGGTTTCGTGCGGAGCAGTTGAGCAGCGGTTTCGTGAGCGAGGTCTGGGCGATGGAACTGGTGGCTGGGTGCGAGCAGACGTGTGTTCGATGCTGACTCCACGGCGCGGGTGTTGCGCAGGGCGTTGTAGCCGGTAGACCGTGAGTGTGTGGTGTTGTCAAAGAGTTCGAACTCGTTGACGATGGTGTCCATCGAGTGGGTGGCTGTGGTGGGCATGAGACCTCCAGTAACGGTGTATCCCGAACCCCGCATGCAGCCTCGTGACCAGAGAGCTACAGGGAAGGCGCTGATATCGAGGGTGGTCAGAATACAGGCGGAAGACGGGCCGAGAGCTACAGATAACGAGATACCTGCCAAGTGCGCGGGAAGCTAGGGTCCCAAGCAAAGTCACATCGTGAAGCCGGATGTGAAGTCGGTGCGCGGGAGCCCACCAACCGTGTCAAATCAGCGCAATTCGTTTCCGGGCTATCGACGTGTCTCTGAACTAGGAGATACCTATTAGCATCCCCTGTTCCTCCCGTGACGCCTGTGGCGTCACAGTCTTTCGCGGCTGCTTGTCGTGTGAGACAGAACCGGCAGTGCGCGAAGCGACTTCTCGCGTCGGGTGCAACGAAAACCCCCGAGGGATCTCTCCCTCGGGGGTCGTCATCGCTGTTGCGGGGTGTTCTGGGTTTAGGAGCAGCCTTGTCCGTTCGGAGACTGGGACATGCCCGGAGGGCATCCGCCGCCTCCGTTCGGGGGCACGATGATGGTCCCGCCGCCACCGCCACCGCCGCCGGTGCTGCCACCGCCGCCACCACCACCGTAGTAGTCGTCGTAGCTGTTGTCCCAGCTTTCCTGCTCGGCCTGGCGAGCGGCCTCCTCGGCCGCGGCCTGCTCGGCAGCGAGGCGAGCGGCTTCCGCTGCTGCAGCCTCCTCGGCAGCCTTCTTCTCCGCGGCGAGGCGAGCAGCCTCGTCAGCCTGGAAGAGGGCGAAGTCCTCGGTGAGTGCAGTGGATGCAGCGTCGAGCTTCTTCGCGGCGTCGGTCACGGCTGTGACCTGAGCGTCGATCGCCGTGGCGTCCTCGCGGGTCTCGCAGGTGTCAGCGAGCACCTTCTCGGCCTTGGCGAGCTCCGCCTTGGCGTCGGTGACGTCCTTTACGAAGTCGGCGCCGCTCTGGCGAGCGGGCACCGCCTTGACCTCGGGCTTGTCGCCCTCGGCCTTCTGAGCCTTCACCTCTTCGACGGCCTTGCGGTCGGCGTACTTGGTGCTGGTGCCCGCGGCGCTCTCGGGGAGCGTGGTGCTTTCTGCGGCCGTCAGTGCCGCGTCAGCGCCCTGCTGTGCGGTCTTCGCGGTCGTGCGGGACTGAGCTGCGCCCTCGGTAGCCGTCACGCAGAGAGCCTGCGTCTCGGCGTTGTAGTTGCTCACTGCAACGGCGGATGCGACGCCACCGCCGAGCACGAGCGCAACTGCTGCGGCGATCGCGATGATCGCCTTCTTCTTCTTCGCGCCGGCACTCTTTTGTGTGTCGCCGGTGTTGCTGCTCTTGTCAGCTATGGCTGCCACCTCCTTCTTTGTCTGTGATGTTCTTGTGTCTTGCCGGGCTACTCAGCCCAGCAGGTGGCCCAGAGGCCGGAACCGGCCTGCTGAGCGATGGTCTGGTCCTCGGTGTACTGGCCGCCGGTGTCCTTGGCCCAGCCCGCGCGCACGAGCACGGGGCCATAGCCCCAGTCGCCCATCGCGATCTTCGCGACGTGCTGACCCTCGGCGTTGACGGTGTCGAAGCCTTCCTGGTAGGAAACTCGCCACTCGGCGATGTACATGGTGCGGTCCTCGATCTCGTGGAGCGCACCGGCGCGGGCCTCGTCGAAGCCGCACTCGCCCTTCGCGGGACCTTCGACGCCCCAGGGGACGACGACGACGCCGTCGTTGGCGGGGTGACCGCCCGCGTAGGCCACGAGGTTCAGCCCGATGGACGTGCCGTCGGCGATCATGCCGTCGGGCCCCTCGTGCAGCGCGGTCCAGTCGTCAGCGGGACCCTCGGGGACCCACGCCTCGGGGGCGGGTTCAGGAGTCTGAGTCTGCTCGGGCGCGACGGTCTCGTTGGGGGTCTTGGTGTTCTCGGTGGAGCAGCCGGTGAGGGCCGCGAGCAGGGCGATCGCCGCGGCGACGGTCGCGATGGTCTTTTTCTTCGTTGGCACCAACATGGCGTGGCCTCTTTCCTGTTCTTGTGTGAAGTCGCCTGCAGTGCGGGCCGTTCGGGGCTGGAGTCTCCCGGCGCGGGCGAGGCGCTCGGGCGGGGGCTCCCGTCTCTGCTGACGGGCGTCGTTCCCGCTCGTCTATCAGCAGATCCTATAAGAAACAGGAACGTATCCGTACCTGGTACGGTCACGTTCCTGTCGAAAATGTTGAAGGGTGAGAAAAACACTGAGGGGCCGGCTTGGCGAGGGGCTCCGTGCGCAACGGAACCATTGGGGCCTTACGCAGGAGCAGCTTGCCGAAAGGATCGGCGTGACCCCCCGTTATCTCGCGGCACTTGAGCGGGGCGAGCGGAATGTGACGTTAGACACCTTCGACGAGTACGCCGGCTTCTTGGGTCTCGACGCGGGCGCTCTGCTCTCTGGAGAGGTCCATGACGAGCTACCCGCTGTGCGAGTCAGGCCTGACGATGCAAACCCGAAGGGCCGGCGAGGCAGTAGACAGTAGAGGTTGCTGCCATCGCACCTGCTGTGATGGCTGCAAGCAGAGCCCCCTGTGGCTAGCCTCGGGGTCCCTGCTTGTCTGCTTCTATGCCGCGGGGAACCGCGACACGAAGTCATTGACGTGGATCTTCAACATCCGCGCCACCTCCCCGTCACTGAAGCCGATCGCGCGGGCTTCGCTTACCACTGCCTTCCTGCAGGCGTGCACCTGGGCATGGACGGCCGCCAGGAGGCGCAGCAGGTCCTCGACAGACACAGAGAGGTGCGCAGCCCTCTCTGCTGCGGAGAGGAGCTCCTGAAGCTCGTGGTGTCTGAGGGAGGTGCACTCCTCCTGCATGATGAGCTCGCGCTCAAGGGTTGCGGTCATGGCAGCGCTCCCATGCTCGACCCTGATGCGCCGGGTCGGGGCGCGTCGCCTTTTGCGAGCACGGTCTCCATCGCGCAGGCGCCGTGCTCGGGGCAGACCCTCACCCTGTACGCGCCGAGGTCCGGGAAGAACAGCAGTTCCCTCGTGCAGAGCTGGGGCGGGTCGCAGTCGAGGCAGAAGCGCTGCCACTTCTCATCGGCGATCTCACTGGCAGACATGGCTCAGCAGCTCCTGAACACGTACACGCCGGATGCCGGAGCCTGAGCGCCCAGCACAGCGTAGTCGTGCGCCAGCTCGCGGGCGTGGCTCTTCCAGTCGAAGTGCTGCGCGACCTCCTCGGGAACGCCGTTCAGCATCCCCGTGCTGTCGACGAGATCAGCCGCGTACTCCTCGAAGGACTCCCAGTTCCCACAGTAGCGGTCGTGGAAATCGCCGAGGGCAGGCACGTCGCTCCTGCCGTCGCCCTCGGCGACGTAGTCGCCGCTCGCGACCCAGGCCCGCAGGGCAGGGCGCAGGTGCTCTTCCACGGCGAGCAGAGCCTCGGCCTGCTGCTGGGCCTCGTGGGGGCTCATCTCGCGGTCGACGAGCATGTATTCCGTGTCGTAGCACCAGAGCTCCTCGCAGCCGGCAGGGCTCAGGCCCGTGCCGCGGTGCAGCTCGGCGACGGTCACGGTGCTTGCTTCTGCGGCGTCGTACCAGTCGCCGACCAGATAGCCGGCATTGAAATGAAACATGCAGCCGAGCCAGACGGTGGGCGTCTGCGCCGTCTTGTTACTGGCAGTAGTAGTAGTAGTAGTAGTAGTAGCCATGGGAGCGTCCTCCGGTCTCGTGCGCGAGCAGCGGCGGAAGTGCCCTGCTCGTCCAGAGAGCTCCCGGCCCCGCGTGCGCGGGGCGGCCCCGCGTGGTGTGCTGCTCCGCAGAGGAACAGAAGAGGTAACGATCCAATAACGAAAAAGAACAGTGACGGAGTGTTCACATCTCTGTCACATTTTTGCTTACTAGACTTTAGCTTCACTAATCGATACCCGGGACGGGCATCATGACGATTCACGAGCTGTTTTTGCAGAGGTTACTCCGGCTCGTGTGTGGCAGTGCAGAGCACTGCCCGGGGGAAAACTTGAGAAGGGAATCCCGCTGAGGCAGAGGAGCTAAAGTCTAGTTCCTTCAGAAGCTGTCATAGGTGGTCGCCGGAAGCGGCCAGCTGAAGCCCTACCCCGACGCGATGAGCGTCGGATCGGGTGGACGAGTCGCCGCGCAGCATGCGCGAGCGCGAGATGCACAGAGCGCGGCACGGACGCCGCGCGGGAGGTACAGCACGCGCACACGCGTGCGACAGGCCCCTGGCTGCGGTGATCGCAGCCAGGCAGCAACACAGAGAGCACAGGGCGGCAACACTGCCGCCCCGAGAAGCTGGTGAGACAGGTGAGAAGCGCCTGCCTCTGCGAGCCCGGCGCCCCTGGCGGAGCCTGCGAAGCGAGCGCTGTGACGAGCACAGCGAGCAGCAGAGCTTGGCGCGGCATGACGCCGCGCCCGAAAAAGCATGTGAGACGGGTGAGACGCACTCGTCCAGACGAGCGCGCTGCGATGAGTGTTGCGCGCAGCAAATCGAGAAGAGGAAATGAACATGACTATTACGAATAAGCAGCTGAACCTCGCATTCGACAACATGAAGATTCGCAAGGATCCGACGGGCAAGATGCCGCTGATCGTTGTGGTGCCTCGCGACGCGATCCCGATGGACACGCCCGGAACGATCACGATCGCAGAGGCCGGAGCAAAGGCCATGCGGAAGGGCGTGGAGCAACACTTCGCTGAGCTCGACGATGCCGAAGCATGGGGCGACCCCAGCGCGATCAACGAAGCGATGAGCGCCGCCTCCGAGGCGCTGGAGATGTGGCTGGCGATCGAGCTCTCCTTCGCAGGAGTGCTGCTGAAGCACGGCAAGAAGCTCAAGGGCCGCTCGATGATCGCGGTGAAGTAGCGCGCGCCAGAGAGCAACAACAACCGGGGGCGGCACAGGACGCCGCCCCCGACGAGAAAACACAGCCTCGGCGAAAGTCGCCGAGGCCCTCGCGCAAGAGCGCAAAGAACCAGAACGGAGCATAACCATGACGAAGACAGCAGAGACGACACAGGCCGAGCAGATGCAGCTCGACGCAGTATTGCGCGCAATCCAGACAATGAGCGACAAGCACCGCGAGTTCGAGGCGGCGATGCACGCCGGCGACGAGCAGGCAGTGCGCGCAGCGCTGCAGGCCTGCTCCGAGGCGTCGCACGCCTGGATACGGACCCCGTCCGACTTCGAGGACGGCTCGCCCGCTGATGTGGCGAGGTACGCAGCTCTGGACGAGATCGACGCGCTCGCGACCGCGCCGATCCCGTGGGACCCTGAGGACCGCGGCGCGTTGGTGCTGGCGGCCGAGGTCGCCGAGATCGCTGCCGCGAGCGATGCCATGGGGGCAGCGTACGGGCTGGTCGCGGAAATTGATGAAGAACTGGAGTATCTGGACGGCGAGATCGAGTTGCTTCAAGACATGCTCGGACTCCTCGCAGATGAGGACGAGGACTGCGAGGACTGCATTCGTGAGCCCGACGAGCTGGACGACGAGACTCGCGTCGAGTACGAGGCACGCCTCGCCCGCGACGAGCGTCGGTTCGTGGAGCTCACCATGGAGCGCGCAGCGAAGCTTGGAGCGGGCGGAGAGGACCCGCTGAACTACTGGGGTGTGCTCGCGAAGCACGGGCTGATGATCCCTGAGTGGCACGCGATCCACAGTTACCAGCAGCGGATGCAGCAGGCGCCGGCATCGGTCTGAGCGACAACGGGCAGGGAGCAGAATACTTCCTGCCCGTTGCGTTGGCTCTCGAATGATCTGAGCCCCACGACCCGGGGCATCGCCAGCGCAGTTCGGGTACTTCGCTTAGCAGTGTCGTAGGCCCTCGATAGGATCGCTCCTAACACCTGATACTTCATCTGGAAGCGCGACAGCGCGCGAAGGAGCTAACAAAATATGGCGAGAAAGTCGGCCTCGGCCAAGCCCCAACGAACCCTTGAGCAGACCCTGTGGGACGCCGCGGACAAGCTGCGCGGCAACCAGGAGCCCAGCGAGTACAAGCACGTCGTGCTCGGCCTCGTGTTCCTGAAGTACATTTCCGACCGTTTCGAGGAGCGCCGCGCACAGCTCAAGGACGAGCTCGCGGCTGAGGGCATCAAGCCCGAGCGCATCGACGGCTTCCTGGAAGACCGCGACGAATACGCGAGCCAGAACGTCTTCTGGGTGCCGTCCGCGGCGCGTTGGGGCACGATCCAGGACTCGGCGAAGCAGCCGGAGATCGGTGAACTCATCGACACCGCGATGGACCTCATCGAGAAAGAGAACCCGACGCTCAAGGGCGTGCTACCGCGCAACTACGGTCGTGACGGTCTTGACAAGAAGCGCCTCGGCGAGCTCGTCGACCTCATCGGCTCGATCGGCTTCACCGCGACCGATGACCACGGAGCCGACGATGTGCTCGGCCGTGTGTACGAGTACTTCCTGGGCCAGTTTGCCGGCAAGGAGACAGGCAAGGACGCGGGAGCGTTCTACACGCCACGCTCGGTCGTCAAGACGCTGGTAGAGATGCTGGAGCCCTACAAGGGCCGCGTGTACGACCCAGCTGCCGGGTCTGGCGGCATGTTCGTGCAATCTGCTGAGTTCGTGAAGGCTCACGGCGGTAAGCGCACTGACATCTCCGTGTACGGGCAGGAGTTCACCGACACGACGTGGAAGCTCGCGAAGATGAACCTCGCGCTGCGCGGCATCGAGGCGGACATGGGCGTGCGCTCGGCCGACTCGTTCACCGAGAACCTGCATCCTGATCTGCGCGCTGACTTCGTGATCGCGAACCCGCCGTTCAACGTCTCCGACTGGTGGGACGCGAGCCTCGCGGACGACCCGCGCTGGAAGTACGGCACGCCGCCACAGGGCAATGCGAACTTCGCATGGGTACAGCACTTCGTCTACCACCTGGCACCGAACGGCACAGCTGGCTTTGTGCTGGCGAACGGATCGCTATCATCCAAGAGCAGCGGCGAGGGCGAGATCCGGCAGCGGCTCGTCGAAGCAGGGCTCGTCGACTGCATCGTGGCGATGCCGGACAAGCTGTTCTTCAACACGGGCATCCCGGTGTCGCTGTGGTTCGTGTCCAAGGGCCGCGACGGCAACGGCCACCGCGCTCGCAAGGGCGAAGTGCTGTTCATCGACGCTCGCAAGCTCGGCGACATGGAGTCGCGCCGCCTGCGCGTACTCTCTAACGATGACATCGCGAAGATCGCGGACACCTACCACGAGTGGCGCAACCACGACGGAGAGTACGAGGACGTGCCCGGATTCGCGAAATCAGCAACGATCGAGGAGATCGAGAAGCACGACTTCGTACTCACGCCGGGTCGGTACGTCGGTGCCGAAGAGGCAGAAGCCGACGACGAGCCGATCGACGAGAAGATTGAGCGCCTGACAACTGAGCTGTTCGCAGAGTTCGAGCGTGGGCGCGAGCTGGAGGAAGTGGTACGGCAACGATTGGGTGGGCTGCGATCATGACCGCCACGACCTTTGCCGAACTGATCCGACGTGGATCCCTCATCGTCAATGACGGGTACCGGACCAAGCAGTCTGAGCTTACTCCCTCAGGAATCCCTATTCTTCGTGTGGCTGAGATCGGTGATGGTTTCCTCGCGCCCCAATCCGAGGACCGAATCAGCGAAGACTATCGTCGTGCCATTGGCGTGAAGCTTTCCGAACCCGGGGATGTCCTCCTCACCACGAAAGGGACGGTCGGACGACGCGCGATCGTGCCGGAGTCTGCAACCAGCTTTGCTTACTCACCCCAGGTTTGCTTCTTCCGGGTACTCGACGAAACGATAGATCGAAGGTGGTTGTACTACTGGCTCGGAGGGTCCGAGTTTTGGGAGCAGGCATTTGGTGTTTCTACACAAACTGACATGGCGCCCTACATCAGCCTTCGTGACCTGAGGGCTATTTCGATCGCTCTTCCAAAGCTCGAAGAGCAGCGCGCGATCGCGGCGACGCTCGGCGCACTCGACGACAAGATCGAGTCGAACCGGCGGGCGGTCGCGACGATCTCCGACTTGCTTGATGCAATCTCGGAGAGCAACGGCGCAGACCTTCCCAATGTGCCTCTGGGGGATATCGCAACTTCAATCAAGGATTCGGTTAATCCGCTCAAGCTTGGTGATGCACCCGTTGACCACTTCAGTCTTCCGGCGTTTGACTCCGGGGCTCGGCCCGAGCGTGTCGGTGCAGCGTCGATCAAGAGCAACAAGCTCAGGGTGCCGAAGAGCGCGATTCTTATCTCCAGGCTCAACCCGCGATTCAATCGAACTTGGTGGGCTTCCGCTGAGGCAGAGACGTCAGCACTTGCATCTACTGAGTTCCTCGTATTGACGTCTGAAGATGCCCTGGAGTTGGCAGCCGTGTGGCTGGCGGTGCGTGATCCGTTCTTCCGTGAGGAACTACCGAAGCGTGTGACGGGCACGTCGGGGAGCCACCAAAGAGTGCGGCCCGATGACCTACTCACGATCAATGTCCCAGATTTCAGAGGTGCTGCGCCGGAAGTGAAGCAGACAACGCTCGGGTTGTTGATGCGCTCCGAAAGCCTGCGTATCGAGTCTGACCGTCTGAGCAGCCTCCGCGACGCGCTCCTGCCTGAGTTGCTGTCCGGGCACATCCGCGTACCCGTCTCAGAGGTGGCTGTATGAGCGCGCTTGACGTCGAGTGGGCGATTACTTCTCTGAGAGAGTTCGTCCACGCTACCGATCAGGTGGCGTATGACAATCGCCCAGGCAGCGGAGTGGTCATGCTCGGTACATATCAGCGTGTTCCTGACGCTAAAGCCGCCGAGCTTGCCTACGTCGCCGAGCAGATCCTTGACCGCGCGCTGCCCGAATGGCGTGTCGCGGAGGGTAAGCGCGGAGAAGCGAAGGGCAAGGCACGATGGAAGCATCTGCGCGACTGGGCTGCAAGGGGGATCGCTGCCCTCGAACGTGAGGCCGAGCTTCAAGAAAAGCTCGGTGACGCAGCACCTCGTGTGTCGGCAGGTGACTTCCACTCCTGGATCTGGCTCGGGGCATCGTCGCTTTGGTATTCGGGCCACTACCGCGAGGCAGTCGAGGGTGCCATACGCAAATTGAACGCCGAGACGCAGAACAAGCTAGGTCGTCGCGATCTCAGCGAGGACGATCTGTTCAAACAGGCCTTCAGTGAGCAACCACCAGCACCGAATAGCCCTCGTTTGCATCGGATGAAAGACGACAGCAGTAAGACGTTCAAATCGGCGCAGCGGGGCGCACGAAGCCTCGCGGAAGGCGTCTTCGCTGGTATTCGCAACCCGCTCGCCCATGAGTCCGAAGTGGACATGCCTGAGCAGCAAGCGCTGGAGTACCTCGCTGCTCTCAGCGTGCTCGCTCGGTGGGTGGACGAGTCGAGTCTGGAGACCGCATCATGACTTCCTTCAACGAGAACGTCGTCGAGCAAGCTGCCCTGGAGTACTTCGCGGACCTCGACTACGCCGTGGTGCACGGACCGGACATCGCGCCAGGCGAGGCTGCATCTGAGCGCGACTCGTACGAGGACGTGATCCTTTGGGGCAGTCTCCGCGAGGCGATGCGGCGGATCAACCCCGACGCGCCCCCTACGCTGATCTCCGAGGCGATCAAGTCATTCCAGCGCGCCGAGTCGCAGAGCGCGATCGACGAGAACGCTCGCGTGCACAAGCTGATCGTCGAGGGCGTGCCGGTCGAGCATCGCGACGCCGAGGGCACGCTGCGCACGACGCGACTCCAGCTCGTCGACTTCGACGAGCCGAGCAACAACGACTGGGTCGCGATCAACCAGTTCACGATCATCGAGAACGGCAAGAACCGCCGCCCCGACGTGCTCGTCATGCTGAACGGCCTGCCTGTGTCGCTGCTGGAGCTGAAGAACCCGGCGGCGGAGAATGCGACGCTCAAATCAGCGTGGAACCAGGTGCAGACGTACCGCCAGGACATCCCGTCGGTGTTCGTGCCGAACGCGGTGACGGTGATCTCTGACGGCATGTCGGCCGCGATGAGCAGCTACTCCGGCGCGTTCGAGCACTACGCGCCTTGGAAGACCATCGAGGGCCGCGAGGTCGTGACCGACCGCCCCGCGCTTGAGGTGCTCATCAAGGGTGTTTTTGCTCCCGAGCGGTTCTTGGACATCCTGAAGAACTTCGTCGTGTTCAGCGACGAGACCGTGACCGACAAGAGCACCGGTCAGCCGACGCGAACGCTCGTGAAGCGGGTTGCGAAGTACCACCAGTACTGGGCGGTCAATGCCGCGGTCGAGTCCACGGTGTCCGCCTCGCGCCCTGACGGCGACCGGCGGGGCGGCGTGGTGTGGCACACGCAGGGTTCGGGCAAGAGCTTCGAGATGGTGTTCTACGCGGCGAAGATCATGCGCGACCCGCGCATGGCGAACCCGACGCTCGTGTTCATCACCGACCGCAACGACCTCGACGACCAGCTGTTCGGGGAGACCTTCGCACCGGCGCGCATCCTGCCTGAGACTCCGGTGCAGGCCAGTACTCGCACTGATCTGCGCGAGAAGTTGAAGCGCGCGTCTGGCGGCATCGTGTTCACGACGCTGCAGAAGTTCGCGCCCGGCGAGGACGGAGACGCGAATCCGGTACTCACCGACCGCAGGAACGTGGTCGTGATCGCCGACGAGGCGCACCGCAGCCAGTACGGCTTCGGCGAGACTCTCGACCGCCATGGCAGGCTGAAGGCGGGCCTCGCGAAGCACATGCGCGACGCGCTGCCGGGCGCGACATACCTCGGCTTCACCGGCACGCCCATCGAGTCGAACGACAAGTCAACCCGCGCCGTGTTCGGCGACTACATCGACGTGTACGACCTCACCAGGGCGGTGGACGACGGCGCCACGGTGAAGATCTTCTACGAGTCAAGGCTCGCCCGCGTCGAGCTTTCTGACGCTGATCTCGCAGCGCTGGACGAGCTCGCCGACGAGATCACCGAGACCGTGGAGGAAGACACCGCGACGGCGGCGAAGTCGCGCTGGTCGCGCCTGGAGGCGATCGTCGGCTCTGAGTCCCGGCTCGATCGTGTGGCTCAGGACATCGTCGACCACTGGGAGAAGCGCCGCGAGGCGATGCTCGGCAAGGGCATGATCGTCGCGATGAGCCGCAGGATCGCTGTGCGCCTGTACGAGAAGATCGTGGCGCTCAGGCCAGACTGGCACTCAGATGACCCTGCGGAGGGCAAGATCAAGGTCGTCATGACCGGGTCTGCTGCTGATCCTGCCGAGTTCCAGCCGCACATCCACTCGAAGGACGTGCGCAAGGACCTGAAGCTGCGGGCGAAGAACGCTGACGACGAGCTGGAGCTCGTGATCGTGCGCGACATGTGGCTCACCGGCTTCGACGCGCCGTCGATGCACACGATGTACGTCGACAAGACGATGCAGGGCGCTGGGCTGATGCAGGCGATCGCACGCGTGAACCGCACGTTCCGCGACAAGCCCGGCGGGCTGATCGTCGACTACATCGGGCTGTTCGCCAACCTCCAGGAGGCCTTGCAGGAGTACTCACCGTCCGACCGGGACCAGGCGGGCGTGCCGATCGAGGAGATCGTCAACGCGATGCTGGAAAAGCACGACATCGTTCGCGGGATCCTGCACGGCGTCGCGTATGACGCATCGCCAGCGCTGTCGTCGTCTCAGCGGCTCGCAGAGTACGCGAAGGTGCTCGACTTCGTGATGGCGGACCCTGACCGCACGAAGCGGTTCAACGACGAGGTGCTCGCTCTGGCGAAGGCGTTTGCCCTCGCTGGCGCACGCGATGAAGCAGCGGCGATCCGTGACGACGTGCGGTTGTTCACGGACGTGCGCGCGGCGATCCTGAAGATCCTGAACCCCGACTCCGGCAAGGGAGGCTCCGGCGCGGTGGAGATCGACACAGCGCTCGGGCAGCTGCTCAACGAGGCGGTCGCCGCCGAGGACGTCGTCGACGTGTACAAGCTGGCGGGCGTCGAGACACCTGAGATCTCGATCCTGAGCGACGAGTTCCTGGACTCACTCGCAGGCAAAGACAAGCCGAACCTCCAGATGGGGCTCCTCCGCAAGCTCCTGAACGACCAGATCCGCACGGTGCAGCGCAAGAACATCGTGCAAGGGCGGAAGTTCTCGGAGATGCTCGACGAGGCGGTGAAGCGCTACACGAACAGGTCTCTGTCGACTGCGGAGATCATCGCTGAGCTCGTGAAGCTCGCGAAGCAGGTCCGCGACGATCAGAACCGCTTCGAGCAGCTGGGCCTTCGCGAGGACGAGGTCGCGTTCTACGACGCGGTAATCCAGAACGACTCCGCCGTGCTGGAGCTCGGCGACGAGACACTGAAGGCGATCGCACGGGACCTCGTGAAGTCGGTGCAGCAGTCAGCGACGATCGACTGGAACCTCAAGGAGTCGGTGCTCGCGACGATGCGCTCGAAGGTGCGCAGGATCTTGGCCCGTTACGACTATCCACCGGACGCCGAGGAGCAGGCTGTGGAGCTCGTCCTGAAGCAGGCAGAGGTTTTTGCCGACGGTGTCGGTGCGGAGCCCAACAACGGAGCAGTCTGAGTATGGGTAAAGCGAGCCGACTGAAGGCTGAACGGGCTGCGGACAGAAAAGGGAGACTTGTGTCTGTGGGCCAGAGGGGGACGCCTGAGGAAGAACTGAGCGCCGCCACCAGCGTCGTAGGCGAGCTCTTCGGCATAGAGGCCGACTGCGCGGCTGCCGCGGGGCTGCTTGTTGCGATCGGCGATGAACTTGGGCACGCTCTTCGGCCGCGTCCCGTGGCTGCGATCATCAGGGAGACGAAGTCCAATACGTTGCTTGCGATGGGACCGAAAGCGACAAAGAAGTTCAGTCCCGAGCAGATTGCCGGTATGGAGAACCACCGACCAGGCGGGCGCGACACGGGTCACCTCGTTGTGACCTCTGACGAGCACAAGCTTCTGCTCGATCCCAACATGCGGCAGCTGGGGAATGTGGGAGTCGATGCGCCCAGCATCTTGATCCGAGTGCGAAGCACGGAGCCGGAGTCGGGTGAGTGGCAGTTCCGCCACGAAGGCCTTGAGATTCTGTACTTCGTTGACGACGAGAACCGCGCTCTGCTGCCGCACTACGAGAACGCGCATCGCGAATCCCGCGTGTATGCGCAGGCTATCGCCGAGGGAATCCGTGCCGGAGTTGATCCGATCGAAATCGCCGCACGTATGAAGAAGAGCTAAGCCTGTGAATTGACAGCGAAGTTGGCAATAGTGACAGTGAAGTTGGCAATAACTCAATCAAGTTGGCAATAACCGTTATTTTGACACAGTACTTGGCAACAGCCGCGAGGTAGCTTTGGGTTAGCGGCTAGAAGCTACACAGCTCACCAATATCAATAACGTCAGCGGAACAGTAAACGTATCCGCTTAGTTGTCATCAGCTGGCAAGGATCAACCATCCTGGCGCTTTCACCTAATTCATGGTAAAGCCCGTATTATTGAGAACAATACGGGCTTCACTTCAACTGCGTGAGACATCGGGCAGTTTTGCGCCTGCAAAGACGCCGACGAGGCCCATCGCCGCGAGCAACAGCAGCGCCCACGAGACGTGCACGGTCGCGAGCAGCGCGCTCACCCCACCCACGACGAGAAGAATGATGCCCATTGCGGTGTTTGAGACTGCAACATAGGTGGTGCGAGTATCGCCCTCTGCCATGTCGACCACATACGTTTTGCGGCCGATGCGCACGCCCGTGTGCATGAGCGTGAGTGCAAAATACACCGTGATGTAGAACAGGTTTACCCACCAGCTCGCGTCTGATTGGAATGCCGACGCACTGCCAGCCTCGGCAAGCGTAGCGACGATCACGGCCGAGAGAATGATCGCCGAAGCAACCCCTGCCCCGATACTCATGACCTTGCGACTCGAGCGATCTGCGAGCCTGCCAAACAGCCTTCCGCCGATGAGCGCAGCAAGCCCAGAAGCGATAATGAACCCGCCAAGCCCCGCGAGACTCGACGCGCCAGACTGGATCGACAGCGTCACGATAAACGGAGGGCTCAGCGACGAAACGAGAAGCAACCCGCGGACCCCGACAAACTGCCTGAAACGCGCGTCTTCACGCAACAATTGCACCGCCTGAGAGAGCCCATGAAACGGTTTGGCTGGAGCGACCTCGGTGCTCTGCGCCTCTGGGGCTTCCTCACTCGCAGGTTCACGCACTCCGGCATAGATCACCGCGACCCCCACCCAGAGCGCTGCACCCGCGGCGAGCAACCAGGCGAGGTGAGCAGCTGCGAGTTCCGCTCCCACAAACGCTCTGATCGCAAGGCCCAGGGTGATCGCAACAATGCCTGCAACGGTGGTTGAAATACCATTGAGCTGCCCCCGTTCGCCCTTCGGAATCGTGCGTCCCTGCACATCTTTTGACGCGATCGAGCAGAGGCATCGACCGAGCGCAAAGATCGCGAGCGCGACGAGAATGCCGACGCCCGCTGCAAGCCCTGAGCCGAGCGCTGCGATGAACGCCATCACCGCGACCGCCCCCGCCTGCACGAGCGCGCCAACTACGAAGATCCATTTGCGATGCTTCACCCGCACAACGAGTGGGGTAAGTAGCGCTTGCGGCAACATCGAGAGAGACTCGCGGATCGGCACGAGAAGTCCCGTCAACGCAGCCGGGGCCCCGAGTGACGCGAGCACCCAGGGCAGCACCGTCGATGCGTTGACCGCCTGATCGCCAGACGATTGCAGGGCACCCGCCGTGATTTGGCGCAGACCATTTGACGCCACCTTGTCGCGCAGCCCTTTGGGCATGCGCTGCTCGGCGTCTCGGGAACGACGGATGAGTTTCGAATACCACCACTCGCTGGCGGTCACGGGGGCAGACTCGCCCCCGTGTTCACTTGCCGCGATCAGTGGTCGTGATCCTGATCCGCCTGTGTTTCATGCACGGTGCCCGGCGCGTGATGCGGTGGAGCATAGATGCTGTAGACCTTCATCGGAACGTCGCCGATGTTGGTGATGTTGTGCCACATGCCCTTGGGCACAAGCACGGCCCAGTCGTCGGCGACCTCTTCATCAAACGAGAGCTCTTCGGGCGAAGGTCCCATTTGTACCCGACCGCGACCCTGTTCAAGTCGCAAGAACTGATCGGTATCGTCGTGCACTTCGAGACCGATATCGCCTCCGACAGGAATCGACATGAGGGTGAGCTGCATGAGCTCCCCCGTCCATACTGTCGTGCGGAAATTGGTGTTTGCACGGGTCGATGCTTCGATGTTAACGGTATATGGGTTTGGGCCATGATCTGGTGTTTGTGTCATTGCTTAAGCCTAATGACCTGGCCGAGCAGTAATCAAGCGAGGATAAGCTGGCCTTGCTCGGCAAACATTCAGATTGGAGAGGTTCAGGGATGACACAGGGCAAATTCTTTGACGACGAGGTACTCGAGGCCATGGCGACCAGGCGTTCAGTGTCGAAAGTGGGGCCGCACACCCCCACCGACGACGAACTCCGCGAGCTCCTCGCCGCGGTCACCCCGGTTGCCGACCATAAGGCGTTGCGCCCGTGGCGACTCATCGTGTTGCGGGGCGAGGATCGGGGCCGTCTAGCCGATGCGCTCGACGCGGCCGCAGGGACCACCCGTGAACCGGGAGAACGCAATTCCAAGCCATACCGGGCAGAACTCCTCATCGCGGTCATCGCCAGCTCCACCGAGCACCCGCTCGTGCCAGAGTGGGAGCAACACGCGACTGCGGCTGGCGCCGGGCACCTGCTCGAACTCGCACTGTGGCGAGCCGGGTGGGGCGTGATGTGGCGCACCGGAGTGCTCGCGAACAGCGACCCAGTGCGAGCCATGCACGGGCTCGAAGAACACGAGCACCTCATGGGGTGGTTGTATGTGGGTGACATTGACCCGTCATTCCGAGAGCGCCTGGAGGCATCGAATCGGCCGGCACTCGACCCGCATCAGTTTCTCGGAATGCTCCCCTAACCTCAGAGGTCACCCTCCTCGAGTTAGGTGAACATGAGCATAAAGATGTACATATTTTTTGTTCACAAATGCTACTTCAGAGCATGACTGCTCTCGCACCTCACGTTGAAACCTGGGCCGTTTCCCGAGAAAAACTCGCCTGTACTTTGAAGCGGTTTCGCGAACAAGGCGCAGCCGCAGGGCCATTGACCTTCGGAGCGCATCGCAAGCCCGAGGGAGGAGGGGCTGGGTGTGGCCCTAGCGAGCGAAGCAGCACATCCAGAAACAATGCCAACTTCGTTGGCAAAACACCGACTAAACCAAACGTGATTACGGAGAAATTCCGCATAATCACTGGGATGCCAACTAGCGAAAAAGTGCCATCTTCGCTGTCATCTCACAAAGCCCCATCGCTCGGGCGCTGGCTTTTTCGTGTCCATCAGAGCCTACCCGAGCAGACGTCGCAAAGCACGGGTCTCCGTGCGTCCAACGGACGCAGACCGCATCTCAATGGACGCAACTGTCGGATGGTCTTAGGTCAGGCCACCATGAAGCGGCGCCGCCGCTAACGACTACTCAAAGTAGTCCTCGTCGACCTCGACAGCGCTGAACCTCTGCTTCTCCTGCACGCCGACGCGGTAAGCAATCATCAGGTCGACGAGCTTTGCGCCGTCGATGAGGATGATGCGCGACTGCACCTTCTTGGCGTAGTCGATCGCGCCCGAGGTGAACGCGCTCGTCGTGAGGAAGACGCCGCGCGAGGCTCCGAAGCCGTGCAATGCCCCGACAAAGGCCTGGATCGGCTCGCGGCCGACGTTGTTGCCCTCCTTGTAGCGCTTGGCCTGGATGTAGACCTGTTCGAGGCCGAGAGCGTCTTGGTCGATAAGCCCGTCGATGCCTTCATCATTGGAACCCCCAATGCGCCGGCCTCGCTGTGCTGCGCCGCCGTAGCCCATCTTGAGGAGCAGGTCGACGACCGCCTGCTCGAAGAAGTCGGGGTGGCTATTGCGAAGCCGGTCGAGCAGATCCTCACCGACGCTCGCCTCGATACGGGAGACTGCGTCCTCAATGACCTCGATCGGGTCGGAGATCTCATCGGATGGTTGCACAGGCGTCGACGCTAGCGCAGCGGTCTTAGCCTTCTCCGGCCAAAAAGGGGCGAAGACCTCGCGAGCGAGCGCATAGTCGAAACCCTGGGGGTATTTCGCAAGAGCAGCTCTGCCGGCGTCATTGATGACGTAGTGGCCGCGCTCGGGGCGGTCGACCCATTTCGCTTTACCGAGGTGGCTCAGGACCCATCCCATGCGCTGCTCGTAGCGGGTTCCGCCAGACTTGAGCGTCTCGGCACGAGCGTCGTCGCTGACGCCTGCGTGCTCGGCGACGGCGTCGAATACTTCGCGGCGCTGGCGGCTTTGTCCGTCTGAGAGGACTTGGAGCGTAGGGATGACGTACTCGGGCCAGATCGAGACGAGCGATGCTTCTTCGGGCATGGAGATCATTATCTCAGGCGCTGCTGCGTTCGATTCAATCGCATGATCACAGTAGGTGGAGGCACAGCAATCTTGCCGCGACAATCTACTATGCGTTAAAAGTTCCTGCGAGATCGACGCAGAGACGATTACCGAACTGATAACCCAGCATGCGGCGTCGATGCATCTGGTGCACAGCTACGCCTGGTGCCACGCCGACCTGCTTAGCGGCGGCGGCGATCTCGGCGTCGCGGGTCAGGCCGCGGAACGGCGACAACCCAGAGGGCCCAAACAGAGTCTGGCGTGCAAACTCGTTCGCGGCCTTTTCAGCGTCGCTATTGCGCTTCTTCTCGGTGCTGTACTCCAAGTGCATTTCCCCGCGGGGGTCTCCCAGGACATGGCCAATCTCATGGAACAAAGTCCAGATTACGAACCCATCCTTGCCCCAACGGCCGGTCTGCTGGATCACGGGAACACGCTTGTCGATCCACCGGGTCATTCCGAGCAGCGGAAAGTTCTTCGGGGGTTCGACAGACATCAGCACGACACCGACATCCTCGAGCATGCCGGCCAGGTCGCGAAGCATCGTGGAGTCGGGAGCCGCGGCCCGCGTGCGAAGGTCTGGCAAGGCCGCGCGCAGCTTTTCGGGACTGTAGTCGAGCCCCGTTCCACGTTCGTAAGCTTCATCCGTTTCCGCTGCGCGGAGCCACACGCTGAGCATAGTGGGATCGAGCTTTGAGCCCGATTCCTTGAGAGCCGCGAGGGCGTAGTCGCCCCTGAGTGCCGACTCATGGAGGTGCTCATAGGCTTCCCAGGTGCCGCAACGGTGGAAAGAGAGGAAGTCCGAAACGAGGCGCCCAGGAGCCTTCTTGGTCGCCTCGGTCACTCCGATGGTGCGCAGGTACGAAGCCGCAGCGGGAGCGATGCTGTCCGCATGGGATGCGAGCTCCTGCTCGTCGGCGATGCGCGCCAGGTCAGCTCGATAGAGAGCCTCGTACTTGAGCCAAGTTTTGGCCGGGATGCCAACGACGCGCTCCAGGCGCATCGCGGTCTCGCTGGTAATGGGGGCGCGCCCGTTCACAATCTCGTTAACCTGCTTGCGGCTGCTGCCGAGCAAGTCGGCCACCTGCTGCTGCGAGAGCGCCTGATCCTCGATCCACTCCTCCAAGTACTCTCCGGGAGCGACCGCGTAATCGGTAGTCGTCACGATCCTTCCTTTCCTTAGTTTTTGTGGTAGTCCTCGATATCGAAAACAGTTGCCAGTTTCGCGCTGAGCTTGCCGGCCGGAGAGGGCTTCACGAGAAGTCTCCAGTTGCCGCTTAGTTCACCCGCCCAGCAGTCGGGGCGCATCGAATCAACATCGTGCCAGTCTCCACCGGGATCGTCCGTCGGCAGGTCGCCGATCGTATCCGCGGCACGGAGGGCGTTCATCCTCAGCCGCAGCTTCTTCTTAAGATCGGGGCGCTTGCGCTGCATCTCACGCTCGCTGCTGCACAGCTTCTCCAACTTGTTATTCTTGAATCGCAGTTCCAAGTATATGTCACCGATCTCGTTACAGTCCAGGTCAGGGCATACTCACAATTATGCCGGACGACACGGATCTGGTGATCTCGACACCCTGACGCCATCAGTTCAACGCGACACCCTCACCTCTGCCCGCAAGCCGGTCCGCTTGCGGCGCATAATACTGGTTGCCTCTGCAACACATTGCAGGTCGTTACAACCGCCACGAAAGCCCCGCCCGTGAAATTGCCCGGTGGCGGGTTCCTCAACGCGAAAAAGACAGCCCCAATATGATCATGCTTATGGACAAGCGGTATCAGGTATTCATCAGTTCGACGTTCGTCGACCTCATCGACGAACGCCGAGAGGTGATGCAGGCTCTGCTGGAGATGGACTGCATGCCAGCAGGCATGGAGCTCTTCCCCGCGGGAAACGATGACCAGTGGACGTTGATCAAGGGCGTGATCGAGCAGAGCGATTACTACCTTGTGGTCCTCGGAGGCCGCTACGGATCTGTCACAGAAGAAGGTATTAGCTATACCGAGAAAGAGTACGACTACGCAGTCGAGCTCGGGATACCGGTAATGGGTTTCGTGCCGGCCGACATGGACGAGATTCCCGTCGGCAAGACGGACAAGAACGAGGCTGCTGCGCAGAAGCTCGATGAGTTCCGCGCCAAGGTCCAGAAGCGGATGACCAAGGAGTGGAAGAACGCTGAGGATCTCGGCTCGAAGGTCACTCGCGGTCTGATGCACTTGATCAAGAACAATCCGCGGCCCGGCTGGGTGCGAGGCGATCAGGCAATGACCTCGGAGACCAGAATCCAAATCGCCGAGCTCGAAGCGAAGATTGCGAAACTAGAGAAGCAGGAAATCGAGACTGGCAAAAGCGCAGCTTCGGAGATCGACAGTAGTTTTGCACACGGCCAGGAAGAGGTCGAGGTTACCCTAGTTCACAAGGGCTACAGCAGCAGTTATGGACGGATCGAAGAGCTCGGTGATCTCAAGTACACGTGGGACGAGATCATGGAAGTTCTTGGGCCTTTCATGATCGACGAAGCACCAGAACCCTCCCTGCGGCGCACCTTCAATAGTCACATGCTCAGCGAGATCCAAGCTGACCCCGAAGGATGGACAGACGACATGTCTAACGAGTCTGCGGAGATCTCGGACAAGTCGTGGGGTTCGATCATCGTCCAGCTGCGGGCGCTGCGCCTCATCACGACCGGCACGAAGAAGCGGACGGTTAGCGATAAAGCCGTTTACTGGAAACTGACGCAGGCAGGTGACGATTATCTGGTCGCGCTGCGGGCCGTGCCGAGCAGTGTTCGTGCTCACGACTGAGACCGTTTGTCTACCTGCAGGCTCGTTCAACAAACGGCCATTAGTTGAATCTGAACACCGTGGCCGCGAAGCCGCTGTACCGGTGCAAATAGTGTTCAAAAACTCGTTCAGTAACCAGTAAGGTTGGGAGTAGATAGTGAACAGGTTTTCTGAACGGAGGTGACGCGCGTGGCACTCGTGGGACTCGTGCGTGTGAGCACGAAGGGTCAGGACACCGCACGACAGCACGACGTGCTCGACCCGATCTGCGTCAAGGTGTTCGAGGAGAAGGTCAGCGGCAAGCTCGCGGTCAAGGACCGCCCGGGGCTCACTGCTGCACTTGACTACCTGCGCGACGGGGACATGCTCACCGTGCAGGAGGTGGACCGTCTGGGCCGGAACCTTCTCGAAGGGCTCATCGTACTCACCGAACTCTTCGAGCGCGGTATCTCGGTGAAGGTGCTCGACGGCATCGCCGCTGGTGAGCACACGGAGCGGTCGCTGATCCTTGACCTTGCTCTCGCTCTCGCGGAGGATCGCCGCCGCGACATCAGCCGCAAGACGAAGAACGGCCTCGAAGCCGCACGCAAACGTGGCAAGGTCGGCGGCCGGCCTCGCGTGATCGACGACGACAAGCGTGCGGTCATTCTTGCGCGCCGCGAGAAGGGGGAGTCGATAAGAGTCATCGCTCGGGTGCTCGACGTCTCCGTGGGCAGCGTGCACGCCGTGCTCTTGGAAGAGAGCGCAAAAGCTGAGGCGAATGCATGATCGTTTACCCTTCCGGCCAGGAGCCAGACTTCTGGGACCCGAACCCGGCCGACGCCCGGCACCGCTTCGCGCTCGGCAGGATCGCTGCCTGCTCGCCGGGCTCGCCGCCGTTCGTGGCGATCGGCATGAACCCGTCGCACGCCCGCGAGACCGAGTCTGACAGGACTGTGAACCACGTCATCGACGTGTCGACTCGCGAGCACTCGGGATGGCTCATGCTAAATCTCTACCCGGAGCGGTCTCCCAAGCCGAAGGCGCTCAGGCCGTATGATGCGGGGCTCTCCGCTGCGAACTGCGACGCTATCCAGCACGTGCTCGACCTGGTGGGCGCGACCGAGGTGCTCGGAGCCTGGGGCAACATGGGCGGCTCCGCGACGCTGAGGCGAGCACTGCCCGACGTGCAGGCCTTGCTCGACCGGATGAGCGTGAGGGCGTACACGCTCGACGCCCTGCTCAAGACGGGGAACCCGGCGCATCCGCACCCGCCGGGCCGGCCGTTGCCGATGCTCGGGCCGAAGAGGTATCTGTCGTGAGCGCCTCTGCCAAAATGGTCGCAACGCGCGGAGATTGTCATGTCGGTCACTTTTGAGAGAATGGACTTGTGAACCATATTAACTCGGCTGTCCTGGAGCAGGTGTCCGCCGAGTTGCAGGCCTACGTGTACGTGCTCGTAGATCCGGCCGACGGTGTTCCGTTCTACGTCGGCAAGGGACAGCGGATGCGCCATGCGGCACACCTGGCCGAGGCACTTATTCCGATCGGCGAAGACGATGAGGAAGGTGTCAGATCGAGGAAGCTCGCCAGGATCGACGCAATTCTGGCTCGCGGCGAGGAGCCAGAGGTGTGGATACTGCGCTACGGATTGCGAGCGAGCGAGTACACCGCAGTCGAAGCGGCCGCAATCGACCTGCTCATGAGTTTTCCGATCGAGGCAGACCACTCGAACGCCCCGCTTTCCCGATCGTCCCAGCTCACGAACGCTCGACGTGAGCGGGCTCGCGGACACGGGGTCAGGCTGCTTTCCTCCTTGATCGAGGATTTCGCTGCACCACCGCTGACCACGTCTGAGCCGTTGCTTCTAATCACACTGAACGGCTGGGACGATCATCCTGAGGGCGAGCCTGTGGCCGGGGGCAGGATGAGGTATCGCGTGGGCTACAGTCCCGAATGGCTGGCCTCGGACGCCAGGAAGCGCGCCTACGCGGAGATCGGCGACTCGGTCTCGGCCTGGTGGAGCCTCGATGTATCAAGGATCGAGCGGCTTGGCATCAGGCACGTGGTCGCGCTGCATCGGGGTGTTACGAGGGCGCTCTTCGAGATCGTGCCAGATTCTTGGGAGTTCGACACGAGCAGGGTCGACAAGAACGGCCGGACGATCACGAAAGTCGCATTCCAGGTCGAGGTTGTCGACTCCGGGCCCCTGTTCGATGCAACGGTCGGCCCATACGGGCGGCGTGTTCCCGAGCGTGCCCGAGGCTCTCAGAACGCGATCTACTACTGGCCGAGATAGGCACGCTCTCGCTACGGTTATTTCCGAACGTGGACTCGGGCCCTGAGAATCCAGTGCTGTGACGGCAACGGGGACGAGCACAACCACATATCTGCACAGAGCGCGGAGTACCCGGAGATCACGAGCGCTTAGTCGGCCCTTGCGCCGCCTAAGAACAGAGACCCCGAGGCGGTGACGCCCCGGGGTCTCTATGGTCACTCCATCGCATGTCGCGCGGGCAGGTTGCCGAACCAGCCCGCTGCCAGGCGGTAGGCGGTGAGCCTGTGCTCGGGGTCGGCGCTGTGCTTGTCTATGCGGATGGGCCGGCTGTGCCTGCCGGGCTGCATCTCTGTCACGATGACGGCGTTCTCCGGGTCGTGCGCATCGGCGACGATCGAGAAGCTCGGCAGCGGCGCGTCGTGCGCCCGCCGCCCGGCAGCCGCGAACCTGGCCTCGTGAAAGCCGGGCACAGGGGACGTCCCTGGCGACCCGAGGAGTGACGCTCCGGTCGAGCTCGCGGATGGTGCACGGGTTGTGCGGCAATGCGCCGCGGGCTGGGCAGCTGACCGCGAGTTTCAGCCCGGTGCTGTTCCTCCGCAGCAGGCGATCGTCACTCATCGGCGTCTTCTTCTTCCCTTTCGACCTCGTTGCCGTCCTCGTCGTACTTCGTCCAGCCCTGATTGAGCCCTTCGAGCTCCTCGTAAGTGAACTCGCCGTCAGGGGCGATGGTGTACAGCCGGACCGTGTGGTCGTCGATGATCAGCTCGGCGTAGAGCGAACCGTTGGGCTCGCCGTTCTCGTCGGTGATCTGCGCAAGGAACGGCGTGTAGCCGGCGTAGATGTAGTCGATGGTGGCCCACTGCTCGTCGGTGGGCTCGACGTGGATGATTCTTCGTGCCATTCTCAGGCCTCCTTCTGTTCTATGAACGATGAGCGCTCGGTGCTTCGAGCACGCGCATGCGCTGCACCCAGGAGCCGAACGGCCCGACGCTGAGCTCTTCCACTAACTCGCAGACGCCTGCTGTGACGAGCGCCGTCGGCAGGCCGCTGTGCTCGCTGTAGTCACGGACGAACACCTCGCCGGGGAGAGCGACGTAGCCGTCACTGAGCAGGCTCACGGTGAGGACCTCCTCCTCGCCCGACTCAGGATCGACGAGGCACAGCGCGGCCTGCGCGGCGTCGTAGTGGAGATCTCCGTCCAGTTCGATCTCGCTGAGCTTGAGCGACAGCGCTTCGCGATAGATCTTCCAGGTCATCACCTGCCCCCTTCTTCCTCGCGCCGGTACACGGCGTGCCCGAGCTGATTGAACCCGGCGAACGCGGCCGGCCCACCGAGCGCGAGCTCGGCGGCACGTAGCGCGAGCGCCGGAGCCGTGTGGAGCGGGACCATGACGGCGTCCCCGCGGTCGAAGACGAGCGACCTGGCCCTCACCTGTTCGGCGAGGCTGTAGCCCTGGGGCTTCACGGCCGTCTCCTCTCGTTATGGCTCAGCCCGAGCAGCCGGAGCGCCTCCTCGCCGTCTGCAACCAGCTGCGCTGTGCCCTGCTGCAGGAGCATGTGGCAGCCCGCACTCGCTGCGCTTGTGACCGGCCCCGGCACTGCGCCGACTCGCCTGCCGAGGCCGTGCGCCTGCTGCGCCACCTGCAGCGCGCCAGAGCGCGCTCCGGCTTCTGGAACAACCACTGCATCCGCGAGCGCAGCGATCACCCTGCCGCGCATGAGGAACCGCCAACGGGTCGGCGCTGTGCCCGGGAGCACTTCGCTGACGGTGAGCCCCGCCTCGGCGATCCGCTCGATGAGCTCCCGGTGGCCCGCGGGATAGGCTCTGTCCACGCCGCTCGCGAGCACCGCGACGGTCTTGCCGGCGGCCGCCAGTGCCGCACGGTGAGCCGCGCCGTCGACGCCGTAGGAGGCGCCAGCCAGCACGGTGACGCTGCGCTGCGCTGCGTGATCTGCGATCTCGCGGGTCACGTGCTCGCCGTAGCCGGTGCAGGCGCGGGCGCCGGTGATCGCAAGGCTCGGCTTCTGGAGCAACGCAACGTCGCCGCGAGCCCAGAGCATGAGGGGCTGAGCCGGTGCAAGCGGGTCTGCGCTTTCTTGGTCGCCGAGGCGCGCAGGCCAGAGCTCGTCGCCGGGCAGCAGAGCCGTGAGACCTGCGGCCAGTGCCTGCTCCAGCTCGCGCTGGGCCTGCGACATGTCGTGACGGGCGAGCCACTTCTCAGCGAGCGGCGCATATGACGCGTTCACGACGCGCTTCCTGATCTGCTCGTCGATGGACGCGAGACGGTCGAGCGCCTCTGCAGCCCCGAACGCGTTGATCAGCACCGCTGCCGCGCGGTCGCCGGGCTCGACGATGCGGCTCCAGGCGAAGCGCGCGAGGAGGTCTGCGTCTCTGGTGCTCATGATCTGTTCTCCTGACTGCCGGAGGCGCACATCTGTGCCGCCATATTTGTGATCTCGTCGGGGTCCTCGGCCGTCCGGCCGGGGTGCTGGGCGCGCCACTCGTCGACACCGAGCAGCACGTGGTCAGGGTCGTAGAGCGGGCTCTGCTGGATCTCGTCGAGGCTATGTAGCTGAGGGAAGTTTGTCCCGACGAAGCTCGCCCAGCCGTCTGAGCCGACGGCGAGGGCGTCGCGAACTGAGGCGCCGGCAGCGTGTAAGACATCAGCCAGCACGCCTGTGAGCGTGCCGTGCGGGCTCGACACGGGCTGCTTGGAGAGCTGAGCGTCAGTGTTGACTACAACGGCCACGGCGTCGCTTTTGAGGGCGATCTCGGCCACCTGGCGCAGCCAGTGCTCGATCTCGTCACCGGGGCGCTCTAGCTGTTCCAGCGGCGGCAGGTCGATGCGGGCTGCGCCGAGCGTGCGCTTGCCGTCGAACAGCACGACGAAGCAGCTCTCGGGCGCGGTCATGCCCGTGAGCCGGGGCAGCGCGGCGAGGAAATCAGCGCTGCTCGTGGCGCGGAGGACGGTGGGCTGTGCTTTCATGGTCGTGCTCCTTGAATCTTCTTGATGGTTCCTTGAACGAGGCGCCAGGCGTCGGCGTCGACGGCAGTACCCTGCTCGGCGAGCTCGACGAGAGTGTTGAGGCCCGCCAGGGTGTCCTCGTCAAGAACGAGGACTCTGTCTCCGTCGATCTCGACGGCTGTGTCATCGCAGTAGGCGCTGACGCTCAGCAGGTATCCCGGCGAGCCGTCGGCTGTGTTGTGGTCAGGGCGCTTGCCGACGATCGTGAACACAGTGGCGCTCTCGTCGTCGTCGAAGTCGACGTAGCCGTAGTGGTCGTTGTCCGTGAGGCGCCAAGGCTGGGGTTCCAGGCGGTCGCCGGTGTCGTATGGGGTGAGCGATGGGGTCAGTGAGGGGGTCATGATGTCTTCTTCTCTCCTCTTTGTGCGTCGCGGGCACGGCCGATCACCAGGAGCACCGCGCCGAATGCGGCGAACAGGACGGCGCGCCCGAAGAGGCTCGTACCGTCGGCGATTACGAGATCATTGAGGGCGAGGCCGATGGCGCTGCCCACGACGACGGTGACGCCGAGGATCGTGAGCGTGGACGGGGTGCGCTTTGAGGCGGTCATTTCGGGTCCCCTCGTGCTCATGCCTGAGCCTTGTCTGTGCTTTCCTCTGCGTTCTCCGTGCCGCGCGTGAACTCGCTGGTGCCCCAGAACAGGTCGTGTCCCATGCGCTCGGCGTTGATGGTGTGCTTCGCGATGGAGCCGCCCCGGTTCCAGAGCAGCACCTCCTTAGCGGTGCCGGTCACGAGCAGACGGTCGCCCGGCTTGATGCTCTGCGATGCGTTCACGGCGAGCTGCCGGAACGCGTTCACTGTGTAGTACACGGTGCGCTTCGCGCCGCGACGTGGCCCCTCCTGGACCGCCATCTCGAATGAGACGTAGGGCTGGCCCAGCTTCGTGGTGCCGTATTTGACCGTGTCCCCGACGACGCCGGACACGGTGATCTGCTTCTGTGCTTGCTTTTGCTCAGACATGGCTGTGCTCATTTCTGTTGTTCCGTGATGCCAACAGAGCCACAGCCCGCAGGGCTGCACCTCTCAAAGTTCTTCCCGGGACGGGCTATGCCCGGCCCCAACACTCGCTTCCTCGCTCGCGCAGGCGAGCGGAATAGAAGCAAGAACCCCGAGGCATCACGCCTCGGGGTTCTTGCTTTTCACGCAGTGTCCGCCATTGACAGCAGATAGCTCAGTGCGCGTAGAGTCGCAGGATGAGCGACGACGGTGTTGAAGTCCCCGACGACCTGGAGATCCGTGTCGGTGACGGCACGGGTAACGAGCAGTACCGCATGTGCCAGGAGTGCGGCCGCGACTGCGTGCCGGAGCCCTTCGACGCCGGTACGGGCGACGGCATTAGGGTGGCGTTCTCGTGCCCTGAGCACGGCCTGCACGCTGTGGTTGACCCGTTCGAGCACTTGCGTTAACGGGGACATGAAAAGCAAGAGCCGCCACGGTCGCCCGTGACGGCTCCAGGTGCGGTCTGTGCGCGTGGCACAGCCGCTATTGTCGTGCCTCAGCCGGAATCCAACCGGCCTCGTCTGCAGACTGTCCACTCGTCCTCGTGGGCGCACGCGCTCACTGCGAGGAATCGAACCTCGCGTCCCTTAGGGCGACTCAGAGCACCGAGCCACGACTCGCAGGAGAGTGCTCCCGCTCTATAGCGGAAGAGAACTCCTGTCACTCACTCACCCGGGCGCGGCTGTGCCGCGCCCCAGCGCCTGACGTCGTCAGGCGCATCATGACTTGTTCAGACCCGTCCGCCGCTCATCTGGCGGTCGTACGTGCTCAGCATGAGCTCGGCGACGTGGACGGCCTCCCGGACGACGTAGATCGCCGTCTCCTCGCGCAGCGCGGTCGGCAGCGTCCTTCCGTGGCCGGTGCCGTGGTCGTTGCGGAGATCGTTCACGGACTCGATGACCGTCTTGGCCGACTGGTAGATCGCCCTCACGGCCGTCGCTCCGGGGACCGAGTCGTCGACGACCTTGAACTCGAAGTTGAGGCGGTCGAACGACAGGTGGATGAGCATCGGCCACTTGGGGTTCTTGGGCAGCGGCATCCCGCTGCCCTCGATCACGAACTTCATGACCGCTTCGAGGAGTTCCTTGGCGAAGCCGAGCGCCGCGGCAGGATCGTCGATGTTCCTGCGCAGCCGTGCGAGCTGCTCGTCGAGTGCGGCGCGACCGCCAGTCTCCAGGTCGATCGCGCCGAGCCGCTCCAGTCGACCCTCCTCGGTGAGCGACCAGCCGACGTGAGCGAAAGCCGACCGGAGAGTCGCGATGTCAGCCGCGTTGTCGTCGTCGTTGAACGAGCCTTTGCGGCGAAGCGCGTCGAGGATGCCGTCTGCGAGCTTCTTCGCATTATCAGGCTTCTTCTCAGCCACCCGGCAGATCGTGATGACGCGCTGCTGCTTGCTCGGGCCCTGTACGTTCGGGTCGTACTTGTAGTCGTCGAAGGAGCCGAGGCCGGCGGCGCCGAACGCGCGTGAAAGCTCTCCGTGCGAGGGGCCGGCCCCGCCGAAGAAGAACTGCGCGAGCGCGGCGCCGGTCTCGCCGTTGATCGGGTTGTTGCTCATGCCTCACCATTCTGCCGCAACCTGGGAGACGCGAGTGCTCGCCCTGCCGAAGCGAGCAAGATGAGCAGTGGGCTCAGCCCCTGTACGTCGACTCCGGCCCGTACGCGCTCCACCCGCCCATGAACGGCTGCAGTGCTTTCTCCGTGGCTTTCGGCGGCTCCGGCAGGCGCAGCCGCTGCCGGAGCGGGTCGACGCGGTCGGCGTATTCGCGGGTCCACTGGGCCCATTCGAGGGCCTCGCGGCGCGCGTCGTCGTCAGGCTCGGCGAGGGCGCGCTGCTCGACAGCGTCGGCGTACTCGCGGATGTCGGCTGCCCTCTTCCACCTCTTCGCCTGCTCGGCGAGCTCCTTGGCCCGGTGGCTGTCCGTGAGCTCCTGCACGGCCTGCTCGCGGGCGATCTCCCACCTACGCTGGCGCTCGATGCGGGCGCGCTCCGCAGCCTCCCTGCTGCGCTCTTCGGCCTCGTGCCGGAGCTCCAGCTCCTGCAGCACCTGCGCGAGGGAGTCCTCAAGGGGGCGGTCGGCGGTGTCCTTCCACTCCGAGCCCCAGAAGCTGACGCCGTGGGTCTCGACGCGGATGCCCAGCCTCTCTGTCGGCACGACGTCCCACTTCTGGACCCAGTGACCCTGCTCGGCGCGCTTGGCCTCGGTCTTCGAAAGGACGTGCTCGAAGTTCTTGCTGATCTGGAAGAGGCTCAGCCGGTATTCATCGGGCCCGAGCACAAGCATGAGGTGCCCCTGATTCCGGTCGTACTTCTGCACGTAACCCCAGCGATCCTTCGGCGGAGGCTTGATGAACTTCGCCTTGTGGCCTCGCAGCTCCGCCTCGGCGACGAGCGCCTGCGCGAGGCGAAGGGCACGGTTCTTCTCACTGGCGCTGATCTCGAAGTCCTCCCGGTCGCGGAGATTCTTGACCACTTCGGAGGCCCCGCGAAGGGACGCCGGCACGGGCACCGGGTCGAGCACGCGCATGCGCCACTCGGGCAGCGGGTGCAGCCGCACGCAGGCGGTCCTCTCGCGCCAGTCGCTCTCAACCGTGACCTGCATGCCCTCCGGGACCTTCTTGAAGCGCTCGGCGGTCTTCGCGAGCTGCTCGTACCGGTGATGCTCGTCGTAGTCGATCTCGATCCGGTTGTCCGGGGCCGCGAGCAGCGCTGTCATCATTGCTGCGGTGGGGCCCTGCTTGCGGACTGCCGGCTTGCGGGGAGCCGGAGCAGGGGCCGAGTCGCGGCTGGGTCGTTCCGCCGGTGACGGGGCCTTCTCGTCTGCGGCGGGTCGCTCGCTGTCTTCTTGGGGCGGGTAGTCGCCATGATCGGCGTAGTAGGCGCCGTCTTCCGTGATGGACGCCTGCCATTGCTTGCCGTGCCCCTTCACCTCGACCAGGCCGCGGTTGTGCAGCGCGCGGGCGACGATCCGGTGCTCGTAGCCCTCGTACACCCCGTCCGGCGCGCCGTCCCGCACCCAGGTCAGGACTTCGAGCTGCGCGGTGTTGAGCGGGAGGCGAGGCATGCTGCCATTCTCCTCCTGGGTCAGGCTAGGGCCCAGGGAACTGCCGGAGGCGGAAGAAAAGGCGAAGGCCGCTCCCTGGAGTCCGAGTTCTTGGAGCGGCCTTCTGAAAAGGTAGTCGCAGTATGAGTCCCAACGACTGCCCCTCACGTTAGACGAGTCGATCTACATCGCGAAGCGACGGCCGGCACGGCGTGTCGCGCATCGTGCCGAGCGCCCAGAGGGGCCTCGGGTCGCAGCCACTCCGCTCCCGCTGCGTGGCCGCTGCGTCTCAGGGGGCCTCGGCTCCGCTCCCGCTGCGCCCCGGAGAGGCCGTCGAGGGGGTCTGCAACGCCTGGTGGCCCGCGGCTGCGCTCCCGCTGCGCCTCGGCCGGGCTGGGGAGGGAGAGCCCCTCGGGCATGAGGTTGCTCGGGCAGACGGGCTGCATTGGGCGTGCTGCCGGGCGGCTGCGTAACGCTGCTTCCGGCCGTGTAACGCTGGCCCCGCGGCTCGTGAGGTGTGCGTTTCTCCTCGTTTACCAGGGGTTTCTTCGTGCAGGGAGTCTGCTCGCCGGGGCGGGGAAGCCGGTTTTGTAACGCCGGGCCTCCTGGCGTTACAGCAGAGTTACAACAGAACCCGTCTCTGACCAGGGTTTTCTCTTGAGTGTAACGGTGTAACGCTCTTTCTGAGGAATTGGTATAGAGAAGAAGTAAAATATCAAGACCAACCACCATGCCATGTGTGTACTTACGTGCTCTGTATATAATAGGTTTCGCCTTTTCAGCGTTACAGCGTTACGCACCCCGTTCTGCCGCATGATTCCGCGGATCTCGCCGTTTCGCGGCCGTGACGCTACTATCCGGCCGCACCGCCGCTCGCGTGCTCCGACGCCCTGTTTTGCCGCATGATTCCGCGGTTTCTCGACGCGTCGGGAAGCGTAACGCTCGTTCCGTTACGCTCGGTGGCTTCCGCCCGCTCCGCCGAGCGCAGCCGCGGACGCCTTCCCGCTCACGCCGAGCACCTCCTGGAGGAGGGGAGCCCTCCCTGCCCGGCAGTAGCCGAGCATCTGCGAGCGGCAGGAACCACGCGCTGAACTGGGGTTTCCCCGCCGTTGCTCACATGCGCAAAAATGTCGTATTGTGCACCCGCAGAATACGGTCGTATCCGCGAACCGTCAGTGCCCCATAGGCTAATGCGCGGTCGATTGCTGTGGTTGCGTTCACCGGTAGACGCATGGCGTCGCTGCGGAGCCACTCTCCTGGCACCTCGCTGTTTAGTCGCCAGGGAGTCTCCGCGAGTCTGCGCTGCGCGCGTTCTCTGGCTGTGGCGACGCGCTCGCGTAGTTCGCTACTGGCTGGCGCTGAGCCTGAAACGGTGCCGCCCGCCACTACGCTGCTTACTCGCCGCAACGTGAGCCGCAGGTCAATGCGGTCGGTGAGCGGGCCTGAGAGTCGCCCCAAATATCTGATGCGGGTGTTCGGGCTGCACGTGCACGACAGCGCTGTTTCAGGGGAGCCGGCGTTTCCGCACGGGCAGGGGTTTGCCGCGAGCACCAGCTGGAGTTTCGCTGGCAAACTCGCGTGCAGTCTGGCGCGCGAGATGGTGATGGTCCCGGACTCCAGTGGTTCGCGAAGATCGTCGAGGACCGCGCGACCAAACTCAGGTGCCTCGTCCATGAAGAGCACCCCGTGACTCGCTCTCGATATCGACCCTGGCCGGATGCCGCGTGAGTCCCCGCTCCCAACTATCGCCGCTGACGAGGCCGTGTGATGAGGGCTCTCGAACGGCGGCCTCGTGACCAGCGTGTGGAGCGCTGAGCCGCTGAGCGAGGCGATGCTACTCGCGATGAGCGACTCGTGAGTAGACAGGTCTGGCAGGATCGTCGGAAGCCGCGTCGCGAGCAGCGTCTTGCCCGAGCCCGGCGGGCCAACGAGCGAAATATGGTGCCTACCCGCAGCTGCAATGACCATCGCCTCAACGGCTTCTGGCTGCCCAATAACGTCGGCCATGTCGAAACGCTCGGTTGCCGTGGTTGCAGTGGTTGCCGCTGGTGCCGATGTCGCGCGCTGTTGAGGCGAGCTTGGAGCCTCAGACCAGTCGCCCTCTGTTCCGCTGTGCCAGGCGGCGGCCCCGCCAAGCGTGCCAGCTTCAACCACTGTGATTCCCGGGACGAGGCGTGCCTCGTCGCCTGCGACTTTTGGCACCATAACCCGAGAAAAACCGAGCTCCTTCGCTGCGATCACGGCGCTCAGGAGCCCAGCTGGCCTGCGCAAACCGCCGTCGAGTCCGAGCTCGCCAATGTGGGCCGTAGTGGTGAGCCTGTCGGTGGGGAGTCGACGAGAGGCTGCAAGTGCCGCAAGTGCGATCGCGAGGTCGAACCCCGACCCCTGCTTGGGGAGTGAAGCTGGCGCTAGATTCACGATTACGAACCGATCAGACAGCGGTAGGCCAGCCTGCGCTGAGGCCGTTCGGACGCGCTGCTTCGCCTCCGCTAGCGCGGCGTCGGGAAGACCGATAATCGCCATTCCAGGCAACTGTTGAGCGACAGCGGCCTCAACCATGACGGTGGTGCCCTCAAGCCCGGTGAGGGCAACCGCTGCGGCACGACATACCCCGACGCTCATGCGATCGCCCGCAGATGCTCGACGTGTGGTTCCGCTGCTCCTGGAAGTAACAGGACGCCAACCGCGTCAACACGCAGCCCCCGCCCGCGGTTGCCCGTTGTGCCGGCCCACTCAAGAAGTAGTCTTCGTAATCGAGCGGCTTTTCGCGCAGTGATCGCTTCGAGCGGCGAACCGAAGCCTGTGCCTGAGCGCGTTTTGACCTCAATCGCAACACAGGTTTCGCCGTCGCGCATGATGAGATCGAGTTCGCCATACGTGCAACGCCAGTTGCGCTCGATGAGTATCAGCCCGCGAGCGATGAGATAGTCGGCCGCGATGCGCTCGCCGCGAGCACCGAGCGACTGGTTATGACTGGTCGGAGCCTGGTGGGGCGCTCGCGCCTCATTCGGCTGGTGAGTGGGTATGTGCATGTGCGTATCCTCCTCACACGAGTGTTATTTAAGGAACGCCGGTGGTGTGCTGAGAATTCGCAGATGTGGAGAAATCGGCGCTTTTGAGAAGCGGGGGAGGTCTGTGGACAAAAGGTGCGGGCGCTTCACCTGGAATAAAGTGCCCGCACCGAGGGATGCCTAGTCGGTGGGGTTGGAGGCTGCAAAGCCGCACTCCCTCCGCATCATCCGCGTTATGCTCCGCCTAGGTACGCCTCACGCACCTGAGCGGAGGTCAGCAACTCCATGCCGGATCCCTCCAGCACAACCGTGCCCTCAGCGAGCACGTAACCGTGGTCGGACAACGCAAGAGCTTGTTGCATATTCTGTTCTGCGAGCAGCACTGTAACGCCCTCGGCAGTAACTCGCTTGATTGTTTCAAAGACCTCTTCGACGACAATCGGGGCGAGACCAAGGGAAGGCTCATCGAGGATAAGCAGCGATGGTTTCGAGATGAGTGCTCGCCCGAGTGCAACCATTTGCTGCTCACCGCCAGACATTGTGCCGGCGAGCTGCTTCCGCCTCGCGCCCAGCACGGGGAACAAGTCGTACACGAACTGGATGTCCCCACCGGAGCGCTGCCTTGCGGCTGGATGGTGCGCGCCTAGCATCAAGTTGTCTTGCACCGTGAGGTCCTTGAAGAGTCGGCGCCCTTCGGGGACGAGTGCGATTCCAAGCGCAGGTCTCTCGGTAGCTGGTGTGGCTGAGATGTTTTCGCCGAGGAATTCTACAGTTCCAGCCGTGATGGGCTGCATTCCCATCAACGCCTTTACCAGCGTGGACTTTCCGGCACCGTTCGAGCCTATGAGCGAGACCGTCTGGCCTTGCTCTATGGACAGCGACACACCGCGCAACGCTGCGGCTTCCCCGTACTGTACGACGAGATCGTTTACCTTAAGCATGAGCGCCACCTCCGAGGTAGGCCTCGATGACCAGCCCATTCGAGAGCACCTCTTGCGGTGTGCCCTCGGCGAGGTTCTGGCCTCGATTGAGTACATACATATAGTCGGCGAGAGCGGACACCGCCTTCACATTGTGCTCGATGTACACGACAGAGATTCCGTCGGACCGCAGGCTGGAGATGAGCTCCATCCCCTCAGCGGCCTCTGACGGGTTGAGGCCGCCAAGTACCTCGTCGAGCAAGATCAGTTTGGGATCGAGCGCGAGAGCCCGTGCGATCTCAAGGAACTTACGTTCGTGGAGAGTGAGTGCACTCACCTGAGAGGACTGGTGCTTACTGATTCCAACTCTGTCAAGTACCGTCGCAGCGCGCTCCATGGCGAGTGGCTTTGAGAGCGCTTCGCTTCCAAACATTGCAGCGATCGCGACGTTTTCGGCGACCGAGAATGAGTTCAGTGGACGGGGGATTTGGAACGTTCTCGAGATCCCCGCGTGTGCCCTAGTGTGCGGTTTGCTGCGAGTAATGTCGCTGCCAGCAAAAGTGACACTGCCAGAAGTGACCGCGAGCGATCCGGCAATGCAGCTGAGCAGCGTGGTCTTGCCAGAACCATTTGGGCCGACAAGGCCAACAATCTGTCCCTCTCGCACCGTGAAATCGACGCCCCCAAGAGCGACGATTCCTCCGAAACGTTTCGTGATTCCAGTGCATTCGAGCAAGACGCTCATGAGGTCACCTCTTTCGCGTGGGATCGGTTTCTGAGTCTCTCTATGAAGCCAGAGATCCCGTTGGGCATCACAATGATCACGGCGATCAGCGCCACCCCAACGACAATCTGTGCGATGTCAGCTGATCCGAGCCCGAGCAGTGCCTCGCGAAGTACCACGACGACGATTGCGCCGATGACTGCACCCCACCACTGGCCGATACCTCCGAGGATGACCATCATGAGTACGAACAGGGGGATGTTGAGCGCGAAGACGGAGGAGACCTCGATGTACCCAAGGAACACAGCCTGTGGTGCTCCGATGAGGCCTGCGAGCGTACCGCTCGCGGCGAAAGCAAGTACCTTGTGGCGGTAAGTTGCGACCCCGAGCGATTCTGCGACGTTCTCGTCCTCACGGATCGCCTGAAGCGCGGCACCCCAGCGTGTCTTCCAGGCGAGTACAGCGACAACCGCAGTGAGCCCGGCTAGCAGGGCGGCGACGATGTAGAGGTTTGTTGTGTTTGCCCCAATCCACTTGTCGCCGACGAGTTCGCGGACGAACACACCTGACCCGCCATCGAGCCATGGAACGTTCGAAACGACCGTCATCACGATGAAAGCAAGGGCGAGCGTGATGAGGCCAAAGAGGTCTCCAGCGAAGCGTGCTGAGGAGAACACCGCGAGGCCAACGAGAAGCGCGAGCACGCCGCCAGTCAAACCAGCGATGAGCAGGGCAATACCGAATGGCAAATCGGTGAAGCGGAAAATCGCTGCGGTGGCGTACGTTCCAAGGCCGAAGAACACTCCGTGGCCGAAACTCGCATAGCCAGAGTTACCGGAAAAGAGCGACCAACTCATCGCGAGGATGATCCAGGTGAGCAGTTGGAACGCGAAGGTAGCGACGTAGTTGTTGGGGAACGCGAATGCGAGCAGCAGCAGCACGACGGTGCTCGCGATAACGAGCAGCAGCTGACGCCGCGTGGAAAGATCAAACAGCTTGTTCACGGTTCCTCCTAAGTTCTAAGCGCTCGCGTGTGATCCTCACGATGGGTTGCAGCGCAAGATAAATGAACAGCAAACCGAAAGCGACGGCGGGTGACCACTGCGGTGGGAACCAGAGTGACCACGCATTCTGCACCATCATGAGAATGATCGCTGCGATGAGAGCGCCAAGCGGACGACCGAGTCCGCCGAGGAGTGTGGCGACGATCACGACCCCGATCCAGTTCATGGCTAGACCGGGAGTGAGTGGCATTCGGACGACTACGACCATGCCTGCGACTGCGGCGGTGGCCGCTGCAAGCCCTGACACGATGAGCGTAATAGGGAGGATCCGCACTCCGAGCACCTCTGCGATCTGCGCGTCCTGACGCATCGCCTGCAGTGCCCTGCCCCACCTGGTGTGTTTAAGCATCCACCATGTCGCAAGTACCAAGACCAACGCGAGTGCGAGAGCCATCACGTCTACCGGGAGAACTGAAAGACTCTTGTCGCCGATAGGGATGCGGATCGCTGACGTGAACGTTCCATCGAGCCACTTACGCATGCTCAGCAAATCCGGACTCCAAATCACGGACATGACGCTCTCTGCGACGATAAAGAGCGCGAATGTGAGCAGGAGCGACGTAAAGGCCGATGCCTTGATCGTGAAAAACAGCCATTGTGTGAGTACACCGATCAGGAACATGGCTGGAACGGTGATGAGCAGCGTCATGAACGGGTTCATGAGGAGCCCGGTGACGAGGGTATACGTGAGGTATCCGCTAAACAGCGTGAGCGAAAGGTGGAAGAAGTCTGGCACGCCAAGGTGCCCCCACTTCATCGTGAGACCGAGCGCTATGAGCCCAAAGAGGCAACCGAGTAGGGCTCCGTTTAACAGAGTCTGTAGTAGCGCAAGTGTGGCTCCAGACATCAACTCTCCAATTCAATCGTGAGTCCGGGGGCGGGCGCGTCGCTGCGCCCGCCCCCGGAACGTGTCTTAGTTGAGCCGGATCTCAGCGCCGGCAAATTCCTCTGGGGATACGAGGACACGCTTTCCGTCCTGTACCTGTGCGACACGGTTCAGATCCGAGCCGTAACCGTTGTAGCCGTCAAACTTCACCGGCCCCGCGAGGGTCTCTACCTCGTTAGACCCGAGCCACTCGATGATCTTCGCGTTGTCCGGGCCTACTTCGGCGACCGCCGTGAGCAAAATCTGCCACATTCCGAAGCCCGCGGCAGCCTGCGTCTCGATCACGGGCACCAGGTTCTCTGCCTTCGCGATATCGAGGTAGGCGGAAGTGAAGTAGCGAGCAATATCAGTGTCGTTCAGGGGTGCGTTGTCCTCGTAGATTGAAGAGACGAGGATCCCCTCTGCGGATTCGCCAAGACTGTCGAGGGCAGCTGGGCCCGACAGCGAGGCGAAGAGGTTGCGCGGGGTGTATCCGAGTGAGTCAAACGCGAGCTGGAAATTCGAGATATCCATTCCGACGGCGCCGATCCACACGATGTCAGCGTCTGCCGCGAGCATACGAGTCACGATGGAGGTGAAATCCGTTGTGCCCATGTCGTACTCGACACTGTCGACGACTTCGATGCCCGCCGCTTCAAACGCTGGCTTCTGCGCCTCAGAGAAACTGAGCGTTGTCGGGAATTTCTGCGTTGCCATGAACGCGGTCTTAGGCGCATTGTCTGCCTTCGCGAGCGTCTCAGCGAGGTCTTCGGCGGCTAGCTTCCACATGCCATCGGTAGCGCCACCACCAATCTGCCACGAGGGAAAATGGTTGTCCCCGATAAGTGATTCCGGTACGCCATTGGTCGCAGTTGGGTATGCATATCCGGCGGCCGAGACTGGGCCGGCGCCTGCGAGCGCTGCTGCGCCGGCGTATGGCCCGACAACGAGATCGACGCCTTCGGAGAGAAGACGCTCGTAGTTGCTCGTGACCTGTGCTGGGGTCGACTGATCATCGAGAACTTTGTACTCAATTGGGCGGCCGTCGATGCCGCCGCACTCGTTTACCCAGTCGACCATGAGATTGCCAACAGCGTCATGCACGGCACCGGTTCCACCGAGTGGTCCTGTAAGCGACATTGATCCGCCGATAACGATGGGCTCGCCCGTAGGCTCAGCGCCTTCTTCACAGTCCATGTTGGCGATGGGGGCTACGAGCCCCGCTGCAGCCGTTGCCTCTTCAGCTGCCGGGCCAGCGTTGGGGTCGGTGACGCCTCCGCATGCGGTCAGGCTGCACACTGCTGTGACCGTAATCGCGAGCAGGACGGCCTGCTTGAATGGTGAATTCTTCATTGAATTGCTCCTTGTGGTGGGTCCGGGAGACCCGGTTCAGTTATTCAGAAAAGACTGCAACGACGCGGCTCCAGCCGGCAGATCCGCCCTCAACTTTCACCGGGAAGCACACGATCTCGAAACCCGTCGACGGGATTGATTCGAGGTTGTGCAGCTTCTCGATGTGGCAGTACCCGATTTCGCGGCCAGCGCGGTGACCTTCCCAGATGATCGAAGCGTCACCATCGCGGGAGTATCGATCTGCCGTGAATATGAAGGGCGCGTCCCAACTCCAAGCGTCGGTACCGGTGACGCGCACACCCTGCTTGAGGAGATGCAGCGTCGCATCGCGGCCAACGCCGCAGCCCTTGGCAAGGTAATCGTCGTGGCCGAAGCGTTCTCCTGCGCTCGTATTTACGACGACGATGTCGAGCGGCTCGAGGGCGTGTCCGATGCGTTCCAGCTCCTCGTCGATGTCGTGTGGCTGGACGACATAGCCGTCTGCAAAGTGGCGGAAGTCGAGCTTGACGCCGCGCTGGAAGCACCAGTCGAGAGGCACCTCATCGATGGTCATTGCGCGCTTACCGCGGTCCATCGTTGAAGCGAAGTGGTAGGGAGCATCGAGGTGCGTGCCTGCGTGCGTAGAGAGCTGCACTCGCTCAATTGCCCACCCCTCGCCGTCTGGCAGATCCGCTGGCGTTGCTCCGGGGAAAAACGCGAGGATCTCTTCTTGCGTTTGGGAGTGATCAAAGTAGTCGATCACTGGCACGTGGCCGGGCGGATCGGAAGCGATTCCATTCTTGAGTGGAACAGAAAGATCAACGATTCGACGCATATATTGAGCCCCTTTGACCAAATAGCGAGACTGTACGGCTGTACAGTAATGGATTGATACTACGATGAAAAGAATTCGGTGTCAAAGAGCTCCTTTGCGAAAACCGAACGGCTTGAGGAAGCTCAATGGGTGCAGAAAAAATCAGTAGGCGCGTGCGAATACTGCGCACGGCCGAGCGCATGTTTGCGCAGCACGGCTTTGATTCGGTTGGGATGCGAGAGATCGCCTCGAAGGCCGAAGTGTCCGTCGCGTTGCTCACCTACCACTTCGCAACGAAGGAGAATCTCTATCGTGAGATCTTCCTTGACCGCTCCGAGGTGCTGAGCGAGCGGCTTGCGCTCTTGAAGACGGTTGAGTTTGGCAGGGAAGACACCATCGCTCAGATTGTCGCCGCATTCGTGGAGCCTCAAATGGAGTTGCGTACAACTCCGGAAGGTCTCGCGTTTGCACAGTTGCTCGCTCGGGAGGCGACCGACCCCTCATCGAATAGCCGAGGCATCATTGCCGAGCTGTACGACCCGTTTGCGCTCGCCTTCATTGAAGCGCTACAGCGGGCACGGCCCGACCTGTCGCCAGATACTGTTCGTTGGAACTATCTTTTTGCGGTGAGCGCGATCAGCATGATCTCGGTTGATGATCGCGCCCTGAGGCTCGGAGTGAGCGCCTCACTCACGGTTGCCGACACCGCGGGAATTCTTAAAGAATTCCTGGTTTCGGCGTTCAGCAAGTAGTCCAGCGCGCTACGAATGCGCGCGCGCCGGCCAGCGAGCGCGCACCCGGGCTGACTATCTCGTGAGCTTGAGGAGTGTGCGCGTCTCGTCAACGGTGGCGAGATCGAGATCGAGTCCCCGCACGAGTCCCACTGCGCGTTCGACTAGGGGGTCGTTCCCTGGCGCGGGGCGTCCCTTACCGAGATGGAGTGTGTCCTCCATTCCCGCTCGAGCATTCCCGCCGAGCGCGAGGCCGATTGCGGTGAGGTTCAGATTGGAGCGCCCGATAGCGATTACCTGCCAGATGCAGTCCTCTGGGAGGCGGCTCGCCATCATGATGAGGTTCTCCGGGGTCGCTGCCATGCCTCCAGGGACGCCCATGACGATACTGAACTGCAGTAGGTCAGGGAGAATTCCCTCGTCCCGCATGCGGAGGCATTCGTCAAGGTGCCCTGTGTCGTAGATTTCGAGCTCGGGTTTGACGCCAAGATCCACCATGCGGCGAACGAGGTCACGCACTTTCGTGGGCGGGTTGAGGAACTCTCCGCCCCCGAACGTCATTGAACACGGGTTAAGGGTTGCCATCGCCGGCTGGAGCTCAACGAGCGCGGCCCGGTCCTCGTAAGAGACACCGAGGCCGACACCGGTTGAGAGCTGGATCAGTATTGGGCAGGCATCTTCGATGCGAGCAACTACGTCCCTCGCAATGTTCAAGTCTGCCGTTGGCCGCTCTTGTTCATCGCGCAGGTGAATGTGTGCGACGCTCGCGCCGAGATCATAAGCGCGGCTGACAGCCGCTGCGATTTCTGCTGGTGTGGTTGGGAGGTTTGGGTTGTCTTTCTTGGTTGCGATAGGTCCGGTCGGGGCAACGGTGACGACGACGCTCATGGTTCCTTCTTTCAAACAAGGTCTCAATTTCGAAAACTGTGCGACTGTACAGTTATTCGCCCCCAGGCTACGGTCGAGCACTGAGCTTGTCAACGGTCGGCTCGAAGCTCCGGCGGAGCTGCGTGCGTAGAGTGGCGACGACAGGGAAGGCGACCCAGCGTGTCTCACGGCGCCAACGCGGCGATCCCTAAACGTGCCACGCGCAGGCCTCGACAGTGGTAGACTTTCCAATTGCGCCTCGCAAGAGGTGACTTCGCGTGCCCATTCACCGGAGTTTTGCCGTTGGTCCCCGCAAGGGGTGGTGAAACCCGTGGGCACCAGGATCAGGTCGCATCCGCGGCCGAATTAACCAAACAATCGCGCGTTCGCGCGCGAGAACAGGAGACGGCAATGGCCGTTGTAACCATGCGCCAGCTGCTCGACAGCGGCGTACACTTTGGTCACCAGACCCGCCGCTGGAACCCGAAGATGAAGCGCTTCATCTTCACCGAGCGTTCGGGCATCTACATCATCGACCTGCAGCAGTCGCTGACCTACATTGACTCGGCTTACGAGTTCGTGAAGAACACGGTTGCTCGTGGCGGCACGATCCTCTTCGTCGGCACGAAGAAGCAGGCGCAGGAAGCGATTGCTGAGCAGTCGACCCGCGTGAACCAGCCCTACGTGAACCAGCGCTGGCTCGGTGGCCTCCTCACGAACTTCCAGACCGTTACCGGTCGCCTGGAGCGCATGAAGGAGCTCGAGCAGCTCGACTTCGAGGGTGGAACCACTGGCTTCACCAAGAAGGAGCTCCTCCTCAAGAAGCGCGAGCTCGACAAGCTGCAGAAGACCCTTGGTGGTATCCGCAACATGACCAAGACGCCTTCGGCGCTCTGGATCGTTGACACCAAGAAGGAGCACCTCGCGATCGACGAGGCGAAGAAGCTGGGTATCCCCGTTATCGCCATCCTCGACACGAACTGCGACCCGGACGACGTCACTTACCCGATCCCGGGCAACGATGACGCAATCCGCTCGGTTGCGCTGCTCACTCGCGTGATCGCTGACGCAGCCGCTGAGGGCCTCATGGAGCGCCACCAGAAGCCTGCTGAGGGCGATGCAGCTGCTGAGCCACTCGCAGAGTGGGAAGTTGCCCTGCTGAACACCGACGCTGCTGAGGCACCCGCTGCTGAGGCAACCGAGGCGCCTGCTGCTGAGGCACCCGCTGCCGAGGCTACCGAGGCACCTGCTGCTGAGTCGACCGAAGCTCCTGCTGCTGACGCAGCAGAGGCTCCTGCAGCCGAGTAATCACCCCTCATAGACATTGGCCGGCGCCGCACCACAAGTGCGGCGCTGGCCCAAACCCCAAGGAGACACACATGGCTGCAGTAAGCATGGCCGCTGTGAAGGAGCTGCGCGAGCGTCTTGGCGCCGGCATGGTCGACAGCAAGAACGCACTCGTTGAAGCCGAGGGCGACATCGAGAAGGCAATCGAGATCCTTCGTCTCAAGGGCCTCAAGGGCGTCGCAAAGCGCGGCGACCGTGAGGCGAGCGAAGGCCTCGTTGCTGCGAAGCAGAGCGAAGGCGCTGCAACAATGATCGAGCTCGTGTGCGAGACCGACTTCGTCGCGAAGAACGAAAAGTTCCTCGCGCTCTCGGAGCAGGTTCTTGACGCGATCGTCGCAGCTGGCGCGAAGAACGCTGAGGAAGCCCTCGCGGCTCCCGCAGGCGACAAGACCGTCGAAGCACTCATCACCGATGAGGCAGCGATCATTGGCGAGCGCATCGTGCTCCGCCGCGTTGAGCGCATCGAGGCTCCGGGCACCGCGATCTACCTCCACCGCACCTCGAAGGACCTCCCCCCGCAGATCGGCGTTGTCGTCGGCTACGAGGGTGCAGACGACAAGGCCGCGCTGAGCATCGCCCAGCACGTCTCCTTCGCTGAGCCTGTCTACGTGACTCGCGACGAGGTCCCCGCGGCCGACGTCGACAAGGAGCGCGACATCGTCACCGAGATCTCGAAGAACGAGGGCAAGCCTGAGGCTGCGCTCCCGAAGATCATTGAGGGTCGCCTCAACGCGTTCTTCAAGCAGGTCGTTCTCAACGAGCAGGTGCACGCACTCGACGCTGACAAGCGCGACGTTGCAAAGGTTGCTGAGGCAGCTGGCATCAAGGTAACCGGCTTCACCCGCTGCAAGGTGGGCGCCTAACACCGCAGCACACAACCCGGGTCAATGCGACCCGGGTTTTGTGCTGCGTGGGCGGTAGGCTGTGGAACTGATGCAGCCTAGCGCCAGCAGGATCCGGGCCTAGGCCCGGGGGAGTGCCGGGATGCCGGCGAAGACTTTAAGAAGGAGACGCATGTCCGACCAGAGCAATCGTAAGCGCAGGGTACTGCTCAAACTGTCGGGTGAGGCATTCGGAGGGGGAACCCTCGGAGTCAACCCGGACGTCGTCAGCCAAATCGCCCGCGAAATCGCGGCGTCGATGGATGATGCAGAGGTAGCCATTGTTGTCGGTGGCGGAAACTTCTTCCGAGGCGCGGAGCTCTCACAGCGCGGTATGGACCGCGGTCGTGCGGACTACATGGGCATGCTTGGCACCGTCATGAACGCCCTCGCGCTCCAGGACTTCCTCGAGCAAGCAGGCGTCGAGACACGCGTGCAGTCCGCGATCACGATGACGCAGGTTGCGGAGACCTACATCCCGCTTCGCGCGATCAGGCACCTCGAGAAGGGTCGGGTCGTCATCTTTGGTGCCGGGGCCGGCCTCCCGTACTTCTCGACAGACACCGTTTCCGCGCAGCGCGCGCTTGAGATCTACGCCGACGAGGTTCTCGTGGCGAAGAATGGCGTCGATGGCGTCTACACCGCCGATCCCGCGAAGGATCCGAGCGCAACGCTCATCGACGATATTACGTACAACGAGGCGCTCGTGAAGGGGCTGAAGGTCGTTGACTCGACAGCGTTCAGCCTGTGCATGGACAATGGCATGCCGATGCGCGTATTTGGCATGGAACCGGCGGGCAATGTCACCGCAGCTCTCCGTGGCGAGAAGCTCGGGACCCTCGTACACCGCTAAACTCGAAGTATTGCAGAAAGCCGATGTCGCCCCGGCCGGGGTGGCAGGGAGTCGTGGAGGAGACGCAGCGTGATCGAAGAAGTCTTTGCAGACGCGAAGGAACGAATGACCAAGGCGGTTGAAGCCGCGAAGGAGTCGTTCGCGACGGTGCGCACCGGGCGTGCAAACCCCGCGCTCCTCCAGAACCTCATGGTCGACTACTACGGAACGCCAACGCCGCTGCCACAGCTCGCGTCGGTAGCGAACCAGGATGCTCGTAGCCTCATCATCACCCCCTACGACAAGGGCGCGATGAAGGCTATTGAGCAGGCCATCCGCGACATGCACAACCTCGGCGCAAACCCGACGAACGACGGCAACGTCATTCGGGTGACGCTGCCTGAGCTGACGCAGGAGCGACGCAAGGAGTTCGTGAAGATCGTGAAGTCGCGCGCGGAAGACGCTCGAGTCGCCGTCCGCAACGTCCGCCGCAGCGCGAAGGACGATCTCGACGCACTCAAGAGCGAGGTCGGCGAGGACGATGTCGCTCGCGCTGAGAAGGAGCTTGAGGCGCTCACGAAGCAGTTCACCGATCAGGTGGACGATGCTTTCAAGCGTAAAGAAGCAGAGCTCCTGGAAGTCTGATTCGTATGTCGGGGGGAGGGCGTCGCGAGGAGATTCGAGCACATCTCGATTCGACGCGCGCGCAGCTCGAAGCTACAAACGCGCGGATCGAGAAGAAGGCAGGCCGCAACCTGTTTCTCGCGATTGGTGTCGGGTTGCTGCTGGCTGCCGTGTTCGTTGGGAGCCTGCTCTTCCTTGAGAGCCTCTTCGCGGTCTTCGTTGCGCTGCTCGTCGGCGTAGCCGCTGTCGAGTTGGCAACGGCGTTCCGCGTCGCCGGAAGGCGTGTGCCGCGGATCGGCGTCGCCGTCAGTGCGCTGAGCATGGTGGCCGCAGCCTACTTCTACGGTGCGGAAGGGCTGCTGCTCAGCCTCTTCGCTGCAGCGGCCCTGCTCACGATCTGGCGCGTCATCGAGGGCCTCATCGCCCGCACTGATGTCGAGCCGAAAACGCTGATCAGGGACATCTTCTCTGGCCTGTTTGCGCTCGTATATGTGCCGTTTCTCGGAAGCTTCGCGATTCTCCTCCGCTCCGCACCCGACGGGGAGTGGTGGGTGTTTGCACTCGTGCTGGTCGCTGTCTCGGTCGATATCGGCGCGTACGCGGCGGGAGTCACCCTCGGCCGCCACAAGATGACGCCGCGCATCAGCCCGAACAAAACCTGGGAGGGATTTGCCGGTGCTGCCGTCGCGGCAATGGTTGCCGGCGTCCTGATCACCATCACGGCACTCGACCAGCCGTGGTGGATCGGCGTGATTCTCGGAGCGCTCGTGCTGCTCACCGCAACCGGCGGGGACCTCACGGAGTCGCTCATCAAACGTGATCTCAACGTGAAAGACATGAGCAACTGGATCCCCGGACACGGTGGACTGCTCGACCGACTCGATTCACTGCTGCCCTCCACTGTCGTCGTGTACGGGCTGGCGCTGATCCTGGGAGTACTATCGTGAGCGATACCGCAGACACGCAGAGCCCGTTTCCCCTCACCAGTGGGCGTGAACGCGGCTACAAGCCTGAGCAGGTCGATCTGTTCCTCGATCAGGCACGCGCAGCATACGAGGAGGGTGGGCCGCAGGCGCTCACCGCGGACGACGTTCGTAATCTTGCCTTCAAGATGCAGCGCAAGGGGTACTCGCCGAGGCACGTTGACGCGGCGCTCGACCGGCTCGAGGACGTGTTTTTCGAACGCGAGCGCAGGGCAATTGTGCGCGAGCACGGTGAGGATGAGTGGTGGCGTGAGGCGCGCGGGCTGCTTTCTGACGTTCGCGGCAGGATCGGTCGGCCCCGCGGAAAGCGCTTCAATCGTCGCGGCATGTTTGCGCTTGGCTACCGTCGTTCGCAGGTCGATGCGTTCCTCGACCGGATCGGCGCCATGTTTGCAAACCGCGAGATTTCCGTCACGCCAGGTGAGGTTCGGGAGATCGTGTTCCATCCGGAATGGCGCGGCTACGACGAAGCCCAGGTCGATGCGCTGCTCGATGCCCTCGTAGACATCATCCTGTCAACGCGCTGACCGGCTTTCCGTTCCCCCTTGGCTTCCCAGACCCCCTGAGATAAGATCGTTATATTGTGAGTACTCAGACAACACGCCCCACCCGTCCATGGACCCGCCTGCGAGCCCCTCTAGCGGTCTCGGCAGTCGCTGTGCTCCTCGGTGGCGCTGCAGTTGCACCGATGACGCTGACAGATGCAAACGCTGATGTCGTGCCGGCCGCAGTGAATGAGCGACTCTTCCAGGAATTCGTGCCGAACATCGACCCGGCGGATGATTTCGTCCTCCCTGAGGTCCCGATCGAGAAGCTCCCCGACCCGAAGCCGGCACCCAAGCCGACAGAGGGAAACAAGGGGGATTCGGCAGATACAACCCCTGATGCGCTCGAAACGCCCGAAGCACCGGCTGCACCGCCGCGCTACGAGGGCGGTGGATCGCCAGCCGAGTGGATGGCGGCCGCTGGCATCGCGGAGAGCGACTGGGGATACGTAGACTTCATCGCGCAGAAGGAGAGTGGCTGGAACCCGAACGCCACGAACCCGTCTTCTGGCGCGTGCGGCCTGATCCAGGCGCTCCCGTGCAGCAAGGTGCCGGGCAGCGGATACGATCCTGTCGACAATCTCCGCTGGGCCAACGGCTACGCGACCGACCGCTACGGAAGCTGGTCGGGCGCATACAGCTTCTGGACCGCCAACCACTGGTGGTAGACCGTGGCGAAGGGCCGCGGACCTAGCAAGTACCAGCGGGCTGCAAACAGCCCGCAGCGTGACGTCACGCGCCTCGCTTACGGCGGGGCCCGCAAGGAATCCCATCGTGGCGGGGAGTGGTTCGTCAGAGACATTCCGGCGCACCGCGCCGAGAAGGCATACCGCTGCCCGGAGTGCGGCGCCGACGTTCCTGTCGGGCAGGCCCATGTCGTTGCATGGCCTGCAGACCACCTCTTTGGCGACGAAGCAGCGGTGCGAGACCGGAGGCACTTCCACGCGCACTGCTGGCGAGGCGTGTAGCGAGTTGTCTGCCGGGCGGCGCGTATCCGCCCCTCTCGGTGTCAGCCAGACCCGGTCACTGGTCTGCGGCACCGTCGGTGCTATAACCGAGCCCGCACGCAGCGGAGTGCTCGGCGTCCGGCGCGCGTAGAGCTAGAAGAGCGTCGGGGGAGCCTGCTGGGGGCGTGCGCCCTCTACGGGGACCTCTGGGGAGGGCGCAGCGCCTGCGAGGCCAGGGCCACAGTCGGGTGCTGTTCCGCGTTGGAACGCCTCGGCGGCGGCGCGCGCCCGATCGTCAGCGGCTTCGTTGAGCGGGTGGCCTGCGTGTCCCTTGACCCACTCAAACTTCACCTCGCGACCGGCAAGCGCGACATCCAGTGCTTCGAGCAGTTCCCGGTTGAGCACGGGCTTGCCGTCCGCCTTGCGCCAGCCGCGGCGCTTCCAGCCCGGCATCCACTGCGTCACCGAGTTGATCACATACTGGCTATCGCAGAGAACGTGCAACGGCTCATCTACGTCAGCCGTTGCGTGCAAAAGGTCGAGCACAGCCATCAACTCACCCTGATTGTTCGTCGCCCGCGGCCAACCGCCGGCGCGCCACCGGGTATCGTCAATGACCCAAGCCCAACCCGCCGGGCCTGGATTGCCAAGTGCCGAACCGTCTGCTGCAGCCGTAAGAGTCATACCCAATATCTTGCCAGGCTCACCGAGGCACGGAGACCAGGTGTGTCGCCGTGCTAGCTGCCTTGCCCCTGATCGCCCGAAGTCTCGTCGCCGCGCCCAACTGGTCGCTCTACGAAGTTCTCGGCGACACTGTTCATCTTCTGCGCATTTCCGAGGACCTCACCGAGGCTCTCGAAGTAGCGTGCGACCGCACCCCGCTCGACCTTCAGCTGTGTCATACGATCCTCCGCAGCCGCGAGCACCTTCGTCGCGCGGTCCTCAGCGTCAACCCAGGTGGTCTGGGCGCGCTGTTCGGCCTCAACGATGATTTCGCCGGCCTGCCGTTCGGCTGCGGCGCGAACCTGCGCCGCATCCTGCTGCGCCTCCGCGAGCAGACGCTGGTGCTCCTCGCGTGCGTCGCTGAGCTGACTGCGGAGCGTGATGAGTTCGCGCCGTGCGGTGTCGAGCTGTTCCGCGGTGGTCTCCGTTGCTTCGCGCTGTCGTGTCGCGAGTTCTGACTCGAGCTCCTCACGCTGCGCCGCGAGGCTCAGAGCGGTCTCACGTGTCTCTGCATCGAGCTGTTCACGCTGTGTGCGCAGCGCATCCTCGATGTCGGCCCGTCGGTTCGCAAGGTCTGCGGTCTCCGTAGCACGCAGCTCGGCAAGCTCTGCGATCGTGTCCGCTCGCAGCAGCGAGGTTTCCTCAAGTACGGAGGCACGCTGTGCTGCGACCTCACGTGCGATGGCTGCCTCTGCCTCTTCTCGCTCGACGCGCAGTGTCTCTGCGTGCTGCTCTGCCGCCGCGGCAAGCTCGCGCTGCTGTTCTTCACGCGTGCGGCGAAGCTCAGCGTCAAGCGACTGCCGCTCCCTGTCGATCCGCATGCCGAGCGATTCGCGCTCAATGGCGAGCTTCTCAGCGGAGTCGTCGCGGTTGATCCGCAGCTTCTCCTCGAACGCGGCTGTTTCGTCCGCGAGCCGCTGCTCGTGTGCTGCGAGCTGCGCGGCGAGGCGCTCCTGCTGCACCGTCACCTCGTCGGAGAGTGCGGCCTCGTGCGCTGCGCGTTCGGCAGCGGCGACACGCTCGTGCTCGGCGCGGAGAGCGGCAAGTTCTTCGTCGAGCGAGCTCCGCGACGCGGCGAGGAGCTCCTGGTGCTCGAGCTGCTCGGCTTCGACGCGGCCGCGATGCTGCTCCCATTCGGCGATGAGGCGGTCCTGATGTGAGCCGAGCTCGTTCTGGATCCGCTCTTCGTGAGCGCTCCGCTCGGCGCGGATCCTTGCCTCGTGAGACTCACGCTCCTCAGCGATGCTCGCCTGATGTTGCGCGAGTTCGGAGGCGAGCTGTGCGTCCTGCTCCTGCCGCTCATTGGCGATCTTGGCCTCGTGGCCGGCGCGCTCCCTGTCGATCAGTTCGTCGTGATCTGCGCGCTCCTGTGCGAGCTGCTCGTCGTGATCTGCGCGCTCCTGTGCGAGCTGCTCGTCGTGCTCCGCTCGCTCCTGCTCGATCCGCTCAGTGTGATCTGCGCGCTCTTGTGCGAGCTGCCCAGTGTGCGCTTCGAGCTCTGAGGCGAGTCGGGTGGTGTGCTCGCTGAGCTCGGAGGAGAGGCGAGTGTCGTGCGCGAGCCGCTCTGCGCTGAGCCGCTCGGCGTGCTCAGTGCTTTCCTGCTCGATGCGCTGCTCGTGCGCCGCCGCCTCACTGGCGATCCGTTCCTCGTGCGCTGCACGGGCCTCGGTGAGCTCGCTTTCGTGCTGCTCGAGCTCGCGCGCGAGCTGGGTGTCGTGCTCCATGCGCTCCCGAGCGATGCGCTCCTCGTGGGTGGTGCGCTCCTGCTCGATGTGCGCTTCGTGTGCTGCGCGCTCGCGGGTCAGCTGCTGGTCGAATTCGCCGCGCTCATGGGTGAGCTGCTCGGCAAACTGTGCCCCCTCGCGTTCGCGCTCGCGCTCAGCCTGCGATGACAGGGTGACGATCTCTGCGTTCTGGGCTTCGAGGTCGCGCGCAATGCGCTTCGCGAGCTCGTCGCGCTCCTGCGCGACGCGGGCGTCATGTTGCTCGCGCTCGCTCGTGATGGCGCGTTCATGCTGCTCGCGTTCCTCGCGGATCGCTGCGTCATGCTCGAGACGCTCCTGTGCGATGCGCTCTCTGAGGGTCTCGATTTCCGTGGTGAGCGCGCGCCGCTGCGCATCGACATCTGCGGTGAGCTTGCGCTCAAGCTCGGTGTAGTGCTCTTCGAGCGATGCCTCGTCTGCTTGCCGCTTCGCTTCGAACTCGGCGCGGCTGCGCTCGGTCTCGTGCTCAAGGCGCGCGCGTTCGGCTGCAGCCTCCCGCTCGTGCTCGTCCTTCTGCCGGGCGAAGCTCGTCGCCGCAACTTCGGTCTCGGTGCGCAACTGCGCAGCGGCTTCGGTCGCGGCGTTCACGAGCCGTTCGGCGTCGGCCTCTGCTTGGGCCACGCGCGCCCTGGCGTCGCGATCGGAGCTCTCGAGCAGGCTGTCTGCCTGGAGCTGCGCTGCGGACAGCGTCTGCTCGGCCGCGGTCTTCGCCTCGCTGAGGAGCCGTTCGCGCTCGGTGTTGAGCTCGTGACCCTGCTTCGCGGCGTCGCTGCGCGCGCTTTGGATCATGACCTCTGCCTGCTCGTTTGCAGAGCTCAGGAGTTCGTCGGCGCGGGCTTGCGCCTGAGCGAGAAGGCGCGTGCTCTCGGCCTCGCTCGACTTGCGGATCTTGTCGGCGTCGAGGTCGGCTTGCGCCATGAGGCCTTGAGCGTGCTGCTCGGCGTACTGCAGGCTTTTCTCGACACGGAGGCCCAGCCCTGAGTAGCCGGAAGCTCCGAGCTCCGCGACCTGCGCCTGCAGATCGGCGATGAGCTGGCGCTGCTCCTGCTCGGAGTAGACCGATTGCTGGTGGGCTGCTTGCAGTGACTCAAGGTGGGACTGCAGCGTGCTGATGTGGCCGCTGAGCGCGCGAACCCGCTCGTCGACCTCCTCGCGCTTGTAGCCGCGGAACGCAGGAGTAAACTGCTGTGCTGAGTCGGTCACGGACCCTCCGATGAGATGATCTGGCGCGCGTCGGTGGCGACGGCAGCGCCCGGCTGTAAGCGGAACAATCCCATGATACTCGTACGAATGTGTGTGGGTTTATTCGTGACCCACCCAGCGCTCACCCTGCAACCTCGGGTACCGTTATACGGTTGATACATGTCGCGCGCCTGCGTGGCAACAGAACGGACTTCTGGAGGATCTCTTTGAGATACGTCTTAGCCATCGTGTCGCTGGCCATATCGGGGGTGTTGTTGCTGCTCGGAATAGGCCAGCGCACGTTCCTCGCTGGGCCTTCGGAAATCGTCTACTCGCTCGCAGCAGATGAGACAGCCTCGTACGCGGTCCTCGATGTTTCCGAGCTGGAGAAGGTCAACGGGCAGGCAAATATCGTCACCCGTGGCGAGACTGCATTCACCGCGCTCGCGAATACGCGAGATGCGGAGGCGTGGCTTGAGCCCTTTGATCACATCAAGCTCACGGTAGATCCGGCCACCAAGGAACTCGTGCAGACGCCCGTCCGTGGCGAGGAGCCCAAGCTCGATCTGCTCGACGTCGACGACGAGGGCAAGGTCGTGCCGATCGATCCGCGTGGCAGTGACCTCTGGCTGACTGAGCGCGTTGGCGGCGAGGCGGGAACGCGTCTCGCTGTCGAGCCGGCGGCTGAGCAGTCAATCATCATTGCTGGTGCAGATGCTGGCCCGATTCCCAATGGTGCCGCGGTGGTATGGGTGCAGGATCGTGCGACCCCGCTCGCAGGACCGCTGCTCGCAGGCGGCGGCTTGTTTGCCGCGCTTGGTGCTGTGCTCTATCTCATCGCATTCGATCGGGACAAGCGAGCGCTCGGCCCGCGGCGTGGCCGCAAGGGGCCGTTGCTCGGAGTGCGCAATGTGTTCACGGGATCGAAGTCACGTGGTCGCGATGATTCGGGGGCCGCAGGCGCCCCGAAGCGTGGCAGCCTTGAGAACACGCCGGATGCCGCAGCAATCGGTGTTGCGGGAGCCGCAGGCGGTGCGGCAGCTGAAGCAGGGGCCGCGGACGCAGCACCGGACGCCTCAGCACCGGACGCCTCAGCGCAGGACGCCGAGGAAATTGTCACCGCCGAGGTGGTTGCCGAAGAGGCTGACCAGCCGGGAAGCGCTGACATTACCGACGCTGACATCGCTGACGCCGACATCGCTGACGCCGACATCGCTGACGTTGACCCGATCGAGGTTGACCCCATCGAGGTTGTCGCCATCGAAGACGGTGAGATCGACGACGACGAAACCACGGTGCTGCCGATCGTAGAGCTCGACGACAGCCAGGTCGCTGCCGCCGAGGCCGAAGCCGCCGAGGCCGAGGCCGAAGTCGAGGACATCATCGATGTCGAAGCGACCAAGGTCGACGGTGAAGCAGACGCCGACGCCGACGATGACGATGTTGATCCAGCAGCAAAGAAGGGGGACGACCATGCGGAATAGTAGACGACGTCACGCTTCGATGCGTGTTCTGGCCGTCGGAGTCGGGCTCACCGCCGCGCTCGCGGTCTCGGGATGCTCGGCGAACTATTGGCCGGACTTTTCGCCCGAGCCAACGGTGACTGCCGAGGCGCAGCCCTCAGAAGCTAACGGCCTCGCGACCGTGCCGGTCTCCGAAGCGCAGACACAGACGATCATCGACCGGGTCGCGCTCGCCGCGGACGCGGGGGATGCGAGCCTGAAGGTCGCCGACATCGAGTCACGGTTCAAGGGTGACGCGCTTGCGCAGCGCGCGGCGAACTACAAGATTCGCAGCGAGGTGCCTGAGTACGGTTCCGTGCCTGCGCAGATCACGAACGAAATGCTCGGGTACCGCCTGGTGCAGAGCACCGAAGGCTGGCCTCGGACGCTGTTCGTCACGGTCGCCTCCGAAGCGGGGGCTGACGCTGACGGCAACCCGACTGACGCGCCGTCGATCGCTCTGGTGCTTACGCAGCGCCTCCCGCAGTCTGATTACCGTGTCTCGCGCGCGATTTCGCTTCGCGGTGGCATCGAGATGCCGAAGGCAGCCCCGGCAGAGGAAGGCACAGCGCTGCTCTCTGACGAAATCGAGAGCCTCGTGCTCAAGCCAGCGAACGTTGGTGCGGCGTATGCCGCGATCCTCCAGGGCGGCGCAGACGTCGCGGAAGCTGAGCCGTTCGATCTCACCGACGACCCGCTGCTCAGCTCGTACGGCAAAGCTTGGGTAACGCAGTCGAAGGAGAAATCCGACGCTGACGACAAGACGCAGACGTACTCGGTGTCCGTCGCACAGGGCGAGGAGCCGATCGTGAGCTTCTCGACCGGTGCGGGCGGCGCACTGATCGCGACGACCGTCATGGAGTCCCAGGTGGTCGATTCAGCGGGCGGTCGCTTTAAGCCGCAGGCTGAGGGCGCCGTGAGCGCGCTCTCTGGCCTGACCGGCCAGCAGGATAAAATCGTACGAACAGTTGCACATCAGCTTCTCTTCTTTGTGCCAAACAAGGAAGACGGATCGAAGATTCAGCTCCTCGGAGTGACGAGCGAACTAGTCGGAGCAGGGAAGTAGATTCATGGCCACGGATATGCCACAGCGGATCCCCAGCGGGGGAGTCGATCTCAGTCATCTCGCGCAGCGTGCCGGAGCGCAGCAGGGCGTGCCTCAGCCGGGGCAGCGCGGCGTTGCGCCGGGCGGGGCGCCGGGGCAGCCGGGCGCGCCAGGGCAGCAGGGCGCACCGCAGACGGTCGATGTGCCGTCACTCGTCATGGACGTCACCGATGCAAGCTTTGAGCAGATCGCCCAGCTCTCTGCCGTCGTTCCCGTGGTCTTTGACCTGTGGGCCGAGTGGTGCGAACCGTGCAAGACGCTCAGCCCCATCATCGAGAAAGTCACCCGCGAGCTCGACGGACGTGTGCTCCTTGCAAAGGTTGATGTTGACGCGAACCCCGGGCTTGCCCAGGCGTTCCAGGCTCAGTCGATCCCGACCGTTGTAGCGATGATCGGTGGTCGACCCGTCCCACTGTTCCAGGGCGCTGTCCCGGAGCAGGAAGTGCGGGAGTTCTTCGTGCGGCTCATTCAGCTCGCGGAGGAGAACGGCGTCGCTGGTCGGGTCAATGCACCCGACGCTGCTGCGGACGACGCGGCGGCGGCGCCGGCAGAGCCGCAGATCCCTGAGGCGCACGTTGCCGCCTTCGAGGCGGCAGAGCGCGGGGACTACGATACGGCCGTTCGCGAGTGGGAGGCTGTGCTGCAGAAGGCGCCAGCCGACACTGACGCGAAGGCGGCTCTTGCTCAGACGAAGCTGTTGCAGCGTCTGCAGGGGCACACGCTCGAGGACATCCGGGCGAACGCCGCTGCCAACACCGAGGATCTTGACGCGCAGATGCGGGTCGCCGACCTCGACCTCTCTGGCGGGCACATTGAGGATTCGTTCCTGCGGCTGCTCGACCTGTTCGCTGCTGGCGACGAGGACGCGCGCACCGCGATTCGCAACCGTTTGCTTGAACTGTTTGAGGTCGTCGGGGTTGCGGATCCGCGCGTGATCGCCGCACGCGGCAAGCTCGCAAGCCTGCTCTACTAGGGGCGAGTGTGGCAGAGCACGCGTACCTCGACCACGCAGCGACATCGCCGATGAGCGCTGCCGTGCTCGAGGCGTACTCCGCTGCGTTGCTCGAGGTTGGAAACCCCGCATCTACCCACGGGCACGGGCAGCGAGCGCTTGAGGCGCTGGAGGCAGCGCGGGAGCGCATCGCCATGGGCCTTGGCTGCGATGCGGCGGAGCTGGTGCTCACCGGGGGCGGCACTGAGTCGATCAATCTGGCGCTGAAGGGCGCATATTGGGCGAGGCAGCGGGGCGCGCATCGCCCGGTGCTGCTCGTAGCGGACGGCGAGCATCACGCCACGATTGAGGCCGCCGAGTGGCTGCGCGATACGCAGGGGGCTGAACTGGTGTGGCTCCCGCTCGACGCAGACGGAGCGCTGCAACCGGAGGTGTTGGCCGCGGCGATAGCTCAGGCTGGGCCAGAGCGTGTCGCGCTCGTGTCGTTCCTGTGGGCGAACAACGAGATTGGTACCGTGCTTCCGGTGGCCGAACTCTGCGCTGTCGCGCAGGCCGCTGGCGTGCCGTCCCATGTTGATGCCGTCGCGGCGCTCGGTCAGTTGCGCATCGACTTCGCCAGCTCCGGCGCGGACTACCTCAGCGTGTCAGCGCACAAGATCGGTGGCCCGGTTGGTGCCGGCGCGCTTGTCGTAGGGCGGCGCGCGGTGCTCGAGCCGCTGTTTCACGGCGGATCGCAGCAGCGCGGGCGCTCAGGCACGCAGGACACAGCTGGGGCGGTTGCGTTTGCGGCAGCGCTCGACGAGGTGCTTGAACCGGGTATGAACGCACCAAGGTCCGCGCACATTGATCACATGCGTGCGCTCAGGGATCGGCTGATTGATGGGGTGCGCGCGATCGATCCGAGCGCCGTGTTGCGCGGTGCGCACGACGCGGCGCACAGGCTGCCAGGGAACGCGCACTTCACGTTTCCGGATTGCCAGGGCGACTCGCTCGTCTACCTGCTCGACGCCGTTGGCGTGTCAGCATCGGTCGGGTCTGCGTGCCGCGCTGGCGTCGCAGAAACGTCGCACGTGCTCCTCGCACTCGGTTTGCCCGAGGCGGAGGCGAGTGGGGCGCTCCGCTTCACGCTCGGAGGGCAGAGCGAGGGCCGCGAGATTGACGCACTGCTGGCCGCGCTTCCTGAGGCGCTCGAACGCGCGCGGGCGGCCGGATTGAGCTAAGTGGGCTTGGTGATGCTGGTGCGTCATTTTTTGAGTGCACGTGTGTCCGCTTATCCAGGCGGCTGGAGTCAACGACACGGCGGTGATCTGGGCTAATGCGTCGCGCTGGGGTGTTGGCGCGGTGCGCGATGCCACGGTCGCGCGGCTCGCAGCGCTGCGTGCGCTCTTGCTGGCCGCGGTGGATCGGGGCTTCGGACCTGCGCGAACGGCCGGAAAGGATTAAGCTGCTCTGGTGAAGATTTTGGCAGCAATGAGTGGTGGAGTTGACTCCGCCGTCGCCGCTGCGCGCGCGGTTGAGGCGGGTCATGAGGTCGTTGGGGTGCATCTTGCGCTCAGTCGAATGCCTGGGACGCTTCGTACCGGATCGCGCGGTTGCTGCACGATTGAGGACGCGATGGATGCGAGGCGCGTCGCGAACCTCCTGCAGATCCCGTTCTACGTGTGGGACTTCAGCGAGCGTTTTAAGGCTGACGTTGTCGACGACTTCATCGCCGAGTATGCCGCTGGGCGCACGCCGAACCCCTGCATGCGCTGCAACGAGAAGATTAAGTTCGCGGCACTCCTCGACAAGGCGATCGCGCTCGGCTTCGATGCAGTGGCTACCGGCCACTACGCGACGCTCGTTGACGGCAGTGACGGCCCCGAGCTGCACCGCGCGAGCGCGTGGGCGAAGGATCAGTCGTACGTGCTCGGCGTGCTCACTGGCCCGCAGCTTGAGCGCTGCTACTTCCCGCTCGGTGATACGCCGTCGAAGGCGCTGATTCGCGAGGAAGCAGCGGACCGCGGCATTCAGATCGCGCAGAAGCCAGACAGCCACGACATTTGCTTCATTCCAGACGGTGACACGCGCGGTTGGCTTTCCGAGCACCTTGACCGCGAGCCGGGGGAAATCCTCGACGAGTCCGGGGACGTCGTCGGAAAGCACGACGGTGCGCACGGCTACACGATCGGCCAGCGGCGCGGGCTGCAGCTGGGAGTTCCAGCACCCGACGGAAACCCACGATACGTGCTGTCGATCCGCCCGGTGTCGAACCAGGTGGTCGTCGGGCCGAAGGAAATGCTCGACATCTCACAGATCGCAGGCGGGCGATTCACGTGGGCGGGGGAGCCAGGGCTCGAACTCAGCGAAACCTTTGAGTGTGACGTGCAGATTCGCGCTCACGCCGACCCGGTTCCCGCGCGGGCGCGCGTCGTGCCGATCCGCGAAGAAGAGCGCACAGAGCAGCACCGCGCCGACGCAACGCACGAGGTCGTCGTCGACATCAACCTGGAGCAGACCGAGCCGCTTTCGGGTGTGGCACCCGGCCAGACGGCCGTGCTGTACATCGGCACGCGCGTGCTCGGCCAGTTCACGGTCGACCGCGCGATCTCCGTGCGCGAGCACGCCGCAGCGTAGCGCTCGCCGCGCGCAGTCTGGCCTGATTGCCGCGCCGCGACAGCGCTGCGCCCCGAAACGTCGGTGGTGGATCGTAAACTGGGTGCGTGACTGATGCAGCTGTGATCCCGAGCGATTTCGAAGAGGCGCGCGCCGAGAGCGTCGCCCTTACCGCGGATATCGAGCGGTTCCGTACCGCCTACCACGCAGAGGGCGTGAGCCTCGTCTCCGACGCGGAGTACGATGTGCTGTTCCGCCGGCTCGAAGCGATTGAGCGCGCCTTCCCAGAGCTGGCCGGGCAAGACAGCCCCACCCAGGAGGTTGGCGCGGCGCTCGTCTCAGCCGGTTTCCCCGAACACGAGCACGCTGAGCGGCTGTTGAGCCTTGACAACGTGTTCTCGATCGAGGAGTTTCGGGAGTGGGCGGAGAAGGCCCGCGCCGCGGCGGGGCGCGACGTGCGTTGGCTGTCAGAGCTGAAGATCGACGGGCTCGCCATCAGCCTCGCCTACCGCAACGGTGTTCTCGAGACGGCGACAACCCGCGGCGATGGGCGCGTCGGCGAAAACATCACCGAGAACGTCGACCTCCTGCCCGTGATCCCGAGGCGGTTGAGCGGCGAGGGAATCCCTGAGTTCTTCGAAGCGCGGGGCGAGATCTTTTTGCGGCGCGAAGATTTCCTTGCGCTCAACGAGCGGCAGCACGAACTGCAGTCCGCATTCGCGGCAGAGCAGCTTGGGCGGGGCGTCCCAGAGGAGAAGATCTCGATCCGCTACCCCGAGTTCGCGAACGCACGCAACACGGCAGCTGGCAGCTTGCGGCAGCGCGCCGACAAGAAGACTCCGGCCGAGCTTGCCCTCATGCGCGAGCGACTTGGTCGGCTTTCGCTGTACGTCCACGGCATCGGAGCGTGGGAGCATCCGGCGTTCGAGAGCCAGTCCGACGCGTACGGGCTGCTCAGCGGCTGGGGGCTGCCCGTTTCGCCGCATTCTCGCGTGTTCGACACCGTGGACGAGGTTGCGGCGTTCATCGAAGACCGCGGCGTGCACCGCCACAGCATCGACCACGAGATTGACGGAATCGTCGTCAAGATTGATGAGTTCGCCCTCCACGCCGAGCTCGGGGAAACGAGCCGCGCGCCCCGCTGGGCGATCGCGTTCAAGTTCCCGCCGGAGGAAGTGCACACCAAGCTGCTCGATATTCGCGTGGGTGTCGGCCGGACGGGGCGGGCAACGCCCTACGCGGTGATGGAGCCGGTGAAAGTCGCGGGCTCAACCGTGAGTCAGGCGACGCTGCACAACCAGGAGGTCGTGCACGCGAAGGGCGTGCGGATCGGTGACACGGTCGTGCTGCGCAAAGCCGGCGACGTGATCCCCGAGATTCTGGGCGCGGTGCTCGAGCGGCGAGACGGCAGCGAGATCGAGTGGCAGATGCCGACGAACTGCCCCGAGTGCGGCACCGAGCTCCGGGCGATGAAGGAGGGCGACATCGATCTCCGCTGCCCGAACGCGCGCGCCTGCCCGGCGCAGGTGCGCGGCCGTGTCGAGCACATCGGCTCGCGCGGGGCGCTCGACATCGAGGTGCTCGGGGAGATCACTGCGGCTGCGCTGACGCAGCCCGAGGTTCCTGCGCAGCCGCCGCTCGAAACGGAGGCGGGGCTATTTGACCTCACGCTCGAGGAGCTCGTGCCGATCGAGGTCATCGTGCGCGATGCAGACACAGGCGAGCCTGTGCTTGAGGAGGGCACCGATGTGCCACGGAGGCGAAAGCCCTTCCAGAAGGTCGAGCGAACCTACCCGCCAGGGTGGGAAGACAAAACCGCAACGGAACGGCGCGCGGCGAAGATCCGCAAGGACTACGAACAGGTCCTGCCGTCGAAAGACGCCGAAACGTTCCTCGCCGAGCTCGACAAGGCCAAGACGAAGCCGCTCTGGCGCCTGATCGTCTCGCTGAACATCAGGCACGTCGGGCCGGTGGCGGCGCGCGCGCTCGCCGACTGGTTCGGCTCGCTCGAGGAGATCCGCAAGGCGACAGCGGAAGAGCTCGCCCAGGTTGAGGGTGTCGGGTCCATCATCGCCGAGTCCCTTCTCGCGTGGTTCGAGGTCGACTGGCACGTCGAGATCGTGGACCGGTGGGCAGAGGCGGGCGTGCAGTGGTCGACACCCGGCCACGCCGGGCCAGGGGCCGCGGAGAGCGCTGACGGTGTGCTTTCCGGGCTCACCATCGTGGCGACTGGAGCGCTCGACGGCTTCACCCGTGACGGCGCGAAGGAAGCCATCATCCAGGCGGGAGGGAAGGCTGCTTCGAGCGTGTCGAAAAAGACAGACTACGTAGCGGCCGGCCCGGGCGCCGGCTCCAAGCTTGCGAAAGCAGAGGAGCTGGGCATCCCCGTGCTCGATGCTGCAGGGTTCGCGATTCTCGTGAGCGAGGGTCCGGCCGGCCTGCCTGGGCTCGCCGACTAGGGCGCGGCGCGCGAGTTATCCACATGTCGCTTCGTGTGGCCGCCGCGTTCACCGCCGGCCGCTACGCTCAAACTAGCCGCCGTGACTCCCATCACGGCCCCGAGAAGGGATGACCCATGACGGATCTGCAGGAGACCCCCGTTCGCGCCGCCTGGGCGATGCAGGATCCGCTGCTCACCGAGTACTACGACACCGAGTGGGGCATGCCGGTGCACGATGAGCGCGGCCTGTTTGAACGGCTCACGCTTGAAGCCTTCCAGTCGGGGCTCTCGTGGCTAACGATCCTCCGCAAACGCGAGAACTTCCGGCTCGCGTTCGACCACTTCGACCCTGCCGCAGTCGCAGCGTACACAGAGGACGACGTCGCGCGGCTGCTGAGCGACGCCGGCATCATCCGAAACCGGCTGAAGATTGAGGCCGCCATCGCGAATGCGCGCGCGGTCCTCGCGCTCCACGAAGCGGGGGAGACGCTGGGGGACGTGATCTGGGCCGCTGCACCCTTGCGCTCCCCAGCCCCCGAACGCGACAGCGACGTGCCAACCACCTCTCCCGAGTCCGTTGCGCTCGCGAAGGAGCTCAAGCGTCGGGGGTTTCGTTTCGTCGGGCCGACAACGATGTACGCCCTCATGAGCGCGATTGGCGTGGTCGACATCCACCTGGTGAGCAGTCACATGCGCGGAGCGTCTGGCCTGTGGAACGTAGACGGGACGCGGCGGGATGTCGAATTTCGCGTTCCAAGCGGCAGTGCGGGAGCCGCCGCATAGCGAAAGCGGTCGGTGCAGCTGGGCATCCGCAGCCCCGGGGTTCGTAGTGCACTTGGTGGGCCCAAGCATCAACTGCGTTGGCTGGCTGCCCAACCGGGCTGCGCTCGCTAGACTGGACAGGTTGAGAATCACTCCCAATCCATGATGGAGCAGCATGCCTGAAACTTCTGCGGCCAATAGCGCCGCACCCGGGACCGAGATCACGGCGGACACCGTCGCGCATCTCGCCGGACTTGCCCGGATCGCGTTGACCGATTCCGAGGTCGAAGGGCTCACGACCGAGCTCGATTCGATCCTCACGAACATCGCCAAGGTGAGCGAGGTGGCGACCGACGACGTCCCCGCGACGAGCCACCCGATCCCACTGAGCAACGTGACCCGCGTTGACGAGGTCGCAGACGTGCTCACGCTCGACGAGGCGCTTTCGAACGCGCCAGCAACGGCAGACGGAATGTTCCGTGTGTCCTCGATCCTTGGGGAGGAGCAGTAATGAGCGAACTCACAACGCTGACCGCTGCTGACCTCGCGGCAAAACTCGCCTCGGGCGAGGTTTCCTCCGTCGAGGCGACGCAGGCACACCTCGACCGGATCGCGGCGGTCGACGGCGACGTCCACGCGTTCCTCGCGACCGACAGTGACGTGTCACTCGCCGCCGCACGCGCCGTCGATGCGCGTCGCGCAGCAGGCGAAGAGCTTGGCGAACTTGCCGGTGTGCCGCTTGCGATCAAGGACGTGCTCGTCACCACCGACATGCCTGCGACGTCCGGCTCGAAGATGCTCGAAGGCTACCGTTCCCCGTTCGACGCGACCGCTGTCGCGCGGGCGCGAGCGGCCGGCCTGGTGAACATCGGCAAGACGAACATGGACGAGTTCGCGATGGGCTCATCGACGGAAAACTCGGCGTACGGCCCAACGTTCAACCCGTGGGCACTCGATCGCGTGCCTGGCGGCTCAGGCGGCGGCTCCGCCGCGGCAGTGAGTGCCTTCGAAGCGCCCCTCGCGCTCGGCAGCGATACCGGCGGATCGATCCGCCAGCCAGCCGCGCTCACCGGCACCGTCGGCGCGAAGCCCACCTACGGCGGCGTCAGCCGCTACGGCGCAATCGCGCTCGCATCATCACTCGACCAGATCGGGCCGTGCGCCCGAACCGTGCTCGACACGGCGCTGCTGCACGACGTTGTCGTGGGGCACGATCGGCACGACGCGACCTCCCTCAACCACGAGTGGCCGTCGATGGCGGCAGCCGCGCGCGGTGGCGTTGACCCCTCGACGCTCAAGGGTCTCCGCGTCGGCGTCGTCAAGCAGCTCCAGCTGCCAGGGATGCAGGCTGGCGTGAAGGCTCGCTTCGACGAGACCGTCGCGTTGCTCAGCGCCCAGGGCGCAGAGGTCGTCGAGATCGACGCACCGCACTTCGAATACGCGGTCGCCGCGTACTACCTCATCCTCCCGTCGGAGGCATCGAGCAACCTCGCAAAGTACGACTCGGTGCGCTTCGGCCTCCGCGTCGAGCCAGAAGGCGGCGGCACGATCGAGAGCGTCATGAGCTCGACCCGTGGCGCAGGCTTCGGCGCCGAGGTGAAGCGACGCATCATCCTCGGAACCTACGCGCTCTCCGCTGGCTACTACGACGCCTACTACGGCAGCGCGCAGAAGGTTCGCACGCTCATCCAGCGCGACTTCACTGCGGCATTTAACCAGGTCGACGTCATCGTCTCGCCCACGGCCCCCACGACCGCCTGGAACATCGGGCACGTGAACGAGGACCCGATGCAGGACTACCTCAACGACGCGACGACGATCCCCGCGAACCTCGCAGGGATCCCGGGCCTCAGCCTCCCCATCGGCACCGCGAGCGAAGACGGCCTTCCGGTCGGCCTGCAGCTCATGGCGCCAGCCTTCGAGGACGCCCGCCTGTACCGCGCTGCCTCGGCCATCGAGAGCCTCATCACCGCGCGTGACAGCAAGCCCTTCTGGGCGCAGGCACCCTCCCTTGTATCGGCTTCCACCGGAAAGGCGGCAGCGTAATGGCGAAGATGAAGCTCATGGACTTCGACAAGGCGCTTGAACTTTTCGAGCCGGTAATCGGCCTCGAGGTCCACGTCGAACTCAACACCAAGACGAAGATGTTCTCGTCGGCGCCGAACGTGTTCGGCTCCGAGCCGAACACGAATCTCGCACCCGTCTGCCTGGGCCTCCCCGGCTCGCTGCCCGTCGTGAACGAGCAGGCAGTGAACTACTCGATCCGCCTCGGGCTCGCGCTCGGCTGCGACATCGCCGAGGTCTCCGGCTTCGCCCGCAAGAACTACTTCTACCCTGACATGGGCAAGAACTACCAGATCTCGCAGTTCGATGACCCCATCGCGCACGACGGCTCGGTCGAGATCGAGCTCTCGAGCGGCCGCGTGATCCACGTGCCCATCGAGCGCGCCCACATGGAGGAAGACGCAGGCAAGCTCAACCACGTCGGCGGATCCACCGGTCGCATCCAGGGCGCAGAGTACTCGCTCGTTGACTACAACCGCGCCGGTGTGCCGCTCGTTGAGATCGTCACGCACCCGATCTTCGGTGGCGAAGCAGACACCCCGGAAATCGCTGCGACGTACGTGTCGACGATCCGCGACATCGTGGTCTCGCTCGGCATCTCGGATGCGCGCATGGAGCGCGGCAACATCCGCTGCGACGCCAACGTGTCGCTGCGTCCCCGCGGCAACGAGGGTGCAGGCATGAGCGTGCTCGGCACGCGCACCGAGACGAAGAACGTGAACTCGCTCCGCTCGATCGAGCGCGCCGTTCGCTTCGAGATCCAGCGCCAGGCACAGCTGCTCTCCGAGGGCACCGCGATCACGCAGGAGACCCGTCACTGGCACGAGGACACCGGCGAAACCTCGCCGGGCCGCCCGAAGAGCGACGCCGACGACTACCGGTACTTCCCGGAGCCAGACCTGTCGCCGCTCACGCCCTCGCGTGAGCTCGTCGAGGAGCTGCGGGCGACCCTGCCCGAGCACCCCACGCTGCGCCGTCGACGGCTCGCGGCGGACTGGGGCTTCTCGCCGCTCGAGTTCCGCGACGTCGTCAACGGCGGACTGCTGAACGACATCGAGGCGACCGTCGCGGCCGGCGTACCAGCGCAGACCGCACGCAAGTGGTGGACGGGTGAGGTCGCGCGCATCGCGAACGAGCGCTCAGCAACCCCGACCGACCTCATCACCCCCGAGCAGATCGCCTCCGTCGTGACGCTCGTCGATGCCGGCACGCTGAACGACAAGCTCGCGCGCCAGGTGCTCGCAGGCATCATCGACGGCGAGGGCACCGCGCAGGAGATCGTTGACGCCCGCGGGCTCGCGATCGTGTCCGACGACGGCGCGCTCATCGAGGCAGTCGACGCGGCGCTCGCCGAGCAGCCCGACGTGCTGCAGAAGATCCGCGACGGCAAGGTGCAGGCCGCCGGCGCGATCATCGGCTCGGTCATGAAAGCGATGAAGGGTCAGGCTGACGCGGCTCGCGTGCGCGAGCTCGTGCTCGAGCGCGCAAGCGCCGAATAGCGCATTGCTGTCGAGCGGGGCCGGGCGGATCATCACGATCAGCCCGGCCCCGCTCGCTTGGTGCGCGTGGGATGTTGCCCCGCTGGCCCATGTGCTACGTTGTAGAACATGAGCGATAGAGGCGAAGTATCGCAAGCTCAAGCTACAGGCGAGGGCGTCGGTATTCGCGCGCTAAAGCAGAACGCTTCGGAAGTTGTCTCGCGGGTGCGCCAAGGTGACAGTGTTGTGGTGACCGACCGGGGGGTGCCGGTCGCGCGAATTGTGCCCATCCAATCGACCCGGCTTGACGATCTGATGAGCTCTGGCAAGCTCTTGCCCGCTCGCACCTCCATGTCGGAGTTGTGGGCGAGACGCGCAGGATGGGATCGCCGTGCGCCGACTGACGTATCCGGCGATGGCTGTTCTGGACTCACGAGCGCAGAAATTCTCGACGAGCTTCGCGCGGAGCGCCTGTGATGCTCGTCTACGCAGACACGTCTGCGCTCGTGAAACTCGTGCTCGACGAGCCGGAGTCTGAACACCTGGTCGAGTGGTTTAATGAGACCGGGGCGCAGGCAGCAACGTCTTGGCTGACGCTCGTCGAGCTGCGCCGGGCTATTGCGCGGAGTGCTCCCTGGCGTGCCCCAGACGTCGCAGATGTGTTGAACGCCTGCCAGACCATCGTGCTCGACCGCGAGACGCTCGAGGTGGCCGCACGACTGCAACCGGCTACCCTCCGAACCCTCGACGCGGTCCATCTCGCTGCAGCATTGACGCTCGGGCCTGACCTCGCTGGCATGCTGGTCTATGACGCGCGCCTCGCACACGCGGCTCGCGAGGCGGGTATTCGCCCATTCGCGCCGGGCGCGCAGACCGGATAACGGCGACGAGACCGTCTCACATCGGGAATGCTCCTGACATGAGACGGGCTCGCAAATCGCGGCGAAGCTACAGCCTGCTAGCGCACGTCCTCGTCAACCCAGTCCATCGACTTGGTGACAGCCCTCCGCCACAGCCGCAGCTGGCGTTCCTGCTCGTCCTGCTCCATGGCGGGCTCCCAGCGGCGGTCCTCCTGCCAGTTCTCCGAGAGCTCACCAAGATCTTTCCAGAATCCGACAGCGAGACCGGCGGCGTACGCGGCGCCGAGTGCGGTTGTTTCCGCGACGACGGGGCGCACGACGGGCACGCCGAGCACGTCGGCCTGAAACTGCATGAGCTCATTGTTTGCAACCATGCCACCGTCGACGCGCAGCTCGGTGAGATCGACACCGGCGTCAGCGTTCACCGCGTCGAGTACGTCGCGGGTCTGAAACGCTACTGCCTCGAGCGCGGCGCGGGCGATGTGTCCCTTGTTCGCGTAGCGGGTGAGGCCGACGATCGCCCCGCGGGCGTCTGGGCGCCAGTACGGCGCGAACAGTCCCGAAAATGCGGGAACGATGTACACGCCGCCATTGTCCGGCACGCTTGCCGCGAGCTCCTCTACCTCGGGCGCGGTCTGGATGATGCCAAGCTGATCACGCAGCCACTGGATCAGGGAACCGGTGACAGCGATGGATCCCTCGAGCGCGTAGTGCGCGGGGCCGTCGCCGAGCTTGTAACCGACTGTGGTGAGCAGCCCGTTCTGAGAGTGGACGATGTCTTCACCCGTGTTGAAGATGAGGAAGCAGCCGGTGCCGTACGTGTTCTTGGACTCGCCGGCGCCGAACGCTGCCTGGCCGAATGTTGCCGCCTGCTGATCGCCAAGGATTCCCGAGATGGGGGTTTCGCGCAGCAGCGATGAGTCTTCAGCGTAGCCGTAGATCTCGGAGGAGGATTTGATCTCCGGCATCATGGAAAGCGGAACACCAAACGCCTCGAGGATGTCTTCTCGCCACTCGAGTGTTTCGAGGTCCATGAAAAGCGTGCGTGAAGCGTTGGTGACGTCGGTGAGGTGCTTGCCCCCGTCTGGGCCGCCAGTGAGGTTCCACACCACCCAGGAGTCGGTCGTGCCGAACAGCAGGTCCCCGGCTTCTGCGGCGGCGCGGGCGCCCTCTACGTTTTCGAGGATCCACGCGATCTTGCTACCCGAGAAGTATGTGGTGAGCGGCAGCCCGACTACCGGCTTGAAACGGTCGGTCCCGCCGTCAGCCGCAAGCCGGTCGACGATGTCCTGCGTGCGGGTGTCCTGCCAAACGATCGCGTTGTACACCGGCTCACCTGTTTTGCGGTTCCACACCACCGTGGTTTCGCGCTGATTGGTGATGCCGATCGACGCGACATCGTGCCTGGTGAGGTCAGCCCGTCCGAGGGCGATGCCGATGACTTCCTGCACGTTCTGCCAGATCTCGGCAGCGTCGTGTTCGACCCAGCCCGCCTGCGGCATGATCTGCTCGTGTTCCTTCTGCCCGACCGAAATGATCGAACCCGTGCGATCAAACACGATCGCTCGCGTGGATGTTGTTCCCTGATCGATGGCGACGACGTAGTCAGACATGGTGTGTTCCTTATGCGGCTGCGATGGTGCAGCGAGTGGAGCTGAAGGGCTGGGATGGGGGAGCGGTGCGGCTGTGTGGGGTGTGGGCGGTGTGGCTTTGTGGGGCGGGTTACTGGGGTGGCTTGCCCTGCTGTTGCAGCTGGGGTGGCCCGGTCAGCAGGCGCAGATCCGCCTGCCGGTCACCCCAGCGTATCCTCTGCGCTTGCCTGAGCAAGGCAAGCGGAGTCGCTACTCAAGCAGCAATGAAGCTTCCGCCAGCTGTCGCATCGATGCGGTGCGAACGGCGCAGCAGCTCGACGGTGCGCTCGACCTCAGCGGCCTCCCTGGTTGCGTCCCATCCGAGAGCAGGGGCGATCGCGCTGGCTGCGACGCGGAGCCGATCCTCGGTGAGGCCCCCGACAAACGCGACGGAGGTTCGGCGGAGCAGGAGATCGTCAAGGTGGACGACCTGCTCAGTTGCCGCGAGGTGTGCGAGCTCTGCCGCGGTGTAGCCGGGGAGCTCCGCGAGCTCAGCATCGGTCTCGGGGGTGGCCTCGAGCACTTCGGTCGCCCGGGTGCCGTAGCGTTCGAGAAGCGCTTCAACGCGAGCCGAGTCGCGTCCGTCTGCGTGTTCGGCTACCCACCGGAGGCGGGCGTCGGCGTCCGCGGGGAAGCCCTTGCCTCCGCCGATTGCGAGCGAGGCCGTGCTGACTTTGCCCTGGCGGCCGAGCAGCTGCATGGTGTCGTTCGCCAGGTGTTCTGCGAGCGCGCGGAATGTGGTCCACTTGCCGCCAACGAGGCTGAGCATCGGCACACCGAGTGTGTCTGACTGCACGATGCGGTAATCGCGGGAGACGAAGCCGGGTGCGGTGTCGTCGTGATGCGGGAGCGGGCGGATGCCGGAGAAGGAGTACACGATGTGGGTCCGGTCGACGGCGATTGCGGGGAAGACATTGCCAATGAGGTCGATGAAGTAATCGACCTCTTCGTCGGTGCACACGACCGGTTTCGCTGGGTCAGCGTTGATGTCTGTGGTGCCGACGAGAACGCGGCCCTTGAGCGGGTAGATGAGGACGATGCGGCCGTCGGAGTGCTCGAAGAAGATCTCGCGGCCTCGCGTAGCCTCGAGCAGCTCAGGGTGATCGAGGACAATGTGGGAGCCCTTTGTGCCGCCCATAAAGCCGGTCTGCTCGCCGAGCGCAGCGTTCGTGATGTCGGTCCATGGGCCGCTTGTGTTGAGCACGACACGTGCGGTGAAATCGAATTCCTCGCCCGTCGTCTCGTCGCGAAGCGTCACGCTGCTGCCGTTCATTCCTGCGGCGCTCAGGTAATTCGCGGTGCGTGCGCGATCGCCGCCGGCTACCTCGCCGTCGTGCATGACGTCGAGCGCAAGCCGCTCGGGGTCGTGCATCGATGCGTCGTAGTAGGTTGCGGTGTACTTGATGTCTGTGTTCATCGCTGGCAGCTCGGCAAGCGCTTTCTTCTTGCCGAGGAAGCGGTGGCGTGGCACGTGTCCGCCGTCGCGGGAGAACGTGTCGTACATCGTGAGGCCCATCTTGATGAGCGCTGCGCCGCGCTCGCGCGGCTTGCCGCGTCCGTGGGTGACGAGAAGGCGGAACGGTGCAGAAAGAATGCCTGAGAGGGTCGAGAAGATCGGGATCGTGGTCTCGAGCGGCCGCACGTAGTGTGGGGCGGTGCGGAGCAGCCGGTTGCGCTCAGTTACGGACTCCTTGACGAGCCGAAACTCACCGTTCTCAAGGTAGCGGATGCCGCCGTGGATCATGTGGCTCGACGCTGAGGAGGCGCCGGAGACAAAGTCGCCGCGCTCGACGAGTGCAACGTCGACCCCCTGGAGTGCGAGGTCGCGGAAGGTAGCGATGCCGTTAATGCCAGCGCCAATGATGAGCACATCTGCGGTGGGGCGTGAGCGAAGCTGCACAACGTTTGCGCGCAGGGAATCGTGGCTGGCATCCATGTACATTCGGCCTTTCTGTGGTCCTCCACTCAGCATGCTCGTAAAGTGCACTGAATTGCAAAGCCGCTGGACATATGTGCAAGACTGGTCGGGAACCGAAGGGCGTTGCGTGGTCGAGGAACGAAAAAGTGTGAAAATGCGCGAGGCGCTTGCCGCAGCGCAGCTGTACTATCGGCAAGACTTCACGATGGAAGCGATCGCGAAGGAGCTCGGCGTCTCCCGCTCCTCGGTGTCACGACTGCTCAGCTACGCGCGCGACTCAGGGCTCGTTGAGATTCGGATCCATTCGCCACAGGAGGCCCGCTCGCGCATCGAGCAGCGCTTTGCTGAGCGTTTCGGCGTCGTAGCGCACGTTGTCCCGGTGCCTGGCAAACTCTCCGAGGCCGAACTGCTCGACCGCACAGCGCAGGCCGCAGCCCACCTCATTGCCGCGAGCGTGAAGCCGCGCTCGATCGTCGGCGTTGCGTGGGGATCAACGATGACCGCCGTCACGAAGCACCTTCCGGCGACGAGCAAACCGGGGGTGCAGCTCGTGCAGATGAACGGGGCAGCCAACGTGTACTCCACTGGCGTGCAGTACACCACGGAGCTGCTCGGAGGCTTCGCCGAGAAGCTATCCGCTGAGGTGTTCCAACTTGCCGTACCCGCAATCTTTGACGACCCTGCGACCCGCGAGGCGCTCTGGCGGGAACGGTCCGTTGCCCGCGTGCTCGATATGCAGGCCGCAGCAAACCTCTTCGTGTTTGGCCTCGGATCCCGCATTGGGGATCCCCGCTCCCACATCTACGCAGGCGGCTATCTCGGGGCGGAAGACCTGAGTCAGCTCGCGGCCGAAGGGGTCGTCGGCGACTGCGCGAGCAGGTTCTTCCGCATTGATGGAAGCACGGCGGGGATCCCCGTGAACGACAGGTCAAGCGGACCAGCATTTGACGCAGTGCGACGTGCGCCGCAGCGCATCTGCGTGGTCTCGGGCTCGACAAAGCGCGACAGCCTCAGAGGCGCGCTCGCGGCCAAACTCATCACCGACGTCGTCGTGGATGAGGCACTCGCGCGACTCGTGCTCGCCGCCGAGTGATTCTGGCAGGCGGTGGTGCCGAGTGTCGGCGGTATGTGGTGTGATTGAGTGGTGGGAACAGGACTGAGAACGACGCCGTCGATGCTGCACGTCGACATGGACGCGTTCTTCGTGTCCGTCGAACTCCTCGACCGCCCAGAACTCAAAGGCCTTCCCGTTGCCGCAGCGCACGACACCGCGAGGTCGGTGGTTTCGAGCGCCAGCTACGAGGCCAGGCGATTCGGGGTGCGATCCGCCATGCCCGTCGGTCGTGCAAAGCAGCTGTGCCCACAACTGGTGCTCGTGGAACCCGTGTACGAGAAATACCGCCTCGCTTCCCGCGCCGTCATGACGATATTCCGGGAGTTCACCCCGCTCGTTGAACCGCTCAGCATCGATGAGGCATTCCTGGATGTCGCCGGCTCAGTAGCCCTGTTCGGGGAACCGCTTGAGATTGCACGGCAAATCCGAGAGCGCGTGCTCGAGCGCACCGGCCTGCCCGTCTCCGTCGGCCTTGCCGGAACCAAGTTCGTCGCGAAGCTCGCATCCCAGCGAGCAAAACCCGACGGGATTCTTGAGATCCCACCCGCGCGGACCATCGAGTTCCTGCACCCGCTCCCCATCGGGGCGATGTGGGGCGTAGGTGCTGCCACGGAGCGGGCGCTTAAGGCTCGGGCGATCCACACGATCGGCGACCTCGCGCGGGAGCCGCTCGCATCCCTGCGAAGCACGGTCGGAAACGCGAGCGCCGAACGCCTGCACGAGCTCGCCAACGGACGTGACGCGCGCGGGGTCGAGACGTCGCGGGCCGAGAAGAGCATCGGGCACGAGGAAACCTTCGCGACCGACGTCGCCGACCAGGAGAAACTCGAACGGGAGCTCTTGCGGCTCGCGACGAGAACCGCGGAGCGGCTGCGTGACGCCGACCTCGAAGCTCGGACGGTGGCGATCAAAGTGCGCTGGGACACCTTCGAGACCGTCACGAGATCGCGCACGCTTCAAGAACCAACGAACGCAACGCAGCGCATCTACCGGACGGCACGCGAGCTCTTCGATGCGCTATCGCCAGACGGCAGGCCGGCGCGACCCGTTCGGCTGATCGGGGTGCGAGCCGAACAGCTGCTGCCATCGGGCAGCGACGGGCAGGCGCTCTGGGACGACGATGAGCAGTGGCGGGCAGTCGATTCAGCAGTGGACGAGGTGCGCGAGCGCTTCGGCGCTGCAGGGCTCACGTCCGCGCGGTTGCTCGGCGGTCGCGACGACGTGGTTGACCCGCGGTCCCTGCAAGACCCCGGGTAAGCCCGAAGCTCGTTCTTCACGGAGCTCAGCTCCCCAGCCAGAGCGGTCGGTCGCAACGGCAGCGCCCAGCATGCGTCCGCGTTAGCCAGCCGCACGCGTCCGCGCAAGTCAGCTCAGGTCTCGTCGCTCGCGTTTCCGAGGGCGAGTACGGCTTCGAGCAGCGCAGCGAGCCAGTCGTAGACAAGGACGGTACCGCGCGTCGCGTCCGCGTCGATGAGCCGGTCGTAGTCTGCCTCGCGTTCAAGCCCGATGCGCGCCGCCATGGCGAGACGCAGGGCGGTGACGGTGCGGGCCCACGCTGGAAACGACTCCTGCGTAATGTTTACCGCCACAGCGGAGCCATCGATGAAGTGGTGCCCGTCCTCATCATCGGTGTCGACGTATGCCGCTGCGCCGTCCGGTGAGGTCGCATCAACGTTGCCGTCGCCGCGATCTCCGTGGGCTCCCGGAGACGATTCCCGGGCAGCGAACTCTAGCTCACCGGCGTCCGAGGGTGTGACAGTGAGATCAGCGATGACCCGCATCGCATCCTGGAGCTTGCGGTTGAGGAGACCCTGCTCGGTGACGCGCCGGAAACTCGCTGCGTCAGCTGCGTCTGCAAATGCATCAGGGAGCAGCCGCGCAAGCGCCGGATCCTCCGGCGTCTCATCCGTTCCGCCAACCTCGAGGCTTGCGAACAGTGGATCGGGATCGAACGGCGTGTTGCTGTGGCTCTCGAGGAGGAGGATGAGCTGCTGCACGAGCTGGCCGAGCACGCCGACTTCTTCCGGGGCGAACAGGATCTCGATTCCGCCGTCGCCCGGCCGGAGCTTCACGAGTCGCCCTCCGGCTCAGCCGTAGCCCACAGGCCGTACTCGTGCATGGCTTCAACGTGCAGCTCCATCGCTTCGCGGCTGCCCTCCGCTACGACTGCGCGGCCAAAGCTGTGGACACGGAGCATGAGTTCCTCTGCGCGCTCCGTAGAAAACCCGAAGTGGGAGCGGAAGACATAGCTGACATACGACATGAGGTTGACGGGATCGTCCCAGACGATCGTGCGCCAAGGCTTCGCGGGGGCCACAGCTATTGACCCCTCCCCGCGGGGGCTCCGCTCAACGTCAGGAATGTGCTCGACCACTATCCCCACCCCAGCTCGTGAATGCGCTCCTCGCTGAGACCAAGGAAGTGGGCGACCTCGTGCACGAGAGTCACCCTGATCTCGCTGACCAGCTCGTCGTGATCCACACAGTGAGCGAGAAGGTTCAACCGGAAGAGCGTGATGCGGTCTGGCTCTTCGCCGTAGCCATAGACCTCGCGCTCAGCGAGGGAGAAGCCCTCGTAGAGCCCCAGCGTGTCAGCGCCGTCTGGCGGAGTGTCCTCGACGAGGAAGATGACGTTGTCGAGCTGGTCGAGCATTTCGTCTGGAAGCGTGTCAAGGCCGTCGGAGACCAGAGCCTCAAACTCATCGCGTGACACATCGAGCATGCTTTCACCCTAGCGGCTTGGCCCGTGCGCCGCCGCAAGAATCTGTGAGGAATTCGCATCAGGGCACTGAACGCGGCACGCGCCACGGCGTTGCCTGTGCGGATGGCCGCAGCTAGGCCGGTGCGCCCGGGGCCTGGGGCGCGCGCCCAAAGGGCCCCGGCAGGCGCTCCTGGGCGGCGAAGCCGGCCCCCGCTAGCCCATCCGGTACGCGTGCACGGGAAGCGCGTATGGCACTCCAGCGTGCTCGCCCCCGGAGGTGAGCACACCCGTGACGAGATCCTCCGGAGTCGGGTGATCCGGGAGCGCCGCGAGGTACTCCCGGTGCGCGGCGAGTGAGGCGATACCGCGCTCGAGCGATTCCGCCGATACTTCGATCGCGTGATCTGGGTGGTGGGCGGTCGCGAGCAGCCAGGTGGTCTTCCACGCGGTGAGCCCGTCGCTGAGCTGTTCGCGGAACAGCCACGGATTGTCGGCATCGCGGATCGCGTCGACGACTGCGAGGCCTGTTGCGCGATGATCTGCGTGATTCAGGCCCCAGCCTGCTTCGAGGTCCCACGTCATCGTGACGACGGCGTCGGGGCGGGAGAAGCGGATCTCGTTCGCGATTCTGCGCCGTGTTTCGACCGAGTGCTCGAGCAGGCCATCAGGCAAGTCGAGAATCGTCAGTCGGCTCACCCCGACGATCTCGCACGCCGCGCGCTGCTCCTCTGACCGCAGCGGCCCGACTTCCTCAGGCGCGCGGTCACGCATGCCTGCCTCCCCGGCGGTGAGTAGTAGGTAGGAGACCTCGATGCCCTGCGAGGTCCATTCGGCGACGGCCGCCGAAGCGCCATATTCCATGTCGTCTGGGTGCGCCACGATGCAGAGGACGCGCTGAATTCCGGTCGGGTCGAAGCGTTCGAGAGTCGTCATGCCCCGAGCCTAGCCTCGGCCCCTGCGTAGCTCTAGCGCGCCCCGAGCACGGCTCGGCCTCGCCGGTTGGACTGACCCGCGCGCGTTACGCATGAGATCTGCCGTTTCTCACTCAAAATCTCGCGAAAACTCACGACTTACTGCAGTTTTCATGGATATCGCCAGGCGAGGGGCGAGGGGCGAGGGGCGTGGATCGCGGTTCGCCGGTTGCGGACCGAGGATCGCGGAGCTCTGTCGACCGCGACCACCCCCAGCCTCGCTTAGCCGCGCCCCGGTGCTCGGGCGAGCACAACCACCCCTGTGAGCGCGAGCAGTGCAAGCCCGGCGAGGCCACCCGCGACGGGGGCTAGGGCGACGTCGGGTGACACGGACGCGCCGAGGATCAGCGCCCCCGCGACGGCCAGAGCGATTGTCTCGCTCGCGAGTCGTGCCGTGTTGAGCACCCCGGCGGCGCTCGCCGACACTCGCTCTGGAACTGCCGCGAGGGCTGCCCCGTCGAGCACGCCGGACGTGAGGCCAACGGCCGCGCCGACTGCGAGGAGGCTCGTCGCGAGCGCCGTGAGATTCCCGTGCAGTCCGAGGCTCATCGCGGTCGTGCCTAGACCCACTGCCGCGAGGCCGAGCGCGAGGCAGGCAAGCCAGGTTGGGGAGATGCGCCTCGCGAGCCTGGCGCCGACACTCGGGAGCACCACGGTCGGCACAGTGAGCGCGAGCGTCGCGACCGCTGCCTCGCCCGCTCCGCGTTCGGAGAGCGCAAGGGGGAGGAACACGACTAATGGAACGAAGACCGCCATGAGCGCCCCGGCAGCGGTTACGAGCGCGAGGAACTGCCGCGAGTGCAGCAGTGCGGCGGGCACGAGGGGCGATGCGGCTGCGCGTCCCAACGTCGCGGAGGCGACGCAGAGCAGTAGCGCGCCCCCGAGCGCCGTGGCCACAAGCGGGTCGCCGAGACCCCGTGGGGGGATCTCGCCGACGCCGACGGTGAGCGCAAGGAACGCACCAGTAAAGAGCAGCGCCGATCCGAGCGCTGGTCGGGGCAGTCGCGGCGCCCGCTGGAACGAACCCGCGCATGCAAGCAAGATAAGAGCGATCGCGGCGAGCACTGCGGGCACCGCGAACACGCCCCGCCACCCGAGATGGCCGACGACGAGCGAGCTGAGGAGGGGGCCGAATGCGAGGCCAGCGCCCATGATGGTGCCAAGGGCACCGAACGCTCGGCCGCGACGCTCCGGCCCCGCTGCGTTGGAGAGCAGCGCGGTGCCGCCCGTGGTTGCCGCGGCCGCACCGACGCCGGCAATGGCGCGCGCGACCACGAGGAGTTCGGGGGTTGAGCCGAGTGCGAGCGCGCCCGCGGCGGCCGCGAAGAGGCACACGCCGATGGCGTAGATCCGGTGCACTCCCAGCCAGTCAGCGAGGAGCCCGCCGAGCAGGAGGAATGCCGCGAAGGCAGCGTTGTAGGCCGTGACGATCCACGGCAGCAGCGGAGCCGCGTCGAACTCCGCTGTCAGGTGCGGGAGCGCGGCGGCCGGGCCGGTGATCGAGAGTGGGAAGATGAGCGACGTCGTGAGGACGGCCGCGATGACGAGTGCGGGCCGCGCGTTGCGTGCCGCAGAAGATGGGGTGTGCATTGACCGCTTCCGGAGTGAGTCGGAGGGCGCAGTCTGCGCCGCTCCGAGGGTTCGGGGGAGCGGCGGCTGGGAACTGGGTTCAGGCCGCCGAGAGGGCGGCCGAGCGATCTGAGATGGGCACGGCTCGAGTGTACACGCCGCGCGTGTCCAACGAGCCGGTGGATCGTGCGCCGGTCGCTCCGGCGGAGGTGGATCGCGCGAGGGTAGTGCGCCGGTGGGCGAGGGGCTACTCGCCTCAACGCTCGGGCGACAGTGCGTGCTGGGCTGCTCGGGGAAACGACCGAGGCCCACACTCGCTGGGATTTCTCCGAGCGAGTGTGGGCCTCGATTACTTGGGGTGGCTAACGGGACTTGAACCCGCGACCACCGGCACCACAAGCCGGTGCTCTACCGACTGAGCTATAGCCACCATGCGACCGAGCGAGCAAGCTCACTTGGCAACCTGACAAGCATATCCCACGCTCGTGCGCGTTGCCAATTCGCGGGATGAATCACGGCATGTCTGCGTGCTGGATGCGGGTCCCAGCACGCACTCGGCTATGCCGTTGGTGAAGCTGTGGTGTCCTGTGCCGCTGGCTCGGCGTCGATGAGCGGCGCGTACTGTTCGCTCACTGCGCCCGCGATCTTCTTCGACGTCTTCGAGTCTGGCCCCTTGCCATCAACGAGCACGGTGCCGCGGAAGTAGGCGAGCTCCTGGATGGACTCTGCGATGTCTGCGAGGGCCCGGTGGCCGCCGCGCTTGTCTGGTGCTGCGTAGTACGCGCTCGAATACCAGCGGCGCGAGAGCTCCTTGATGGTGGACACGTCGATCGAGCGGTAGTGCAGCCGTTCCTCAAGCGTTGGCATGTACTTCGCAACGAAGCGGCGGTCCATACCGATCGTGTTTCCAGCTACCAGCGGGCGGCGGCCCTCTGGCACGAAGCGGTTGATGTATTCGATCACCTGCGCCTCAGCATCGGCCGGAGTCACGCCAGCCGCGATGCGGGGGAGCAGCCCGGAGGTCTCGTGCATGTTGCGCACGAAATCGTTCATGTGCGCCATTGCGGCCTCGCCAGGGTTGATGACAATATCGAAACCGGAGTCGAGTGGCTTCAGGTCGAAGTCAGTGACGATCACGGCGATCTCACACAGCCCGTCGTTATCGGTGTCAAGCCCGGTCATTTCGCAGTCGATCCAGACGATCTGTTCTGCGGGGGCGTTCGACAAGATGACTCCTTTGAGCGGGGATACGGTCAGGCCCAGTCTATCCGCGCCGGTAGGCTTGCCGTCATGGCTATTCTCCCAATCACCATCTGTGGCGAGCCCGTGCTGCACCGCAAGGCTGCTCCCGTCACCGAGTTCGATGCGAAGTTGCGCACGCTCGTAGACGACATGTTCGAGACGACCGTTGCAGCCCCCGGCGTTGGCCTCGCGGCCCCGCAGGTCGGCATTGGGCAGCGCCTGTTCGTGTGGATGTATGAGGACCAGGACGAGGCACCGGCCGAGGGCGTTGCGATCAACCCTGAACTGTGGATCGCGCCGCTCGAGCCTGGCCTGCCAGAAGACGACGAGGTCGAGGGATGTCTCTCATTCCCCGGTGAGCGCTTCGCGCTGCGCCGATCGCCCCGCGCACTGCTGCGTGCACAAGACATCGACGGCAAACCGTTTGAGATCGAAGCGAGTGGCTGGTTCGCGCGCATCATGCAGCACGAGTACGACCACCTCGACGGGCTGCTCTACGTTGACCGTCTCGTGCACCCCGAGAACCGTGCTGCGCAGAAGATCGCGCGCAAGCGCGGCTGGGGCGTTCCTGGCCTGAGCTGGCTCCCAGGGGTGGACGACCTCGAGGGCGAGTAGGTTCTGCGCGTAGCTGCGCGCAACGACTCGCAGCTGCGCGCAGCTACGCCCTGCTGAGCGCCTCGGTCTGCTTCGCGGTCGCGGTCCAGGCGAGCGCGGCTGCGCACAGCAGCCCCGCGGTCACCCCAAACGCCCAGCCGAATCCGGCGAAATCGACGATGGCGCCCGCCACGAGCGGACCGAGCACGCCTCCGAGGTCGGAGGCCATCGAGTAGCTGGAAACGACCATGCCGCCCCTGCGCTTGCCCATCACGTCGGCGAGCACCGCCTGGTGTCCAGGGTTCGCGAGGGCTGAGCCAACGCCGGCGAGCACCATCACCGCCATGGCGATGATGAGTGAGCCCGAGAAGGGGAACGCGGCGAATGCTGCCGCGAGCAACACGAAACCGGTGATGAGGATCGGCGCCCGCCCGATCGTGTCGCTCCAACGCCCTGACGGGAAGATGAAGAGTGCATTGCCTGCGGCATACGCTGCGAGCACCCACGCCGCGGTAGGGGCGTCGCCGGAGAACACGACAGCGATGAAGATCGGAATGAGTGAGACCCGTACGCCGAACGACGTCCACCCGAATGAGAACGCGGAGAACAGCAGCGTGCGGAAGGTAGGCATGCGCAGCGCCTCGCGCAGGCTGATCTCTTCACCGACGACACGCGACCCCGGTGCTCGCTGCGGCAGCGCGTGCTTGCTTCGCAGGGCGATGGTGACGACGATCGCGGCAGCGACCAGTGTGAAAAAGTAGAAGATGAATGGTGCTCGGAGCCCGTAGCTCGCGACGATGCCGCCGAGCACCGGGCCGAGCAGGCCACCGAGCAGGAAGCTTGCCGCGTTGATGCTTGCGACCCTGGCGCGGCCCTGCGGCGGGCTCGCTTCGACGAGCAGCGCGGTCGCCGCAACGCTGAACATCGCAGATCCCAGGCCGCCGAGGCCGCGGAGCACGAGGAACTGCGGATAGTTCATCGCGAAGGCGGCAGCCCCCGTCGAAGCCGCGACGACGAGTAGGCCCGTTGTGTACGTCGCGCGCTCGCCAAATCGCCCAACGATCCACCCCGCGAGCGGGGCGCCGACGAGCCGCATGAGCGCGAACGCGCTGACAATCGCCGAGGCGGCGAAGGCGCTGACGTTGAACTCAAGCGCGAACTGCGGGATCGCCGGGGCAACGACACCGTAGCCGAGCGCGACGGTGAAGCCGCCGGCGACAAGCGCCCACACTTCGAACGGCAACCGAACCCGCTGCGGCGTATTCGCGGGCGGTGTTGCTGGCTGTTTGGGCACCGAATCAGTCTACCGCTGGAGCAGCGCCCGCCCCGGCTGTCTCCCATGGATAGACCCCCGGCTAGAGTGCCAAATGAAGCGCAAAGCGCTATAATTGGCAGTGACAGTGCCACTGGGACGACCCGGTGGCTGCGTGCTGAGTGGGGACGGCCTCGCAGAGGGGCAAACATATGTCCACCACATCCGTCATCAAGAGCGTGTTCACGCGCTCGGCAATCATCAAGCTTGTTCTGGGTTGGGGCAGCTTCGTGGCGCTCACCGTCGCGGGAGGCGCTCTGAACGGTGCGCTGTCTACTCCCGTGCTGTTCACCGTGCTCGCGGCTATTGTCGCGGTGATTCTGGCCGCGGCGTCAGGTGTCGTCACCGAAGCCGAGCACCTCGCCGAGAAGCTCGGGGATCCGTATGGCACGCTGGTGCTCACGCTCTCGATCGTGCTCATCGAAGTCATCCTCATTTCCGCTGTGATGCTGGGGCCGGGGGAGCACGCGACGATCGCGCGCGACTCGGTGATGGCGGTCGCGATGATTATCCTGAACCTCGTCATCGGAACAGCGCTCCTCGTTGGCGGCTTCAAACACCGCGACATGCGGCCCAATAAGAGCGGCGTCTCGGCGTACCTGTCGCTGCTCGTTGCACTGATCACCGTGGCCTTCGCGCTCCCGGCGCTGATCGGGGATGACGGGGCGTACACGCCCGCGCAGGCCATCCCGATTATTGCGCTCACCGTCGTGCTCTATGCGTTCTTCCTTGCGCGTCAGATGGGGGCGCAGCGCGCAGACTTCCAGGAGGTTGTTGCGGTGGCCGACCAACGGGCTGGCGCCGCGCTAACGGGTGTCCCTGCCAACCCTCAGCTGGGCGCGGAGCAACTCACGCCGGACGCCCAGACGAGTCAACTGGCCGACGCGCTGGCGAATCACAAGCCGGAACTCATCGCACGTGGCTTGTTGCTCGTCGCCATGGTCGTGCCGATCGTGCTGCTCTCGCATGACATGGCAGCGCTGCTGGATGACGGACTCGACCGTCTCGGTGCGCCGGTGGCGCTTTCGGGGATCATCATCGCCATGATCGTCTTCCTGCCCGAGACGATTACCGCGATCCGTGCGGCGCTCGCAGGGGAGATTCAGCGAGTGAGTAACCTCTGCCACGGCGCACTCGTGTCGACCGTTGGTCTCACGATCCCCGCGGTGCTCACCATCGGCCTGCTCACCGGGCAGACCGTCACCCTTGGTGAGGGCGCTACGAACCTGCTGCTGCTCGGGGTATCGCTGTTGCTTACCCTCACCACCTTCTTCGGTCGGAGAGTCACGGCATTGCACGGCGCAGCGCACCTGTTTGTGTTTGTTCTCTACGGCATCACCGTCTTCCAGTAGTCGAAAACGTGAAAGGTCGGCGGGAACTCGTAGACTGGATACACCGACTTGAAGGGAATGCGAAGCATGGGTTTTTTCACGAAAGACGCACCTGTTCCGGCAGCGGGGGGAGCCCTCAAGCCCCTCTCGAAGGATCGCATCAAGCATGCGCTTGAGCAGGCGGGCTGGTCATACAACGTTGACTCCGATGGCGATATCGGCGGCGGCTGGGAATACGGCTCGTTCTTCTTCTTTGTGAACGGTGACAACGACGAGCTGCTCTGCGTGCGCGGATTCTGGCGCGGGGTGCTCGGCGAGGCCGAATACACCCAGGCGCTCGAAGCGGTCAACGAGTGGAACCGCGACAAGTTGTGGCCAAAGATGTACGTTGCGCGCGATGACACGGGCGCTGTCCGCATCAACGCGGAACTCAATGTTGACTACGAGCACGGTCTCACTGACGAGCAGCTGTCGCAGCATCTGCTCTGCGTGGTGAACACGAGCATGTCGGGCTTCGAGCGCATGAACGAGCTGTTCCCTGAGGCCTGGGAGAAGGCAAAGCCGACGGAGTAGGTTCCGCCGCAGTACATCCAGCCAAGCACGAGCATAGGAACCCAGTGTCCGAACGTTTCCAAGTCGACCTCTCAGGCATGGTCGATCTGCTCTCGCGGCACCTGTATTCAGGTCCGCAGGTGTATCTTCGCGAGCTCATTCAAAACGCCGTCGACGCTGTCACGGCGCGCGCTGCCCTGGACCCGGCGGCGCCGTCAACGATCCGCCTGCGCACCGGCAGTGATGCTGCCGGTGCCGCCACACTCGAGGTCGCAGATACCGGCGTCGGGCTCACAGCTGACGAGGCGACCGAACTGCTCGCGACGATTGGGCGTTCCTCCAAGCGCGACAGTGTGCTCGGGGCGGGGCGCGCAGAGTTTATCGGGCAGTTCGGCATTGGCATGCTCGCAGCGTTCATGGTTGCCGAACAGATCGAGTTCACCTCGCGCTCCGCGAAACCCGGGGCTGTGCCAATCCGGTGGGAGGGGCGAGCCGACGGCACCTTCGACGTCACCGAGCTCGCGCACACTGATGCGGAGATCCCGGTCGGGACGACCGTGCGGCTGACCGCCAGGCGCGACGCCGCCCACTGGCTCGCCAACGAGACGGTGCTCGAGCTCGCCCGCGAGTACGGGTCCCTGCTCCCGTTTGACGTCGCGATGCTCGTCCCCGTCGACGGCGGCACTGACGTGTGGCGGCGGATCACCGAACCGGAGCTGCCCTGGCGTATCGCATATCCGAGCGGATCGGCGCGCTCGCGCGCCCTCGCGGAGTACTGCGAGCGCACGTTCGGGTTCACCCCGCTCGGTCATATCGACCTCGACCTGCCGGTCGCCGGTGTGAGCGGTGTCGCATTTATTCTGCCGCAGGCGGTGACCCCGGGTTCCGGCCAGCACCGGGTCTACATGAAGCGCATGCTGCTCAGCTCCCGCTCCGACCGCGTGCTTCCCGAGTGGTCCTTCTTTACGCGGGCGGTCATCGACAGCGACACTCTCTCGCCGACGGCCTCGCGCGAACAGCTCCACGACGACGAGATCCTGCTTGGCGTGCGTGAGGCGCTCGGAGAGCAGGTCAAGCGCTGGGCGCTCGACACGCTCCGCCAGCCAAGCCAGCTCGCACGCAAGGTGCTCGAGACGCATCACCTTGCGCTGCGCGCCCTCGCCCTCACAGACTCAGCGATGCTTTCGCTCGTGTCGGAAGTGCTCCCGTTCGAGACGAGCGACGGGCCGATGACGCTCGCAGCAGTCGCCGAGCAGGGCGAACTCGTCTACACGTCGACGACCGAAGCGTTCCACCGGGTTGCCGCCGTTGCGCGCGCGCAGGGCCTCGTTGTCGTGAACGCCGGCTACGTGTACGACGCTGACCTGCTGGCGAAGCTCGCCGCCCTGCCTGGCTGGCGGGTGCGCGAGCTGTCTTCCGCCGACCTCGTGCAGGTGCTCGGAATGCCGGGCATTGAACGTGAGATGGCCGCTGCCGGCGCACTGAGCACGGCGCGGGGCGTCCTCGCCGAGGCCGACTGCGACGCGATCCTCCGATCCTTCGAACCGGAGAGCGTGCCTGCCGTCCTGCTGCGCGACTCAGAGGGGGAGCACCGACGTGACCTTGACAGGGAACGCAGCGAGGCCCCGGATCTTTGGGACGGGCTGCTGGACTCGTTCGCGGGGGACACACACGTGCGCACGCGTACGCTCGTGCTCAACGACCGCTCGCCGGTCGCGCGCCGGCTCCTCGCGGCTCCAGGAGGCGAGATCTTCGACGCTGGACTGCGCTCGCTCTACCTCTCGGCGGTGATGCTCGCGGGTGAGGGGCTGCGCTCGGCTGAGTCGGCAGCGCTGTCGGACTCGCTCGGTGTGCTGCTCGGCGCCGCGCTCGAGAGCCCGAGCCCATCAACCGAACTCCCGAACTCCGACTCCTGAGGAACGCTATGTCTGTCGCGGAACAGCTCCACAATATCCGGCACATGCCATACGGTACGGCCCGCACAGCAGCTGCGGAGGCCGTCGCGCGCAAGATCGATGCTGAGGGGCCGCGTGAGCACCTCGCCGAGGCGCTGCTTGATCTCGTCGAGGCGTACACCTTTGGCGGCGAAGGCGCGAAGTCGTTCGTCACGTTTGCCCGCGCACTCAGGCTGTGGGATGCGAGCCCCGAACTGTTTGACGAGAGCGACGAACACAACCTGTTCTGGGAGTTCAAATGGGTTGCCGGCGACCTTGCCGATTACCCGCAGATCACGAGGGCACAAGCTGAGGCGTTCCTCGACGACATGCAACGCCGGTTTGAGCTGCAGGGAAGCGGGCTGTCAGCGGTGCGCGCCGCGCGCTTCGGCTGGGCCTGGCAGTCGGGCTCGCCCGGTGCGGAAGACGCGAGGACAGCGTGGGTAACGAACCAGCGCGACGTGTTCGACGATTGCCGCGCCTGCGTCATCGGCAGGCAGACAGATTTCTTCGTCGAGCAGGGGCGGTTCGACGAGGCCCTCGCGCTCGGACTCACGCAGGACGGCAAGTGCAATATCGAGCCAGCGAAGACGTTTCATGCGACCGCGCTCGCGGCGTTGCTCACCGGTGACTCTGCTGCCGCCCTCCAACTCCACAGGCAGGCCGCAGCGAGCGAGACTAGCGCGAACCGTGACCTCGCTGCGTCCCGCGGGCAGAGCTTCGAACTGCTCGCTCGAGGCGGCCAGATCGAGCGGGCGCTCAGGGAATTGCGCGGGGACTACCGGGAACTCGTCACCGAGGCCTCGTCTCCGCTGCAGCATCTGCGCTTCTTGCTCGGGCTCATCGCGGGGCTTTCCGCGAACCTTGATCGCGGCGATCTCGGCACCGGGATTGTGCTCGAGGGCACGAGCAGCGATGCCACCGTTGCCGAGCTGCACGCATGGGCGACGCGGCGGGCGGGTGACCACGCGAGGGCGCTCGATGCGCGCTCGGATTCTCACTACTACGCGGAGCTGCTTAACCGGTCGCTCGGTGCGACCCTCGCTCCTCAGCCGCTCGAGCCCGTGCCTGAGCCCGCGCCTGAGTCGGTTCCGGCCGAGCTGGGGGCCGAGAGCGCACAATCGGCCGCGGGCTCGGGAACCGCTCGGAACGGTGCGGCTGCAACCCACCCGGACGCAGCACCCAACGCCGTCAATGGGTCGACGGGCCAGGCTGGTCGCGGTTCTGTGCTCGGCAAACTCTGGGACAAGCTCACTGAACGCGGTGCCGCACCGGCGGCCTCTGGTGCAGGCGATGGCGAGCCGGTCGTCGACGCTGAAGGGCTGCTCGCGAGAGCCGAAGAAGCGGCAGCGCGCAAGGACTATGCGGCAGCAGTGCGTGACTATGTGAGCGCAGCCGCAGCGCTTGAATCCGACGGGTGGATCGAACGCGCCGGCCTCGCCGCCGCTGAAGCAGGACAGTGCGCAGCGCTTCACCAGGACGAGGTGCGCGCACACGAGTGCTTCGCTAGCGCGGTGCCGCTGCTCGCCTCAGGCGGCGCGGATGCCGGCACCCTCGCGGCGGTGCTCGCTGCGTGGGCGCCAGTGGCAGCGCGCATGAACGACCCTGAGCCGCAGATCACGGCGACAGCGGCTGCGCTTGCTGCGCACGGAGACTTTGACGCGACGGGGCTCTCAGATGAGCTTGCCGAGCGGCGGCGGCAGGAGTGGCTCGTTGAGCGAGCGACGCTGCGCGACACGCTTGCCCGCGCGCTCGCGGCAACACGGGGTGGGGTGTTCGGCCAGGACCTCGACAGTGGGCGGGCGGCCGCCGAAGCGTTGCGCGCCGGGGAAGAGTTCGCCCAACTCGGGATGCTCGCTGACGCGTCGCATGCGTTCTGGCTTGCGGGGAAAGTGCACGTGGACCGTGGCGATACCGAGGCGGCTGTGTGGGGTCTCGAGTCAGCATTCGAGGGGTTCACCGCGGCGAAGCAGCGCAAGGAGCGGCTGCTCGTCGCGGGCGAGCTCATCGAGCTCCTCAGGCAGACGGGGCAGGCCGAGCGGGCCGAGCAGCTCGTTTCTGAGCTGACTGGCGGCTGACACCGAACCGCGAGTCTGGCGGGAATGCGGCTGGCGCACCAACAGGGAGCATGCTCCCTGTTGGTGCGCCAGCCGGAGCGCTAGCTCATCGACACGAGAATCTTCACTTCGCTGCGGTCGTTCAGCAGCTTCTCGTAGCCATCCTTCACGATGTTGTCGACCGTGATCTTGCTTGTGATGAACGGGGCAAGGTCTACCAGGCCTTCGTTCACGAGACGGATAGCCTCGGGGTGGGCGTTTGCGTAGCCGATAGCTGAACCGAGCACCCTGTCCTGCATGGTGAGCTGGCCGGTGACGTTGAGCTCGTACGGCTTCTGGTGCAATGCGATGACCTCGAGGCGGCCGTCTGCGCCGAGCGACGCGAACAGCTGATCGAGCACGACACTCACACCGGCTGCGTCGAATGCGAACGCGGCCATTGCACCGCCGGTCGCCTCACGGACGACATCGGCGAGGTTCTCCGCGGAGGGATCGACCACGATGTCTGCGACTCCGGTGTCCTTCGCCTTGGCGCGACGTTCGGGGGAGACCTCGCTGACGATCGTCTTCAGGCCGTACGCGCGGAGCACCGCAGCGGTGAGTAGGCCGATCGGCCCTGCGCCGCCGACGACCGCGAACTCGCCCTTGGCGGAATCGGCGCCAGCGTGACGGACCGCGTGCAGCGATACGGCGAGCGGCTCGATGAGTGCCGCCTGGTCGAGCGGCATCGCGCCCACCTGATGCACCCAGCGTGCTTCAACAACGATGTGCTCGGACAGTCCTCCGCCGAGGCCCGAAATGCCGATGAAGCCCATCTTCTCGCACAGGTTGTACTTGCCAGCCTTGCAGGCGTGGCACACTCCGCAGACCATGAGCGGTTCAACGGCGACATGGTCGCCGACAGCGATCCCGGTCACGCCCTCGCCAACTTCCTCGACGACGCCAGAGAACTCGTGTCCGAACACGACGGGGAGGGTCTCGCCAGAGATGGGGTGCGGTTCAGAATCGGTCGGGCCGGGCGCCATAGGCCCGTCGTGATAGAGGTGGAGATCGCTCCCGCAGATCCCATTAAATGCTGGGGCGATCTTGACGGTTCCCGGTGTTACCGTTGGCTCGTCGATCTCCTCGATGCGAACGTCGGTCTTGCCGTAGTAGCGAGCTGCTCTCATCACGTTTCCTCCTGCGTATCGTGTCTTGTGGACACCTCCACCCTATGGACTTGGGATGTCCCGGCTCTCAGCTCTGATCGATAGGCTGATAGCTTCCCTTGGCGTGCTCTGGACAGTTCGAAGGGCAGGCGCACACCTCAGCTCTCTTGGCTACGTGCTCGTCTCCGTGGCGAATCGGTGCATTGCCTCATCGCCCTCACCTTCGAGGCCCTCGTAGGTCCACCCGATCGCGGTAAAGAACGCGCGGGCCGCAGCGTTTTCCCTGTCTACGAATGCGAACCATGAACGAGCAGGCGGGTGGTTGGGCCACGCTATGGTCGCGGCGATCGCCACACGGCCGAGCCCGAAGCCGCGACGAGCTGGGTCGATTGCGAGGTCCGTGATTGCGTGAGCACCATCCGTGCCTGCCCACACCACGCCGACGAGTGCGATGGGGGCAACCTTTCCCGAACTCGGGTGGGGTGCCTCGATGACGAGCTGCACACCGTCCGGGCTCGTGAGCGCATGCGCGAGCCAATCGAGATCGAGCGGGCCGAGTTCGCGCTCGAGAGTTTCGTCCGTGAACCACCGCTGGATCCACACCCAGTCATCGCGCGTCATTCGCCGGGCGGACGCACCGCCACCAGTCGCTCTTACCCCTAGCTCCGTTGCCATGTTCCGAACGTATCAGGAGAATCGTTGGAAGTGGAGGCAAGGAAGCACTCGAGTACCCGAGCCGCGGTTGTCGCGCGTCATGCGCCGGAATAAAGCTCGACAGCGGCGACGAGCGCACATAGGCTACAGACAGCATATTGATGAGTCTCGAGGGGGAGCGACGATGGTCCGACCTGATTTCCGCGCAAGCATCACGGCGGCGTTCGCCGCGCTCGCGCTGATCGCGACGCCGGTTGCCGCGAACGCGGTTCCCCTTGAGCCGCCCATCGACGTCGACCCGACGCCCACCATGGAGAAACCGGAGCCGCTCCCTGGCTCCGCAGACAGACAGTTCGACTCGGTAACGGCGCGCGAAATACCGCTCGGAGAAGGCGTAATGCCATTCGACATCGCGGTCACCGCTGACGGGACCACCGCCTTCGTTACTGGAGCGCATGTTGGGGCCGTGTTCGTCGTTGACCTCACGCCGGGGGCAGAACGGACCGTCGAGACGGTCGACCTTGCCGGAGCGCTCGGTAAACCGAAGCTGAAACCGACGTTCTTGACTCTCAGCGCTGACGAGGAGACGGTGATCGTCGCCGTGGAAGACGGCTTCGACGGCGGAGTCGTGGCAATCGACCGTGATCGCACGGAGCCAGCCGCAGCGCGTCTCGTTTCCATTGGTCAGGGGTCGCTCAACGAAATCGTCGCGACGGACGCTGGCGTCTTCGGCGCGTCTCCTGACGGCAGACTCTACCGCTTCAACTCCTCCGGCACGCAGCTCTTGGACAACGTGAAACCGGACCTGCCCGTGTCGTTCACCGCAGCAGGAATTGACCCAGTAACGGACGACTTCATGGCTATCGGCCCGAGGACGGACGGGGGGAAGACGGGGATTGCCGCGTTCACGGATCAGGGATTCCTTGGGCCGGTAACGAGCCGCGGCACAGAGCGGCTGAGCGTCATCGATGACATCGATCAGATCGGTTCACAGGTGTTCTTCGCCGGAGGCGCAAGCGTTGGCACAGTCGACATCGCCTCGGGAACAGAGCCGGTGACCATCTACACACACGCTATTGGGGAACTGATGGCGGGCGTGTTCGCGGAGCGTTCAGGATACGACGAGTACCCAGAATTTGTGCCGCCAGACCACCAGCGCGTATACGGCGTCTCGATCGAATGGGAAATGCTCCTCGCCACGGATCTCGAAGGTAAAGTGCGCAGTCCTTCCTACCGGCAGACTGGGGAGGCAACTGAGGTGGTCCCCAACCTGAAAACGGGTGCGCTGTATGCCGCCAACCGCGGGTGGTCGAGCTCCCCGGGGAGCACGATTACGGTTGTGGACAGGCCTACCGTCTCCGCACCAACTCAGCAGTGTGAAACCGCTGACTACAGCGTCACAGTCGCGGGCATCAAGAGTGAGTTCACTGGCGCGAACAAGGACGTCATGATCAGCGGTGTGCAGTGGCAGATCCGTGAGGGTGGAGCCGGGGAGTGGGTCGACCTTGCAGGGGAAACCGGCACAACGCTGAGCGGCGTTGAAACTGCCGCTCACGCGGACGGGACGCAGGTACGCGCACGCTGGCTCGACGATTTCTGGGCCCAGCGCGGCGAGACCTCGGCGGTGTCGCTGTGCGCGGATGAGGTCGAGCTCACGCCGCCAACGATTACCGATCCGCAACAACTCTCAAACGGCACCGTGGGAACGGCGTACGACGAAGTGCGGTTCACCGCGACTGGCGACGAACCGATTCGGTGGACACTCACCGTTACCGGGCCGAACGGCCCGATTGACGGTCCGCCACCAGGGCTCACGTTCGATCCGGAGACAGGGAAGCTTTCCGGCACACCGACAACAGCTGGAACCTATACGCTCACGGTCACCGCGACGAACGAGGCTGGCTCAGACTCGAAAGACTACAAGCTTGTGGTGGTGGAGCGTGCCGTTGTGCCCGATCCGCCCGTCGTATCGCCCGATCCCCCCGGGACGCTCCCCGGCTCGCCTGGCCCGCTCCCGGAAACCGGCGGAAGCGGCTCGGCAGCGGGGCTCGCGCTCGGCGCCCTGCTCCTCGGGGCCGGGCTGTGGGCCACGCTCAGCAGGCGAACGGTGTTCCGTTCGGGCAAGTAGCCGCCGGTCACGACACGCTGACACCGCGCTCCGCGAACACCCGTTTCGCGACGAGCACGGCATTGAGAGCTCTAGGAAACCCTGCATACACGGAGGTGTGAAGGAACGCCTCAACGATCTCGTCAGGAGTGAGGCCGACGTTGAGTGCCGCGTTGATGTGCACGTCAAGCTGAGGCTCGCAGCCGCCAATAGCAGTGAGCGCGCCGAGCGTCACAAGCTGCCGCTGGCGGTGGTCGAGCTCTGGGCGACTATAGATATCGCCGAACGCGTGCGCAACGACCTGGTGCGCGAGCTCGGGCGCAATATCAGCGAGCGAGTCAAGCACGCGCTGTCCGGCGTCGCCATCGATCGTGTCGAGAACCGCCTTGCCTGTTGCGAAGCGCTGCTCTCGGACCGAGCTGTTGGTGTTATTCATGTGGTGTCCTCTCGTTGCCATCGCGCGCGGCGATCTGCCGCTCATAGGTGGAAATCTTGGTGCGAAGCACGCCCTGATTCAGCCGCAGCTGCTCGATATTGGCAGCGAGGGCTTCCTCATGGCGCCGCAGTAGTGCCAACCGCGCAGCCAAGGTTCCGTCCCCTTCAGCACGCAGGAGCGCATACTGGCGCATCGTGGCGATCGACATTCCGGTCGACCTGAGCCGGAGGAGGAAACTGATCCACTCGATCTCACCGGCGCCGTAGCTGCGCCGGTTTCCGCCGGTTCGCGTGACACGCTGGATCAGTCCGGCGCGCTCGTAGTAGCGCAGCGTGTGCGCGCTGACACCAGAGATCTTCGCCATTTCTGCCACGGAATAGCCGCTGTCCACTGCCTCTGTCTGATCCATGCGGCCACACTACAACTTCGAGTGCGCTCGCAGTCCAGCCCACCGTCTGGCGTGCGATACTCAAACCAGCGTCCGCGCTTACTGCGGTGGGCCCACTGCGACGAGCCAGCGGGCGAAGCCCGGCCCCCGCCATGCCCTGGCAGTGCGCGCCGCACGCGCGGATCCCCTCCGGCCCCGCGCGCCGACCACGAAACGGGAGCAGGAAATGACGGAGTTCTGGCGCAACGCTGCGATGCCGCAGCTTGAGGCCAGGCGGTCGTGCCAGGAAAACTCCTGCTACCGCAGCCACACCCACGACACTTTTTCGCTCGGCGTCATTGAAGCTGGAACCTCTCGCTTTCGCGCGACACCACACGGCCCCGTTCAGCTGCAGCCGGGGGACACCATCGCGATCCCCGCCGGGCACGCGCACGCCTGCAACCCGGACGACGGCAGGTGGCAGTATGAAATGATCCACATCGATGAGAGCTGGGCTGCAACGCTCACGCCGGAACGCCGTGGGGACGAGCTGTTCAACGCCATCACCGTCTGGCGTCAGCCCGAGTTACGCGCAACAGTGACGGGGTGGACTGAACTGCTCTTCACCGGTGCGCCGCCGGAACGCATAGAACACGGGCTGCGCGGCGTGCTCGCCGCATTGCGAAGGGCGCCGATCCACCAGCGCTTCACGCGCGAGCGAGACCCCGAGCTGCTTGATCGCCTCGCCCCCGCAATCGACCGACTGCAGCGTGACACCGCGAACCCGCTTCTTGACGACCTCGCGTGGCAGATCGGAATGACGAAATACCAGCTCGTGCGCGCGATGGGGACGGCCACCGGGCTCACCCCGCTCGCGTGGCGCCAGAACGCACGCATCGTTCGCGCCCGCCACCTGCTCCGCGCTGGCACTCCCATCGCTGAGACAGCGCACGAGCTCGGCTTCACCGACCAGAGCCACTTCCACCGGGTGTTCCGCGCTCACGTCGCGGCATCGCCGGGTGCGTACAGGGGCTGAACGCAAGAACGTACAAGACCAGGCCCGCGCGGATCTCGATACTTGAGGCAGCGGCTGGCAGGCGGCCGCGGACTATCGGGAGAGAAGCGCGGCCGCACATGGAACAGTTCGTTGCAGTCGCTGCCGCACATTTCGTCGCCCTGCTCATCCCCGGCGTCGATTTCTTCCTCATCGTCCGCGCCACGACCACGGGCGGCTGGAAGAACGCGACGGGGGCGTGCGCCGGCATCGCCGCGGCGAACGGGATCTTCATCGCCGCAGCGTTCTCCGGGATGTCCGCGATCTCGCAGCCGGCGCTGCTCGCGGTGATCCAGCTCGCAGGCGGGGTGTTCCTCATCGTCATGGGCGTCGCGTTCTTCCGGTCGCCTGCAGCGGTCTCCCTCGACGGCGGCCCGCGGCCCGCGGGCGCAACGTGGGCGAAGAACTTTGGGCTCGGCCTCGCCTCGGGGCTGCTCAACCCGAAGAACGCGCTGTTCTACGTGAGCCTCGCCGCCGCGGTGTCGACCGCCGCCCCCGCGGCGCTTCTCGGCTACGGCCTTTGGATGTTCACCGTGGTGCTTGTGTGGGACCTGTTCGTTGCCCTCGCACTCGGCACCAGGCGGGCCCTCGATCGGATGCGGCGGATCCTGCCGTGGCTCACGAAGCTCGCGGGCGGCGTGCTCGTGCTCTTCGGCGGCGCGATGCTCGTCACCCTCGCCGTGCGAGTCGCCGGCTAGGCCTTTGGCGAAGCTATCGAATCCCAGACCTCGCCCAGCAGGCGGCGCTTCAGCTCTGGCGGGATGACCGCTGTCTGCTCGATTTCCATAGCCCGACTCTACCCGCGGGTTGCATGCACACACCATCGCGAATGCAGCCCCGTGCACCCGGTGACCCGGTGAGCCGGTGGCCCGGTGACCCGGTGGCCCGGAGCGCCGAGCGCTAGCCGATTGGTAGAATTGCGGCAGTCATGGAGGCCGCCGCCGCGAGCGCTGGCGGCCGATGCCGGGCTCAACGCCGCCAAACGAGATGGATCCGCTATCGCCCACGCACCGAGCCAAGAGGCCGCAGTCACCTGGACCGAGGATGGTCGCGCCGTAACCGCGGCCTGGCTCTCGGCGAATGACCGCCCCGCGCCCAAAGCAGTAACCGTCGTCGACGATCGGCTCACCGCCGACCAGGCCGTGCGCTACGCGGCGCAGGGCACAGCGATGCTCTGGCGGGGCGACTTCCACAACGCGAAGCAACTGCTCAGCGCGATCGACCGCCGCCTCGCGAAGGGAAGCAAGAAAAAGCCCGCTACTCGCGTCGGAGAAACACCCGCCGAGGAGTTCTACCGGATCCGCCAGGCTCGCGCCCAGCGCTCGCGCATGCTCTCGCTCGTGCTCGTGCCCCTCGAGCTCAGTTCCGGCCCGGGATCCGCCGTGCTGCCGCTGCCGCGTGCGCCGCGCGTCGGGGACGCCGTCGAGTTCGCGTTCGGCCAGCTTGCGGAAGGCGCTGGCGCGCTCGCCGCAGTGAGCCTGCAGGAGCTCACGGGTGTGCTCAGCGCGCACCAGTGGTTCCTCAACGGCGTTGATGTCCCGAGCCTCGGGGCAAAGATCCACCCGCACTACGGAACCTTCTTGCCGACCCGCCACGAGTACGTCGACCTTGTCGCGCAGGCGCCGCTGCCGAGTCTTGACCTCGCGTTCGACATTGGCGTCGGCACGGGCGTGCTGTCGGCGGTGCTCGCGAACCGCGGCGTGCAGCGCGTTATCGGCACTGATATTCATCAGCGCGCCGTCGACTGCGCGAGTGACAACTACGCGCGGCTCGGCATCGCCGACGTCGCGACCGCGCAGCTCGGCAGCATGTTTCCCGCTGGGCGCGCCCCGCTCATCGTCTGCAACCCGCCGTGGTTGCCTGGGAGCGCTGCGAGCACGCTCGACGCCGCGGTCTATGACCCGGGCAGCAAGATGCTGCTGCAGTTCCTCCAAGGCCTGCCCGATCACCTCACCGACGATGGTGAGGGCTGGCTCGTACTCTCAGACCTCGCCGAGTTACTCGGGTTGCGCACGCGCGACATGCTGCTCGACGCGATCGCGCAGGCCGGGCTCGCCGTAGTGGATCGCCTCGACACCGTGCCAACGCATCGCAGGGCGGGCGATACCGAAGACCTGCTCCACGCCGCCCGATCGCGCGAGGTCACCTCGCTGTGGCGGTTGCGGGTGGACACGTAGCACGCGGGCGCCGGTGTAGTGTTCGGGTGCCTGGTACCCGGTGCTCGGTGCTCGGTGCCTGTGCCCGGTGCCTGTTATTCAGTCCCATCGGGGGAGTAGGGTCTGAATCGCCCCTGCTGATTGGTGTTTGGGCGAGGCCGACAAGCCACACGAGGCGATAGCGCAGCACCACGGTCGCGTCCCCGAGTGAACCACACTGATTGGTGCGGGCGGGGATGTCGTGTTTGGTGTTTGGTGTTTGCTCTGGCGTGCTGCGGTGGTGCCAAGGTGCGTCGAGGCAGCTGACGAGCGAACTCAACGAGAAGCATGACAGCAGCACACATGTATAACAATTATGTCTCGCATGAATGCTTATGTGTCAGAATTCTCGCATGATCAAGCGAATCCTTGCCGTTGCCGCCATGTCACTATCACTGCTCGCGCTCGCAGGCTGCTCCGATTCTTCCCAGGATGAGGCCGATGCCGACACGGCGGCGGCCGAAACCACTGAAGCTGAAGCCTCAGATGGGGACGCAGGCTCTCCCGAAGGCACGCGAGCGGATCCGTTCCCGTTGGGAACTCCGATCATCGAGGGTGACTGGACCGTCACGGTCAACAGCGTCGCGCTCGCCGCTACCGAACAGATCTTGGCTGAGAATCCGTTCAATGACCCGCCTGAGGATGGGCAGGAGTACATCCTGGTGAACGCGACCATCACCTACGACGGCGATGACCCTGACGGTAGCTTCGCCACGGCGATGTTCGAGTATGTGTCCACCGAGGGGAACACGATCAACACGTTCGATAATCTGGTCGTGGCTCCTGACTCGCTCGACGCGATGACGACACTCTACGCAGGCGGCTCGGTCACGGGCAACATAGCCTTCGCGGTACCTTCGGCGACGGCCGGCGACGGTGTAATCGCGGTCCGTGCTGAGGTGCTCTCTGACAAGGTCTACGTCGCCGTTCGCTAAGCATTTTCCCGGCTGAAGACGTTGCTGGGCCCTCGAAGTCCGGGGGTCAGCCTGGGGCCGCCACCATGTACTGCCCGGTGCCGGGGAGCGCGCTGTCGGGGAGCTCGGTGGCAAGGCGATCGGCCGCGCCAGCTCCGTTTTCCCCTGAGGCTTGGCCCTCGAGAGTAACCCCGGCGAACTCCATAGGTACGCCCTGCGCCGTCCAGAACGATGCCCGATCCATGAGCTGCGCGTGGACGTGCGGCTCGCTGCTGTTGCCCGAGTTGCCGCACGCGCCAATGGTCATGCCCGCGGTGACGCGGTCGCCCACGGATACCTCCACCGATCCCTGCTTGAGGTGCGCGACAGCCGCGTAGGCGCCGTCAGCGCCGCGGATGGTCACGTGGTTGCCGACAACGAGCCCAGTTCCTCCGAGCTGGCGGAGCATTCCCTCGATAGTGAGATACCAGAACGCGAGGGTATTCGAGCGGGCCCTGTGGTCTCGCCGCCAGTCCGATGCTCGCACGACAGTGCCATTGATCATCGCGTACACGGGTTGCCCGAAAGTGGAGTATTCATCAGGGGCGCGCATCGCGGTCTCGCCGAATGGGGGCGGTGTGGATCCGGCAGGTTCGTGGATCAAATCGATTGCGTATGCCTGGCCGAAGGCGCGCGTTCCGTGGCTTGGAACCTGCGTGGCCGGGCTGTTCAACGCAAACCACCTCCCGGCAACAGGCGAGCGCACAACTGTGCTGGGCGAGCGCAGTGCCTCGGGGATCCGCTTCGGTACGAGGGAAGAGAGCACCATGGACAAGATCATCGCCAGGATCGCAGCGCCTACGATGATGGCCCACGAGCGGCTCGCCGATCGGGGGAGTGTGAACTGTAAGACGATGACGTTAACGAGGAGAACCGCCGCCGCGGCGGCGAACAGCAGCCCGCGGATGCGGTACAACGCGAGCACTACTGCCCGCATAGTTGCACTCATCGTTGAGCCCCCAAGATGCTCGTGAGTAGGGGCACCATGCGGGCAACCGGCACCTCGTAGCTTCCGCGGCCGCTCTGTCGTACCCAACCGGCCGCGACGAGCTGCCTGAGGTGGTGATGGAGCTGCCCGGTGGTGCCAAGAGACGCGATCTCGGCAAGTCCTGCGGTCGCGTGTACGCCTGACATGATGTGCCGCATGAGCTCGAGCCGAACGGGGTGACCGAGCGCCGCGAAAGAAGCCGCGTACCCGGTCCAGTCCTCACCAAACATGTCGGCTGTGGCCGTCGCCTCCTGCCAGGCGACAGGTGAGCCGTCGGGAAGCGTGACCGAGCCGACGATCATCACGATGCCGTCTTCGGTCGTCGGGTGCTCTGCACGCTGCGCTTGCAGCCCCGTCAGCGCCCAGAAGTCGTCTTGGGTGACGTCTGTGGGCTTGGCCGAGGTAGTGGATCCACCGTCGACGCGGGCATGGTTTCGTGCGGTTTTGCGCTCGTTTCGCACCTCGGGGGCATCCGGGGACGAGCCCTCTAATCGGGCGACGCGCGCTTCGAGCGCCGTGAGTTCTTGCCTGAGCGCCGCGTCGGTATCTTGCACAACTCCGATAATACGTTAATCCAACTAAACGTACAGGCGGATCTGGGTGAAAGATTTCTGCGGGCGCCGTGAGCGTTGTCGGGATCATCGTGCGGGCGCGGGGCGGGCGTAGGAGCGGCGGAGCGGCCAGAGGGGCTGGAAGCCAGGATCGCATGAGGCTGCCGAAGCCGCCCGAGGCTGCCCGAGGCTGCAGGGCAGCATGAGTACTCGGGTGCACTCGAGTGGCCGCGGGGAATGGTCGGTATTCGCTGTGGGTCTGGTGGTGTCGAAACAGTGTCAGTGCCCCCGGCTGGACTCGAACCAGCGACCGACAGATTAGAAGGCTGTTGCTCTATCCACTGAGCTACGGAGGCGAACATATCGAGAGTACTACGCTCGCGGGTCCCTTGCGTGCCTCGCCCGCGTGTGGCCTAGATTGGTGCACACGAGAAGCGCTGTCTTGTACAAGCGGCCGGGACCAGGGTGGCGACCCCATCCCCCGAAACCTGAGTGCAATCTACCTGCCGGGCCCAGAAAAATATCCAGGACAGTACGGGTGGGGGATAGGATTCTGATGGCTTGCCCACATCGGGCAGGTACGGAAACCCGAGGGGGACAGGTGAGTGAGAGCGTCATAGTGCCCCCGGTGCTTTATCTCCCGATCGTTCCCGCGACGAACCAGGCGGGCGAAGAATTCGTTGTGCGACGGCTCTCGAACGGCCGCTACGGAATTCTCGCGTATACCGCGCTCGACAGGCTCGCGAAGAGCTGCGGGGCCGAGCAGCCTTGGGTGCTGCTGCCCATTGAACAGCTCGAGCGAGTGAAAGAAGTACAACCCTTCGACGTGGTCGCGTTCGACCTTGACGTGCCAGAGACGCAGCGCAGCGCGGACCGGCTCCGATGAACGAAATCTACGTCGATCGAGCAGGCATGGAGTTGCGGCTCAACACCCTGGTGGAGCGCGTCGACGCGGTCGACGCTGCGCTCCGCAAGATGCCCGCGATGCCCGACGGTGGGATCGCAAGTTCCATGATCTCGTTTATCGCCGGAGCCGGTGCCGAGGCAGCCGGCCTGGGGGCGAACACCGCGCGGCTGCTCAGTGCTGTCGCGAGTGACGTCGTTGACGACCTCACCGCGACTGACACCCGCATCGCCGAGGAACTTCGCGAGATGGAGAAAGGCCTCGACGCTTCATGAGCATCGACCTGAACATCCCGGGCGATCCATCGGCGATCCACGCCCTTGCCGACTGGCTCTCGCAAACGAAGGATGCGCTCGTTGAGGTCGACCTCGAGCTCGCGTACATCGCCGGCGACTCGCACCTGTACCTCGGCGGCGAGGCGGGGAACGCGTTTCACGAGGCCGCGGGAACCGTGCGCGACAGAATCAACCCCGTCAGCCCGTATCTTGGCTCCGCTGCCGAGGTCTTCCACGCCTATGCCCACCGACTCGAGCGGGGAGTTAGGGACTTCGACTCCTACCTGGCTCAGTGCCGCGAGCAGGGGCTGCCCGTGTATGGCAAAGTCGTTATGCGCCCGACGTCGAGCGCTCAGGTGTGTGCCCAGCCGGGTGTCGACGCCGAATGGGATCTCTTCATGTCGCGCTCGCGCACGTACACTGACCTGTCTGAGCGGGTCGGCAAGTGGTGGGGTGAGCTCGAAGCGTGGATCGCGGAGCATATGACGCCGCTGCTCGCCGACATTGACAAGTTTGCGCCGCTCAACGCGGCGTTCAACGGGCTTGCGCAAGACAACGACGATATCGTCGCCCATACGTTCACGGGAACGGATCTGCTGACGCAGGATCAGCTCACGAAGTGGCGAGAGCACGCGCAGACGCTGCAGGACGACGCGGACAAGTTTCAGAAGGGCCTGCGGTCGAACAACCCTGCGGTGAAAGCCGCGGCTGAGGAAGCGAATCCGCGTGCCATGCGGCAGGCAGTCAACGGTATCGTCGACGACATTCACAGCGTCAGCAAGGCTGGGAAGCTCATTCCCGTTGCCGGAAAAGTCATCGAGATCGTGACTGCTGCCGGCGCGATCGCCGACGGCGAGTCGGGATCGTCGGTGCTCGTTGAAGCTTTCGCCGGCGCAGGGGGCGGGGCCGCGGTCGGCGGCACGATTGCGGCGTTTGGTGGGCCCGTCGGGTGGGTAATTGGTGGCGTGGTTGTCGGAGGCGTCGCGATCGGGGCTGGTGCCCGATGGGGCTGGGAATCCGCGGTGCCGATCAACACCCGGGAGGCGATCGACGGATGGCTATACGACGGGACTTCGCTCTGGCAGGGCCCGCAGCTCGCGAAGTAGGGACAAAGATGACTGACTCAAGCGCGCAGAGCGTGCTGCTCCGGCCCAACATCCCCACGGGGGGCAGGCCGATCCTGCCCAAAGCGAGGCAGCTCGGCCCGGCGATGCTCGGACTCAGTGTCGTGCCGGCAATCGCAATCATCATTGCCCTAGTCGACTCGCGGGTGGGCTTCAAGCTGCTGATGGCGAGCCTCGCCGTGACGATGCTCGTGCTCATTCTTGCCCTGTTCTTCCGCGTCAAAGCGCTGCAACCGGGGGCGGTGCGCATTGCCGCTGCGGGCGGACTCCGCTTCATCCCGCCGAAAACTCATCGCGCGACCTTGGTCGCCGTGCCGCTCTCGCTACTGCTCCCGGTGGTCGTCCTCCTCCTGATCCGCGCACTCGACCTTCCCACTCAGGCCAGTTCCTCGCGGCTCATGGCTGCGTTGCCCATTGTGTTCGTGGCTGTGTCGCTCGGTTCGCTCGCCGTCGTGGCTTGGTCGATGCGGATCCCGGCTGGCCTCCAACTCGCCGCAGACGGGCTGCATGGGGTCCGCGGAGGCAAGCTCATCAACCTCAGCTGGGCCGACATCGTGAGCGCCGCACCAGCGGGGGTTCACGGCCCGCGGCTCATGGTGATGACGCGCTCCGGTGGTGCGTTCGTCATTGACGGGAACCACCTTGGATCCGACCCCGCGATTGTCGCGAGGGTGATCGAGTTCTACTGCGCGCACCCTGCCCGCAGGGATGATCTTGCGGACGGCAACGGAGCGATCCGTGCGGTCGAGGCTGCGGCTCGCTAGCTCGCTGGCACGCGGCGAGCAGGCTTCGTGAGCTGCAGGCCCGTGGGAGCTGAGCTCGACTGGCAAGCGGGTTAAGTGACAAAAGTTACGCCATATCACTACTGCTGAAGCCATAAATGTCGGTGGTCCGTGGTGGAATTCAGACATGACTTCTTCACTCGAGATCCGCGCAGAGGCAATTCACGGCCTCGAATCCGTTGCGCGTGAGCTCCGCAGAGCCGAGGCGAGGCGTTTCGAACTGCTCGCACGCGGCTATCGGGCGCTTCCTCCCGGGGAAACGCACTTGCGGGCCTACCGCGCCGAGGCCGCGCTCGCGCTCGGTCTCACCGAGTACCGGGTCGACGCCCTGCTCAGCCTCGCTGCCGAGCTTGCGGAGGACTACTGTGACACCGAATCGCTTCTTCGCGAGGGGCGGATCACGGTGGCCCACGCAGAGGTCATTACCGCAGCGGGGCACGTGATTACCAACATCGTTGCCACTGGCGTCGACGCGGCGGCGGGAGCCGAAGTCGCAGAGAAAACTGTGCTCGCGTCTGCCAGGCGAAAGGAATACGAGCACGCCGTGCTTGCGTATGCCCTCGAAGAGTCACCGAATCGACTCAAGCCGATTGCCAAGCGCCTGGCAGAGCAATGGTCGGTTGAGTCAATCGAAGCCAGGCAGGCCGCCGCTACAGCGCGTCGTCGCGTGACTGTCGTTGAGCTGGCGGATGGGATGGCGGAGCTCCGCGTCTACATGCCCGCTGTGCAAGCGTTCGGGCTGCACGACCACCTCACTCGAATCGCGAATGCGGTGAAACGGAAGACCATCCCGGCCCCGCCAGTGCCGCATCTCCCGGGAGCGGGCCCAGACGGCACCGCCGGCGGCGTAGCCACCGCAGGAGCAACCGCCGACGGAGCCGCGCTAGACAGCAGCGAGGACACTCGCGGCGCAGATGAGATCCGCGTTGACGCGCTCCACGAGTTGCTTTCCCGCGACCCGTTTGTTGCCGCTGAGATCGGGACGCGGCGCGTCGGGGCAGAGCTCCGGGGGCGCGTGCAGCTCGTGGTTACGGCTGACGGACTCGACGCGCTGCTCGCCAGGCACGGCGGCACGGTGATCCGTGACACGGAATCGCGGCCGAGCAGCAGCGATCCCGCGGAGAACGCCACGGTGAAATGCGAACTGCAGGGGTACGGCCCCGTTTCCATAGACGCTGCGCGGCCGATCATCGCCTCGCGGTCGCAATGGGACCTGCTGACCGTGTGCTCCCACACCGGCGAAGTCATCAGAACGGACAGCTACCGGCCGGCGAAGCCGCAGGAGCGCTTCCTTGTCGCGAGGGATGGCCACTGCAGGTTCCCAGGGTGTGTGGCCCCCACGCACCGCTCGGAGATAGACCACACCTTCGATGCGGCGCTGGGCGGGCCCACAGCAACGGACAACCTGGCACACCTCTGCCGCAGGCATCACACGCTGAAGGGCAGCTCTGACTGGACTGTCGAACAGAGAGCCGGGGGAGTGCTCGACTGGACCTCTCCAACCGGGCGAACCTACATAGACAGGCCACCCGACCGGTTGCCCGAACGACGAACGTCACACTCCTCGCGGCGCAGCCGAGTTCGGTTCGAGCCGGTGGGCGCGAGCGCCTCGCCGGGCAGCTCAACCGAGGACTTCACGCCCGAATTCTGAGTGTGCGTAGTGACCAAGGTCACGCCACACGGCCCGCACGGCCCGCACGGCCCGCACGGGGCCAGGCGCGAGCCGCTACTCGAACCTGTTGACGAGCGCGAGCGCCGCGCGCTCAATGTAGTCGCGGAAGGCGGCGTCGTGCATTGGCGGCAGCTCGACCTCGTCGAGGGCGGCATGCATGTGCTTGAGCCAGCGCTCCTTCGCATCGGGCGTGACAGGGAAGGCGTTGTGTCGCATCCGCAGCCGGGGGTGACCGCGCTGCTCCTGGTAGGCCGACGGCCCGCCCCAGTATTGCTCGAGGAACGCCTGGATGCGCCAGGTTGCGCCCTCCCAGTCATCCTCCGGGTACATCGGCGCGAGCACCTCGTCCTCGCGAACTCCGCGGTAGAACGCGCGGGCGATCTTCTCGAACGTCTCGGAGCCACCGACCTGAGACCAAACTGTGTCGGTGACCGCGTGACCGCTCTCGCCCGAACGAAGGGTGAGGCGCGGCGGAGGCGTTTGCTCACCCTGTGACGTCGAGACGCCGCCCTGGGAGCCGGTCGGTTCGGTGGATTCGCGCTTCGCGGATCGCTGGTCGTCGGTCATGCTTCTCCCTTTGACAGGCGGGGGAGCTCATCGGAGAGGCGGATGCCTTCCTCAGCAAACCGCTTGCGCAGTTCGGCTCTGATGCCCCGCTGCACCTCCCATTGTGCCTCGGGTCGGGTGCGAATGGCGAGCCGCAGCGTTGCGCGGTCACCAAACACGCTCTCGAGTCCGAGAAGCTCGGGCTCACCGGTCACCTTTCGTGCGAACCTTTCGGTCGTCAAGAGGCTCTGAGCCGCGTCGATGGCGATCTCCGAAACATGGGTGAGATCCTGGTTCGCGTTCACGGTGAAATCGACAAGCGCCCGCCCCCAACCCTGCGAGGAGTTGCCGAGCGTGAGGATCTCACCGTTTCGGATGAACCAGAGTGTGCCGTCGAGTGCGCGCACCTGCGTTACACGGATGCCGACATTTTCGACCGTGCCCGTGATCTGGTCGACCGTGATGAGGTCACCGACGCCGAGCTGATCCTCGAACACCATGAAGATGCCGTTGAGCACGTCCTTCACAATGTTCTGGGCGCCGAAGGCGAGGCCGGCAGCAACGATACCGGCCGAGGTCAGCACTGCACCGAGGTTGACCTCGAGAACGCTCAGGATCAGGAATACCGCGATGACGGAGACCGTCCACGTCACGACCGCGCGCCCGACGGAGCCGAGCGTGCGAGTACGCTGCACAGCGCGTGCGTGGATGTAGGGAGCGGCACGCATCTCCGACGTAGTGTCGACGTTCTGCGAACGCTTCACCCCCCCGGACGATCTGCGCGACCGTTCGGTTGAGGAGCTTGAGGAGAAGCCAATTCGCGACGACAGCCGCGACGAGGATTCCCACGATCCAGAGCGGTTTCTCCCACGCGTGTAAGAAGTCAACGAAGGCCGAGTTCACGGCCTCCGCGACATCTCCAGCAACGTCCCCGTCGTCGGCAGTCAGGTGAAACATTAGACCCTCGCGTCAGCCGCCTGGGCAACCAGTGCCCGCTCGACGCCAGCGAGGTGTTCGACAACCATGCGGCGCAGCGCTGCCGGCGCCTCCGCGTTCGCAGCAAGCCACGTGGCGGTTGCCTCTCGGAGTTCCTCGTTCGCAAGCGGCGACGGGTAGAAGCCGTCGATGAGCTCCTCGGCAATCGCGTAGCTGCGTGACTCCCAGACTGCGAGGAGTTCTGCGAAGAACCGATCAACGTACGGAGTGAGGAGCGAGCGATCCTGCGCGCGGAGGAAGCCGAGGCCTGTCGCGCGGACGATCGCGTTTGGCTTGCCAGCGGCTTCCCACACCGACGCCCAGGCGGTCGCCTTGTCGGCTGCCGTCGGAAGTGCAGCGCGCGCGTGCGCAGCCGACTGGTTACCGTTCGCCGTACGGTCGCTCTCGAGTGCTGCCTCGATTTCATCCGCGGTTGCGCGGCCTCCCGCTGCGAGCGAGATGAGGAGCTCCCAGCCAAGATCCGTGTCAATGTCGAGCCCGGTGAGCGGAGTTCGCTCTTCGAGCAATGCGAGCACCTGGTCGAGTTGCGCTTCGGTGCCGGCGAGGCCCGCAAACGACTTCACAAACTGGAACTGGTTGTCCGAGCCTGCCTCGGCCCGCAGTGCGAGCTGCCACAGCGCGTCTGCGACTCGCTCCAGGGTAGCCTCGCGCTTCTCGGGTGCGACATAGCTCGACGAGGCGAGCACGAGCTGCTGGATCACGGTGCGGAGCATCGTCGAGTTCGTCTCGTGCTCGACGTGTGCGAGCACAATGTCTACGAACTGGCTCGCAGGGAACTCGCCATCGCGGGTTGCATCCCAGAGCGAGCTCCAGACGAGCGAGCGGGCAAGCGAATCTTCGATCGAGCCGAGCTGCTTGCTCGCCGTCGCAAGGGAGCGCTCATCGAATCGGATCTTTGCGTACGACAGGTCCTCGTCGTTGAGCAGTACGAGTGCTGGCTGCCGCACTCCGACGAGCTCGGGGACCTCAGTCGTGACCCCGTCAACGTCGAGCTCGAGGCGCTGCGTGCGCACGAGCTTGCCGTCCTGCTCCTCGTAGAGGCCCACCGCGATGCGGTGCGGGCGGATCGTCGGGTAGTCCGCTGCAGCGGACTGCGCGATCGTGAACGATGAGAACGCGCCGTCAGCGTAAACGGTGAACTCGGGGCGAAGCGTGTTCACGCCGGCAGTCTCGAGCCACTTCTTTGTCCAGTCGCTCAAGTCGCGGCCACTGCGGGCCTCGAGCTCCACCATGAGGTCGGGCAGCTCGGTGTTCGAGTGGTTGTGCTTCACGAAGTAGTCGTGCACGCCACCCATGAATGGCTCGCGGCCGACCCAGGCGACGAGCTGCTTGAGCACCGAAGCACCCTTAGCGTAGGTGATGCCGTCGAAGTTCACGAGTACGTCTTCGAGGTCGCGAATCTCAGCGACGATCGGGTGCGTCGAGGGGAGCTGGTCCTGCCGGTACGCCCACGACTTCTCGCTGGCGACGAAGGTCGTCCAGCTGCCGGACCATTCGGTTGCCTCGGCGGTTGCGAGCACCGACATGTACTCTGCGAATGACTCGTTGAGCCACAGGTCGTTCCACCAGCGCATCGTGACGAGGTCGCCGAACCACATGTGGGCGAGCTCGTGGAGGATGGTGACGACGCGCCGCTCACGCATCGCATCGGTGACCTGGCTGCGGAAGACGTATGCCTCGGTGAACGTGACCGCGCCGATGTTCTCCATCGCGCCCATGTTGTACTCAGGCACGAAGAGCTGATCGTACTTGTCGAACGGGTACGGGTAGTCGAACTCGGACTCGAAGAAGGCGAAGCCCTCGCGAGTCTTGTCGAAGATGTAGTCGGCGTCGAGGTACGGCGCGAGCGACTCGCGGCAGAAGACGCCGAGGGGGATCACGCGACCGTCGGAGCTCGTGAGCTCGCCGCGCACCTCACGGTACGGGCCCGCGATGAGCGCGGTGATGTAGCTCGACATGACGGGGGTCTTGCCGAAGGTCCAGGTCGCGATCTCCTGCTCGGCCCAGTCGGCGCCCTGCGCGGCTGCCTTGGTGCCTGCGGGAGTCGGCTCGGGTGTCGGCTGGTTCGAGACGACCTTCCAGCGCGCCGGCGCGGTGATCGTGAACTGGAACGTTGCCTTAAGATCAGGCTGCTCGAACACGGGGAACATGCGGCGCGAGTCAGGAACCTCGAACTGCGAGTAGAGGTAGACCTCGCCGTCGGCGGGATCCTCGAAGCGGTGCAGGCCCTCTCCGGTATTCATGTAGCGCATGGTCGAGCGGATCCGCAGCGTGTTCTCGGCGGCGAGACCAGGGATCTGGATGCGCGAATCCGCGAACAGCTCGGCTGGGTTCAGCTCCGCGCCGTTGAGCTCGATTGATTCGACCGAGTCAGCAATGACATCGATGAAAGTTGCGGCGCCAGCGGTGGCATCGAAGCGGACGGTGGTGTCCGCTGCGAACGTCTCAGGGCCAGTGGTGAGATCGAGTGCGATCTCGTAGCTGTGGCTCGTGACGATGCTTGCCCGCTCCTGGGCTTCAACGCGGGTGAGGTTCGTTCCTGGCACGGTACTCCTTGTGAGAGGTGACAACAATCTGTAATGGCATAAGCCTATGCCCGTGGACCATCAAAGGGCTGAGCAATAAGGTGGGAAGTATGACGCGCCCCCTCGGAAATTCTGACCTCACTGTCTCGGCAACCGGTCTCGGCTGCAACAACTTCGGCCGCCCAGGCTCGGCAACCGAACACCAGGACGGCACAGACGCGGTGATCCACGCGGCGATCGACGCCGGGATCACGCTCTTTGATACCGCCGACCTCTACGGCTACTCCTTCGGACGAAGCGAGGAAATGATGGGGCGCGCCCTCAAGGGACGCCGCGACGAAATCGTGCTCGCCACGAAATTCGGCTACCCGGAGTCGGGCGCGCCCTACGAGGGGGCACGTGGTTCCCGGGAGTTCATTCGCGCATCCATCGAAGGCTCGCTCAGCAGGCTGCAGACCGACCGTATTGACCTCTACCAGATCCACATGCCCGACGAAGCGACGCCGATCGCGGAGACCCTGGGCGCGCTCGACGAGCTCGTTCGCGAGGGCAAGGTCAGGGCTATCGGTCACTCGAACTTCTCGGCCGAACAGATGCATGAGGCCGCCCGCGTGGCTGCGGAACTTGGCGTCACGCCGTTCGTGAGCGCGCAGAACGAGCTGAGCCTCATCAACCGCGAGAGCGATGCTTCGGTGACGCCCGCCGCACGCGACCTCGGCCTCGGGCTGCTGCCGTTCTTCCCGCTCGCCAACGGACTACTCACGGGAAAGTTCACCCGCGATCACTTCCCGGCGGACTCCCGCATCATGCGGCAGCGCGCGCACGTTGCCCATGACGCGAACTGGGATGCGCTGGACGCCTACCGTGCGCTCTGCGAGGAGTGGGGCGTCACCATGCTCGAGGCGACCTTCGGGTGGATGCTCACGCACGAGCCGATCTCGAGCGTGATCGCTGGTGCGACGAAGCCAGAGCAGGTGCGGCAGAACGCGTCGGCAGGGGAGGCCTTCCGCCCGAGCCAGGAACAGCGTGACCAGATCGACGCGCTGTTCCCGGCGCCAGCAACGGCATAGCTTGCGCTAGGCGGCCTCGTCGGAGACAGCCTTCGCCTGAATGGAACTCGTGGCGGCGGCGCGCAGGGCGACCATCCTGCGCGCGTGCACCCGCCGACCGATCCGCTTCGAGATGAACTCGACGAGGAGGCCGATCGCGAACGCCGTCACGAGGCCCAGCATCAGTGCCAGCAATGGGTGGCTCCCGAAAATATTGCCGAAGATCGCGCCGATTGCGATTGAATACGCGGCCCAGAAGACCGCGGCGAACGCTGCAGCGATCGTGAACTTCCACGCGGGATACCTCGTCGTCCCTGCCGCGAGATTCACCGCGGTGCGACCCACAGGGATGAAGCGCCCCGTCATGATGAGGATCGGCCCGCTACGCATAATGGCACGCTTCGCCCAGTTCAGGGTGCGTTGAGCACGCCTACCGCTCAACCACTTCGGGTTCCTCGCCCCGAGCCGGCGGCCAATCCAATAGACCATTTGATCCCCGGTGAACGCCCCGACCGCGGCAATCGCACCGAGCAGCCAGAGCGTGTTCGGGTGATCCGCGACGACCACTGTCGCGATCGCGATAATGACCGACTCAGACGGCACCGGCGGAAAGATTGCGTCGATGATGCACAGCGCCAACACCACGAGCAGTACCCACGGTGATTCAACCGTTGTGAGCGCAAACGTCTCAATCGCGTTCGTTACCCATTCCCAAACACTCAAGCCGTTCCCCTCGTCCGGTGTGCTCTCTGTGTAAACAGCCTAGAATCAGGACATGGGAAACACGCCGAGAGTTGAATTCTATTTCGATCCAATCTGCCCCTGGTGCTGGATGACCAGTCGCTGGGCGCAGGAAGTATCTGAGGCTCGAGGGTTTGAGATCATCTGGCATCCAATCAGCCTGAAGATCATCAACGAGGGCAACGCGGACGATTCGCACGCTGACGGACACCTGATGGGGCACCGCTTTGGGCGCGTCGTCGAGGCCGCGCGGGTCGCAGCGGGTGAAGGGGTCGTTGGTCGGCTCTACGAGGAGATCGGCACACGCGTGCACCCGGGTGGTCGCGATGACGCTGACGCGATCATCTCAGAAGCGCTCGCAGCAGCAGGGCTCGATCCCGCGCTCGCGGAAGCGGCCGACACGGACGCGAGCGACGCGCAGCTTCGCGCGAACACGACGCACGCGCTCGAGATCGCCGGGCCCGACGTAGGGGTCCCGATCATTTCGATCGACGGTGTCGCGTTCTTCGGCCCCGTCGTCACGCCCGCCCCGACCGGCGAGATGGCGCTGCGACTGTGGGACGGCATCGCAATGGCTGCGAGCGTGCCTGGCTTCTACGAGCTCAAGCGTGGGCGCACCGTCGGCCCGCAGTTTGGCTAGGCTTAACCTCATGCGTATTCACGTCGCCACCGACCATGCCGGCCTCGAGTTCAGTCAGCAGCTGCAGCAGCACCTGCGCGATCGCGGATTCGAGGTGATTGACCACGGTCCAGCGGAGTATGACGCGCTCGATGACTACCCCTCGTTCTGCATCAACGCCGCCCTCGGGGTTGCTCGCGACGAGCGTGACGGTGTCGAGGCGCTCGGCGTCGTATTCGGCGGTTCGGGCAACGGTGAGCAGATGGCTGCGAACAAGGTCGCTGGCGTGCGCGCAGCGCTCGTATGGAGCGAGTCGACCGCGACGCTCGCGCGCGAGCACAACAATGCAAACGTCATCTCGATCGGTGCACGCCAGCACGACGTCGCAGACGTGGTGAAGTTCATCGACCTCTTCATCGATACGCCGTTCCCCGGTGACGAGCGCCACGTGCGTCGCATCGCGCAGCTCGCCGAGTTCGAGCAGACCGGCGACATCGCCGGCAAGCAGGTCGACGCGCGCTAACCATGCCTGAGGGTCACTCCGTTCACCGCATCGCGCGGCAGTTCGCAGCGAACTTTGTGGGCTCGGCACCAATCGTGTCGAGCCCACAAGGGCGTTTCGTCGAGGGCGCCGCAGAAATCGACGGCCGCAAGATGCTCGATGCGCGCGCGGTGGGCAAGCAAATGTTCCTCGAGTTCGAGGGAGACAGGTGGCTCAGGATCCACCTCGGCATTTACGGGGCATGGGACTTCTCTGGCGAAGTGCGTGTCGACCCGTCGATCCAGATCCATGGGCAGACGCCGGGCCACTCCAAACTTGGCCAGACCGGCGAACACGTCGGCAGCGGCACAAAGGGAAGCGATGCGCTTCGTGACGGCGTCGTAGATAGCCTCGGCGAGGACTCGGTGAAGTCGATCGGGGCACCAAGGCGCACCCGGGTTCGGATGGCGGAATCAGACAAGGAAGGCGACTTCCTTGAGTCCTTCCCGCCCGAGCCCGTTGGCGCGGTGCGGGTGCGGCTGCTCAACGAGACCGTGTGTGCGGATCTGCGAGGCCCGACCGCGTGCGAGGTGCTTACGCCCGCCGAGGTGAATCGCGTGATCCAGCGCCTCGGTCCAGACCCCGCCAACGCGGACAACGCGGTTGAGCGTGAACGTTTCGTCGAGCGCGCCGGCAAGAAAAAGACCGCCATCGGGCTTGTGCTCATGGACCAGTCAGTGGTCGCGGGCATCGGCAACGTGTACCGGGCCGAGATGCTGTTCCGTGCGGAGCTCGATCCCCACACGCCCGCGAACACGCTCGACCGGACCGTGCTCGAGGAACTGTGGGACGACTGGGCCCACCTGCTCGAGATCGGTATCACGGTCGGGCAGATGATCACGATCGACGGCCTCGTCGGCGACGCCTACCAGAAGGCGCTTGTAGACCGCGACGAGCGTCACTGGGTCTACAAGCTTGAAGGAACGCCGTGCAAGCGTTGCGGCGTGAACATCAAGCTTGAGGAGATGGGCAACCGCAAGCTCTACTGGTGCCCCGGCTGCCAGACCTGAGGTACGGCGGCCCCGCTAGCCAACCGAGGCAAGCGCGAACGGGAGTACCGCGGGGGCTCCTGCGAGGCGGAGTGCGCGCGACGCGACCGTGAGCGACCAGCGGCTATCGACAAGGTCGTCGACGAGGAGGAGCGGCCCGGGGGCCTGAGCGACGGTGGCGGCGAGATCTGGCGAGACACCCCAGCGATCCCACACCGAGGCGAGCCGAAACGCGCTATTGCCGCCTGGGCCAGTGGCCGCCCTTGTGCTGTCGAGCTCGAGCGTGCCGAGCAGGGGGAGCTTACCGCGTTCGGCGATGAGTGCCGCCGTGCTCGCAATGAGTTGTGGCCTGCTCAACGAGGGCATTGCGACCACGCCAACGGGGCGCTCCTCCCACGGCCAATCGCGGAGCGTCGCAAGCACTGCGGGCACGAGTGCGGCAGGGAGAACCTGATCAGGCGCTCCCGCTGCGAACAACTCGCGGAGCGTGCCGCCCCAGCCGAGATCCGTCAGTCGGGCGATCGCGCGCCCGGTCTCGGCTCGCTCGGTGACCGGGATCCGCCCCTTGACAGGTACTCCGCGCCGGTCGGCACCAGTCGGCCACTGCCCACGCGCCTCGACAGGGACGCCAGACGACTCCAACCGGCTCGACGCCTGCGCGGCCGCCTCTCCAGAGACCTCGGTCGGGTACCAGGGGCCAGCACACACGTCGCAGCGGCCGCACGGGGCGGCGGACGGGTCATCGAGCTCCCGCTGCAGGAGTTCCATACGGCAGGTCGCGCCGCGTTCGTAGGTGATCATCGCCTCCTGTTCAGCCTCGCGGGCGGCAGCGATCCGCTCGTACCGCTCCGCGTCGTACTGCCACGGTGCGCCAGTGGCGACCCAGCCGCCGGAGACCCGGCGCACCGCACCGTCGACGTCGAGCACCTTGAGGAGGAGTTCGAGCTGTGTGCGTCGCAGATCAACGCGGGCCTCGAGCGCGGGAGTCGAAAGCGGCGTGCCGTCAGGAGCGCCGAGGGCCTCGATCACCGCTGCGGCCCGCTCAGGGTCTGGCATCGATGCGGTAGCGAAGTAGCGCCAGATCGCGGCGTCCTCAGATCCGGGGAGCAGGAGCACGTCAGCGTTCGCGCTGCCGCGCCCGGCACGACCCACCTGCTGGTAGTAGGCAACGGGGGAGGAGGGCGCGCCGAGGTGCACGACGAAACCGAGATCCGGTTTGTCGAAACCCATGCCGAGCGCGCTCGTCGCGACGAGCGCCTTCACCTCGTTGTGCTTCAGCGCGGTCTCGAGTCGCTCACGCTCCTCGGTATCGGTGCGGCCCGTGTACGCGACCGCGTTGATCCCGGCCTCGCGGAGCAGCAGCGCCGTGTCTTCGGCCGCTGAGACGGTGAGCGCGTAGACGATGCCGCTGCCCGGGAGGTCTCCGAGGTGCGCGATGAGCCACGCGAGCCTGGCCTTCGCCGACGGCAGGCTCAGACTCCCGAGCCGAAGCGAGTCTCGGGCGAGTGAACCGCGGAGCGTGAGCACGTCATCGCCGAGTTGTTCCTCGACGTCTGCAACCACGCGGGCGTTCGCGGTCGCCGTCGTCGCAAGCACGGGCACATCGCGTGTGAGCCCGGCGAGGAGTGCGGCGATGCGGCGGTAGTCGGGCCGGAAGTCGTGACCCCAGTCGGAGATGCAGTGGGCCTCGTCAATCACGAGCAGGCCCATCCTGCCGAGGATCCCAGGGAGCTGCTGCTCGCGGAAACGGGGGTTGTTCAGCCGTTCGGGGGAGACGAGGAGGACGTCTATCTCGTCTCGGCCAAGTCGATCCTCGATCTCGCTCCACTCCTCGGCGGTGGCGGAGTTGATGGCTGCTGCGCGCACCCCGGCCCGCTCGGCAGCTGCGACCTGGTCGCGCATGAGCGCGAGCAGCGGCGATACCAGCAGCGTCGGGCCGGCGCCACGCGCGCGCAGCAGCGCGGTCGCCACGAAGTACACGGCCGACTTGCCCCAGCCCGTGCGCTGCACGACGAGGGCCCGCCTTCCGTCATCAACGAGCGCGCTGATTGCCTCGAACTGTCCGGGGTGGAACTGCGCCGTCGGCGCGCCGGTGAGCTGCCGTAGAACCGCGAGGGATTGCTCGTGCGTTGGCTGCGCTTGTGTGGAGCCGGGGTGCGTGGGCTGCGGGTGACTGTCCATGCCTCCGATCATCGCAGAGGCCTCAGACGAATCGCCCGAACGCGAACGCGAACCCGGCCCGAACGCGGCCACGGCACGAACGCGGCCACGGCACGAACGCGGCCGCGGCACGAACCCGGCCACGGCCGCCCGCTCGTGCGTTGGGCGCCATGCGTTGCGATTGTCGCGGTTAGAAGTCAGCGCTGCCCGAGCCAAGCCAGAGCAAGTAGAGGTAGCGCACGTACGGAATGAGCCAGTCAATCACTACGATTGCTCCGAGCGCGAGCGAAGCGAAGGCGACGGCGCCGCCGATCCCGAGTCCCCAGGCCGTCAGCTTCGTCTTGGGGCTGAGCGGCTCGAGCGGATCCACCTCGACCTCTTCGAGGCCAAGTTCTCGCACGTCGCGGACGTCTGCCGGGCTACCAGCCCCGCCGGCGGCTTCGATCGGCCCCCGTGTCCGAAGGGCTTGCTCGTTGGTTGCTGCCGCGGTGTGCTCGTCCTTCATAGTCGCAGTTTAGCTGCCGAAGGGGCGCAGAGCCGAGGAGGCGGGCTGAGTTCACCGAATCCTGACCCGACAGGCCAGCAGATATCGGGTGGGAACGCCGCCGGCAGAGAATTCTGTGGCATAATAGATCCTTGTGCCACGGTGCGAATCTGCCGCAAGGGTTTCGCACTCACCGTGAATGCACGCAAATACTTTGAAAACATATTCCGTGTACCGACTTGCGGCGGGCACAGAGAGAGATCATCATGCAGAAGCTCGACCACGTCGATGCCCCGTCGCTCAAGAGCGACATTCCCGAGTTCCGCGCAGGAGACACCGTCAAGGTGCACGTGAACATCGTCGAGGGTAACCGCTCGCGTATTCAGGTGTTCCAGGGTGTTGTTATCTCGCGCCACGGCGAGGGCGTTCGTGAGACGTTCACCGTCCGCAAGATCAGCTTCCAGGTGGGTGTGGAGCGTAAGTTCCCCGTTCACTCGCCGACGATCGAGCAGATCGAGGTTGTTTCCCGCGGTGACGTTCGCCGCGCGAAGCTGTACTACCTCCGTGGCCTCACCGGCAAGAAGGCGAAGATCAAGGAGAAGCGCTTCGCTTAATAGCGTTTCGTTTTCCGTTCAGGCCCCCCGCTGCTTCTCAGGCTGGGGGCCTGAATTGTCGATACTGTAGGGGATACCGTGCGCGCTTCGCACGCGGTCCGCGACTGAAGAATGTGAGCCAGGTATGAGCGAGACTGCGGAGCGGCGTCGGGGAGGCCTACTTGGCTTCCTGCGGGATCTCCTGATCATCCTGGTGGTCGCGTTCCTCATTTCGTTTCTTCTGAAGACGTTCCTTGTGCGGAGTTTCTACATCCCCTCTGGATCAATGGAGCAGACGCTGCAGGTCAACGACCGGATCCTCGTGAATCAGCTCGTGCCGGACGTCGTAGGCGTGGAACGCGGAGACATCGTCGTGTTCCAGGATCCGGGCGGCTGGTTGTACCCGAAGGCGATGGCGACGACGCCAACCTCCTTCGAAAAGGTGTTGCAGGCTGTAGGCCTCGCGGCTGACACAACCCACGACTATGTCGTGAAGCGCGTCATCGGCGTCGGCGGCGACCGCGTGACCTGCTGTGACGCGAATGGTCGCATTGAAGTAAACGGTGTGCCGCTGAATGAGCCGTATATTGTCATCCCCGAGGGCAAGACGAAGGCGTCCGAGATCGATTTCGACGTCACGGTCCCCGAGGGCTCGGTGTGGGTGCTCGGCGACAACCGCTACGCAAGCAAGGACTCGCGCTACAACCAGGATCAGCCTGGAAAGGGCTTCGTGTCCGAGTCGGAGATCGTCGGGCGTGCGTTCCTGCTGAATTGGCCGCTCGACCACTTCGGCTGGCTCGGCCGGCCCGATGCCACCTTCACCGGAGTTGAAGAGGCCCGTGCCCAGTAGTGCGGTGAGCAAGGACCCGACGCTCGACGTTGAGCTTGACTGGTTTTCGCGCGGCACACAGGTGGTTATTGGGCTCGACGAGGTCGGCCGCGGCGCGATCGCTGGGCCAGTCGCGGTTGGTGCGCATGCGGTGGCCGCGGGGATCGGCGAGTTTCCAGTTGGCCTCAGAGATTCGAAGCTGCTGAGCGAGAAGAAGCGCGAGGCCATTGCCCCGCTCGTTGCTCAGTGGGGCACCGGTGCCGTCGGTTTCGCGACGGCTGCCGAGATCGATGAGCGGGGCATTACGGCCATGCTGGGGGAGTCCGCGAGGCGTGCGCTGCTCGAGCTGCACGCCGCGGGGGTGGCCGTGGATCGCGCGCTCATCATTCTCGACGGCTCACATGACTGGTTGAGTCCGGTGCTGCGGGCGCCGTTGAATATCGTGACGCGCGTGGGTGCGGATCGCCAGCGCGCGAGCGTCGCTGCCGCCTCTGTCGGTGCCAAGGTGGCACGCGACGCACTGATGCGCGAGGCCCATGAGGCGCACCCGCACTATGCGTGGGCGTCCAACAAGGGGTACGGCGCCGCCGCACACTACGCGGGCATTGCTGAGCACGGGCTCACTGACCTGCACCGCAAGACCTGGGTGAAGTAGCCTCGAGCGCGCCCGAATGGCCGCGTATCGGCCCAGCCGGTAAGCTTGAATTCGTGAGTACGCGCTCGAATATTGCAGATGCTCCCATCGGGGTATTCGACTCGGGCGTTGGGGGGCTTACCGTTGCGCGCGCGATTCGGGATCAGCTCCCGAACGAGTCGATTCTCTACGCGGCAGACACGGCGCACACACCCTACGGGCCGCGCCCGCTTGAAGAGGTGCGGCGCCTCGCGCTCGGGATCCTTGACGGGTTGGTCGAGTCCGGCGTGAAGATGCTGGTAATCGCCTGCAATACGGCCTCGGCCGCTGTGCTTCGTGAGGCCTCGGACCGCTACGACGTGCCCGTCGTTGAGGTCATCGGTCCGACGGCGCGCAGCGCACTCTCGATCACCCGCAACGGCAGAATTGGGCTCATCGGGACGACCGCGACGATAGCCTCCGGTGCCTACAACGTGCACTTCGCCGAACGGCCCGACGTGACGTTGTCCGCTCAGGCGTGCCCCCGGTTTGTTGAACTCGTCGAGGCAGGCCAGACAAGTGGTGAGGAAACGCTGAGCATCGCTCAGGAATACCTCGGGCCGCTGGTCGCTGAGCGGATCGACACGCTCGTGCTCGGATGCACACACTATCCGTTCTTGCGTGGCGCGATCCGTCAGGTCGTCGGGCCGGATGTTGCGTTGGTGTCGAGCGATATCGAGACGGCGAACCTGGTCTTTGAGGAGCTCACTGAGCACGGACTATTGCGTGACCCAGAGGCCGGGCCTCCCACGATCCGCTACGAGACGACCGGCGGTGACACGAACGAGTTTGTTCGGCTCGCCAGGCGCATGCTCGGGATCGGCGGAGACACGCTCGAGACTGTCGTCAACGGTGGTGACGCGAGCGAGACGTCTCGCGTGCCCCACACCCACACCACTTCTGCTTCTCACACTTCAGACCCCACACTTTCTTCGGAGGAAACATGACCGAACTCACCCGTGTTGACGGACGTACGCCAAGCGACATGCGCGAGGTGACCATCGAGCGCGGCTGGAGTGGTCAGGCTGAGGGAAGCGCGCTGATCTCGTTTGGGAACACGAAGGTGCTCTGCACCGCCTCGTTCACCCCCGGTGTGCCGCGCTGGCTCATGGGCAAGGGAACCGGCTGGGTGACCGCCGAATACTCGATGCTTCCGCGTTCGACGAATGAGCGCATGCAGCGCGAGTCGGTGCGCGGCAAGATTGGCGGTCGCACCCATGAGATCTCCCGGCTGATCGGGCGGAGCCTCCGCGCGATCATCGATACGAAGGCGCTCGGTGAGAACACCGTCGTTATTGACTGCGACGTGCTGCAGGCCGACGGTGGAACCCGCACGGCATCGATCACTGGAGCGTACGTTGCGCTCGCTGACGCGGTCGAATGGGCCCGCTCGAACGGGCACATCGCGCGCAACGCGAAGCCGCTCATTGACACGGTTGCCGCTGTTTCGGTCGGGATCGTTGGGGGAGTCCCCGTGAGCGACCTGAACTACATCGAGGACTCGGGCGCCGAGACGGACATGAATGTTGTGGTGACGGGCACCGGTGACTTTGTCGAGGTACAGGGAACCGCCGAGGGCACCCCGTTCAACCGCGACGAGCTCAACTCCCTGCTCGACCTCGCGCTCGTAAGCACCGCAGAGCTCACCGCCCTGCAGACCGCGGCACTCGCACGCTAGGCTGCCGCCGCTTCAGTATCGCCGCTCTCGGCACCCCCTCGTACTTCTTTGGAGCTATTCATGACACGCACTATCGTTCTCGCCTCACACAACGCGAACAAACTCGTTGAGCTGCGGGCCGTGCTCGAGCCCCTCATCCCCGGGATCGAGCTCGTCGGGTACGAAGGCCCTGAGCCCGTTGAAGACGGGCTGAGTTTTGAGGCGAATGCCCTGCTCAAGGCGCGCGCAGCCGCGGCGCACACAGGCTTGCCGGCGCTCGCTGATGACTCGGGAATTGCTGTCGAGGTTCTTGGCGGGAGCCCAGGGATTTTCTCGGCGAGGTGGGGCGGGCATGCGCGCAACGACCGTGCGAACGTGCAGCTGCTCCTTGAACAGCTATCGGACATTGCTGAGGAGCACCGTGCCGCGGGGTTTGTGTGCGCAGCTGCGCTCGTGACGCCCGAGGGGCAGGAAGTGTGCGAGCTGGGAGTGTGGGCCGGGTCGTTGCTGACGGAACCGATCGGCGAGAACGGCTTCGGCTACGATCCGATCTTCTTGCCCGAGGGGGAGCGTCGCTCTGCCGCGGAGATGCGCCCGGAGGAGAAGAACCTTGTCTCCCACCGCACCAGGGCATTCACGCAGCTCGCTCCGTCCATCGCGCAGTTGCTCGCTGACTGAACCCTCGAGTTCAGTCCCGCGGCCGGGCTGCGTTGCGGTGGCGGCCCGGTGATGGTGCCGCGGTGTGGTGCCTGCTTCGCGATACACTCGGCGTGAAGTCGATTCACCAGAACAATTCAATAGCCGCGTGGGCGCTATGCACGCGCGTTGTATAGAACATGCACAGAATCGTCCTCCGGTGTCTGTGCGCGATCCAAAGGTGGTTTCACAGTGACTCAACCCGCTGGCGGCCTTGTTCGGCCTGACGTGACTGAGGTAGACGCGACGGCGATTGCGAGCGACCACTACGGGGTCGACGTCGTGGCTCGAGAGCTTGGAAGTAACCAGGATCGCAACTTTGTCCTGGAGGCCGCGGACGGATCCCGCACCGTCCTCCGCGTGGACCACCCAGTGTTTGCCGACTCCGCAAGGGAAGCGCAGCACCTCGCGCTCGACGCCTACCGGGTCGCCGGCGTATCTGTCCCTGCAGTGCTGCCGGGCGTCGACGGTGAGCTCGTGCAGCGGTGGGGAGCATTCGCTGTTCGCCGCAGCGAGTTCATCGCTGGCGAGGCGCTCGTCGACTGCGGCTACCTCGCGCCAGGCGTGATCCGTGAATTCGGCGCCCTCGCTGCTGCCTCGGTGAATGCCCTCTCCGAGCTCGACCACGCTGGCCTTGAGCGCGAACACATGTGGGACATGCGTGTCGCGCACGCTGAGACGCTGCGACTGGCCGCCGCGATCGCTGACGAGCGTCTGCGTGCCCGAGTGCTCAGTGCGGCGGAGGAGGCGCAGCGCGCCCTCGATCCACTCGTTGATGCGCTGCCGGTACAAGCGATCCATGGCGACCTCACCGACGACAACGTTGTGGGGATCAGGGGCGATGACACGCGGCTGCACCCTCACACGGTGCTCGACCTCGGCGACCTCTCATACGGCTGGCGCATTGCTGAGCTCGCAGTGACAACCTCGTCGCTACTGCACCACGAACCCGACCGTCCGCTGCGCGTGCTTGGCGCCCTCGACGCGTTCCACGCCGCAGCGCCGGTGAGCGTGCCCGAGGCTCGCGCCGTCTGGCCGCTGGTGGTGCTGCGAGCTGCGCTGCTCGTGGCGAGCGGCTGGCGACAGCTCGAAATCGATGGTGACAACGACTACGCGCGGGATCGCGTCGCAGGCGAGCAGGCCATTTTTGATGCCGCGACACTTTTCCCCCTCACCGAGATGACGGAGCAGGTGCTCGCGCGCCTTGGCTTCATTGGGGAGCCAGGCGCCGCAGGCGGGCTGCGGCTCCAGGCTGCACCGTCGGTCCCTGTTCCTGCCGCACCCACCGGGGCCGCCCAGGAGCCTGAGCCAGCGAGCAGCGCACCGTCTCCCGACGGTGGGCAGCAGCCGGTGTCCACCAACGCTCCACTGCGCCCGCTGCGATCCCTGCTTCCCGAACTTGCTGGTGAAGTGCTGATCCTTGACCCGGGCGTTGAAGCCGCAGAGCTCGATGCAGGATCCTGGCTCGCATCCGACGCTGAAACAGATCTCGTCGATGACGCGTTCGTGAAGGGAGCGGCGGCCGCCGTATTCCCGTACGGGGTATACCGACTCACCCGCACCCAAATCAACGCGGTGAACGCGGGCGAGACCTGGCCGCTCGGCACCGAGGCCTGGGTTGCGCCGGGCGTCGCGCAACAGGTCACTGCACCGCTCGCAGGTTCGGTCGTCGCCGTCACAGGCCGTGGGCTGCTCATCGATGCGGGATCCGGTTGGTTCGTGTCGATTGATGGGGCGGTTCCGCACGTGGCCGCCGGCGACACGGTGCTCGTTGGCGAGACCATTGGTTCGCTCGAAGCTTCCGACGATCCGCGACCGATCGCCTTCATGCTGTGCCGAGCAGACGCCGTATCTGGGCTCTCACCGGCAATCCTGTCGGTGGGGCAGCCGCAGGAGGGGCGTGCCCAGTTCGTCACCCCCGAACGGGCAACGGCCTGGCGGAGGCTCACCCAGGATCCGGCGCAGCTGCTCGGCCTGCCCGCACTCGCGCAACGCGACGAAGCCGGCGACGAGCAGGCGCGGCGCGAGGGCATCTTCGCGAGCGCGCAGGAACGCTACTACGAGGCGCCCATGCAGATTGAGCGCGGATGGCAGCATCACCTCGTTGACACCACGGGGCGTTCATACGTTGACATGGTGAACAATGTGACGGGGCTCGGGCACGGCCACCCAGGCGTTGCCGAGGCGATGAATCGCCAGATCCGCATCCTGAACACCAACTCCCGGTTCCTGTATCGCGAACTGGCGGAGTACAGTGAGCGCCTGCTTGCGCTCCTGCCTGCGGAATCGGGCCTCGACACGGTGTTGCTCGTGAATAGCGGATCTGAGGCGGTGGACCTTGCGCTCAGGCTTGCCCAGGCGGCCACGGGTCGCAAGACCGTTGTCGCACTCCGCGAGGCCTACCATGGGTGGACCATGGCGAGCGATGCGGTCACGACGAGTGCCTACGACAACCCCTTCGCCCTCGAGAACCGCCCAGACTGGGTGCACGTCTCAGATGTTCCCAACCGCTTCCGCGGCAGCTATCGCGGCGATGCGGGAGATACGAGCGTCGGGCAGCGATACGCGGCAGACCTTGGGGAGGATCTCACGCGCCTCGCCGCGGACGGACGTGATGTCGGCGCGTTCATCTGCGAGTCGGTACTGGGAAATGCGGGCGGCGTGCTGCTCCCGGAGGGATACCTCGCCGATGTGTACGCCCGCGTGCGCGAGGCCGGCGGGCTGTGCATCGCCGACGAAGTGCAGGTCGGGTTCGGGCGGATGGGCTCATCGTTCTGGGGCTTCGAACAGTCCGGCGTGATCCCCGACATCGTGACGATCGCGAAGCCAATGGGCAACGGGTTCCCGATCGGTGGCGTTATCACCTCGAAGGAGATCGCCGACGCGCTCGCGAGCCAGGGCCAGTTCTTCTCTTCGGCCGGAGGCAACCCGCTGTCGTGCCGGGTCGGCATTGCGGTGCTCGACGCGATGCGCGATGAGGGATTGCAGGAGAACGCGGCAGTGGTTGGAGCGAGGCTCGCCGCAGGCTTCCGTTCGCTCGCCGAAAGCCACGGCATCGTTGGCCCGATCCACGGCGAGGGCCTCTACCTCGGCGTGGAGCTCGTGCGCGACCGCGAGACGCTTGCGCCAGCGACCGCAGAGGCGGCCGCGATTTGCGAGCGGCTGCGCGAACTCGGTGTCGTCGTGCTCACAACCTCCGAACGCTCGAACGTGCTCAAGGTGAAGCCGCCGCTGACGCTCAGCGCGGAGAGCGCCGACTTCATGGTGCAGCAGCTCGACCGCGTGCTTACCGAGGGCTGGTAGCGGCTGCGGCGCTGCGACGTTGACGCGCTGAGGCGCTGAGGCGCCGCCGGGGATGAGCGTATCGGGGTGGAGCGGATCGGTGAACGAGAAGGTCGACTTTAAGACGAGCCTCGACAGTTACGGGGCGAAGCGCGGGGAGTTCCGCGTGCTCGACGTGCCTGAGCTGCGCTACCTCGCGATCGACGGGCACGGCGATCCCAACGTCTCGCCGGAATACGCCGAGGCCCTTGCCGCGCTGTACCCGGTCGCCTACAAGCTGAAGTTCGCGAGCAAGCGCGAGCTCGGCCGCGACTACGTCGTGCCACCCCTTGAGGGTCTCTGGTGGGCGGAAGATATGGCTGCCTTCACCGCGAATCGAGACAAGTCGCGCTGGAGTTGGACGATGCTGCTCCTCATGCCGCAGTGGCTCGGAGACGAAGCGGTCGCGGCCGCCGTCGCAGCGGCGGGGGAGACGACGGGCAAGAAGCGCCCGCCAGTACGGCTCGGAGAGGTTGAACTGCGCACGCTCGCGGAGGGGCGCTGCGTGCAGACACTCCACGTTGGGTCCTACGACGACGAGGCCGAGGTGCTCGCCAGGATGCACGACGAGTTCATGCCGGCCGAGGGACTCGTCTTCGCCGGCACGCACCACGAGATATATCTCAGCGATCCACGCAGGGTAGCGCCGGAAAAGCTGCGCACGATCCTTCGCCAGCCGGTTCGCGCCGCGGGCTAGTGCGGCACGAAGCTCGCTGCGGCTAAGCGGCCGCGAGCTTCGCGGCCGCGCGAACGACGGATGCGCGTCGCCGCGCGTGCTCGTCGGCGCTTTCGGGCCCGGTGATCATTCGCGCGACCTGAGGCACGGCAGACCACCAGCCTGCGAGTGCGAGCACGAGAAACATGAGCTGATCGGCCTCGAAGTCGGCGGTGACCTCGCCCGACCGCTGGCCTGCGTCGACGGCAGCGATCTTGTAGCCGTAGTGCTCACGGCGGAGCTCCTCGTCAGGCACCTCGCTGTCGAAGGCGAGCCCTTCCCAGCGCATGAGTCGGCTGAGCTCCGGGTGCTCGCGGTGGTAGTCGTAGACGCGGCCGGCGTAGTCGCCAAGTCCGGCAGCGTCGAGGCCATCGATGGGGACGTCGCGAGCTACTCGCGCAAGCTCATCCCTGAGTACGCGGGCGAAGAGCTCCTGTTTACCGCCGAAATAGTTGTACACTCGCTCCTTGTTCACGCCGGCGACCCGCGCGATCCGCTCCACCGTGGTGCCATCGGGGCCGCGCTGTGCGAACTCGGCTACGGCAGCGTCGAGGATCTTCTGCTGTGTGCCCTCGGTGTCCCAAGCCATGCGGGTGTCCTCTCGGTGTGCGGTGTGCGGTGTGCGGAGTGCGGTCTACGTTGCTGGATCTCCCCGAGGTCAGGGGTTTCCAACGCAGGCGTTGCTACTTGCCTGCAACTGTACTACGGTAATTCCCAACGCTAGCGTTGGAAAGGAAGCCATGTCAGGATCAACGCGCTCCGGAACTGGCGCCGGAAGGCCGTCGCGAGGGAATCGGGCGGCAGCGAAGCGATTGGCAGTGAACCGGCTTGCAGCTCGGCCCGCCTCTGGTTGGGTGATCCCGTTGCTCGTCTGCACCGCGCTCGTCGTGCTCACGCAGCTGTACGCTGCGATCCCGCTGATCGTGCCCGTCGGCGCGGACCTCGGCGGGGACGTCACGTTCGCCCTCTCCTCGGCGTTCAGCCTCTGCTACGCCATTGGCTTTCTCGTGTGGGGGCCGCTCGCCGACCAGTTCGGTCGGAGGCGGATCCTGCTCGTTGGACTCTGCGGACTTGCCATCGCGACGTGCGGCGTCGCTCTCGCGCAAACGGTGCCGGTGCTCGGCCTGCTCCGCAGCGCGCAGGGGTTCATCGCCGCGAGCTTCGCGCCTGTCGCCCTTGCCTACCTCTCGGAGGCGGTCGCGCCTGCGCGGCGCGGCCTCGCGGTCGGCGCGATGTCGACCGCGTTCCTCGTGGCGGGCGTGCTCGGCCAGGTTGTCCCGGAGCTCGTCGCGATACGCGTCGGCTGGCAGTCCTTCTTCCTCGGGTCGGGGGCGTTGCTCGCCGCAGCCGCCATCGGGGTCGCGCTGTGGGCGCGGGAGCCGCGACGGGGCGCCGACGGCGACAACCTGCCGCGTAGGTTCGTGCGCCTCGCCCAGGTCGCAGCGCGGCCGTCCGTGCTGCTGCTCGCCCTCGCACACGTGACACTGTTGCTGTCGCTCGTTGCGATGTACACGGCCCTCGGCCCGCACCTCGTGCGTTTCGGGCTTGATCCTTCGCAGGTTGTGCTGCTGCGGCTCGTGGGCCTTCCCGGCATGTTCGCCTCGCTACTCACTGGTCGACTCGCGAAGCGGATCGGGGTCGCGGGCGTCGCGCGAGCGGGCTTCGCCATTGCCGGTATCGGCCTCGCATGTGAGGCGCTCCTCGTTGACTCGCTGCCGGGCACGGCGCTCGCGAGCCTCGTGTTTGTCACCGGTGTCGCGCTCGCCGTGCCAACCATGATCGGCCTGTTTGGCGAGAGCGCTGCACCCAACCGGGCGAGCGGCATGGCGCTCAACGGCTTCGTGCTCTTCGTTGGAGCGAGCATTGGGCCGCTTGCAGGCCAGCTCGACTTGAGTTTTCAGTGGCTGCTCGCTGGCCTCGCGGGTCTCATGCTGCTCGGAGTGGTCTGGCTGACGCTGTTCCGTCGTCTCAGCGCTCGACCCGCACGGGGAGAGCCGCGAACCACGCCTCCGTCTCGGCTGGCGAGCTGAGCCGCACGAGCGTGAGCTGCGGGTTCCGGGCGAGCGCATCCGGCATCCGCTCCCGCCACGCGTTCCGCGTCTTCCGCTGCCACGCGAGGATGTTCTCTTCCGGGTCCCGGCTGACGAGGCGCAGCAGGGAGCCCTCCCGGTTGCCGTTCCACAGCTCCGTGCGCCGCAGGCTGCGCGAGAGCGTACGGCGAATCAGCCTGCGCCGCGCGACGCGCCAGGGATAGTCGAGCCAAACGGCGAGCTCGGCCCGTGGCTCAAGGATCTCGCCGGCACCCTTGCTCGTGTACTGCCACTCCGTGACCCAGCGCTCGGTCGCCGCGAACCCGGCGACGTCGTCGAGGAACTCGGATCGCGGTGTCCAATTCGGTCCGTGGAAGAGGGCGTCGATCTCGACGTGGGTGAGCTGCCAACGGTCTGCCAGCCGGCGCGCGAGCGTCGTCTTTCCAGAGCCGGTGAGCCCCGCGATGAGCACGCGATCCGGCACCCGAGCGGGCATGGCCGGCGGGGAAACTGCTGGGGAACTCATAGGGAAAAGTATCTCATTTGGGACCGTGGAAGGGTTCTCGTCCGGGCGTTGGGCACGTAGATTGGGTGCACAGCTAGCCGGAACAGGCGGAACAGTCCGAAGGGAAACGCAGTGAATCACTCGCGCAGAGGCACCGGTTTTCGTGCCTTTCACCGTGCGCACGGGGTTTGTCGTTGGCGTTGGCGTGCTCGCGAGCATCGGCTTGGCCGGGTGTGGCCTGCCGTCTACGGCGCAAACGTGTGTGTCATGGGCGTCGCACGAGACGCCACAGGACGCGTTCGATGGGGCGGAGCTCGTCGTATTGGGGCGGGTCGCACCCGCGCACACGACGCGCAGCGTGTTCGGGTACCGGGCTGCCGTCCACGAGGTGAGCGTCGCGCAGGTGTTGAAGGGCGATGCTGACGCGAAGGAGCCGCTCGAGGTCGCGTCGACACCCATTACCTGCATGGGCGACGAGGTCTACCCGGAGGGCGACCCGCTCGACGTTGCGGGCGATGTCGTGCTGTTCCTCACTGACACCGAAGCCGCGGGGGAGTGGCGGCTACTCACACCCTTCGAAGGCGTGCTCGCGGCAGGGCCTGACGGCGCGCCGCCCCCGCTCGACGCCTGGTGAGCGGGGCCGCGGCAAGCGAGAGCCGCGCGCGCCCGACTACAGCCCGAGGATGGTGCGGGCGATGAGGAAGTAGATGATGAGCCCGCTCGCGTCGACGAACGTCGAGATGAACGGGTTCGAGAAGACGGCAGGATCCACCTTCACTGCGCGGGCGAGCAGCGGCATGCACCCACCAACGGCCGCGGCGAGCGTGCACACCGCGAGCAGCGTGAGCCCGATGACGAGCCCGATCTGCGGCGTGAAAGCGACCGCCGCGATCCCGAATCCCAGCGCGCCGAGCAGCAGGCCGAGCATCGCGCCAGTGCGCAGCTCCCGCGTGAGCACCCGCCAGAAGTCACGCGATGCGACGTCGCCGAGCGCGAGCGCGCGGGTGACGGTCGTCGCGGCCTGGTTGCCTGTGTTGCCTCCCGTGCCGATGAGCAACGGCACGAACAGCGCGAGCACCGTGACCTGCTCGATCGTCGCCTCGAACACCGACAGCACCTGCACGGTGAGTGTCGCACCGACCGCGAGGACGAGCAGCCAGATCACCCGGGAGCGCACGAGTGCGCCGACGGGGGTCGAAAGGTACGGCCGGCGCAGCGGCTCGGTGCCGCCCTGGCGCGCGGCGTCCTCGCTCTCCTCGTGCTCGAGGATGCGGATCGCGTCATCGATGGTGAGCATGCCGACGAGGCGGTCCTCACGATCCACAATCGGCAGCGCGAGCAGCGCGCGATCCGCACAGCGCCGCGCGGCCTGCTCAGCGTCCTCGATCGCTCCGGCGGTGTGCACGGGATTCATCATGTCGGCGACGACGATTGCCCCGTCAGCCGCGAGCAGTTCGCGCAGGCTGACAACGCCGACGACGTGCCGGGAATCGTCGAGGACGGGGATCGTGTAGACCGTCTCCGCGTCGTCGAGCCTGTCGCGTACCCGCTCCATCGTCTCGGCGACCGTGAAGTTCGCCCGCGTCGACACGTACTCGAGCGACATGCGCCGCCCGACGCTGCCCTGCGGGTAACCGAGCAGCGCAGACGTGAGCACGCGCTCCTGCTCGGGGAGCCCACGCAGCAGCCTGGTCGCGAGCGCAGCCGGCACCTCGTCGAGCAGCCACAGCCGGTCGTCGTGATCGAGATCGGTGAACAGCTGCGCGACCTCGGCGTCCTGCAACCCGTGGAGCAGGTCGCTCTGCAGTGCGGGGTCGAGGATCTCGAAGACCTCGGCGGCGCGATCCTTCGGGAGGAGCCGGTACATGACAGCGCGCTGCTTGTCGCTCAGGCGCTCGAACACCGGGATAATGTCTGGCGCGAGCAGTGGGCTCAGCTCACGCGTGATCGCGCCGAGATCGCGCGCCGCGTACAGCTGACTGATGCTAGCCACGAGCTCGTCCTGGGTCTTCGCCTGCGAAGCCCTCCCGAGGGCGGCCTTCGTCTGGGGGACCCGGACAGGGTTGGTTGGTGGCATGGTCATGGCGTCGCTCCTTCGCCGCGGGGCGCGCACACGTCAGTGACGGGCACGCAAAACAGAATGCGGGCGCGATGCGAATGCGGCGCCCGAGGGGGAGCCGGACGGCGGGTGGGCCGCTACGCCGTTGGGTGCGCGAAGCGGGCGAACACGAGATCCGGCCGAGTACTACAACTGTCACTGGTCACGGATATCACCTCACTTCAATCGAACAACCTTGTGGCAGCTCGACGCTGCCCGCACGTACCCTATCAGTGGGGAAGCGGATGCGACAAAACCGGGCGCTGCTGGGATGCGGGGATCCGCTGCCGACTAGCCGTCCTTGCGCCGCTCGCGCACGTAGAGCTGCCGGCGCACGCTCGCGACCAGGGCGCCGTCTGGGCCCGTGATCGGGATCTCGAACCACCGCAGCACCTTCGCGCCACCCTCGGCAGCCGCCCGGAGTTCGGCGACGGTCTCGGGCGGCATCTCGACCGTTGCGTGCACGGAGCCGATACCAGGGGAGACGAACTCGATCTCTGCGGCCTTGTCCCACACGACATAGTCGGGCCCGAGCTGATTGATCGACATAATCACGAGGAAGGGATCAAGCATCGAAAAGAGCGAGCCCCCGAACGCGGTGCCCATGTAGTTCGCGTTTTCGTCGGTGATGTCCATGCGGATCACCGCGCGCGTGAAGTCGTCTGCGAACTCCTCGATCGTGATGCCCTGCGTTTTGAGCGTCGGCCAGCTGTTGAACCCCTCGAGGTGTTCCGCAGCGTCTGTGCCCCTCAGTGTGATCCCGCTCATCGTGACTCCCTCGTCTCCTGCCGCTTCCGCGGCGATGAATGTGGTGGCGACCGCAGGTTTGGCGGGCGGCGCCTCACTCAGATGTACCACGAAACCTCGGCGCGACTTCCGAAACTTGTAGGGACCCGCCACTATCCTGGTGCGGTGACAGCACTTATCTGGTTTCGTGACGACCTCAGCCTCGCCGACCACGCAGCGCTACAGGCTGGGGCCGAGGAGGCAGGGGGAATCGTCGCCCTCTACGTGCTCGACGAGGAGTCGGCGGAGACACGGCCGCTCGGTGGTGCGGCGCGCTGGTGGTTGCACGAGTCGTTGAGTCGGCTGCGGGCGGATCTCGCGGCGCTCGGCATCCCGCTCGTGCTGCGGCGAGGCGCGAGCGAGCGCATCGTGGCTGAGGTCGCCGAGGAATCACGCGCGACGCACGTGTTCTGGAACCGCCGCTACGGCAGCGAGCGACACCTCGACGCGCGCCTGAAAGCATCGATGCGGGAGCGCGGGATCGACGCACGCTCCTTCCGCGGCGGCCTGCTGTTCGAGCCGTGGACGGTCGCAACCGCGACCGGCACGCCCTACCGGGTGTACACGCCGTTCTGGCGGGCGTGCCTCGCGTTGCCTGCGCCGGCCGCGCCGCTGCCCGTGCCCGAGACGCTCACCGCGGCCGCCCTCCAGCCAGCGAGCGAAGCCCTCGACGCCTGGCAGCTGCAGCCGACCCGCCCGAACTGGGCGGGCGGTCTTGCCGACCGCTGGACCCCTGGGGAAACTGCGGCCCTCGGCAGCCTCGACCGGTTTCTTGACGAGCGCGCTCCAGGCTACCGCGAGCGCAGGGACTTCCCGGCGATCGACGCGGGATCCGAGCTGTCGCCGCACCTCCGCTGGGGCGAGATCAGCCCCCGCACCGTCTGGCACAGGGCGCTCGCCGCAGCAACGGAGACGGGCGTCGACGTCGGCACATTCCTCTCGGAGGTCGGCTGGCGCGAGTTCGCCTCGCACACGCTGTTTCACCACACCGGGGTCGACCGCGCGGGAAACGCGGAGCCCGGCCTGCACGTGCGCGGCATCAACCCGCAGTTCGACGGCTTCCCCTGGCGCAGGCCAGACGCCAACGAACTTGCGGCCTGGCAGCGCGGCGAGACAGGCTTTGGCGTCGTCGACGCCGGCATGCGGGAGCTCTGGCAGAGCGGCTTCATGCACAACCGAGTGCGCATGATCACCGCGTCGTTCCTCACGAAGAACCTGCTAATCGACTGGCGCGTCGGCGAGGCCTGGTTCTGGGATACGCTCGTCGACGCGGACGCCGCAAGCAACCCGTTCAACTGGCAGTGGGTTTCCGGCTGCGGGGCTGACGCTGCGCCGTACTTCCGGGTGTTTAACCCGGAGACGCAGCAGCACAAGTTCGACCGCGACGGGGGCTACGTGGACCGCTGGGCGCCGGACTCGGTGATGCTGCCGCAGCTCGTCGACCTGCGTGAGACGCGGGTGCGCGCGCTCGCCGCCTACGAGTCGATCAAACTCGCGCCGCGCGAGCGGAGCGCCCCGTAGCCGCTCGCGCTATCGGAACAGGCCCCTCAGCCGGCGAGCGCCGCCGCAACCGCGCCCGCGACGGTCGGGTGTTCGAACGCGAAGCCCGATTCAAGCAGTGCCTCCGGCGCGACGTTCGCGTCGCTCAGCAGCAGTGAGTCGGCGGCATCGCGCCCGAGCGCGAGCCGCAGCGCCCACTTCGGGGCGGGCACAAGGTAGGGGCGGCGAAGCTCTGACGCGATCGCACGCCCGATGTCGTTCGCGCTTGCGGGCTCCGGGCCTGTGAGGTTGACCGGGCCGGTGAGCCCTTGGTCGATGACGTGGCGGATAGCCCGCACCTCGTCAGTGAGCGAGATCCACGGCCAGATCTGCCGCCCACCACCAAGCGGCCCGCTCACGCCGAGCTTCGTGAGCAAGACGAGCGGCTTGAGTACGCCCTGCGGGTGCAGGATCGGGGCGGTGCGCAGGAGCGCGACCTTCGCGTCTTGGCCGGCGCTCAGCGCCGCTGCCTCCCAGTCCTCGCTCAGGCCGGCGAGGAAGGTGGTGCCGGGGGTTGCCGCCTCGGTGAGTCGCTCGCCGGGGCGGTCACCGTAGAAGCCGACTGCTGACGCGGAGACGAACAGCGGTGCCGCCCGGCCGAGCTCGCTCACGGCCGCCGCGATCGTGCCCGTCGACAGCATGCGGGATTCAACGAGCTGCTGGCGGTAGGCGCTCGTCCAGGGGAGGCGGCCAATGCTCGCGCCATTGAGGTTGACGACTGCCGTGGCTCCCGCGAGCACAGCTGGGTCGAGGGGTTGCTCAGGATCCCAACGCACCTCGTCCTCGGCGCGCGGTTCGTGCCGGACGAGGCGGGTCACCCCAACGTCGTCGGCGCGCAGGGAGCGGACGAGCGCGCTCCCAACGAGGCCGGAAGAGCCCGAAATGACGACGTTGCCCTGACTCATGCTGCCCCCTGCGTCGATTCCCCTGGTGCACTCGGTCGTTGAGAGCTAACTCTACGGCAGAGCGGGGCTGTGATCGATGCCGGGGTGATCGATGCCGGCGTGCCGCTTGCTGGCCGCAGCGACAGCCGCGACTGTTGCGCCATTGGCAACCAACCGTAGGATTGCGGTCGTGGGGTCTCAAGGGGTGATGCTGTGGCCCGGACTGTCTGCCGCGGACGCGGACGCGTTCTTGCTGGCGAGGCTGGCGAGCTCGGTGAGTGCGGCGACGTGGGAGCGGTAGGCGCGCCTGCCTCGTGGGGTGAGTGACACCCACACTCGGCTCCTTCCCGCCCGCACCGCCCGGCGCTGCGTTACGTACCCGGCGTCGGAGAGCGAGGCCACCTGCTTGCTGAGTGCGGAGTCGGAGACCTCAAGCAGGTCCCGGAGCGCCCCGAACTCCTCCTCGGTCACCGGGTCGAGGAGTGTGCAGATGCGCAGCCGTGCGATTGGGTGGATCGTCGGATTGAGCGCTGGCGGCGCGGGTCTGTCAGTTCCCGCCACGGCTCGCCCGTCGCGCCCACGAGCTGTCCATGGCCCTACCTCCCGCGGAGACAAGCGCGAACACGAGAACCGCTGCGACGGCGGGGAGCCACCACAGGCCGTGCTCGGCGTAGAGCGCCCCGCTCAGTCCGACGAGGATACCGCCGGACAGCGCGAAGCCGATGAGTTGCAGGGTCATGGCGCCCGAGAGTCGAATCTTGCGTACGGCCGAAGGCTGCTTCCATGCCGAGACGGCGAAGATGACGAAGAGCGCGGCGAGCGGCGCCGCGTACTGCATCCAGGCGGGCCAAGAACGCGTGTATGGCATGAGGGCGTAGATGGATAGCATGCACGCGAGCATCGTCCAGTATCGCTTGGGTCGCTGCAGTCGTTCGGCGTTGAGCTCCCTCGTGGCCTCGAGGGCCGCGATGGAGTCGGCGGGTGAGGGCTCTCTTTCCATATTGGAAACACTACGCCTTGTTTTCCAGTATGGAAAGAGTGCGCACTTTACGGCAGGCGAGCGCGAGGAGCGCAGCGAACACGGCGACGTACCCCGAGGCTGAAGCTGCTGGTGAGGGTGACGGCGGTAGCGAGCGAACGGCGCAGCGCGGCCCACACGACGATGGCCGACACCGCTACCGTGCGATCGGGGCTATGGTGTGCTCCACGGTAGCATCGGCGCTCTGGCCAGCCGCGCTCCGGCCGACAGCGCGGCGCAGCGCGACGAAGAACACGATCATGCCGGCGGTGATGAGCATGTGCCCGAGGCCGGCGATACCCGAGATCATCTTCGAGGACTCCTCGCCGAGCACGGTGAGGCTGCCGTGCCAGATGAGCATCGCAGAGGTGAGCACGACGCCCGCGTTGTAGAGCCAGAAGAACCAGGCGAAGAGCTTGCGGCTTGCCGAGATCGCGAACACTTTCTCGAGCGCGAGCACGATGAGCAGCACGATGAAACCGAGCGTGAGGAGGTGGGTGTGGGCGAGCCCAAGCTGGGTGAATTGACCCTCGGGGAAGTCGTTGAGTTTCGTGAACTCGCGGTAAAACAGGCCGGAGGCGACTCCGACGAGCATGTAGATGAACGAGGCGTTGAGCAGTTTCTTCATGGTGATGTCCTTTCTGGGACGGTGTGGGTGTGACTGGAATTTGGGCGCAGCAATCACCGCTGTCGGCCGAACACACGGCGGCAGTGAGGTGAGCGGTGCGGCAGTTGTGGTGAGGGGCGCGGCAGGAGCGGGAGCGCTCGGCGGTTTTGGTGGGAGCGCGCGGCGGCCCCGCTAGATGAGGCCCATCTCGCCGGCGCGGTGGATCGCACGCGAGCGGCTGTCGACGTCGAGCTTCGTGAAGATGTGCGCCACGTGGCTCTTCACTGTCGCCTCCGTGACGAACAGCGCGCGGGCGACCTCCCGGTTCGCCGCCCCCGTCGCGAGCAGCCTGAGCACCTCAACCTCGCGCTCGGTGAGCTTCGGCAGCGGATCGCGCATGCCCTTGAGCACACGCGACGCGATGTCGGGGGTGAGGAACATGTCGCCAGCAGCGGCTCGCTCGATGCCCTCGACGATTGTCTCTGGCGCGACGTCCTTGAGGAGGTAGCCCGCCGCACCCGCCTCGATCGCGCCGAGGATCTCGGCGTCGCGGTCGAACGTCGTGAGGATGAGCACGGCCGGCGCTGGGTCGAGCGCGCGCAGGGCGGCCGTCGTCTGGATCCCGTCGATGCCGCTGCCAAGCCGGAGGTCGCACAAGACGACGTCTGGCCGGAGATGCTCGGCGAGCGCAATCGCGGCCTCCCCGGTCGCGGCCTCACCGACAACCGCGACACTCGCCCCCGTGTCGAGCACGGCGCGGAGCCCGCTGCGCACGACCGGGTGGTCGTCGACGAGCAGCACGGTGATGGTCATGAGGTCTCCTCTGGGCTGGTTGGTTCG
>NZ_JXSQ01000002.1 GCF_000834055.1 Leucobacter komagatae
GTGGCGGGCGACCGAGCGGCGGTTGGAGCGGCTCAAACGGCGGCTTCACCGGCGGCTGGGGCGGTGGCGGATCCATTGGCGGTGGATCGGGCGGCGGACGCCGCGGCGGGGGCGGCCGCTTTTAAAGCCGCAGCCGAACGAGACTTCGCGAACCCAACCGGGGGAGCGACAACACCTCCTCCGAGCTGATTCGGTGGAACATAAGGAAAGGAAGCCGACATGGCAAAGCAGTCCATCCTTGGCCGTATTACGCAGCTCGCCAAGGCAAACATTAACGCGCTCCTCGATTCCGCCGAGGATCCCGAAAAGATGCTCAACCAGATGGAACGCGACTACAAGAACAGCATCGTTGATGCTGAGAGCTCCGTCGCGCAAACCATCGGGAACCTTCGACTAATGGAGGCAGACCTTGTCGAAGACCAGAAGGCCATCGTCGAGTGGGGCAGCAAGGCGAGCGCCGCTTCGAAGCAGGCCGAGACGCTGCGCGCGTCCGGCGACACCGCTGGTGCGGACAAGTTCGACAGTCTCGCACGCGTCGCGCTCTCGAAGCAGATCGCGTTTGAGAAGGAAGTTGCTGCTGCCGAACCGAGCGTGAAGGCGCAGCAGCAGGTCGTCGACCAGCTCAAGGCTGGCCTGCAGACGATGCGGGAGAAGCTCGTGCAGCTGCAGGCGAAGCGCGACGAGCTCGTGTCACGTGGCAAGGTCGCCGACGCGCAGTCTCAGGTGCAGGACGCTGTCAAGAACCTCGATGTGCTCGACCCGACGAGCGAGCTCGGTCGTTTCGAGGAGAAGGTCAAGCGCCAGGAGGCGATGGTTCGCGGTCAGGCAGAGCTTGCGGCGTCAACGCTCGACGCACAGTTCAACGAGCTTGACGACCTCGGGTCGCTCAGCGAGGTCGACGCCAGGCTGCAGGCGCTGAAGTCGGGCGGCGCGGGCGCGTAACACACCTGCGTTTGCACAGATGGGCCGTCGGCTCACTGCGACCCGATAGAATTGCGGAGTCTACATATTGTCTCCGAAGGGAACCGCAGTGGCCGACGGCTTTTCACTGTTCACTGACCGTTCCGTTGTCGCCATGCGCGTCAACGGTGAACTCCGCGATCTCGCGTGGGAGGTTACTGACACAGACACAGTCGAGCCTGTCACGATCGACTCGGCTGACGGCCTGAACATCCTCCGCCACTCGGCCGCGCACGTGCTCGCACAGGCCGTGCAGCGCGTCAACCCTGAGGCGAAGCTCGGCATCGGCCCGCCCATCACCGACGGCTTCTACTACGACTTCGACACCGACGAGCCGTTCACCCCGGAAGATCTCAAGGCGCTCGAAAAAGAGATGCAGAAGATCGTCAAGCAGGGCCAGCGTTTCGTGCGCCGCGTCGTGGGAGACGACGAGGCGACCGCTGAACTTGCGAGCGAGCCATACAAGCTCGAACTCATCGGGCTCAAGGGCGGCGCTGATGCAGGCTCCGACAACGAGAGCGTTGAGGTTGGCGGCGCAGAACTCACGATTTACGACAACGTCGACCCGAAGTCGGGCGAGGTGATGTGGAGCGACCTCTGCCGCGGCCCGCACCTGCCAAACACGAAAATGATCGGCAACGGCTGGGCACTCATGCGCTCGAGTGGCGCGTACTGGCGCGGCAGTGAAGCAAACCCTATGCTCCAGCGCGTGTACGGCACCGCGTGGCCAACGAAGGACGAGCTGCGCGCTCACCAGACTCGCCTCGAGGAGGCAGCGAAGCGCGACCACCGGAAGCTTGGCGTCGAGCTCGACCTGTTTTCGTTCCCCGACGAAATCGGCTCTGGCCTCGCGGTGTTCCATCCGCGCGGCGGCATCATCCGCCACGAGATCGAGAGCTTCATGAGCTCCGAGCTCGTCAAGAACGGCTACGAGGTCGTGAACAGCCCCCACATCACGAAGGGCACGCTGTTCGAGACGAGCCAGCACCTCAACTGGTACAAGGATGGGATGTTCCCCGCCATGCACCTCGACGAGGTCAAGGACGCTGAGGGCAACGTCACGAAGCAGGGCCAGGACTACTACCTGAAGCCCATGAACTGCCCGTTCCACAACCTCATTTTCCGGGCACGCGCGCGCAGTTACCGCGAGCTGCCGCTGCGCCTCGCCGAGTTCGGCACCGTCTACCGCTACGAGAAGTCGGGCACCCTCTCAGGCCTCACCCGCGTGCGCGGCCTCACGCAGGACGACGCCCATATCTACGTCACCGATGAGCAGGTCAAGGACGAGCTCAAGCGTCAGCTCGAGTTCGTGTTTGCCACGCTCCGCGCGTACGGTCTCGACGACTTCTACCTTGAACTCTCGACGCGCGATCCCGAGAAGTCGGTCGGCACCGAGCAGCAGTGGGCGGACGCCGAGCAGACGCTCCGCGAGGTCGGGGAAGAGTCGGGCCTTGAGCTCGTCGCCGATCCGGGTGGAGCCGCGTTCTACGGCCCGAAAATCTCCGTGCAGGCGCGCGACGCGATCGGGCGCACCTGGCAGCTCTCGACCGTGCAGCTCGACTTCAACCAGCCCGAACTGTTCGAACTCGAGTACGCGGCAGCCGACGGCACGCGCAAGCAGCCGATCATGATCCACCGCGCGCTGCTCGGCTCAATCGAGCGGTTCTTCGCGATCCTGCTCGAGCACTACGCCGGCGCGTTCCCCGTCTGGCTCGCCCCCGAGCAGGTCGTCGGCATCCCCGTCGCCGCGGAATATGGCGACTACCTTGAGGAGATCTTCTCGCGGCTCCGTGCCGAGGGCGTTCGCGCGCACGTCGACCACTCAGACGACCGCATGCCGAAGAAGATCCGCACGCACACGAAGATGAAGGTCCCATTCCAGCTCATCGCTGGCGAGGAGGATCGCGCTGCAGGCGCCGTGAGCTTCCGCTTCCGCGACGGCACCCAGCTCAACGGGGTACCAGTCGACGAGGCTATCGCGCGCATCACCGCCGCGATCAAGAGCCACGAGCAGGTGTCGACGGCGTGGGCCGAGTGAGCACGCGGACGGAGTAACGAACGTGGTCCAGGTAACTGACGAGCAGGCCGAGGCGCCAGGCGAGCGTGGAACCGTTGGGCTGCCAAGTGAGCTGCAGCGCCTGTGGGTGCCGCACCGCATGGCATACGTCACGGATCATCACCAGGCCGATCACACCGACTGCCCGTTCTGCGAGGCCCCGAAGCACGACGACGAATCCTCGCTCATCGTGCACCGCGGCAAGACTGCGTATGTGCTGCTCAACCTGTTCCCCTACAACAGCGGGCACATGCTCGTCTGCCCATACCGGCACGTCGCAGGCTACGACGAGGCGACCGATGAGGAAGTCGCGGAGATCGCGGCGCTCACGCAGGCTGGGATGCGCGCGGCGCGCGCGGCGCTCAACTGCGGGGGCTTCAACCTTGGAATGAATCAGGGCGAGATCGCCGGAGCCGGTGTCGCCGCACACCTCCACCAACACATTGTGCCGCGGTGGGCGTCTGATTCGAACTTTTTCCCCATCATTGGGCAGACGAAAGCGATGCCGCAGTTGCTCGGCGAGGTACGTGACCTTGTCGCCGCAGCGTGGGCGGATCCTCCCGACGCGTAGCGGGCGTTGCCGTTCTGCGGCGGCGCACATCAGCATAGGATTCAGGACACACATCGAATGAGGAAGAAGGAGCAACCGTGTCAGGACACTCCAAGTGGGCAACCACTAAGCACAAGAAGGCAATTCTCGATTCGCGTCGCGCAAAGGCGTTCGCGAAGTACATCAAGGTCATCGAGGTAGCAGCCCGCATCGGTGGGCCCGACATGGCGGGTAACCCTGCCCTGTCCGAGGCCGTGCACAAGGCGAAGAAGAACTCGGTTCCCGGGGACAACATTGACCGCGCCATCAAGCGCGGCGCTGGCCTTACCGGTGAGTCGGTCGAGTACTTCACGACGATGTATGAAGCGTACGGCCCGAACGGCGTCGCGCTCATGGTCGAGTGCCTTACCGACAATAAGAACCGCGCCGCGGCAGAGGTCCGCACCGCGCTCAGCCGCAACGGTGCAACGCTCGCCGACCCGGGCAGCGTCGCGTACAACTTCGAGCGCAAGGGCGTCATCACCGTGCCTGCCGAGGGGACAACCGAGGACGACGTGCTGATGGCGGTGCTCGAAGCAGGTGCTGAGGAGGTCAAGCCAACCCCGAACGGCGAGGCCTTCGAGGTCATCACCGAGGCATCCGATCTGACAGCTGCACGCGGTGCGCTTGTTGATGCAGGCATCGACTACGACTCCGCAGAAGCTGAGTTCGTGCCGAACCTCAAGGTTGAGATTGACGCGGAAACCGCACGCAAGGTGTTCCGCATTATCGATTCCCTCGAGGACAGCGACGACGTGCAGAACGTCTACGCAAACTTCGACCTCACCGAGGAAGTCCAGGCTGAACTCGCAAACGACGAGTAGCCTTGCGCGTCATCGGGATTGACCCAGGGCTCACGCGTCTCGGCATCGGGATCGTGAGCTCTGAGGGCTCCCGCAAGCTCACCTTCGAGCACGTGGAGGTGCTGACGAGCCCGGCTGGTGCGGAACTCCCCGCGAGGCTGCACCAGCTCGGCTCCTCCCTCGAGCGCCTATTCGACGGCGAGAAACCTGACGCTATCGCCATCGAGCGGGTGTTCGCGCAGCAGAACCTTCCGAGCGTGATGGGCGTCGCTCAGATCAGCGGCGTTGTGATGTACCTCGCGCAGGCGCGCGGCATTCCCGTGGCGATGTATACGCCAAACGAGGTGAAGGCCTCGGTTACGGGTTACGGTGCCGCCGACAAGGCGCAGGTGACGAACATGGTGACGCGCCTGCTGGGGCTTGCTGCTCCGCCCAGGCCTGCAGATGCCGCGGACGCGCTCGCGCTCGCGATTGTGCACGCGTGGCATCTCGGGCGCGGTGGCGCTCCTGACCGTCAACGTGCGAGCGCAGCGCCGACGGGAGAGACCGCGGCTCAGCGCGCCTGGCGTGAGGCTGAACAGAAGGGCGGACGGCGTCGGAGTGGCCCGCGCGGCTAGTCGCAGCTGCGCTCAGGGAAGCGCCCATCCAGGCCAATGTCTGTCGCGTGGGCGATAATAGGTGAGTGCCCCTTTACCGCGAACAAGGCGTCGTGCTTCGTACCCAGAAGCTCGGTGAAGCCGACCGTATCGTGACGATGCTCACGAGCGGGCGCGGCCTGCTCCGCGCTGTTGCAAAAGGCGTCAGGCGCACCTCCTCCAAGTTTGGTGCCAGGCTCGAGCCCTTTATGGTCGCCGACCTCCAGTGCTACGAAGGGCGAACCCTCGACACGATCACGCAGGCGGTAACGCTCGGCTCGTACGGCCCCGCAATCAGCGCAGACTACGACCGGTATCGCTCCGGCAGCGTGATGGTAGAGACCGCGGAGCGACTCGCCGAGGGCGGGCCATCGCGCGAACTCTATGCGCTGCTCATCGGTGCACTGCGCACGCTCGCCGGCGGCAAGATTCCGCCCGAGCTTGTGCGCGACGGCTACCTGCTGCGCGCGCTGGCGAGCGCCGGGTGGACCCCGGGTTTCGAGGACTGTGTTCGCTGCGGCGCGCCGGGGCCACACACGGCCGTTGCCGTGCAGCTCGGCGGGGTCGTGTGCGACAACTGTCGGCCGGCTGGGTCTCCCAGGCTCGACGCGAGCAGTATTGCGCTGCTGCGCGCGCTGCTCGCCGGCGACTGGGGTGCGACGCTGGAGAGCACCGAGCGCGACAGAGGGCAGGCGGCTGGCATCGCCGCGGCGTACACGCAGTGGCACCTTGAGCGCGGCCTGCGCTCGTTTACCATGCCACGGCTCTAGAATCGTTCTCATGTCACTGGATCCGAACACCCTCGTTCCCGTCGATTGGACGGGGGAGCAGCCGCCAGCATTTCCCGGTCCGGCACCGAAGCATGTCGCGATCGTCATGGATGGCAACGGCCGCTGGGCGAACCAGCGCGGGCTGCCCCGCGTCGAGGGTCACCGAATGGGCGAGCAGGTGCTGCTCGACGTCGTCGCTGGCGCAATCCAGGCAGGCGTCACCCACCTGAGCGTGTACGCGTTCTCCACCGAGAACTGGCGGCGCTCCCCGGACGAGGTGCGCTTCCTTATGGGCTTCAACCGCGACGTGCTGCGCCGCCGCAGGGAGCAGCTCAACGCCTGGAACGTGCGTATGCGGTGGGCAGGGAGGCGCCCCCGCCTCTGGGGGTCGGTCATCAAGGAGCTGAAGACGGCCGAGGCCTACACAGCGAACAACACCGGGCTCACGCTCACGATGTGTGTGAACTACGGCGGGCGCAACGAGATCACCGATGCGATGCGCAAGATCGCGGTCGAGGTCGCCTCGGGCAGGCTCTCTCCCAACGGCATCTCTGAGCGCGTCATCGAACGTCACCTGTACGTCCCTGAGCTCCCCAACGTTGACCTGTTCGTGCGAAGCTCTGGCGAGCAGCGAACAAGTAACTTCATGCTCTGGCAGTCTGCGTACGCCGAGATGGTGTTCCTCGATCAGCTGTGGCCGGATTTCTCCAGGCGCGACCTGTGGGAGGCGATTCAGATCTTCCACGACCGCGACCGCCGCTTCGGTGGGGCCGTAGATACGCCAACGAGCAGGTGAGGCGGCGCACCGCCCGAAATCTGCGAGAATAGACCGGTCATGACTACTTCAACGCTTCCCGGATCTCGCCTGAAGATCGGCCCCCTCGAGCTCGACGTTCCCGTTGTGCTCGCTCCGATGGCAGGCATCACGAACACCGCGTTCCGCAGGCTCTGCCGCGAGTACGGTGCCGGCCTCTACGTTAGCGAGATGATCACGAGCCGTGCGCTCGTCGAACGCACCCCGGGCTCGCTCCGCCTGATTAAGCACCACGAGAGCGAGACGCCGCGCTCGATTCAGCTTTACGGTGTGGATCCGAAGACCGTCGCTGAGGCGGTGCGCTTCCTTGTCGATCAAGACCTCGCCGACCACATCGATTTGAACTTCGGTTGCCCCGTACCGAAGGTGACCCGCAAGGGTGGGGGAGCAGCGCTCCCATGGAAGAGCGACCTGTTCGAGGCGATCGTCGAGGGCGCCGTAAAGGCTGCCGGCGAGATTCCGCTCACCGTGAAGATGCGCAAGGGCATCGATGCGGATCACCTGACGTTCCTCGACGCGGCCCGCGCCGCCGAGGGCGCTGGCGTCGCGGCGATCGCGCTGCACGGCCGCACCGCGAACGAGTTTTACTCTGGGCACGCAGACTGGTCAGCGATCGCCGAACTCAAGCAGGCGATCACGAGCGTGCCGATCCTCGGCAACGGCGACATCTGGGCCGCTGACGACGCGATCCGCATGGTGCGCGAGACAGGCTGCGACGGCGTCGTAGTCGGGCGCGGCTGCCTCGGCAGGCCGTGGCTGTTCGGCGATCTCGCTGCGGCCTTCAAGGCGGAACAGGGCGAGCTCACGCAGGAACAGGCGACCGCAGCAATCGCGAAGCCTGGGCTCGGTTTCGTGATGGACGCGATGCGCCGCCACGCCGAACTGCTCGTCGAATTCTTCGACGGTGAGGAGGCGCGCGCCTGCCGCGACATCCGCAAGCACGTTGCCTGGTACTACAAGGGCTACGGCGTTGGCGGCGACACTCGCCGCGCGCTCGCGATGGTCGAGACACTTGAACAGCTCGACGAGATCTACGAGACGATGGATCGCTCGCTGCCATACCCCGGCGAGGGCGCCGAGGGGCAGCGCGGCCGCGCGGGCAGCCCCAAGCAGCCAAAGCTGCCTGACGGCTGGCTCGACTCCCGCGACAGCGCCCACATCGACTACGCGGAGCTCGCCGAGGCGGAGCGGGACGACTCAGGTGGATAACCGCACCGCAGAGCGCGTCGGATCGCAGCCAGCGCGCGGCGACTATGAGCCGCGCGACGTCGAACGCTTCGTGCCAGAGATCCACAGCGGAGTGCGCAGCGACTTCGAGCGCGACCGAGCGCGCGTCATCCACTCGTCCGGGCTGCGCAAGCTCGCGGCGAAGACGCAGGTGCTCAGCCCCACCGCCGGCATTGATTTCGCGCGCAACCGGCTCACGCACTCGCTCGAGGTCGCGCAGATCGGCCGTGAGCTCGCGGCCTCCCTCGGTCTCGACCGCGATGTCGTCGATGCAGCCTGCCTCACCCACGACCTCGGGCACCCGCCATTCGGGCACAACGGCGAGCGCGCGCTCGCCGAGTGGGCGAAGGACGCAGGCGGCTTCGAGGGCAACGCGCAGACGCTGCGCATTCTCACGAGGCTTGAAGCGAAACGGTTCACTGAGGACGGCGCGAGTGCCGGGCTCAACCTCACGCGCGCGACGCTCGACGCGAGCTGCAAGTACCCGTGGAGCCTCGAGGAGGCGCCGGAGGGCAGCGGCAAGTTCGGGTACTACCCCGACGACGCCGAGATCTTCCACTGGGTCCGTGAGGGCGCGCCCGCACGGGTGAAGTGCGCCGAGGCGCAGACGATGGATCTTTCCGACGACATCGCCTACTCCGTGCACGACTTCGAGGACGCGATCGTCAGCGACCACATCGATCCACTGATTCTGACGAGCCGCTCCGGCCACGATTCGCTCATCGCGGACGTCGCCGCCTGGGCAGGCGGATCCTTCACGACCGACGAACTCTCTGCGGCGTACGAGCGGATCGCGGCGACACCCAACTGGCTCACCAGGTGGGACGGCTCGCGCGGGCACCAGGCGCAGCTGAAGAACTTCACGAGCGACATGATCGGTCATTTCGCCAGAGCCGCGATCTCCGCGACGATGGCGGCTGCCGGGTCAACGCAGCTCACCCGGTACGGTGCGAGCCTCGTCGTGCCGCAACACATTCACGCCGAAATCGCGGTGCTCAAAGGCATCGTTGCGGCGTTCGTCATGGCCAGTGGCCGCAGGCAGCCAACGTACCGCAGGCAGCGCGAGCTCCTCAGCGAGCTACTCGAGACGCTGTGGGCGTCGCAGGACGCCGACCTGGAGCCGGCCTTCCAGGCCGACTTCGCTGCGGCGAGCGATGAGGCAGCCGCGCGGCGTGTCATCGTCGATCAGGTTGCCTCCCTCACAGATCAGTCGGCGATCGCGTGGCACAGGAGGCTCTGCGAGATCCCACTCGTGTGACGCGCCCGGCCTCGCCCTCGTACGGCGAGTAGACTGATCGCTATGGCGGGGCGGATTAAGGCGAGTGACGTCGAAGAGGTGAAGCGGCGTACAAACATCGCTGATCTCGTCGGCGACTACGTCGCGCTCAAGAACGCGGGTATCGACTCGATGAAGGGGCTCTGCCCGTTCCACGACGAGCGCAGCCCGAGCTTCCACGTACGCCCAACGCTCGGCTACTTCCACTGCTTCGGTTGCAGCGAGTCGGGCGACGCGATCAGCTTCGTGCAGAAGATGGATCACCTCTCGTTCGCAGAGGCCGTTGAGCGGCTCGCCTCCCGCATCAGCTACCAGCTCACCTACGAAGAGGGCTTCGAGCGTCGCGAGGAGGGCCCAAACCGGGCCCGGCTCCTCGCAGCGAACCAGGCGGCGAGCGACTTTTATCGCGGCCAGCTCATGGGCGAAGAAGCAACGACCGCACGCACGTTCCTGTCCCAGCGCGGCTTCGACGAGGCCTCATGGGAGCTGTTCGGTGTCGGTTACGCGCCGCGCGGCTGGGACGGCCTCACAAGCCACCTCAGGAAGCAGGGGTTCACTCCGCAGGAGCTCGTGCAGGCCGGCCTCGTTTCCGAGGGTCAGCGGGGCATCTACGACCGCTTCCGTGGGCGCGTCGTGTGGCCCATTCGCGACACGAGCGGCCAGACCCTCGGCTTCGGCGCCCGGAAGCTCTACGACGACGATAACGGCCCGAAATATCTCAACACGCCCGAGACGCCTGTCTACCACAAATCGAGAGTGCTCTACGGGCTCGACCTCGCAAAGAAGGCGATCTCCCGGGGCCGCAGGGCCGTCATTGTCGAGGGCTACACCGACGTCATGGCGTGCCATCTCGCCGGTATCGACGATGCAATCGCGACCTGTGGAACGGCGTTCGGCAAGGACCACATCTCCATGCTGCGCCGGGTCATGGGTGACGACGCCGCAGCAGAGGTCATCTTCACGTTCGACCCTGACGAGGCAGGCCAAAAGGCCGCCCTGCGCGCCTTCGGCGAGGAGCAGCGCTTCACCGCGCAAACGTACGCTGCTGTCGCGCCCGACGGTTACGATCCGGCAGATCTCCGCCTCCACAAGGGCGACGAAGCGGTGCGTGAACTGTTCGACAAGAAGGTGCCGCTGTTCGAGTTCGCGCTCAGGCAGGCAATCGCACGCTTCGACCTCAACTCGGTCGAGGGCCGGGTGTCTGCGCTGCGTCAGGCTGCGCCCATCGTCGCAGGCATCAAGGATTCTGGGATGCGCCCGGGATACACGCGCGAACTTGCGCGCATGCTCGGTCTGGAGCTGCGCGAGGTGCAGCACGCCGTTCGGAACACACAGCGCCAGCCAGCCCCAGAGCCCGAATACGCCCCGCAAGAGGCGCAACGCGAACCAGAGCCACCGAGGGTGTCGCTGTCAACGCTCAGGCGAGACCCAGCCGTATGGCTCGAGCGTGACGCGATCATGGCGATGATCCAGCAGGGTCCATCCGTTGGGTCCGAGCTGCTCTCCCAAGCGGTTACCGCGCAGGTGACCGAGCCGCACCTCAGGGTCGTGAGAGACGCCCTCCACACGGCGCTCCCAAGCCTTGAGGGCGGAGCGTGGGTGGAATCGATCCTTGAGGCGACCCCGCCGTCGCACCAGGGCCTCGTGCGAGAGCTCGCAATCGCATCGATGCCACAGCGCGATCCTGCCCTCCTCCCCGAATACGCGCGGGAGGTCGTCATTTCGCTACTCGACAGGGATCTCGTCTCACTCAAGCAGGAGCTGCTCGCGCGGATGCAGCGCATCGGTGACCCAATGAGCGAGCAATCGCGGCGCGTGCAAGAACAGCTCGCCGCCCTCGAACACGCCAGGCGGGGTCTGCGTCACGACTAGTAAGGTGAGTTTGTGGCACATCCAAACCTCGAGGCAGACCCAGTCCTTTACACCTCTGACCTGTCCCTCCGCTATCCAGCGCACGCGGGCGGCAGGGCCTTTCAGGCCATCGAGGGGGTATCGGTCGAAGTGCCGCGTGGGGGAGTGCTCGCCGTACTTGGCGAGAGCGGATCGGGAAAGTCAACGCTTACCCGCTACCTCGCCGGACGCAGCACCGAGGGCGACAAGAACGCGAAGATCAAGTCCGCCGGGGGAGACGCCCGCGCGCTCGACCTTCCGCTCGAGCGCCTCTCGCGCCGAAATCGGGCGAGACTGACGGCGTACATCGGTCACCTTGCGCAGGACGCGGGAGCGACCCTCACCCCAGAACTCAACGTCGGCGACGTGCTCTTCGAGCCCATCGTCGAGCGCGTACGGAACTTCGATAGGGAACCGCTCGGCGAGGTCATCGCGGAAATGATGGACATCGTCGCGTTGCCGCTCGCGAAGCTGCAGGAGTACCCGTTTGAGCTCTCCAAGGGGCAGCGCCAGCGTGTCGCGGTGATGCGTTCGCTCATGCTCGATCCGTGCGTGCTCATCGTCGACGAGCCAACGCTCGGCGTCGACGCGAACAATCGCCCGAAGATCGTTGAGCTCCTCAAGTGGTACCGGGAGCGCACGGGCGCCGCCATGGTGCTCGTGAGCCACGATATCGGCATGCTTGAGGCGCTCGCCGAGGAAGTCGTCGTGCTGCAGCAGGGGCGAGTCGTGGGACGTGGGGAGATCAACACGATCTTCCGGAACACCGAACACGACTACGTCAAACGGCTCGCTGACGCTCTCCGATCCACTGCGTACGACGAGATCGCTGAAGAATAGACTCGCCGTGCGCGCCTGATTTGCAACGCGGCTGAGAGGCTTGCTACGCTAGTCGAGTTGCTGCGGCAATGATCCCCTGTAGCTCAGCTGGCAGAGCGCTTGACTGTTAATCAGGATGTCGTTGGTTCGAGCCCAACCGGGGGAGCAATTGGCCCTTACTCTAGGAGTAAGGGCCTTTTTGTTTACCCACCTCATTTTCTTGGCGACAGGGAGTCAGCGATGACACATCACCACGGACAGATCATCAGCGTCGAGCCATACGGCACGCCCGAGGTGCACGAGACAGCGTGGCTCGCGCCCGGGTCAATCATCGTCGGCAACGTCACCATCGGCGCCGGTTCGAGCATCTGGTACAACGCCGTCGTTCGGGGCGACTCCGACGCCGTGCACATCGGCGAGCGAAGTAACGCCCAGGACGGTGTCGTCATACACACCTTCCGCGGTCAGCCGACCGTGATCGGCGACGACGTCTCCATGGGGCACAACGCGGTCGTCCACGGCGCGACGGTCGAGAACGGCTGCCTCATCGGTATGAGTGCGACAGTGCTCAACGAGGCTGTGGTCGGGGAGGGGTCGCTCGTCGCAGCGGGGGCCCTCGTGCCTCAGGGGATGGTGATCCCGCCACACTCACTCGTTGCGGGAGTGCCAGCAAGGATTGTCCGTGAGCTGCGCGAAGCCGATCGGGAGGCCGTGCGGGCGAACGCGGAGGTGTACCTCGAGTACACCGCGAACCACAGATCCGCCACAGCCTCCTAGTCGCAGCGCAGAACGGTGACGTCCGGCGCGCGCGACCCCGGTGTGACGCGCCGGGGGTTGCGGCCCGTTCGCGGCGACGGTGCGAAATGCAGTATGCTCGATGAGTCGCGTTCAGCGGCCGGTCCACCCCGGTGGTCCGGGGATGTAGCTCAATGGTAGAGCCTCAGTCTTCCAAACTGATTACGCGGGTTCGATTCCCGTCATCCCCTCGGCAAAACCCCTCGTCATCGACGAGGGGTTTTCTGTTGCCAATGGCTTGCCCTTGCGAGACGCGCCGACCATTCGCTGACACGCCGAAATAATTTGCTCGGGTCGCCCTCCCCGAGTAGTGTCCTCTATGCACCACCCCGGGGATGTAGCTCAATGGTAGAGCGTCGGTCTTCCAGACTGATGACGCTGGTTCGACTCCCGCCGTCCCCTCTCATGCAGGGCCCCCGCCACTCGGCGGGGGCCCTGCGCGTTTCGGGGGCACTATGTGCGTCAGGGCTCCTGTCTCTTGCTCCTGTCTCCTGCTTCAGGGGCACTGGCTGCCGCCCCGGGGAGCAGTGCGTGCGACGGTTAGCGACCCTCGGCGCCGGACCGCCGTGTGTGGATCGCCTGCGAAACGCCTCTACGCGCGTTCGCTCACGGGAAATTCCGCCGCGCAACTTTGGCGGTTTTATGCGGATTTGCCCCCAAAACACGGCCGGGATTCCGTCGGGTGTGCTGAAAGCCCGTGGTTTGGACTAGGATTGGTCAGGTTGCGCACTGGCGGCGCAATGCGAGACCGAGAGTCTCGGGGCGTAGCTCAGCTTGGCTAGAGCGCCCGCTTTGGGAGCGGGAGGTCGCAGGTTCGAATCCTGTCGCCCCGACCAGGGTCGTTTGGCCCGACACAGGCTGATTGCAGCATTATCCGACGATGAGAGGCCAAATTGCCGAAGACGAAAGCTGAGAAGCTCACACCGACCCGCACGAAGCTGACCGTTACCGTCACTCAGGACGAGCTTGCTCCCTACCTGAAGACCGCTTACAAGACGATCGCTGAGCAGGTTTCGATCCCCGGCTTCCGCAAGGGCAAGGCTCCAGCGCAGATCATCGACCAGCGCTTCGGCCGCGATTCAGTCATCTCAGAGGCAGTCAACGGCTCGCTCGACGACTTCTACCAGTCGGCAGTTGCCGAGGCTGGCGTTCGCCCCATGGGCCGCCCCTCCGCAGACATCGAAAAGATGCCAGAGGCTGCAGACACGAAGAGCGAACTCGTGCTCCTCTTCGAGGTCGAGGTTCGCCCCGACTTCACGCTCCCGAACTACGAGGGCCTCGAGCTCACCGTTGATGAGGCTGAGATTGACGAGAGCGCGATCGAAGCAGAGCTCACCAGCCTGCGCGAGCGCTTCGGCACCCTCATCACCGTTGATCGCCCGGCGAAGACCGGCGACTTCGTTGAGCTCGACCTCACCGCGAAGGTTGACGGCGTCGAGGTAGACCAGGCAAGCGGCGTTTCCTACGAGATCGGCGCAGGCAACCTGCTCGCCGGCACCGACGAAGCAGTCGAGACCCTCACCGCAGGTGAGACCACCAACTTCACCTCGCAGCTGCTCGGCGGCGAATACGAGGGCCAGGACGCTGAGGTTGAGCTCACCGTCACCGCCGTCAAGGAGCGCGAGCTTCCCGAGGCTGACGACGAGTTCGCGCAGCTTGCGAGCGAGTTCGACACGATCGCAGAGCTCCGCGAGAGCCTCAAGGAGCAGGTCTCGCAGGCCTCGGTCTTCGCGCAGGGCCGCCAGGCACGCGATCTCTTCACCGAGACGCTCATTGAGCAGGCAGACATCCCCATCTCGGAGGAGCTCGTCGAGGAAGAGGTGCACCGTCACCTCGAGGGCGAAGGCCGCCTCGAAGACGACGAGCACCGCGCAGAGGTGCGCGTTGCGAGCGAGAAGCAGATCCAGATGGAACTCCTCCTCGACGCGATCGCTGAGAACGAGAACGTCACGCCGACCCAGGCTGAGCTTTCGGACTACATCTACCAGTCGGCGCAGCAGTACGGCATGGAGCCCACGCAGTTCCTCCAGGCCATCAGCCAGGGCAACCAGCTCCAGGTCATCCTCGGAGAGGTCACCCGCAACAAGGCACTCGCAGTTGCGCTCGGCAAGACCAAGGTCGTTGACAAGGCAGGCAAGGCAGTCGACCTTGGCGCATTTGTCGCGGTAGACACCGACGAAGAGGGCGACGAGGCTGCTGAGGCAGTCGAGGAGAAGCCAAAGAAGAAGGCTCCGGCGAAGAAGGCAGCAGCTGCGGACGAGGCCGAGAAGCCCGCCGCGAAGAAGCCTGCGGCCAAGAAGGCTGCAGCAGCCGAAGCTGGCGACGCTGACGAGGAGGCCAAGAAGGCCGCTCGCTCCGCCGCAGCAAAGAAGGCAGCAGCCACTCGCGCAGCGAAGAAGGCAGCAGCAGAAGAGAAGTAACACTCTTCGCAAGTACGAAGGATCCCCGGCCAATTGCGGCCGGGGATCCTTCGTTTACAGCGAACTTCCGTGCCGCGCGCAACGCCCACGGCGAACACGCCAGCGGTAGCGTTTCGCAGTCGATACGCTCGAATCAAGCAACTTACGAATGGAGCGCCGAATGGCTGAACAGTCGCCCGTGAACAGCGTGTTCGACCGCCTGCTGAAAGACCGAATCATCTGGCTCGGTTCCGAAGTGCGCGACGACAACGCAAACGAGATCTGCGCAAAGATCTTGCTCCTCGCGGCAGAGGATCCCGAGGCCGATATCTTCCTGTATGTGAACTCGCCTGGCGGTTCCATTACAGCGGGTATGGCCATCTACGACACGATGAGCTTCGTGCCGAACGACATTGTCACCGTTGGAATCGGCATGGCCGCTTCGATGGGACAGTTCCTGCTCACCGCAGGCACCAAGGGCAAGCGCTACATCACGCCGAACGCGCGCGTGCTGCTGCACCAGCCGCACGGTGGCTTCGGTGGAACAGCGAGCGACATCCAGACGCAGGCGCAGCTCATCGTCTCGATGAAGAACCGCCTCGCCGAGATCACGGCACGCCAGACCGGCAAGACCGTCGAGCAGATCAATGAGGACGGGGACCGCGATCGCTGGTTCACCGCCGAAGAGGCACTCGAGTACGGCTTCGTCGATTTCATCAGGGAGACCGCAACTGACGTCGTCGGCGGCGGCGGCACGAGCAAGTAGTCGATAGGAAGACACGAAATGACGAATCTCTACATGCCACAGGGCGGATCCGCAGACCGGATGATGCCTGACTCCCGCTACGTGCTCCCCACGTTCGAGGAGCGGACTGCGTACGGGTTTAAGCGCCAGGATCCCTACGCGAAGCTGTTCGAAGACCGCATCATCTTCCTCGGTGTGCAGGTTGATGACGCCTCCGCTGACGATGTGATGGCGCAGCTGCTCGTCCTCGAGAGCCAGGATCCCGAGCGCGACATCACGATGTACATCAACTCGCCAGGTGGTTCATTCACCGCGATGACCGCGATCTACGACACGATGCAGTATGTGCGCCCGCACATTCAGACCGTCTGCCTCGGCCAGGCTGCGTCTGCAGCAGCTGTGCTGCTCGCCGGCGGCACTCCAGGCAAGCGTCTCGCGCTGCCGAACGCACGCGTGCTCATCCACCAGCCGTCGAGCGGTCAGGGTGGCCACGGCCAGGCTTCGGACATCGAGATCCAGGCTCGCGAGATCCAGCGCATGCGTGACTGGCTCGAGGAGACGCTCTCGAAGCACTCGAAGCGGTCCGTCGAGGAGATCAACAAGGACATCGACCGTGACAAGATCTTGAGCGCCCAGGAGGCGTTCGAGTACGGTCTGGTCGACCAGGTGCTGACGAGCCGCAAGAACCCGCAGCCCGTCATCGGACAGTAACAGCGCTCGGCTGAGCGGCCCGCTCTGTAACAGAGTGATCACAAGCTGGCGGCGCGCGGCCCGAAAGGGCGGCGCGCCGTCAGTCTTTGTCTCAGGTCGCCACTAGGCTCGGAAGCGTACACGCGACGCGAGGAGGTTTCGGAATGGCACGTATTGGCGAAAGCAGTGAAGTGCTGAAGTGCTCGTTCTGTGGGAAGTCGCAGAAGCAGGTCGCGCAGCTCATCGCTGGGCCGCAGATCTACATCTGTGATGAGTGCGTCGCGCTCTGCAACGAGATCATCGAGGAGCGGCTCTCCGAACACCAGCCAGCCGAGCCCAACGACTTCACGCTGCACAAGCCGCGAGAGATCGCAGGCTTCCTTGACCAGTACGTCATCGGCCAAGACCGCGCGAAGCAGTCGCTTGCCGTCGCCGTGTACAACCACTACAAGCGGGTCCGCGCTTCGACCGCGATCACCAGCGCAGAGTTTGCGACCGAACAGGTCGAAATTGCGAAGTCGAACATCATGATGATCGGGCCGACAGGGTGCGGGAAGACCTACCTCGCACAGTCGCTCGCCCGCCAGCTCGGGGTGCCGTTCGCCGTCGCCGACGCGACGGCGCTCACCGAAGCAGGTTACGTCGGTGAAGATGTTGAGAACATCCTCCTCAAGCTCTTGCAGGCAGCAGACTTCGACGTGCAGCGTGCAGAAACCGGCATCATCTACATCGACGAGATCGACAAGATCACGCGCAAGGCAGAAAACCCGTCGATCACCCGAGATGTCTCGGGGGAGGGCGTGCAGCAGGCGCTGCTCAAGATCCTCGAGGGGACAGTCGCCTCGATTCCACCCCAGGGCGGCCGCAAGCACCCGAATCAGGAGTTCATTCAGCTTGACACGACGAACGTACTGTTCATCGTGGCCGGCGCATTCTCCGGGCTCGAAGAGATCATCGCCCAGCGCCTCGGCAAGGGTGGCATCGGTTTCGGTACGCCCATGGGCAGCAAGCGCAACGAGTCCGAACTCTTCGCCGAGGTCCAGCCAGAGGACCTGCACCGCTTCGGGCTCATCCCCGAGTTCATCGGCAGGCTCCCGGTCATTGCGACCGTCGACCCGCTCGACACCGAGGCGCTGCAGCGCATTCTCACGGAGCCGAAGAACGCGCTCGTGAAGCAGTTTCAGCGCATGTTCGAGCTTGACGACGTCGAGCTCGAGTTTGAGGACGCAGCGCTCGAAGAGATCGCAAACCTCGCCGTTGCGAGGAAAACGGGAGCACGCGGACTTCGCTCAATCCTCGAAACGGTTCTCGGCGCTGCAATGTTCGATGTGCCATCAAACGACGACATCTCGAAGGTGATCGTCACGAGGGAAGCTGTGCTCGAACAGGAAGCGCCACTTATGGTCACGGCTGAGAGCGGGCGCGAGAGCGCGTAGCGATCGGCGCCGCGCTCTCGGCAGCGGCTACGGAACGAACGACGTAATGTCGTAGCTCAGCAGCCGTTCGTCACCCTCGCCCTGCAGCGTCACCGCAGCGACGACGAGCTCCGACGAAGTGAGCGTCGCAGACCGGCCACCATCGCCGGTCTCTTCGTCGTCGGAAACGGTGAACCCACCGCTCGTCACAACCTCATCCCAAACAGCGGCTGCTGCCGCGACATCGGGGACACGCAGCACGACAAACCAGCTGCCGTGACCCCGCGACCCTGCATCGTCAATAGTCGCAGAATCGGGAATTGCGAATCCTGAGGGAAAATCCTCAGGCAGCTCGGCAGATTTTGCGAATGCTTCGTCTGGGTTTTCTTCCTGCCAGCTTCCGCCTTCGGGCTCAACCTTCTCGGTGAGGTCGGTGCCTTCCGGGTTGACCGATCCAGGCTCGGGTGCGCAGCCGGCGAGCGGCGCGACGAGCAGTCCAAGCGCGAGCAGGCTCGCAGCTCCGCGAAGGTTCCGGTTCATCTCAGTTCAACCAATCGTCGTCGTCATCGTCGGATCCTGAATCACTCGCGTCTCCGCCGCCGAGCGGTCGCCCGTCGCCGCCGTGAGTTGCGCCTTCAGCTGGGTCGCTGCCGGCAGTGACCCCCCTGGTAGTGACGCTGCCATCGGCAGCAACGCTGAGGTCAGCGAGCTCCTCGCCTGCCCCGCCAGTGAGTTCTACCCGCGGGCGGCCCTCAAGCCAGGTAAGCGTCCACGATGCGCCGGAGGCTGCGCCTGCGTGCGAGCGCGCAGCGGCTTCCGCGGCGGCGATCGCTTCGTGCAGCACGCCGGGAACGGCTGGGTGTGGGGCGTACCCGAACTGCCAACGTGAGCCAAGCTGCATACCGTCTCCTTTGTGAGCACTCGTGAGCCCCGCGGTGGGGCGGTGCGGGGAGCTGGGGCGCCGGGGAAGACCCCGGGCGCCCCAGCACTCAGTCTGCCGTCTCTACGGTGATCTCCGCCACCCGAACATCGGCGACGTCAGCCTGCTCAATGCGGAGCTCCACAATGCGCCCCACATCGGCGAGGTCGCTCGCTGCAAGCTGCAGGCGCGCCGCATCGTCCGCCGGCGCGTGCACAACCGCGAGCGTCACTGCGGTTCGCATGGACACCTTCGCGTCCGTCTTCGCGCCACGAACACCGATCAGCGCCGTGCCAACGAGGTCAAGCAGCCCCGCGTCGGCGTCCTCGCCCGCGAGCTCGGTGAGCTCGGTCGCAACGGGCCAGGCTGCGCGGTGCACGGAACCCTCCTGGAACCACGACCACACCTCCTCGGTTGCGTAGGGGAGGAATGGTGCGAACAGCCGAACGAATGTCGACAGAGCCGAGCGCAGCGCCGTGACGGCGGAGGCCTGAATCTGGCCGGTGCCATTGTGGGCGCGCTCCTTGACGAGCTCGAGGTAGTCGTCGCAGAACGTCCAGAAGAACGACTCGGTGATCTCGAGGGCGCGCTGGTGATCGTACGTCTCGAAGGCGCGTGTCGCGTCACTCACGACGCCAGCGAGCGTCGCGAGCATGGAGCGATCGAGCGCTTCGGTGACGGTCCCCGCGCCGCTCGCATCAAACGACAGCGTGAACTTCGCAGCGTTGAGCAGCTTGATCGCGAGCCGGCGCCCGATCTTGATCTGCGTCGGGTTCTGCGGGTCGAACGAAGCGTCGGTCCCGAGCTTTGCTGAGGCAGCCCAGTAACGAACGGCGTCGGAGCCGTGCTGGTCGAGCATCCCGGCTGGAGTGACGACGTTGCCCTTCGACTTCGACATCTTCTTGCGGTCCGGGTCAAGGATCCAACCCGAGATGCCTGCGTGCTTCCAAGGAAGCGTGCCTGACTCGAGCTCCGAACGCAGCAGCGTCGTGAAGAGCCAGGTGCGGATGATGTCCTGGCCCTGCGGGCGCAGGTCGAACGGGTAGACGAGGTCGTACAGTTCCTCGTCGCGCTCCCAGCCGCCCGCGAGCTGCGGGGTGAGGGAGGAGGTCGCCCAGGTGTCCATCACGTCGACCTCGCCCTGGAAGCCGCCCGCGACGCCGCGCTGCTCTGCCGTGTACCCCGCAGGCACGTCGCTCGACGGGTCGACGGGGAGCTGATCCTCGCTCGGCACGATCGGCTGGTCGAACACGGGGTTGCCGTCTGCGTCGAGCGGGTACCAGACGGGGATCGGCACGCCGAAGAAGCGCTGCCGCGAGATGAGCCAGTCGCCTGCGAGGCCCTCTACCCAGTTCTCGTAGCGCACGCGCATGAAGTCGGGGTGCCAGGTGAGTTCCTTGCCGTGCGCGAGGAGCCGCTCACGGAGGCCCTCGTCGCGGGCGCCGTTCTTGATGTACCACTGTCGGGTGGAAACGATCTCGAGCGGCTTGTCGCCCTTTTCGAAGAACTTCACCGGGTGGTTGATCTTGCGGATCTCGCCAGTCAGCTCGCCTGAGGCCTGCAGCAGTTCGACCATTGTCTGCTTCGCGCTGAAAACAGTCTTGCCGGCAATCTGGGCGAAGGCTTCGCGCCCAGCGTCGGAAGCGATCACGTCAGGCGCCTCAGAGATGATGCGGCCGTCGAAGCCGAGGATCGCCCGGTTCGGGAGGTCGAGCTCGCGCCACCAGATGACGTCGGTCACGTCGCCGAAGGTGCAGACCATCGCGATGCCGGTGCCCTTGTCCTGCTGCGCGAGGTGGTGCGCGACGATGGGAACCTCGACGCCGAAGATCGGGGTGGTGACGGTTGAACCGAACAGCGGCTTGAAGCGCTCGTCGTCCGGGTGCGCGACGAGCGCGACACACGCTGCGAGCAGCTCGGGGCGTGTGGTGTCGATGAGGATATCGCCACCGCCGTCGGTGCGGTGGAAGGAGAGCGTGTGGTACGCGCTCGGCTGCTCGCGATCCTCGAGCTCGGCCTGCGCTACGGCGGTGCGGAACGTTACATCCCAGAGCGTCGGCGCCTGCGCCTGGTACGCCTCACCGCGCTCAATGTTGCGGAGGAACGCGAGCTGCGAGGCGCGGAGCGAGTCGGCCCCGATGGTGCGGTAGCTCTGCTTCCAGTCGACCGAGAGGCCGAGGGTGCGCCAGAGCGCCTCGAACTGCTTCTCGTCCTCTACCGTGAGCTTTTCGCACAGGTCGATGAAGTTGCGGCGTGAGATCGCAACCTGGTCGCCAGGCTTGATCGTCTTGCCGCTCGTACCGTCGTGCGGAGGCACAAAGTCGGGGTCGAAGGGCAGCGAAGGGTCGCATCGTACGCCGTAGTAGTTCTGGACGCGGCGCTCGGTTGGGAGGCCGTTGTCGTCCCACCCCATCGGGTAGAACACTCGCTTACCGTTCATGCGCTTGTAGCGCGCGACGGTGTCGGTGTGCGTGTAGGAAAAAACGTGGCCTACGTGGAGTGAACCCGAAGCGGTTGGTGGGGGAGTGTCGATGCTGTAGACATCGTCGCGACTGATTCCGTCACGCTCGAACGCGTAGGTGCCTGTTTCTTCCCAGATCGCCCCCCACTTTGATTCGAGTCCCTCGAGTGCCGGCTTGTCGGGGATCGCGCTCATTACGTGGGCTCCGTTTTCTCGACTGTCCGCGCTGTTGCGCGCACCCGTCGGGTTCGATGTGGACGGCACCGCGTAAGCGAGGAGATCGAAGATCGGCTCTGGTGCCTGAAGGTTTCCAGAAAGTCTATCGCGCTCCGTGAACCGAATACTGGATGTGTTGTGCACAACCTATATAGACTGCTGGTTATGGTCGATCGGGCGCGTGACATCGAGCGGCAGATGCTTGGAGCATTTGCGACCGTAGCGCGTCAGTGGGGCGCGACGCCGCTTGAGGGGACCATCGCTGAAGACGTCGGGCTCGCGATCGAGGACAGCGAGATTCGGATCCTGTACGTGCTTGGGGCGCGAACCGAAGAGATGCGGCCGGGGGACATAGCCGTGCAGCTTGGCGTCACGCGGCCAACCCTCTCAAAATCACTCACTCGGCTGCGCACCGCACGGCTGGTCGAGAGTTCCGTCGCCGACGACGACAGGCGCTCCGTGTTCGTCACCCTCACACCCGAGGGACGGGACGCGTATGCGAGGCTCGTTGACTTTGGGATGGACATGATCCGCGGGGCTTGTGCTGGGCTCTCCAGGCAGGAGCTCGAGATCATCAGGGGCTTCCTTGGCCGGTTCGCTGATCGGCTCGGCGGACCGCCCCCCGTCGTCTTCCCCGCCGTCGCGCGCTAGCTGCGCCGCCGCACGGCCTCGAGCACCGCGGCACGCCGGTCTGGGGGCGAGTGGCGCTGAAAAACGCTGCAACATTTCTTCGCCGGTGTTGCGTGACCTCTAGCATGGAGGTGCCGCGGGAACCAGCTCCCGGGGCGGGAGGGAAACACTATGACAGATCGTATTGGGGGCCTGCCGGATCGCATCCGCGTCGGCATCGTCGGCTACGGAAACCTCGGTCGCGGCGTAGAGACTTCGATCGGCCTGAACCCCGATCTTGAACTTGTCGGCGTATTCAGCCGGCGTGATCCGGCTTCCGTTGAGACCCTGCGGCCAGAGACCCCCGTGTACGCCCTCGACGACATCGCCTCATTCGCTGACCGCGTCGATGTCCTCGTGCTGTGCGGTGGATCGAAGAGCGACCTGCCAGAGCAGACCCCGCTACTTGCGAAGCAGTTCACCGTCGTCGACAGCTTCGACACGCACGCGAAGGTGCCGGAGCATTTTGCAGCGGTTGACGCTGCCGCGCAGGCTGGCGACAACGTTGCCATCATTTCCACTGGCTGGGACCCGGGCCTGTTCTCGCTGAACAGGCTCTTCGGCGAGGCGATCCTGCCACAGGGCGAGACGTACACCTTCTGGGGCCGGGGACTCAGCCAGGGGCATTCTGACGCCCTCCGGCGCATCGCGGGCGTTGCTGGCGCCGTGCAGTACACGCTGCCGTCGGAGACCGCCATCGAGCGGGTCCGCGCGGGCGAGAACCCCGAGCTCTCGACGCGTGAGAAGCACGTTCGTGAGTGCTTCGTCGTGCTTGAGGACGGCGCAGACGCCGAGGCGATCCGCGAGGAGATCGTCACGATGCCCGACTACTTTGAGCCCTACGACACCAACGTGCACTTTATTTCGGCCGACGAGCTCGCACGCGACCACGCTGGAATGCCGCACGGCGGCTTCGTGATCCGCTCGGGGGAGACCTCACCCGGGGTATCGCAGACGATCGAGTACCGCCTCGCGCTTGACTCGAACCCAGAGTTCACCTCGAGCGTGCTTGTCGCGTACGCCCGTGCCGCTGCGCGGCTCGCAGCGCGGGGCGAGCGTGGAGCGCTCACCCCGTTCGATGTCGCCCCCGGGCTGCTCTCGCCGAAGTCGCCCGAGCAGCTGCGCGCCGAGCTCCTTTAGCCCGAAGGCGCCCGTGCCCGGCCGGCCGGAGCATATGGTTTCTGCAGGAGTACACGGTTTCTTCGCGTAGATATCTTGTACTCCCGTCGAAACCATGGGCTCTCGCGGGCTCCAGACACAGCAGCGGCCCCTCCGAATACTCGGAGGGGCCGCTGCTGGTTACGCGGCGTGAGCTGCGGGAACCCTAGGCGATGAGCCCTGGGTACGCGTCAGCGTTGTCCTTGAGCCACTCCTGGACTGCGCCCTGGCCGTCGCCCTTGAACTCGTCACTCGTCACCAGGCTCTCCAGCGCTGCGTACGCGGCGTCGTCAAGCTTGATGTTCTTGATGTAGTCGGCTGCCTCGGGGAACTCCTCCGAGAAGCCGTCGGTGCCGAGGAAGTGGAGCGCCTCGGGCTCACCCATTGCGCCCTTCGGATCCTTCAGATCCTTGACCGGGTAGGCGTCGTTAGCCCAGAACGGGCGCCACAGCGTGACGACGACGTCCTCTTCCTTGTCGACCTTGTCCTGCAGCGTTGCGAGCATCGCTGCGGTCGATGAGGTCACGAGCTTGTACTCGCTGTCGAGGCCGTACTCGGGCATCATCGTGTCCTGGGTCTGCGCAGTGAGGCCAGCACCCGGCTCGATGCCGATGATCTCGCCACCGAAGCGGTCAGCCTGGCCCTTGAGATCCTCGATCGAGTTCACATCGGTCATGTACTCGGGAACCGCGATCGTGAGAACCGCTCCCTCGTAGTAGCCGCCGAGATCCTCGATCTGGTCCTCGTACTTGTCCATGTAGTCAGCGTGCGTGACCTCTGGCCACGCAGAGGGGTACATGTCGAAGTCGCCGCCGGCGAGGCCGGCGTAGAGCACGCCGGCTTCCGTGAGCTCGGTCATCTCGACGTTGTAGCCGAGCTTGCCGAGCTGATCCTCGAGCAGGTACGCGGTGCTCAGACCGTCAGTCCACGCGGGGAGGAAGCCGAGCGTGATGGTGCCCTTGTCGTCGCCCTCGTTCGTGTTGCCGGCGTCGGTGTCGCCGTTGGTTGCGCAGCCCGCGAGTGCGAGGCTGGCTGCGGCCGCGAGGCCAATGACTCCTGTGAGGTGTCGCTTGTTCATGTGTTCCTTTCGTCCGCGCTGCGGCGCGGGTTGGGGTGGGTCAGTTAAGTCTGTGTAGTGGCTTTAGCCGGGAACCGCGGTGCCCTGCTGCGCCCGTGCCCGACTGCGCTCGCGCAGCAAGCTCAGGGCCGAATCCTTGAACGACTTCGGCTCGCCGAGCGCCGCGGTGACGCGGTCGAGGAAGACCGCGAGGAAGACGACGGACAGGCCAGCCTCGACGCCCTGGCCGATGTTCATCGTCGAGATTGCCGAGACAACCTGCTTGCCGAGCCCGTCAGCGCCGGCCATGCCAGCAACGACGGCCATCGAGAGCGCGAGCATGATGACCTGGTTGATGCCGGCGAGAATGGTCGGCATCGCGAGTGGTAGCTGGATGCCGCGAAGGATCTTGCCAGGGGTGGATCCGAACGCGTGACCAGCCTCGACGACCTCGGAATCGACGCCGCGAATGCCGAGCTCGGTGAATCGCACGCCCGGTGGCAGCGAGAACAGCACGGTTGCGAACACGCCGGGAACAAAGCCGATGCCAAAGAAGACGACGGCTGGGATGAGGTAGACCATCGCCGGCATCGTCTGCATGAAGTCGAGGATCGGGCGTATTGCAGCGCTAAAGGTGTCGTTGCGCGCCGCAAGGATTCCGACGGGAACAGCGATCACGATTGCGACGAGCGCCGCGATGAGCGTGAGTGAGAGCGTGAGCATCGCGTTCTCCCACTGGCCCATGAACACGATGAGTAGCATCGTGATGGCCGTGCCGACCGCGAGCTGCCAGGAGCGCAGCAGCCAGGCGACGAGCGCTAGCGCAAGGATAAGCACCGGGTAGGGGACGGCGATGAGCGCGTCTGACAGGCCATCAACGAGAAACTTGATGACTGTCGTGATGAGCGAGAGTAGCCAATCGAAGGTGTCATTGAACCAGTCGAGGCCTGTGGATACCCAATCGCCAACGGGGATGCGGTAGTTCACGAGGCACTCCCCTCGGTCACGGTGAGGCCTTCGTCTGGAGCCGCATTCCCGTCGGTTGTCGCGTCGAGTGTCGCGGTGATGATCGCGCGCGGCACGTCGGGCGTCGGTTCGATGATGGGGATCTCCGTCGTCATAGTTGGCAGGTTCGCGAGCGAGGCGAGGAGCGTCACGCGCGGTACGACGCCGATGAGGCGGTCCTGCTCGTCCACGACCGCAACGGGCAGTGGGCTCTCAACCGAGAGCTCGAAGAGCTCAGCGATGTACTGTTCGGGCGTGACGATCGAGGGCGTTGGCTTGAGCGCGTCGTTGATGTTCGCGCTGCCCTCGCGCACGAGGCGGAGCATGTCCTTGTCGCGCACGACGCCGACGAGCTTGCGTCCGCTCGAAATCACGAAGCAAGCGGACGTTTGCATGTCGCGCATCGTGCGGAGCGCTGCGCGCGGACCCGCGGATGCTGGAACGACGGCGCGCGGTGGCTCCATAACGTCGCCAGCGGTGAGAACGCGGGCGCGATCGACGTCCTGCACAAACTGCGCAACGTAGTCGTTCGCCGGGTCAGTGAGGATGTCGTTCGGGGTGCCCAGCTGCACGATCTTGCCGTCACGCATCACAGCGATGCGGTCGCCGAGGAACATTGCCTCGTTGAGATCGTGTGTGATGAAGACGATCGTCTTTCCCAGCTCCTGCTGGAGTTCGACGAGCAGCTCCTGCATTTCGCGTCGAATGAGCGGGTCCAGTGCAGAGAACGCCTCATCCATGAGCAGGATCTGAGTGTCGGCGGCGAATGCTCGTGCGAGTCCGACACGCTGCTGCATGCCTCCTGAGAGCTCCGAAGGGAGGGAATCGGCCCAACCCTTCAGGCCGACACGGTCCAACCATCCGCGGGCCCGCTCGCGGCGTTCCTCGAGCGGTACTCCCTTGATCTCAAGGCCGTACGCGGCGTTATCAAGCACGCTGCGGTGCGGGAGAAGTGCGAAGTGTTGAAACACCATCGCCATCCGTTCGCGCCGCACCTCGCGGAGTTCCGCGGCGCTCATTCCAACGATCTCGTCGCCAAAGACGCTGATGGAGCCGTCTGTGGTGTCGCCAAGCCCGTTGAGCAGTCTGATGAGTGTTGATTTTCCGGAGCCGGAGAGCCCCATGACGACGAAGATCTCTCCGACCTTCACGTCAAAGCTCGCGTCGATGACGGCGGCTGTTCCGTGCTGTTTCACGTCGTCGCGCGACGCTCCGGCTTGGAGGCGCTTTACGGCCTCCTTCGGGCGGCGCCCGAAAACTTTATATGCGTGGTCGACGGACAGTGCGATGTTTGCGTTCGCCCGTTCGTCGGCCTCCGAGTCGACTGTGTGGTCGACTTTCGAGTCAAGCATGTTCCTCCTGTGCGGTGTCTCCGCGGGTTTTTTGGCGCTCTAAATGCAGCCTCGGTGAAGCGGCTGATGAACCGAGAACCCTTCTTCGACGGTAGCCCTCATTCATCATCGCGTGTTCACATGCAAATCACAGGAAAGTGCTCGAATCCTGCCACCATCAGGGATAAGGCCATTTTACGGTTGTTACCGATTCGTTACCCAATGGCGTGCAAAACACGCCCATAATGTTTTCTCGCCTCTGTTCGGCCTCCGGCGAGACGCGAGCGAAGAACTCGGATACACTGGTGGTATTGACTGTGATCCGGCTATCACCGGGGAGTTTTCGGAAGAACAGCGCAACGCGCTCAGTAGAACCGGACGGGTGGCCCGTTATAGCTGAATGAAGTGGTGTTGCCTTCGGGGAACGCAAGCCGGGTGGTACCGCGGGTTGTGAATCAATTCACACACTCGCCCCAGCGTGAGATTCGCGTGATGAGAAGGTACCGACACCCATGAGCTATCCGAAGCAGTCAACTGGGAACCAGCACTCGACCGGCGAGGCAGCAGCCCCCGGCGCAGCGTTTGGTGTGAACCCGTCTCCGCGGCTCCCCGAGGTCGAACAGCGCGTGCTGTCGTTCTGGGACGCGGACGACACGTTCCGCACCTCTATTTCGCAGCGCGAGGGTCGCGAGGAATGGGTATTCAACGACGGCCCCCCGTTCGCGAACGGCCTCCCGCACTACGGCCACCTGCTCACCGGCTACGCCAAGGATGTCTTCCCGCGGTTCCAGACCATGCGCGGTAAGAAAGTTGAACGCCGCTTTGGCTGGGACACCCACGGCCTCCCCGCGGAGCTCGAGGCGATGAAGCAGCTCGGCATCACCGAGAAGCGTGAGATCGAGGAAATGGGCGTCGCCGCCTTCAACGCGAAGGCGCGCGAGTCAGTGCTCGAGTACACGGAGGAGTGGGAAGAGTACGTCACGCGTCAGGCGCGCTGGGTCGATTTCGAGAACGACTACAAGACGCTCAACCTCGATTACATGGAGAGCGTCATCTGGGCGTTCAAGCAGCTGTACGACAAGGGTCTCGCCTACGAGGGTCAGCGGATCCTGCCCTACTGCTGGCGCGACGAGACCCCGCTGTCGAACCACGAGCTCCGCATGGACGACGACGTGTACCAGGAGCGCCAGGATCCCTCGGTCACCGTGACCTTCCCGTTCACCGGGGAGCGCGCGGAGGAGCTCGGTCTCGGTGGCGTCCGCGCCCTGGCGTGGACGACCACGCCGTGGACCCTGCCGACGAATGCCGCACTCGCGGTCGGCCCCGACATCACCTACGCCGTAGTACCTGCCGGGCCAGCTGGCGCCTCCGACGGGGGTGCCGCCGGCGAGGTGAGCTACCTCATCGCAGCGGATCTCGCTGGCAACTACGCCGCGGATCTCGGCTACGAGTCAGCGGATGCCCTGCGGGAGGCGATCACCTCGACCGTTGCCGGGGCAGAGCTGCTGGGCGTGCGCTACGCGCCGCTCTTTGATTACTTCGCCGACGCCGAGGTGTGGGGGACGGAGAACTACTGGCAGGTGCTCGTTGACGGCTACGTCACGACCACCGATGGTACGGGCATCGTCCACCAGTCGCCGGCATACGGTGAGGACGACCACCGGCTCACGACGGCAGCCGGCATGCCGACGATCGTCAGCCTCGATGAGGGCGGCAAGTTCATCGCTTCCGTCACCGACGTCGCCGGCCAGCTGTGGATGGACGCGAACCGGCCGCTCATCCGCATGCTCAAGGCATCGGATCGCCTGCTCCGCGAGCAGAGCTACCTGCACTCGTACCCGCACTGCTGGCGCTGCCGCAACCCGCTCATCTACCGGGCGGTGTCGAGCTGGTTCGTGCGCGTTACGGAATTCAAGGACCGCATGCTCGAGATCAACGAGCAGATCGACTGGGTGCCGGCGAATGTGAAGCACGGCCAGTTCGGCAAGTGGCTCGAGGGCGCGCGCGACTGGTCGATCAGCCGTAACCGCTACTGGGGCAGCCCGATCCCCGTCTGGCAGAGCGACAACCCCGAGTTCCCGCGCGAGGACGTTTACGGCTCCGTAGCGGAGCTCGAGGCCGACTTCGGCGAGCTGCCGCGTAACGAGGCCGGCGAGATCGACCTCCACCGCCCATACATCGACTCGCTCACGCGCCCGAACCCAGACGATCCGAGCGGTAAGTCGACGATGCGCCGCATCGAGGACGTGCTCGACGTCTGGTTCGACTCCGGCTCCATGCCGTTCGCCCAGGCCCACTACCCGTTCGAGAACGTCGAGTGGTTTGAGAAGAGCCAGCCAGCCGACTTCATCGTCGAGTACATCGGGCAGACCCGCGGCTGGTTCTACGTGCAGCACGTCCTCGCGACCGCGCTGTTCGACCGGCCAGCATTCAAGAGCGTCATCAGCCACGGCATCGTGCTCGGCTCCGACGGCAACAAGATGTCGAAGAGCCTGCAGAACTATCCAGACGTGAACGAGGTCTTCGACCGCGACGGCTCCGACGCGATGCGCTGGTTCCTCATGGCGTCGCCAGTCGTGCGCGGCGGCAACCTTGTCGTCACGGAGGAGGGCATCCGGGAGGGCGTGCGCCAGTTCCTGCTGCCGCTCTGGAGCAGCTGGTACTTCTTCAGCCTGTACGCGAACGCCGATGGCATCGAAGCGGAGCGCCGCGTCGACTCCAGCGACCCGCTCGACCGCTACATCCTCGCGAAGACGGGCACGCTCGTTCGCGAGGTCGGCGACCATCTCGAGGGTCTCGACACAACCTCCGCCGCTGAGAAGCTTCGCGGCTTCGTTGAGGTGCTCACGAACTGGTACGTGCGCCGCTCGCGGGACCGCTTCTGGGAGGGCACGGCTGGCGAAAACGGCAAGGCGAGCAACAAGCAGGCCTTCGACACGCTCTTCACTGTGCTTGAGACGCTCACCCGCGTCGCCGCACCGATGGCACCGCTCGTCACGGAGGAGATCTGGCGGGGCCTGACCGGAGGTCGCTCCGTGCACCTCGCGGACTGGCCGGACGCCTCCGAGTTCCCGGTGGACGACGAGCTTGTCGCCGCGATGGATGAGGTGCGGCAGATCACGTCGCAGGCGCTCGCGCTGCGAAAGGCGAACAAGCTGCGCGTGCGGCTCCCGCTCGCCGAGCTCACCGTCGTGACCTCGCGCCCCGCAGCGCTTGAGCCGTTCGCCGATATCCTGCGTGACGAGCTCAACGTGAAGCATGTGCGGCTCGTCGAGGAGACCGAGACGAGCGCGGCCGACAACGGTATCGTGCAGACCCTCGCGGTGAACGCCAGGGCAGCTGGTCCGCGCCTCGGCAAGCAGGTGCAGTTCGCGATCAAGGCAGCGAAGGCAGGCGACTGGAGCGAGGAGAACGGCGTCGTCGTAGCCGGCGGCATCGCCCTCGAGCCGCACGAGTACGAGCTCACACTGCAGGCCGGAAGCGGTGCGGGGGAGTCGGGCCCGGCAATCGCCCTCATCCAGGGCGGTGGCTTCGCGCTGCTTGAGACCGCGACTACGCCCGAGCTCGAAGCTGAGGGCGTCGCCCGCGACGCGATCCGCGGCATCCAGGAAGCACGCAAGAAGGCGGAGCTTGAGGTCAGCGACCGCATCGAGCTGCTCCTCACCGCGGCGCCGGAGCACGCCTCCGCACTCGAGACCCACGCTGAACTCATCAAGAGCGAGACGCTCGCAACTGCGCTCGAGGTGACGGCAGTAGCCGATCCACACGCGGCGTCGGCGGCACCAGGCGCCTTCTCCACGCTGAGCGCAGCCCTGGGCGGCGAGAAGGCACCCCTCGCCATCACCGTCGTGCACCCCAACGCAACAGCCAACACCGATTCGAACGGAGCCTCACTGTGAGCCTCAACCAGCTGAGCGCCGCGGGCCAAGGCCCTGCCCAGCGCGTCTACGAGGCGCTCCTTGCCCGCGTGGGTGAGGCGAACCCTCGCCCGCGGATCGAGCCGGTGCGCCGTCTCGCGGAACTCGCCGGATCACCGCAGCTGTCGTACCCGGTCATTCAGGTGGCCGGTACGAACGGCAAGACATCGACGAGCCGTGCGATCGAGTCCCTGCTCCGCGCCCACGGGCTGCGCACGGGGCTGTTCACGAGCCCGCACCTCGTCGACTTCACCGAGCGGTTCCAGCTCGACGGTTCACCCATTGATGCCGCGGCGCTCGCTGACGCGTGGGCAGAGCTTGGGCACCCACTCGCAGTTGTGGACGCTGAGCTCGAAGCCGCAGGCAACAGCAAGATCACGTTCTTTGAGGCGCTTGCCGTGCTTGCTTTCTCGGCCTTTGCCGATGCCCCCGTGGATGTCGCAGTCATCGAGGTTGGGATGGGAGGCGAGTGGGACGCGACGAACATTGTCAACGCACAGGTTGCGGTGTTCACGCCAATCGGGCTCGACCACGTCGAGCATCTCGGGCCAGACACCCAGACCATCGCGCACACGAAGTCGCTCATCATCAAGCAGGGTTCCACCGTGGTGAGCGCTGACCAGGATGTCGACGCGCTCGGCGAGATCGCCGATACCGCTGCCCAGTTTGGCGCACGGCTCTACGTGCAGGGCCGCGATTTTCACCTTGCGGAAGACAGGCTCGCAGTCGGCGGACGACAGCTCGACGTCGTTGGCATCACTGGCAACGCATACGATCCAGCGTTCGTTCCCCTCTACGGGCAGCACCAGGCTGAGAACACGACCCTTGCTATCGCCGCGGTCGAAGCATTCTTCGGCGGCGAGCGCCCCATCCCCGAGGAAGTGCTCGACGAGGGCCTCGCCCAGCTCACCTCTCCGGGACGGCTCCAGCTCATCGGCACCGACCCCATCGTCTATGTTGATGCTGCCCACAACCCGCACGGCGCCGAGGCGCTCGTGCGCGCGGTCACCGAGTCATTCTCGTTCGACGAGATTGCGCTCGTCACGGGCGTGCTCGAAGACAAAGACGCGCACGGGTTGCTGCAGACCCTCGCGCCAATCGCACACCAGGTATTCGTAACCGTCGTTGATTCGCCGCGGTCGCTCCCGGTCGATGAGCTTGCATCGATCGCGGAATCCGCAATCCCCGATACGCCGATCGAGGAACTCGCATCACTCCCGCTTGCGCTCGAGCGCGCGCGGAGCTGGGCGAGCGGTGCGGGTAACCGGGCAGTGCTCGTCGTAGGGTCAGTGCTGCTCGCAGGCGAGGCCATCACCCAGTCACGCTCCGAACGTTGGGGCACAGCTTGAGCGAGGGGAACAGCATGAGTAATCAGCCAGCCAACCGGCCAGGTGCTTCGAGCGGCAACGACGACGAAGAGCTTGTGCTGTCGCCGTCGGAGGCCGCAGCGCACGACTCGGCGATGCGCATCTCAGGCGCGCGCAGCGGTGAGCGATCAACGCGCAAGGCGCTCGCATCCATCGTGCTCGGCTTCGAGCTGATTATCGTCGTGCTCATTGGGCTCACGATCTTCGGCCTCGGCATTACCGATCCACGTTGGCTTGGCCTCGTCATCGGTGGTGTGCTCGCACTGTTGTGCGTCGTGTCGCTCGGCACGATCCGCTTCGGTGAGGTCGGCATCTGGCTGGGCTGGGTCACGCACGTACTCATGCTCGCGACCGCGTTCATTTTGCCAGCCGCGCTCTTCGTTGGCGCAATCTTCACCGCGTTGTGGATCTACTGCATCGTGCGCGGCGCGAAGATTGACCGCGACAATGCGGCGCTCTGGGCGCAGGGCGCCTAAGCCATAACCCATTCACCGTGTGTCACTACACTGGTGACCGCAGTACTCACATCTCATACAGGAGCATTCATGTCGACCGAGCAAACCCTCATCCTTGTTAAGCCTGACGGAGTCGCCCGCGGCCTGAGCGGGGAGATCCTCCGCCGCATCGAGGCGAAGGGCTACCGCGTCACCGGGCTGCGAATGCTCACACCAACGCGTGAGCTCCTCGCGGCGCACTATGAAGAGCACGAGGGCAAGCCGTTCTACGAGCCGCTCATCGAGTTCATGAGCTCGGGGCCGGTCGTCGCGGTGCGCGCTGAGGGCGAGCGCGTCATCGAGGGCTTCCGCTCGATCGCGGGCGCGACCGACCCGACCGTTGCCGCCCCGGGAACCATCCGTGGCGATCTCGGCCGTGACTGGGGTCTCGCCGTGCAGCAGAACCTCGTCCATGGCTCGGACTCAACGCTTTCAGCCGAGCGCGAGCTTGGCCTCTGGTTCAGCTAGCCAGCTGACCTGCGCTCCGCGCATCGGCGCTTGCGCACGGCGACGGCCCGTACCCCCGGTGGGGTGCGGGCCGTCGCCGTTGTGTACCGGGCGCGTGCCGGGCTCGCGTGGCCGGGTGCGTGCCGGGCCAGCAGAGCGCCCGTTCGCTAGGGTGGAGACGTGCTCCAGCTTCGCGGCGTCTACGACGCTCTCACCGCCGATCTAGGCAGGCAGGCGTGGTGGCCGGCCGATACCCCGTTCGAGATGATGCTCGGCGCAATCCTCGTGCAAAACACGCGCTGGCACAACGTCACCCTCGCAGTCCCGCGCCTGGAAGCTGCCGGGCTACTTGAGGCTGCGCGCTGGCGTGACGCGAGCGACGCGACGGTGCTGGAGGCGATCCACCCATGCGGATTCCACCGCGCGAAGCTGCGTTCGACACGGGCGCTCGCAGACTGGTACGTCGCAGAGGGCGAGGCTGAGCTGCAGCGCCCCGAAACGTCCGACGGCGCGCTACGGGAACGGCTCCTGACGCTACCGGGGGTCGGGCACGAGACCGCCGACGCGATCCTGCTGTACGCCTTCGACAGGCCCGTGTTCGTCTACGACGCGTACGCCAGGCGGATGCTCGAAGCGCTCTGGGGCGTGCCGAACCGCACGTATGTTGCCGCTGAGCGCGCGCACGCCGAGCGGGTCGCGGCCGCGGCGTTCAGCCTTGACGAGCAGCAGCAGCTCCACGCCCTCATCGACGAATACGGCAAACTCGTCGCCGGCGGCGAGCGCCGCTGGGAGCAACTCGCTGGCGTCTGAGGGGCTTACGGCTGAAGTAGGCGGGCCGGGCTCGCTGCCTGACCCGCCCACTCGTTCGCGCGTTAGAACGTGTCCGGGATGACCCGCACGGCGCCCTTGTCCGCCGACTGCGCGAACGCGGCGTAGGCCCGGAGCGCGTCTGACACGACCCGCTCGCGGTTCTTCGGGCGGTAACCGGTGCCCGCCTCCAGCGCCGCGCGGCGGCGCGCGAGCTCCTCCTCGCCTACCTCGAGCGTGAGCGCACGGGTTGGGATATCGATCGAGATGATGTCGCCGTCCTCGACGAGCGCGATCACGCCACCGCTCGCTGCCTCGGGGGAGACGTGCCCGATCGAGAGGCCCGACGTGCCGCCGGAGAAGCGGCCGTCGGTGATGAGCGCGCACTGCTTGCCGAGGCCGCGGCCCTTGAGGAACGATGTCGGGTAGAGCATTTCCTGCATACCTGGCCCGCCCTTCGGGCCCTCGTAGCGGATCACGACGACGTCGCCGGCAGCGACCTGCTTGTTGAGGATCTTCTCGACGGCCTCGTCCTGTGACTCGCACACAACGGCAGGCCCCGAGAACGTCCAGATCGACTCGTCGACGCCTGCGGTCTTCACGACCGCGCCGTCGACGGCGATGTTCCCGCGAAGCACCGCGAGGCCGCCGTCCTTCGAGTAGGCGTGCTCGACCGAGTGGATGCAGCCGTTCGCCTGATCGAGGTCGAGCTCGCGCCAGCGCTCGGACTGGGAGAACGCGGTCGACGAGCGCACACCGCCAGGGGCCGCGTGCCAGAGCTCGAACGCCTCATCGGAGGCCTTGCCGCCGCGCACGTCCCACTCGTCGAGCCACTCACCGAGCGTCTGCGAGTGCACCGTGTGCACGTTCTCGTCGAGCAGCCCGCCCCGCCGCAGCTCACCGAGCAGCGCCGGGATGCCGCCTGCGCGGTGCACGTCCTCCATGTAGTAGGTCTTGCCGTTCGCAACGTTGGGTGCGACCTTCGCGAGGCACGGCACACGGCGCGACACCTCGTCGATCTCGTCGAGCCCGAAATTCACGCCCGCCTCGTGCGCGGCGGCGAGGAGGTGGAGGATCGTGTTCGTCGATCCACCCATCGCGATGTCGAGCGCCATCGCGTTGCCGAACGCCTCCGGCGTCGCAATGTTGCGGGGGAGGACGCTGTAGTCATCGTCGTCGTAGTGACGGCGCGTGATGTCGACGATCGTCTTGCCCGCGTTCTCGTAGAGCGCCTTGCGTGCGGTGTGTGTTGCGAGCGTCGAGCCGTTGCCCGGCAGCGCGAGCCCCATGGCCTCGGTGAGGCAGTTCATCGAGTTCGCGGTGAACATGCCCGAGCACGAGCCGCACGTCGGGCAGGCCGACTCCTCGATCTTGAGCATGTCCTCGTCTGAAATCTCGTCGTTGACGGCGTCGGAGATCGCGTCGACGAGGTCGAGCGTGCGCACCATGCCGTTCGCGAGCACCGCACGCCCCGACTCCATCGGCCCGCCAGAGACGAACACGGTCGGGATGTTGAGTCGGAGCGCCGCGAGCAGCATGCCCGGGGTGATCTTGTCGCAGTTCGAGATGCAGATGAGCGCGTCAGCACAGTGAGCGTTCACCATGTACTCGACCGAGTCCGCGATGAGGTCGCGCGAGGGCAGCGAGTAGAGCATGCCGCCGTGGCCCATCGCGATGCCGTCGTCGACCGCGATCGTGTTGAACTCGCGTGGGATCCCGCCAGCCTCGAGGATCGCGTCGGAGACGATCCGCCCGACAGGCGCGAGGTGCGTGTGGCCAGGCACGAACTCGGTGAAGGAGTTCGCGACGGCGATGATGGGCTTGCGACCGAGATCGGCACCGTTGACGCCGGCGGCCCGCAGCAGTGCGCGGGCTCCTGCCATGTTGCGTCCGTGGGTGACCGTGAATGAGCGATAGGTGGGCATGGTACCCATTCAGCCACATCGCGCACGCGCGTAACAGAGACCGTTAGTACTAGTACTCACGGTACTATGAACGAGTGATCCGACCCCGTACCGCAAGAGGCGAGCAGCTTGGCGAGTTCCTCACCGCGCGACGGCGCGCACAGCTTCGAGCCGAACTCGGTCTGCCACCAGGAAGCAGGCGGAGCGAGCGCGGGCTAAGCCGAGAAGAAGTCGCCACGCTCGCTGGCATCAGCGTGAGCTGGTACACCTGGCTCGAGCAGGGCCGGGACATCAACGCATCGCAGCAGGTGCTTGGTGCAATCGCGAGGGTGCTGAAACTCACGGAGTCGGAGGTTGACTACGTGTTCGCGCTTGCCGGGCCCGGGCGGGAGGTCACCCCGCAGTTGCCGGACACGCCCCCTGAGCACCTCCTCAACCTCATCCGAGCCATGAGCTTTCCCGCCTTCATCCTCGCGAGCGATTGGACGATCGTCGGGTGGAATGCCGGCTACGAGTGGCTCTACGGGCCAATCGCGACGACCGCACCGGAAGAACGCAACCTGCTCCGGCTCATCTATCTCGACGGCAGGATCCGCGCGCTGCTTCCGAACTGGGAGCGAGACAGCAGGAATTTCCTTGCCGAGTTCCGCGCGGAGTCGGGCGTTCGTCTGAGCTCGGAGCGGCACAGCGCGCTCGTCGGGGCCCTCATCGAGCAGAGCGACGACTTTCGCGAGCAGTGGGCGGAGCACGCGGTAGGGAGATTCACCTCGCGGAAGCGAACCTTCGTCCACCCCGTAGCCGGTGAGCTGGTGTTCGAGCACCACCGCCTCGTCCCAAGCGATGCGTCCGAGCTGCACGTCGTCATCTACGCACCGGTCACCCAGGTGGATTGAGCGAGCAACACACCCAAGCGCGCAGCCCCGTGTGGCGGCGCTGTCGGTGGGTGCCGGTAGCGTTGTCGCATGACTTCACGCGCAGCAGCACACCTCACCGCAGCCGAAGCACGCAGAGTCGCCCTCGCCGCGCAGGGCTTCGCAAACGCTCCGAAGCTTCGAGTGCGCAGGCCGTTCGATGGCGCGCTCGACGCGCTGCACGTGCTGCAGATCGATTCGGTGAACGTCTTCGCGCGCAGCCACTACATGCCGGTGTTCTCCAGGCACGGCGGTTACACCACGGAGCAGCTCGACCGGTTGCTCTGGAACAGCGGTGAGTACACGGAGTACTGGGCGCATGAGGCGGCGTTCATCCCAGTTGCGGATCGGCGGCTGTTTGGGTGGCGCATGGCCGACAGGCGCGACAAGCAGCGCGCAACGGGCGCAACCGAACGGTTCGCCGGGGCGATGGACGCAGTGCGGGCACGGCTCGCTGATGCCGGCCCACAGTTCGTGCGGGAGCTCGAGGAAGGGCCGCGGGAAAAGCGCGGGCCCTGGTGGGATTGGAGCGACACCAAGCGGGCGGTCGAGATGCTCTTCGCAACCGGCGAGGTCGTCTCCGCCGGCCGCGAGGGCTTCCAGCGCCGCTACGCCCTCACCGCGGATGTGATCAGCGACGAGCACCTCGTCGAGGTGGATCGCGCGACGGCGCAGCTCGAGCTCGTCGCACGTGCCGCCAGGTCCCTTGGCGTCGGGACGCTCGCCGACCTTGCGGACTACCACAGGCTTCGGGCGACTGAGGCGCAGGTCGCCGTCGAGACGCTCGAGGAATCAGGGGAGTTGCTACCGGTGACGGTGGAGGGGTGGCAGACCCGCACGGGAAAGACTGAGCGGGCGTGGCTGCACCGAGACGCGCGCGTGCCTGGCAGGCTCGCACCCAACGCGCTGTTGACGCCGTTCGACCCCGTTGTCTGGTTCCGCCCGCGCGCCGAGCGCATGTTTGATTTCCACTACCGAATCGAGATCTACACGCCGAAGGAGCAGCGCCAGTTTGGCTACTACTGCCTGCCGTTGCTCGTCGGGGGGAAACTTGCCGGTCGCATCGACCTGAAGGCCGATCGGGCGGGGGAGGCGCTGCTCGTACAGGCCGCTTGGCGTGAGCCTGGGGCGCCGTCGCAGACCGCAGAGGTTGCCGCTGACCTCTTGCAGCAGGCTGCGAGGTGGCAGGGCCTGAACAGCATCGCATTCAGCGGCGTTGGCAATCTTGCGCTGCCGCCAACACTCGACGCATAACCACCAGGCGAAATGTCCCCGAACCCACCCTCCCGACTCAATCCCGGCACGCGGTAGTGCGCTGTGCGCGGTGAGCAGTCACATGTGCGAAGTGCTGGGCTGCACTGTCACTGTGTGGGTTGCCCGCCACCCTGCAAGAGCCAGATTTGCCCGTCTGGCGCGGGGTGTGCCCGCTGATTGAGTCGGTACCGACTCGCCTGTGTGAAGTTGTTCGAATGCTCAGGTTGCTGTTGTTGCCGCCGATGCCGCCGTTGACGTCGCCGCTCGGCTAGTTTGCGACGAGGTCGTTCGACCAGTTCGCCTGCTGGATGTGGGCGTCGAGCTCGCGGAGCTCACGGGCGATGTCGTCAGCCTTGCCCCGCAGCTCAGGCACCTGGAGCGCAGTGACCTGGCGCAGCTCTGAGCGCAGCTGGCGAAACACTCCCTGATCCTGAGCGGCGTCGGCCGCGTCGCTGAGGATCGCGTGGCGCAGCCGCAGGCTATCGCGGCGAGCAAGCGCATCGGTCATCGTGAGCGTCGTTGCTGGCTCGGCGCCGTTCTGCTGCCTGCGTCGTCCGCCGCCAGCTGTCTTCGGGGCGGCGACATCGAGCTCGATCCGAGAGTTGGTTGCGTTGATCGAGCGCACAAGTGCCTCGAGTTCGCCCACTGCCAACTCGACTTCGGTGAGCAGCTGGCTCGCGTCTTCCGCGGGCGTGTCACCCTCCTGATAGCGCGCGTTCGCGACGATTCGCGACCTGAGCTGAGCGATCCGCTTCTGCGTATCGCCGCGGAGCGCAAGCGCTTCTGCGAGTTTCACCAGTGATCCCACTCTCATTCCATACCCGGATAGGACGGCCAGATTATCACGGCGGAAGCCACTGAGAATGAGGGCGGCTCAGGGGCACTCGCTACGCGCAGCACCGCACGGAACAGCGGGGTATTCCGATGAGTGGTCAAGAAAAGTCAGTGTATTTTCTGTGGCGAGGCGTAGCCTGATGGTGGACGCAGTTGCCGGGAATCTCACCGGTGTGCGCCGCTACCGAATGGGAGAAGTGAAATGCGTGCAGTGACCTACGTAAAGAACAACACCGTTGAACTGCGGGACAAGCCTGTGCCGGAGATCGGTTCAGACGAGGTGCTCATCAAGGTCGGCGGGGCTGGGCTCTGCCACTCAGACATTACGATCATCGGCATGGGTGACGACAACCCACTTATTGGCGGAACGCTCGGACACGAGGTCGCAGGCACGGTCGACAAGATCGGTGCTGATGTCGCAGGGTGGAGCGCCGGAGATCGCGCAATCGTTTCGCTGATCCTCGCGTGCGGGCAGTGCCGGGAGTGCCTTGCCGGGCGCGACAACCAGTGCGAAGTCGTTGCCCCTCGCGACGGCCTCGCGCCACTTTCTCCAGGCATCGGCAGCCCGGGAGGAATGGCTGACTACATCGCGGTCAAAGCCCGCCACCTCGACCCCATCGGCGACCTCGACCCGGTCCACGCTGCACCGTTGGCCGATGCTGCGCTCACCCCGATGCACGCCATCAACTCCGTCCGCGACCGCATGTCGGGAGACGCGACCGTCGTGACGATCGGCCTTGGCGGCCTTGGCCACATGGCCCTGCAGATTCTCGCCGCAACGACGGGTGCGCGGATCATCGCGCTCGACACTGACCAGGCGAAGCTTAAATTCGCAGAGGCGCACGGCGCGGACCTTGCGATCCCGAGCGATGGCGACGCAGCGGCCCGCATTCTCGCCGAGACCGGCGGCCGTGGCGCGGACGTCGTGTTCGACTTTGTTGGGGTGCAGCCGACCGTGAACCTCGCGATCGCTGTGGTGCGCAACGGCGGCGCGATCCGCTTTGTTGGCCTCGGTGGCGGCAGCTTCCCGTACACCGCTGGCGCTGGTGACGGGCTGCCGTGGGGTGTCAACATCGAGCGCTCCTACGGCGGGACTCGCGCCGACATGCGCGAGGTTATCGCGCTCGCCGAGGCGGGGAAGATCGCGGTTGAGGTCGTGCGGTACGACCTAGACGATGCGCTCCAGGCATTCGACGACCTCCACAACGGCAAGATCGCCGGGCGCGCGGTGCTCGTACCGTAGCCCGCATGCGGACCGCAGCCACCGGCCTGGCTGCGATGCCGCACGGTCTCCGAGGTGGAACGAGGGCAGTGGTCACCGGGTGGTGATCGCTGCCCTCAGTTGGCTCACATGCCCGGAACGCGGCGCCGTCCCACGGCGCTCCGGTGAGCACTTGGTGGACGGGCGACGCTAGCCGGGGCGGGAACACTGCCGGCCATCGTCCCAGCGCTGCGGCAGGTGCACACGGCAGGTGCACACTGCAGGTGCACACGGCAGGGGCGACCCTCCACGCCGCAGGCGAACAAAGTTTCGAATACAGCGTCGAAAGGTTTATCCTAGAAACCATGGAGACAACCCGCACTGTCCGCCCCTTCGAGGTTGTGAGCGAGTACGAGCCGAGTGGCGATCAGCCGCAGGCGATCGAGGAACTCTCGAGACGCATCAACGCTGGTGACACTGACGTTGTGCTGCTTGGTGCAACCGGTACGGGCAAGTCCGCGACAACGGCCTGGCTCATCGAGGCGGTGCAGCGCCCCACGCTCGTGCTCGCACACAACAAGACGCTCGCGGCGCAGCTCGCGACCGAGTTCAGGCAGCTCTTCCCGAACAATGCCGTCGAGTACTTCGTCTCCTACTACGACTACTACCAGCCAGAGGCCTACGTGCCGCAGACCGACACCTTCATCGAGAAAGACTCGTCAGTGAACGCGGAGGTCGAGCGCCTCCGCCACTCGACGACGAACTCGCTGCTCAGTCGGCGCGACGTGATCGTCGTGTCGACCGTCTCCTGCATCTACGGCCTCGGCAAGCCCGAGGAGTACTACGAGGCGATGGTGCCACTCGTCGTCGGTGACCGGCTCGACCGCGACGTGCTGCTCAGGCGCTTCGTCGACATGCAGTATCAGCGCAACGACATCGAGTTCGTGCGCGGCAACTTCCGCGTGCGCGGCGACACGGTTGAGATCATCCCGATGTACGAGGAGCTCGCGATCCGCATCGAGTTCTTCGGCGACGAAATCGAGGCGCTCTACTATCTTCACCCGGTGACGGGCGACGTCGTCAAACAGGTCGACTCGGTGTCCGTGTTCCCCGGTTCGCACTACGTTGCGAGCCGCGAGGTGATGAACCGGGCGATGGGGCAGATCACCGACGAGCTCGATGTTCGCACGAGAGAACTCAAGGAGCAGAACAAGCTCGTTGAGGAGCAGCGGCTGCGCATGCGCACAACTTTTGACCTCGAGATGATGGAGCAGATCGGCTTCTGCTCGGGCATCGAGAACTACTCGATGCACATGGATGGCCGCAAGCCAGGCGAGGCCCCGCACTGCCTGCTCGACTACTTCCCGGACGACTTCCTTGTGGTGATCGATGAGTCACACGTGACGGTTCCGCAGATCGGTGCGATGTACGAGGGTGACTCCTCGCGCAAGCGCACGCTCGTGGATCACGGCTTCCGCCTGCCGAGCGCGCTCGACAACCGGCCGCTGAAGTTCGGCGAGTTCAAGGAGCGGGTCGGCCAGACCGTCTACCTCTCGGCCACCCCGGGCAAGTACGAAATGGGCATTGCTGACGGTGTCGTCGAGCAGATCATTCGCCCGACGGGCCTCATCGATCCCGAGATCGTCGTGAAGCCCTCCGAGGGGCAGATCGATGACCTCCTCGAGGAGGTGCGCACCCGCGTTGAGCGCGAGGAGCGAGTCCTCGTCACGACGCTCACCAAGAAGATGGCCGAACAGCTGACCACGTTCATGGAGGAGGCAGGCGTCAGGGTGCGCTATCTCCACTCCGACGTGGACACCCTGCGCCGCGTCGAGCTGCTCACCGAGCTCCGCGCCGGTGTGTACGACGTTCTGGTCGGCATCAACCTGCTGCGTGAGGGGCTCGACCTCCCTGAGGTCTCGCTCGTCGCGATCCTCGACGCCGACAAGGAGGGCTTCCTGCGCTCCGCCACGTCGCTCATCCAGACGATCGGCCGCGCCGCGCGTAACGTGTCGGGCGAGGTACACATGTACGCCGACCGGATCACTCCGTCGATGAAGCTCGCGATTGACGAGACAACGCGTCGACGCGAGATCCAGGTGGAGTACAACACGAAGCACGGGATCGATCCACCCCCCTCCGCAAACAAATCGGCGACATCACCGAGATGCTCAACCGCGAGGCTGCCGATACCGAGGACGTGCTCGCGAGTCGAGTCGCAAAGCACGCCCAAAAGGGTTCACCGCAGCGCGCGAAGGGTAAGGCTGCGTCGCGTGCAGGCGCGATCGGTGCCGAGGGTGCTGGCAAGCTCGAGGAGCTCATCAGCGATCTCACCTCGCAGATGCTGCTCGCGGCTGAAGAACTCAAGTTCGAGCTCGCTGCCCGGCTGCGCGACGAGGTGTCCGAGCTGAAGCGCGAGCTGCGCAGCATGGACGCCGCGGGCCACATCTAGGCCTGGTCCGGCGCGGATTCCGGCGCCCGACGGTCTCGCCTGGCGTCGAAACCCAGAGTTCGTGTCAGTTTGGGCTGAAAAATGGGGCGATAGGCCCCCTGCGCTGCCCAAAGTGACATGGAGTTGGCGGAGCGAGGCGGGTGGCCGCGACCGCCGCGCTGGCCGCGACCGCCGGCAGCGCTGGCTGGCCGCGCCCGCTGGTTCGGCCGAGCGTGGGGGAGGTCGACCCCGGCGCGCCGGGCTAGTCCTGTGGCAGCGCGGCGTAGAGGTCGATCGCGTTTCCGTCAGGATCCATGACGGTCGCGTAGCGCTGGCCCCAGAACGCGTCCCAGGGTTCGACACGTGCCCGGTGGCCTGCGGCCGTCAGGCGCGCGAACACCGCATCAACCTCTGCGGGGGACTCGGCCTGAAACGCGAAGGCGACGCGGTGGCTTCCGCTCGGTTCTACGTATGCCTTGTCGAAGCTCTTGATGGTTTCCAGCGTGTCCCAGCCGATGCGGATACCGCTCGGCAGCAGCACTTCCACGTGTGGCTCTCGCTCGGCGCCTTCGGGGATATCGAGTCCGAGCTCGCGGTAGAACGCAAGCGAGGCTGCAAGGTCGCTCGTGACGATGCCAAAGAAGTCGAGTGAGAGGGTCATGGGGAAATCATACGAGGCTGTGGGCGAGAGGGGGAGCGCCAGGTGTGCCCGGCGCGAGGTGTGCCCGCCGCCACGGCTGCCCGGCGCGGCGGACCGTCAGTGTCCGTTAGACCTGACCGATGGGCTCCCGCTTTTCGGCCTGGAAGCGATCCTCACGCCGACCGTATGCCCAGTACGGGGAGAGCGAGAGCTGTGTGCGATCGACTCCACGCTCGTCGGTGAAGTATGGCCGCAGCGCCTTCATCGCGCTGCGCTCACCGTGCACGAATACCTGCACTTGGCCGGGCAGCCACTCGGCTGCGCGCACCGCGTCCACAAGCACGGTTGAGGTGCCGGCTGCGGCTTCGCCCCGGAACAGCCAGGTGATCTCCACGCCCGCAGGCGCGACGAGGTCGAGCACGTCGGCGTGCCCTGAGACCTCGATGAAGGCCCTGCCGCGAGCACCTGCGGGCATCGCCTCGAGGGCGGAGGCGATAGCGGGGATCGCCGACTCGTCACCGCCGAGCAGGTGCCAGTCCGCATCAGGGTTGGGTGAATAGCCGCCACCGATGCCCCGAAGCACGACGGGGTCGCCCGGCTTCGCGGTGTCCGCCCACGGCCCAGCGAGTCCCTCATCGCCGTGGACAACGAACTCAATCCACACTTCGCCGGCGTCGAGGTCGATGCGGCGGATCGTGTACGTCCGGGTCGTTGGGAGTTGTTCGGCCGGAAGCTCAGCCCTGAGCGCGTCGAGGTCGTAGGGTGGCGTGAGGTTGGTTCCTGGCTGCTGGAAGAGCATCTTGCTGTACGCATCGGTGTGTTCGCGAGCTTCGATGAGTGCCATTCCCTCGCCGCCGGCGACGATGCGCACGAGGTGGGGTGTGAGTTGCACACGCTCCTTCACCGTGAGCAGAATCTGCGGTCGCGCAGGTCGACTCGGGGCGGTGGGGGCTGGTGCAGACATTTCATACCTCATTCATCAGATGATTCCGGGCCAACCTCAAGCCTGGCATACGGCCAGCGCGAGCGCCACCGGCAAGCCGGTAGCCGCTCCAGCCTTTTTAGAACACACGTTCGAATTCTGCTGCGGGAGACGCTAAGCTGGGGGAGTGACTTCACAGAGCAAAACACCGATCCGCTCCTCTGCTGCGCACGCCCACATTAGTGTGCAAGGCGCCAGGGTGCACAACCTCAAGAATGTCGACCTCTCGATTCCGCGTGACTCGCTTGTCGTATTCACCGGGCTCTCCGGCAGCGGCAAGTCGAGCCTTGCGTTCGACACCATTTTCGCCGAGGGGCAGCGCCGCTACGTCGAGTCGCTGAGTGCCTACGCGCGGCAGTTCCTCGGCCAGGTGGATCGCCCAGACGTCGACTTCATCGAGGGTTTGAGCCCTGCGGTGTCGATCGACCAGAAGTCGACGAACCGCAACCCCCGCTCGACGGTCGGCACGATCACCGAGATCTACGACTACATGCGCCTGCTGTGGGCCCGCATCGGCATCCCGCACTGCGCGGTGTGCGGTGAGCGGATCGAGTCGCAGACCGTGCAGCAGATCGCGGATCGGCTCATGCAGCTCGAGGAGCGCACCCGGTTCCAGGTACTCGCCCCGGTCGTGAGCAAGAAGAAGGGCGAGTTCGTCGACCTCTTCCAGGAGCTCGCTGCGAGCGGTTACTCGCGCGCGATCGTTGACGGTGAGCTGATCCAGCTCAGTGACCCGCCGAAGCTCAAGAAGCAGGTCAAGCACGACATTTCCGTCGTGATCGACCGCCTCGTCGCGTCGGCTGAGGGCCTCGGCCGCCTCACCGATTCGCTCGAGACCGCGCTGCGTCTTGCCGACGGCACGGTCGAGATCGACTTTGTTGATCGCGACCAGAAGGCAAGCGACCGGGTCCAGCTGTTCTCCGAGCACCTCTCGTGCCCGAACCAGCACCCTGTGCAGCTCACGGAAATCGAGCCGCGCACGTTCTCGTTCAACGCGCCATTCGGTGCGTGCCCTACCTGTTCTGGTCTCGGAACGAGCATGTCGGTCGATGAGGATCTCGTGCTCGGTGACCCCGAGCTCTCGATCAGCGAGGGCGTCATTATCCCCTGGACGAGCCAGGGCAAGAGCCTCTACCAGTACTACGAGAAGCTCCTCGTCGGACTGTCGAAAGACCTGGAGTTCTCACTAAAGACTCCTTGGGGTGAGCTCGACGACGAGGTTAAAGAGGCCGTGCTCCGCGGCAACGACTTCAAGGTCAACGTGCGCTGGAAGAACCGCTTCGGCCGTGAGGTCAAGTACACGAGCGGCTTCGAGGGTGTCATCCCGTTCATCGAGCGACAGTACGAGGAAGCGGAGAGCGACAACCGGCGAGAGCGCTGGAGCGAGTTCCTGCGCGAGGTTCCCTGCCACGTCTGCCAGGGCCAGCGCCTGAAGCCAGAAGTGCTCGCGGTGACCGTTGACGACGAGTCGATCGCGAGCGTCGGCGAGTTCAGCCTGCTCGACGCGAAGAACTTCTTCGACGGCGTAGAGCTCAGCGAGCGCGACGCGAAGATCGCCGCGCAGGTGCTCCGCGAGATCCGCCTCCGCTTTGACTTCCTCATCGAGGTCGGGCTCGGCTACCTCACGCTCGCGCGCGCCGCGGGAACGCTCTCCGGCGGCGAGGCGCAGCGCATCCGGCTCGCAACGCAGATCGGCTCCGGGCTCACCGGGGTGCTGTACGTGCTCGACGAGCCGTCGATCGGCCTCCACCAGCGCGACAACCGCCGCCTCATCGAGACCCTCGTGAAGCTCCGCGACCTCGGCAACACGCTCATCGTCGTCGAGCACGACGAAGAGACGATCGAGGCCGCCGACTGGCTCGTCGACATCGGGCCTGGCGCGGGCGTTGAGGGCGGCACAGTCGTGCACTCCGGGCTGTTGCCCGAGCTGCGCGCAAACACGAACTCCGTGACGGGCGACTACCTCGCCGGTCGCCGGGCGATCGAGACGCCGAAGGCGCGCAGGAAGCTCGACAAGGGCCGCGAGCTCAAGGTCGTCGGTGCGCGCTCAAACAACCTGCAGAACGTCGACGCGACGTTCCCGCTCGGCGTGATGACCGCGGTCACCGGCGTCTCGGGTTCGGGCAAGTCCACGCTCGTGAACGACGTGCTCTACCGGGTGCTCGCGAACCAGCTCAACGGCGCCCGCATGGTGCCTGGCAAGCACACTCGCGTCACCGGCCTCGAGCACCTCGACAAGGTTGTGCACGTCGACCAGGCGCCGATCGGCCGTACGCCGCGCTCGAACCCTGCGACATACACCGGCGTGTTCGACAAGATCCGTAACCTGTTCGCCGAGACGCAGGAGTCGAAGACGCGCGGCTACCTTGCCGGTCGCTTCAGCTTCAACGTCAAGGGCGGGCGCTGCGAGGCGTGCTCGGGCGATGGCACGCTGAAAATCGAGATGAACTTCCTGCCAGACGTGTACGTCGCCTGCGAGGTGTGCGGCGGCAGCCGGTACAACCGTGAGACGCTGCAGGTGCAGTACAAGGGTAAGAACATCGCCGAGGTGCTGCAGATGCCCATCGCAGAGGCCGAGAAGTTCTTCGAGCCGATCTCGTCGATCCACCGCTTCATGAAGACGCTCGTCGACGTCGGCCTCGGCTACGTGCGCCTCGGGCAGAGCGCGACGACGCTCTCGGGTGGCGAGGCGCAGCGCGTGAAGCTCGCGACCGAGCTGCAGAAGCGCTCGAATGGCCGCAGCATCTACGTGCTCGACGAGCCGACGACCGGCCTGCACTTCGAGGACGTGCGGAAGCTCTTGCTCGTGCTCAACGGCCTCGTGGACAAGGGCAACACGGTCATTACGATCGAGCACAACCTCGACGTGATCCGCAGCGCGGACTGGGTCATCGACCTTGGGCCGGAGGGCGGATCGGGCGGTGGCACCATCCTCACCGTCGGAACCCCCGAGCAGGTTGCGAAGCACGAGGGCAGCCACACGGGGCAGTTCCTCGCGGAGGCGCTCGCGAAGGCACCGGTCGCGAAGACGGCGACGAGGATCACGGCGACCGTTGCCGCCCCCACTGCCCCCGCTGCGAAGAAGCCTGCAGGCAAGAAAGCAGCAACCAAGAAGACAGCGGTGAAGAAGCCAGCGGCAAAGCAGGCCGCGGCGAAGAGTCCGGCTGAGACGAAGCAGACGAAGTCGCGGGTTAAGGCCCCCGAGCAGGCCTCAGCATGAGCACCAGAACTGCTGCGAGGATGGCCACGTGACCGAGGATCCACTGCGAAGTAGCCTAGGCGCCGGGGACGACCCCGGCGCCTCAGGCGTCTCCGGTGTACCTGAGGACCCGCGTGACGCGTTTAAGCCGGCGCAGGGGGAGATCCCGACGAGCCCTGGCGTGTACCGGTTCTCGGACAGGCACGGCAGGGTGCTTTACATTGGCAAGGCGAAGAATCTGCGGGCGCGCCTGTCGAACTACTTCCAACCGATGCACTCGCTCATGCCGCGCACGCGCCGCATGCTCTCGCTCGCCGCGAACGTCGACTGGACCGTCGTTGCGAGCGATACCGAGTCGCTCGTGTTGGAACACACGTGGATCACGGAGTACAAGCCGCCGTTCAACGTGCAGTTCAGGGACGACAAGACGTACCCGTACCTCGCTGTGACCCTCGCCGAGGACGCACCGCGCCTCATCATCACCCGCAACGAACGCATCAAGGGCGCAAAGTACTTCGGCCCGTACCCGAAGGTATGGGCGATACGCGAGACGGCGTCGCTGCTGCAGCAGGCCTTCCCGATTCGCACGTGCAATGACGCGGACTACAAGCGCGCAATGTCGAGCGGCAAGCCGTGTCTTGCCGGCCAGATCGGACGCTGCGCTGGGCCGTGCTCGTTCACGGTGACGCTGGAGGAGCATCGGGAGCGCGTGACGGAGCTCGTCGCCTTTCTCGCCGGTAACTACCAGGCGCAGTTCAGGCGACTGCAACGCGAGATGAAGGATGCCGCGAGCGAGCAGCGTTACGAGGACGCGGCCAGGCTCCGCGACCAGGTCGCAGCGGTGGAGCACGTGATGGAGAAGAACGCGATCGTGCTCGGTCACGAGGTTGATGTTGACGCGTTCGGGCTGCGCACGGACGAGCTCTCCGCCGCACTGCACCAGTTCATCATCCGCGGCGGCCGCGTGCGCGGCGAGCGGAGTTGGATCGTCGATGTTGAGCTCGACGACTCGCCCGGCAGGCTACTCGAGCAGGTCTTGCAAACTGCATACGAGGGCGGTCACGAGCCGCCCCCTGAGGTGCTCGTTCCAGAGTTGCCGGACGGGCTGGCAGCGCTCGAGGAGACCCTGTCAAAGCTGCGCCCCCGCAAGGGAAAGGTGCGCATTCGCACGCCCGAGCGCGGCGACAAGGCCCAGCTCATGGACCGGGCGAAGCTCAACGCTGGCGAGAATCTCATGCGATACAAGCTCAAGCGCGCAGCGGACATCACGTCTCGCACCGATGCGCTCGCGGAATTGCAGCACGCGCTCGGGATGTCGGAGGCGCCGCTGCGGATCGAGTGCATCGACGTTTCGCACCTGCAGGGCACGGGCGTTGTCGCCTCGCTCGTCGTATTCGAAGACGGCCTGCCTGCGAAGAGCGAGTACCGGAAATATCGGATCGAAGAAACCACGGACGACACGGACTCGATTTATCAGATTGTGTCGCGCAGAGCAGCACAGTTGAATGCGGCGCGGGCAGCGGGGGAGCGCCCAACCGGCGCCTACCGTGCGCGCCCGCAGCTCATCATCGTCGACGGTGGTGAGCCGCAGGTCAAGGCCGCAAACCGCGCCCTACGCGAGGCGGGCATCACCGATATCGCGCTGTGCGGTATCGCCAAGCGGCTCGAGGAGCTGTGGCTGCCTGAGGACCCGTTCCCCGTTGTGTTGCCACGCACGAGCGAGGCGCTGTTCCTCGTGCAGCGTGCACGCGATGAGGCACACCGGTTCGCAATCACCTTCCAGCGTAAGCGCAGGAGCGAAGCGATCGCCTCACAGCTCGCTGACGTGCCAGGCCTTGGCCCCAAGCGCGTGCAGCAGATGCTGAGACATTTTGGTTCGGCGGCGAGGCTGAGAGCGGCTTCGGTCGCGGAACTCGCTGCGGTGCCCGGGATCGGTGAGCGAACGGCAGAACAGATTCTCGGCCACCTTACCCGACTCCGAAAGAGCTCGCCTGACGCTAAGATTGTCGATGCGCAGACAGACACGGAACCAGAGGGAGCAGACGATGAATGAGGTCGTAAACGATCAGGAGATTCTGATCGTTACCGGTATGTCCGGAGCAGGCCGCAGCACCGTCGCGAACACCCTCGAGGATCTCGGCTGGTACGTGGTTGACAACCTGCCACTGTCGATGGTGAAAACCCTCGCCGATATGGCTGACAAGTCCGGCGGCGCGCTGCCGCGGATTGCGGCTGTTGTCGATGTCCGTGGCCGTGATCTGTTCGCTGACATTCAGGAAACGGTGAAGGAGCTCAGGCTCACCGCAACCGTTCGTGTCGTGTTTCTTGATGCGGCGGACGATATTCTCGTGCGCCGCTACGAGAGCGTCCGCAGGCCGCACCCCTTGCAGGTTGAGGCCGGTGGGCTGCTTGAGGGGATCAGGCTGGAGCGCGAGCGCTCGCAGGAGCTCCGCGCGACGAGTGACGTCGTAGTCGACACATCGAACTACAACGTCCATCAGCTCACGACGGCCACCCGAGAGATGTTCTCCTCGGATGACGTCGCAGGCCTCCAGCTCACCGTGATGAGCTTCGGCTTTAAGTACGGTGCCCCGACCGACGTGGATCTCATGGCAGACATGCGATTCATCCCGAATCCGTTTTGGGAACCAGAGCTTCGTCCGCTCACAGGCGTCGACCCGGCGGTGAAGGACTACGTCCTCAGCCGCGAGGGAGCCACAGAGTTCATCGACGCCTACGTCGCCGCACTCGCCCCGGTGTTTGCCGGATTCCAGCGTGAGAATAAGCGGCACGCATCGCTCGCCGTCGGATGTACCGGCGGAAAGCACCGCTCAGTGGCTGTTGCCCGCGAGCTCGCAGACCGGCTTGCCAGCCTGCCAGGCGTGAGCGTTCAGCTCCGCCATCGCGACCTCGGTCGCGAGTAAACACGGGGTGATTCTCACCCTTCCATCACTGGGGGTGACGTTCGCCCCCTTTCAACACCACGGGTGATTGTCACCCCGACATATTTGCTATTCACCTGTTTCGAAAGGAATATCTGTGCCGAGTACCGCCGATGTCATGAGCGAGCTGGTGAAGCTCCCCGTGCAACGGACCGGGGAGCGAATGGCGGAACTCGCCACGATCCTGCGCTTGTCTGGCGGCCTTCACACGATCAATGGGCGGATCGCCCTTGAAGCTGAGCTGCATACCCCGCAGACAGTGCAGCGTGTGCGTAAAGACCTCGCGGAGCTGTACGGCGTACGCGCCGAAGCCCGCCAGTTGCCACCAACCAGCGTGCGCCCAGGCGCACCGCAGTTCCTCGTCAGGGTGATCGACGGCGAGACGCTTGCGCGTCAGCTGGGTCTCCTTGATCACCGCAGGCGTCCGATTCGGGGCCTCCCGAACCGCGTCACGACCGGAGACGCCAAGGAGCTCGCGGCCGCACTGCGGGGCGCGTTCCTCGCCCGGGGCAAGATCACGCCTCCCGGCCGTACCGTCAGCCTTGAGGTCGTGTGCCCGAGCAGCGAGACGTCGATGGCGCTCGTGGGAGCGGCCAGCCGGATCGGCGTCGACGCCAAGAGTCGCGATATCCGTGGCGTCTCGAAGTTGCTTGTGCGCGACGGCGAGGCCATCGGCACGCTGCTCGGGCTCATGGGCGCTGACGAATCTCGTTCGGCCTGGGACAACCTGCGCAAGGCGCGCGAGACGCGCGCCACCGCGAACCGGCTCGTGAACTTTGATGACGCGAACCTGCGCCGCTCAGCGGAAGCATCGGTTGCTGCGTGTGCGCGCGTAGAGCGTGCGCTCGAGATTCTCGGCGACGAGGTCCCGGATCACCTGAACTACGCCGGCCAGCTGCGTCTTTCGCACCGCGAGGCGAGCCTCGATGAGTTGGGTGCGCGCGCGGACCCGCCGCTCACGAAGGACGCGATCGCCGGGCGGATCCGCCGCTTGCTTGCGATGGCGGACAAATCCGCCGAGGATCGCGGGATTCCCGGCACCGAGGCGAGCGTTCCTGAAGAACTCGTGTGACCTCACCTGTGAAACCCTCGCTGAGCCAAGAGCGAACACTCGGCTCAGCGGGGGTTCCCGCAATAGACTGAGTCAAAGAAACTCTGTGTTGCATAGCAGACCGCGTTCGGTCCGCTACGTGGCGCAGAGCAACACTGAAGAGAAATGGAGCTGCAATGACCGCATACTCACTCCCCGAACTGCCGTACGACTACGCTGCCCTCGAGCCGCACATCAGCGGCAAGATCATGCAGTTGCATCACGACAAGCACCACCAGGCCTACGTCACGGGCGCGAACACGGCGCTTGAGCAGCTCGCAGAGGCACGCGATTCGGGCAATCTCGGCCCGGTAAACAAGCTCGAGAAGGATCTCGCCTTCAACCTCGGCGGGCACATCAACCACACCATCTTCTGGAACAACATGTCGCCTGAGGGCGGCGGCAAGCCCGAGGGTGAGCTCGCGTCTGCGATCGACGAGTTCTTCGGCGATTTCGAGAAGTTCCAGGCGCACTTCACGGCGACAGCGCTCGGCGTGCAGGGCTCGGGCTGGGCTGTACTCGCCTGGGATACCCTCGGCCAGCGCGCGAACATCGTGCAGATGTTCGACCAGCAGGGCAACCTGCCGGCAGGCACCGTTCCGCTGCTCATGCTCGATTGCTGGGAGCACGCCTACTACCTCGATTACCTCAACGTTCGCGCTGACTACGTGAAGGCGTTCTGGAACATCGCGAACTGGCAGGATGTCGCGAAGCGCCTCGAGGTTGCGCGCGGCCAGAGCACTGGCTTGATCTAGTCCTCAGCCCGTACTCACCAGCCCACTTCTAAGGAACCATGCGCACACTCGACACGCTCGGCCCGCTCGCCTCACGAACAGTTATTGTTCGGAGCGACCTCAACGTCCCGCTCGCAACAACCGCGAACGGGGACACAGAGATCACCGATGACGGGCGTATCCGCGCCTCGCTCACGACGATCCGCGAGCTGCGGGCTAGCGGTGCGAAGGTCGTGGTGATTAGCCATCTCGGACGCCCGGAGGGCGCCCCGGATGAGCGGTATTCACTGCGTCCGGTAGCCGTGCGCATGTCCGAGCTGCTCGGAGCGGAGGTTGGCTTCGTCGACGAAACCGTCGGGGAGGCCGCCTCCGCTGCCGTTGCGGCGCTGGGCGATGGTGACGTACTCCTGCTCGAGAATCTCCGCTTCAACCCGGGCGAAACAAGCAAGGACGAGACCGAGCGTCGCGCATTCGCGTCGCAGCTCGCTGCGTTCGGTGATGCCTGCGTTTCTGACGGCTTCGGAGTCGTCCACAGGAAGCAGGCGAGCGTCTACGAACTCGCTCAGCTGCTGCCGAGCGCAGCGGGCCGACTCGTGGCCGCTGAGCTCGAGGTGCTCGAGCGCCTCACCGAGAAGGCTGAACGCCCGTACTCGGTAGTCCTCGGTGGCTCAAAGGTCTCCGACAAGCTTGGCGTGATCGCACACCTCATCGAGCGCGTCGACACGCTCCTCATCGGTGGCGGGATGGTCTTCACGTTCCTCGCCGCGCAGGGACACGCTGTCGGATCAAGCCTCCTCGAGGAGGACCAGCTCGACACGGTCCGCGGATACCTCGCAAGCGCAGCAGAGCGCGGCGTGCGGATCGTGCTCCCCACTGACATCGTTGTGGCGGCAGCCTTCGCGGCAGACGCCGACCACGAAGTAGTGCCGGCCGACGCGATCGAATCAAGCAGTTTCGGCGCTGCTGGCCTCGGGCTCGATATCGGCCCAGACTCGGCTGAAGCGTTCGCGGAGGTCATTCGCGCGTCGGCTACGGTTTTCTGGAACGGCCCCATGGGCGTGTTCGAGATGGCTGCCTTCGCGGAGGGGACGCGAACCGTTGCTGGCGCCCTGACCGACACCGACGGATTCACCGTCGTTGGCGGCGGCGACTCAGCCGCTGCTGTCCGCGCCCTCGGGTTCGCGGATGAAGACTTTGGCCACATCTCGACTGGCGGAGGCGCGAGCCTCGAATTCCTTGAAGGCAAATCGTTGCCAGGACTGGAGGTCCTCGTATGAATGACGCGGTAGCACAGGCGGCCCCCGCCCCAACTCCCATCGTGAAGCGCACGCCGCTCATCGCCGGGAACTGGAAGATGAACTTCGACCATCTGCAGGCGATCGCTTTCGTGCAGAAGCTCGCGTGGAGCCTCAAGGACGCACAGCACAACTACGGTGAGGTTGAGGTTGCGGTGTTCCCCCCGTTCACCGACCTCCGCTCCGTTCAGACGCTGCTCGCGGCAGACAAGCTTGCGGTCGCGCTCGGTGCGCAGGACGTTTCGCCCCACGCCGCTGGCGCCTACACCGGTGACATCTCCGCAGCCATGCTCCAGAAGCTCGACACGCAGTATGTCATCGTCGGCCACTCGGAGCGACGCGGCGGCCACAACGAGTCGGATGAGACGGTTGGGCTGAAGGCCAGCGCAGCGAGCGCGGCTGGGATGGTTCCCGTGATCTGCGTCGGAGAGACCGCCGAGGATCTCGAGGCGCACGGCGCCGCGGCGATTCCCGTGCAGCAGCTTGTCGCAGCGCTGTCCAAGCTTCCGGCAGACGCCGAAATTGTGGTCGCATACGAGCCCGTGTGGGCGATCGGCAGCGGTGACCCGGCAACACCTGCACAGGCAGAAGAGGTCGGCAGGGCGCTGCGCGACGTGCTGCGTGCGGAGCGCGGCGACGCGATCGCCGACAGCACCCGCATCCTCTACGGCGGATCAGTTGCGAGTCAGAACGTTGCCTCCTACCTCAAGCAGCCGAATCTTGACGGCGCGCTGGTTGGTGGCGCGAGCTTGAAGGTCGACGAGTTCAGCCGGATCGCACAGTTCACCAAGCACGTCACCGTTTAACCGACGCTGCGCTTCCCGGCCTGAGCGGGCCTTTTCGAGTCCGATTTCGCGGGCCGGGTAGCGAAGCGGGTATACTAGAGGCTGACTTACTGCGCCTCGCTGCGAAAGGCATCTATTTTGCTCGTACTGAAGATCGTTCTGATCTCGCTCCTCGTGCTCACGAGTATGCTGCTCATCCTGTTCGTCCTGCTTCACAAGGGACGCGGCGGTGGCCTCTCTGACATGTTCGGAGGCGGTGTCACGTCGAGCCTCGGGTCGTCCGGTGTCGCAGAGCGCAACCTCAACCGCCTCACAGTGATCGTTTCGCTCGTGTGGTTTTTCTCGATCGTGGGCATCGGCCTCGTCGATCGTTTCACGCTTATCTAGTATTTTTCGAAAGCAGGTCATCCGTGGCAGGCAGTAACGCCATTCGCGGTGCACGCGTCGGATCCGGCCCTATGGGCGAAATGGATCACGGCGTGCGCGCAGAGCGCAAGAAGATCTCGTACTGGGACGCTCTCGGAAACGAGACCGTACGCTACTTTGCTGCGGACGTCTCAGACGAGGACATCCCTGAGCAGATTGATTCTCCCTCGACCGGCCTCCCGGCTGGCCAGGACCAGAAGAACCCGCCTGAGCTCGCAAAGAACGAGCCATACAAGACGCACCTCGCTTACGTGAAGGAGCGCCGCACGCCAGAGGAAGCTGAAGAGCTGCTCGAGGCTGCACTACTGAAGCTGCGGCAGCGCCGCGGCACAGCGAAGCTTTCCGCGTAACACACGCGTGACAGAACGAAACCCCCGGGGAATTATCCCCGGGGGTTTCGTGCGTCCGCGCTGCGCCACCTACTGAAAGAAGGAACCCCGCGCTGGGCGTGTGCCCGGGCTCCCGCGTCGGCTAGTAGCGCGCGAGGAGCGCGCGGACGAAGTCAAGCGGTGCGTCGGTGACGACCGTCACGACCGGCCTGCCGCGGCCATCGAGCACTCGCGCGTCGCCAGCTGCCTGAGCTGCCATGAGTTCGCCAAAGCTCTGCTCAGCGCCTGGGATCGCGACGTCGCGATCAGTGGCGCCAACGAGCTGGAGGAACACGGCCTTGCTCGGGCCGCCCTTGTGAAACTGGCCCGTCGAGTGCAGGTATCGCGGGCCGTACCCGACAGACACCGGCGCCCCAAGATCGGCGTTCAGCGCGGCTCTGAGCTCCTCGAGGGCCGCGCCAAGCGCTGCGTCGGTCGAGTCCACGTAGGCCTGGATCGCGACGTAACCGCCGTTCGAAACCGTGGCGCGCAGCCGCTCGCACACCTCGGCGGGGGAGAGCTCCGGCTGCGCGCTCGGGGCGCCGAGAGACTCTCTGGTCGCAGCCTTCGCGGCCTCGACATCTGGTTGATTGAACGGGTCGACGCGGAGCAGGAAGCCGAGGGCGGCGGTTACGACCTGCCACAGGAGAAGCTGGGCACCGAGGTCTGCGATGACGGCGAGGCCAGCGTGCGCGGTCTGGAGCGCTGGCTCGGCCGTGGGGCCTGCGCCAGTGTCCTGCACTGCTGCTGCATCGTGCAGTGTGCTGTCGCGGCCGAAAGAGACGCTGAGCGAGGCGGGCGTCTCACGCTGGTGATCGCCGAGGGGGAGCGCGATCGGGAGAACGCCCCGCCCGTCCTTACCTGTCGATTCGGCGACGAGCTGCTCGATCCACAACCCGAGATCGGCTGGGAGGGAACCGTCGGGGCGAAGCTCAAGCAGGAAGCGTTCTGGAAGCCCAACGCTGATCGCCGCGGCGAGAATGAGCGCCGGGTTGCCTGCGACGCAGGCGGTGAGCGCTGTGCGAGCAGCGACGGCTTGCGCGAGGATGCCGCGCATGTCGGCGCCGGCGAGTACCGATGGGACGATACCGAACGCCGTGAGCGCGGAAAAACGGCCACCAACGTTCGGGTCGGCGAGGAACACCCGCTTGCCGCTCTCCGTTGCGGAGACGGCCAGAGCGGATGCGGGATCGGTGACGACAACGATCCGGTCAGCCGGATCGATGCCAGCCCCGATGAACGCCGCCTCGAATGCTGCGAGGTGACTCAGCGTCTCCACCGTGCCGCCGGACTTCGAGCTCACCACGACCGCAGTGCGGGAGAGGTCGCCCTCGAGTGCGGCACGCACCGTCGCGGGATGCGTTGAGTCGAGAACGGTCAGCGAGGGCGCGATCACGAGGGGGGCGAGACTTGATCCGCCCATCCCGCAGAGCACAAAGCGGTCGACGCCAGCCGCACCGAACTCGGCGGCGAGCACTTCAGCCTCGCTGATCACCGACTCGGCGGTTTCGGCAAAGTCCGTCCAGCCGAGCCGCACCGCGGCCTCAGGCTCGGCGGCTTCGCCCCACAGCGTCGCGTCCTTCGCAAACAGTCTCGTCGGAAACTCGGCGTCCAGCAGTGAGCCGAGCGCACCGGTGAAGGCTGCGCTGCGGCTCACACCGGACACCGTGATTGTCACTTTGCCGCCTGCAGAGCGCCTGTCACTGTGTTGAGCAAATCGTCCCAGGAAGCGACGAACTTCGAGAGACCCTCGAGTTCGAGCTTCTCGGTGACCTCGACGTAGTCGATGCCCTGCGCGTCGACCGCGTTGAGCACCTGGTTCGCCTCGACATAGCTGCCGGAAACCGCGTCGCCGTCGACCTCGCCGTGATCGGCGAGCGCGTTGAGCGTCGCCTCCGGCATGGTGTTCACGGTGTTCGGTGCGGCGAGCTCGGTGACGTACAGCGTGTCTGGGAGCGCAGGATCCTTCACCCCGGTCGAGGCCCACAGCGGACGCTGGGCGTTCGCCCCGAGCCCGATGAGCATGCGGGCCCGCTCGCTCGCGAACGACTGCTCGTAGACCTCGTAGGCCAGCCGCGCGTTTGCCACGCCCGCCTGGCTCTTGAGCTCGAGCGCCTCAGGCGTGCCGATCGCGGTGAGCCTGGCGTCGATCTCGGTGTCGACGCGCGACACGAAGAACGAGGCGACCGAGTGGATCTTCGAAATGTCAACGCCGGCAGCACGGGCCTGCTCGATTCCGGTGAGGTACGCGTTGATGACCTGACGGTAACGCTCGAGGGAGAAGATCAGTGTGACGTTGACACTGATGCCGGCGGCGATCGTCGCCGTGATGGCTTCGAGGCCCTCGACGGTGGCGGGGATCTTGATCATCGCGTTTTCACGGTCGACCTTCGCCCACAGCTCTTTCGCCTGCGCGATGGTGCCTGCGGTGTCGCGGGCGAGCCCTGGCTCGACCTCGATGGAAACCCGGCCGTCTTGACCTGCGGTCGCCGCGTACACGCCTGCGAAGATGTCGCAGGCGTCGGCGACATCCGCCGTGGTGAGCTCAGTGATGGTCTGGGCCGCGTCGAGGCCGCGTTTCGCGCACTCGGCAATCCGGTCGCCGTACCCGATGCCAGAGCCGATTGCGTTCTGGAAGATCGTCGGGTTCGTGGTCACTCCGACCACGTTGACCGTGTCAATGAGCTGCTGGAGCTGTCCGCTCTCGATGCGCGTACGGGAGAGGTCGTCGAGCCAGATGCTCACGCCTGTGGCAGAAAGCGCCGCTGTGCGTTCGTTCGTCATGTTTGCCTTTCGTTGCCAGCGGGTTACTGCGCGAGCGTTTCGCGGGCTGCCGCGATGACTGCCTCGGTCGTGATGCCGAACTTCTCGAACAGCACCTCGTAGCTTGCGGACGCACCGAAGTGCTCGATCGAGACCGAGCGACCGCGGTCGCCAACGAAGCGCTCCCAGCCGAGCGAGAGCCCCGCCTCGACGCTGACGCGTGCGGTGACGGCCTTCGGAAGCACGCTCTCGCGATACTCGTCGGACTGTTCGGCGAACCACTCGAGGGAGGGCGCCGATACGACGCGTGCACCGATGCCCTCGGCAGCGAGGCGTTCGCGCGCCTCAACGGCGAGCTGCACCTCTGAGCCGGTTGCGATGATCAGCAGATCGAGCGAATCGGTCGGGGTGTCCGCGAGCACGTATGCGCCGCGGCGCACGCCGTCGGCCGCTTCCTCGTGGGAGGCGAAGTCGCCGCCGCGGGGGAGTACCGGCACGTTCTGGCGAGTGAGGGCGATACCGGTCGGGCCGGCGTGGCGGGTGAGGATCTCGTGCCACGCAATCGACACCTCGTTGGCGTCGGCTGGGCGCACCATCGCGAGGTTCGGGATCGCGCGGAGCGTCGCGAGCTGCTCGATCGGCTGGTGGGTCGGACCGTCCTCGCCGAGCGCGATCGAATCGTGCGTCCAAACGAAGATGCTCGGCACGTTCATGAGCGCGGCGAGGCGAACTGCCGGGCGCATGTAGTCGCTGAAGATGAGGAAGGTGCCGCCGTAGCTGCGGGTGTTGCCGTGCAGCTGAATGCCGTTGAGGATGGATCCCATTGCGTGCTCGCGGATACCGAAGTGGAGCACGCGGCCGTACTGGTCACCGGTCCAGGTCGACGTCGAGTGGCTCGCAGGCACGAAGGATGCAGCGCCGGGGATCGTCGTGTTGTTCGAGCCAGCGAGGTCAGCCGAGCCGCCCCAGAGCTCGGGCATGATCGGGCCGAGGGCCGCGAGCACCTTCCCGCTTGCCGAGCGCGTCGCGACGGACTCGCCTGGCTCGAATACGGGGAGCGCCTCAAGCGCGCCGTCGGGGAGTTCCTGCGCCTCAACGCGGTCGAACAGTGCCTTGCGCTCGGGGTTCGCTTCGGCCCACGCGTCGAACGACTCCTGCCAGACCTTGCGCGCGGCCGCGCCACGATCCACAGCCTTGCGTGAGTGCTCAATGACCTCGGGGGCGACGCTGAAGTGCTCCTCGGGGTCGAATCCAAGTGCGGTCTTCAGGCCGGCGAGCTCCTCGCCGCCGAGCTTCGCGCCGTGGATGCCGCCGGTGTTCTGCTTACCGGGGGATGGCCAGCCGATGATGGTCTTGAGGATGATGAGCGAGGGCTTCGTCGTCTCCGCCTTCGCCTCCTCAATCGCAGCGTAGAGCTCGGCGATGTCCTCGACGTAGTTGCCGGTCTTCTTCCAGTCAACCTCGAGCACCTGCCAGCCGTAGGACTCGTAGCGCTGTGCGACGTCCTCGGAGAACGAAATGTCCGTGTCGTCCTCGATCGAAATCTGATTGGAGTCGTAAATGGCAATCAGGTTGCCGAGCTCCTGGTGGCCGGCGAGCGACGACGCCTCAGCGGTGACACCCTCCTGCAGATCGCCATCGCCGGCGATGACGTAGATGTTGTGGTCGAACGGGCTCGTGCCGGGAGCAGCCTCAGGGTCAAACAGGCCACGCTCGTAGCGCGCAGCGTATGCGAAGCCGACGGCAGATGCGAGGCCCTGTCCGAGCGGGCCGGTGGTGATCTCGACGCCGTCGGTGTGGCCGTACTCCGGGTGACCGGGGGTCTTCGAGCCCCAGGTGCGAAGCGCCTTGAGGTCGTCGAGTTCGAGGCCGTAGCCGCCGAGGTAGAGCTGCACGTACTGCGTGAGCGACGAGTGCCCAACCGAGAGGATGAATCGATCGCGGCCAAACCACTTCGCGTCGCTCGGGTCGTGGCGCAGTACCCGCTGATGCAGCAGATAGGCGACGGGGGCCAGGCTGATCGCAGTTCCCGGGTGGCCATTGCCAACCTTTTCAACAGCGTCTGCCGCGAGTACTCGTGCGGTATCTACCGCGCGATCGTCGAGCTCGCTCCAGTCCAGTCCGTTCGCCAATGGCCTGCCTTCCTCGCAACCAAAACACCAGCGCCCGCAGGCGCGATCAGTGCGCACTGTGCGCACTCCAGCCAATCCTACCGATAGGCAGGTACTATGAGGTCGATGTCCACGCAGATTTCTCCGCAGACCCAGAGTTCGGATCACCGGCCGAGGCGCTCACTGAGGCGTGTCGTCGCGGCCTATGTGTCGCTGACGAAGCCCCGTGTGATGGAGCTGTTGCTCGTCGTCACGGTGCCGGCGATGATCCTCGCCGAGGGCGGGCTCCCTGGCCTCTGGCTCGTGCTCGCCACGCTCATCGGCGGGGCAATGAGCGCTGGCTCCGCCGGCGCGTTCAACTGCTACATCGACCGCGACATGGACCGCAAGATGCAGCGCACGCAGGGCCGGCCGCTCGTCACTGGCGAGATTTCTGACCGTGGCGCGCTCGCCTTCGCGTGGATTCTTGGGGTGCTTTCCGTCGTCTGGCTCGCGGCAACGACGAACTGGCTGGCTGCGGCGCTGTCCGTCGCGGCGATCTTCTTCTACGTTGTTATCTACACGCTCGTGCTCAAGCGGCACAGCGAACAGAACATCATCTGGGGCGGCATCGCCGGCTGCTTCCCTGTGCTCATTGGCTGGGCTGCCGTCACGGGGTCGCTCGCCTGGCCTGCGTGGATCTTCTTCCTCGTCATCTTCCTCTGGACCCCAGCGCACTACTGGCCGCTCTCGATGCGGTACCGCGACGACTACGCGGCAGCCGGGGTGCCGATGCTTGGTGTCGTTCGCGGCCGAACCACCGTCGGGCTGCAGGTCATCCTCTACACGTGGGCAACGATTGCCGCGAGCCTCCTGCTCATCCCCGCTGCGCAAATGGGCTGGACCTACACGATCGGCTCGCTCATTGTCGGCGGGTACTTCATCATCGAGGCGCACAGCCTGTACTCGAGCGCGATCCGAGGCCAGGAGGGGAAGCCGATGCGGGTCTTCCACGGCTCAATCGCGTATCTCTCGGTGCTGTCGATCCTCATCGCTGTGGACCCGCTGCTGCCGTTCTAGCAGGGTGAGCGAGCGGGCCGCTCGCGCGCTCGCGTCGCGCAGCACAGCCATCTGCGACTGCTAAGGCTCGCGTGTTACCGTGTGGCATGACTGCCGGGGCCAGCACTAACAGCGGCGAACCGCTGCCTCCGATTTCGGGCTGGGACATCGTCACCAGGGGCTCGTTCGCCATCGAGCACTCCGGGGAAGAGCTCGTGGTGGACGTGGATTACTTCGACTTCTCGGAGCGGATCCGGCTGTACCGCGCAGGCCAGCTGCTCGAGACGCGCTCGTCGCCAGCGACGTTCAGTGTTGACGAGACCACACGCGTCGAGGCTGAGATGTCGCTCCTCGGGATGAAGCGCGTCGACCTCGTCGACACCTCGAGCGCAGAGCGCCTCCGGTTTCAGCCAAGATCCGGGACAGGAGAGGCCTGGCGAGCCGAGCTAGCGAATCGCTGGCCTAGACTCAACCGGGCGCTCGGGGTGGCGTCGTGGAGTGTGCTCGCGTTTTCGCTGCTCACGCAGCTGCCGGTCTACTTCAATATGACGGTCGGTCGACTCGTCGGTGCGGAGCTGCCGACCTTCGATTTTTTGGCCGGGGTGAACACCGCCCTGAGCGTCGCCGGGGTCATCGCGGCGCTTGATCGCGCGCTCCAGCTCAAATACAACAGGTGGCTTGACGACTAGCGTCAACGCCGCCATCCCTGCCTGCTGGCCGGACGGCGGCGTCGACGGCCGCTACTCGGCGTGCTCGGCGACGGGGCGCTTGAGGCGCAGCACAGAGACGGTCATCGTTGCGGCCGTGAGCGCGGCGAGCACCATGTGCACACCGACGACGACCGGGGGCAAGCCGTTTCGTGCCTGGTAGACGCCGACAAGGATCTGCACGACGAGGACAGCGAGCAGCGTAATCACCCAGCGCATGGGGCGCAGATGCTGCAGCGTTGCCCAGATGAGCATGACGGTAACGAGGCCGAACGCGGTGTACCCGGGCCACGCGTGGAGGTGGCTGAGAAGCGTCGCATCGAAGCCGTCGCGAACCACGTTCTCGTCTCCTGAGTGGGGGCCGTTCGCGGTGGTGATCACGCCCATGATGATGACAATGGCCATCACCAGGGTGGTGATGTGGGTGAGGATCGCGAAGCCCTTCGGAACCACGCGTTCGCGCGGCCCACCAACCTCATACATGCGGGTGAGGTACGTCGCTGCGATGCACACGATGATGAGCGACACGGTGTAGTGGAAACCGACGAGCGTGGCCGCGAGTTCCTCCCACACAATTACGCCACCGACGAACGCCTGCAGCAGCACGAGGCCGAGCACGACCCACGAAATGACGAACAGGTCGCGGCGCTCCGCCCTGATGCGCCAGCCAATGATGACGACCGCGAGCGCTGCGAGGAGCAGGGGGCCACTGATCGTGCGGTTCCCGAATTCGATGAGTGCGTGGTACGACAGTTCCTCAGTAGGCACGAGGGAGCCTGGCGTGCAGAGCGGCCAGTCGGTGCAGCCGAGGCCCGACCCGGTCAGGCGCACCGCACCGCCGGTTGCGATGATCAACACGTTCAGCACGAACGACGCCCAAGCGGCGAACGGCAGGAAGCGCGGTATCTGGGTTCGAGCGGGACGGGTAACGGTCACGCTGGTTGCGCCGGACACGAGATCTCCTTAACTTTTAAGCTCCCAGTGAAACACGCCAGTCTCGCCCGATTTCTAGCGAAAGCCTGTAGACTCGGAAGCTGTGGTTTAGTGCGGCAATTCGAAACATCTGACGATTCGCCAGACGCTCGGAAATGTCCGACGCCCAGACTACTGCACCATCGCAGGGAACCATCCGAGAGCACGTTGGGGATTTGGTTCTCGGTAGCGCGAAGAAGAGAGAGGGAATGATCATGCCTGAGGTACTGATCGACCGCCCCGAGCTCGAAGGCCTCGGCCAATACGAGTTCGGCTGGCACGATAGCGACACGGCCGGAGAGACGGCCAAACGCGGACTGAGCGAAGACGTTGTTCGCAATATCTCTGCGCTGAAAAACGAACCCGAATGGATGCTTGAACGCCGCCTCAAGGCGCTGCAAATCTTTGGTCGCAAGCCGATGCCGACGTGGGGCGCAGACCTCACCGACATCGATTTCGACAACATCAAGTACTTCGTGCGCTCGACGGAGAAGCAGGCAACGACCTGGGAAGAGCTCCCCGATGAGATCAAGGAAACGTACGAGCGCCTCGGCATTCCCGAGGCAGAGCGCCAGCGCCTCGTCGCCGGCGTCGCCGCTCAGTACGAATCCGAGGTGGTTTACCACCAGATCCGCGAAGATCTCGAGCAGCAGGGTGTCCTCTTCCTCGACACCGACACTGCGCTCAAGGAGCACCCGGAAATCTTCCAGGAGTACTTCGGCACCGTCATCCCGTCGGGTGATAACAAGTTTGCTGCGCTGAACACGGCCGTCTGGTCTGGCGGCTCGTTCGTCTACGTCCCGAAGGGCGTGCACGTTGAGATCCCGCTGCAGGCGTACTTCCGTATCAACACGGAAAACATGGGCCAGTTCGAGCGCACGCTCATCATCGCCGACGAGGACAGCTACGTCCACTACATCGAGGGCTGCACGGCTCCGATCTACAAGTCTGACTCGCTGCACTCGGCAGTCGTCGAGATCATCGTGAAGAAGAACGCTCGCGTTCGCTACACGACGATCCAGAACTGGTCGAACAACGTGTACAACCTCGTCACGAAGCGTGCGATCGCCGAAGAGGGCGCGACCATGGAGTGGGTCGATGGCAACATCGGGTCGAAGTTCACCATGAAGTACCCGTCGATCTTCCTCACGGGCGAGCACGCCAAAGGCGAGACGCTCTCCGTCGCGTTCGCAGGCCCCGGCCAGCACCAGGACACCGGCGCGAAGATGATCCACCTCGCTCCGCACACGAAGTCGTCGATCCTTGCGAAGTCGATCGCGCGCGGCGGTGGCCGCTCCGGTTACCGCGGTGAGGTTCGTATCGAGGCAAACGCCCACCACGCCGCGAACTCGGTGGTGTGTGACGCTCTCCTCGTCGACACGATCTCGCGCTCCGACACGTACCCGGCAATCGACATTCGCACCGACGACGCAACGCTCGCCCACGAGGCGACCGTCACGCGCGTCAGCGAAGAGCAGCTGTTCTACCTCATGAGCCGCGGCCTGTCAGAAGAAGAGTCGATGGCGATGATCGTCCGCGGCTTCATCGAGCCCATCGCTCGCGAACTCCCAATGGAGTACGCGCTCGAGCTGAACAAACTCATCGAGATGAGCATGGAAGGATCCGTCGGTTAACGATGACTACTCTGCAAACTGAACAGCACGGTGCCAAGGCGCACAGTGACGGCGATTGGGCGAACCGCCCGCCAGTACAGACCCGTTCTGACCGCCTGAAGTCTGCCGTCCTCGCCGACTTCCCCGCGGTGACCGGGCGTGAGGTGAACTGGAAGTACACTCCGGTTGCGAAGCTCACCGCCCTCACCGGGGGAGACCTCGAGGCCGCGACGTCTGCGCTGGAGATTTCCGAAGCCGAGGGTGTCGAGGTGAGTTCGGTCCCGATGGACTCCGAGCTCGTTGGCCGTGCCGGCCTCCCAGAGGACCAGGCCGCGGCGAACGCGTGGGGCCAGGTTGGTGCCGCGCAGCGGATCCTGCTCACGAGCCACGAGCGTCAGACGGTCACCGTGAAGCGCAGCGCGCTCACGAGCAACCCGACAGCCGCACACACGATCATCGAGGCTGCTCCGCAGTCTGATTCGGTTGTGATCTTCGAAAACACCGGTGATGCGAACCTCACCGAGACCGTCGAGATCGTCGTCGGTGACGGCGCGCACCTCAAGGTTGTGTCGATCCAGGAGTGGAACGAGGGCGCGATCCACCTCGCGACCCACAACGCGACCGTTGGTCGCGACGGCAACCTGCAGCACATCGTCGTCTCCCTCGGCGGCGCGATCGTGCGCGTGAACCCGTCGATCCACCTCGATGCGCAGGGCGCAAACGGCGAGGCATACGGCGCGTACTTCGCAGACGCAGGCCAGCACCTCGAGCACCAGGTCTACATCGATCACAACGCACCCAACACGCGCAGCCGCGTCGCCTACAAGGGCGCGCTGCAGGGCGAGGGTGCGCGCGCGGTGTGGATCGGCGACGTGCTCATTCGCCGCGTCGCAAGCGGCACCGACAGCTACGAAGAGAACCGCAACCTCACCCTCACCGAGGGCACGCGCGCTGACTCGATCCCGAACCTCGAGATCGAGACTGGCGACATCGAGGGTGCAGGCCACGCTTCGACGACCGGCCGCTTCGATGAGGAGCACATCTTCTACCTGCAGAGCCGTGGAATTTCCGAGGACGAAGCGCGCAAGCTCGTTGTCCGCGGGTTCCTGTTCGACGTCATCCAGCGCATCGGCAACGAGCAGATTGAGGAGCGGTTGCAGACTGCAATCGAGTCCGAGCTCGAGCAGAGCGTGCTCGCGTAATGACTCGACACAAGGCGATCGCACTGTCTGAACTCGTGCAAGACCAGGCCACTCGCGTTGTCCTCGACGGCGTTCCGATGGCGGTCGTGCTTGACGGCGAAGGGCAGGTGCACGCCATCGGCGACACCTGCACCCACGGGGAGATCAGCCTCTCCGAAGGGTTCGTTGACGGTGACACCCTCGAATGCTGGGCTCACGGCTCGGCGTTCTCGCTCTGCACTGGGCAGCCGCTGAACCTCCCGGCCTACGAGCCGGTCCCCGTTTACGTCGTCGAGATTGAAGACGGCGACATCTACATTGACCCCACTGTTACGAAAGAGATTGAACTATGAGCTCCGTTCTCGAGATCAAGGACCTGCACGTCAGCGTTGAGACTGACCAGGGCGCCAAGGAAATTCTCAAGGGCGTGAACCTCACCATCAAGCAGGGTGAGACCCACGCAATCATGGGCCCGAATGGCTCAGGCAAGTCGACCCTCGCGTACGCGATCGCCGGCCACCCCCGTTACGAGATCACGAGCGGCCAGCTCCTGCTCGACGGCGAAGACATCACCGAGCTCGGCCCGGACGAGCGCGCGCAGGCTGGCGTGTTCCTCGCGATGCAGTACCCGGTGGAGATCCCAGGCGTGACGAACGCAAACTTCCTCCGCACCGCGAAGACCGCGATCGACGGTGAAGCGCCCGCCATCCGCACCTGGATGGGCGAGGTTCGCGACGCAATGAAGAACCTCCGCATGGACGAGTCCTTCGCATCGCGTAACGTCAACGAGGGCTTCTCGGGTGGCGAGAAGAAGCGCAACGAGATCCTCCAGCTTGAGCTGCTCAAGCCGAAGTTTGCGGTACTCGACGAGACCGACTCTGGTCTCGATGTCGACGCACTGAAGATCGTCTCGGAGGGCGTGAACCGCGCCAAGGAGAACTCGGATCTCGGTGTCATGCTCATCACGCACTACACGCGCATCCTCCGCTACATCAAGCCGGACTTCGTGCACGTGTTCGTTGCGGGACGCATCGCTGAACAGGGTGGCCCGGAGCTCGCAGACCGCCTCGAGGCAGAGGGTTACGACCGCTTCCTCGTTGACGCGTAAGCCAGAGGGCGTAGGCTACTCGTATGAGTGAAGAGACAGCAACGGAGACTGGCACGGACGCCGCTGGCGCCGTAGCGACCGCCCCGGTCTCAATAGACCCTGACTTCCGTGAACAGGCAGTCGAGGCGTTGAAGAACGTCTCCGACCCGGAGCTCGGAGTGAACATTGTCGACCTCGGTCTCATTTATGACCTTGCGTACGATGAGGACAACGACGCGCTCGTCATTTCGATGACGCTTACGAGCGCCGGTTGCCCCCTCACCGACGTGATCGAGAACGACATCGCCGAGTCGCTTGATGGCCTCGTCGCCGCGTTCCGCATCAACTGGGTGTGGATGCCGCCGTGGACGCCTGCGCGCATCACGGATGACGGCCGCGAAATGATGCGGGCGCTCGGGTTCAGCATCTGACGCCTCACAGGGTGTGAGAACAGAGTTTCCCGCTGACAAGCGGAGGATTTGATATCTTGCGCCCGACTGGAACCGGGCGGCATGGCCATTGGGTCGTGCCGCCCGGTTTTCTGTTTCCGGGGACCAACCCGGGAGCGCCTTCGTGCGCGCTGGGGCAGATGTCCTCAGCGTTTCACCCTAGAATAGGTAGGTTGCCCTGAACGCAGGGGCTCTCCCGCTACGAAAGAGTGTGTTGCTGTGATTGTTGTCGAAGATCTCGCGATCGACGTGGGCGCAAGGCGCCTGATGGGCGAGGTCTCGTTCCGCGTGCACCCGGGAGACAAGATTGGTCTCGTCGGGCGAAACGGTGCGGGCAAGACGACGCTGACGCGCACCCTGTCGGGGGAGCTGCAGCCCGCCGAGGGCTCCATCCAAGTGACGGGGGAGCTCGGCTTCCTGCCCCAGGATCCGCGCACGGGGGATCCCGAGCAGATCGCGCGGCACCGCATTCTTGATGCGCGCGGCCTTGGCACGCTCAACAAGAACATGGCGAAGGCCTCCGAAGAGATGGGGTCTGACGACCCGAGGATCGCCGAGAAGGCGATGAAGCGCTTCGGCAACCTCACGGACAGGTTCCAGGCGCTCGGAGGCTACGCAGCCGAAGCAGAGGCCGCGTCGATCTCGAACAACCTCGGCTTGCCAGACCGCATCCTTGACCAGCCGCTGAAGACGCTTTCTGGCGGCCAGCGCCGCCGCATCGAGCTCGCGCGCATCCTGTTCTCTGACGCTGACACGATGATCCTCGATGAGCCGACCAACCACTTGGACGCCGATTCGATCGTCTGGCTGCGCGAGTTCTTGAAGGGTTACAAGGGCGGCGTCATCATCATCTCCCACGATATTGATCTCGTCGGAGATACCGTCAACCGCGTCTTCTACCTTGACGCGAACCGCCAGGTCATCGACGTCTACAACATGGGCTGGAAGCTGTACCAGCGCCAGCGCGCCGCCGACGAGGAGCGTCGCCGCAAGGAGCGCACCAACGTCGAGAAGAAGGCATCGCAGCTGAAGGATCAGGCTGCCCGCTTCGGTGCGAAGGCGTCGAAGGCCGCCGCCGCGCACCAGATGGTCGCCCGCGCGGAGCGGATGCTCTCGGGGCTCGAAGAGGTGCGCCAGGTGGATCGCGTCGCGAAGCTCCGCTTCCCGGACCCCGCGCCGTGTGGCAAGACGCCGATCATGGCGGAGGGGCTCTCGAAGTCTTACGGCTCACTCGAGATCTTCGCCGGCGTCGACCTCGCGATCGACCGTGGCTCGAAGGTTGTGATTCTCGGGCTGAACGGTGCGGGCAAGACGACCCTGCTGCGGATCCTTGCGGGCGTCGATAAGCCTGACACCGGCGACATCGTCGAAGGCCACGGCCTCAAGGTCGGCTATTACGCCCAGGAGCACGAGACGCTCGACGTGAAGGCGAGCGTGCTGCAGAACATGGTTTCTGTGTCGCGGCACCTCACCGAGACCGAGGCCCGCAAGGTGCTCGGCTCCTTCCTCTTCACGGGGGACGACGTGCTGAAGCCCGCAGGTGTGCTCTCCGGCGGCGAGAAGACGCGTCTCGCGCTCGCGAAGCTCGTGGTGTCGAGCGCGAACGTGCTGCTGCTCGATGAGCCGACGAACAACCTCGACCCGGCGAGCCGCCTGGAGATCCTCGACGCCCTCGCGCACTTCACCGGTGCCGTTGTGCTGGTCTCGCACGACCCTGGTGCCGTTGAGGCGCTGAACCCAGAGCGCGTACTCATCATGCCAGAGGGTACAGAGGATCACTGGTCCAAGGAGTACCTCGACCTCATCGAGCTCGCCTAACCACCGGGTTGTGGCGCGGCCGAGCAGGCGCTGCCTGCCGCGCTAGTTCGCTGAGCCCGGTTCACCGGCCCCTGCAGGGCCTGACGAGGCATCTTCTGCGTTGGGATCGGGATCGGCGTTGGGATCAGCGTCGGGATCGCCTGAGCGGGCGCCAGCGTCAGCCTCGCCAGCATCTGCGTCCCTCGTGTCAGAGCCGGCAGCGGGGTCGCGCGGTGAGAGCTGCGCGATGATGAAGGCGGCGCCGTCCTCCTGCATGCCGTTCTCGTAGTAGGCGACGTGACCCGACTCCTCCATCTCGAGCGTCGACTGGCAGATGAAGTCGTCCGCAACACAGTAGTCGCGAAGCCGATCATTGTAGGCGGAAAGGCTTTCGGGCGGGCGGGGGAGGAGACCGTTGATGTCCTCGGCAAAGTCGCCGTACCCCGTCGGGTCAGAACCTACGAACCGTGGGTTTCCGTACAGCACGACGGCGATGATCCGCTCAGCCGCCTCCGCGGTGAGCTCACCGACCTTTGTGCCGACAAGGCGGGTGTCTGGCGCGCCAAGTGCGTCGCCAACAATGAGGGCGCCCTGTGAGTAGCCGAGCAGCACGAACTGCTGTTCCGGGCACGCGGCAGCCTGAACGTTGAGCGTATCGATAAGCGTGCGTGCGCCGCCTGTCGCGCCAGCGAGCACCTCGGTGTCGGCAGGGTAGTTCAGATCCACCCGGCTGACCTCATCTGGCCGTGCCTCAGCCACCGCGCGCGCGACGGGACCGAGCAGCTGTTTCTTGCGGGGCTCGCCGGTGCCGCGGGCGGTGATCACGAGGTAATTGCTGCACTCGCGCGCCTCGACGACGGGCTCCGGGTGGGTCTCGGCATCGTACTCATCGATAGCCGCCGGGGGCGTTGGGTCTGTCGTGACCTCCCGCAACGACTCGAGCGATGCGGTCGGATCTGGTTCGGGGGCGCAGCCCGCGAGCAGCGCTACGCTGAGCACGACCCCGCAGAGTGCCCCGATTCGTTTGGGAAGCGGTGTGACGCGGTTACGCATCGAGCAACGCGTCCTCAACATCTGCGTCCGTTGGGCCGCGCCGGGCCTTTCGGGCACGAGACTTCTTCTCCATTGCGAGCACTTCGTCGCTCCCGGAGTTCAGGTTCTTGAACTCCTGCCTTGCGGCGATCCCAACCCCGATTCCCGCGATGATGATGAACACGTACCACTGCAGTGCGTACGACAGGTGCGGGCCCTCATCGCGCTCCGGCTTCGGGGGCAGGATCCCGTGCTCAGCCGTCGGGGATTCAGACACGAGCATTCCGTAGGTTTCAGAGTAAAGTTCACCCGTCACCCCGGTCACGCGCGCAATCTCCGGAACGTTGATGCTCGCGACGGTTCTGCCTGCGGAGCTCCGCCCGGCGACCTCCGGCTCGCTCGCGCGCAGCCGCACCACGACCTCCACGTTGCCGGTTGGGGGTGCTGGCACGGTGTCGAGCACGTCGTCGATGTCAGTCCCGCTCGCGACAACCCAGCCACGGTCGACGAAGAAGAGGCTGCCATCGGTGAGGCGGAACGGCACAATGATGTCTGCGCCGACGCCCTTGGGGCCTGGCCTGTTGCGGGAGAGCACTGCGGTGTCCTCGTAGCTGCCCTCGAGTGTTACCGTCAGCCACTTGTGCTCATCGACGTCGAAGTCCGCTGGCGTTGTGAGCGCATCGGCCAGGGGAGCGGGTGTCGCGTCGTAGTTCCTGTCGATGCGTGAGATCTCAGCACGCGCTTCGCCGCGGCGCTCGAACTGCCAGTTGCCGAGATAGACGCACGCGATCGCGAATACGACGAACAGGGCGAAGTACCCGATCCACCGGCGGGAGTACAGGAAGGACCAGCCAACCTTGCTCTCACTGTTGCTCATCGAGCTCTCCTACTGTGACGATTTCGAGCGGAAAACTTCGGTCGCTGAGAAACGAAGCGAGTACCTCGCGATGCTCATCGCATGCGAGCCATGTCTTCCTACGGTCAGGGGTGTGGATCTTGGGGTTGCGCCAGAGCAGCCCCCACGCGGCTGCGTCACGGCATCCGGCGCGCGAGCAGGTGTGGCGGTGCTCCATGGGGGCGCCGAGGTTGATCCCTCCGAGCGTCATGCGGTGTCCTCGTCCCGGCGAGTGTCCGTTCCGGTGCTCGCGCCGTGTGCGGCAGGCGGCTCAGCTTCCGAAGCGTCCGAGCTCGTCATCGGGTCGGCAGCTGGTGCCGGCCGAGCCGCTGCGCGGCGAACCGGTTCAACGTCGACAATGAGGAGCTCAGGGGAACTCTTCTCCTGCTGCGCGCCTGCCGGGTCATCGCCGGAGGAGAGCTCAAGTGGATCTGGCACCGCAACCTCCTCCTCGCCGCCGTACGCGACCGCATTTCCCACCATTACTGCGAACCACGGGAGCACGACCGATCCGATCGCTGGGATAATCAGCCACCATCCGCTCACCCAAAAGAGCGAGAGTACGCAGGCGACTCTGAGTGTCATCGCGATGAAGTACATCCGCATGCGATGAGCTCGATCCTCGGCGGGGTTCACCCCGGCCGAGGTCACCCTGTAGCTCGGCGTTTCGCCGCTCTTTTTTGGCATCGGCTCCCTCATTCAACGGCTCTAGTTTACGGCTTTGGGCGCCGCGCCGCCTGAGCGTCCCTCTGCAACCATATTTCTCAGTGTGGCACCGGGATTCGCTAGGCTGATTGGCATGAACGCAAGCATCACTCCCGGCACCGAATTCACCGCGCGTACCGTCCTCATTACCGGCGGCAACCGTGGCATCGGCTACGCCATCGCAGAACGCATGATTGCAGACGGCCATCGCGTCGCAGTGACCTCGCGCTCGGGGGAGGGCCCAGCAGGCGCGCTCACCGTCCGAGCCGAAATGACCGACTCGGCGTCGATCGACCGCGCGTTCAGCGAGGTCGAAGAGCAGCTCGGGGCCGTTGAGGTGCTCGTCGCAAACGCGGGCATCACCCGCGACACACTGCTGCTGCGCATGTCGGAGGAGGACTTCACCGAGGTCATCGACACGAACCTCACCGGCACCTTCCGCGTCGTCAAGCGCGCTTCGAAGGGGCTGCTCAAGCAGCGCTTTGGCCGAGTGATTCTTATCTCGTCCGTCGTTGGGCTGTACGGCTCGGCCGGTCAGATCAACTACTCCTCATCGAAGGCAGCCCTCGTCGGCTTCGCCCGCTCACTCACCCGCGAGCTCGGCAGCCGCGGGATCACGGCGAACGTCATTGCGCCGGGCTTCATCGACACCGATATGACGGCCGTGCTTCCCGAAGCGCAGCAGCAGCAATACCTCGCGTCGATCCCGGCCGCCCGCTTCGGGCAGGTTGCGGAGATCGCCGGGGTAGCATCGTTCCTCGCCGGCGAAGATGCAGGCTACATTTCGGGCGCGGTCATCCCCGTCGACGGCGGCCTTGGGATGGGCCACTAGCGCAGACGGTCACCGCATACGACAGCAGGCCGCCACGCCCGAGGGGAGTGGCGGCCTGCTGCGTACGATCGGCAGCGCTCCAGCTAGCTGAGCCTGTCGAGCAGCGCAATCGCGAGAGCAAGGTCGTCGGTGATTGAGACGTCGGCCTGCTCCGACACGATCGGTTTCGCGTTGAAGCCCACCCCAATAGCTGCGACCGCCATCATCCGCAGATCGTTGGCGCCGTCGCCAATGGCGATGGTCGCGCTGAGCGGGATTCCGCTCGCCTCAGCCCACTCCGCGAGCGCGACGGCCTTTGCTTCCGCGTCAATAACCGGGCCAACCGTGCGCCCTGTGAGTTCTCCGCCTTCGACCTCGAGCCGGTTTGCGCGCCAGAAGTCCAGCCCGAGATCCTCCGCGATCGGATCGAGCACCTCGTGGAATCCGCCAGAGACGACGCCAACCTTGCCTCCTCGCGCGTGGACGGCGGTGACGAGCTCCCGAATTCCGGCGGAGAGCCGAACCCGCCCGTACGCCTCAGCAAAAACGGTGTCCGGCGTGCCGCGGAGCGTCAAGACGCGCTCAGCAAGGCTCTCAGCGAAATCGAGTTCGCCGCGCATCGCCCGCTCAGTCACTTCCGCGACCAGTTCGCGGGTTCCCGCCGCGTCGGCGAGGAGCTCAATAACCTCATCTTGGATGGTCGTGGAATCGCAGTCGAGAACGACGAGTGGGGTAACGCTCATAGCCCCAGTCTAGAGATAGGCTTGAGTGTATGACGACCGTGCTGAGCCTCACTGACGCGAGCTACATCCGCAATCGCCGCCCGATCCTCGACACCGTGACGTGGCAGGTGGACGACAGTGAACGTTGGGTCATTCTCGGCCCGAACGGGGCGGGGAAGACGACGATCCTCAAGCTCGTCACGGCCAACGACTTCCCGACGACCGGCACCGTTGACGTGCTCGGCGAACGACTCGGCAAGGTGGACATTTTCGAGCTGCGCAACCGCCTTGGGTTCGTCTCTAGCGCCACCGCGCGACGTATTCCGCCGAATGAGCTCGTGCGTGACGTCGTACTCACGGCCGCCTACTCGGTTGAGGGGCGATGGAACGAGCAGTACGACGCGATCGACGTGCGCCAGGCCGATCGCGTGCTCGCCGAGTGGGACCTGCTCGAACTCGCCGACCAGGCGTTCGGAACGCTCAGCGATGGTGAGCGCAAGCGCGCACTCATTGCGAGGGCGGTCATGACCGACCCCGAACTCCTCCTCCTCGACGAGCCGAGCGCGAGCCTCGATCTCGGCGCGCGCGAACGCCTCCTGCAAATGCTTTCCGGCTTCGCCCAGTCGCAGTATTCGCCAGCAATGGTGATGGTGACCCATCACGTCGAGGAGATCCCGCCAGGGTTCACCCACCTACTGCTCGTGCGCGACGGCAAGATTCAGGCTGCCGGTCCGATTGCCGACACGCTCACCGCGGAGAACCTCGAGGCGACGTTCGGAATGCCGTTCGAACTCACCGTGAGCCGTGGTCGTTACGCCGCTACGGCACGCTCAACATCCGCTTAATCACAACCCCAGCCCGACACGCGGTTCGCAACACGCTAGAAACGGGCGCGCGAGCAGTTTGGATCTGCTAATATTGATCCTTGGTGCGGTGACGCCGCAAGACTTCTGCGTTCGGCCTTCCCGCCGAATCAGCGAGACGCAACAATATCGAAGGACAGTCATGAAGACCGAGATTCACCCCGAGTACAACGCCATCGTGTTCCGCGACCTTGCGTCGGGGGAGACCTTCCTCACGCGTTCGACCCTCACGAGCGAAAAGACCATCGAGCTTGACGGCGCCACCTACCCGGTGCTCGACGTCGAAATCTCCAGTGCTTCGCACCCGTTCTACACGGGCAAGCAGCGCATCATGGACTCGGCTGGTCGCGTCGAGAAGTTCAACCAGCGCTTCAAGGCCTTCGGCGCCTAAGCAGCTGCCGCAGTACACGTACTGCAACAAAGGGCGGGAGATCCATTTCGGATCTCCCGCCCTTTTGCTGTACCGGCGCCTGGCTCCTAGCCGCGCACAGGCCACCCGCCCTCAGCGACGAAGTTCGGGTCGCGAGCGCGTCGCATGTACTGCTGGAAGTTCTCAGCCTGCGCCTTCGCCCAAGTCACCTGAGCGGCGTGGATCTCATCGAGGTCGCCGGGAAGCGTTGCCGCGTACTTCCTTGCGAGGCACTGCATCACCTTTCCCGAGGCGATGGCGTCTTCCCCTGCATCGTGCGCGTTACCCAACTCGACGCCATAGTGTTCGGCGACCGCAACGAGGGTTCGCTTGCCCTTGCGGAACCGATCGAGTTGCTTGTCAATGATGAGCGGATCGAGCACCGGAGCGACATCAGCCTCGCGAACTCCGTACCTGCGCTGTTCTGCGCGCAGCAGTGAGAGGTCGTAGGGAGCGTTGTAGACAACCAGGGGGAGCCCGCGGTCAATCATTTGCGCGATCCGCTCCGTTATTTGCGCCACGCCGACGGCAGCGTCGATACCACTCGATCGAGCGATTTCGGTGGTGATGCCGTGCACGCGGACCGCGGCATCGGGGATCTCAACCCCCGGGTCGAGGAGCCAGTCGTAGCGCTCGGCTACCTCGCCGTTTTCACCGAGCAGGGCAAGCGTTGCGCTCACGATGCGTGCCGTGTCGGTCTCGACACCGGTTGTCTCGGTGTCGAAGACGGCCAGCTGAGCGGCCCAGAGGGGAAGTGCGTCGTTCACGGTGATCCTTTCGGTTACTTCGATAGTACCGATAGCCACCGACGCGAGCCCGTCGCGCAACATTGGGTGCGCTCGGCGCGTGCAGAGGAGTGACAGGCTGTGCCCGGTAGCATCGTCTCTGTGCCAGACCACGTGCCCACTCTCATCCCCACGCTCGGCATCGACACCCGCGACTGGGTGTACGGTGACCCCGCTGGGAGACCGATCGTGCTCGTTCACGGATTTCGCGGCGATCACCACGGACTCGAGGGCATCGCGGAGGCCCTTGCGGCGGCGCAGCCGTCGCTTGCGATCCACGTCCCAGATCTTCCCGGTTTCGGGTCGACGCCGGCTATTCCCGGGCGCGCCCACGACCTTGAAACCTTCGGGCAGTGGCTCGTCGCGTTTACCGAGAACGTCGCCCCGGACGGCGCGATCATTCTCGGGCACTCATTTGGGTCACTCGTGGTGAGCTCCGCGCTGCATCAGGGCGCGCGCGCAACGCGCGCGATCCTCATCAACCCGATCTCGGCCCCGGCGCTCGAAGGCCCCGAGGCGTTCCTCACTCGGCTCGCCATCCTGTACTACCGCACTGCGAACGCGCTTCCCGAGCGCGCTGCGCGATCCCTGCTCGGAAACCCGCTGATTGTGCGCGGGATGAGCGAGGTCATGGCGAAGACACACGACCGCGAATTGCGCGCCTGGATCCACGATCAGCACCGGAGGTATTTCTCGCGGTTCGCCGACTCTCGTTCGTTGCTCGATGCGTTCCGCGCGTCGGTGTCGCACACGGTGGCCGAGTTTGCGGCCGACTACGACATGCCAACGCTCGTGATCGCGGGGGATCGGGACGACATCACGCCGCTCGCGCGACAGCTCGATCTCACGCGGCTGCTTGGGGAACCCGAACTCATGATCCTGCCCGGTGTTGGCCACCTCGTTCACTACGAGGCCGTCGCTGATACGGTGTCGCGAATCGGCGAGTTTCTCGCTCCGGCGCTCAGCGCGTCGCAGGAGTCCAGCGCGTGAGGCTCGTCTCCATCGACGACCTCGCTGCACCCGAGCTCGTCGACTACACCCAGCTCACTGACGTTGCGCTGCGGCGGGTTCGTGAACCAGCTGAGGGGCTGTACATCGCCGAATCAGCGAAGGTCATCGAGCGCGCCCTTGCGAGCGGACACGTTCCGCGGTCCCTGCTGCTCATTGAAGAGTGGGTGCCGAAGCTGCAGCACATTCTCGAGCAGTACCCCGACGTTCCCGCTTTCGTCGGCCGCTCTGAGCAGCTTGAACAACTTACCGGCTTTCACCTGCACCGTGGCGCGCTCGCGTCGATGCACCGGCCAGCGCCGCTCGACCCGGGGGAGTTGCTCCGCCAGTCACGGCGCGTCGTAGTGCTCGAAGACCTGGCCGATCACACCAACGTCGGAGCGATCTTCCGATCCATCGCCGCGCTTGGCGCCGACGCTGTGCTGCTGAGCCCCGCCTGTGCGGACCCACTGTACCGCCGTTCGGTGCGGGTGAGCATGGGCGCCGTGCTCCAGGTTCCGTGGGCGCGACTGCCCGACTGGCGAGAGGCCGGCCCCCTCATCAGGGGAGCGGGCTACGACCTGGTCGCATTCGCGCTGCGCGACGACGCCGAGGATCTCGCCGACTTCGTAGATGAGCTCCCCGAGAAACTCGCCCTCATGTTCGGGTCTGAGGGGCAGGGGTTATCGCATCGGGCGCTCGCTTCCGCGACACGGTCGGTGGTGATCCCGATGGAGCACGGCGTCGATTCTTTGAACGTGTCGACCGCCGCGGCGCTCGCGCTGTGGGCTGTGCGCACAGGGGATTCACGGGCCGCGCGATCCGAAGCGAATTCTGCGCATGAGATGATTCAGCCAGGGGGAGGGGGAGCATGAGTATTCCTGTTGCATCAGACACGCACCGGCGACTGCGCGTGCTCTGGATTCTGCTGTTTTGGCTAGCCATTGGGGTTGGCGCCTATATTTTCGGCGTGCTCAGCTCCACGGGGCAAGCCGTCGAGGACAATCTGCTGTCGGCGTCGGAGTTCAACACGCGGCCGCCAGCGCCGCTGAGCCTCGTATCGCCCTTCGCGATCGCCGTTGCCCTCGTTGCGCTCGGTATGGTCGCGCTCTGGGTTCACGGCATCGCGCGGGCATTGCTCGTTACGCTGGTGCCGGCGGTCGCGATCGTCGCCTCCCAGCTGCTGAAATCAGAAGTGCTTGGCAGGCCAGATCTGCTGACGCTCGCGGCAGAGAATTCATTCCCTAGCGGGCATATGACGGTATTTGCTACGGTCGTCGGGGCAACAATCTTTGCTGTGCCCCGCCGCATTCGCGCCCTGGTTGCGCTGGCGGGCGGCGTGCTGCTCGGCGTCGTGAGCTGGCAGCTGCTTGGCTACGGATGGCATCGCCCAAGCGATGTTCTCGGTGCACTCGCGCTCGCCGTTGCCGGTTTCGCGTTCGTCACGATGTTTACGCGGCTCGACCGCGCACCGGGGGTGTGGTTCTTGCGGACCGTATCGCTCGGGCTCGCGCTCGTCGGCTGGGTAATGATCGCCGGCTCGATGGTGATGACACTCGTCGCCTGGCGGTCGGCGAGTGCAGAGCTGATGCTCAGTGCTGGGCAGTTCGGCACGATCGCGGTGTCGCTCCTCGCTGCTCACTCGCTGCTTCGCCTCGCAGTGCTGGCGCGTTCTCCCAAAGCGGGATAACTGGGGGATTGCGCGATAGCGGGATAGCGTTAGGGAATGCAGCCGTTTACCCTTCGTACGCCCGACTATCTGCTCGATGCACTCACGCTGAGCGATGCGCCTGCAATCGCGGAATACTGCAGCGACCCCATCTTCGAAGCGTTCATGTCAACGCCGTGGCCGTATACGCTCGCCGATGCTGAGCGTTTTGTGGGGGAGTACGTCCCGAGCGCGTGGGCGAACGACACCGAGTGGACGTGGGCGATTCGAGCGGCGTCCGGTGGGCCGGTGCTCGGCGTGATTGGGCTGCGGCTGCCAAGTGGGATGCTCGGATACTGGCTCGGCGCACCGCACCGCGGGCGTCGGATTATGTCAGCTGCGGTCGACGCGGTTGTGGCTGCGGCCTTCGAGCGGACGGCCGTCGCTGCGGTGCGCTGGGAGGCGGTTGTTGGGAATGTCGCATCTGCCCGCACCGTAGCGCGTGCCGGCTTCACGTACACCGGCGAACGTCCTGGCGCGGTTCTCGGGAGAGATGGCTCCCACGTCCAATCGTGGACCGCCCAGCTTTCCCGCACCGATTCCGCGACGCCGCAGCCAGGCTGGCCCATGTGAGTGTGTGCGTGTGCGTGTGGGGGTTGGTGCGTGTGTGCGCTTGAGCGATTGCGCGCCTGTGTGGCTGCGCGCGCATGCCTGCGCCCGTGGCTGAGGTTCTCGAGTGCCCGTGGCTGAGGTTCTCGAGTGCCCGTCGAACGACTTACCGTATATTGCGATAATCTATATTATGTCAGTTCGTGTATGTTGACCCCCGCTTGTGCGTGCGCGCACGCGCCACGCGCGTGCAGCCGATGCGCGTTTCTATCTCGCTGTCCGCCAGGCTGATGCTGCCGGCAGGGCGCGGAGTACCGCCCGCGAGGTAACGGGGGCAGATTTGCCGCGTTGTCGAGCGCGTTTGGGCGCGGCGCAATGGCACGAGTACTGGGGTGTGCGCTTCGCTGTTAATTGACACCAGTTGATGAACCCTGGTTCTCACTGCTGTCCCATAGGGATCGGTGGGGTTTACCCTCGAGTTATCGGGGGTCTGCGCTATGTGAATGCATTCTGATTTCCGATTGAGTGGAACAATGAGCATGACGCAACACCACATTGATTCCCGGCACATAGCGAGCGCGGGCCCATATGGTGCAGACCCCCAAGCTGAGGAGCACCAACCTATGAGCTACATTCGCCAGTGGAAGCGTCTCCCGGCGCGTGCAGGATTTCTGCTGGGCAGCTTCCCGCTTGCGGTGTTCGCCTTCGCGGTGCTCGCGACGCTTTTCTCCGCCGGCGTGGGTCTTGCGATTGTCGGCATCGGAATTGTCGTCCTGCAGTACGGGTTGCGGTTCGCCCGTGTCCGCGGCGACGCCTGGCGAGCCTGGGTGGTGCGTGCTGACGGACGCTCGATTCCGGCCCCGAGGCCCGACCTCACGAACCCACAAGCGAACGTCGGCGCCCGGCAGGCAGGCGCTACTCCCCTGCCTGCCGAACACCGCGTTCGCGCGTTCTTGCACCCGCTCACGGTGACAAGTGACTGGCGGGCGATGCTGCATCAGGGGCTACTGGGTTTCCTGCTCACCATGATCACTTGGACGCTCGCTGTCACGTGGGCGGCGTTTGCGGTAGTTGGGCCCCTCTATTGGTTGCTGTTGCTCGTTGTCCCCCGCGGGCAGGACAATATTGGCCTCTCCCAGCTGCTGTGGCCCGACCGCGTCGGGCCCGGACTTGAGTTTGCCCCCGATCAGGCAGACTCGATCCTCTACGCAATCCTTGGCGTGATTTTCCTGCTGACGCTTCCCGTCGTCTACCGTGGTCTCACCGCCCTTCACTGGTCGCTCGCCCGTGCGCTGCTCGGGGAAACTCCCGAAGAGTCCCTGCGGCGAGTGGTTGCCGTGCTTGAGTCATCACGCGGCGCGGCTGCTGCGGCGGAGAACCGGACGCTCGGTCAGCTCGAGCGTGACCTTCACGATGGGCCACAGCAGCGGCTCGTGAGATTGCAGATGGACCTCGCCACCGCCGAGCGGCGGCTTGCTGACGACCCTGACGCCGCCGCACGGCTCCTGGGTGAGGCCAGGGGAACTGCGCAGGATACGCTCGACGAGCTGCGTGCCCTCTCCCGGGGGTTCGCTCCCCCGATCCTCGGCGACCGCGGTATCGGCGCCGCGCTTGAAACCCTTGCGGCGAGGGGCCCCATGCCCATTGACCTTCAGGTCACCGCGACCGCGCAGCTCAGCCCGGAACTCGAGCGCAACCTTTATTTTGTCGCAGCAGAACTCGTCACGAATGCGGCGAAACACTCCGGCGCGCAGCGCGTTACGCTGCAGCTAAGGGACGGGGTGGCGGCACGCGATGCTGTTGCTGTAGCCGGCTCACCCTCCGTCGACAAGGTGGTGCTTGAGGTGAGCGATTCCGGTCGGGGTGGAATCATTCCGCTGCCTGGACACGGCCTCGCGGGGCTCACTGAACGGCTCCGTGGCATAGGCGGCACCCTCACCCTCTCAAGCCCTGCGGGCGGACCGAGCATTGTGACCGCCGTGGTGCCCGTATCCTTAGGGGAATGACTGACGAACGACGCCCAATCAGGGTTGCACTCGCGGAGGACTCCGTCCTGCTGCGCGAGGGACTGATCCGGCTTTTTGACGAGGCTGGCTACGAGACGGTTGCCGCCGTCGGTGATGCGACCGCGCTGTTCAGTGCGCTGGATGGTAGCGATGGTGTCGCCCCGGTTGTCGCAGACGTAGTCATCCTCGACGTTCGAATGCCTCCCGAGTATCGCGACGAGGGCGTGCGGGCAGGGATCGAGTTGCGGCGACGTGATCCACGCCGTGCGGTCTTGTTGCTCAGTCAATACGTTGAGGTGGTCTACGCTGCAGAGTTGCTTGCCTCCGGCGCCGAGGGTGTTGGCTACCTGCTCAAGGATCGTGTGGCCTCGCTTGAGGAGCTCAGTGACGCCGTAGAGCGTGTTGCCCGGGGTGGCACCGTGCTCGATCCGCAGGTGGTTCGGGAGCTCATGAGTCGGCGCTCCGATCCGATCTCACACCTCACCGGCCGGGAGACCGAGGTGCTCGCCGCAATGGCGGAGGGGCGCACGAACCAGGACATCGCCGCCGCCCTCGTCATCGGGCTTGGTGCCGTCGAGAAGCACATATCGTCGATCTTCCAGAAGCTGGCGCTTGAGGACGCGAGCAGCGGGCACCGGCGGGTGCTCGCGGTACTCGCTTGGCTGCAGCGGGGCTGAGCAGCGAGCACCAGAACCGGAAACGACTCCTGTGGGCAACGCCTATCGCCTAGAATGGTCACGTTCATTGGCAACGTCGACCCGGAGGACCCCATGTCGCGATCGGTACTCGGTGACAGGATCCGCAGGAGCAATCCGCGCCAAGTCGGTGCTTGGTTGGCGATTGCCTGGGGCGCGGTGACGGCCGGCGTGCTCGCGGGTAGAGCGCTCCAGGCCGCAGCGGGCGAGCGCGAATGGGAGGCACTCCCCCTCGATACGCTGCATTTTGCGCTCGCAAGTGGGGCCGCCGCCATCGCGGCCTGGTTGGCGAGTGCGCTCAGTGCTCGCGGCGGGCGTCGGGCTGGATCTAAGGCAGGCCGCTGAGGCGCCTCCGCGTGGGTCCACCTGCGGCGCGCCGAGCCCTGATCACGATACGGTAACAACAAAAAGCCCTGATCGTGGCGAGATTATGTCTACACTACTGGTGTAGTCCAGCGCTTTGCCTCTAGGTATTGGTGAGCCGTAGCAGTAGCTTAGGTCTGTAACCCCACGGCCGTCACTTTGACGGAGCAAAGGAGACACAGGGCACCATGCCAGATTCTGAACATCGCGGCCAGCGCACGCGCAAGATCATCGAGCCCGCTCCCCCGCCACTGCCACACCCGGGTCTACTTCCCGGCATCGGCGTTGAGCAGACAGGGCTTCGATTCCCCACAAACTGGCTGGTGCTCAGCGTCACGTTTACGCTCACCGTTGCGGTCATCGCCTGGGCCTTCATCGCGCCGGACAATCTCGCCGCGGTTGGCGCCTCCTCCCTGGCGTGGGTGACCGAGCACTTCAGCTGGATGTTTGGCGCACTCGCTATCGCCGTGGCACTGTTCATGCTCGTCGTCGGGTACGGCAGAACCGGCGGGATCCGGTTGGGTGCTGACGACGAGAAGCCTGAGTTCTCAACCGCGTCATGGGTATCGATGCTGTTCGCGGCAGGGCTCGGTATCGGGCTGCTGTTTTACGGGCCCCTCGAGCCGCTCACCTACTTCCTCGACCCACCACCCGGACTCGACATCACGGCCGGGACGGCGGAGGCGGCGCTGCCAGCGCTCGCGCAAACGGTGCTCCACTGGGGCCCGATCGCCTGGGCGTTTTACGCGCTCGTCGGCGGTGCGATCGCCTACAGTGCGTATCGGCGAGGCCGCGCCCCGCTCATTTCTGCCCTGTTTGAGCCGGTATTTCCCGGCAGCAGCCACCGGGTGCTCGGCAGGCTCATCGACGTTTTCGCGATCATCGTCACCCTCTTCGGTACAGCGGTGTCGCTCGGCATCGGGGCACTGCAGATCGAGAGTGGCTTCCGCATGGTCTCGGGTCTCGGGCCAATGGGCAACGCCTTCCTCGTCGGCGCGATCGCGATCCTCACGTCGCTGTTCATCGCCTCCGCAGTGTCGGGCGTGAAGCGGGGCATCCGCCGGCTCTCGAACCTCAACATGATCCTTACCGGCGCGCTCGGGCTCTTTGTGCTCGTAGCGGGGCCGACAGTGTTCATTCTCAATTACCTCCCCGCCTCTCTCGTAGAGTTCCTCGGCCAGCTTCCGACAATGCTCGCCAGAAACCCGAACCAGGGGCCGGAAACCGCGGAATTCCTTGCGACCTGGACGACGTACTACTGGGCGTGGTGGGTATCGTGGACACCGTTCGTCGGCATGTTCATCGCGAAGATCTCTCGCGGCCGCACGCTGCGCGAATTCGTCACCACTGTCGTGCTCGTACCGTCGGCGATCGTGATCGCATGGTTCGTCGTCTACGGCGGCACGGCGATCTCGATGACGCTCGGTGGTGGGGATCTCCAGACCGGCGGGTCTGGCGAGGAAGTACTCTTCCGCATCCTCGAGCGGCTTCCCTTCGCCATGATCACCTCGGTGATCGCGATGGTCGCTGTCGTTGTATTCTTCGTCACCGCTGCGGACTCTGCCTCGATCGTGATGGCCTCCATGTCGCAAGCTGGCAGACCCGAGCCGTCGAAATGGGTGACGATCCTCTGGGGTCTGCTCCTCAGCCTCATCGCAATTTCACTCCTGCTCGCTGGCGGGCGCAACGCCCTCTCCGGTCTGCAATCGCTGATGGTGGTGTCCGCCCTCCCCTTCGCGTTCGTCGTGATGGGCATCATGTTCGCCTGGGCAAAGGACCTGCGAACCGACCCGTACATCATCAGGCGCCAGTACGCACGGGCCGCGATCGCGCAGGGTGTGCGGCGGGGCATTGATGAGTACGGCGACGACTTTGTGTTCGGCACGAGCGAGGTGCCAGCCGATGAGGGCGCAGGAGCAGGCTTCGACAGCTCCGATCCCGCGCTCACGGATTGGTACGTCGACGCGACGACAGGACCCATCGAGCGGGTCACAGCGGAGGACGTGCAGCGCACGCTCGAACCGGGCAGGATCCAGCCAAAGGGCCCGGCCCGGCCAGAGAACATCGCCTCGGGCGACGCCTCACTCGTTGTCGGTGAGCAACAGCCAGGGCAGTCGCAGCCTCCGCGCTCACCGCAAGCGGAGCCCGCGGCAGCTCCGGAAGACGAGGATCCAACCGATCCAACCGATCCGCCGAAGGGTCGCCACGGCGGAGCCTAGCCCGCGCCCAATGCGGCCGGGGAAGTTCGCTCCCCGGCCGCGGGTTAGGCTTCGGCCTGGTCCTCGAGGTGTCGAGAGATCACCTCGAGGGTTTGCGCGTGTGCGTCTCTAGCGCTGTCGCCGGCGGTTCGCGCAACCGCGTGCACCAAGACCTCAGCGAATAGCATGAGTGACACGCGGGACGCCTGCTCGAGCTCCCGAAGGAACGTTGCTCCTGCCGGGGCGATCACGAGCGAAAGATCAGCGACCTCCGTCAGTGCGGAGGCGGCAAAAGCGGTGATCGCGATGACTCGAGCGCCAGCTGAGGCTGCGGCGGCGGCGGCGCCCAGCGTCGTGTCGTTTGCGCCAGATCCGCTCACCACAACGCAGACGTCACGCTCAGATAGGTTCCGGGCTGCGATCTGTTGCGCGAGCGAGTCCGCGACGAATTCCGCGTACCGACCGTGGGAGGTGAGCCGCATTGAGAGCGCAGAGGCGACCGGTGAAGATAGCCCATTTGCTACGACGAGCACTCTGCGTGCCCCGGCGATGCTCTGCACCGCGTCCGCGGTGATGCTGGGATCGAGCAGGCTGGAGAGAGTAGCAAGCGCCCGCACGGTACCGCTGATCTCAGCTTGCATCTCGTCGAGTACCCCCGCCGGCTCCCCGATCACTTCAGTACCAGCCGCGCTCGACACATAGGCGCTTGGGCGAACACTGAAACCCGCGCCGAGACCCTGGGCGCCAAGCTCGGATGCGAGGGCCACTCGCAGCTGCGGGTACCCGCGATACCCGAGTGACTGACACGCGCGCATCACGGTTGTTCTGCCCACGCCTGCTCGAGCGGCGACCTCCTGCGCGGACCATTCGATGGCCGCCTCGGGGCGTGCGAGCACGAGCTCGAGCACCTGCCACTCGCTGGGTTGGAGGGCGTGCCTGAGCGCCCGGGCGCGTGCGGAGGGTTGCGCCGTCGGCGCGAACGCTGCTTGGTTCCCCGGCACCGTGGCTGACGCGGTCGCGTCGTGGTGTCTACTGTGCTGCACGTGCTATCCTCCCCCGGGTGATGCGGCGGCGGATCGTGCCAGAGGCCCAGTCGACGAGCACCGTGACGACGATGACGACGATGAGCAGCACGCCGACCGTTGACCACTCCCTGTACTGCGTGTACGAGGTGAGCATGTCCCCGATTCCACCCACGCCGATGAGGCCGAGTACCGCTGACGAGCGGACATTGATCTCAAACCGGTAGAGCCAGAATGACCAGAATGCCGGGGCAGCCTGGGGCCACACACCCCACCTGAGCACCTCTGTTGTGGTCCCGCCAGCTGCGTGCGCCGCCTCAATAGGTCCGCGCGGCACGGCCTCGACGGACTCGTAGCCCCACTTGCCGAGGGTCCCAACACCGTTTACCGCAAGCGCAAGCGCGCCGGTAAAGGGCGTGAGTCCCGTAACAGAGAGAACGACGATCGCGATGATGATCTCCGGCACCGCCCGAATGAGCGAGAACAGCCCGCGCAAGAGCATGCGCAGCCATGTTGGGCCGAAGCCGCGTGCCGCGAGGAGGCTCAGCGGTGTCGCGATGAGGATCGAGAGGATCGTGCCTACCCAAGCCATCTCTAGGCTGCGCCAGGTCTGCCAGAGCGCCTCCGGCAATTTCTCCCAATTAGGTGCCGCGAACATGAGCCCGCCGTACCTCAGGAGTTCACCAGGCAGGTCGGCAAGCCGAGCCCAGTTGACGTCAATCGACCAGAACGCAAGGACCACGATGGCAGTGATGCCAAGCACTGCGATGGTTTTCCCTGGCTGGCGCCGCCTGACGGGGAGCGCAAAGCCCGCGCGCGCACTCACACGAGCCGCTTCCGCACGGCAGAGCTGACGGCGTCAATGGCGATAACGATGATGAGGATCTCCAAGATGATGAGGGACAGCTGGTCGTAGCGATAGAACGTGCGGACGGCATCGATAAGGAGGCCGAGGCCGCCAGCGCCCACCAGCCCAAGTACGGTCGACGCACGGACGTTGAGTTCGAAGGTGTACAGCGCCTGGTTTGCGAACGCTGGCCACGCGTCTGGCAGGGCCAGACTTCGGTTGATTTGCAGCTGCGTGCCGCCGACCGCCCGTCCCGCTTCGATGGGCCCGGGGTCGTTGGTGTCGATTGCTTCGGAGACCAACTTCACCAGAATGCCAACGTTGAAGAGCAGCAGCGCGAGCATGCCAGGCAACGCTCCTACGCCCACCATCGCAACGAGCACCGCAGCGTAGAGCAGGTCAGGGACAGCACGCACGACGTTGAGAATGCCCCTGAGGAGGGCTCTTCCAGGCGCGAACGGGTTTGTGCTGCGCGCCGCCCAGAAACTCAGCGGCAACGCGACAGCCGAACCGATGGCGGTTGCCACGACTGCCATTTGCAGCGTCTCGACGAGGGGGCGGATCGTGCGAGGGAAAAACGCCCAGTCTGGTTGGAGTAACCGCACGAGCTTGTCGGCCCCGTTGTGCCAATTCCGGGCGATCGCGCCAAAGTCCACGCCGATACCGATCACAGGGAGGCACATCGCGACGGTGACGACCACGACGAGAGTAAACACCAGCGGGCCCCGCGCACTCCCGCGCGGCTTCGGGGGCAGCGTCACTGGGGTCACTCGTCGGCCCGATCCGCTGGGTTCGCTGCGCTTTCCCCGCGGGGATCGAGCCCCTGCCCGAGGGGCGCAGGGACCCCGGAAAGCCGATCCGCAGCGTTCACGGAGCGGCCGTAGATCTGTTCGAAGTCGGCGTCGCTCGCGGAGGCCGCTGGCCCGTCGTAGACGACCTTCCCCGCACGCATACCGATGAGACGGACACCGTACTCCCTGGCAAGGTCGAGGAGGTGGAGGTTCACCAGCACGGTGATCCCACGCTCCTCGTTGATCCGCCTGAGGTCATTCATCACGCTGTGCGCAGTCGGTGGATCGAGGCTCGCGACAGGCTCGTCCGCGAGCACGACCTTCGGTTGCTGAGATAGCGCGCGAGCGATCGCGACCCGCTGCTGCTGCCCGCCAGAGAGGTCGGAGGCGCGGGAGTAGAGCTTCGGAAGGATCCCAACGCTATCGAGCGCGGCGTACGCGAGCTGCTTGTCTGCGTCGCGATAGCGACCGAGCAGTGTGCGCCACAGGGGTGTGTGGGCGAGGCGCCCAACAAGCACGTTCTGCAGCACCGATGCCCGGCCTGCGAGGTTGAATCCCTGAAACACCATGCCGATCTCGCCACGAATCGCACGTAGCGCCCGTGGCCCAGCGCCGCTCACGGAGCGATCCCCAACAGCCACGCTGCCAGAGGTCACAGGGACCAGGCCGTTAATTGTGCGGATAAGCGTCGATTTCCCCGAGCCAGACAGTCCGACAATCGCGACCATCGTTCCCGCTGGGATGTCGAGCGACACGTTGTCGAGGCCGAGGGTGCCATTGGGGTAACGCACGGTAACGGCATCGAGGGAAATCGCCCACGGGGTGGGGGCAGCCGATGCGGCCCCCACCCCGCTGTTGGTCGCTGCGCTCACTTGAGTCCGAGTGCCTGGGCCGCGCGTGCCACGACATCGAGCGAGTCGGGGTTTGCCGGTGCGAGCTTCGTGATGGAGTAAATGCTTTCGAGGATCGCTGAGCCCTCTGCGCTCTCCGAGTAGGCGGCAAGCGCGTCGGTAATCCGCTGCTGCAGTTCAGGTGAGAGTGAACTCGAAAGCGCAACGCCGTCGTTCGGGATCTCCTCGGTCATCGCGAACACGACGACCTTCTCGCCGACGTCCGGGATGTCCTTCGCGACGATGTCGCGGGCATCCCAGAAGCTGAAGCCGACCTCTGCGTCGCCGTTGTAGACCGCGAGCACCGCAGCATCGTTTGCGGTGACCGGGATCTGCTGAATATCTGTGTCGATATCAAACCCGGCCTCCTGCAGGGCGAGCATGGGATAGATGTACCCGGCGGGAGACCCTGGGCCCAACGCCGCAACCTTCGCACCCTTCATTTTGGCGATGCTTGCGAGGCCGGCAGGCCCCGTGAGCGCGTCAGCGCCGTTGCAGAACAGCTTGCCATCGCGCTCCACCGGAGTGTCCTCGCAGTACTTGTCTGGAATGTTCGTCATGAACTGCGCTGGATAGGTGATGTTGCCGTTGCGCTCGGTCTGCAGTACCGTCTCGGCGCCGTACATGTCGTTCGCCTGCCACAGCTGGAGCGAGGGCAGGAACCCGATCTGCGCTTGTCCGGCGCCCATCGCCTCGACTGCCGCTTGGTAGTCCTTGGACACCACACCGGTGACCTCGATGCCGAGCTCCTCGGTGAGGAACTCGGTGAGTGGAGCCGCGGTGTCAACGAGGCCGTCCTGGTCCTGCGACGGCACGAGGGCGAGCACGAGCGAACTCGGATCCTTCGATGCAGCTTCCTCACCCGTGGGCGAAGCGGCTTCGCCCGAAGTAGAGCAGCCGGCGAGAGTAACGGTCAGGGCCGCTCCGACTGCCGCAGTGCGGAGTGCGTTGGTGCGGAGTGCATTAGTGCGGAGGGATGAAATGCGCATGGGATTCCTTTGGTGTTGGGTGGAGAGCGGAGCGAGTTTGAGGAGGAGGGGTCTGTGAGCAGCGTGCGGAGCGATGCGCGCCGACTAGTGCGCCGGGTACGGCACGGCGTCAGTTGAAACGAAGGGGACGTGACCAGGGAGTCGCGCCTACGACATGGTCACTCGGCGATGAGCCAGCGCGCGATGTCCGGGAGGACGTCTGTGACGGTCGTCCCAGAGAAGTCGGGCGTAGCCCAGCTGGGCTGGTGGGCCCCGACGAGCGCCGTCGCGTGCCCGCGAGCGGATGCGGGCTCAAGGTCGTTTTCCCACACATCTCCGACGCTGAGCACGCGCTTGCCTGAGCCGAGGCCGTCGAGCAGGGTCGCCATCCCGGCGGGCTTTCCCGCATCCGTGATGATCGTGTCGAAGAGGCCTGCCAAGCCGAGCGTTTCGAGTGCTGTGTCGATCCGGATGTCTGGAGCATTCGTGATGAGTACCCGGTCAGCGTCCGCTCCCCGGAGAAACGCTTCGAGCCCAGACGGGGCGGCGATCGGGGCGTGCACCGTAGCGAGGAGATCACGGCTCTCGAGGTAGGCGCGAGAAAGCTCACGGTCAGTTAAGCCGTACTCGAGTGCGGCCTGACGGACGAGGTCGTAGCCGTCGACGTAACGGCTGAGTTCACCGCTGAGCATGCGTGCTACGTCGCTGAGCAGATCTTCCCCGGCGCCGGCCGCTGCGGCGACAGCCTGAGCGTAGGCGCGCACTGGCCCGTCGCCAAGCGACACGGTTCCGTCGAAGTCGAAGATCAACACTGGGAGAGCGCTCACGGTGGCCTTTCGGGTGGGAAACCGCCCACCGGTCGTGGACGCACTGTCCATACTGCGCAGCGGATATGGACAGAATGACCCCGCGCAGTAAACACCCCGTGAACGATTCCTGGCCGCTCGACGGACCCGCACCTCCCCGCCAAGTAGAATCGCTGCAATGTACGTGAAGATCTGCGGGCTGCGTGATCCCGCCACCGCTCGCCACGCCGTCAACGCCGCAGCTGACGCGATAGGCGTCGTCATGAGTGCCCCGAGCCCCCGCCACGCCTCCCCTGAACAGGCGGCTGCGGTCATCGCCGCGGCCCGCGAGGTGAACCCGGGAGTCGACACCGTACTCGTCGTTCGCGAGATGCCAGCGGTCGAAGCTGCGGAGACGGCCTTGCAACTCGGCTTTGACGTGCTGCAGCTCCACGGCGGATATACGGCCGAAGACTTCTCCGCAGCGGCAGCGATTCATCACCGAATTTGGCGGGCGGCGAGCCTCGCAACCGAACCCGGCCTCGTTGCCGGGAGTTATGGGGAGGAGCGTATCCTCGTCGACAGCGCAATTGCTGGTTCAGGCGAGCCGTGGGACCTCGGGCTCATCGAGACAGCTCAGCTCGGCACCGAGTGGCTGCTCGCCGGCGGGCTCAACCCAGACAACGTCGCAGCAGCGGTGGCAACCGCGCGACCGTGGGGTGTTGACGTCTCAAGCGGGATCGAATCAGCTCCAGGGGTGAAGGATCTCGATCGAATTTCGCGATTCATCGCAGCCGCGCGCGGCGAGTAACGGCTCAGGCCGCCCCGCCGCGCTGGTCGCGACTTAGCGCGCCCCTGCCGCCTGCGTCGCGTTCACCCACGACTCGAGCTTGGCCTCGGCCGCACCCGAATCGATGACGGACTCGGCGAGCTCGAACTTCTCACGCAACCGTGACAGGAGAGGTGTCTCCACTGTCTCTGGCCGAGCGGCGATGTCGTAGGCCACGAGCCCCGCAGCCGCGTTGAGGAGCACGATGTCGCGAACGGGCCCCTTCTCGCCGCCGAGGACACGCCGAACCACGTCTGCATTTTCTTCGGGAGTTCCACCAATAAGCGAAGAAATATCAGCACGTGGGATTCCGAGGTCGCGTGGTTCGAGATCGTGCTCGGTCAGTCCCCCGCGGCTCACTTCCCAAATTCGTGAGTGGCCAGTGGTTGTGAGCTCGTCAAGGCCATCATCGCCGCGGAAGACGAGCGCAGAGGCGCCGCGCAGGCGGAACACGCCGACAAAGATTGGGACTCGGTCAAGATCCGCGACACCGACAGCAGACGCCTCCGGCCGCACCGGGTTGCAGAGCGGGCCGAGAAAATTGAACACGGTCGGGATCCCGAGCTCAGCACGCGGCTCAGCTACGTGCTTGAACCCCTGCAAGAAGCGCGACGCGTGCACAAAGGCGATGCCAGCCTCATCAAACGAGCGAACGAGCTGTTCTGCATCGAGCTGCAGGTTGATGCCGAGCGAGGTAAATACGTCGGAGGAACCGGACAGGCTGCTCGCAGCCTTGTTACCGTGCTTCACGACGGGCGTGCCAGCCGCTGCAGCAACAATGGACGCCATCGACGAAATATTCACCGTTCCGAAGCGGTCTCCCCCCGTTCCCACAATGTCGAGGGACATAATGGGCAGTTTGATTGGCGATGCCTCGTCGAGGATGGCGTCCCTAAAACCGATTACCTCCTCGACGGAGACGCCCTTCGCCTGCAACGCTACGAGGAAGCCGCCGATCTGCGCGCCACTCGCCTCGCCCGTCATAAAGCGCGCCATCGCCCACTCGGCCTGCGAAACACTGAGGTCCTCTCGTGCGAGGAGGGTCGAAAGAATTGCTGGCCAAGTCCGATCTTCAGTCATGAGACAATCCTAGTGACGACACGCCGAACCCCGGGCGAAGTGGTCCATGAAGGTGAGCAAGCGGGGTAGGCTGTAACGGTATTTGGCACAGATTATTCGGCGCGCCGATGATCAGTGAAAATCCACACCAAACTTTCAGCCATAATGGAAGGGTGACAACGACCACTATGAATACCAAGTCAGCCGTGCCCGCGGTGAAGCGACCAAACGGAGTCGCCGTAGGCACGATCGTGTGGCTCGGCAGCGAGGTCATGTTCTTCGCTGGCCTGTTCGCGATCTACTTCACACTTCGGGCCATGAACCCCGACCTGTGGCTCGAACAGACCGCCAAGCACAACTTCACCTTTGCGGCGATTAACACGTCCATCCTTGTGCTCTCCTCGTTCACCGCCCAGGCGGGCGTGTTCGCGGCGGAGCGGATGCAGCCACGCCGCACCGGCTGGAGCCCGATGAAGTGGGGAACCGTTGAATGGTTCTTCCTCACGTTCTTCATGGGAGCCATCTTCGTCGCAGGCCAGTCGTACGAGTACGCAGTCTTCGTCTCTGAGGGCGTCACGCTCGCCAGCGACCCATACGGCTCTGCGTTCTACCTCACGACAGGCTTCCACGGAATCCACGTGACCCTTGGCCTCTTTGCCTTCCTCCTCGTGATCGGCCGCATTTACGCGGTCAAGAACTTCACCCACAAGGAGGAGACGACGGCCGTCGTCGTGTCGTACTACTGGCACTTCGTCGACATCGTCTGGATCATCCTCTTCTTCATCATCTACGTAATTAAGTAGAGTCAGGAGCAATAGACATCATGGCTCGTGCCAAGAAGAACTCCGCAAAGACTGGGCGTCGTCACCCACTTGCTACCGCCGCGTTGCTCGCGGTCGGTCTGGTCGTCACCGGTGCTGCATATGCTGGCATCAGCACAACCTCAGCAACGGCAGAGGTTGACCTCAACTCCCCCGCAGTGATCAAGGACGGCGAAAAGCTGTTCGCGGCCAACTGCGCAACGTGCCACGGCATGGGAGCAGAGGGAAGCGGAAGCGACGGCCCCTCGCTCATCGGCGTAGGAGCTGCATCCGTGCACTTCCAGGTCGGAACCGGCCGTATGCCGCTCGCCTTCCAGGGCCCACAGGGCATGGTGAAGCCGAAGCAGTTCACCGAAGAGCAGACGCTCCAGATGGCGGCATACGTCGCTTCTCTCGCCCCAGGGCCGGAGCTTCCCGATCCGCAGCTGCTCACCGGAGAGGGCGACGCCGCACGCGGCGGCGAGCTCTTCCGCATCAACTGCGCAATGTGCCACAACGTTGCAGGCGCCGGCGGCGCGCTCACCCAGGGCAAGTGGGCTCCCCCACTGACCGGTGTCGAGCCGACGCACATCTACAACGCGATGGTCACCGGGCCGCAGAACATGCCTGTCTTCAGCGATGCGAACATCACGCCTGAGCAGAAGGCCGACATCATCACGTACCTCAAGTACATCGAGGACAAGCCAGCCATCGGCGGCTTCTCGCTCGGCTCGATCGGTCCGGTTGCTGAGGGCCTGTTCATCTGGGTGATCGGCCTCGGCTCGATCGTCGCACTCACCGTTTGGGTCACCGCGAAGTCAAACTAGTCGGAAACGACTGAGTCAGACTCGCACAGCATCTACACTTTTCAGGAATCAAGGAGCAAAATGGCAGAGGAAGCGAAGAGCAGCGGCGGCGACAACGCCGTTGTTGCCGCCCAGAGCCACGGCGCTGATTTGTCCTCGGCAGGCGCCGCGGTCATCTCGAGTGACGCCGTGCAGAACCCGGGCCTTCCCCCGCACCGCAAGCGTGTGACGGAGCTGGATCCGAAGAAGGAAAAGAGCGCGGAACGCGTCGTCTACTCCCTCTTCTATCTCTCAATCGTTGGCAGCCTCGGCTCGGTGCTTGCCTACATGTTCTTCCCGATCGAGACTGGCGAGGAAGCGGCTATCCGCCTCCACACCATCTTCGTCGGGTCGGGCATGGCCCTCGCACTGCTTGCCCTCGGCATCGGTGCGGTCCACTGGGGCAAGGCGATCATGTCGGACGTCGAAGCGATCGACATGCGCCACCCAGCGCCAAGCGACGAGCCGACCCGCGAGGCGGCTGCAGAGGTATTCAAGGTTGCTGACGAGGAGTCGGGCTTCTCGCGCCGCAGCCTCGTGCGGAACAGCCTCCTCGGCGCACTCATCGCCTTCCCGCTTCCCGGCATCACGCTGCTGCGCAGCCTCGCTCCCCAGGACATTGATCCTGTAGAGGTGCTTCGCCACACGATGTGGGAGAAGGGCATCCGCCTGGCACGCGACAACGGTGGTCACCAGATCGGCGAAGCTATCCGCGCCGCTGACGTCACTATCGGATCCGTGTTCCACGTCGTGCCTGAGAACCTGGCCACGGCTAAGGACGTGCTCAACGAGAAGGCGAAGGCAATTGTTTTGCTCATCCGTCTCGATGAGAAGGATCTCAAGGAGCGCCCGGAGCGCAAGGACTGGTCGTACAACGGCATCGTTGCGTACTCCAAGGTCTGCACGCACGTCGGTTGCCCCGTTGCTCTGAATGAGCAGCACACGCACCACCTGCTCTGCCCGTGCCACCAGTCGCAGTTTGACGTTGCTGACGAGGCTAAGGTCATCTTCGGCCCGGCAAAGCGCCCGCTGCCCCAGCTTCCGATCACGGTTGACGCTGATGGCTACCTCATCGCGCGCAGCGACTTCACTGAACCTGTTGGTCCGAGCTACTGGGAGCGCCTCAAGTGAGCACCGTAACTGAAAAGCCGACTCAGCAGAGCGGTTCAAGCACCTTCACCGCTAAGGCGGCGAACTACATTGACGAGCGCACGAAGGTTGGCGTTGCCGTCAAGGAATTCGGGCGCAAGGTCTTCCCCGACCACTGGTCGTTCCTCCTCGGCGAGGTCGCGCTGTACAGCTTTGTCGTGATCCTGCTCTCGGGCACGTTCCTGACGCTGTTCTTCCAGGCAACGATGATCGAGGTCGTCTACGACGGCCCGTACGTTCCGATGAAGGGCATCGAGATGTCCGGCGCCATGGCGTCGACTGTCGACCTCTCGTTCTCCGTTCGCGGCGGTCTCCTGATGCGTCAGGTGCACCACTGGGCGGCGCTGCTGTTCGTTGCCTCCATCGGCCTGCACATGCTCCGCATCTTCTTCACCGGTGCGTTCCGCAAGCCGCGTGAGCTCAACTGGGTTATCGGATTCGTGCTCTTCATCCTCGCGATGGCAGAGGGCTTCACCGGCTACTCGCTCCCCGACGACGTGCTCTCGGGCAACGGCCTCCGCATCATCGACGGCCTGCTCAAGTCCTTCCCGGTCGTTGGCACCTGGCTCTCGTTCCTCTTCTTCGGTGGCGAGTTCCCCGGCGTTGACATTGTCGGCCGCCTGTACATGCTCCACATCATGGTGCTTCCGGCACTCGTGATCCTGTTTGTCGCACTGCACCTCGCGTTCGTGGTCATCCACAAGCACACGCAGTACCCTGGCCCCGGCAAGACCCAGCAGAACGTTGTTGGCTACCCGGTACTTCCCGCTTACGCGGCGAAGGCTGGCGGCTTCTTCTTCATCGTCTTCGGTGTCATCGTGCTCATCGCGACATTCTTCGGAATTAACGCGGTCTGGATGTACGGGCCTTACGACCCCTCCCCTGTTTCCGCTGGTACTCAGCCTGACTGGTACATCGGCTTTGCCGATGGCATGCTCCGACTGATTCCGCCGGGGTGGGAGACTGAGTGGTTCGGCTACACCTGGTCGTGGAACATGCTTGTTCCCGTGATCATCATGGGTGGCTTCATCGTTCTCGTCGCGATCTACCCCTTCATTGAGGCGTGGGTTACGGGCGACAAGCGCGAGCACCACATCCTTGACCGCCCGCGCAACGCGCCGACCCGTACCGCTATCGGTGCAGCCGGTGTCACGTTCTACGCGGTCATGTGGGCAGCAGCAAGCTCCGACCTCATGGCGACGCACTTCCAGCTGTCGATCGAAGGCGTTATCCACACGCTGCAGGCACTGCTCATCCTTGGCCCGATCATCGCCTACTTCCTGGCCAAGCGCATTTGCCTTGCCCTGCAGAAGAAGGACCGGTCGATCGCGCTGCACGGCTACGAGTCAGGTCGCATCGTTCGCCTTCCGGGCGGCGAGTACGTCGAGGTGCACAAGCCAGTCAGCGACTACGAGCGCTGGGAGCTTGTCAGCTACCACGACTACGCACCTGTCATGCTCCGTCCGAACGACGACGGCCGCATTCCCTTCGGGAAGCGTCTCCGTGCAGGATTCACCCGCTGGTTCTTCGAGGATCGCATCGTTCCTCCGACCCAGGCTGAGATCGAGCACGGCAAGGAGGAGGGCCACTAAGCCCCTCTCCCGCTGAGACTGAACCCCCTGCCAAGCACATGCTTGGCAGGGGGTTCTTTCGTTGCTAGACCCTCTACTCCTCCTCCAGGTGAGGTCGCTGCCGCTCCTCCGAGCGCTGGGTTCTCTCTGTCAGCGCGATTCGCCCGCGTCGCGCCAGATAGTCGACGCGACCGATGCGCTCGAAACCCGCGAGTCTAGAGAAGGGTGGCCTTCGGAGTACTCGGGTACTCAGGATTAGTCGGGTGGGTATGGGGCTGCTGACTGCACGTTTCCTTGGCATGTGTGGTTCCCGCGGGCTGCCAGCCGGCAGAAGCCAGAGTGTGTCGGTGTGGGGTTCTCACCTCGGCCAACCGCGTTCCGCGGCAGTGAGGGCGCCTCGGACGTCTCAGGGATCCCCACGTCGTACTCCTGGCACTGCTTGCTCGGGCACTGCTTGCTCGGGCACTGCTTGCCCTGGAACGGCTTGCTCTGGAACTGCTTGCTTCGGGCAGTGCTTGCTCCGGGCAGTGCTTACCCGAGACGATGCGGCAGCCCCCGAACGCAAGCCTGGGGCTTCCTGCCTCCCCCGCCCCAGCTCGATGGATGAACAGGACGCACCCCACCGGGCGCTCCCCTGCCGCGTTATTGAGGAAATCTGCAGAACCCATCGCGCAGACGCTTGCTCGGGTCCTATCTTCTGCAGATCGCAGAGATATCGCCGGCTGGAGGCTATGTCGCCGGCCCTAGGCAGGTCCTGAGGCTGCGCGAGGCATTCCCCAGATGAACCTCGCTGTGAGCAGAGATGTGCCTCACCGCGAGCAGAGATGTGCCTCACCGCGAGCAGAGATGTGCCTCACCGCGAGCAGAGATGAGCCTCGCTGCGAGCTGAGATGTGCCTCGCTGTGAGCAGCGGGCGCCCGTTGGGCGCCCCCTCCGGCGCCTCGGGCGCTCCCTGGGCTCCCCACGGGCGCTCCCCTGTCGCGTTATCGAGGAAATCTGCAGATCGTATCGCGCAGAGGCCCGTTCAGGGCCTATCTTCTGCAGATCGCAGAGATATCGCCGCGCGGGCACTGCATCGACGTTAGGTGCCCATCTGGCCGCACTGTGGCGGAGGCAGCTCGCAGCGCGCAGCGCCACCGCGGTGAGACCAGAGGCGTCCGGGCGCGGGCGAGGGGTCACCGGGCGCGGGCGAGAGGCTTCAGACAACTGAGCGCCGTCCGCCGGGAAGGCCGCGGCCTATTCGCTAGATTCCTGGCTTACCAGCAGCGTTGCCGCCTCGAGGAGCACCTCAGCGAGGGCGTTGCGTCCGAGTGTCGCATGGATCTCGGCAAGCAGCCCGGGGAGCTCGTCTGCGAGGCCTGGCTCTTGGGCGGCAGCGATTGCCTGATAGAGCAGCAGCAGGTGCTCGTCGGTGAGGGGTGCTGCCGAAGCTGGTGCGAGCGTCGTCTTGGTGCTGCGCACCGTTGAGAAGACTGTCTCGGCAATGGTCGCACTGCTCACAGCGTGCGGGGCGCCTCCTGCGACGCCAAGGAGTTCACGCACGCAGGCGATGAAGAGCTCGCGCTTGGAAGCGAAGTTCGCGTAGACGTTGGGTTGCGAAACGCCGGCGCGCTCCGCAATAGCGGATGTCTGCGCGCCGGCGTAACCGTGCAAACCGAATTCGACCGTGCCGGCGGCGATGAGGCCAGCACGATTCTCCCCGGGACGCCGTCGCGGGCGACGGGCCCCGGGTGCAGCGCTACTAGGTGCGCTGCTCACCGCTACTCCAGCTCGAGGAGCTTGCGGTAGTGCTCACCGACAGCTTCGAAGCCGCGGTGATTGTAAAACGAGCCGATGCGGGCCGTCGAAGCTGACAGCTGACGTACCCCTCGACCCATGCAGTAGTGCTCGTTGGCGGCGATAAGCCTGTCCCCTACGCCAACTCCGCGGGACTTCTCGTCGACGACGATCTCCTGCAGGTGTGCGGTGAGGCCCGGCGCGTGCAACAGCCGCGAAACGGTCATGAGCGAGTAGCCGGCGATGACGCCGTCTTCCTCGGCGACGAAGAGCACGTTGGTCTCTTGGTCGCGGCGGCGGAGCACATTGTCGTAAGCGACCTGGAAGTCGTCACGGCCGATGGGCTCGCGTCCGGTGGTGAACTGACGGGCCAGGCCGAGGAGCGCAGAAGCGTCCTCGGCCTGGCCGCGGCGGATAGTGATTGCCACGATGTCGAGTTACCTTGCGAAGTGTCCGCGGTAGTACTCGTACACCCAGCCGATGATGGCAACGATGCAGAGCGGGATCGACAGGAACGAAATCCAGAAGTTGAACCCGAGGCACAGGCCGAGCACGAACAGCGACGCGGCAAGCGCGAGCATGAACGGCCACCAGCTCCAGGGGCTGAATTCACCGATCTCGGGGTCTCCGTCGTCGATGTCCGAATCGTCGCGGTCCTCGATGAGGAGTCCACCCTGCTTGCGCTGAACGAGCATGAGGTAGACAGCGACGAACCCGCCAAGGAACGCGCCGCCGAAGATCGCAGTGGAGCCAGCCCACTCGATACGTTCGTGCGTAATCCAGTTCCACCCGGTGTAGACCGCGCCGAGAACGACGAAGTACACCGTGAGGATCCAGAAGATCACAATGTTTGACTTCATTAGTGAATACTCCCCTGGTTACTTCTGCTCGGCGAAATCGGGAACAGAGGCCGGCTTCGGCTGCTCGATACCACTCACCTCAGGGTGATTGAGATCGAAGGCAGGCGACTCGGTGCGGATGCGCGGAATCGACGTGAAGTTGTGGCGCGGCGGCGGGCAAGAAGTTGCCCACTCGAGCGAACGGCCGTAGCCCCACGGATCGTCGACGGTAACCTTCGGTGCGCGGCGTGCGGTGATGTACACGTTCAGGAGGAACGGGATCATCGAAGCGCCGAGGATGACAGCACCAACGGTTGACAGCTGGTTACCCCACGTGATGCCGTCCTCTGGCAGGTAGGTGTAGTAACGACGTGGCATAGCCATGACGCCGAGCCAGTGCTGCACGAGGAAGGTGGTGTGGAAGCCAACGAAGAGCACCCAGAAGTGGATCTTACCGAGACGCTCGTTGAGCATCTTGCCGGTCCACTTTGGCCACCAGAAGTAGAAGCCAGCGAACATCGCGAAGACAACCGTGCCGAACACAACGTAGTGGAAGTGAGCCACAACGAAGTAGGTGTCGGACAGGTGGAAGTCGAGTGCTGGCGATGCCAGGATCACGCCGGTGAGGCCACCGAAGACGAAGGTCACGAGGAAGCCAAGCGACCAAAGCATCGGAGTCTCAAACGTGATCGAGCCGCGCCACATGGTTCCAAGCCAGTTGAAGATCTTCACGCCGGTCGGAACCGCGATGAGCATCGTCATAAGGGCGAAGAACGGGAGCAGGACGGAGCCGGTCACGTACATGTGGTGAGCCCAGACGGTCATCGAGAGCGCAGCGATCGCGATCGTTGCGTAGATGAGCGTCTTGTAACCGAAGATCGGCTTGCGGCTGAACACCGGGAAGATCTCCGAGACGATGCCGAAGAACGGCAGCGCGATGATGTAGACCTCTGGGTGCCCGAAGAACCAGAAGAGGTGCTGCCAGAGAATTGCTCCGCCTTCACCGCTAAAGACCTGTGCGCCGAAGATGCGATCCGCTGCAAGTGCGAAGAACGCTGCCGCGAGGACCGGGAACACGAGGATCACGAGGAGCGAGGTCACGAGCGTGTTCCAGGTGAAGATGGACATACGCCACATCGTCATACCCGGTGCGCGCATCGTGATGATCGTCGTGATGAAGTTCACGCCACCCATGATCGTGCCGAAGCCTGCGATGCCGAGGCCAAGAACCCAGAGGTTTCCGCCGACACCTGGCGAGTAGGTCACGTCAGACAGCGGAGCGTATGCAAACCAGCCGAACGATGCTGCACCCTGCGGGGTGAGGAAGCCACCGACCGCGATGAGGGAGCCGAACGTGTAGAGCCAGAACGCGAATGCGTTGAGCCTCGGGAACGCCACGTCAGGAGCACCGATCTGCAGCGGCATCATGACGTTTGCGAACCCTGCGAACAGCGGGGTTGCAAACATGAGCAGCATGATGGTGCCGTGCATGGTGAACAGCTGGTTGTACTGCTCCTTGGTCGCGATGACCTCAAGGCCTGGAGCGAACAGCTGCGCGCGGATCAGGAGGGCCATAAGGCCACCAACTAGGAACCACACGAAGGAACTGATCAGATACATGTATCCGATCACCTTGTGATCCGTGGAGGTCATCCACGAAACGATGATATTACCCTTCTTCATCTCTATCTTCCCTCGCTAGTCGTTCTGGGCCTTGGCCTCGTCGCCGTGGAACGACTCGATGTTTGCATTCACTTCGTCCCCGACACGACCGGTCTTACCCTCGGCGCGGAGCGACTCGACGTACGCGTCGTACTCGGCTTGTTCGACCACCTGAAGCTCAAAGAGCATCATGGAGTGATCCTGACCACACAACTCAGCACACTTACCCATGAACGTGCCGGTTTCAGTCGGCGTGAAGCTCATGTAGTTGGTCTGGCCGGGGATCATGTCCTTCTTGTACAGGTACTCAACGACCCAGAAGGAGTGGATGACATCGCGGGTCTCGAGACGAATCTCCGTCGTCTTATCCACGGGCAGCATGAGGACCGGCATGGTCTCGGGGATAGCCGAGCCCTTGTCGTCGGTCTTCACCTGGACGCCCTGGAAGTACACGTCGTCGGAGATGTAGTTAAAGTCCCAAGCCCAGCGCTTGCCGTAGACCTCTACGACGTTCTCCGGGTTGTCGTAGCGAGCCTCGATCTTTGCCTGCTCCTGCGCGGTGAACGCGAAGAAGCCAAGCACGAGGATCACGGGGACAACCGTGAAGAAGGTCTCAATGGGCATGTTGTAGCGAAGCTGCACCGGAAGGCCGGTCTGGCCCTTGCGGCGGCGGTACGCGATGGTTGCCCAGATGATGAGGCCCCAGGTGATTGCACCAACACCCAGCAACACAATCCACGAGTTCACCCAGAGCGCAGTGATGCCCTCCGTGTGGTTCGTGGCATTAGTGGATCCCTCGGGGAGGAAGCCACGCTGCTGCTCGGGAGTACAGCCAGCGAGCAGAAGAGCCGCGCCAATGGCGACGGGGGCCGCAACCCATTTGTTTACACGATTGGAACGCACCGCATACCTTTCGAATTCTTACCGGTCATTGCCCACGCAGGCAGGCGAAACTGATGACTACCTGTTAGCTTAGCGCGAAGCTGAGCGTTCCCCGAACGCAAACGGGGTGTCGCGCGGAACAGGTCGAACATTCTTGCTTATGCGAAGCTGTCGCCGCAGGCGCAGCTACCCTCCGCATTTGGATTGTCTATGGTGAAGCCCTGCTTCTGGATGGTGTCTTCGAAGTCAATCGTCGCACCGGAGAGGTACGGGATGCTCATCTGGTCGACAACAACCTCAACGCCTTCGAAGTCAACGATCGCGTCGTTTTCGAGCTGGCGCTCGTCGAAGTAGAGCTGGTAAATGAGGCCAGAGCAGCCGCCCGGCTGTACCGCGATGCGCAGGCGAAGATCGTCACGGCCCTCCTGGTGCAACAGGCTGCGAACCTTGTCCTGAGCTGCGGAGCTCAGAGCGACCCCGTGCTCGCGTACTGCAGTGTCGTTACTCAATGCGTTCTCCTCTGCTCGTGGCTTCTGCCCACCGGCATCCACCCAATTACTGCCGCCCGTTAACGCTTGCTCGCTAACTCAGGCCCGTGTCTTCCGCCCGGATTTCACCCCAAAACGGTCGTGGGCCGAGGCTTTTTCTCGGTCCGAGGCCCAAATAATTGCTCTCAGGCCTGACGTCTCCAGTCTACGCCGGTTAGAGGCGATACGCTTGGTATCAAGAGTACGAACCCGTGCGGGTGTCTGATGAGAGGAAACCACAGGCGATAATGAGCGGTGGCAAGCGAGACGAGACAGCTGGATCGACCCAGGATGAGGCAGCTGAGGTTGAGGGCAAGGGACGCCCGACACCGTCGCGCCGCCAAGCACAGGCGGCCAAGGCGCAGCCCATCGTCGGGTCGCACGACAAGGAGCTGCGCAAGCAGCAGCGCCAGGCCCAGAGCGAAGCAAGGGATCGCGCACGCGCCGGCATGATGGCCGGTGACGAGCGCTTCCTCACGCAGCGCGACCGCGGCCCGCAGCGTCGATTTGTGCGCGACTACGTCGATGCGCGCTGGAGCGCTGGCGAGTTGCTCATTCCAGTGATGGTGATTTTCTTGGTCGTGGCAATGTTCCCCGGCTGGGTACAGGTATACGGCGTGTTCTTCGTGTGGGCATTCTTGCTCTTCGCGATTATCGACGCCGTGCTCCTCACCTTCACGCTGAAGAAGAAGCTTGGGCAGAAGTTCGGTGAGAACAACGTCCAGCCGGGGTTCAAGTGGTACGGCGCGATGCGCGCCATGCAGTTCCGCATGCTGCGCATGCCGAAGCCGCAGGTGAAGCGTGGGAAGTTCCCCGCGTAACACGCCACATCACGCAGCAACGCAGAAGGGGCCCGGATCACTCCGGGCCCCTTCTGCGTCTCGCGAGGTGAGATGCTGCGTCAGCTGCGCTGGCGCCATCCCGCCCGCCGCAGCCCGCGGTTGATATCGCGTGCCCACAGCGGCCCCTCGTAGATGAACGCGGTGAAGCCCTGCACGAGGGTCGCGCCTGCCGCGAGTCGCGCAAGCACGTCAGCGGCCGACGTCACTCCCCCAACCGCGATCACACAGAAATCTGCTGGAGCAGTCTGCCTGATCCGTTCGAGCACGGCAAGCGAACGGTCGGCGAGCGGCGCGCCTGAGAGCCCGCCTGCGCCCATCGCGGCAACCTCAGCGGCTTGCGCCGTGAGACCCTCTCGCGAAATCGTTGTGTTCGTTGCGATGATCCCGTCGAGCCCGAGTCGCACAGCGAGCGCCACGATCCCGTCGATCTGCTCGTCTTCCATGTCGGGAGCGATCTTCACGAGGAGCGGCGTCTCCCCAGCTGCGCGTTTGACCGCGGCAAGCAACGGCTCGAGGAGCTCGAGCTCTTGCAGTCCGCGCAGGCCGGGTGTGTTGGGCGAGCTGACGTTCACGGCAAGGTAGTCGGAGATCGGTGCGAGCCGTTCGGCGCTCCACACGTAGTCCCCGGTCGCGTCCGCGACGTCGGTTACGCGGCTCTTGCCGATATTCGCGCCGATCACGGGCCGGGTACGCTTCATCCGCGCGCGCTCGATGCGCGGCACTGCGGCAGCGGATCCCTCGTTGTTGAAGCCCATCCGGTTGATCAGGCCACGGTCGGGAACAAGCCGGAACATCCGCGGCTTCGGGTTGCCGTCTTGGGCGTGGCGCGTGACCGTTCCGACCTCAACGTGGCCAAACCCGAGCTCACCGAGCCCAAGGATCCCCGCGGCGTTCTTATCGAAGCCGGCCGCGAGACCGAACGGGCTCGGGAAATCCATGCCGAGGGCGTGCACCCGCAGCGACTCGTGCGGCTTGCACACGGCCCGGACGAGGCCGCCGAGCAGTGGAAGGGCACGGATCACCGTGAACGCGAGGTGATGCGCGCGCTCCGGATCCATGCGCTTCAGCACGGTGCTGAACAGCACCTTGTACGGGGTGACCGGTGCCGAGGACGGGCTCGCCGATGTAGCAGTTGGGGTCTGAGTCACGCGTGTCCCTACTTCTCGTTCGCAGTGTCGGTTTCGGCGCGGCCAGCAGCGGCGCCGCCCGAGGCCGCGCGCGCGTCGCGCAGTTCGCGCACTGCCGCCTCGAAGTCGTCGAGTGAGTCGAAGGATTGGTAGACGCTCGCGAAGCGCAGGTACGCCACCTCGTCGAGGTCACGCAGGTGGGGCAGAATGGCGACCCCAATATCGTTCGTGTCGAACTGCGCGACTCCCGTGAGCCGCAACGACTCCTCAACGCGTTGCGCGAGCAGGGCGAGATCCGCTTCCGTTACCGGGCGACCCTGGCACGCTTTACGCACGCCGACCATGACCTTCTCGCGGCTGAACGGTTCCACGACGCCTGAGCGTTTGATGACCGTGAGGCTCGCCGTTTCCGTGGTCGTGAAGCGCTTTCCGCACTCGGGGCACTGGCGACGCCTGCGGATGGACATACCGTCGTCTGCGGTTCGCGAATCGATCACGCGACTGTCTGGGTGGCGGCAAAAGGGGCAGTGCATCAGGAGCCTTCCTGTTCGAAGCGTGCGCTCACTGCCTCGCCGTGCGCTGGGAGGCCCTCGGCCCCGGCAAGCGCGAGCAAGGGGGCTTCGGTTGCGGCGAGAGCCGCTCGGTCGTACTGAATAATCTGCTGTGGGCGCAGGAACGTGTGCGCGCCGAGTCCGGAAGCGAACCGCGCTGTGCCACCTGTCGGGAGCACGTGGTTCGACCCGGCAAGGTAATCGCCAAGGCTGACTGGCGTGTACCCGCCGACGAAGATTGCGCCCGCGTCGGTGATTCCGGTGAGTACGCGTTCGTCGTCGCGGGTCTGAATTTCGAGGTGCTCTGGGCCGTACGCGTTCGATACGCGCACGGCGGTGTCGAGATCGTCGACGAGGATCACAGCGGACTGTTGGCCGCTGAGCGCTGTGCGGACCCGCTCTGCGTGAAGTGTTACCGCGGCGCGGGCGTCGACTTCGGCGAGCACGAGACCGGCGAACTCTGCTGAGTCGGTGACGAGCACCGATGCTGCTGCTTCGTCGTGTTCGGCCTGGCTGATGAGATCAGCCGCGACGAAGCTGGGGTCTGCTGAACCGTCGGCGATCACGAGGATCTCCGTGGTTCCGGCCTCTGAATCGATGCCAACAATGCCGCTCACGACGCGCTTCGCTGCGGCAACAAACACGTTGCCTGGGCCGGTGACGACGTCAACGGGTTCGAGCCCGATCTCCGGCACACCGTGAGCGAAGGCAGCGATGGCGCCCGCTCCGCCAATTGCGTAGACCTCGTCGATGCCGCAGAGCGCTGCCGCCCAGAGCACCGCCTGGTGCGGCAGTCCGCCGTTGTCCGCTTGCGCAGGCGAGGCGAGCGCGAGGCTCGGGACGCCGGCGACCTGTGCGGCGACCGCGTTCATGATCACTGAAGAGGGATAGGCTGCTTTGCCGCCTGGCGCGTAGAGGCCTACACGAGAGACCGGCTGCCAGCGCTGCGTGATGCGTGCGCCAGGGCCGATCTCGGTGGTCTTCTGCGCTGGGACCTGCGCGGCGGACCCGCTTCGCAGGCGGGCGATGAGCTCTGTGAGCGCCGATCGCACCTCGTCGGGACAGTCAGCGAGTGACGCGACAACGGCTGCCGCGTCGACGCGGAGCGAGTGCCCCTCGACGCGGTCGTACTCGAGCGCTTGCTCGCGCAGCGCTGCCTCCCCGCGCTCCGCGACGGCCGCGACGAGCGGCCGTACGCGCTCGACGGCAACGTCGGCCCCAAGCGCAGCTCGCGGGACGAGGGAGAGGAGGTCGCCACGGGTGAGCTCGCGGCCGCGGAGATCAGTGGTTCGCATCACCTGAGTAGTCTACCGAGATGGGAGATGCCACTCGCGCACGTGGGGCGAGGCCGCGCCTGCCGTTTCTGCGAGAATGGGCGTATGTGCCGCGCTAGATCCCCTCATCGTGCCTCGCCCCGTAGCCGGTGGATCGAGGGGCGGATCGAGCGGCGGATCGCTCTCGCTGCTGCCCGCAGCGGGGTGCACGCGTGACGCTTACACTTGGTCTGCTCGTCGTCCTCGTGACGGTTGTTGGCGCGGCGGCGCAGCGGATGGCTGGCCTCGGGTTCGCGCTGCTGGTCTCGCCGATCATGGTGCTGCTGCTCGGCGGACACTCCGGCGTACTGCTGGTGAACATCCTCGGGGTGGTTTCGAGCCTGCTCATCCTGCCTCGCGTGTGGCGCGCCGTTGACTGGGCAATGTTTCGGTGGCTCAGCGCCTTCGCAATCGTCGGTTCCGTCGTCGGCGCCTGGCTCGCCCAACGGCTCTCGGCAGACATTATGGCGGTGTCGGTCGGCACGATCGTGCTGCTCGCGCTCAGTCTTTCGGTCATATTCACGAGCGAGCGCTTCACGACGGAGGCGAAGGCCCCCCGAGCCGCAGCCGGGCTGCTATCCGGCTTGACGAACGCCCTCGCCGGCGTTGGGGGTCCGGCGGTGAGCGCGTACGCTGTCCTCACCCGCTGGCCGCAGGCGTCCTTCGCCGCGACGCTGCAGCCGTATTTCGTCGTCACTGGAGCCGCGACGATCGGCGCGAAACTGATCCTCGACCCGGCAGGGCTTCCAGCAGCCGATTGGTGGTTCTGGGCGATGCTGCTCGGCGCGATCGTTGGGGGCATTGCGCTCGGCGAGCGCCTCATGCGCTTCGTCACCACGACGGCGGTGCGCCGCTTTGTCATCATCATGGCATGCGCAGGGGCAGCGGCAACGCTCGCACGTGGCCTTATCGGCCTGCTCGCCTAGGGCGACAGCGCGCTACCCTGGCGCAACCTCGACCATGCCAAGCCAGGCGAGCTCACGTATCCCGGCGACGAGCGCTTCAGCTGCTGCGCTCGCATCAACTTCGAGCAGTGTCGCGAGCGCGTCGGCGATCTGGCGGAGCGTGAGTTCCCCGTCGCACACGCCTACCGCCGCGGCGAGGAGGGTGTCTGCGACTACCCTGCGCCCGATCGGCTGGGCGGTGACGAGGGTGATGGCGCTCGGAGATTCCTCACCGGGCGTGTAGCTGCGCTCCTCGGTGACGTTCGGGTCGCGTACCCAGCGCGCGGCGAGCACGGCGTCGTCGCTGAGTCGTGCGGCCGTGACGCCGGCGCCAAACGCTCGGCGCAGCGAAGCACCAAGACCCGTGGTCGCGAGCGCCCCTGTCGCCTGCTCGGCGTGGATGACGGACCGGTCAGCCGCGGGTGTTGCCTCTGGGTGTTGAGCTTCAGCCGTGCGGCGCAGGTGGATCGCGCCGAGCCCAACACTCACCACTCGGCGCGCGCCGAAGTCGTCGAGCCACGCGCCGAGGAGCGCGTCGAACTCTGGTTGGCCTGGCCGCGCACCGCCGTCGCGAGCCCACGTCTCTGCGTACTGCGCCGTGTCGACCCGGTCGCGCTCGATGACCCAGGCGTCGAGTGGCGACCCGCACGCGTTCGCGGCGTCGCGGATCCAGCTGCGCACGCGTTCGAGCCCGTGCCCTCCCCACTCGGTCTCCCAATTCGCTAGGCACACGAGGGACCCGCCGTCGGCGAGGTGTTGCGGTGCTGTGCGGATCACGTTCGCTGCGAGGTCGTCCCCGGTCATCCCGCCGTCCCGGTACTCGTACCGTGCGGCGTCAGCGTCTCCGCGCGGCGTGATCACGAACGGCGGGTTCGAGACGATGAGGCTGAAGTGGGTGCCGGCGACGGGTTCGAACAGGTTCCCCTCGCGGAAGTCGATTCGGTCGGCGAACCCATTGAGTTGCGCGTTCGCGCGTGCGAAGCTGAGCGCGCGCGCCGAAATGTCAGTCGCAACGATGTCTGGGATGTCGAGGTGTGCGAGGTACAGTGCGACGATGCCGCAGCCCGTCCCAAGGTCAAGGGCTGAGGCGACGCGCTCCGGCGGCACCTGAGCGAGGAGCGTGCGTGTTGCACCACCGACACCCATCACGTGATCGGGTCGTGCCGGCCCGCCGCGGAGCTCGTCGTCAAGGTCTGAGATGATCCACCATTGGAGCGTCTCGCGGCCCGCAGCAGGTTCCCCGGTCGCGATCTCGACGGCGTTGAGCGAGAGCGCGGCGCGCAGCTCGCCTGCCTGACCGTGTGTGACGAGTCCGAGCTCGGCCGCGCCAGCTGTGCCGAGCGAGGGCAGTGCCGCGTCGAGTGCTTCGCCTGGCACAGTCTCCCCCAGCAGAAACACGCTGGCGAGGGTTGCGAGCGCGCCGGGCTCACGCTGGGCAAGGACACGAAGCGCAGGCAGGAAAACGCCGCGTTGCCTGGCGCTCTCTGCGGTGTTGCCCCACATTGATGTGAGCGCTGCGCGCGAGTAGCCGGCGGCGTTGAGGTCGTCACGGAGCTGGGAAATGAGCACGGGATTCACGTGCCAAGCGTAGCGGCTCCCCGCCCTTCCGCTCCGCACAGGGAGGGCAGGACGGGGAGCGCTGGGTGTCAGTATGCGACGGTGAAACGTGCCCGATGGTGCGTTGGCGTCTCGATCTCGTCCACGATGGCGACCCCGAAGTCTGCGCCGCCGATTGCCGAAACGCCGTGCTCGTCGGTGAGGAGCACATCGCCGCCGATCCGGTATTCGCCGCGGTACTCCCCTGCGACCCACGGGCCAAAATCGCCTGCTGGGCTGACGAAGAACCAGTCGAGTGTGCCAGTGCGTGCTCTGAGGTCGTCGAGGACGCCAGCCATTTCTCTGGCCTCGGGCCTGAACTGCTCAGCGAAGTCTTCCGACTCGGCGAGGAGTGGCCCGCCGGGGGTTTGCTCGAGCGAGCCAGCGCCTCCGATGACGCCAAGCCGCACGCCGGCCTGCTCGGCCTGTGTCGCGAGCGCGGCGATCGCGGGCCGCACCTGCCCCGCCATGGAACCGCGCGGGGAGACCGCGACGATGACGACGTCTGCTCCGGCGATGAGCCGTTCGCGCACGTCGTCTTCGAGGATCGATCCTGTGCGGTAGGTGACGCCGGCGATCTGCGCCGCTGCCTCTGTCCGCGAGACGCTCGTCACCGCGTGCCCATTCACGGCCGCGGCCTCCGCAATGTGCGAGCCTGCGTAGCCCGAGCCGCCGAAAATTACGATCGAGGTCATCTGTGGAGTCCTTCCGTCCGAGTTCGCCCGCGGTTGCCTGAGCGCGTTTGTGCGCGGGCCAGCGGGGTGCTTCCGAGACTAGTCCCCCGGCCCGGAAGCACCTGGCATGTTCGGTACGGCGCTACGCGAATGCGCGGTCGTATGCCCCAACGGGGCTCGGCAGGACAGTGTCACCCGTGAGGAATCGATCGACCGATGCCGCAGCCGCGCGGCCCTCCGCGATGGCCCACACGATCAGTGACTGGCCGCGACCCGCGTCGCCAGCGACAAACACCCCCTGAACGTCGGTCGAGAAGTCGGCTGCGCGGGCGAAGCCGCCGCGCTCGTCCCGCGTGATGGGGAGCGCGCCGTCGGTGATGTCCTCCGGCCCGGTGAACCCCATCGCTACGAGCACGAGGTCGGCGTCAATGAGCCGTTCGGTGCCGGGAATCGGTGCCCGACCGGTCGGCGTGAAGCCTGTCTCCGCGACGCGGAGCGCGCTCACAGCCGATTCGCCAACGAATTCGACCGTTGAGGCGAGATAGCTGCGCTCACCGCCCTCTTCGTGGGAGCTTGATACCTCAAACAGCGTCGGATGCGTCGGCCACGGCTGCCCAGTCGGCCGGAGCGTTCCTGGCCGCTTGCCGATCGCGAGGCTCGTCACTGAGCGTGCGCCCTGCCTGTGCGCGGTTCCGACGCAGTCGGCACCGGTGTCGCCGCCGCCAATGACCACAACGTGTTTTCCCGCTGCGTCGAACGGCGCGGCGTCAAGCGCTCCGGCCTGCACCCGGTTCGCGGCGACGAGATACTCCATTGCAGGGAGCACGCCGGCAAGCTGCCGCCCTGGGAGGGAAAGCTCGCGCGGAACGGTCGCGCCCGTGGCGATGATGACGGCGTCGAAGCGCCGGCGGAGCTCGCCCCAGCTCATGTCGCGGCCGATCTCGATGCCGCATCGGAAGCGCGTGCCTTCCGCCCTGAGCTGCTCGATCCGCCTGATCACGAGCTCCTTCTCGAGCTTGAAGTCGGGGATGCCGAATCGCAGCAGGCCACCTGGCTCTTCGTCGCGCTCGTACACCGCGACCGTGTGCCCTGCCCGGGTGAGTTGCTGCGCTGCGGCGAGTCCGGCGGGCCCGGAGCCGACGACGGCGACCGTCTTGCCGGTGAGGCGGGCCGGCGGTTGCGGTGTCACCCAACCGCGCTCAAACGCCTCGTCGATGATGTGATTCTCGATCTGCTTGATCGTTACCGCCGGCTGGTTGATGCCGAGCACACATGCCGACTCGCACGGGGCAGGGCACGCGCGTCCCGTGAACTCGGGAAAGTTGTTCGTCTCGTGAAGCCGATCGATCGCTTCGCGGCTCCTCCCCCTGTGGGTGAGGTCGTTCCACTCGGGAATGAGGTTGCCGAGCGGGCACCCCTGGTGACAGAACGCGACACCGCAGTCCATGCAGCGTGACGCTTGCCGCTTCGTCACGGCCGCGTCGCCGCGCTCGACGACCTCGCTCCAGTCCATGAGGCGCAGCGCGACGGGACGCTTTGGCGCGAGCTCGCGCTCGCGGAGCTTGAGGAATCCGTGCGTATCAACCATGTGTAGCCTCCAAGATTTCCGTCCATACGACCTCGCCGTCCGGGTCGACACCCGAGGTGGCTGCCCGTTCGCGAATGTCGAGGACGCGCGAGTAACCGCGCGGAATGAGTCTGGTGAAGCGGGCGTAGGTTGCCGCCTCGTCTGTTGCGAATGCCGCGAGCAGCTCTGCCCCGACCGCAGAGCCGGTCTGCTCGACGTGCCGCACGAGCAGTGAGCGGATCTTCGCGACGAGCTCCTGCTCGACCTCCACAGCGATCTCGCCGCTGCCGAGGGGCTGGAGGAGGAGCGAGCCTGCGGCAAGCTCGGCCGCGTTCACGTGCTCGGGATCGAGGTCGAGGATGACGGCTTCGCCGCCGGACATGCCCGCACCGAAGTTGCGCCCCGTCGGCCCGAGCACGAGCGCGAATCCGCCAGTGAAGTACTCGAGCGCGTGGTCGCCAACTCCTTCGACCACCGCGGTCGCCCCGGAGCCGCGCACCAGGAAGCGCTCCCCGACAGAACCCGCGATCCACAGCGCACCGCTCGTCGCTCCGTACCCGATGACGTTGCCGGCGAGAACGTTCGTTGCGCCGCCTACGGCAGGCGCCTGTGTGTCGTGCGCGCGGATCGCGATCTCGCCGCCAGACAGCCCCTTGCCGACATAGTCGTTTGCGTCGCCAATGAGCCTGAGCGTGATCCCCGGCGGCAAGAACGCGCCGAGCGATTGGCCAGCAGAGCCTCGCAGCGTCACGTCGACCGTTTCGGGGGTGAGGCCAGCGGAGCCGAAGCGGCGCGTGACCTCGTGCCCGAGCATCGTTCCCACCGCGCGGTGGAGGTTGCGAATCGGGAGGTCGATCACCACGGGTTCACGCTCCTCGAGCGCGTCGCGGGCGAGCTCGATGAGGTGCACGTCGAAGTGCTCGCCGAGCTCATGATCCTGGTCGACGCCGTGGCGTCGTGGCTCCGTTTCTGCGAACACCGGCCCGCGAAGCACGCCGGAGAGGTCGAGGCCCTCCGCCTTCCAGTGCCGCACCGCCTCGTCGACGTCGAGCGCCGCAGTGTCGCCGACGGCCTCTGCGAGCGAGCGGTAGCCGAGGCTCGCGAGGATCTCGCGCACCTCCTCGGCGATGAACGTGAAGAAGTTCACGATGTGCGCCGCCTGGCCCGTGAACCGCTCGCGCAGCTCGGGGTTCTGCGTCGCGACGCCTACGGGGCAGGTGTCGAGGTGACAGACGCGCATCATGATGCAGCCGGACACGACGAGCGGGGCGGTTGCGAACCCGAACTCCTCGGCACCGAGGAGCGCGGCGATGACGACGTCCCTGCCGGTCTTCAGCTGCCCATCAGCCTGCACGACGACGCGCTCGCGCAGCCCGTTGAGCATGAGCGTCTGCTGCACCTCGGCGAGCCCGAGCTCCCACGGCGAGCCAGCGTGCTTGAGCGAGTTCATCGGGCTCGCGCCCGTTCCGCCGTCGTGGCCAGAGACGAGGATCACGTCGGAGAGCGCCTTCGCTACGCCAGCGGCCACCGGCCCGATACCGCTCTGCGCGACGAGCTTCGTCGAGATCCGAGCGGCAGGGTTCGCGCGCTTGAGGTCGAAGATGAGCTGCTTGAGATCCTCGATCGAGTAGATGTCGTGGTGCGGCGGGGGCGAGATGAGGCCGACGCCAGGGGTCGCGTGCCGTGTCCGCGCGATCCACGGGTACATCTTGCCTGGCGGGAGCTGGCCGCCCTCCCCCGGCTTCGCGCCCTGCGCGAGCTTGATTTGGATCTCGTCCGCGTGCGTGAGGTACATGCTCGTCACGCCGAAGCGGCCTGAGGCGACCTGCTTGATCGCGCTGCGCCGCTCCGGGTCGAGCAGACGATCCTCCGCCTCACCGCCCTCGCCGGTGTTTGAACGGCCGCCGAGCTGGTTCATCGCGATCGCGAGCGTCTCGTGCGCCTCCGGCGAGATCGAGCCGTAGCTCATGGCGCCAGTGGCGAAGCGCCGCACAATCTCCGACACCGGCTCCACCTCGGCCAGGTCGACTGGCTCCCGGTGCGGTGCGAATCGGAACAGGCCGCGGAGCGTCATGAGGCGTTCCTGCTGCTCGTTCACCCTCGCGGTGTATTCGGCGAAGATCTCGCGCTTGCCGGTGCGCGTCGCGTGCTGAAGCTTGAAGATCGTTTCCGGGTCGAACAGGTGCGGTTCCTCACCCCGGCGCCAGCGGTACTCGCCGCCCGTCTCGAGCTGCTTGTGCGCGAGCGGCGCTGAATCGTCCGGGTAGGCCGCTCGGTGCCGGGAGGCGACCTCGGCCGCGAGCACGTCGAGACCCACGCCACCAAGCCGGGACGCTGTGCCGGTGAAGTAGCGTGCGACGAGCTCGCGCGACAGGCCAATCGCCTCAAAGGTTTGCGCGCCGCAGTACGACGACACGGTTGAGATGCCCATCTTGCTCATGACCTTCAGAAGGCCCTTGCCGAGCGCGGTGATGAGCTTGGCGATCGCCGCCTCTTCGGTGAGGCCGGTGATCGAGCCGTCGCGCACGAGGAGGCCGACGGTTTCCATTGCGAGGTAGGGGTTCACCGCTGCTGCCCCGTATCCGATGAGCGCGGCGACGTGGTGGACCTCGCGCACATCGCCTGCCTCGGCAATGAGCGCGACCCGCATCCGCTCACCCTCACGTATGAGGTGGTGGTGCACTGCCGATACGGCGAGCAGCGTTGGGACGGGGGCAAGGTCCTTGTTCGAGTCGCGATCGGAGATGATGAGGAACTCCGCGCCCTCCCTAATCGCTGCGCTCGCCTCCCAGCACATCGCCTCGAGCCGGTCGGCGAGCCCCTTCGCGCCGAAGTCAACGGGGTAGAGGCCCCGGATCGTGACGGTGCGCTCGCGCTCAGGGTCATCGCCGAAGTGCTGGATCCGGGCGAGGGCGTCGTTGTCGATGACCGGGAAGTCGAGGATGACCTGCCGTGCGTGTTCAGTCGACTGGCTGAGGAGGTTCGCCTGCGGCCCTATTCCGGCGCGGAGACTCGTCACGAGCTCTTCTCGGAGCGCGTCGAGCGGTGGGTTCGTCACTTGTGCGAACTGCTGGATGAAGTAGTCGTGCAGGTGGCGCGGTCGTTCGGAGAGCACCGCAATCGGTGTGTCAGAGCCCATTGCCGCGAGGGGCTCTACGCCGTCGCGCGCCATCGGCGTGAGGATCAGCCGCAGCTCCTCCTCGGTGTAGCCGAAGGTGCGCTGCCGCCGACTGATGGACGCCGGCGGGTGCACGAGGTGCTCGCGCTCCGGCTCGTCCGCGAGGCGGATCCTGCCCTCTTCAAGCCAGTCACCCCACGGCGCGAGCGCAGCAAGGTCGCGCTTTACCTCACGATCGTCACGAATCTCGCCGCTGTCCAGGTGCACGGCGAGCATGCGGCCAGGGCGGAGCCTGCCGCGCGTGGCAACGAGTTCAGTGTCGATGTCGAGCACGCCAGTCTCGCTCGCAATGACGAGCAGGCCGTCCGTGGTGGTGAGGTAGCGTCCGGGGCGCAGGCCGTTCCTATCGAGGAGCGCGACGAGTTCGTTGCCGTCGGTCGCGATCATGGCGGCTGGGCCGTCCCACGGCTCCATGACGAGCGAGTGGTACTCGAGGAAGTCGACGAGCTCCGCGTCGAGGCCGGTGTGCGATTCCCACGCCTCTGGCACCATCATCGCGAGGGCGTGCGGGAGCGACCTGCCGCTCATGACGAGCAGCTCAAGCACCTCGTCGAAACTCGCCGAGTCGCTGCCGTCCGGTGAGCAGATCGGGAGGAGCTGCCGGATATCTCCGAGCGCGTCCGAGCTGAGTTGTGCCTCGCGCGCCCGCATCCAATTTCGGTTGCTGCGCACGGTGTTGATCTCGCCGTTGTGCGCGACGAGGCGGAGGGGCTGCGCGAGGTGCCACGAGGGGAAGGTGTTCGTCGAGTAGCGCGAGTGCACGATCGCGAAGCGGCTCTCGAAGCGCTCGTCGCTGAGATCCAGGTAGAAGGCAGGGAGCTGGAGGGTGGTGACCATGCCCTTGTAGACGATCGTGCGTGCGGAGAGCGATGGCAGGTAGGTGCCCGTCTCATGCTGAATCCGTTTGCGCGCCCTAAACGCCATCCGCTCGAGCTGTGCCGGGCCGCTCGCCGCGCCAGCGACGTCGGCGAGCACGAGCTGTTCGATCCGCGGCGCCGCCGCCTGCGCGCTCGCGCCGAGCACTGCTTCGTTGACGCTCACGGGCAGCCAGGCGACCACACGGAGGCCCTCCTCCGCCGCGATGGCGGCGATCCGATAGCGTGCCGCGCGGCGCTCGGTCGATGCCTGTGGCAGGAACACGAGCCCCGCTGCGTACTCCCCCGCTGGCGGGAGTGCTTCGCCCGCTGCGGTGCACTGCTCCCTGATCAGTCGATCGGGCAGTTCGCTGAGGATCCCGGCGCCGTCGCCAGTTCCAGCGTCTGATCCGACGGCGCCACGGTGCTCGAGGTTCTCGAGCGCCTCGAGCGCGAGGGCGACGATTCGGTGGCTCGCTTCGCTCCGGAGGGAGACGACGGATGCGAGCCCGCATGCGTCGTGCTCGTTCGCTGGATCGTACAGGCCGATGGCTGGCGGCAGCGCATTCGCTGCGGCACGTGCGGGGTCGATAGGCGTCGGCATCGACGTCCTTTCTCTCGGCGGGACGTCGGCGACCCGGGCGGGACGGCTGCTCTCATGGCGCCGACCCGGGGGCCGCACGCGGCGACAGCAACCGCGGGGTTTTTGAATCTAGCACTACTTTCTTCGACCAACACAATCGGCGAGCGCAGTTTCTGCACATATTGCGCGATATTCGCCATTCAGGGGTGCGATTATTCGGAAGGTTTGTGCGTCGACCGCACAGGACGGGCTCGAGCACAGTTCCCGGACAGCTCATGCGCAGGGGCCCGCTGGCGCTCGCACAGCAGGTCGGCCCGCACCTACACTGGACCGCACGGGGGCCGCGAGAGAGGTGCACACCAGTGAAGGCGCTGTTCATCACCGCTGACCTCGGCGGAAACCTGCCACCGACACTCGCGCTCGCGAACGCCCTCGCCAGGCGCGGTCTCGACATCGAGATCGCTGGCCTCCCACAGGGCCGGACACGCTTCACGCAGCGTCACTACCCGCCTTCGCTCGCGACGACCTCGGAGTACGGCGGAAGGGGCCTGCGGAAGACCAGCGGCATGGTGCGGCTCGTCGCGGGCCGTGGCGCGTCGCGCCTGAGCGCCGCGCTCGTCGCGCGCAGCCGACCAAACGTGGTCATCGTTGACTGTTTACTCGCTGCGCCGCTCAGGGGCGCTCTCGCGGGAGGCGCGAGGGTGGCAGTGCTCTTCCACTCGTTCGGCGGATTCTTCTACGGCAGGTTCGACCGCGGGGTGCCGGGGAGGGCGCTGTGGGCGCTCGGCCTTCGCCCGCGAACGCTCTGGCGTTCGGCCGCCGCCAGAATCGTGCTCGCCGACCCGGAGCTCGACCCGATGAGCGGCGTGCGCGAGATGCGCGACTTCACCTGGGTTGGCACGGCCGAGCAGGGAGCGGAACCCCTCGACAGGGGCACGCGCCCACGCGTGCTCGTCGCGCTCAGCTCAACCGACTGGCCGGGGATGCTCGGTGTGTACCGCCGCACCATCGCCGCACTCTCAACGCTGCCCGTTGACGCTGTGGTCACGACCGGCGGAGTTGACCTTGGCGGCGAGCTCACCGGGGCACCGAACGTCGAGGTGCGCGGCTGGGCGCCACACGAGGGGATGCTGCCAGCCATGGATCTCGTCATCGGACACGGCGGACACTCGACGACAATGCGGGCGCTCGCGCACGGCGTCCCCTTGCTGCTGCTGCCCATCAACCCGATATCAGACCAGCGGTTGATCGCTGACACGCTCGCCGCCGCAGGGCTCGCCACGGTGCTTTCGCGCTCAGCTGGGGCGGCCCGCATCCGCGAAGCCATTGCGACCACGCTCGCAGACACCGCGCTCCGCAGGAACGCCGCTGCGGCCGGGGAGCGTTTGCGTCGCTCCCCGGCCGGCGCCGACGTCGCAGCCGCGAGGATCATGGCGCTGCTCAAAGCTGGCAGCTGATCGTCGCTTTCGCTGCGACGCCATAGTGACCCTTGTGAGCTACGCGCCGAAGCTCGTCACGTCGCCGACGAGACGGGTGTTGTCGGCAGGCACCTCATCGACCGCAGCGCGGGCGACCTCCGCGGCGAACTCCGCGACGTTGTAGAGCTTCCCAGCCTGCTCGCGACGCTCCTCGAGCGCGCCAGGGTTCATCCGGTTCAGCAGCGTCGCAGTGACGGTGCCCTCGATCATGTCGCCTGAGACGACGACGAAACCAATGCCACGCTCGGTGAGCGCCGGGATGCGCTCGCGGAGCGCGTCCTCCCCCGCCCGCTTGGACAGCGCGACGGCCTCGTACTCCGGCATTGTCGGCGTCGTGCGAATGAAGTGCGCCTGGTGGCTCGTGACGAACACGACCCGCGACCCCTCACCCATGAGCGGCAGCGCTGCATCGAGCACGCTGAGCTGCGCGTCACGGTTGAGCTGCAGGGCGTAGTCTTCGGCCATGCCTGACTCCATGCCGCCAGAGGCGTTGAGCACGAGCACGTCGAGCCCGCCAAAGTCAGCCTTGATTGCGTCCATCATGCCGTGCACGGACGCAGGATCCGTAAGGTCGGCGCCCTGCACGAGCGCGCGCACACCGAGCTCACGCAGCTCAGCGCCAAGCTTCTCTGCGCGAGGCGCCTTGTTGCGGAAATTCACGACGACGTCAGCGCCGGCCTCGGCGAAGTAGCGGACGGTGTCGGCACCGACGCCACGGGAGGATCCGGTTACGAGGGCCCTACGGCCTGCGAGGCTTCCGGCGTCGAGCGGTGGGGTGGCAACGGTCTCAGTCACAGTGTGGTTCCCTCAGAGTGTGAGTGGGTGGGCGTTCGAACTCGTCTCAGCGTAGTCCACGCGGACGCTCACGCGAGTATGCCCCGCGTGCCTCACGAGACTTTGCCAGAAGCTATCAGGGGGTGTACTCGGCGCCCGATTCGCGATACGCTGCGAAGAACTCGGCGGCTGTGCCAACCGGCAGTCCCAGCTGGCAGTGCCATCCGGCGCTGTCTGTGCACCAGGGCATATCAGCGCCGTACCAGGCGAGGGAGGCTTTCATGGCCGATCGAACACTCAAGGGGTCCAGGATCGGCTCGACTAGTTTGCAGGGCGAGACCGGGGTCGAACTTTCCCCGCGCCGCACGGTCGAGTACGTCACGGACAAGGGCGTGAGCTTCGCAGTCATCTTCGACGCTGATGCCGAGCCGCCGCCGGAGTGGGCCGACCAGCGCAGCGGCGAGATCGGCTTCCTCGACGACGAAGCTGGCCGCACCGCGCGCGCCGAGCTCGAGGCGAAGGAATCTGCTCAGCGCACCCCGTGGGACATGCTCATCGAGCGGCGCTCGCGCGAGGAGCTCGAAGAACTCCTCGAGGAGCGGCTGAAGCTGCTTCGCGCACGGCGCGGAACCGCTAAGTAGCGGGCCCCTCCGCTGCACCGCTCGCCTCGGCGGCACCGCTCGCCGAGCGGATTCTCCGGTCGCGCAGCAACGCTGCGCTTCCCGCGATCAGGCCCGCCGCTCCGAGCACCATCCACGCGCCAGAGATGAGCGCGCCGTATCGCAGCGCGGGAGTCTTGCCCGTAACGAGCGGGACGTCAGCGACCATGGAGCCGCTGGTGAACGGTTCGAGCCCGGAGAGGTCTCGCCCGTCTGGTGCGATGATCCTGCTCGTGCCCACCGTGGAGATGTTGACGACAGCCCTGCCCGTCTCGATCGCACGCAGGCGCGCAATCTGGAGCTGCTGCACGCTCTCCTCCGTGCGGCCAAAGTCGGCGTTGTTCGTCGGCGCGAAGATGACCTCGGCACCCTCGGCAACCATGCGCTCGGCCTGATCGTCAAAGATAATGTCGAAGCAGATCGCAACGCCGGCAACGACCTCACGGCCGAGCGCGGCAAACCCGTGCACTGGTGGCAGTTGGCCGTGCTCGTACTCGAGCTGCACGAGGTCAACGAGGTCCGGTGCGAGCGCACGATAGAAGCTGCGGTTCGGCATGTACTCGGCGAACGGCACCGGGAAGCGTTTGTCATAGCGAGTTCCGGCGGCCGAATCCGCTTGGCCGTCTGGCCCCCACACCACTGAGCTGTTCGTGTAGGTGCCGTCGTCGTTTGCGAGCACCGACCCGACGACGATCGGGGCGCCGGCGCGCTCTGACAGCAGTGCGACCTCGCGCCCCCTGAGCGGGTTGTGTGTGAACGCGAATTCCGCGGAGTTCTCGGGCCACACGACGACGTCAACACTGTCGCCGGCGGCCTCGAGCTTGTCGAGCAGATCCTCTGTCGCTCGCACGTGGTCTGCGTAGACGTCGCCCGACTCACGATCGTCGAATATCCCAGACTTCGAGTTGCCCTGGATCGCAGCGACACGCAGCGATCCCGTCTGTTCAAGCCCAGCTACGGGCACGAACGCTAGGCCGAACACCGCCGCAGCCGCAACGGTCGCCGCGATCGCTCCTGGAACGGCGCGTCTGCCGGTGCGGCCTGGCGACGCCGAAACCGCTGTGCCGCCACGTTCCGGGCTCGCGCCCGGGAGCTGGCGGGCGATGACCGCGACGATGAGCGCGAGCGCGAACACGATAAGACCACTCAGGCCCGCAAACCCGAGCCAGGAGACGAGCGAGCCGAGGGGTGACTCGGCGAACACGTGCGCGACCCGGCCCCACGCGAAGCCGTTGTAGGGCCAGCTGCCCTGGATGGCTTCACGGAGCACCCAGATGCCAGCGGCGGCGACGGCCTGCGCTATCACCGTGACCGAGCGAGCGATGCGAGGGTGCCGGTTCAGCAGAGCGGCAAGGCCGCGCGTAGCAACAGCGGTCGCCCCGCCCTGCAGCGTGAACCAGGCCATCATCACCGCAGAGAGCCCGAGCCACGGCACCGGCCCGAGATACAGCGTCAGCCAGCTGAGGTGCGACAGCCAGAACGCAGCGCCAGCGGCGAGCCCCGCGAGCATCGCGACCCCGATCCGCTGCTGCCACCAGCTCGCAAGCACGAGGAACACCGCGGGAAACGCGAGGGGCCAGATCGCCGCTCCCGGGTTGGCGATGTCGAGGAGGAAGCCGCCGAGGGCGGCGGCGGGAATCGCGAGCCACCACGGCAGTCGCACCGGTGCCGCGCGGAGCGCGGACGAAGCCGCGTGAGGGAGCACAGTGGTCATGAGGAGCTAGCGGTCTCCACGATCCCCCGCCTGATTGAGCGCTTCGCGTCACGCGCGAGGGCGGCAAGCACGCCGAGTCGCGCTGCGTCGTCCGCCAGCCCCGAATGCGAGACGCCGTCTTCGCATGCCTGCGACACCTGATCAACCATGTCAATCGTTTGTTTTGTCCAGCGAACGAAATCGCCAGCGCCAAGCCCACTCGACTCAAGTACGCGCTCAAGCGTCGCGCCCTTCGCCCAGTCATACATTCCTGCGGCGAGGCCGGCGTGCGGCATATCGGCGCGCGGCAGCCGGTAGTGGTCGGCGAGACCGTCAAGCACTACCCACCGGTCGAGCACGCGATCAAAGGCCTGACCGAACTTGCCGCCTGGGCCGCGCTGCGGTGACTCGTCGTCGCGTCTTGGCTCGTAGCTCAGCGCGCAACACATCGCGGCGAGGCCGTGCGCGTCGAGTCCGCGCCACAGGTCTAGTCGCAGGCACTCGGCGACGAGCAGATCGCGTTCGCCGTAGATACGCCTGAGGAGTTCCCCGTACGGGGCGACGGTGAGTTCCCCGGATCGGGTGTCCCCCGCAAGGTAGCCGAGCTCGAGGAGCTCCTCGACGACGCGCTCGAACGTCCGCGCTATCGTGCCGGTGCGGTTCGCCACCTGCCTACGCCCACGCTCGAGCTGCCTCCGCAGCTTCCGTGCGCGATCCTCCCAGCGCTTCTTGTCGGAGCCCTGCGCGCGGGCTGCAGCGGCTTCGTATCCCTGCAGCGAGGACTGCGCGGACTGCAGTTCTCGCGCCTGATCAACGACAGCGCGGTCGGCCTGGAACTGTGCGAACGACAGTTCGAGCGTGTCTCGCGCCTGCGTGTAGCTCAGGCGCTGCAACAGGTTCACGGCCATGTTGGCTGTCGGACGGAACGTAGATTTCACCGGGAACGACCTGGTCCCAGCAAGCTGCGAGAGTTCTTCGACGTCGACCGCGTCGCTCCATACGACTACCGAGTGCCCCTCGATGTCGATGCCGCGTCGCCCCGCCCGGCCCGTGAGCTGCGTGAACTCACCTGACGTGAGCGGGACGCGCTGCTCACCGTTGAACTTGTCGAGGCGTTCAATGACGACGGCGCGTGCCGGCATATTGATGCCGAGGGCGAGCGTCTCGGTCGCAAAGACGAGCTTGACGAGGCGCCGCTGAAACAACTGCTCGACCACCGCTTTAAATGCGGGCAGGAGGCCGGCGTGGTGCGACGCAACGCCACGCTCGAGACCCGCGATCCACTCGCGCGTTTCGAGCACCCTCCGGTCTTCGGCGCTCATGCTGTCGACCAGCCCGTGCGCGACGCGCCTGATCTCCTCGCGCTCCTCACGCGTGGTGAGGGTAATGCCCTCGTACATGCACTGACGCACTGCCTGGTCGCAACCGTTGCGGCTGAAGATGAACACGATTGCAGGAAGCAGCTTCGTCTCGTCGAGCGCGCGCGCAATGTCGCCGCGAGAGATGCGCCGCGTCCGCCGCTGGGGCGGGCCGCCGCGCGATCGCCGCCTGTCGCCGTTCCCGTCGCTGTCGCGGCCTCGACCGCCTCTCCCCCGTCCGAGCATCCGCAATTCGGGATTCACTTTGCCTGACCGGGCGAGCTCGCCCTCGCGGTCAACAAACAGCGGAAGCAGCGCCTTGGTGGTCAGCACGTGCTGGTAGAGCGGTACCGGCCGGTGCTCGGAGAGAACAACGTCTGTCTCACCCCGAACCGCATGCATCCAATCGCCGAACTCCTCGGCGTTGGACACCGTCGCGGAGAGCGACACGAGCCGCACCGTTCGTGGGAGGTGCAGGATGATCTCTTCCCACACCGCACCGCGGAACCGGTCACCGAGATAGTGCACCTCGTCGAGCACAACGAAGGCGAGGTCTGCGAGCGTTGGCGAGTCGGCGTAGATCATGTTGCGCAGCACCTCGGTCGTCATTACGACGATGGGGGCGTTGGAACGAATGTTTACGTCGCCTGTGAGCAGTCCAACCTCGTCCTCGCCGTACTCCGCGCAGAGCTCGTGGAACTTCTGATTGGAGAGCGCCTTGATCGGGGCGGTGTAGAAAATCTTTGCGTCGCGTTCGCGCCTGGCGAGGTACACGGCAAACTCGGCGACGGTGGTCTTGCCGGAGCCTGTCGGGGCGGCAACGAGCACGCTCCTGCCGGCTTCGAGGCGCTCGCAGGCGTTGCGCTGGAAGGGGTCGAGTGGGTAGGCGATGCGGGATTCGAAGTGCGCGAGAGCGGTGTCGTGCGCGCGCGGTGGATCAGGGCTGATGACGGTTTCGTTCACGAGTCGCTGCGCGCCTTCCGTGGCTGTGCTTGGGTGGGTTTCGCCGGTGCATCGTCGTCAAATTCACTGAGATCGGGCTCGCTGAGGTCAATTCCGTACTCCTCGAACTCGGCAGCGCGCCGCTTACCGAGTCGTCTGTCGTGCAGCAGCGCGATGCCAACGGCGATGAAGAACAGCACCACCATCGGCGCCGCGAGCAGGAACATGCTCCACAGGTCGGCAGCTGGGGTGGTGAGCGCGGCAAACAAGACAATGATGAGGATCGCGACGCGCCAACCCTTGAGGATGGTCTTGCCTCGGATAATCCCGACGAAGTTCAGCATGACGAGCACGACGGGCATCACGAAGCCGACGCCGACGGCCAGCATGAGCTTCACCGCAAAATCGACGTACAGCCGCGCCTGCAGGAAGAAGGCGTCTTCGCTTGGTTGGAACGTGGAAAGCAGGCGGACGATGTTCGGGAGTATCATCCACGCGGCGAATACGCCGCCGAGGAACAGCGGAACGGCCGCTCCAAGGAATCCGACACCGTAGAGCTTCTCTCTGCGCGTGAGGCCGGGGGCGAGGAATGCCCAGATTTGGTACAGCCACACGGGTGCGGTGATGATCACCGAGATGAAGAGCGCGATCTGGATGCGCAGGTCGAATCCCTCGGTGATCGCGCTGTAGGTGAGCGCGGCTTCCCTGCCCTGCAGCTGCAGGTCGTTGATGGGCTGCCGGAGCAGATCCCACACGATATCTACGAGCAGGAACCCGCCGACGAGACCGGCGGCGAGACCGATAGCGGAGATGATTAGGCGCTTTCGGAGCTCAACGAGGTGCTCGCCGAGGCTCATCCGCCCCTCCCGGTTACGCGACGTGCGCGCCTCTTTCGACATGCCGCAATTCTATCGCCCTCCGGCTGCGAGTCGCCGGGCTACTCGCCGGAGTGCCCGCCCTGTTGCTCCCCGTAGGCAGCGAGTGCCTCCTCGGCCCACGCGCTCACCGCCGCACGTGCTGAGGGCGGTGCGACGATCTCGATCTCACCCGGACCGTGCTGCGCCAGCCGCACAGCTGCGCCGGCGTGCCAGGCATCGATCTTCACGAGAACGCTCCCTTCGGGGATCTCAACTCCGGCGACGGACGCCTCCTGCGGCGCGAAGCCGCGGATCGCTCCGAGGAGTCGCACCGGCACGATAGCGAGCATCTCGGTGATCGAGTCGACCTCGCGGCTCGCTGCGCCGCTCGATGCACCGCCGCCTGCCGGGGCGGGCGGCGGTGCAAATCGCTCAAGCACCTCAAGATCGCTGAGCTGCGCGACGCTGAACGTGCGCTGAGCATCGCGCTCGACGTTGTAGCCGTGCAGGTACCAGGTTCCCTCGCGTTCCATGAGGGAGGTCGGGTGCACCGTGCGAACCGAATCCACCCCGTGTGCGTCGCGGTAGCTGAAACGCACGGCCATACCCGCATCGACCGCACCGACGAGGGCGGGCAGGTCGGCGGTGGCGTCCATGGCCGAAACGACGACTGCCGGGAGCGAAGCGCTGCCCATCACCGCGGCGAGTCGCTCACCGAGGGCCGCCGCAAGATCAGCGTCGGCATCCGAAAGCAGCGGCTGCAGTGCAGCGAGTCCCGCGAGGAGCGCGGCGGTCTCGACCCCCGTGAATCGCGGAGTCTCATCGATGGCGACGGTCTGGGTGAGCGAGACCGTGTCCCGTTCCTCGAACTCGTCCCAGTCGATGTCGAAGAGATCGTTGTGCTGATACGAGAGCGTCTCGCCAGGGATTCCTGCGGTGCCGAGGAACCCGATGAGGTTCCTGAGCATGCGCGGGTCGACGTCGAACGTGCGAGCGAGCTCTGCGATCGGGGTGGGCCCGTGCTCGCGCAGGTATGGCACGAGCGACAGCAGAAGGAGCACGCGATCCGCCGCGAGCATTGGGCGTGCCATCAGTGTGTTCCCTCCGCGTCGGCGACGGTCGGTTCGGCCGCAGCGCCGGTGAGTCCACCGTGCGCGGTGTCAACGCGCCCAAGCAGGGCACGTACCGCATCGCGCAGGCGTTCGGGCGCGACCGCAATGGCGTCCGCGCCGTAGCCAGCAACGAGCGACGCAAGCTCGTGGATGTCGACCGTGCCAAACCGCAATACGCGCCCGCCTTCGTCGTCCGCGAGCACCTCTGCGCCGGGTGAGAACCTGGCGTCGGCGCGGGATCGCGGCCGCACCCTTAGCGTTACCGCCGTGTCCCGCTGGAGCCGCTCGAGCGCGTCAACGGCGCGATCGACGAGTTCCGAAGCGTCGCCCGGACGCTGTTCCTCGCCGGGTTTTGGATCCATACTCGAGACCTGCCCGGAGATGCGGGCGAGCAGGAACACACGGGATGCCTTCCGCTCGACATCGTAGGCAATGACGTGCCAGCGCCCCTCAAACCGGCGCAGCTGCAGCGGGTACACCCGGCGAAGCAGCGGGGCGTCACGCTCGGGCAGCTGGTAGAGAAACTCGGCGATCTGGCCTGCTTCGATCGCGGCAAGGAGCGCGGGAGCGGATGGTTCGGCGGCACCGAAGCCGGCGCTCACACCCGTGCTGAGCGGATCGCGGCCGCCGCCGAGCGATTCGAGTTTCATCGCGGCACGGCGCGCCTCGTCGGTGAGGCTACCCTCGCGCCAGGCAAGCACGGCCATGCGCAGCATCATGAGTTCTCTGTCGCTGAACGAGAGCCCCTCTGGCACCTGCATGGCGGCCTTGGAAATGCGGTAGCGCATGAGCTGGTTGTTGCCAGGCTCGCCGGGCGAGTCGATGGTCTCGACGGGGATCCCCAATTGCCGCAGCTGCTCTTTGTCCCGCTCGAACTGCCGCTCGAGCGAACCCCGCTGCGCATCGTCACGGTAGCGCTCGGAGTAGCCGTAGACGGAGGACAGGAGTTCGTGCTTTGTCAGCCCGCCGCTACTCGCGACGAGCGCGAGGACGAGGCTGAACACCCGTTCCTCGCTCGGAACCTTCGACCGGGCCACGAGCGAGCCGAACTAGCCCGCCGCGAGGATATCGAGCACGATGACCCGAGCGTTGTCGCCACCCTCGGTGATGACCACCTGCGAGCCGACCGGTACGCCGGTGAGGTCAGCGCGGAACGCAAGCCCCTGGCCGGCCGCTTCGGTCTCCCCCGGGAGCAGCTGCGGGTTGCCGTCGGCCCACGTGTTCGTGAGTACCGAGCCGTCCCAGCTGACCGCGAGCATCTGCACGAGCAGGCGGCCCTCAGCGGTGACGTCCTCGCCGTCACCGGCGATGCGCACGGCTGAAGTGAGGCCGACAGGAGCGCTCCGCGGCGGGAGCACAAGGCCGGGCTGGCCGTTCTCGTCTGTGACCACTGCAGGGAATCCGTTGGGCAGGCCCTTAGCGTTGCCCTCAGCGGTGAAGCCTGCGACGGCCTCGACGTCCATCACGGCGACGAGGGCAGAATCTGGGGTGCCACCGAGCTGCTGTCGCAGCGGGAGCGCATCTTGCGGGCTCAGGGCAAGCACGACCCGCTCGCCAGGCACGGCGCACTGCACGGCCGCGCTGAGCGGGTTCATTGCCTCCTCGGAGAGCAGGAAGAACTCGTTCGTGTCTGCGGCGCCGCCGAAGCCTGAGCTCGCAAAGAGCTGCTCGCCTGTCTCCTGGTCGTAGAAGGCAAAGTTTACGGACGCGATCGTGTCGTTACCCGCGACCTTCGTTCCCGCACGCACGCCGGAATCGTCAACGACCGTACGCTGCGACGAGGTGATCTTCGTGTCAGCGGGGATCGACACCTCCGGGGCGGTACCAAACCCTCCGAGCACCACAACGTTGTCGCTCAGCGCACCTGCGCCAAGGGACGAAGTGCACTCGCCGCGATCCACCTCGCCCGCATCAATTGAGCTGCAGCCCGTCAGGGCAACGGCGGAAACAGCGACGGTCAGAACCGCTGGGGCAATGCGACGAAGCATGTAACACCTCTCGAGTGCGTCGAATGCGAACCAGCCCATCCTAGCGGGCGGTCGCTGGGGTTCGGGCGTTACTCGCCCGAGTCTTCAGGAGTGATCGTGGTTGCGGGTGCTGCGGAATCGATTCCAGCGCGGTGATCGGCGATGCGCCCAGCCTCGCGTGCCTTCTTCCGGAGGATCTTGTCGCTCTTCACCCGCTGGCCGACGCTCTCCTCGCTCCACGCGGCAGGATCGGCGTCAGGCCCCATGTCGGGAAGCCAGTTGCCCATGTCGGCCTCAGAGAAATCGCTCTTCGAAGCGCGACGCTTGAGGCTCGGCAGCGCTGTGCCGGGCGCGAGCTTGCGTGCGGTGACGAGGAAGCCGGTGTGGCCAACCATACGGTGGTCCGGGCGCACGGCAAGGCCCTCAACGTGCCAGCCGCGCACCATCGTCTCCGAGGCCTGCGGGTGCGTGAAGCGCCCCGACCGGCGAAGCTCTTCGACGGTGCGCGAGAGCTGGGTTACGGTGGCAACGTAGCAAATCACGACACCGCCTGGGGCGAGCGCGTTCGCGGTGACATCCACGCATTCCCACGGCGCGAGCATGTCGAGCACGACGCGGTCGACCGAGTCGGCCTCGAGTGCGTTTGGAAGCTCTTCCTGGAGGTCGCCGACGCGCACCGTCCAGTTTGCCGGGTGCGTTCCGGCGTAAGCGCGCGCGTTCTCGCGAGCGATGTCGGCGAACTCCTCGCGGCGCTCGAACGAGTGCACCTCACCCTGTGGGCCGACGGCGCGGAGCAGGTGCAGCGAGAGCGCGCCAGAGCCGACACCAGCTTCGACGACGCGAGCGCCGGGGAAGATATCGGCAAGCGACACGATCTGGGCCGCGTCTTTCGGGTACACGATGGCAGCGCCGCGCGGCATCGACATCACGAAGTCTGAGAGCAGCGGGCGAAGCGCGAGGTACTCCTCGCCGCTATTGTTCGCAATCACTGAGGCGTCTGGAAGATCGACGATGTCGTCGTGGCGGATCATGCCCTTGTGGCTGTGGAACTCGGCCCCGCGCTCAAGCGTGATCGTGTTCATTCGCCCCTTGGGGCCGGTGAGCTGCACACGGTCACCGAAGCGGAACGGGCCGCGGAGCGCCGGAGTCGCTTCGCCCGAGCTTGCTGCGCCCGAGCTTGCTGCGGCCTGCGCCGATCCACCCTCTGCGGTCGCGCGGTGCTGCGCCCAGAGCGCGCAGGCTGCGGCGACGTCGATCCCAGCAAGAGTTGGGAGTACAACGTGCGCGGCCCCAGCGTCGAGCGGCACTACACCGGGAACCGCAACCACGACGGCGCCGGCGGCAAGCGCCGCTGCAGCGCCTGGCCGCGAGTCCTCGAACGCGATGCAGTCGGCCGCCGCGGCGCCAACGGCGGCTGCGCCGCGAAGATAGGGGTCTGGGTGCGGCTTCTCGTGCGCGACCTCGTCGCCGGCGATGACCGCGGCAAACGTCCCCTCGGGAAGCAATGCAACGACAGCGTCTGCGATGCGGCGCACCGACATCGTGACGAGCACGTTCGGGATACCGACCTCACGGAAGCCAGCGAGCAGCTCCGTCGCCCCAGCGACCCAGTTCGGCTGATCAGTAGCGAGGCCCGCGACGATGGCCTCGCTCCACTCGGCGATGATCTCGTCTACGGAAAGCGGAACGCCGAGTTGCTGGAAGTGCGCGGCGGCCGTCTTCAGACCGAGCCCGACAAGCTGCGTCTCCATCCCCTCGGGGAAGCTCAGCCCGTAACGGGCGAGCATGGCGATCTCCGCCTGAATCCAGAGCGGTTCCGAGTCGATGATGGTGCCGTCCATGTCCCACAGTGCGGCAGCGGGATTCGCTCCCCCGTGCGGTGCGGCTACAGGCGGGGCGGCGTGCGTCTGAGTCGTCATTTGGTCTATCCTACCGGCGGTGCCCGTGAGACCCCGCACGGGAGATAGTCTGGGGAGCGTGAATGAATCCACGGACCGAGATCTCGCGCCGCGTGTCCTCATCGCCGCGTTCCAGGGTTGGAGCGACGCGGGAGACGCGACCTCCGAAGCACTGCAACACCTGATCGGCCTGCAGAAGGCCGAACTGCTCCACATCATCGGGGGCGAGAGCTTTGTCGACCTGCAACTGCAGCGACCGAAGGTGTTCCGCGACGAACAGGGCCGACGCGCCATTGACTGGCCAGACACGAGGCTCTACGGCACAGTCCACCGTCCCGGTACCGCAGGGTTTGGTGCCGCAGCGATGACGGCTGCCGGGCTCACCCCGCCACCCGCAGCGGATGCCGCAGCCGAAGAAACAGAGACGATCACCCGCATCGACGGCTCGCCCGTCCACGACCTGTTCTTCATGCCAGGGTATGAGCCAGGGAGGGACTGGGAGAACTTTGCCGATGAGGTGGTAGAGCTCGCCGAGGTCTGGGGTGTCGACCTCGTCGTACTCCTTGGCTCGATGTATTCCGACGCACCCCATTCGCGTCCCATCATCACGAACGTGACCTCAGAGGATCCAACGCTGCGCGAGCGCTACGGCGCCGAGCGAAGCGAGTACGAGGGGCCAGCCGGAATTCTCACGGCCGTGGAGATCGCGCTCGAGGCCGCGACGATCGGCAGCTTGTCCCTCTGGGTGCAGGTGCCGCACTATGTTCACTCCGCGCCCTCACCGAAGGCGACGCTTGCGATCCTCGACAAGCTCGAGGAGCTGCTCGACATCGTGATCCCCCGCGGCGAGCTGTTCGCGCAGGCGACCGACTGGGAGAGCAACATCAACCGGATCGCCGAGAACGACGACGACATGACGCGCTACATCCGCAGCCTCGAGGAGGCACGCGACGAGGCGCTCGCCGCTGAGACAACGGGCGACGCGCTCGCTGCGGAGTTCGAGAAGTTCCTCGAGCAGGACTCGCGCGACGATAAGCAGGCGCGCCTCGGGTCCCAGAGTGATGGCCGACAGGCGCGTCCCGAGCCGGAGCACTCAGCTTCGCCGGAGCAGCCAGCGCCACCCGCGAAGCCGGAGCAGGGTGCACCGACCGCGGCCGAGCAGCCCGAGCAGTCCGAGCAGCCCGAACAGCCCGAACAGCCCAAGCAGGACGGTGAGGCTGGCCCCAACCCCGACGGGTCAGATTCCGACGGGCCGGATCCCGACGGGCGGGATCGCCGCTAGCTTCCCTGCGGCTCGATCCCGCAGCCGTCTTCCTGCACGAGCTGGACCCCGAGGAGCGCCTTGACGGCGTCCGCGATGAGGGCAGGCTGGTCGACACCCGCATCAAGCGCAGCGTCAAGCGTTGCGAGCATCACGGGAGTGTCGAGGTCGTTCGCAAGCGATGAGCGGAGCTGCTGCAGAACGGACGCCGCCGACACCGGTTCGGGGTTCACCCTGGCGAGACCCTCGCGCCACGCTGCGAGCCTGCGTTCAGCACGCTCGAGGTCAGCGTCGAACCACTCCCACTCGGTGCGATAGTGGTGCGCGAGCAGCGCGAGGCGGATCGCGGCCGGGTCGACACAGTGACCTGCGTGCTGCCCGTCGAGCAGCTTGGATACGAAGACGAGGTTGCCGCGCGACTTCGACATCTTGTGGCCTTCGTACGACACGAGTGCCGCGTGGCAGTACGCATGCGCGAGCGGCTTGCCCGAGATCGCGGTGGCGTGCGCCGCGGTGAATTCGTGGTGCGGGAACACGAGGTCGTGCCCGCCGCCCTGCACGGTGAAGAGCTCGCCGAGCGCCTGCCGTGCGATCACAGTGCACTCAATGTGCCAGCCCGGACGGCCGACGCCGACAGCGGTGTCCCAGCTGGGTTCGCCGGCGCGTGCCGCGCGCCACAGCAGTGGATCGAGCACGTCGCGCTTCCCCTCGCGCTCCGGGTCTCCCCCGCGCTCGGCGCTCAGCGTCTCGAGCAGCGAGCGATCGTACGGAGCGACATCGCCGAGTCGCCACTGCGATTCCTTTTGGGCGCCGCGCACGTCGAAGTAGATGTCGTCGCCCTCGGCGTCGCTTGTCGCAACCGTGTAGGCGAAGCCACGTTCCAGCAGCTGCTTCACCCCGTAGGCGATCTCGTCGATCGCCTCGGTCACCGCGACGAAGTTGTCCGGTGGGATCATGCCAAGCCGGTGCATATCGGAGCGGTACAGCCCGATCTGCTCGTCGGCGAGTGCACGCCAGTCGACGCCGGTCGCGTTGGCGCGTTCCAACAGCGGGTCGTCGACGTCGGTGATGTTCTGCGCGTACACGGTTTCGATGCCTGCGTCGCGCCAAGCGCGCTGCATGATGTCGAACGTGAGGTAGGTGAACGCGTGCCCAATGTGGGTGGCGTCGTATGGTGTGAGCCCGCAGACGTACAGCGTCGCGCGATCGTCTTGGATCGCCGGGTGCTCGAGGCGCCCCTTCGCGGTGTTGAAGAGCCTTGGCGCTTCGCCGCTACCGGGTAGTTTTGGCAGCTCTGGGGGTGTCCACGTGCGCATTACACACCGTCCTGGAATGCGATCGCGGGAACTTCGCCCCCGGGAGTAAGCACGCCGTTCAGGAGGAGCACGATGATGACGCCTCCGATGATGACGCGGTAGATCACGAAGGGCATGAAGCTGCGCTTGGAGATGTACCGCATGAAGAAGCCGATGACGACGAGCGCGATGGCAAACGCGACGACGGTCGCGATGATCGTCATGCTCCACGGCGCCTGGTTCGCGGGCGACTTGATGACCTTGAACACCTGGTAGAAGCCGGATCCGAGCACGGCTGGGATAGCGAGCAGGAACGAGTAGCGTGCCGCCGCTTCGCGCTTGTATCCCATGAACAGGCCGGCGGTGATGGTTCCGCCGGAGCGCGAAACGCCTGGGATGAGCGATGCGGCCTGCGCGAGGCCATAGATGAGGCCGTGCTTCCAGGTGAGTGTTTCGATGGGGCGCATCTTCGAGCCGACACGGTCAGCGACGCCGAGCAGCAGGCCGAACACGATGAGAGAGATCGCGGTGAACCAGAGCGAACGCAGCGTGCTCTCGATCGCGTCTTGGAACAGCAGCCCAAGCACAACGATGGGGATCGTGCCGAGGATGATCCACCAGCCCATTTTCGCGTCGGGATCGTTGCGCGGCACGGTCTTGCCCGAGAGCGACTTGAACCAACGCCCGATGATGCGGACGATGTCTCGCCAGAAGAAGACAATGACTGCCGCCTCCGTGCCGATCTGCGTGATCGCGGTGAACGCCGCACCCGCATCGCCTATGCCAAGCAGTTCGCTCGTCACCCTGAGGTGTGCGCTCGAAGATACCGGCAGAAACTCCGTGAGTCCCTGGACGATGCCGAGGATGATCGCCTCGAAAATACCCATACGGTGGTGGCCTTCCCTCTCATGGCACGCGCTGCGGGCCGTCGTCCAGACTAGCCCAAGCGCGACTGAGAGTTGCGTGGTTGGTTCAGTATGAACGAAGCAGATCGGCGAGCACGCGGTGCCCGAAGTCAAGCGCGTCAAGGGGCACACGCTCGTCGACGCCGTGGAACATCCCGGGGAAGTCGAGGTCGGCAGGAAGCCTGAGCGGTGCGAAGCCGTAGCCGGTGATGCCGAGGCGCGCGAGCGCCTTGTTGTCTGTGCCGCCGGAGAGCATGTATGGCAGCACCTTCGCGCCCGGATCGTGGGCCTCGAGCGCCGCCTTCATCGCGTCGACGAGCTCGCCAGTGAACGGCACCTCAAGGCCGATATCTGAGTGCACAATCTCGATCTCGATGTCGTCGCCGACGATGCGCTGGATCTCCGCGCGCACCTCCTCCTGCTCGGTGGGCAGCGTGCGCACGTCAACGAGGGCTTCGGCCGTGTCGGGGATCACGTTGTGCTTGTAGCCGGCGGTGAGCACCGTCGGGTTGGAGGTGTTGCGCAGGCTCGCCTGGATGAATCCCGCGCCCTTGCCGAGGCTGAGCACGAGCTCCTCCGGGTTGATCTCCTTCGGATCCTCACCAACGAGCTGGGCGATCTCGTCCACGAGCTCGCGGGTCGTGTCGCAGAGCGCGATTGGCCATTCGTGCCTACCGAGAGCGGCGATTGCCTCCGCAAGACGGGTCACCGCGTTGTCGTGCCAGACGCGTGAGCCGTGGGCGGCGGTGCCGCGTGCGCGTAGCCGGATCCAATCCAGAGCCTTCTCGCCGGTCTGGATGAGGTAGGCGCGATTGCCTGCGATGTCGATGGAGTAGCCGCCGACCTCGCTGATCGCTGTGCCCGCCCCGGCGAACAACTCGGGGAAGTGCTCAACGAGGTGGTGCGATCCGTACTTGCCGCCGTTCTCCTCGTCGGCGAAGAACGCGAGGATGACGTCGCGGCGTGGCTGTTCTCCCGCGCGGAGCAGCTCAGCTGTAGCGGTGAGGATCATGGCGTCCATGTCCTTCATATCCACTGCGCCGCGGCCCCAGAGCATTCCGTCCTTCACTACTCCAGCGAAGGGGTCAACGCTCCAGTTCGCGGGGTCTGCTGGCACGACATCGAGGTGACCGTGGAGCACGAGCGCCGGAAGGCCGGGCTCGCGGCCTGCTACCCGGGCCACGACGCTCGCGCGGCCTGGGTCGGATTCAATGACGACGGGCTCGAGGCCCAGATCCTTCAGGTAAGCAACGACGTAGTCAGCTGCGGGGCGCTCAGGGTTCGCGTCGCCACCGCCCCGGTTCGAGGTGTCGATACGGATGAGGTCTCTCGCGACCTTCGCCGTCTCAGACAGTTCTACGGTTTCTGACAGTTCTTCGTCGAGCTCGGTAGGCATGCTTCCACCATAGCGGGGCTTCGCTGGCGGGCGTCCATTGATTACCCGCAAACACGATATCCTTCGACCAATCCACCACCAGTCGCACCCCGGAGGCAATGATGCTCGCGAGCCGTCGCGCACGAACGAACGTGGCACCCCAAGACAGCGCAGCTGTCACAGGCTTCCTGCTCGCAATCGGATCGGCGGCATCGTTTGCGCTCTCCGGCATCTTCGCGAGCGCGCTCATGCAGGCTGGCTGGTCGGCTGGGGCAGCGGTTACCGTGCGGATCGGCTTCTCCGCGATCGTGCTGCTTGGCCCGACGGTCGTGCTCATGCGCGGGCGCTGGGACCTCGTCCGTCGCGCGTGGCCGCAGCTGCTCGTGTTCGGCGTGCTCGCCGTCGCAGGCTGTCAGCTGGCATTCTTCCTCGCGGTCCAGTTCATTCCGCCGAGCCTTGCGCTCCTCATCGAGTTCACTGGCCCAGTCATGCTCGTGTTCTGGATGTGGGCGCGCAGCCGGAACGCTCCATCGCTGGTCACGCTGGCGGGAGCCGCGATCGCAGTGCTCGGCGTCGTCTCGATCTCGGGTGTGCTCGCAGGCGTGTCGCTGCATCCCCTCGGCATCGCTTTCGCTCTCGTCGCCGCCGCGGGAAACGCGGCGTACTATGCGACGGGAGCTGCGAGCGATCACGGGATCCCGACACTCCCCTTCGTCGGGCTCGGACTGCTCATCGGCTCGGTTCCGCTCCTGCTCGCCGCGGCGATCGGCGTTCTGCCGTTCGCGGTGACCACGACACCCGCGAGCATTGCCGGCGTTGAAGCTCACCCCTTGCTCATCGTCGCCGGCATGGTGCTCATCTCTACCGTGCTCTCCTACCTGCTCGGTGTCGCCGCTTCCCGCAGGCTCGGGGCGACGGTGTCGAGCTTCACCGGGTACTCGGAACCCCTGTTCGGGATCGTGTGGACGATCCTGCTGCTCGCTGTGGTTCCCACTGGGCTGCAGTGGCTCGGCGCAGCACTCATCGTCGCCGGCGTGATCACCGTAAAGGTCGGTGAGCTCAGGACGGCACGGGCAAAACGAAGAGCCGCAGACCCGAATCTCGTCGGCGCAGCTCGAAAGGTCTGAGATCCTTGTGAGACATGGATACTCGAGATACTTCGGCTGACGGCGCCAACGAGCTCGCTCAGCCCGCGACGCACACCTCAACGCACCTCCTGTTTGAGGGTGTGTCGAAGTCGTTCGGCGCGCGGCGCGTGCTCACTGACATTTCGTTCGCGGTTGCTGCTGGCAGCCGGATCGGCCTCATCGGGGAGAACGGTACTGGCAAGTCGACCCTGCTGCGCATCGCCGCAGACCTCGAGTGTGCGGACGCCGGCAGCGTGTCAGTGGTGGCCCCCACCGGAATCACGCCGCGTATTGGGATCCTCCACCAGGAGCCGCCCTTCGCGCCGACAGACACGATCCTCACGGCGATTCACAGCGCGACAGCGCCGGTGCGCGCTGCGCTCGCAGAGCTGGACCGCGCGGGCGCGGCGCTCGCCGAGCCCGCCGGCGAAGCCCTAGGCACGGAGCCTCACGCGGACGCCTCCGCCCAAGATTCGGCTGCTGCAGCAGATGCTGCCGCGGCGTACTCGCGCGCAATCGACGATGTCGAGCGGCTCAACGGCTGGGAGCTTGACTCCCGAGTCGACCAGGTGATCGCCGGACTCGGGCTCTCCGACATCCCAAGGAGCAGAGAGAGCCGCGCCATGTCGGGCGGGCAACGCGCGCGACTGTCGCTTGCCTGGTTGCTCCTCAACGCGCCCGACGTGCTGCTCCTCGACGAGCCGACGAATCACCTTGACGATGATGCGAGTGACTACCTCGCGCACATGCTCACCGCGTGGCGCGGACCCGTCCTGTTCGCGAGCCACGACAGGGCGTTCCTCGACGGCACGACGACGGCACTCATCGACCTTGATCCCTCCGAGGTGCCGGAATCGGTTGCCGAGAGGCTCGTCGCCGACGGCACCGGCAGCGCCATCGGCGTCACCCGCTTCACGGGCAGCTACTCCGACTACCTCAAGATTCGCCGCGCCGAGCGCAAGCGGTGGGAACACAAATACGCGGAAGAACAGTCGGAGATACGGCGCCTCACTGCCGCTGTCGGGGACAGCCAGACCGTTGGGCACTCGGATTGGAAGCCCCGCACCGAGACGCGCATGGCGCAGAAGTTCTACGCTGACCGCAACGCGAAGGTGGTTGCTCGGAGAGTAAACGACGCCCGTTCACGGCTCGCGGCGCTCACGGCACGGCAGATAGCAGCGCCCCCCGCGCAGCTCTCATTTGCCGGCATCGCGGCGCCGGCGTCCCTCCGGCCCGCCACACGCGAGCAACCCGGTGCGGCGACAGAGCAGGCTGCTCAACCGGCCAAGCTCGCGCTCCTTGCCGATTCGGCAGAAGTTGCTGGCAGGCTCGCCCCCACGACGCTCCGTGTCCGAGCTGGTGACAAATTGCTCATCACCGGCCCGAACGGGGCAGGGAAATCTACGCTGCTGCGCGCACTTGCCGGCCTTCAGCCGCTCTCCGGCGGAATTGTGCGCGTCGCTGCCTCAAGCGAAATCGGCCTCCTCGACCAGGAGATCAGCTTTGCGGATCCCCGTGAGCGCGGGAGTAACCGCACCGCCGCGGAGACCTACGTCGACGGAGTCGGCGCGGCACGTGCTGCTGCCGTTCCCCTACAGCGGTTCGGGTTGCTCGCGGTACGCGATGAGGAGCAGCAGCTTGATGCGCTGAGTGTCGGACAGCAACGGAGGCTCGCACTCGCAATCCTCATTGCTGATCCGCCCGAGATCCTGTTGCTCGATGAGCCAACGAACCACCTGTCGTTGGCGCTCGTCGAGGCCGTTGAGCTCGCCATCCAGTCGTTCCCAGGCACCGTGCTCGTCGCTTCCCACGACCGCTGGCTTCGCAGCCGCTGGCAGGGCGGACGCTACGCGCTTGCCACCGCAGCGCCCACCACAGCGACCCCCACAGCACCCTCCACAGACACTGCACAGTGACAATCGCGTGAAGCAGATAGCTACTCCCCGCAACCGTTTACGAAGGCCTCCAGTGTCAAAACATCAGATTTGTGGAGGTCCTACGAGTTCGACCGCGGCCAAGAATCGTCTGCTATGGTTGCACAATTCCAGCTTCGGAGAACAGGGACTCAGCGACCTGCCTTCTCCGTGCACTTCAATCTCCGCTGAATGATTCCTACATGCCACTTTCTCCGCAAGAGCCAACGGCTTATCCGAGTCGACGTTCCCTCAGGGAAGCCAGACTCAAGGTCGAGGCGCGAGAGTCAGCAGACGCCCGCCCCGTAGTCAATCATGCGCAGACGGATGCAGCGCAAGCGCAGCCGCACGCACCGCAAGCGGAACCGAGCGAGCCGCAGGAGCAGCGCACCGGCGAGCCGGACGCCAACAGCGAGCCGCAGGAGCAGCCAGACGCGCCCAGCGAGCCGCAAGAGCAGCCAACTGAGCCGAAGCTCGGCCATCCGGTCGATCCACACGCGAACATCTTCTTCACGAAGCTCCCCGAGTATCAGGTGCGCGGGCCGGAGTCTTCCGACGCGGCGTCACACCCGACGCCTCCCGCTCGGCCTGCGCGGCGCCGGGTGCGTAAGCTTGCCGCCGCAACCTTCTCGCTCGCCTGTGTTGGCACCCTCGCGGTGACGACGACGCTGCCGGCATTCTCGTCAGCGTTTGGCGACCCGAACGCGAGCGCCGCACGAGCCGAGCAGCAGCTGCAGAGCCCGGACACGGTCGTGACACAGGATGCGCTCGGAGCCATTGGGTCAGTCGAGCTTGGGGTCGACCCAGGATCGTATAAGCAGATCACGCCCGAGGCCGGCCTCGTTGATCCTGCCACCCTGGAGAACACCGAGATCCGCAACGCGTTCGACCGCGATTACCCACTGACTGACGGCTTTGCCTACCGCACCGCCCCGGTCGAACAGTTCCACGACGCGCAAGACATTGCGGCGCCGGGCGGCACCCCCGTATCGGCGATCGGCTCGGGGGTCGTCATCGAAGCTGGGTACGCGAATGACGGCTGCGGCTTCAGCATCAAACTCCAGCACAAGGTGAGCGAAGAGACGCTCACGAGCAGGTACTGCCACATGCAGGTTGATTCGCACGACCGCAAGGTCGGCGACAAGATTGAGATCGGCGACTTCATCGGTCGCGTAGGCAACACCGGCATGTCGTTCGGCGACCACCTGCACCTCGCGCTTCGCCGCAGCGGTGTACCCATCGATCCGCTCCCCTACATTCAGGAGCAGATCGATAAGGCCGCCAAGCGTGCTGCGGCCAAGAAGTAACCCGGCCGCGTCCCACATGCCATATCGAGCCCTGGTCACCGGCGCGTCCGCAGGTCTTGGCACCGAACTCGCACGCCAGCTCGCAGCGCTGCGCGTCAACCTCGTGCTCGTAGCGCGCGACCGTGCACGACTCGAACGCCTCGCTCACGTACTCCGCAGCCGGTACCTCGTCGACGTCGAGGTGCTCGCGGCCGACCTCACCGATCCGGTGGCGCTCGACACTGTAGCCACCCGCCTCGCCGATCGTGAAGCGCCGGTCGACATTCTCATCAATAACGCTGGGTTCGGCGTCTACGCGGGCTTCGAGGCGAGCGACATCGCCGACGAGCGACGCATGCACGAGCTTCTCTCATGGGTTCCGCTCCGCCTCGCACACGCCGCCGTCCCTGGGATGCTCGAGCGCGGTTCAGGCTGGATCATGAACGTCGCGAGCGTCGCCGCGTTCACCCCTACGGGGACCTACGGTGCCGCGAAGAGCGCCGCAGTATCGCTCTCGCGTTCACTAAACATCCGCTATCGGCGACGCGGTGTGCGTGTAACAGCGCTCTGCCCCGGTCTGCTCGCCACGGAGTTCCACGAGCGCATGGGAGAAGACCACCTCCCATCGCTCCCCCGCATCGCTTGGGCAGACACGACTCGCGTCGCCCGCGAGGGCCTGAGGGCGCTCTACCGAGGCCGTGCCGTCGTCGTCTCGGATTGGCGGTACCGGCTGGGCCGCATCGGTATCGCGGTCATCCCCAATCGCCTCCTTGAGCGTCTCGGTACGGCCGACGCCTCGCTCGACGAGCCCCGCTAGCGCGCCAGGCGTGCCGCTAGGGCACTGGGAGTCGCTAGGGCACTGGGAGCCGCTAGCGCGCCGAGCGTGCCGCTAAGGCACTGGGTGCCGCTGACCATCGATCCAGTGCCCTAGCAGCGCCGCAGAGGCTGCTGTGCGGACGCGTGCGGCGTGGGCCGTGCCGCTGCGTCCGCATGCGTGCGTCTCCTACCGAACCGGCGGGCGGGCCTTGCGTGCGCCAGGCAGCCCCTCGAAGTAACCGGGCGTCGCGCACGACGTGAGCTCGAGCTGCTGACCCCACGGTGTCCTGAAGTACAGCCACCGTTCGCCCCGCACAGGCCCCTCAGTGACGTCGTTTGGCCCCTCAAGCAGGGTCACGCCCGGAACGCCAGCAAGGTATTGCGCGGCGACGTCAATGTCTTCGACGTAGAACCCGATGTGGTGTCCGCCAAGGTCGCTGTTCGCTGGCCAAGACGTGTCCTGCCCGGGAGTCGCGTATTCGAAGATCTCGAAGTTCGTGTGTTCGCCGATCCGCACCACCGCGAGCCGTTGTGACGACGCGGGATCCACGTCGATCCGCTGCGACATCCAGCTCCGGGTCGCATCCGTGTTCGGGCCTGATTCGTAGGCGAGGGTCCCGTGGAAGTGGTCGACGAAGAATGCGACCGCCTCGTTCAGGTCGGGCACTGTGAACCCAAAGTGGTCGAGACCTCGCAGCGTCGGCACGCCCGTGCCGCTCACTGCGCTGTCCCGCCGCGGCGTCGACGCATCTGAACCGTTCCCAGCGCTCAATGGAGGATCTCCCCACCGGTGATGTTGATTGCCTGGCCCGTCATCTTCTCCGTGTATTCCGAGGCGAGCATAATCGCTACCTTCGCAATGTCCTCCGGCATCAACCACGTCCCACCAAGCGGCACCATGCTCCCCCACTCGGCGAGCACTTCCGCAGCCGGCGTTCCCGTCGCAGCCTCGAACTCGACTGCCTCGCGCTTACTCATCTCCGTGAGCACGCGGCCCGGGCAGAAACAGTTGACCAGGATGCCATCGTCCTTGAGCTCGATCGCGAGTGAACGGGTGAAGCCGATCACCGCTGACTTTGTGGCCGCGTAGTGGCTCTGCATGGGAACCACGCTCTTGCCTGCAGAGGAGGCAGTGTTGATGATCCGGCCGTGCCCCTGCGCGCGCATAATCGGGATGACTGCCCGCGACATGAGAAAGATTCCGGTGCAGTTGACATCGAACACACGCTGCCACTCTGCAAGCGGCATGTCCTCGATGTTTTTAAGCGTGGTGATTCCGGCGTTGTTGTAGACGAAGTCGATCCGCCCGTACGTCTCGGCGACCCACGACGTAACCTCGCCTACCTGATCCTCATCGGTCACGTTGAGTAGGACCGCGCTCGCGTTGCCGCCATCCGAGACGATCGAGTTCGCGGTTTCCTCGGCACCGGCGAGCGAAATATCAGCGACAACGACGGTCGCTCCGTGTGTCGCGAGCAGCTGCGAGATTGCGCGGCCCATTCCCGCCCCGCCACCGGTGACAATGGCTACTTTTCCGGCCAGGTCAATATAGCTCTGGCCTCCGTGCGGTCGATCGGTGCCGGCGTTCTTGGGGTTCGTCATCGTACCCTTCCCATCTTCGTTGACTGGTCACAGGCGGCTCCTGCGCCCTGCAGTCGAACTTACGCAGCCGTGGCGCCGAGCCACAGCCGCGCTTCGGGAAAGCCTCGTTCAAATAATGCCCATGCTGGGAAGAAGGACATCGGAGCAGTACGACTGGGGTGCGGCTCTGCGATCCCGAAGCGATACCTCTGGCCTGCGCGGCCGCGCCGATAGCCGCTCCGAGACGCTGCCTGAGAAACAAGTAAGGCCCCTGCCGAAGCAGGGGCCTTACTTGTTCTTGCGACTCGTGCGCGAAGGGGGACTTGAACCCCCACGCCCTAATACGGGCACTAGCACCTCAAGCTAGCGCGTCTACCAATTCCGCCATCCGCGCGAATCTGTCTGGCTGGTTTCTCACCGGCCGAACAGGGAATAATTTAGCACGGAATCTCGAGGCAAAGCGAATCGTCCCGCGATGCCGGGCGCGGCGCGGATCATTCCGGGCGCATATCCTCTGCCCGATCCCAATCACCGCGCCGAATTTCGCTCGTTTCAGGGTTTTCCAATCGGCGCGAACGTGGCGCCCGCCGCGCGGGCAAGATCCGCCGCCGAAAGCTCAATATCAAGGCCCCGCCGGCCGCCGGAGACGAGAATGGTCGGAAACCCGGGCGCGGATATGTCTATAACTGTAGTCAAACGCGTGCGCTGCCCGAGCGGGCTGATCCCCCCGACCACGTAGCCCGTCTTGCGCTCCGCGTGCGCCGCATCGGCCATGTGTGCGCGTTTGCCGCCCAGCGCCATTGCGAGCGCCTTGAGATCCAGCGACCCGGCTACCGGGACGACGGCCACCGCAAGCGCTCCATCGACTTCCGCGAGGAGCGTCTTAAAGACCCGCCGCGGGTCCATCCCAAGCTCGCGCGCGGCCTCGCCGCCAAAATCAGTCTCAGCTGGATCGTGGGTATAGGTGCGCACGGCGAACTCGATCCCGAGTTTCGTGAGCGCCGTCATCGCCGGAGTCGCGCCGGCAGCCTTCTTCGCCATCCCCCAAGCCTACGACGACGCCTCGCGATGGCGCCCTGGGGCAGCCAAACGCGGTGTGGATCGGTGCAGCGCGGTTTGGATCGGCGCAGCGCGGTTTGGTTCGGCGCAGCGCGCCACAGGGGCGCACAGCACGGCACAGCGCAGCACAGCGCGCCTCAGGGGCGCACGGCACGCCGCAGCGCGGCACAGCGCGCCCTATGCGGCGCAGAGCAACGCAGTGAGGCGCAGTGCGCCACAGTGCACCGAAGCGGCCTGCCCTGAGCCTATGGGCGAAGCCTGCGGCCCGCCCTGAGTCTATGGGCGAAGCCTGCGGCGCAACAGGTCGATCCGCTTCTGCAGCTGCGTTACAGAGGCCTGGGGCACGGCTGGCCCGCCACACACGCGGCGAAGCTCGTTGTGGACCTCCTTGTGAGGTTCACCGCTCACCCGCGCATACATGCCAACCAGGCTCGACAGGAGCTTTCGCTGCTCCCCAAGCGTGCGGTGCAGCGCCTCGGGGGCCTCGGACTTCTCGGGCGCGTGCTCAAGGATGCCCTGGCTCTGCGCGCTGCGCCTGGCCTGCTTCGATTGACGCTGCTGCAGCAACGCCTTCACTTCCTGCGGCTCGAGGATGCCGGGGAACCCGAGAAAGTCGAGCTCCTCTTCGGTTTCCACCTCGGCATAGCCGCCGAACTCGGCACCATCGAAGACGGCCCTGTCAAAGTGCGCGTCGGATTCGAGGGCCTGGTACTTGAACTCGTCCTCGATGAGGTCATCCGAAGCTTTTTCCTCGCGCTCGGCCTCAGCCATGAGCGCAGCCTCAGCGTCCCACATCTCCTCGGCGGACGCCGGGCCCTCGAGAACGTGGTTGCGTTCCTTTTCAAGCGAAGCGGCGAGCTCCATGAGGGGCGGCACGTTGGGGATGAACACCGAAGCGACCTCACCGCGGCGGCGCGAGCGCACGAAACGGCCGATCGCCTGTGCGAAGAAGAGCGGGGTGGACGAACTCGTCGCGTACACGCCTACGGCGAGACGCGGCACGTCGACACCCTCCGACACCATACGAACCGCGACCATCCAGCGGGTTGTCCCCGCTGAGAAGCTGTCGATGCGCTCAGATGATCCCGAATCGTCTGACAGGATCAACGCGACCTCCTCACCGGAGATCTCGTGCAGCATCTGGGCGTACGCCTTCGCCGACGCGTGATCGGTAGCGATGACGAGTCCGCCCGCGTCTGGAATGTGCTCGCGCACCTCAGTGAGGCGGCGATCCGCAGCCCGCAGCACCTTCGCCATCCAGTCCCCCATGGGGTCGAGGGCGGTGCGCCACGCCTGGCTCGTCACATCCTTCGTATTGCCCTCGCCGAGGCGCGCTTCCATCTCCTCGCCGGCGGAGGTCTGCCACCGCATCTTGCCCGCGTAGACCATGAAGATCACGGGGCGCACGATTCCGTCAGCGAGCGCGCGGCCGTAACCGTAGTCGTAGTCGGTGAGCGACATTTTCGTTCCGTCGCCCTGCGGCGCGTACTGCACGAACGGAATGGGGGCCTCGTCCGAGCGGAACGGTGTGCCCGTGAGCGAGAGGCGGCGCTTCGCACTGCCGTAGGCTTCGCGAATCGCTTCACCCCAGCTCAGCGCGTCTCCGCCGTGGTGCACCTCGTCCATGATGACGAGCGTGTCTTCAAACTCAGTGAGCAGTCGGTGCTGGATCGGTTTCATCGCGACCTGCGCGTACGTGACGACGACGCCGTCGTAGTGCCTGCCGTAGCTCAACCCGTCGCTGTTCGAATAGCGCGGGTTCAGCCTGATGCCTGCGCGTGCCGCCGCATCCGCCCACTGCACCTTCAGGTGCTCTGTCGGGGCGACAACGATGATTTGCGACACCGTCTGGTTACCGCGGAGCGTCGCCGCGAGCCGCAGCGCGAACGTGGTTTTGCCTGCGCCGGGGGTCGCCGAGGCTAGGAAGTCACGCGGGTTACGTTCCAAGTAGAGGTTGATTGCCTCCTGCTGCCATGCCCGGAGACTGCCTGCGGTGCCGCGTGCGGCCCGCTCAGGGTAGGCGGGCGGCAGGTGCTCAGCAGCAAATGTCCCCGGCAGGAGAGTCCCGTCTTCTGCCGATTCAATCACAACGTCCTAGACTACCTGTGAACGCTCAGACCTGTCTCGGCGCCTCCACAGGCTCCGCGCTTCCAGACTGGCGACTCGCCGGGCCTGGATTGGCCAGCCGGCGTGGCAAATAACCATGCAAGCCCGGGCGGTTCCTTGCGCGCAAGGCACCTTCGGGGCAGAGTACCGGTAAGGCTTAGGAAGGAAGGGACCGCGACAATGGTTCACGATGCACCCCGCGACGGCGACGAGAGGCAACAAATAGCCGCTCCCGTCGAACTCCCATGGTCCCGTTTCGTTGCTATCGGCGACTCGTTCACGGAGGGGCTCGGAGACCCAGACCCCGACAGCCCTGGCGGCTTGCGCGGATGGGCGGATCGCTTCGCCGAAGTACTAGCCGAGCACAACGAGGAGTTCGCGTATGCGAACCTCGCGGTACGCGGAAAACTGATCCAGCAGATCATTGACGAGCAGTTGGATAACGCGATGGAGCTCCGACCCGACCTCGTGAGCGTGTGCGCCGGCGGTAACGACGTTATCCGGCCGGGAACCGATCCAGACGAGGTCGCTGAACGGCTCGACTACATCGTCTCCAAGCTGAAGGAGACGGGCGCAACGATCCTCATTTTCACCGGGGTTGACGTCGCCTTCCAGCCGGTGTTTCGCACCATCCGCGGCAAGGTCGCGATCTTCAATGAGAACGTGCGCAAGGTCGCCCAGCGCCACGATTGCTTCGTGGTGGATCAGTGGGCGATCGAGGAGCTGAAAGACAGCCGCTACTGGGCAGGTGATCGCCTGCACATGAACGCGCTCGGCCATCACACGATCGCACGCGCAGCGCTCGACGCCCTCAACGTTCCGCACGAGCTTGGCCCACTCGATCCGCCCTCTCCCCCTTCGCGGACCTGGCGCCAGGCCCGCAAGGAAGACGTTGTGTGGGCACGAGAGCATCTGGTGCCGTGGGTGGTGCGCCGCATCAAGCACGTATCGTCCGGCGACGACATCGTCGCGAAACGCCCCGAACCGCAGTCCCTTCGTCCCAGACACGGCAGCGGCGACTGAGGGTCAAGCTTGCGGCCATCGCGTGCCGCGCGTGACGCCAAAGACGATTCACCGCATTCGCTTCACTCCCCCAGCGGAGCGAAGTAGGCTGGGGCTATGCCCAACATCACGAAGCAAATCGCAGACACTGTTACTCAGACCGGCGTGCAGACTGCCTACGGGGACGCAGTAGACCTCGAAGGCACGACACTGCTTCCCGTGGCGGTGGGCGGATACATGTTCGGCGCAGGCGAGGGCGGCGCAGGGACCAACGCAGACGGGGCGATCGCAGGCGAAGGATCTGGCGGTGGCGGCGGCGGAGTCGCACTCCCCATCGGCGCTTACGTCGCGCGCGATGGTTACACCCGGTTCGAACCAAACATCATCGCCCTGCTGAGCGTTGGCGTGCCCTTCGTCTGGGTCGCTGGCCGCGCACTCGCGCGCGTAATTCGCGCGCTCAAGCGCTAGCGGCAGCGTTCTCAGGGTTCACTGAGTCGCGGGCTCGCGGGCTCGCGGGCTCGCGGATTCGCGGGCACTCGGGTGCGCGGGCTCGCATGCGCGGGCTCGCATGCGTGCGGGCGCGTGCGTGCGTGCAGGATCGGTGATCTCGGAGCTCAGGGCTCGCCATTTTGGTCCGCGTTGTGCTCACCCCTCGGATCGTGAAACTGTGTCCCTTTTCCGGACATTCGCGTCCTCCACAGTCGAGCCCAGGGCCGCATTTTTAAGCCGCCCTGCACACAACCACCCACCCGCTTAAAATGCCGTACGTACATGTTTAGCTTGACACATGTCAAACAACATGCCGAACCCGCCACCCACCCAGACCCGAGGGTCGCCGACCCCGTTTGATCTCCGCCGCCTCACGCAGCGTGACGTCGATCCGTCGGAGCGTCGAAGCAACCAAGACCCCAAGCGCTCCCCTATTGCCCCGAGTAGTTCAAGCGTCGAGGCAGCGGACCAACAGGCTATGGAGGCCATGACCGCAGCTACTCGCGCAGTGCGCCACCATGAGGCCATTCAGTACCGCACACTCGGGCGGCTCATGCATCGCACTCTTGGTCACGCGCATGGCCCAGCCCGAAACTCCGTAGCGAACACGTCAAATCACCGAGGGCGCGCAGGTGCCAAGGCGAACAACAACTCCTCGAGAGGCGCCGAGATGGCGTACCGTTCGCTCCGGCTAGAGCTCTCGACGAGATTTCACCTTTCTGAGGCTCAATCCGCAAGGCTCATGGACACCGCCCACCACGCACACGACCTGTACGTCCCTGCGCTTGAGGCACTCTCAGTAGGTGCCTTTTCCTCCCAGAATCTGCAGGTCATCGTTGACGAAGGCCTCGTGTTCCTCTCGCTCGAGCCAGCCTTGGCAGAGCGACGGCGTGCGGCCTACGAAGAGGCCGCGCTACCTCACGCCCGCGTCGAGACACCGAATAGGCTGCGTCCTATCGCCCGGCGCCTCGCGTCCCAGATTGCTGACCTCCCCAGCGAGGAAGCGCATGAGGAGGCCGTGTCGCGTAGATGCGTGCAGGTTCGGGAGGCCGAGAACGGCATGGCAGAGCTGCTCGCGTATCTCCCGGCCCCACACGCGTTGGCGATTCGTGATCGCATGCGTCAGGTCGCTAAGTCCGTCTTAAACGCGGAGCAGGCAGCGGCCGCTGCTGCTGCTACGAGCCAGCGCGAAAGCCAAGACCAGAGCCAAGGCCGGAGCCAGGGCAGGCAGAACGGCGCGGAGCCGCCAACATCTGCGGCCGCTGGCGCCAGCGCGGCGGGCAGAGTCTCTGCCCGCGCGAATCCTCGAACGCTCGCCCAGGTCGAGGCCGATGTGCTCGCAGACATTCTGCTCAGCGGCGAGATCCCAGTGACTGGCGAGAACGCGGTGCCGCACGGGAGGAAGATCCGAGCACATGTGCAGGTCGTCATTCCAGGCGATGTGCTCGGCCTGTCCCGTGCTGGCGGTTCACCCGGTGTCACTCCCGAAGGGGACGCACCCTCCAGCGAAGTTGGCTCGGGAGGCCAGGCACCTGTCTCGCAACAAGGCGGGCGCCGCGCACCGCGCGTGGGCGGAGTGCCCGAACTCATCGGTTACGGGCAAATCAGCCCAAGCGCAGCGCGAGAGATAGCCGGCGAGGCTGAGGTATGGGAGCTCGTCACCGTCAACTACGGCGGAACCGTACTCAAAGTTGAGCGGTACAGGCCAACGCCAGGGCAATTCAGGTTTCTTGCTGCGCGCGACATCCACTGTCGCGCCCCGGGATGCCGGGCAAGTGCGCGCCGCTGTGATGTCGACCACACGGTTGACGCGGCCCTCGGAGGCGAGACAAGCACCGAGAACCTTGCAGTCCTCTGCAGGGGCCACCACGTCCTGAAGCACCACTCGAAGTGGCGCGTCGAGCAGCAGCCGGGTGGCGTGCTCACCTGGACCAGTCCCACCGGACACGAACACGTCGCAGAGCCCCCAAGCCGGGTCCGATTCAAAGCAATCGAGCACACTGAGGCAGACACCGGAAAGGGCCAAAGAGTCAATCAACCATCCTCCGGGCGGCGACGCTCTCGAACTCAACAACGCCTCATGGAGAGCCTGCGTGAGAGCGAGGCGAGCGATGCATTCGATGACAGCCTCGTTGCGTTCTAGCGGGCGTGCCGCAGAGTGCGATCACTCTCAGGGCGCGAGACCAGAGGCGCGAGGCGCAGGGCTCGGGGAACAGGGCTCAGGGATCAGAGCTCAGGGATCAGGGCCTACCGCCCCGGATAGACCCAGGGCTCCCGTGGCAGCCGAGTGGGATCGAAGCGCGAGACCAGCTGAGTTGAGCTGATGCGCTCGCCAGGGGTTAGCAAGTCGAGCGAGCCCGCGAGTAACTGGACGACATCCACGGCACTGACTCCCTCCCGGCGAAGGTCTCCTAACGTCACAGCCCCATCCCGCTTCGCGAGCCGCGCGCCGCTAGCGCCAAGAACGAGCGGCACATGAACATATTCGAGAGCCGGCGGGGTGCGCAGCCCCAAAAGCCGCTGCAGCAAGATCTGCCGAGGAGTTGAAGGAGCAAGGTCATCACCGCGAACAATCTGGTCGATCCCCATGGCGTCATCGTCAACCACGACGGCGAGATTGTATGCAACGGTGCCATCTCCTCGCCGCAACACGAAGTCGTCGATGTCTCCCACGACCTCACCGAGTAAGCGGTCTTCGAACGACAGCGTTGACTCCCCCGCAGGAACGCGCAGTCGAAGCGCAGGCAGCCTCGGAGCGATCCTCGCTCGCGCGACTTCCCGTTCGGTCTCACTCAGATCCCGACAGGTGCCTGGATACGCGCCCGGCGGCCCATGGGGCGCTGTTGGCGCGGCGAGGATATCCTTCCGCGTGCAGGTGCACTCATAGACGAGACCGGAGCTGTCGAGGCGTTCGATTGCCGCAGCATGAGCCTCAGCGCGCTCCGTCTGCACGACGGGCTCTCCGTCCCAATCAATACCGATGGCGGTGAGGTCCGCGAGCTGCGATGCCGCGGCGCCCGCATCCCGACCGCGATCGAGGTCTTCGATCCGCATGAGAAAACGCCGTCCGCTTGACCGCGCGAAAAGCCATGCCACGAGGGCGGTGCGCAAGTTCCCAAGATGTAGGTCGCCCGAGGGGCTCGGCGCGTACCTGCCAGCGCCGACAGCCAGGCCAGGTGCAGGCAAGCGGGCGGCGGCTCGGGGATCTGCCTGAGAGTTCACAGCCCAATCCTCCCACGAGCTGCGCTCGCTATTGCCCGTATGCGCCGCACCCGCCGCACCCACGTTGCCGGAGCGTCACGGACCATGCGCGGAGGCTGAGCGTGCATTCGCCACGAAGGCCCCTTGCATGATCGGCACCAGAGCTTAGTGAGGCGTCAGTGTGGCACCGCAGGGGCATGGGCGCGTGTCTACCGCGGGCATCGCGGCGGCAACGCCGAGCAGCTACGCTGGCACAGAGGGCGACAAGAAGGAGCCGCATGGACAGCAACGCCGCCGATATCTCAGACCTCAAACACCAGCTCAAGGAACGTTTACTCACGGCACGCAGCGCCGTGAGCAGCTTCGAGAACGATGCCTCGCGGGCGGTGTTCACGGGGTCGGCGCTCGCCGTGGTGCTTGCGGAATCCGCATCCGATGTCTCGGTGGCGCTCGCCTGGGCGAACTCGCGGAACATCCCAGTCAGTATTCGCGGTGCGGGGACGGGGCTCGTCGGAGGGGCCACGGCCTTCGACTCGGGGCTGATTGTGTCGCTCGAGCGAATGAATGCCATCATCGAAATATCGCCCGGAGACCGGCTCGCGACGGTTCAGCCAGGAGTCATCACTGCCGATCTTGACGAAGAGGCACAGGCGCACGGCCTGTTCTTTCCGCCCGATCCTGCGAGCGCGCGCACCTGCACGGTAGGCGGCAACATCGCAACCAACGCCGGAGGGTTGCGTTGCGTCGCCCACGGTGTCACTTCCGACTGGGTTGCAGCGCTCACCGTAGTGCTCGCCGACGGCAGGATCCTGCGCACCGGGGCACGGACGCGGAAGAATGTGGTCGGCTACGATCTCACGCGGCTGTTTGTTGGCTCGGAGGGCACCCTCGGTGTCATCGTTGAGGCCGTTGTCCGGCTGGAATCGCTGCCGGTTGGCACGCCCGTCACGTTCTGGGCGGAGTTTGATGAGTTGGCCGCTGCGGGCGCTGCCGTTACCCGTATCGTCGGTTCACAGACCAAGCCCGAGGTTCTCGAGTTGATGGACGCACTCACGGTGAGAGCGATTGAGGAGGCCTTTCCGTCGGGAATGCGGATCCCGCGTGGTGCGCTTCTTGTGGGGCAAACAGTGGGTCGCGACGCGGCCGAGACCGCACAGGCGATCCTCGAACTGTGCCGCGCACACGGTGCAACGGCGGCCGCAGTGGCGGTCGATGATGCGCTCGTCGAAGCGCGGCGAATGTCCAACCCAGCGCTCACCGCACGCGGGCTGAAGATCGCGTGCGATGTTGGGGTGCCGGTGTCTCGGCTCGCCCAGATGTTCACTGGCGTAGCTGCCCTCGCTGAGCGCCACGCGTTGGAGGTCGCAAGCGTTGCGCACGCCGGAGACGGCAACCTCCACTGTAAAGTTGCCGCGCCGGATACCCCGGCCGGGATCGCCGCAGCCGACATGCTCATTGACGACATCACGAGGCTCGCGCTCTCTCTCGAAGGCACCATCACGGGTGAGCACGGCATAGGTCAGGTGAAACACCACGAGTTGCCGTGGCAGCTGGACGAGGTCGCCATCGATGTGCAGCGGTCGATCAAACTCGCGCTCGATCCACGAGGGACCCTCTCCCCTGGACGCGCCGTGTAACTCGCACCGCGGGCGCATCGGCAGCCCCGCCCTAGCGCCCACGGCACCACCCGTCGACACCATTGGTTCAGTCGAATTTACCGAAAGTGGATCAGCGCGTGGTCCAGTGGCAGTATCGAAAGATGCGCATCTTGTCGATCCAGTCCTCTGTCTCGTACGGCCACGTCGGAAACTCTGCCGCTGTGTTCCCGCTGCAGCGGATCGGTGTTGAGGTCATGCCGATCTATACGGTCGCGTTCTCAAACCACACCGGCTACGGCGCGTGGCGGGGCCCGATGTTCTCGGGAAACGACGTGCGTGAGATCGTCACCGGCATCGAGGAGCGCGGCGGCCTCGCCGGCGTCGACGCCGTGCTGTCGGGCTACCAGGGCGGCGACGACATCGGCGATGCGATTCTTGACGCCGTGGATCGAGTGAAGCAGCACAGTCCGGACGCAATTTACGCGTGCGATCCTGTGCTGGGAAACGCCGTCTCAGGCTGTCACGTCGCACCTGAGGTCCAGAACCTCATCCGTGATCGCGTCGTCCCCCGGGCCGACCTCATCACCCCCAACCAGTTCGAACTCGGCTTCATCACCGGCACGACGCCAACCACACTCGAATCTACGCTCGCGTCGGTCGACCGCGCGCGTGAGATTGGTCCAAGCACTGTGCTCGTCACGAGCGTTGAACGACCAGAACGCGCCGAGGACTACGTCGTCGAAATGCTTGCGGTGCACGGGGACGAGGCCTGGCTTATCGAAACGCCACGGCTGCCGTTGAAGGCGAACGGTTCTGGCGATGTCACCGCAGCGCTCTTCACCGCCCACCTTCGCAGCACGGGCGAAGCACGCGCCGCTCTTGAGCGAACCGCGTCGAGCGTGTTCACGCTGCTCGAAAACACGCTCGCCTCGGGTCAGCGGGAGCTTCAGCTTGTCGAGTCACAGGGAGCGTACGCTCACCCGGCGATGCAGTTCGAGGCGCGCCGGGTGCGGTAACCCCAAGCAAACTCTGCGGGTACTACCTGCCCACTGCGCAACCGCCGGCAGTCCCACGTTCGGCTTCGCCCACGAGCGGCCCGTCGTGTCCTTGAGGATGTCGCACCCGGCGTGTACGTGCGGCTCCGTCGCGTTGTGCATATCGTCCGGCATGCCAATGACGAGCTGGAAGCCGAGGCCACGCAGCGACGCGCCGCGCCCACGATGAACGCGATGAGCTCCTGCGATTCCCCGCCCGATGCCTCTCCGTTGTGGTCGTCAAGTTCCGCGTGCTGCTTGGTGACGGCGTGAACCTGCTCGGCGGTTGCCCCGCGCGTGGTTGCGCACGTCGACGAGCTCAGCGATGTCGGGGTCGGTGTGGCGGATCCGCCCGATGAGCGTCCCCGCCTCGAGCAGCACGGCACGGAACGTGCGCCAGGCTTCCGACTGGTTCTCGCGGGGCGTGATCTGCAGTCGATGGTCGTCGTTGTAGAAGGGTAGGTTTCGCATGATCGCTTTGATCGGCAAGATGCGCTCCTTGTTCTCGCGCAGCGCCCGACTGGGCAACGTCTTGAGGTGCGTACGCCTTTGCCCGAGAGCTTCAACAGGCTGTGCGGCCACCCGGTTCTCGGGGTCGTCCTCGGCGCCCTGCGCGAGCTGACTTACCGTTTCCAGGAGCGTCCGTACACGCGAGTGCGATATCTTCGCACGGCCTGCGCCTGCGCGGGGTGCCGACTGTCGGCCAACAGCATCATGGCCGAGGTGGCGAAATGGAGCATCTAGAACACTTCTGCGCGACGCATCTCTTCGAACGCGCGAGCTGGTATCCCACCCATCGGCTTGGCTGCGGCAAAGATCCTCTCGCGAGCCGACGGCTTCGCCCTGAGCGTTGATTGATTTCTCGCGCTCAAACGGATCTTGAAAGGTTCTTCACCGGATGCCATCTCTCCGCAGATTCGGTGCCACGGTCCACGTTCTGCACTACCGCTGGTTTGCGCGGGACCCAGAAAAATAGTCATACGTCAGGCAAGTGCCAGCAGACAGGTCAGATCTTCACTCCGGCGTCTTCGAGCACGGCCGCTGCATGCACCCGCACGACCGGCCACCGGGAATCGAGTGCCGCTTTCGCCGTCGGGATCTCGCCAGGGAGGAGCGCACAGTAGCCGACACCTGGCCTGAGCTCTTCTTCAAAGGCGGGCTCAAGTTCGGGGTGTTCGTGCAGCACCTGTTCGAGCGGCGCGTAGTCGAGCGGGCGGTGCGCGCCGCGATCGCGGAACGAGCTCAGCGGGTCGGCGATCCCCCGCGTGACGACGTCGACCGGGAGCTCCGCGACGCGCCGGAGAATAAGATCCGAGCGCCCGAGCCGCGCGAGCGCGCTCGCCGCCCACGCTCGCGAGTTGCCCTGCGCCTTGCGCCTCAGCATGAGGCCCTCGAGCGCCTCGATAACTTCTGGGGTGTCGATGTTGATCTCTGCGAGCAGCCGCGCAGCGACGACGTCACCGCGGGCAAGGGCTTCGTGGCGCACGACGCTCACGAGGGCCGGTAATGCCGCCTCGCCGCAGGCGACGAGCAGGCCTTCATGCTCGCCGATAAGTGGCCCCTGGTAGCGCGGGGTGACGGCCTCGGGCAGCAGTTCCGCGACGCGCTCAGTGATCGGGAGCGCGGCGAGCCTTCGCCGCTCCTGCTCCGCCTCGTCGTATTCGGGGAAGTTCTCGACAAGCTGCGACTTCGTGAGGCTCAGCGGGATGAGCTCGCCTGCCTCGTCGGCGGCGACCGCGACGAAGCTCTTCGGCACGATCCCCTCAGCGACAAGCTCCTTGCGCGCGAGCTTGGCGGCCTTCGGGAAGCACCGCAGCCAGCGCTCGTAGTGGCCCTCCCACTTCGCTCCGCTTCCCGCAGAGACCTGCACCCCATCGGCGAGCGCCTGCAGCTCCGGCGAGGGCTCGAAACTGTGGGCGAGGTCGGGGCCAGACCAGCGCAGCGAGTCGGCGAGGCCGGGCTCGGTGCCGTGCAGTTCGGTGCCGTGATCCTCGGCCCCGTATTGCTCCGTGTAACTCGCGACGACCTCGGCGAGCGACTCCTCGGTTCCGACGGTCACCATTGGCCAGTAGATCACGGTGCCGTCGCCGTAGAACTCGTGGAACATCGCGCCGTAGATCGTCTCGCCGGGGTGCTCCGCGCGCACCGATCGCACGGCCTCGACGAGCTGCGCGGCCGCGGCCGTCACGAGGGCTTGGGTGTCGAGCGCCATGCTGGGTCTCCTCCGGGTGGCGGGGCTTCGGTGCGTCGCATTCATCGTATCGATTGGGTGCGCGGCGGAGGCTTTCAGGTGTCAGTGATGGAGCCCGTCGGGATGCGACCTCGCCACTACTCGCCTGCGAACGCAAGTGGCACCCAGGGCTCTCGGAGTGCCCGCTCCGCGCGGCGCTCCCGCAAGAACGTGATGAAGGCCGCGAGGCCCGGATGCGTGTTCTCCTCGCGCCACACGAGTGAGTGCGGGTACACGGGCGTCGGGCCCGCGATCGGGATCCTTCTGAGCCCGTGCGTTTCGGGCCACAGATACCTTGATCCCTCGCCGATGAGGGTCGCGAGCACCGTCGAATCAGCGAGGCTGTCGAGCATTGAGTCGGCCCCGAAGCTTGGCCCGGCCGTGGTGATTGTGAGTCGAAATTCAGCGCTCAGTGCTTCGTAGTACCCGCCCCATTCCGTGGCCGCCCGCATTCCAGGCATCCAGATCTCATGCGCCGATAGCTCGTCAAGCGAAACATATTCCCTGTTGGCAAGCGCGTGCCCCGGCCCGACCAACAGCTCGTGAGCGTCATCGATCACACGTTCGGCGCGAATGCCGGTTGGCAGCCCGCCCCTGGGCTGGGGCAGCGCACGAAAGGTCGCGTCAAGTGTTCCAAGCCCCACGGCCCGCACCGCTGCCTCCGGAGTGGCATCCGAGAGTTCGATGACGTCGAGTGCGTACTCGGGGTGGGATCGATGGAAGTCCCGGAGTGCTGTCGCGGGAGCCGTTCGGGTATTCAGCACGTCGACACGAAGCGCACGCCCTTCCGGCCGCACGGCCGCTGCCGCTCGGGCCGCCAGATCGATCAATTCCCTCGCATGCGGCAGCAGAGAGCGCCCTTCGACAGTGAGTTCCACGCCTGTCGCGAGCCGCACGAACAGCGTTGCTCCGAGCGATCGCTCAAGCGCGGCGATTCGCTTCGAGACAGCCTGTTGAGTGATGCCGAGCTCGTCTGCCGCGGCCTGAAATCGTTCGGCTTCGACGACGGCGAGGTAGGTGCGAAGTGCCTCAAGGTCCATTCCGAGATCCTAGACCAACAACTCCTGGTTGTGGCTCGCCGAGCGTCGGGTTGTTTGAGCGCCGGTGTTCACTTTGTTTGACTGAGCCTCATCACCGTCACCCGCCAACCCGAAGGACACCCCGTGAGTTTTGCCGAACGCGTCCAGCGCGCTATCCACCTCACCGAAGAGCTCAATGCGCTTCGTTACGCCGACCAAGGCTTGATCCGTGCGAAGTGGGCTGAGCTCACCGGGCAGGTGGTTGACGAGAAGTTCCATCTCATTCCACCCGTGTACTCAGATCACGGAGTGAACACCGTGGTTGGCACGAACGTGTTCGTCAACCAAGGCTGCCGGTTCAACGATATCGGCGGAATCACCATCGGCGACGACGTCATGATCGGGCCAAACGTCAGTCTCCTCGCCTCGGGGCATCCACTCGCGCCGGCCGAGCGGCGCACGGGCCTCACTTCGGCGCCGATCCACATCGGTCGTGGCGTGTGGATCGGCGCCTCGGCCCTGATCATGCAGGGAGTCACGATTGGCGATGATGCCGTCGTCGCGGCGGGCGCAGTCGTCACGCGCGACGTTCCTTCGCGAGCGGTGGTTGGTGGGGTGCCCGCCGCGATCATCAAGATGCTCGACGAGTGAGCGCCGCGAGGCTACAGCGCGGCGAGCGCCGCCCGCGCGGCATCGTCACGCGGCGTGTACACCTCGAGCCGGTGGTCGGGGCTGTCTGGCTGCAACCACACCTGGTAGTCGACGTCGATATTGCCGAGCGTCGGATGCTTCAGCAGCATCGGCCCAGTCGTGCAGTCGGCGACCTCGCCGGTGGCCCAAAGCCTTGCGAAGTCGGGGCTGTGCATGCTGAGCTCGCCGATGAGTCGGGCGAGCGTCGCATCGCTCGGGTACCGCCCCGAGGTGAGCCGCAGGTATCCGATGTGGATCCGCGCAAGCTCCTCCCAGTTGCGGTACAGCTCGCGTTGGCGCGGATCGAGAAAGAACATGCGAGCGGTTGACGGCCTCGTCGCGGCATCCACCGGCGCGCCAAACGGCAGGTGCCCTGACGCGAGCGCGTGCCCAGCGCGGTTCCACGCGAGAATATCGCCGCGCCTGCCGAGCACGATCGCGGGGACGCTCTCCCCCAGTGCCGAAAGTAACACCGACGCGCGCGGCGCGAGCGATTCGGGATCGGGCTCCTCAAGGCACGACAGCCCGGAGCGGTGCGCGAGGTTGTGCAGGTGAGCCGACTCGGTCGCGTCCAAGCGCAGCGAGCGCGCTAACGCGTCGAGCACTTGCGGTGAGGCGGTGCCCGACTGCCCCTGCTCCAAGCGCGTGTAGTAGCCGACACTCACGCCGGCGAGCATCGCAAGCTCCTCGCGGCGCAGGCCAGGTACGCGGCGCACCGTGCCGTACGAGCGCAGTCCAGCGGCATCCGGGGAGATCCGGTCCCTGCGGTTCTTCAGGAACGCGCCGAGCGTGTCAGTTCGCATGCTCCTAGCGTAGGCGCGAGTGCTGTGCCGTTGCCTGCCCCTGTCAGGGGTACCCACGGTGCAGGCCTGGCTCGCGCAGAACTCGGCCCCGAGGATCGAAGGGTGAACACTTCATCGCAATCGATCCCCGTCGCTCCTACCCAGCGCGCAGCTCAGCGCGCATCCCGGCGCGCAGCTCAGCGCCCAGCTCAGCGCGCCGACCGCCGCTCCTGGCTCGGCCTGCTGCTCGTGCTCGGGCCGGCGCTGCTTATCTCGATGGACGGCTCGATCCTCTATCTCGTCATGCCGACGCTCACGAACGCCCTCGCGCCGACGGCGGGGCAGGCGCTCTGGATTCTCGACAGCTACGGCTTCGCCGTCGGCGCGCTGCTCATCACCTTCGGAAACCTGGGCGACAGATACGGGCGCAGAAAGCTGATTCTGTTCGGCGCGGTCGTGTTCGGCGTCGGCTCCGCAGGGGCCGCGTTCTCCCCGACCCCCGAGTGGCTGATCGGGTTCAGGGTACTGATGGGCGTTGGCGGGGCGACACTGCTGCCGTCGGGCCTTGGGGTGCTGTCAGAGCTGTTCCTTGATCTCCGACAGCGCTCAACGGCGATCGGCATTTACGCTGCAACGTTCGCGGCAGGGTTTGCCATCGGACCCGTCATCGGCGGCGTGCTGCTGAGTTTCTTCGACTGGGGCTCCGTGTTTCTCGTCAACGTTCCCGTCGTCGTGCTCGTGGTCGTCTTCGCACCGATAGTGCTGCGGCGTGGCACGCGGAGTGGTTCGGGGCGGATCGACGTCGCCAGCATCGCGCTCTCCGCTGCCGGGCTCCTCGCCGTCGTGTACGCGGTGAAGTCGCTCGCGACCGAGGGGCCGACGTGGGTGGGCGGCGGGATCGGGATCGCCGGGGCTGCGATCCTCACACTGTTTGTTCGGCGGCAGGCGCGCATTCCTCAGCCGCTCGTCGACCTGCAACTCTTCAAGTCCCGCGTGTTCGCCATCGCGATCACGACCGGGCTGCTTACGCTCTTCGCCTGGTCGGCGTCGGCGTACCTCGGCGGCATGTACCTGCAGTCCGTGCTCGGGCTGCCGGTGCTGACCGCAGCGCTTCTCGCGCTGCCGGGGGCGGTCGTGCTCACCGTCACGTGCATCCTCACGCCGCGACTGACCGAGCGGATCGGCGCGCGCGCCGCACTCGTGCTGTGCCACTTCACGATGGCGGCAGGCCTTGCCCTGCTGCTGGCGACGACCACCGCGGTCGGCATCGGGTGGTTCGTCGCGGCGACCATCGTCGCGAGCTTCGGGTTTGGCATCTCGTTCGCGCTCGTCGCAGACACTGCGGTGTCGGCGGTATCGCCCGAGCGGGCGGGCTCCGCTGGCGCCATCGCTGAGATGTCGAACGAACTCGGCAATGCGCTCGGGATCGCGCTGCTCGGGTCGGTCGCCGCCTTCGTGTTCCGGCTGCTCGGGCCGGGCGTCGCGCCGACGCTCACTGAAACGCTTGACGCCGCGACGAACGCTGCGCTCATCGAGCAGGCAAAGACCGCCTTCGTTTCTGGGCTGCACCTCGCCGTCGTGATCGCGGTTGTGCTGTGTGCTGCTTTGGGTGTGGCCTCATTGCGGTGGGTGCCGAAGCGGAGTCGCCTAGACGCAGCCGGTTCATGAGTCTAGCCCTGCAGGACAGTCGGAGGTGCGGCCGGCCAGCTGGGGTATCGCCCGGAGTTAACGCGCTGTGGTCACGGTCTGGGATCGCCCCCAGAGGTCCAACCCCAAAGCATCACGGCCGCAGATAGCACGCCCAACGCTCGTCACCACTCGGCTCCGGCAGCCCCATGGATACCGTTGCGCTGGCTACACCGGCAGCCAGAATGCGGTCGAGTAGCGCGCCGCACAACCCCGACTGATCAGCGCTCACGATCCCAGAGAAGGAGATGCCGTACATGCTGTCAACAACCTGGATGCCAGAAGCGCCCGCGTCGCGCGCCATTGTCGTGAGCTCGGTGAACAGCTCCTGCCGCCCCGCCAGCGGCCCGGACACAAGCCGGAAATTGGCATCGGTGGTGGACCAGCCCGCGACCGACACGTGCCAGCGAGTTTCGTCTATTTCCGCGAAATCCAGTCGCGTTGCCGTGACCTCGTCATATGCGGCAGCAATTCCGACGACATCATCCGTATCAACGTAGCAACGCAGATCGACCCGCGTGCGGGGGCCTTCAACTGTATCGACCTCCGCCAGATCAGCACCCTGGCACACAGATTCGTAGGTTGTTCGTACGAGCGCGGCGAGCACCTCCGGCCCGGGGTTGTAGGCGGCGGCGACCCCCTTCACCTGACCACCCCCGGGCACAGGGATCAGGGAAATCTGCGCAATTTGGCCTCCGTCGAGCACTTCCCCAATCCGCGTTTCCGCCTCGGCTAGGGCGGCGAGCTGGGCATCGGGAGCTGGGAGTTCCTTCCACGCCAGCTGCACAGCGACCTCGTGGGTCTGCCCGGGAACAGCTGCGAGGATGACCAGGTCTGCGAGCCCTTCGCCCTTCATGACGGACGCAAGCTCCTGCAGAGTCCGGGGCTCAGCCGCCGCTTCTTGGGTCGAGCTCGGAGCAGGGGTTGGCGCAGCCTCCCCGGAACTCGCGCATCCGGCGAACAGGAGAGCGGCAGAGGTGAGGAGGATCAGACGGATTCGTATTCCCACACGCCGAGTATAGGCGCTGCCTGGCGCCCGCGACTCTCCCTACCCTTCCCCGGGCCCGGCCTCATCCTTCGGGAGGCCGCGGAAGTAGCTCCGCTTTGAACGGCGCACGTGTCCGGCCATCGCGTTCCCTGCGGCGTCGACGTCGCCAGCGTCAATCGCGTCGATGATTGTGTGGTGTTCGGGCCACGATGTCTTCGACCGCTGCGGAGCGTCAGCCTTATAGAGCCGCTCGATGGAGCCACCGATCGTCACGAGGAGCACTGAGAGCACCGTGCTGCCGGCGAGTGATGCGACAGCCTGGTGAAAGCGCATGTTGAGGCCAACAAGCTGATCGAGGCGCTTCTCCGCGAGGGCCGCGTCGCCCTCCGCGAGGATCGCCGTAATCTCGGCCCGTGTCGCGAGCCATTCCTCGTCGGCAACTTCGCCCTCGCGAGGCGCGTGCCGAGCGGCCTTGCGAGCCGTCGCGCGCTCGATCTCCTCGCGGATCTCGAAGAGGTCTGCCGCGTCTTCCGCTGGCAGCTCGCTCACTCGAGAGCCGAAGTGCAGCTTCGACTCGACGAGGCCTTCCGATTCGAGCGCGCGGATCGCCTCGCGAACCGGCACGCGACTCACCCCGAATTCCCGGCTGAGCGCGATCTCGTTCAGGTGGGTGCCTGCGGTCAAATCCCCCATGACGATCCGCTGGCGCAGCGCGCTGCGAATCCGTTCCACGTTACTCACAACCACGTGCACTCCTCATTGTGTGCGGTGCGCCGGCCGCTCGTCCCCGCCGGCGCACCGCGATACCTACTGCCTAGGCGAAAAACGCTGCCCCGGGAATCGATTCGAGGAGCTGCGCCGTGTACTCCGTCGCCGGCGTTTCGAAAATAGTATCAACGGAGCCAGACTCCACGACTGCGCCCTGTTTCATCACCAACACCTGGTGCGCGATCTGGCGAACCACAGCCAGGTCGTGGGTGATGAAGAGGTACGTGAGGCCGAGCTCCGACTGCAGCTCCGCGAGCAGCTCGAGGATCTGATCCTGCACGAGCACGTCCAACGCCGAAACTGCCTCGTCGCACACCACAAGCTGCGGGTTGATGGCGAGCGCACGCGCGATCGCGACACGCTGCCGCTGGCCACCCGAAAGCTGCCCCGGGCGGCGCTGCGCAACAGTGCGAGGCAACGAGACCTGGTCGAGGAGCTCGGCGACCCTTGCCTGCCGTGACGCACGGTCGCCGACACCGAAGATACGCAATGGTTCGTCGATGAGACGCTCAATGCTGTACGTCGGATCCAGCGACCCGAATGGATCCTGGAACACCGGCTGCATCCGTCGCCGGGCCGCCCGCAACCGCGCACCGCGCGCCACCGCGATGTCCTCGTCCCCAAGGTGCACCGTGCCAGACGTAGGGGTCTCCAAGCCGAGCACCATGCGCGACAGGGTGGTCTTTCCTGAGCCAGACTCCCCCACCACCGCTGTGGTTGTCCCCGCTGCCACATCGAACGAAATGTTGTCGACAGCTCGGAGGATTCCCCCGCCGCCGCGGATCTTGTACTCCTTCGTCAGCCCGTCCACCCGAAGCAGCGGGGTGCCGAACGACGCAGTGTCGAGGTGCAGTTGATCCCGCGCCTCTGCCCGCGCCGCATCCTCAGCGCGCACCTTCGCGGCGTCCGTATCGCGCACGGCGACGAGCGATGGTGCTGCCGCAACGAGCTTGCGGGTGTACTCCTCCTTTGGGGACTTCAAGATCTCCGAAGGCGTGCCCTGCTCAACGATCTTGCCCTTCGACATCACGATGACCCTGTCCGCACGATCGGCGGCAAGACCGAGATCGTGGGTGATGAAGAGGAGCGCGATGCCCTCCGCGTCGATGAGCGACTGCAGGTGATCAAGGATCTGGCGCTGCACGGTGACGTCAAGGGCTGACGTCGGCTCATCGGCGATGAGCAGCTCAGGGTTGCAGGCAAGGCCGATCGCGATGAGTACGCGCTGGCGCATGCCGCCGGAGAACTCGTGCGGGTACTGCTTCGACCGCCGCTGCGCGTCGGGGATTCCAGCGAGCGTCATGAGTTCCGTGACGCGGGCCCGCACACCGGCGCGCGACATGTCCCCGTGGCTGGCGGGGTGAGCGAGGATTGTGTCTGCGATCTGCGCTCCCACCTTCATCGTGGGGTTCAGGTTCGACATCGGATCCTGCGGCACGAGACCGATCTGCTCGCCACGGATGCTCCGCAGCTCGCGCTCGGTCGCCCCGGTGAGCTCGCGACCCCGGAGGGTGATCGAACCACCGGTGACGCGACCGTTGGCCGCAAGCAGACCCATGATCGCCGCCGCGACGGTCGACTTACCCGAACCGGATTCACCCACGATCGCCACGCGTTCGCCAGGCTTGATGTCGAGATCCACTCCGTGCAACACCTGGGTTTCACCCGCGTCGGTGGTGAAGCCGACGGTGAGCCCGCTCACAGAAACCAGGGCCTCCTGGCCAGCTGGCTGCGCAGCACTCGCGTGCTCGCCCCGGCTCGTATCGTTAGCGTCCTGCTGCATAGCCCTGTGCTCCTCGCGGGTTGGCGGCGGCTGAAAGCGCGCCAGTTTGGGGGTTTCTTCCGACGCTGGAGAGGCGACCAAGCGCCCAGTCCCCCGCACGGGTGATTCGGTGACCGCGGGCCTCGAGGTCGGCGATGACGTCGTCGCCGAGGCGATCTTCGACAACGACACCCGCCGGCGTCCAGGTGCGCGGCCAGAACGACTCGGGAACCGAGGTCGTGTGCAACGCCGGCGCGTCGATCGCCTGCTGCTGCGTGTAGCCGCCGACGAGCACCCTGAGGAGGAACAGCAACTGCCACTGATCCTGCTGGTCTCCGCCTGGCGAACCGAGCGCGAGCACGGGCTCACCGTCACGCAGCACGAGCGTGGGCGTCAGCGTCGTCCGCGGGCGCTTGCCCGGCGTGAGCGTTGACGGGGCGCCCGCCTCGAGCCAGGTCATCTGCAGGCGCGAGCCGAGGCAGAACCCCAGCTCTGGGATCACCGGTGAGGACTGCAGCCAACCGCCTGACGGCGTTGCAGCCACCATGTTGCCCCACCGGTCGACGACGTCGATGTGGCAGGTGTCACCCTTGGTGACCCCGGCCTTGGTAACCGTCGGCTCGCCAACACCGGCAATGGCTTCCCCCTCGGCGAGTGCCGGCGGGCGGTACGCGGTGCGCAGCGGCGGCACGAACGGGGTGTGGCCAGGGATGGTGCCCGGCCTGAGTTCCGTCGACGCATGCTCTCCGATGAGCGCGCGGCGCTCCGCCGCGTACTCCTCTGACAACAGCACGTCCAGTGGCACATCGTGGTCGCCGTAGTATGCCTCGCGATCCGCGTAGGCAAGCTTCTGCGCCTCAATGATCCGGTGCGCGCCATCGGCGGTCGACGGATCAATCTCGTCGTCGGCAAAGCCCGCGAGGATCTGCAGGGTCTGCAGCAGTGCTGGGCCCTGACCCCACGCGCCGGTCTTCGCGATCGTGACGCCGCGGAACTCGATCGTGACCGCGTCCTCGGTACTCGCTCGGAACCCTGCAAAGTCATCGCGGGTGATCACACCAGCGTGGTCCGTTCCTGAGGAGTGCCGGTGCGCGCCGAGCACGAAGTCCGCTGCTGCGTCAGCAACGAAGCCGTCAGACCAGGCGTGCCGTGCCGCTTCGATGCGGGCGACGCGATCTGCACCAGCGGGCAGCGCCGCGCCTGCCTCGATGAGTCGATCGAGGGTGCGCGCGTACGCCTCATTGCGGATGATCTGCCCTGGCGCCGGAGCCTTCCCGTCGGTGAGCCAGAGCTCAGCCGAGGTCGGCCAGTGCTCGAGGAAGAGCTCGCGCACGCTCTCGATCGTGGTGCTCACCCTGGCGAGTGCTGCGTGACCGTCGCGTGCGTAACCAATCGCAAACTCGAGCACGTCTGCGAGCTCCCAGGTGCCCTGCTCCGCGAGCAGAAGCAACCAGGCGTCGACCGCCGCAGGCACCGCGGCTGCGAGAGCGCCAGAGCCGGGCACGAGTTCGAGGCCCTCGGACAGATAGTGCTCGGCGCTCGCGCCTGCCGGCGCGTGGCCCTGCCCCATGAGGACGCGCGGGCCAGTGTCTGAGCCGCTGACGTGGAAGATGCCGGTCATGTCACCGCCCGGCCCGTTGAGGTGCGGTTCGACGACGTGGAGCACGAATGCCCCAGCGACGCTCGCATCGAAGGCGTTGCCGCCGCGCTCGAGCACGGCCTGCGCACTCGCGGTCGCGAGCCAGTGCGTCGACGCGCTCATCCCGAAGTTGCCCTCGAGCGTTGGCCTGGTGGTGAATTCTGCCGGTGGTGTGAAAGACATGGGGATCACTTTCTCGCACTCGACGGATCGAGTGCGTCGCGGAGTGCGTCTCCGAACAGGTTGAAGGCCAAACAGATCACCATGATCGCAAGCCCGGGGAACACGGCTGCGCTCGGCGCGCGGAAGATGTACTGCTGCGCGTCGGAGAGCATAATGCCGAGGCTCGAGCCGGGCGGCTGGATCCCGAGGCCGAGGAAGGAGAGGATCGCCTCACCGATGACGGCGACAGGAATGATGACGGTGGCCTGCACGATGATTGCCGACACAATGTTCGGCAGGATGTGGCCGCCAAGGATACGGGTGGGCCCAGCGCTCATGGCCTGGGCACTGAGGACATAGTCGAGCTCCTTCACCCTGAACGTCTCAGCGCGCACAACGCGGATCATCGTGGGGATCTGCGCGATGCCGAGCGCGATCGCCGCGTTCCCAAGACTCGCGCCGTTGATCGCGGCGAGTCCGACAGCGATGATGAGGAACGGGAACGCGAGCATCACATCGGTGAGGCGGGAGACGATGCCATCGAGCCAACGCCAGTACCCCGCGAGGAGGCCGAGCGGGGCGCCAATGACGACGGCGAGGGCGACGGAGAGCAGGCCGACCTGAACCGATGCCTGGGTGCCGTAGAGGATTCGCGAGTAGATATCGCGCCCGAGGTCGTCTGTACCGAGTGCGAAGCCGACGGTGCCTGGGACCTGGAATGGCGTGTCAAAGTGCACCTCTGCCGGGTCGTAGGGGGCGAGGAGCGGAGCGAACAGTGCGACGAGCAGAACGAGCAGCAACAGCACGCCGCCTGCGAGGCCGAGCGGGTTTCGGCGGAGCGAGCGCCAGAGGCGTCCGCGATCCGAACCGAGGCTGGATCCGACTGCGACGGCCGCGGTGCTCGGAGGCACCGCCTGGCCCGAGCCGGTGAGCGGGGATTTCGTAGACATTATTTTCTCCCTCCCACACGGATGCGGGGGTTAATCACCGAGTACAGCACGTCGACGGCAAGGTTGATGAGAATGTAGGCGAGCGTGACCACGAGCACTACCGCTTGGATCACCGGGTAGTCGCGGGTGAAGACGGCGTCGAGGGTGAGCTTGCCGAAGCCGGGCAGCCCGAAGATGCGCTCCGTGACAACCGCCCCAGAGATGAGGCCGCCGAGCTGCAGACCGACGATCGTCATAACCACGATGAGCGAGTTCCGCAGGCCGTACCGGAAGAGGATTCGGAAGCGGCCGAGGCCCTTCGCCCTGGCCGTGCGCACGTAGTCGGAGCCCATCGACTCGATCATCGATGCCCTCGTCTGGCGCATGATGACCGCGGCAAGGCTGATGCCGAGGATGATCGCTGGGAGCGTCAGGTAGTACAGCCCGGTGATCGGGTTGTCGAGCACCGGCACGTATCCGGACGCGGGGAACCAGCCGAGGATCACGGAGAGGTACATGATGGCGAGGATGCCGAGCCAGAAGTTCGGGACGGAGAGGCCTACGATCGCGAAGATGTTCGCGATCCACTCTGGCCAGCGCCCGCGGAAGCGTTCGGCGATGACGCCTGCGAGCACGCCGACGATCACGGCGATGACGATCGCGTAGGTTGCGAGCCAGAGCGTCACGGGGAGTGTTGCGCCAATGAGCTCGGTGACTGGTGCGCCCGTGCGGAGGGAATTGCCGAAGTCGCCGCGGAATACGTTGCTGATGAACGAGAGGTACTGCACCACGATCGACTTATCGAGACCGAGGCGCTCTCGGGTTGCGGCAACCGTTTCGGGGTCTGCCTCCTCCCCTGCCATGGCGAGGGCGGGATCGCCCGGGATGGCGCGGACGCCGATGAACACGACGATCGAGGCGAGGATCAGGGTCAGTGCTGACTGCCAGAGCCTGGTGAAAATGTAGCGGGGCATGGGTACTAGTCCTTGTCGGCCACGAAGCCAGCGCGGCTGAGGCGCACGACTCCGTCGGTGTAGGTGCGGACGCCGGAGACATCGACAGAGTGAGCCGTGATGTTGCGCTGCCGGTAGGTGTAGATCAGCGGGTTGTCCTCGTGAGCGAGGGCCACTGCTTGCCCGTAGAGTGCTGCACGCTCGTCAACGTCGCTGAGCTGTGCGGCGCGGGTGAGCAGGTCGTCCATCTCGGCGCTGTTGTAGCCACCGTCGTTGTTTCCCGCGCCGGTCGTGAGGAACGTTGCGAGGTTGCCGTGTGGATCGATGCGCCCGGACCAGCCGATCTGCATGAGATCGAAACTGCCAGATTTCTGCATGTCGAGGAGTGTCGAATACTCGACTGGTTCGATGCGCAGGTTGAAGCCGCCCTCCCGCACGCTCGCCTGTAGGGCCTGCGAGTAGCGGAGCGCGTCTGGCGAGTTCGCCACCTTGAGCGAGACGGTGAGCGGGATCTCGACGCCGGCCTCTTCGAGGAGCGCACGCGCGCCTTCCGGGTCGAATTCGACGCACTCGTTCGAGGCTGCTGTCGCGAACGGGCTGCCTGGCGAGATCGCGCTGCACGCTGGGTCGTACCAATTGTTGAACACGGAGTTCACGAGCGCAGGGCGGTCGATGGACATCGAGAGCGCCTGCCTGACCCTCGCGTCTGACGCGAGCGGCCCTTCGCGCTGCACAACGGGCTGGGCGGTGCCGTTGGTGTTTCCGATGTTGACGGTGAGGCCCTGGTAGCCGAGGGATCCGGTCTGCAGCACCTCGATGTCGCGCTCAAGCAGCAGGGCGTCAGCGTCCTGCGGCGAGATCGAGTCGGCGACGTGAACGTCGCCCGAGCGGAGGTTCGCCGCGCGAATGTTCGCGTCGCCCATGATCCGGTAGGTGATGGTGTCGAGGTGGACCTCGTCTGCCGCGTAGTAGTTCGGGTCTTTCTCGAGCTTGATCGAGGTCTGCGGGATGCGCTCGACGAACTTGAAGGCGCCGACGCAGCTGGGGTTGTCTGCGAAGGCCGTGGTCTCGTCTCCTGTGGCTTTCGGGGAGAGGATCATACCTGCGCGGTCCGCGAGGGCTGCGGTGAGCGGGGCGAACGGGGTCGCGTATTCGACGACGACGGTTTCCGCGTCGGGCGCGCTCACCCGTTCGATCGGGCCGAGCTCGGTCTTTCGGCCGGAGCCCTCGAGGGTGAGGTTGCGCTCGAGGGTGGATGACACCGCTGCGGCGTTGAACGGAGTGCCGTCGGAGAACACGGCGCCCGTGCGCACGGGAATGGTCACCCGCAGGCCGTCCGCGCTGATCTCCGGAAGCTCGGTTGCGAGCTGCGGCACGATCTCGCCGTTCGCGTCGATGTCGTACAGCTTCTCGCACATTGCGTTCATGACGAAGCGGGTATACAGGGAGGTCGACGTCGTTGGATCGAGCTTGTCCGGCTCAGAGGAGAGCGCCATGATGAGGTCGCCACCCTCTTGTATCGCCTGTCCAGTGGTGGGGGCCTCAGTGACGTCGACGCGGACGCCCTGCGCTTCGGGGTATTGCAACGGCACACACCCGGTGACGGCGATCGCGAGCGCAGCCAGACCGGCCGCACCTGCCCACTTCCGGGACGCTCTCACACGCGTTCCGCGATTATGCATGGTTCTCCTGACTTCTGGTTCACCGACGTTGGCAAACGAGACTGTTCAATAATGTATACAAAAGCGCGGCGAGATGCCACATTTTTGTATACACATTTCGTCACGTAACGCCGCGACCATCCCGATGGCAGCACTCAGAGGCGCCGGAATCACGGGGGATTTCGAACATCGGCGCACAAGGGCCGTGCGCAAACACCGGAGAAAACTGGCTCGGTGCGACCCGGTGTTACGGGCGAGTAGCCGGCACCGCGAGCGCCCATTCGGCCATCGCGTCGAGCACGGTACGCAACTGCAGCCCGAGTGGAGTGAGAGCATATTCCACCCGCGGCGGGACCTCGGCGAACACCGTGCGCGTTACGAGCCCGTGCGCCTCGAACTGGCGCAGCCGACTCGTGAGCGTGTGCGGGCTGATGCCAGGAAGCCGGTCGCGAAGCTCGCCAAAGCGGAGCGACCCGTGCAGCAGCTCGCGCACAATGAGCGTCGCCCACGGCCCCTCGAGGAGTACGAGAAAGCGCGCGACACCGCATTCGGGGAGATCATTCTGCATGATTTCAAGAATACCTCAACAGTGCAGTTGATGTAACTGATGCATTCACTGCACTATTGAGTTATGACATCAGTAATCCACGGCGCAACTGGCGCCCAAGGCTCCCCCGTTCTCGCAGCGCTTACCGCGCTCGGCAAGCACCCCATCGCGCTCAGCCGCAACGCTGCCCCCATTGAGGGCGCGCGCAGCATCGCCGCCGATGCGACCTCGGCCAAGGCCCTCACCGCCGCCTACCGCGAAGCAGACTCGGTGTTTGTGCACCTCCCGCTCGGCTCCGAGGAGACCCGCCGCGGCATCGCCGGCGCGGTCGTCGAAGCCCTCGCCGAGGCGCGGCCGGGACGCGTCGTGATTTCGACGAGCGGAGCAATCGTTGACGCTCCTGGGACTGCGATGCAGGTCGCACCGGACTCGGCGCTCGCACAGCTCATCGACGGCGCCATGAAAACGGGCATCCCCACCGCCGTCGTAGCCCCACGGCTCTTCCTTGAGAACCTGCTCCTGCCACACGTTCAGGCGGGCGTGCGCGAGGAGGGTGTGCTGCGCTACCCCGTTCGGCCCGATTTCGCGGTCTCGTGGGCCTCGCACCTTGACGTCGCCGACGCCATTGTTGCCCTGCTGCACGACCCAACCGTCACGGGAGTCATCGGTGTCGGCCACACTCCGCCGGTCACCGGCCCGGAGCTCGCCGCAGCCTTCGCCGAGTCGCTCGGCACGCCCGTTCGTTTCGAGCAGGTGACCCCAGCGGAGTTCGGCCAGCGCATCGCCCCGCTTCTCGGTGAAGGCCCCGCCGCCGGTGTCGCCGGGCTCTACACCGCGCTGGGCGCTGAGCCCGACTTCACCTTCAGCCCGGAGACCGGCGCCGCGGCCCGCCTCGGCGTCGAGCCGCGCGCCCTCGTCGCGTGGATCAACGGGGTGAATAGCTAACGGGTTTCGTTTCCCTCCCGGGCGCGTGCGCGCAGCCCGGGAGGGCGCTGGCCGCACTCGCGGCAGGCCACGGCTCGCCGCGGATCGCTACGGCTCGCCACAGAGCGCCACAGAGCGCCACGGTCGAAGACCCCGCGCGTCGCTAGCGCTTCGGCCCGCCGGGCCTCACGCGAAGGTCTGGCCGAGCAGGATCCCTGCCAGCGCGAAAAGCACCGCGATGCCAAGGGTGCCGAGCGCGTTGGCGGCCGCGGCACCAAGCCTCCCGGCCCGAGCGAGCCGCACGGTGTCGAGACTCGCGGTACTCAGGGTCGTGAACCCACCGAGCAGACCAACACCGAGGCCGAGCCACGCTGGGTGCGCGGCCGCGGACGACACGACGAGAGAATCAGGCACCGCGCCGAGTAGGCCGACGAGCAGACCGAGCAGAAATGATCCGCTGACGTTTACGAGCGTGATCCCCCAAGGAAACGGTCCCTTCGCGGGTGCGCTTGCCCGGCGCCGCGCGCGCCGCGTCACCCACGTGTCGAGCGCAAAGCGAGCGATGGACCCGGCACCGCCGCCGAGAGCAACCAGTAGCGCGCCGAGCAGGCTTATCTCACTCATCTTCGCCGCCGATCCGCACAGTACGACCCCGTACAGTACGCCTCATGACAGCGCGGCTCCACGCAGTGCCGACCCACACGCCGACGACCGTAGCCAGTGCGGCGGCGACCACGGTGCCGAGCGCGAGTCCGAGCGCTCCCCCCGCACTGCCGAGCCGGGCGAGCTCAGCGACCCCGACCGCGAGGGCGCTGTATGTCGTGAACCCGCCACAGAATCCGGTTCCGAGCAGCAGTTGCAGACGCGGTGCCCGACGCGCGAATCCGGCGACAAGCAGGCCGAGCACGAATGAACCCGCGACGTTGATCGCGAGAACCGCCGTGCTGCTGTGCAGCGGAAGGGCGGCGCCGAGCAGGTAGCGTGCGAGCGTACCGACCGCGCCGCCGACCCCGACGAGCGCGAGTGCCGAGAAGGTCAGCGCGCTTGCTCCGCAGCTTCCTTCGGATGACTTACCCACGCGTCGATACTACGCGCGAACACCGCCCGCTACCTGCCGAGGTACGCCATCCCGGCGGCGGCAAGGTCGTCGGTGAAGCTCCCCAGGTTGGTGCTTGTGACGCCACCATCCACCGGCAGCACGACGCCGTTCACGAACTCCGAGAGATCGCTCGCGAGGAACACTGCGGCCTTCGCAATGTCCTCGGGCGTACCAACGCGGCCACTGGGCTGCGTCGGGCCAAGTTTCTCTGAGAGGTAGGCGACGAACTCCGCAGCATTCTCCTCAGGGATCCCGAATCCGCGCGACATGATCGGGGTCATGATGATCCCGGGGGCGATGGCGTTGGATCGGATGCCGAGCGGCGCGAGTTCAGGCGTCGCCTGCTTCACGACGCCGACCACCCCGTGCTTCGCGACCGTGTACGCCGCTGCCGACCAGCCGCCCTGGAACGCTGCGGCAGAGGCGGTCGAGATGATCGACCCTCCGGTGCCCTGCGCCTTGAACTGGCGCGCGGCATATTTATGTCCGAACATCACCGAGCTGGTGAGCAGCGAGAGCGTCTTCTCGAAGCCCTCCTGACCAAGCTCCATGATCGGCGCCTGGTCGCCCTGGGCGCCGGCGTTATTGAACATGATGTCGAGCTTGCCGAAGCGCTCGACGGTTGCCGCGACGACCGCCTCAATCGCCGCTTCCTCGGTCACGTTTGTGTTGGTGTAGGCGACGCGATCGCCGAGGCGATCCGCTATTGCCGCGCCTGCCTCGTCTTGGATGTCGGCGATCATCACCCGCGCGCCCTCATCGAGGAAACGCTCGACTGTTGCGAGGCCGATGCCGCTCGTCCCACCCGTAACAATGGCGACCTTGTCGGTAAGTAGTTGAGTCATGGTTCTCTCCCTGCAGGGTCCCCACACTGCTTGGCCTGCATCCTGGGACCCTCATGGATGAGACCAGCGCGCTCGGGATTCACCCGAGGGCACACGCCAAGGGCCACAGCTCCGTGGCGGGGATCGGGATGCGTATCGCATCGCGTTCAACCCGAGTATTCCGGAGCGCCCTCGCGGCGTTAACTCAATCATAGCTCAACCAAAAGCCCTGACCAGGGGCACTTTCACAGGCAACCATGCTACATTACATGGAACCGCCGATCGACTTCAGCACACGCGTCATGCCGTGGCTGAAGCCGCGCGCAACAAGCGCGTCGCCGAGCCCCTCTGCGCGCTCACTCACGAGAGCCTCTGCCCACACGGTCCAATAGCCAGCATCGGCGAGGAGGTCGATCCCGCGCATGAACTCGTCGATCCACCGCTCGAATTCGCCGGCTTCAACGCCAACGCCACCCGCCGCGGGTACCGCGCCGGCGGCAACGTCAAGCACGACGACGCTTGGCGCGGTCACCCACGTGTCGTCGCTGTGACCGGTCTGCGAGAGCGAGACGCCAAGGGCAGCAAACACGGCAGCTGCATCGCCCGTGTCACCGAGCACCCGAGACGCCTCCCCTGGTGCCGGGTGCATCGAACGCATCCACGTCTTCGAATACGGGGCGTACCCTGCGCGAGTGTAGAACCGGAGTGCACCCTCGTTACCACCCATCACGTCGATCGCAACGCGCTCAATCCCGCGAGCCCGCGCCGACTCCTCGACGATGGTGACCAGCTCGGCGCCGATCCCCTGACCACGCGTCTCGGGTAGCAGCGACAGTGTCTCAAGGACCTCGACGCGCGAGCTTGCCGCATCGGCCGGTGCGCCCGGTGCGCTCGATCCGCCCAGCGAGTCCTCGAAACTCAGCGCGTAACCGACCGGCGCCGCATCATCGGTCGCGATCCACAGCGACGCGTGCGGCGAGCCCTCGATCGTGTCGCGGTAGTGGTCTCGGCGCTGCGGCCAACTCCCTGCCCGCGGCTTCGTCACCATACCCGCAGCCCCCATCGACACGTGATGGTCAAACAGCGCTGTCCACAGCGGCGCGAGTGGGCTCGGCAACGCCGTGAGCACTGTGAGGGGATCATGCTGCTCGATCTGGATCATTCTCGAACCTCACTGTCACTTGGTGCCGGCATCAAACTCAAGATGGCCTACAGCTCGTGTCATGTCGACCAGGCACACCATATCAATCATGTCCAGCTTTGCGACAGAGCACCCGTATCGCACATTCGGGCCACACAAACCTCGCGTCACGCCGACCATGGCGTTCAAGACGTAAGCATTCCTAAACATTGAAGGCGTTCATAGTCGAACGACTCTGCCAGAATCACAAGCTCGACCCGATTATGAACCGTTCGCCCAACGAGGCCACAAATGCCCCTAGACTCTCGACCATCAGCTAACCAACATAGATAGCGAGCAAAGACTTGGCCTCCACTTCGCATTCCGCGGCCCTCTCGAGTTTCACCAGGGAGATGTTTAATTCCGACGAATACCAACGGGTCTCGGATTTCCTGGAGCTCGTAAAGCCCGGGACCCCGTGGTGCATCCCGACAGAGCTTTTCTTGAAACTCAACGGGAATGTGAAGCGCGGCAAATTCGTAAACCAAAGCATTAACGAGTTACTCAAAGAGCGGGGCTTGGTCAGCAGCCCTTCCATCGAGGCAGCAGATTACTACGGTGACGTGATTGTTTCGGATCCAAGGGATCGATTTGCTCGCCACGAGGGTGCAACTTCGCTCCCGCTCTCAGCATTTCCCAGCGATTTCGACGGCGTAATCTACTTTGGTCGAGAGACTCCTGTGAGCAAGATCAAGGCGAAGATGGTCAGTTTTGACATCTCGCAGATTCCGATCTTGTCGAGCGATCAAAAGCAGCTACATGGGGTAGTGACCTGGCGCAGCCTCGCACTCGCCTCCGATTCCCCAGAGCCCCTCCGCGCTCAAGATGTCATGGCGAAAGCCGGCCACGTTGCTTCGTCCGGTGACGATTTTGTAGAGCTAGTAGACACCATTATTGCCCAAGAGTACGTGCTTTATCGCGTCCCAGACGGAAGAATCAATGGGATCGTCACAGCGAGCGATTTGGCGCGAGCGTTTGACGGCACTGCGAGCATATATGTGAGGCTTCAAGAACTCGAGAACCGCCTTCGCATTCTCCTCGACCGCTCTCCCCTGCCCGAGCTTCAGAAACACCTTGAAGGTCGGCGACAAGAGATGTCGGGGTTCCGTGGCGCAACCGACATGATGTTTGGCGAGTACTTATCTGCTTTGAAAGACCCCAACATTTGGGCTGCAACTGGGATCGGCTTCGATCAGGATTCGTGCCTCAGCCTACTCGCTGCTGCAAAGGAGGTACGCAACGGCGTGATGCACTTCTCTTCAGGTCCAGAAGACGAGTCCCAGGCCGAGAAGGATGGTCACGCTGCCGTCATCCGCGCATTGCGGCTTTTGCGAGCCATACCAACTTCGTAGGGCTTCGTGCAATGTGTCGCCCCTGAGGGAGGCACATATCCTACTTTGAGTGACACTCAGAAGCACCGATTCGCCGCGCCGCTTTCGTCACGTGTGCCCGGTGCGGGCACCTCACCTCCTATTCTGGTGTGTATGACTTCACGGTGGAAAGATGTGGCAATGGCGGCGGGTCTCGCAAGCGGCGACGGAACGGTCCGGCCGACGATCTTCGCCGAAATGAGCGCGCTCGCCGCAGCGACCGGTTCCGCGAACCTCGGCCAGGGTTTCCCTGACGAGGACGGGCCAGCCTGGATCCGCGAGGCAGCTGTCGATGCGATCCGCGCCGGAGAGAACCAATACCCACCCGGCCGTGGCATTCAACGGCTGCGCGAGGCAATCGCCGGCCACCAGTCAAGGCACTACGGCATCGACCTCGATCCTGACACCGAGGTGCTCGTCACCGCGGGAGCAACGGAGGCGCTGACCGCCGCGATCCTCGCGCTCGCAGGCCCGGGCGACGAGGTCGTCACCCTCGAACCGTTCTACGATTCGCACGCAGCAGCGATCGCGATGGCGGGCGCGACGCACGTTACCGTGCCGCTCGTGCCGAGCGGTGGCGGCTTCGCGGTGGATCGCGCAGTGCTTTCTGCCGCCGTCACTCCGCACACGAAACTCATCCTCGTGAACTCCCCGCACAACCCGACGGGGACAGTACTCACGCGCGAGGAGCTCTCCGACATTGCCGCGACAGCGGTGGCCGCCGACGCGATCGTCATCACCGACGAGGTCTACGAGCATCTCGTCTTTGACGGGGCGAGCCACATCCCCATCGCGACACTGCCAGGCATGCGCGAACGCACCCTCACCATCTCCTCGGCGGGGAAGACGTTCTCACTCACCGGCTGGAAGGTTGGTTGGGTGGCGGGGCCCGCGCACCTCATCGAAGCGGTGCTCGCGGTGAAGCAGTTTCTCACGTACTCGGGCGGTGCCCCCTTCCAACCTGCGATCGCGAGTGCCCTCACCGACGGCGACGCCGACATCGCCGAACTTCGCGAGACACTCGACGCTCGCCGCGAACTACTCCTGGCAAGCCTCACACGAGCCGGGTTCACCTCGGTGCGACCGCAGGGCACCTACTTCGTCTGCGCCGACGCGACACCGTTCCTCACCGACGCCGTCCCCGACGGGGCGGCATTCGCGCGCTGGCTGCCTGCACACGCCGGCGTCGCCTGTGTCCCGCTCTCGGCGTTCTGCCGCGCGGGTTCCGAGACCGCCGACGCGCTCTCCAACTGGGTGCGCTTCACCTTCGTGAAAGACGATGCGACGCTCGCCACCGCAATCGAGCGGCTGGAGACGCGGCTGTCGCGGGGCTAGCCAAGCGGCAGCTCGGTCATTGACGTCAGAAGAGCGTCGGCGCAGCTTCGCCTTGCCCCGCACTGCCGGTGCCTGTGCCGGTGCCGGTGGCGGTGGCGGTGCCGCCAGCGCTCTCCTGGCCAGGCGCGGTCTGCGCCGCGAGCTCGCGCGAGATGTCCGCTGAGACCGCGAGCGCACGTGCGACGAGTTCGGCGTCACCCTCCCGGTCAGCGGAAAGCCATTCATCGTGGAGTGCTCGCGGCAACACGAGCGGCATACGGTCGTGCACGGTCGCGGCCTCGCCAAGCGCGTCGCGAGTCACGAGCGAGTAGCTCTGCACGTCTGCCCCGTCGGGCAGCAGGCCGGGAGCTGTCACGGCTGCCATCCCGAACTCCTCGCCGCCCGGCAGCTCGAACCGCACACCCTTTTCGATGTACCAGGTTGCCGGAAGGATCGCGCGGTGCTGGAACGGCGTCTTCCAGCTCTGCAGCAGCCGGTCGGCTCGCGCGTTGAACGCGGTGTACTTCGCCGGCGCTCCCCCAACGTGCAGCCACCACCAGCCAAGCTCAAGCTCCCGCGCGCCGTTCATCTCCCGGATCAGCGGGTTGAGGTTGAGAGCGTTTCGTCCGGTAATGCGTGCGGTGCCCTGCCGCTCGGATACCCACTCCTCGAGGATTGCACGGCCCGCATCGGTGTCGCCGGGCGGGATCGGTCCGCGCAGCCCAGCGCGCTTCCCCCGACTCGAGTTCGGTCCAGCGAGCTCTAACCCATACCCTGCGCACATGCCGCAAGTGTAGTTCCGTGCTCAGACAGCGTCGAGGGTCGAGGGGGTCGCGTGTCTCGTGATCCGAAGCACTGCTTTGGGGCCGTGCCGCACGGTATGGCGCCGTGCCGCGCCCTAGAGCGGCGCGCCGACCCTGCGTACGAGCCTCGTGAGCCTGTCGTCGCCCGATGCGAAATGATCCGCCACCTCGCGCACGAGTGCACGCATCGCCTCGGCAGCGTGGGTGGGTGCCATGTCCTGCCGCCGAGCAATGCTCACCGTGCGGGCGATGCCTGGCGGCGCGAGCGGCGCAACGCGCAGTGTTGGGCGCTCGACCGCGACCATCGCGGGTACGACGACAACGCCGAGCCCGCGCTCGGCGAAGCGCAGCGCGGCATCCATCTCGACGCCCTCGACAGCGACAGTCGGCGTGAGCCCGAGCCCGCGAAACTCTGCGTCGAGAGCGGCGCGGAGATCGTAGGTTGCCGGGAACATGATCTGCGGCTCCTCGGCGAGTGCTTCGAGCGCGACGGGCGTCTTCAGCTTCTTGGGCCAGGCCCTGTCGGCCGCCGAGGCAACGACGAGCTGCTCGGACAGGATCGGTTCACGCTCGAGCACTGTCCGGTCAAGCTCGGAGGGCACGCTCGTGACGATCAGGGCAAGGTCGAGCTGTCCCTCGACGAGCGCACCGATGAGGCTCTTCGATCCGCGCTCAAGGATCTCGATGTCGACGCCGGGGTAGCGCTTGCGGTACTCGGCGACGACCTCGACGACGAGGCTCGTGCAGAGCGTTGGTGTTGCGCCGAGCCGAACCCTGCCGCTCTGCAGACCGGCGAGCTCAGCCATCATGCTCTCGGCGGTGTGGGCATCGGCGAGCATGCGCTTTGCGATGGGAAGGAGTCGCTCACCGGCTGCGGTGAGCGAGACATTGCCGCGCGCCCTGTGAAATAGCTCAACACCGAGGTCGGATTCGAGCGCCGCGATCTGGCGGCTGAGGGAGGGCTGCGTGACGTGCAGCCGCTCGGCTGCGCGGGTGAAATGGCTGGTCTGCGCGATTTCTGCGAAACCGCGAAGCTGTTCGAGGTTCATGTTCATAGCCTAACTGCATCGTGATGATGATAACTATTCATTGGAACGATCATTCTCTTTTATCTAACGTAGCTCTCATGACCGCAACAGGCACCCACGAACGTCTCATATCCACCTCCGCACTCGTCATCGGAACCGGTGGCGCAGGCCTCCGGGCAGCCATCGAACTCGCCGAACGCGGCGTGCAGGTACTCGCCGTAGGCAAACGGCGAAAGCACGACGCCCACACAACCCTCGCCGCCGGCGGAATCAACGCCGCGCTCGGCACCATGGACCCGGAGGACAGCTGGCAGCAACACGCAGCAGACACGCTCCGCGAATCGTACTTCCTCGCCGATCCACACATCGTCGAGATCGTCGCGAAGAACGCAGCCCGCGGCATCGAGGACCTCGATCGCTGGGGCATGCCATTCGCGCGGGAAGCCGACGGCAGGATCAGCCAGCGATTCTTCGGCGCCCACCTCTACCGCCGCACCGCCTACGCCGGCGACTACACGGGCCTTGAGATCCAGCGCACGCTGCTGCGGCGCGCTCAGGAGCTGCAGGTTCCCATCAACGACTCGGTCTACATCACACGGCTCCTCGTCGGCGACGGGAAGATCTTCGGAGCATACGGCTTCGACATCGTTGACGGAACCCCGGTCGTGATCCATGCCGACGCCGTCATTCTCGCGGCGGGTGGCCACACCCGAATCTGGCGCAACACCTCGTCCAGGCGCGACGAGAACACCGGCGACTCCTTCCGGCTCGCGGCACTCGCAGGCGCCCGCATCCGCGACGCCGAGCTCGTGCAGTTCCACCCCTCGGGGATCCTCGAACCAGCCGACGCAGCCGGCCTGCTCGTCTCGGAGGCTGCCCGCGGCGAGGGCGGGATCCTGCGCAACGCGCTCGGCGAACGCTTCATGGAGAAGTACGATCCGGAGCGCATGGAACTGTCGACCCGCGACAGGGTCGCGCTCGCGAGCTACACCGAGATCATCGAGGGGCGCGGCACCACGAACGGCGGCGTGTACCTCGACGTCTCCCACCTGCCGCGCGAGCAGATCCTCGAGAAGCTGCCACGGGTCTACCGCAACCTCATTGACCTGCAGATGCTCGACATCACCACAACCCCCATCGAGATCGCGCCGACCGCGCACTACTCGATGGGCGGCGTCTGGGTGAGCGCGGAGGAGCACGCAACGGGCGTCGACGGACTCTACGCCATCGGAGAGGCTGCGAGCGGACTGCACGGGGCGAACCGCCTCGGAGGCAACTCGCTCATCGAGCTGCTCGTGTACGGCCGCCTCACGGGCGGCGACGCTGCCGAGTACATCACCGGCCTCACCACCGTCAACCGCGACCCCGCGGCCGTCGCAGAAGCGCGCGGCGAGATGCAGCAGCTCCTCACGGGCACGGGCGAGGAGAGCCCGCGCCTGCTCCAGCGCCAGCTGCGCAACATCATGACCGAGCACGTCGGCGTCGTGCGCAGCGAGGAGGGCCTCACCGCCGGGCTCGTGAAGCTCAACGAACTTGAGGCGCGCGTGAAGAACCTCACCGCGCATCCCGATATCGCTGGCTTTGACGACCTCGCGCACGCGTTCGATCTCTACGGTTCGATGCTCGCCGCACGCGCAACGATCGAGAGCGCGCTCGCCCGAAAGGAGACCCGCGGCGCACACAACCGCTCCGACTTCCCGGAGCAGAGCGACGAGTACCGCGGCAACATGGTCTGGTCGCCGGGTCTTGGCGTCACGTTCGAGCCGGCCTCTGAAGCGCCGGATTCGTTCCGTGCGCTCGCCGAGCAGCAGATCGACGACTCCCCCGTTGGGAAGCTCGCGGAGTAGCCGGCAGGCGAACGAGCGACAACCGACACTGCTACCGAGCCTGGCGTCGCACCGCCTGGTGCAACGCCAGGCTCGGCGGCGTAACAGCAGCCTTCCGTGATGAACCCGTGTTACGATTTTCTGCATGGAGATGATTGAGGTGGATGGCATCTAGCCACCGCGCTACACCCGACGCTCGCACGCAACGGCCACGCCTGCGTGCTTGGAGCACTTTCCGGTAGCGCACTTCCACTGTTCACCAACGCCCGCACGGCGATCATTGTTGTGCGCGCGCAACAATTTCGGCGCTCTCCGAGCCGCCGATGAAGGAACTCGCTCAATCATGTCTATTTCCCCCTCCATCACGCTCCGCGCACTCAGCTTCGAGTGGCCGGACGGCACCGTCGCGCTCAACAACGTCTCTGGCACGTTCGCGCAGGGCCGCACCGGTCTCGTCGGGCGCAACGGCGCCGGCAAGTCGACGCTCCTGAAACTCATTGCTGGCCAGCTCACACCGACCGCCGGGCGCATCGAAACCCTTGGAGACGTCGGATATCTCCCCCAAACGCTCACCCTCAGCAGCAGCACAACGGTTGCGCAGCTGCTTGGGATCGATACGATCCTCGGCGCGCTGCGCGCGATCGAGGCTGGCGACGTTGACCAGCGCCACTTCGACGCTGTCGGAGACGACTGGGATATCGAAGCCCGAGCGGACGAGGCACTCGGACGCATCGGATTCGGCGCCGCCGACCTTGACCGCCGCGTGAGCGACGTCTCGGGCGGCGAGGCCATGCTCATCGCGATCACCGGGTTGCGGATCCGCCGCACCGCGATCACGCTGCTCGACGAACCAACCAACAACCTTGACCGCGCGACCCGCGCGCAGCTCGCGGGGTTTATCGACGAGTGGCCGGGCACCCTCATCGTTGTGAGCCACGATGTCGAACTCCTCGAGCGCATGGACCACACCACCGAGCTCCACGCGGGCACGCTCACCACCTTTGGCGGACCATACAGCGAGTGGCAGGTGCACCAGGAACAGCAGCAGGCTGCCGCCGAACAGGCGGCTCGTGCGGCGCAGCAAACGCTGAAGGTCGAAAAACGTCAGCGCCAGGAGGCTGAGACAAAGCTAGCGGCGCGTGCGCGCACCGCGAAGAAAACGCAGCGCGACGGCGGCATCCCGAAGATCCTCGCTGGCAAACGCGCAAGCGCCGCGCAGGAATCCGCCGGGTCCATGCGTTCGACCCTCGACGATAAGGTGCAGGCGGCGCAGGCAGCCCTCGACGCCGCAGACGCACGCGTGCGTGACGAGGAACACATTCACCTGACGCTCCCCGACCCCGGGGTGCCGCGCGGCAGGCGGATCGCCGAGTTCCGCGACGGCGACACGACCGTCATCATTCAGGGGCCCGAGCGGGTCGCACTCGTTGGCCCGAACGGCAGCGGAAAGTCGACGCTCATCGCGCAGTTGCTTTCGGGGAGTGAGGCGGACGGTGGCCGTCCCTCTGGCACCCTCGCCACCGAGCTCACCGGTTTCCTGCCGCAACGCCTCGACGGGTTGCGTGAGACCGAAAGCGCGGTCGAGAATGTGCGTGAGGTCGCGCCAAGCACACCGACCGGCACGATCCGCAATCAACTCGCGCGCCTTTTGCTTCGCGGAGACAGCGTCGACAGGCCGGTACGCACGCTCTCGGGCGGCGAGCGATTCCGCGTGTCCCTCGCAAAACTGCTGCTAGCGGATCCGCCAGCACAGCTCCTCATCCTCGACGAGCCGACAAACAACCTCGACATCGCGAGCGTCGAGCAGCTCGCCGAGGCGCTAGACGCATACCGGGGCGCGCTGCTCGTCGTGAGCCACGACTTTGCGTTCCTCGAACGGCTCGGCATCGACGTGGTACTCGAGCTCGACAGTGAGGGGCGTTTGCGTCAGCTGGCAGCACTCGCTGACGTTGCACACTAGTCGGCGTGTACCCCTTGACACGCGCGGGGGTGGGTACGGAACGATGGGTGCATGACGCACACGATCGCCATCGGCTACGAGCAGAACCTCCCATCGGCAGACAGTGACAGCCTCGTCGAGCGAGAAGTCGAGGTCGCGCCGCTTGGCGAACACGATCTCCTCGTTGAGGTCGCCGCCGTCTCGGTGAACCCCGTCGACGTGAAAGTCCGCACCGGTGCGCCCTCCGGCGGGTTCCGTGTGCTCGGATTCGACGCGGCCGGCACGGTCGTTGCCGTCGGCTCGGCCGTCACTCGATTCGCCGAGGGTGACGAGGTGTTCTATGCGGGCGACATCGACCGCGCTGGCTCAAACCAGCGCTACCAGCTCGTTGACGAGCGGATCGTCGGACCAAAGCCTGCCTCGCTCGGCTTCGCCGACGCGGCATCGCTGCCCCTCACCGCGATCACCGCGTGGGAGTCGCTGTTTGATCGCCTTCGGCTCGACGCCGACTCACGGGGGACGCTCCTCGTGGTCGGCGCGACCGGAGGCGTGGGGTCGGTGCTGCTGCAGATCGCTGAGGCGCTCCTGCCAGGTGTGACCGTCATCGCTACGGCCTCCGATGCTGACCGCGCCGAATGGGTCACGGGGCTTGGCGCCGAACACGTCGTGAACCATCGCGACGAGCTCGCAGCGCAGGTGCTCGCCATCGCCCCGGGCGGCGTCGATTGGGTGTTCACTGCGCACTCGGAGGGGCAGGTGGAGGTTTATGCCGAGCTCCTTGCCCCCTTCGGGCATGTTGTCGCCATCGACGACGGGCCACGCGACATCACGCCGCTGAAGCTCAAGAGCATCGCGTGGCACTGGGAGCGGATGTTCACCCGCTCCATGTTCCAAACCGCCGATATGGGCGAGCAGCACGCGCTACTCGGCGCCGTTGCGACGCTCGTAGACGAGGGCAAACTGCGCGCAACGACGACGACGGTGCTGTCGCCCATCTCGGCTGCAACGCTCCGCGACGCACACGCTCGCATCGAGGGCGGAAGCACGGTCGGCAAGATCGTCATCGAGGGCTGGGCGTAGCCGCAGCATCCGACCGCTCGAGAAACCCGAGAAACGCCAGCGCGGCGGGCGATGGGTTGAAGGCGCTCCACGCGAGATACTCGACGCGCGTGGGTCCGTCGGCGAGCTCGACCGCGCGCACGCCAGGCTGGCCGGCGACGAGGCCGCGCGCCATGATCGTGACGACGAGGCCGTTGCGCACGAGCTCAAGCAGAAGTCCAACGTCCATCGCCTCAAACGCGGCGTCCCGACGCACTCCCGCCGCAGCGAAAGCACGGTCGGACTGCGCGCGCCCCGGGGTATCCGCTGGAAAATCAGCGAAGGTCTCCCCCGCGAGATCCGCGAGGCGCACGCCGTCGCGTGGCAGCGTAGCCACCCCCGCCGGGCCGGCAGCGTCCGCCGGCCCGGCGAGCGGATGGCCCTCTGGCACGACCGCGACGAGCCGCTCCCGCGCAAGCACCCGCGTGGCGACGCCGGTTACCCGCACGTCGTCGGGGAATCCGAGGATCGCGGCGTCCATGCGCCCGGCGATGATCTCGGAGACGAATCCGTCGGATCCGCCGCCGCGCAGTCCGATCTGTACGTGGGGGTAGGCGCGGTGGAACTCGGCGAGCGCGCGGGGTACGTCGACGGCGGTGACAGTCGGAATCAGCCCGATGGACAGCGCGCCGCGCACCTCGCCCGCCGCGGCCGCGGCGTCAACCTGTGCGCGCTCAGCAGCGGCGAGGCTTGCGCGGGCGGCGGGGAGAAAGGCCTCGCCAGCAGGGGTGAGTTCGACCCGCCGGCTCGTGCGCGCGAACAGCGAAACCCCAAGCTCGCGCTCGAGCGCCTTCACCTGATGGCTCAGCGCTGACTGCACGACCCGGCAACGCTCGGCAGCCCGGGTAAAGCTTCGCTCCTCGGCGACCGCGACAACGTAACGCATCTGCTGCATCTCCACGCATTCACGATCTCACCTCATGGATTCAATGACAACAATGTGTTGGACTCATTGACACTCGCGGGCCGACGATTGAGTCGTGAATACCTCCCCCTCAGCCCCAGCCTCCGCCACGCCCTCGGGCAGGGCCGGCCTCATCGCCCTCACCGCACTTGCGCCCGCCATCTGGGGCACGACCTACATTGTCACCACCCACCTGCTCCCCGAGGGCCACCCGCTGTTCGCGGCGCTCATGCGATCGCTCCCGGCGGGCGTCATCGCGCTGCTCATCGCGCGCACGCTGCCGCGCGGCTCGTGGTGGTGGAAGAGCCTCGTGCTCGGCACCCTGAACATGGCCGCCTTCTTCCCGCTGCTCTTCCTCTCTGCGCAGCACCTCCCGGGCGGCGTCGCGGCGACCCTCGGGGCAGGCCAACCCATCGTGGTCGCGTTTCTCGCGGTAGCGATCCTCGGAGAGCAGCTCTCGGGTTGGCGGCTCGCGTGGGGCATCGTCGGCGTCGTGGGCGTCGGGCTCGTCGTGCTCGGGCCCGGCGCCGGGTTCTCTCCCGTCGGCATTCTCGCCGGCCTCGCCGGAGCGGTGTCGATGGCATTCGGAGTCGTACTCACCAAGCGCTGGGGCAGGCCCGCTGGCGTCTCAGCGATGGCGCTCGCAGGCTGGCAGCTCACCGCGGCCGGGCTCGTGCTACTCGTGCCGACACTGCTCATTGACGGCACCCCGCAGGGCATCGATGGGAAGGCCATCGCGGGCTACGCGTGGCTCGCCCTCTTCGGCGCGCTCGCAAGCTACACGATCTGGTTCTCGGGTATTCGCCAGCTCCCCGTCACCTCGACGGCGCTACTCGGGCTGCTGTCGCCACTCGTCGCGGCCGCGCTCGGGGTGCTCGTGGTGGGCGAGGCGCTCGCGCCGATCCAGATCGCGGGCTTCGCCGTCGCGCTCGCTGCGATGCTCGCGGGCCAGCTTGCGCCACCGAGGCGGCTGACCCGGTCGGGGTCGGCTCATACTACAAGGGATGCCACTTGACTTTCGCGCCGACTTGCGAAACCCTTGTGTCATGGGATATTCGATTCGGGAGTTTGCCAATTTCCGCGGGATTTCCGAGCAGCGAGCCCGCGAGCTAGCGCGTAAGGGACTCATCCGCGCTCAGAAACAAGCGGGCACCTGGACAATAACCTTCGACGAGTCCACCCCAACGGAGATTCCCCTCAGACGCCCTTTGTCCGCTCAGTCACAAGAAGATCTGCTCCGCTATATCAACACGCTGAGTTTTGATCACGTAGCGGGCCACAGACGAAGCAGGCTCGCGCAAAGAGTTCGAGAGCTGGAGCACTCTAGCGAAAAGGCACGAACCCTGCGCGATTACTTCAGGAATTCGCCCCTCCCAGCAGGCAAGGGCGCTGCTGCGACCATTCGCGCCGCAATGCTATATCAAGACACGCACGTTGAGGGCACCCTCAACCTCAACCCACGCGTGGCGTTGACCTCAACCAGATCGGTTGCCTCCAAGCTACGTAACGCTCGAATACTCGCAGGGCTAAGCGTTACGGACGCGGCTGCATCAGCAGGGTTGCGTCTTGAGGAGTACTGCCAGCTGGAACGGGTGGGGCACATTGGCGACAATAACCTGAAAGCGATACGTGCCCTTGCTGCTGTCGGTGTTCGCCCTGCAAAGATCACGGTGGAATCGGGCTCGAGGCCTGACCTGCAAACACAACTTCAACGCAGTCAGGCTAAGGGTTCACTGCCTGGCGGATTCTCGGCCATCACTGAGAGCAACGCAAGGATTGCAGCCTCCCTCATGTCGGCCAACATGTCCGCGATCACAGACGCCATGGCGTCCTCGTCTCAGGCCACCATCAAGGCCGCCCTAGACACAGCATCACGACCGGCAGTGCAAGCAGCACTTACCTCAATCCAAAAGGTCAACAACACAGCAGACACCCTCAAAACGATTCAAAAAAAGGAAGATCTGACTAATGGCTAGAGACAACCTGCATGCATGGGTATGTGGAGAATATGTGGGTCGGTTTGAGCGCGACTTTGAGCTGGACAGACCGCGATTCATTTACGACGAGAACGCCAACCGGAGCCTGTCGATCGCGCTCCCGCAAAATGGGAACTTCGATGATACTGCCCCACGTCACTATCTCAACGGCCTCCTACCAGACCAACCACGCGCACGACGACAGATCCAAGAGCTGACTCGTGCAGCTTCTCATGAAGCCTGGGAACTATTGACGGCAATCGGAGGTGATCTCTCAGGAGGCGTAGTGCTCCATGCTGACTCGCAGGGCATCTCGCAAGAAACTGCCTTCACTTCTCTGGCCTTAGAAGACCAAGTTGCGGCGCGGATCGCGGACATTAAGCAGACGGGAGAACCTTTTTCAACAGCCGAAGGCAGCCCTCTCCCAAGGTTTTCCCTCGCCGGAGCCCAGGCCAAGTTCGCCCTATCAATTACAGATTCTGGAGAGCTGTTTTGGTCAGATTCCGCAACACCGTCTACACACATAATCAAACCCGAGAGCGCAGCACACTCCGGACTTGAGTTGGTTGAGGCCGCGACTCTCGCCTTGGCTCGTCGCGTCGGAATATTTGCACCAGCCGCGACGCAGTTTTCCTTCCTTGGGGAAACGGCTTTCATGATCCAGCGCTTTGATAGGGCGCCGTCTCCGGGCACCGAAACGGTCGCACGTCTCCATGTCGAAGACATGGCTCAAGCGCTGGGTCCCCAAGCCGCTGACAAATACCAGGTAGATGCCGCGGAAATTGTAGATTTACTTCGACGACACAACGGTGAAGATACTGAAGCGTACGCCTTCTTTGCACAGTATGTATTCAACACGCTCATCGGGAATGCTGACGCCCACGCGAAGAATTACTCCATTATGCACCAGCAAGGTGGCAATGTGACCGTCAGCCCATTGTACGACGCCATCCCAATCGGTTTTTTCCCCGGGTATGATCAGGATTTGTCTATGCCTGTCGCCGACGAGAACCGCGCCGGCGCTGTGCGGCAGGAACATTGGCTAGTAACTGCGAGGGAGATAGGACTCGACGCAGATCACGTGCTCGCGATTCTGCGGGCAACTGCTGAAGGGATTCTCGAACACTTGGATGCAACACTTGGTGAAGTAGAGCACTCACGAGTAACCGTGGAACGGTTGGACTCCCTACGTCGCAACGCTGAGCGGCAGCTTCGCGCCCAATAAGAACATGCGCTGCTTGTAGAGTTGGGGCAAGTTCATCGGTGCAGACTGCTACCCCCGTAGCACCTCTGCCCGCAGCACCTGAATGATCCGGTCGAGGGTGGCTGGCGCGAGCGGCTCGGCGAGGCTGAACCGCACCGCAGTCTGCGCGAGCTCGTCGCTCAGTCCGAGCGCGAGCAGCACGGGCGACGGCTCGGACTTGCCCGCGGCGCACGCCGACCCTGACGAGACCGCGACGCCCGCCGTGTCGAGCGCGACGAGCAGCGATTCGCCGCTCACGCCTGAGATCGTGAACGAAGCGTGGCCGGGGAGCCGCTCGCTCGCGTGGCCGGTGAGCGCGGCGCCCGGAACCTCGGCGAGCAAGCGCGCGATGAGCTCGTCGCGGCTGTCCATGAGCGCGAGCGCGGTGGATCCGATCTGCCCGGTCAAGGCCGCCACCGCTGCGGCGAAGCCCGCGATGCCCGCGACGTTTTCGGTGCCGGATCGCGCCCCGCGTTCCTGGCCGCCGCCGTGAATGATCGGCTCGATCGGCAAGTGAGCGCGCACGATGAGCGCGCCGACACCCTGCGGGCCGCCGAACTTGTGCGACGCGACGGTGAGTGCGTCGACGGAGCGGCCCGGCCACGCCGACGGGTCGGGAGCCGCACCGGGAGGCGCGCCCGATCCGAACGACACCGGCAACGCCGCCGCCGCCTGCACCGCATCCGTGTGCACCGTGACGCCGAGACCGCTGGCACGCGCCGCAAGCTCCCCCAGTGACTGGACCGTGCCGATCTCGCCGTTCGCGAGCCCGACCGAGACGAGCGTGGTGTCGGGGCGGATCGCCTGAGCGGCTGCGCCCTGGTCGACGAGCCCGTCTGCGTCAACCGGAAGCACGGTGAGCTCGAAGCCGAACACCCGCTCGAGGTAGCGGCACGATTCGAGCACCGAGGAGTGTTCGATCGCCGTCGTCACGATGTGCCTGCCGCGCGGGCGCGCGAGTGCGAGCCCGACGATCGCGAGGGAGTTCGCCTCGGTGCCGCCCGAGGTGAAGATCACCTCGCCGGGCGTCGCGCCGACCGCCCGGGCGATGCGTGCGCGTGCGCCCTCGACGAGCTCACGCGCGCGAAACCCGGGAGAGTGCACGCTCGATGCGTTCGCCTGGCCGCCCTCCAAGACCGCGAGCATCGCGGCGCGAGCCTCCGGGCGCAGCGGCGCGGTTGCCGCGGCGTCGAGGTAACCGACGGCAGGAGAGCCTGCGACGCTCATTCCGCGTCGAGCCCGAGGTCGAGCGCTCGCGCGCCGTGGGTGAGCAGGCCGACGGAGATCACGTCGACGCCGGTCTCGGCGATGCCCGCGACGGTGTCGAGGTTCACGCCGCCGCTCGCCTCTGCGATCGCGCGGTCGCCGATCATCGCGACGCCCGCGCGCAGCTCCTCGAGCGTGAAATTGTCGAGCAGCACCCCGGTGGGGTTCGCGGCGAGCACCGGCTCGATCTGATCGAGGCGATCCACCTCGACGATGATGGAGGTCGTGTGGCCCGCGCGCTCCCTGAGGGTCGCGAGCGCCGCGGTCGTCGTCGCCGCATCGACCGCGCCCAGCGCCGCGAGGTGATTATCCTTCACCATGATCGCGTCGGAGAGGCCAAAGCGGTGATTTGATCCACCGCCAGCGGCAACCGCGTGCTTCTCGAGCGCGCGCAGCCCGGGGGTGGTCTTCCGAGTGTCAGCGATGCGGGCCCCCGTGTGGGCGACGAGCGCGACGAACGTCGACGTGAGCGTCGCGATGCCGCTCATGCGTTGGCTGAAGTTCAACGCGACCCTTTCCCCCGTGAGCACGCCGCGGGCCGGGCCCGAGACTCGGGCGAGCACGTCGCCGGCGATGAACGCGGTTCCCTCTGGCACGAGCTCGGTGACGTTGATTCGCTGGTCGACCTGGCGGAACGTCTCTGCGATCAGTGGGCCGCCCGCGAACACACCGGACTCGCGCGCGACGACGCGGGTCGACACTATTGCGTCTTCGGGGATCGCGAGCGTGACGGTAAGGTCGCCCCACGGCGCGTCCTCTGCGAGAGCGCGGGCGACGACGTCGGTGATGATCTGTTGGGTCAGCATGCTGCGGGTTCCTTCGTGAGCGATTCGGCGTTGGTCGGCTGGCCGTCCTGGCGCAGACAGCCGTGGTTCGCACCGTGATCTTGTGGTGTGTGGCGGGGCGAAGGTTCCGAGACAAAGCTGCGGATCGCGAACCCGCGCCGCCTGGCTTGCTGCGCGCTGAGCTCCGGGAAGTCGGTGCGCTGGTGCGCCCCGCGCGACTCTTCGCGCGCGAGCGCCGATGCACAGACGAGTGCCGCGAGCTCGGCGCGTGGCCCGGAAGCCTTGGCGAGCACGCGCGCAGCGGCGGCGAGCCCGTCGGCATCGCGTTCGATGCCGAGGTGAGCCGTGATCGTCTGGTCGACAGGCCGGGTTCGCGAGGCTGCGGCACCTCCGCCTGCGGCACCGAAATGGTCGCCGAGACCGCCGGAGTCGACCGCTCGCATAGGAGCGACGCTTTCGGCATCGCGCGCCAGCTCGGCGAGCGCGGCACCGATCCCCCACCGAGCTGCACCTGCCGCGACGAAACTGGCGGCTGCCGTGCCGGCGCGCTCGCCGAACACGAGGCCCTCGAGCAGCGAGTTCGAGGCCAAGCGGTTCGCGCCGTGCACACCGGTCGACGCAACCTCGCCCGCAACAAACAGGCCTGGCAGTGTGCTGCGCCCGTCGAGGTCGCTCGCGACGCCGCCCATCGTGTAGTGGGCGGCCGGCGCCAACGGAATCGGTTCGTGCGCCCAGTCGAGGCCCGCAGCCGCCACGGCAGCGGAGATGCCGGGGAACATGCGGCCGAGCGCACCCGCGCCGCGATCGCGTTCGATGCCGGTGGCGTCAAGGAACGCGTTGTCGGCGCCGCCACGCAGGGCACGGTGCAGCTCGCGGGCGACGACGTCCCGCGGCGCGAGGTCGCCGAGCGGGTGGCGGCCCTCCATGATGCGCCGGCCCGCGGCGTCACGAAGCACCGCCCCGGCGCCGCGCACCGCCTCCGAGACGAGCTCCCCCGTCGACAGCGCCGTCGGATGGAACTGCACGAACTCGAGGTCCGAGACCAACGCGCCCGCGCGGGCAGCGACAAGGATCCCCTCGCCCAGCGCCCCGACGTGGTTCGTGTTACGCGCGAACATCCCGGCATACCCGCCGGTCGCGACCACGACGGCGTCGGCGCCGCGGTGTTCGAGCATCCCGCCGCCGGATCGGAGCGCCGCACCGATCACCGCCCCCGATCCGACAAGCAGCGATTCCACGCGCGCCGATTCGGTGAGCACAAGCGAGCCAGCGTCAACCGCCGCGAGCACCCGTTCGGCGAGGAAGGCGTGGAGCGCTGCTCCCGTGCGGTCACCACCCGAGTGGAGAATGCGCGGGCGGCCGTGCGCGCCCTCGAGACCGAGGAGGGGACCGCCGTCAGGGCGCCGATCCACCGGGAGCCCCGATGCGAGTAGCCCGCTCACGATCCGGGCGCCATCGGTGACGAGCACGCGGGCGGCTGCTTCGTGGACGAGCCCTGCGCCCGCGGCGAGAGTGTCAGCGAGGTGCGCAGCGACGGTGTCGCCTGGGCCAACGGCGGCGGCGACACCGCCCTGCGCCATCGCGGTGTTGCCACCGGCGAGGGCTCGCTCAGCCGCGGCCTGCGGAGTGGTACTGCCTGAGAGCGCGTCCGCCCCGTCCCGCAGCCTGCCGGGTGTCACGAGCTCGACCTCGGCGCCGCCCGCGACCGCAGCGAGCGCGCACGAGAGGCCAGCGACGCCCGCTCCGATGACGAGGATCACGGCTTCGCCGCAAGCATCCGCTCGAGCGCGATGCGCGAATCGTCTGCGACGCCCGCGTCGACGGTGATCTGGTTCGGCACCTGACCCGCGAGCAATGATTCGAGGGTCCACGCGAGGTATGCGGGGTGGATCCGGTACATCGTCGAGCACGGGCAGACGACCGGGTCGAGGCAGAAGATCGTGAGATCGGGGCGCTGCTGCTGCAGCCGGTTCACGAGGTTGATCTCGGTGCCGATCGCGAGCACCGAGCCGGGAGCTGCGGCCTCCACCTCCTTGCGAATGTACTCAGTCGACCCTGCGCCGTCCGCAGCCTCGACGACGGCAGCGGGGCACTCCGGGTGCACGATCACGCGTGCGCCAGGGAAGTCTGCGCGGGCCTTTTCGATCTGGGCGACGGTGAAGCGCTTGTGCACCGAGCAGAAGCCGTTCCAGAGGATCACCTTCGAGTCGTGAAGCTGCTCGACCGTGTTCCCGCCGAGCGGCAAATGCGGCCGCCAGAGCGGCATGACGTCTTCGGTGATGCCCATCGCCTTCGCGGTGTTGCGGCCAAGGTGCTGGTCGGGGAAAAACACGACGCGCTGGCCGCTCTCGAACGCCCACTCGAGCACCGTCTGCGCGTTCGAGGACGTGCAGACAATGCCGCCGTTGCGCCCGCAGAACGCCTTGATCGCCGCCGAAGAGTTCATGTACGTCACCGGAATGACGGGTTGCAGACCGCCGTCGGACGCCGCCATGCGGCCGCCAGTCCCCAGCACGTCCGTGAGCTCACGCCAGCACGCCTCGACCTGCTCGATCGTCGCCATGTCTGCCATCGAGCAGCCCGCAGCGAGGTTCGGGAGGATCACCGACTGCTCGGGACCCGAGAGAATGTCGGCGGTTTCGGCCATGAAGTGCACGCCGCAGAACACGAACGACACGGCCTCCGGGTGCTGCTTCGCGGCCTGCGCGAGCATAAACGAGTCGCCAACGAAGTCGGCGTACTTCACGATCTCGTCGCGCTGGTAGAAGTGGCCAAGGATCCGCACGCGCTCACCGAGCTCCTCCTTCGCAGCGGTGATCCAGGCGTCAAGCTGCTCGTCGCTCGCGTCGGTGTAGCGCGCAGGAAGGGGGGCCCTGGCGGGGTGCGGATCCGGGAATCTCGTCGCCAACCGAGGCGCCGGGGCCGTAGCCAGGGCTCGTGTCGATCGACCACGGGTCATCGGCAAGTTCGGTGCCGCAGGTCGCGAGCTCACTTCCAGGTGCCGTCGTTGCGCGCAGCGCGATCGGGCGCCGGTGCGGGGGTATCGCCGGGCGGCCAGCCGGCCGCGACGAGGCTGGGCGCGATCCCGGCGCGGCCTGACGCTCGCTGGACTCCGCCGTTTCAATGGCGTCCGCGGCCTCAATGGCCTCGCGGGCAACGGCGCCCCTGATGAGTTCGTGCACGCTGGTCATGAGTTCGTCCTCGTGTTTCGTGGAGTGGTCCCGGAAGGGGCGGAGGGTGCTGGTGAGCCTGAATGGGTGCCTGCACCGGTGCCTGGACGGGAATCTGCGCTGGCATCTGTGCTGGTGCCTGCATGTGCGTCTGTGTCGGCAAGCCGGTAGAGCCTTGCCGGGCGATGCGCGCCACCCTGCTCGAGTCTGCCCGTGTCGATGAGGCCGCCGCGGGCGAGCGCTTGGCGCCGGAAGTTTGCCGGGTCGATACGCTGGCCGAGAACCGCCTCAGTCACCGTTCGCAGCTGACCGATCGTGAACTCCTGGCCGAGGAAACGGTGAGCGACAGCGGCATATTCGGTCTTCGCACGGAGCCGTTCGACCGCGTGGTCGATGATCTCAGCGTGGTCAAAGGCGAGGGGCGGGAGATCGAGAATTGAGAACCAGGCAACGTTCTGCCCCGCTGGCTGCTCAAGCGCGGCCTCGGTCTGCCGTGCACCAACGTCGCCGCCCGTCTGCGAAGACAACGGCGGGAGAGGATCATCCCAGCGGCGCGGCCGCACGGGATCGGTTGCTGCGTGCCCGGCAGACCCTGGATCGGCCGACGCGTGATCTGTTCGCGCAGGTGCTGTTGGAGCAGCGCCAGCGCGCGCAGCATCCGTCGGCGCTGCGGACGGCTCGCCGTCGATTTCGTGCTCACCGTACATCGCCCAGTACGCGATCGTGACGAGCCGCTGGGCTTCAGCGGACCGCTCGACGCCTCCGAAAGAGTAGAGCTGTTCGAGGTGGCCAGGGTCTCGGCCTGCCGCAGCGCGCAGCGTGCGCAGTGCGGTGTCGGTGAGGGTTTCGTCCCACTCCGTTGGGCCGCCGGGCAACGCCCATGCGCCGAGGAATGGAGCGCGGGTGCGGCGCACGAGCGGCAGCCAGATCGTCGGTGCTTCGCTGTGCGAATCGGGCCCGGCCGCCGGCGCCGCCTGGCTTGCTGCGGTGGCTGGGGCTGCGGTGGCTGGGGCTGCGGTGGCTGGCGCAGCAGTGACGGTGGTCTCGCCGTTCGCGGCAGATGCGCCGCGTTCAGCATCGAACGGTGGCCGCAGCGCGAACGCAACGACCGAGACGGCGACTGCGGGCGGCAGGTAGCGCCGCTCGGCGACGCTTGCGCGCTGATAGTGCATCCTGCTCCGATTCATGGGGTGCGGCTGGGGCATGAGCCACGCGTGACCCGCACCCCTCGGGATGACTTATGGTCATGATGACTTTAACTCAGCATACGCTCCATGCCCGCCCTGTCAAATTCGGCAGGGCGGGCGAGCAGCTAGCTACTCGAACCGCGCGGCAACAGCCTCCCCGTGCGCCGGGAGGCCCTCAGCCTTCGCGAACGCGATCGCGTGGGGTGCGACCTCGCGCAGCGCGTCCTCCGAGTAGTCAATGAACTGCACGGGCCGAAGGAACGTGGAGGTGTTCAGCCCCGCAGCGAATCGCGAGGTGCCCGAGGTGGGAAGCACGTGGTTCGATCCGGCACAGTAATCACCGAGCGATACCGGCGACCACGCACCGACGAAGACGGCTCCGGCGTTGCGAACCCGCGACGCCACCTCCCGCGAATTCAGCGTCATGATTTCAAGGTGCTCGGCCCCGTAACGGTCGGAGATCCTCAGTGCGGTGTCGAGATCGTCGACGAGGACGATGCGCGAGTGGTCTGCGCCGAGCGCGACGCGGGCGCGCGCCTCGTTCTGCGTGGCACCAACGCGCGCAGCGAGCTCGGTCTGCACGGCCGCCGCGAGCTGCCCCGAATCGGTCACGAGCACGCTCGCCGCGTTCGGGTCGTGCTCGGCCTGGCTGAGCAGATCGGCCGCAACGGTGGCGGGGTTCGCGCTCGCGTCAGCGATGACCATGATCTCGGTTGGCCCGGCGACGGCATCGATGCCGACATCGCCGCGCACGAGGTTCTTCGCTGAAGCAACGAACACGTTGCCAGGGCCAGTAATCACATCGACACTCTCAAGCGCGGCCCCCGCAACACTCTCGGGCAGCCCGTAGGCGAGCGCGGCGATGGCCTGCGCGCCACCCATCGCGTACACCTCTGTCACCCCGAGAGCGGCGCACGCAGCGAGCACGGAGCTCGCTGGCAGCCCGGTGTCTCGGTTCGGAGGCGAGACCACCGCGAGCGACTCGACACCTGCGACCTGCGCCGGGACAACGTTCATAATCACGCTCGACGCGTACGCCGCGAGACCGCCAGGCGCGTAGAGTCCGACGCGCCGCACAGGGAAATACTCTTGCCGAACCACCGCGCCGGCCGCCACCTCGGTGGACACCGCGGTCGGGAGCTGCGCGCGGTGTCCAGCCGTGACACGCTCGATCGAGATTTGGATAGCCTCACACAGGGCGGCAGGGGCCTCCGCCCATGCCCGCTCGAGCTCCTCGGCCGGCACGCGAAGCGCCGATGGCCGAATGCCGTCAAACCGCTCGGTCGCGTCAAGCACCGCCTCGGTGCCGCGCGTTCGCACGTCGGCGATGATCTCGGCGACAGCCTCGGACGCGCTCGCGACGCTCATTGTTGCGCGCGGGATGGCAAACGATGCCGCCTCGGGGTTTCCGCGAAGGTCGGTGGTCTGCATGATGCTCATGGGTTTCCTTTCAGGGCTGCGCGTGCAGCCAGGTATTCGCCCCCGGCACGAGCATGCCAGGGCAGGTGGCGGGTGTGTGCTGCCCGTATGCTGGGATGAAGCACACGGCGACAGGGATCTTGGAGGCGTATGGATTCGACAGCGGACTCCGCAGGTACCGGGAAGCGTTCCGGGCTGGGAAGAGATCGGCTGCTCGCGGCCGCGTCGCGAGGTGATCTCAGAGTTCGGGGTTGAGGGGCTGCGCGTTCGCAGGCTTGCCGCTGCAGCTGGCGTGTCTCCCCCACTCGTTTCATACCACTACCCCGACCAGGCGACCCTCATCGAGAGCGTCCACAGAGAGCTCGTGCTCGACTACTTCGTGTACCGCGAGTCGGCGGCGAACGCTGCGAGCGGTCCGGTCGAGAAGCTCCGCGCCTGCGCCAGGGCTGGGCTGCCGCCCGCCGTTGACCCTGCGCTCGTCGCTCCGCTCTTCGAGCTGCACGGACTCGCCCGCCGACACAGCAAGCACGCCGAAGCGATGAGCGGTCTGTGGCACAGCGAACACGCTCTCTATCTGGGCATCATTGAGGCCGGCGTGCGCGAGGGAGTCTTTTCGCTCGTGCGATCTGCTTCCGACGTTGCCGGAACCCTCCTCGCGCTCGAAGACGGACTCGCGCTCCACCTCGTCGGAGACAACAACTCGATGAGCGGGGAATGGGCACTCGGAACGCTGTTGCACACCGCCGCGCTCGAGCTTGGCTGCCCAGAGCTCGAGCACAGCAGCCTGCTCCCCTAGCTCGCGTCGACAGTTTCGCTTGGTTCGACGGTTTCGCTGGGGATCGCGCCGACCTCGGTCGTGAGCGTTCCCGGACGGTGTGGGAGGAACATGCCCGCGACAAATGCGAGCACAAGGATCCCGCCCCAAATGAACGCCGGGACAATCCCACCAACGAGGAACGGCAGGTTCCACACGGAGATACCAAGCACGAGCAGAAGGCCGATTCCGCCGAGCACCGCGGAGAGGGTGACCCAGCTCGACGGCGCATCGCTGCCGCGGTGCGCGCGCCCGAAGGCGATCACCGCAACGCTTGTAAGCGTCATCATCCAAATCACGCCCACGGCCCCAGCACCCGAGTACCAGGCGTAGATCTGGGTTACCGGGTCGAGCTGCGCGAGGGCCGAAACGACAACCACAACCGAGGTGATGATGCTCACCCAGAGCGACGCGCGCGACGGGGCGCGGTGCCGCTCGTGCACGGTCGCGAGGCTCGCGGGGAGCACGCCACGCTGGCCGAGGGTGAAGAGGTAGCGGGTGACGATGTTGTGGAACGACAGCATGCAGGCGAACATGCTCGTCACGACGAGCACCTGCACGATATCCGCCGCGATCGGTGCCACGACGTTGCCCGCGAGCTCGATGACGACCTGGTCTGGGGCTTCGTTTGACGCCGCGACAGCGTTGTCGACGCCGAGACCGGCGATCACAAGCCACGCGGAGAAGAAGTAGAGCGCGCCAACGGAGAAGACCGCGATGTACGTTGCGCGCGGGATGGTGCGGTTCGGATCCTTCGCCTCATTGCGGAACACAGCCGTGGCCTCGAACCCGAAGAACCCGAGGAACGCGAAGAGCAGACCGAGCCCGGGTGCGCCGACGAGCGCTTCTGCGGGAATGAGCGGGGTGACCGAGAGCTCGCTACCCGAAAACAGCACGCCAAGGTCGATCGCGAGCACCGCGATCACTTCGAGCACGAGCACGACCCCGAGCACCTTTGCCGAGAGCTCGATATCGCGGTAGCCGAGCAGCCCGACGATGACGAGCATGACCGCGGAGACGATCCACCACGGCGGCGCGAACCCGAACGAGCGGTCGAGCAGGTTCACCGTTTGGACCCCGAGGTAGCAGGTCATCGAGACCGTCAGCAGTACGTAGGAGAGCATCGCGATCGAGGCGGTGCCGAGGCCAGCGCGCCTGCCAAGGCCGCGGTGCACATACGAGTAAAACGCGCCCGCGTCTGGCACGCGCGGCGTCATCCAGGCGTAGCCAACCGAGAACAGCAGCAGGATCGCCGTCGCGACGAGGATCATCGTCGGCGCACCGACCGAGCCGGAAACAGAAATGATGAGCGGGAAGTTGGCTGCGACGACGGTAATTGGTGCGGCAGCCGCAATAACCATAAAGACGATCCCGGACACTCCGAGTCGACGATTTAGCGTGGCACTCAAGGCGCCTCCTTTGTAATGACGAGAACTTGCGGGTTGATCGCGTCAGGCCAGCATCACTGCCGCCATCCGCGCCGACGATGACTGAAGGCCTGGCGAACCGACAGCCTGCCGCCATCGCAACCTATAACTCAGCGGTGAGCGTGTCCCCCGGACCTTCTCATTTCACAATAGGCTGCGGCTTTCAGCATATCCTGAACATTTGTTAAGTCGCGTCCGGGATCGCGGACTGAGCTCGGGGCTGCCGAGGGCAGACCTGGTTGCTTCGGAGGGCCTGCCTCCTCCATAGGCGTGGCTAGGCTTGAGACAGTCAGCACCATTGGAGGCGCACATGATCACCGAAGTACTTGCAAGTGCACCTGGAAGCTATGCGCTCGCGGCGATCGCCGGGGTCGGCGTTGGTCTGTCCCTCAGCGCGCGCTCGACGGCAGCGAGAGTCGGGGCAATGCTCAACATTGTGGCTTTCACGGCGATCGCCGCGACACACCTCACGCACGCGCTCTGGGCTGGCCCAATCTTCGCGCTCGCTTCAGCATTCACCCTCCTCACCCGCGACGTGCATCAGTACGCCAACAGCCCAATGCTGGCGGGCACTCCATACGCGCAGCGTCTTCTGCTGATGCTCGTGCACGGCAAGAAGATCAAGGCGAGCAGCGCGCTCGCGCTGAGTAACGGAGCAACCGCGCAGCAGAGCTAGCGCTGAGCAGCAGATGTCGCGCTGAGCAGCAGAGCAACCGCGCAGCAGAGCTAGCGCTGAGCGGCAGAGCAGCGCCCGACTGCCGAGGAGCTGCCCGCGCCCGACGATCCGCCCGGTCGATGATCCGCACTACCGACGAAAACTGCAATAACTCCGCCCGATCCGCCGCAAAACGTCCTCTCTTCGGCAGATCCAAGAGTTAACGCCGCACCGAATCGAAAGCGCGCGGAAAAGGGCAGCGCAGCGGGAAGACTCGGGCCTTGCCTAGCCCCCAGCACCGCGCAGCAGCCGCTGCAGTCCGCGCACGGCCCGATCACCCTTGCTCCCGAGCGGATTGTCGATGAGCATGTACGTCCAGGTCGACGACGGCCTGCGCACGGCCGCAGCTACTGCCGCGGCCAGGTCGTCAAGGTCGAGCCCCGCGAGGTCAGCGGCCGCGCGGGCATAGACGGCGTCGAAGAACCCGTCGAACTCCTTGAGCGCCTGCAGGTGGAACGCGTCGGTTGGGTTCTCGTCGGCGAGGGCCCGGAGGTGGATCCCGTCGCGCAACTCACTCAACGCTCCAAGGTGGTCGCTCCAGCACTCGTCAAGCCGCCAGAGCACGATGTCGCGGCACGCGCGACCAGCTACTTCCGGCCCGGCGCTCGACACGAGCCGCTCGATGAGTTCGGGATCCGCCGCAGTGACCCCTGCGAGGCTCTCCTCGCCCCCGCCGAGCACCTCCTCGCGGTGCCGGAGCACCTTGCCGCGCTGCTTGGAGAAAGCCTGGCTGTAACTCCAGGTTGCCCGGTGCTGGTCGAGGCGAATCGACTCCGCTATGTCCTGAGACGCGAACGCGATCTCCACAAGTTCGCGCTCACTCGGCTCGGAACCGGCCCGCGCAAGCTTCGCCCGCATGAACTCGGGCGCGTTTTCGGCGACGAGCGCGTCCTCCATCGAGACGTACACCCGCGTGGATCCGGGGTCCCCCTGCCGCCCTGCCCGCCCGAGGAGCTGGGCGTCGAGTCTGCGCGAGGGATACATGCCCGTTGCGAGCACGCGGAGCCCACCGAGAGCGAGCACTTCGAAGCGGCGCTCCCCCACCGGCCCGCCGAGCAGGATGTCGGTGCCACGGCCGGAGAGCTGCGTTGAGATGGTGACGGCCCCGAGGTCGCCCGCGGCCGCGACGATTTCGGCCTCGGCCTCGTCGTTGCGGGCGTTCAGCACGCGGGCGGTGACGCCGAGCTCGGCGAGCGACGCGCTCAGGCGAGCGGCCAGCGCCTCCGATTCCTCGACCGACTGCGTGCCGACGAGCACCGGTCGCCCGCTCGCACCGCACGCGAGCACCTCTGCGGCGACCGCGCGGTCGCGCTCCTCGCGGGTGCGGAACGCCGCCGGCGACTCGTCGACGCGCACGTTCGGGCGGTCGCGATCCACCCTGCCAGTGCGCACGCTGTAGAACTCCTCCAGTTCGGCGGCGACCGCTCGCAGCGTGCCGCTCATGCCGGAAAGCAGCTCGTAGCGGCCGAGGAGCTCCTGCACCGTGACCGTGTCGAGGATCACCCCTGGTCCGGTCGCGGCGAGCCCCTCCTTGGCCTCGACAGCTGCGTGTAGGCCGTCGGGCCAGCGCTGTCGCTTGGCGACGCGGCCGCGGCTCGCGCTCACGAGCTTCACCTCGCCAGCGCGCACGACGTAGTCGACGTCGCGCTCGGCGATCGCGACCGCCATCAGCGCGACGTTAATGCGCGAGAGCGCCTCGCCGTCGCCGCTGTCGTAGAGGTTTGCGATGCCGAGGGCGCGCTCGACGCGCGAGACGCCCGCGTCGGTGAGAAACGCGGTGGATCGCTGCTCGTCAAACTCGAAGTCGGCCCCGGGACGCAGGTCCGCGACGATGCTGATCTCGCGCCTGAAATCTTGTGGATCGTACGGGCTGTTGCCCGCGAGCACGAGCGGCGACACCGCCTCGTCGATCATCACGGCGTCAGCCTCGTCGACGATCGCGACGTCGAACGCCGGCTCCACCCGCCCGCTCGCGTCCGACGCGACCCCGTCGCGGAGCACGTCGTAGCCGACCTCGCTCACAGCCGCGTAGAGCACCTGCGCCCGGTACGCACTGCGGCGCTCGTCGCGGGTCGTATCCTGCCCAATGGCTGCAACCGTGATCCCGAGGGCGTCAAAGAGCGGCCCCATCCAGGCTGCATCGCGCCTGGCGAGGTAGTCGTTGACGGAGAGCACGTGCACCTGCCGGCCGCGGAGCGCGTGGCAGGCCGCGGCGATCGCGCCGACAAGCGTCTTCCCCTCACCGGTGTCCATCTCGACGCCGCGCCCGTCGAGGAGCGCGCCGGCGGCAGTGAGCTGCGGCAGCGTTGGGGTGAGGCCGAGCTCGCTGCTGCAAAGCGCCGCGACGGCGGCCAGCTCACCCGCTGGATCGTCAGCGAGTCGCGCGTACTTCGCGAACGACACCGTCCCCGGCATGCCGGCCATGCGTAGCAGCCACGGCGGGAGGCGCTTCGTGAGCGAGCGGGAGGGGTCAAAAGAAGCCATAGTGCACTGTACCGGGCGGGCATGGTGCGCCGCTCAGGTGGCGGAGCGTTGCGCGTGCGGCGCAATCTGTGGCGACAGCACCGCGACTACGGGCGGCGGCGCGAGAGGAGCACGAGGCCTGTGACGACGCCGACAAGCCCGATCGCACCAGCCATGAGGCCCCCGACCGTCCACCGCACGAACGGGCCGAAGAACCCGCGAAGATCGAAGGGAGGGGCGGTGATCACTTGGACACCCTGCGTCTCGCAGGTGATCGTCACGACGGACGCCCCCTCTGCGGTGACGCGCGCGAAGGAGTGATACCTGGAACCGGCAAAGTGGGTGTTCAGGCCTGCTACCGAGATGCTTTCCAGCCGCACCGGGGTCCCGTTCGTCGCACTCGCGCGGCACACGGAGTGGTCAAGCCGGGCAGCCTCCCGGGCGGGGGCAAGCAGATACACCTGCCCGCCGGCATCGAGCGAGACGACCGCAGAAGGCGAGAGCGGCAACGTATTCTGGATGCCCGCCACCGCCACAGGAACGGTGACTAGGGCCCCAGTGAGAACACCGAGCACTGGCCCGCAGACCGCGAGCACGGCGCCAATAATGAGCGTCGCTATCGCTATCGCACGGGACCGAGTCGCCTGTGGTGGCGCTTGCTGGGGCGAGGGAAACTGCTGAGTGGGCGGATATGGGCCGCCGGGCGGGTAGGCACCGCCTGGCGGGTATGGGCCGCCTGGCGGGTATGGACCGCCTGGCGGGTATGGACCGCCTGGCGGGTAGGAACCACCTGACGGGTAGGAACCGCCTGGCGGAGCTGGTGGCACGTGCTGCGCATACCCGCCCTCGGGCTGCTGCGGGGGCTGCTGCGCTGGCTGTTGCGGTGGCTGGGTCATCGGTGACTCCCTTGGTTCGGCACCCATCCAGAGGCCTGCCCACAGGGTAGGCGCTCCACGGCAACTGTGCAAGAACTGCGAAACAGTTATTTCGGTTGTGCCCCAACACGGACGCGGCAATTCCGACGCGCGGCGATCGCAGGCGCACCGGACTCTCAGCCGAGGATGCCCGCCCGAATCGCGAGCAGCACCGCGCTCGTCCTATCGCGAGCGCCGAGCTTCGCGAGGGTCGATGAGAGGTGATTCTTTACCGTACCCTCAGCGAGAAACAGGGCTTCAGCGATCCGCCGATTTCCGTATCCCTGCGCGACGAGCCCGAGAATCTCCCGCTCGCGCGACGTCAGCGCTGGCGGCTCAGTGGCCGACGCCTCATCAAGCAGGGCGCCTGAGCGCACCGCGCGCAGCACCCGCTCGGTGATTGCAGGCGAAAAGAGCGTCGCTCCCCCGGCGAGCACCTCGACCGCGTGGGTGAGTTGTGCGAGCGTGATGTCTTTGAGTAGGTAGCCGCGGGCGCCGAGCTGGATCGCGCGCACGAGAGCCTCGTCGTCGTCGAAGGTCGTGAGCACGAGGACGGGCACCTGCGAGCCACCCTCCTTGAGCGCGCGCAGCGCCCAGAGCCCGTCAAAACGCGGCATGCGGATGTCGATCAACGCAACGTCGGGGCGCGTGTCTTCGATGAGCGCAACCGCGCCCATGCCGTCTTCCGCCTCGCCAACGACGTCAAACCCCGCGACCGCGAGCAGGCCGCGGATACCCTCGCGCACGAGAGCCTGGTCATCAACGAGCACAACGCGCGTCATACGGCTGGCACCGTTCCGACGACCCTGAAACCGGAGGAGCCGTCGATCTCGAGACTCCCGCCGAGCTCGCCGAACCGCTCACGGAGACCGCTCAGGCCGTTGCCGAGCACCGGGAGCGCAGCACCAACGCCATCGTCGATCGCCTCGAACACCGTACCGCTCGCCTCCGCGGCGATCTCGATACGCAACTCCCTGGCTGACGAGTGCCTCACTGCATTCGTGATTACCTCCTGCGTGGCACGCACGAACGCGGCGCTCACTTGCTCGTCTGCGCGCACTCCGGCCGCGACATTGACGAGCACGCGGATCCCCGGCACAGCGTCCGCGATCCGCCTGAGCGCCCGCTCGAGGTCGGGTGCCTGCACGCGTAGCCGACTCACAGTGGCCCGCACGTCGCGCAGCAGCTCGCGCGCGATCGCGTCCGCCGTGTCGACGTGACGCTGCACGGCTGCGCCCTCGACCTGCCGCGCGGTTTCGAGCTGGAGCGTGAGCGCGGTGAGCTGGTGGCCCAACAGGTCGTGCAGGTCGCGGGAGATCCGCAACCGCTCTGCAGCGCGCGCGGACTCCGCGAGCAGCTCGTTCGACGCACGTAATTCGGTGTTCGCTACGGCGAGCTCTTCCCGGAGCCGCTGCTCCCGCAGGAGCGTCAACGTGCTGAGCAGCGTTGCGAGCTGGATCAGCAGGTAGAAGGTTGCCGCAAGTGCCACCGCCGCGGACGGTGCCAGCGCCGCCGGCACCGCTGGCGGCGCCGGCGAGCTCGGCATCCCGGACGAACTGGACCGCGTAATCTCGAGCGCTGCCGAGAGCGCGACGACGCAGGTGTTCACCATGACGACCAGCAGGCCAACCCAGATCGGCACCACATACGCGCTCATCGCTGCGGTCACGACGAGGAGGATCGGGAGCAGCCCCGGCGACGCGGTGAGCACCATCGCCCACGCTGCGGCGACGCAGACGGAGAACCCGATGAGTTGCATGCATCGCCCGGCGAGCATCACGGTAACCGTCCCAGCGCCGAAGGCAACAAACATCGCTGCCCAGGCCGCCTGCGGCACTCGGAGCCCGCCATAGCCGAGCAGCGCCGGCAGCGCGACACCGCACGCGACAGCGAGCATCACGATGTCTGCCCAGGCTTCCGTCCGTAGCCGCCGCATGCGCCCAAGGGTAGCCGAGAATCAACGGGGCCACCCGTGCCAATCGTCACGGCCCGGAACGACGACCATTGGCACACGGCGCACGCGCGCTGTTTCCGTACCGTTGACACATGCGCGAACCCGACGGAAACCAGCACACCAGGCGCGAACCGGCTATCGACGCACGCGGGCTCGCGAAACGCTTCGGCGATATCGTCGCCGTCGCTGACGTGAGCCTGCGGGTCGAGCAGGGTGAGACGTTCGGTCTCGTTGGTGCGAACGGCGCGGGAAAGACAACGACCGTAGAGCTGCTCGCCGGGCTCCGCCGGGCGGATCACGGTTCGGTTCGCGTGTTCGGCCTCGATCCCGTCGCCGACCGCAAGCGCGTACGCCATCTCCTCGGCGTGCAACAGCAGGAACCCAGGTTGCACGACTCGCTGCGGGTGCGCGAACTCGTGCGGCTCTTCCGGAGCTTCTACCCCAATCCGCGTGCCGCGAGCGAGCTCCTCGAAATGGTCGGCATGCTCGACATGGCCGCCACCCGATTCGATCGCCTGTCTGGCGGGCAGCAGCAGCGGCTGTCGATCGCGCTCGCGCTCGCTGGGCGGCCGCGCGCGCTCATCCTCGACGAGCTCACAACGGGGCTCGACCCCGCCGCCCGCAGGCACATCTGGCAGACCGTCGCCTCCCTCCAAGACGAGGGCGTAGCGATCCTGCTCGTGAGCCACGCAATGGAGGAGATCGATCGCCTGTGCGACAGGGTGGCAGTGGTCGACGAGGGCAGGATAGTCGCGCTGAGCACCCCCAAGGGCCTCGTCGAACAGGCCGGCGCTCAGACGCTTGACGAGGCGTTTCTCATCCTCACCGGAAAAGAACTGGAGCACCCCGAATGAGCACACCGGCAATGAATCCGGCAGACGCACCCAGCGCGGCGGCGCCCAAAGGCCCGGGGCTCCGGGCGCTGTGGGTACTCATGGGGTGCGAGGCCAGGATGGTCATGCGCGACACGTCTGGGCTCATTATTCCGCTCGGGATGCCGCTGCTCATCCTCGTGACAAGCGCCGCCTCGACCGTCGGCGAGACCGTGCGCGACGGCTTCACCGCATTCGACCTCTTCGTGCTCCCGATTGTGTTCGTCACGGTTGTCGCGCTCATCGGCGTGATCAACATGCCGAGCTTCCTCGCGTCCTACCGCAAGACCGGTGTGCTCCTCAGGCTCGGTGCTACACCGGCCTCGCCCATGTTCGTGCTCGTCGCGCACGCGCTCGTGAGCATCGCACAGGCGGCGATCGGCATTGCGCTCGCTTTCGGTGTTGCGCTCGTGTTCTTCGGCGCGAACCCACCGGCGAACCCCGGCGTGGCTCTCGCGATCCTGCTGCTCGTCACCGCCGCCATGTATGGCGTCGGCATGATCATCGCATCGCTCGCCCCAACGCAGAATTCTGCACTCGCAATCGGCTTCGTCGTGTTCCTCGCCTTCGCGGCGATGGGCGGGCTGTTCGGCGGCCGCCAGGCCCTCCCGCCCGCGCTCGCGCCGCTCGCTGACTGGCTCCCCGTCGGGGCAGGCACCGACGCGCTGGGGGCGGCGTGGGCTGGGTCGGCGATCCCACTCGCTGCGCTGCTCGCGCTCGCAGCGACGGTGGCTATCAGCGCGGCCGTGGCCGGACTCTTCTTCCGTTGGGAGTAGCCGAAGCGACGCGGGGGTGGCTTCCCAGCGTCGCGGCCGCGTGGACCACGTCGCGTGTGCCCGCGGCCCCGCGAGCTGTGCGCGCGTACCGGCGGCTGGCGATCGCGCCAGGAACCACAGACCCGCAACTCACAATGACACCCCACGCGATCCCAACGAGAAACGCGAAGAGCCCGAGCTTCTCGGCGCGAACGACAAACGCACTCATCGCGACGACACCCGCACCTACCGCGCCGAGCCCTGCAGCGGCTATCGTCGGCGCGAGCGCCCGGTTCACCGCAACCCAGGCATCGTGCGAGCTCAGCGTGAGCGACGTGCGGTGCCCGAGCAGCCACTGCCGCGGCAGCGTACCCCTGCGAGACGCGGCCGCCCACCAGAGCAACAGCACACCGAAGCCGATGACGCCGTAGCTCCCAGCGAGTTGTCCCCACATCTCCCTCTCCCTTCTGGGTGGCAGGCGGCCTCGGGCTGACGTGACGGGGTGGATCGCGCGGACCACCCACTCTCATTCCATTAGACCACAGCCGTGGCGTACCGTCACTGGTGCACCTCAAGCACGGCTGGCGCGGCTCTGCCGAACCAACCCTGCCGAACCAACCCTGAGACGGCTAGTGCCGGGTGGCTCCCCCAAAGGGGCCCCACCCGGCACTAGCCGTTCGTCGCTGTCAGCTACTCGGGCTGGTCAGCCCCGAGGCCCTCGCCACGCTGCTTGCGCGACCGGAGGGTGAGCAGTACTGCACCGAGGACGAGCAGGGCGCCGCCACCAAGCAGCCACCCAACGGGGAGTCCACCACCCGTGGTCGGGAGCCCCGGCTTACCCGGGACTACCGGGACCGCTGGGAACTCGTTGACCACGGTGAGCGTCGCTGCAGTGCCAGCCGCTACCGTCACCGCGCCAACCGTCGCGTCGCCGGCGTTCGGAGTGATGGACACGGTCGTGCCGCCACCGGTGCCGGTTTCTCGCAGCTCGCACGCAGCGCCGACAGGCAGCTGATCGTAGCTTGCTGAGAGGTCGGTCTGCTTGGACAGCTCCCGATCCGCACCGCCAGGGATGTCGATCTCGGTGGTCTCACCGTCGAGATCGACGGTGCAGGAGAGCTCAACCGTGAAGGTCTTGTCACCGGCAAGGCTTGCGCCAGCACCAATGATTTCCTTCTTCACAGCGATGCTTCCGATGTCGTACGTGTTGACGACCCGCAGCTCGACCGCGTCACCAGCACCAACTTCGATCGGTCCCGTGATCGGCGATCCGGCTGCATCAACAATCTCGCTTGACGTCGCACCGCCTGTCACTGTCTCAGTGAGATCACACTTAGCCCCGACAGGAAGCTCCCCGTAGGTGGCCTCGTAGCCGTTTGCTTCGCTCAGCTCGCGCTCAGCGCCGCCCGGGATCGACACAGCGTCTCCTGGCACACCCTCGGCTCCGCCGGTGGTGCAGGCGAGGCTCACCTCGAAGGTTCCCGTGCTCCACAGCTCAGCACCGGCGCCGGTGATTTCCTTGGAGACGTGCAGGCTGCCCGCATCAAAGGTGTTTACCGCGGTGAACTGCAGCGGAGCCTCAAGGGTTCCGACCTCGATCTTCTCGGCCGACGTGTCTGGGGTGAGGGTGGTGCTTGTCGCACCGCCATCACCGGTCTCAGTCACGCCACACAGTGCGCCGGCAGGAAGCGAGTCAATCCGCTGTACCGTTCCGGCGACAGCCTCGGCCTTCGTGAGTTCGACGGTGCCGTTGTAGACGGTCTGATCCTCGAATGTGCACTCTACGGCGAAGGTGAAGACCGTGCTGTCGGACACGGCTTCTGCACCGGCGCCCGTGAGCTGCTTCTCGATCTCGATCGCACCAAGAGGCATCACGTTCTCGAGCTCGAGCGCAACAGCGTCCGCACCACCTGTGACGGTGAACGTCCACGAGCCATCCTCGTTCTGGGTTGCGTCGCCGCCCGTGAGGGTTGCAACTCCGCCCTTCGCGTCGAGCTCCGTGATCGTGCACTTGGCGCCAACCGGGAGGCCCTCAACGAGCCAGGCGAGACCGCCACCTGCAAGATCCGCCGTAGCAGGGTCAAGTGGGATGTCCTCACCGAGGAACGAGCACTCAGCCGCGACTGGGAAGGTACCGTAATCGATCGCCTCGCCGGCCTCGTTGGTTGCGCCGTCGACGACCTTCGCCACCGTAAAGGAGCCGAGATCGTAGGTGTTCGTCAGTGTCACGAGCGGCACTGGGTCGCTATCGCGGCCGATGGTGACAGGGTCGGTTGCCGATGACGAGGTCTCGCCGTTCAGGCCAGCCTCCTCGAGCACCTTGCACTGTGCACCCCACGGGAACTGCTCCTCGAGGGTCACAGGCTCGCCTGCCGTGACCGTGACGGTAACGGGGTCAAGGACAACGTCCTTACCGAACCCTTCACGATCTGGCACGGTGCACTGCACCTGAACCTCGAACTCGTCCGGCGCAAACTCCGCACCGGGGCCCTCGACGATCTTCTCGATCTGCAGCGGGCCTGAAGCGAGTGCTACGCCAACGCGAAGCCCCTCGGTTGGCAGCGCGCTTGCGCGCCGCACACCATCGGAGCTCACAGTCTCCGCACCAACTGCGACCGAGTTCCAGGCAACCGTGTCCGCGGTCATCTTCGACGACTCAGCGGGGGTACGGGTCTGGAAGGTGTACGCGAGGCGCTCACCCGGCTGCAGCGGCGTCTCCGAGAACTCGAAGACCGTCTTCACGTGGCGGACGCTGGCGGGATCCACGTCGTCGGTGAGGTCCTTCCAGAAATCAACGCACTGCTCCTCGGTCGGCTTGAGGTCTGCGACACACGCTGCCCCCTCCGAGTCCGAGTAGTAGAGCTTCGGCTCAACTTCATCGCGGTAGGCTGCGCCTTCCGCGTCGGTGTCCGTCACCACAGCGAGGCTGTTGTTCACCCATTCGGGCTGCCAATCAGACTTGCGTGGCAGCAGCACGAGCGCGCCCTGATCCCCAACCTTCGGGAGGGAGTCGATCGTGACGACCTTATCCATGGGAAGCGTTCCGGTGTTCTGCAACTCTTCGCGCCAGGTCTCGATGCCGAGCGGCTTCGTGATCGGAACGCAGTTGCCAACGGAGTAACCGTTCGCGGCGTTGCCGAACTGCGGTACGCACTCGGCGCCAGCGTTCGGGTTCGGCACGTCTGCAATGCCAAGCTCCGTATCGTTCGCACGCACGTACTTCTTGCCGCGCAGCGCGCCAGCCTCGGTCGGGTAGACCTCGGTCGTCGTGCCGCACTCCTGCGTCTGGTGCGTCGCGTCGAAGTTACAGCCGTCGAACACGCGATCGTTTGCACTCTTCACCGAGAATGCGTTCGTCACCGAGTGTTCGGCTCCTGCGAGCGATCCGGGACGGAACATCATGTTCACCGTCACCGTATACACTTCCTGCGGGTAAAGGTCCGACGCGAGGAGCGGATTCTCTCCCCTGGGGAACTGGAACTCGACGCCAAACGGTTCGCCGTCGCCGGTCATAGGCTCCTGGCTCTCGTCGAGGTAGACGACCGTAACCTTGCTCGGGTCAACGGTGATCGGGAATCGGCCCTCAGCGTATGGGTTGCTCAGCTCAAAGCTGAAACGCTTCGCCGGGTCCATGTCCGGGTCGAAGACGAGCTGCGGCTTTCCGTCGGCGACGGGGAAGATGTCCCTGACCACGAGGTTCGGGATTCGCCGCTCGCGGTTCTTCTCGAGCCCAGCCTCATCAGAGGGATCCTCGCGTTCCGCCGTGTTCGTGGTCTTCAGCTTGAACGGGATCACCTTGCCTGGAGCCTGCGCTCCAAGCGGTGTCTTCTCAACTGCGACCTGGATTCCGGCAGCAAGGTACGTTACGCGAGCCGTATCCTCGGCGTCGACCTTGAGCGAAACCGGCTCATCCGAGCCTTCCTCGGGGAACTTCACAAAGCTCTCTGCCCGAGCGTCCACGGTGTTGTGGAACTGCCCGCCCGGAGCCATAACCGACTCGCCTGGAGCGCTGGCCGAGGCATCCGAATCCGGAACAGGTTCGGTCGGGTCAGATACCAGGTACGCCCGTCGCTTGACCTCGAGGGCGATCTTCGCCTCGGGGTTCGATGGGTTCTCGAAAGCTACGGAGTTGCCGCTGCCATCGACGCTCGTGTAGGTGAGGCGAATGCCACGCACCTTGTCGTAGTCGGCCGGATCGATTGCCGCGAGCAGCGTAGCCGCTGCGTTCTCGATCTTGCCACCGGTGACCGCCACAGGTGCCGGCGTGCCGAGTACCCAACCATTACCGTCGGGCGTCGTCGTGTCAGGGGCGAAGTCGAGCGCGTTCGCTGGGAGGCTGCCGGTGAAGTCACCGTAGAGCACCTCTGCCTGCACCCGGTTCGCCGGGGCCGGCACTGCGAGCGTGTCATCAGAGAAGCCGATGAACCGGAACGCGTTCCAGAAGCTCTTTGCCGAAGCCTGGCCCTCCGTGCGGTTCAACGCGGAGTCCGTGACAATGAGCTTGTCGGTGCGCGCGGTGCCCGTGGGGCGTGCGGTGAGATCCATGCGGATCGACGACCACTCCTCGTTCACATGCTGTTCCGTTCCAGGCGCCCACTTCACGAGCTGCTGGTCCGGCGTGAACTTCTTCGTTGTCTGCACAGCGAGCTCGAAGGTGTCGAGGCGGATCTGCGCGTCGCCCTCGGTCGACACCGAGTGCTCCTGCTGGAGACCAGCAAGGTCAGTGACCGTCGCTGTTGCCTCGTTCTTCACGGGAGAATCCACGACAGAAACAGGCTTGCTCGGGTCGCTGCGGTGCGTCTTACGCAACTGCAGATCCATCTGCAGCGTGGCCTTCGCGCCCGAGGCGATCCTGCCCTCGTGGCGAAGCTCGACACGCACGACGTCGGCGAGTTCGGCTGGGGTCAGCGCGGTCGCCTGCCCAGGCGTGATGCCGCCGATGCCTGCCGGATCAATGACCGTGCCGTCGCTCTTGGTGAGCACGACGAGCGTCTTGTCCGGGTTGCCCCCGGTCACCGGGTGGGGTGCCGAAACAATCTTGTAGACCGAGAAGATCTCGAATGGATCTGCTCCGCCCTCAGCTGGGTCGACGATCGAGAGCTGGTCTACCTTCTGCTGCGAGGTGTTCGTCGCAGAGATGGTGACGCGGCTCGTCGGGTACGACGACGCGGGGACATCCCCGGGCGGGACGCCGAGCGGTCCGCCGCTCCAGCCCTTCGAAACCGTGACGCCAAGCGGGCGTGGCACGATCGTGATGTCATCATCGTCCTGGTCGGCTTCGATACCGCCGCCGGGCTGCTCGCCGGTGGCGTTACCCCAGTTCTTGAGGAGCCCGTCCTTGCCGTCGACGTTGAAGATCTCGCTTGCGATGACCGCTACGCTCTCGTCGCTGCGCCGCACATCGCGGAGCTCCCACTCGAGATCAACCTTGCGGTCGCGGCCAAGGCTCTTGGTGAGGCCGCTGCCGACTGCTGGCGTGCCCGCACTCTGATCGGAACGCCCGGCCGCGTTCTCCTCGAACACGATCCGCACGGCGGTTGCGTCGCGCTGCTCGTCTGCGGTGAGCGCGATGTCGCTCATCGTCTTCGTGTACGGCAGACCCGTTGCATTCGTCGCAGGAACCCACGCTCCGTTGATCCAGAGATCGATCGCGCTGATCTGGTCCCAGCCCTTAACGAACGCGGTATCGTTCGTGACAGCTTTCACTGCGACAAGGTTGAAGGCCTCGAACGTCGTCTGTGCGACGGGGTCGGATGGCCCTGACCCTGGGGTGCTGCCGAGACGGGTCTCGCCGAGGGTCATCCGCTCGAAGGAGAGGTTCTCGGTGGACCAGTGGAGCCTGGTGGTTGCGTGGTCGCCGGTGCGCTGCACGATCTGGGCAGGGTTACCTGCGCCCTCCCAGCTCTTCCAGAAGAGGTCGTACTCGCCGGGCTTCGGTGCCTTGACCGTGACGGTCTCGCACGCTGGCGCGTCAGTCTCGTCGTTGACGGGGTCTCCGCCCGTGCCGCCGACCGCTGCCGATGAGGCGCAGTTGGCGATGTCGATGGGATCTGATCCTGGCGGCAGCGTTTCCTTGAGCGTCGCGGTGAAGCTCGGGTTCAGGTTGATCTCGCCGGGTTCGTGCGGCTCGAATCCGGGTGCTTCCTTCTCGAATACGAACTGGATGCCCCCGATCTTGTCGAGGATGTCGGCTGGCAGGTCCTTGTTGACCGTACCCTCAAGGCCACTGAAGCCGGGGATGACGAGCCACTCGTTGAGCTCGGTGTCCCAGTAGCGAACGGTGAGCGTCGCGCCGGCAGGCACAACGTCCGTGTTCGTGATTGCCTGCGGCGAGAACGCGTCCCAGAACGCGGAGTCTGCCGGAGCGCTGTCCGGGTCGGACGGGTCGCTGAGCTCGGGATCGCTGACGATGATCGTGTTCGCTGGCGTGTTCGAGCCAGGCTTCACGATGGTCGTCGGGAGCTGAACGAGGACACCCTCGCCCTCGTATCCCCAGATTTCCTCCGGGGTGAGCTTCTTCTCGGTGACAATCTCGAGCTTCTTCTTGCTGAAGCTCACATCGTCCTCTGCCTCGTCCTTCGCAGTTGCAGTGTTCGTTGAGCCCTCGACACCGACGACGTTGGTCACGGTGTCTGCCGGCGCGCCGGTTGCGGGGTCAAACGCCTTGTCGCTCGGCTCGGCAGAGAACTCGATCTCGCTTGAGCTGCCTGGCGCGATGGGCCCGGTGAAGTCGATTTCGAAGTATTTCAGCGAACCGAAGTCTGCTGGGAGTTCGGGGAACGCGCTTCCGTCGCTCAGGGCAACCGCGCTGAGCGTCTGCTCGTCACCGTTCTTGTCGACGTAGACGAGCGTGAGGGTGCCTTCTGTGGCAGCTGCGGGGAACTGCACGTTCGAGGTGAAGCCGGTGAAGTCCAGCTCGGGTGCGAAGGCCCCGGAGGCTGGTTCGCGGATCTTCAGGTTGTTCAGCGTGACCAGGCTTGTGTTGGTCCCGGTGAGCGTAACGGTCGTTTCTAGACCGGCGACGAGCTCGCTTGGGTTGAATGTCTTCTTTGCCTCAACCGTCGGCTTGTCGGTGATGATGGTGTAGTCAGCTGAGTCCTCTGCCGTGGCGCTCTGGTCGCCGAGGGCAACCTCGCTCTCGGCGGTGTTGTTGACTGTCGTCGTATCGACCAGGCCAGCGACGTCGTCGCTCTGCTCGAGGTCGAGGACGAAACCGCCGCCAGCTCCCGCTGGGATCTTGGTTCCGTCTAGTGCGGTGAAGGTGACGCGAATGCCGGTGACATCGCCGGCTGGCGGCGCGTTTGGCATGTCGCTTGCGGAGAGCACCTTGGTTACCCAAGCACCGTCGACGAAGTACTCAACCGTTGCCGAATCTTGCGCGCCCTCAGGGAAGTCGAGCGATTCGAGCGCCGTGATCTTCAGCAGGTCGAACGGGTTAGGGGAAGCCGTCGGGTCGGTGGGGTCGGTAAGCGTGAGCGTGTCTACGCCACCGTTCGACGTGTTCGTGCCGTTGACCGTGAGCTGGGTCTTCGCACCCGGGCTCGCCTCGGCCGAGGTGGGGCTGTACGACTTCTCGACAGTGGTGCTCGGTTTGAACTCCACGTTCGGCGTGACGGTGGCATTGTCGGAGACCTCAGCGGCGTTCTCCGCGTCGGCCACTGCCGTGTTCGTGATCGGCTTGCCGTTTGCCTCTGCTGGCAGATCTTCGCGCAGGCGCACCTGGATCGTGACGATCGCTTCGGTGTTTTCGAGCAAGCCAACCGTGCCGTCACCGAGAGGGTCGATGAACTCTACGGTCACCTGGTTGCCGTCAACCACTGGCGGGTTCGCCGTGGCGTTTGCCACTGAGATGCTGCCAGGGATGATTTCGAACTCTGCGGGGATGAGATCCGAGAGTGTTGCGCCGCGGCAACCGAGATCGGAGATCGATGAACAGCTCAGCTCGATGCTGTACTCCATCGTCTCGCCTGGCTGCAGGGACTCTTTCGAGGCGCTCTTGGTTACTTGCAGCAGCGCGGTATCCTCCGCTGCGACAGCGATCTGTGGTGTTGTCACCGCCATTCCGAGGGCGAGCGCTGCTCCGAGCGCTAACGCGATTCCCCGCGCACCTGACTTCTGTGTCTTGCGAAAGCTTCGCACACCAGTTCCTTACACTCAGTGAAGTGCGCTACGGAACCCCAACGATCCGCGGCGCCTTTTTAGAATATGCGATGCGTTTGCTTTGCGCACCACCGACTTGGAACCGCGTCACCTTTTGTTACACGACTGAGGCATGAGCGCCGCAAGGATATGCGGATCTAGTGGGCGAAGCTCGTGCGCGGTTTCTCGCGTGGCATCGGCGCGGCGAGGTTCTCGAGAAACGCCACTTCCTCCCGAATCGCCGCGAGCAGAAGCTCAGCGAGGTCGCGACTCAAGCCAAGGCGCACCACGATCCGCTGCACGGTGAGCGAGGTCATGCTCTCCGGCATCGGATACGCGGGGACCAGCCAGCCGCGCATCCGAAGCCGATCGGCGAGGTCGTAGAGATCCCAATTCGCGCGCGGCTTCGCGAGCTTCCACGCGAACACGGGAATGGCGTCTCCCCTGCTGATGAGTTCGAACTGACCCATCGCGGCGATGCCACTCGACAGGTAGGTCGCGACGTCGATGGAGTTTTGTTGCACCTTCCGATACCCCTCCCGCCCGAGCCGCAAGAACTGGTAGTACTGCAGCAACACCTGCGCGCCCGGCCGCGAGAAGTTCAGCGCGAGCGTCGGCATGTCTCCCCCGAGATAGCTGACGTGAAAGATCAGGGATTCCGGGCACGCAGCGCGATCGCGCCACACCACCCAGCCGACCCCGGGATACACGAGCCCATACTTATGCCCGGAAGTGCTGATGGAATTCACCCTGGAGACCCGAAAGTCCCACGCGAGGTCTGGCTGACAGAACGGGGCAACCATCGCGCCCGATGCACCGTCGACGTGAATCTTCACATCGAATCCGTGCTTCTCCTGGATCTCGTCGAGCTTCGCGGCGAGAGCGTCAACTGGATCGTAGAGGCCGGTGTAGGTGTGCCCGAGAATTGCGACAACGCCGATCGTATTCTCGTCGACGTATGTATCGAGCTCGTGACCGTCGAGCACCAGGTGGTCGGCCGACACCGGCATGTATCGGGGCTCGACGTCCCAGTAGTTGCAGAACTTCTCCCACACCACTTGCACGCCAGCCGAGAGCACGAGATTAGGGCGCTCAGTCGATAGCCCGGCAGCGCGCCGTCGCTGCTGCCAGAGCCGTTTAAGCGCGAGGCCGCCGAGCATGCACGCCTCTGAAGAACCGACCGTTGACGTGCCAATGGTGTCGCTCACGTCGGGCACGTTCCAAAGGTCCGCGAGAATCCGCCAGCACCTGTCCTCGATCGCCGCCGTCGCAGGGTACTCGTCCTTGTCGATCATGTTCTTGTCCGCGGCTTCCGCGTAGAGCTGCTTCGCGCGGTCATCCATCCAGGTGGAGACGAAGGTGGCGAGGTTGAGCCTGGAGTTACCGTCGAGCATCGCCTCATCGTGCACGAGCTGGTAGGCGGTGTCCTCCGACATCATGTCGTCGGGCAGCTTGAACCGAGGCAGCGACGTTGCCTCGCCCGGGCGAGCAAAGACCGGGTTGATCTCGCGTGTCTCCCACGCGTCCCCCGCAGAGGCGTTCCTGAAGATCTCTGACATGCGCTTCCCCGATTCTCTCTGTGGAACGCCGGCCGCAGCGCCACCATCCGCAGCGAACGTAACACAGCGCTATCGCCCGCACTAGCCTTCCGGGAAACCCGAGCGCACTGGCCCGATCGTTGGGTTGCGCTATGCGGCCGGGGCGGCGCCAGCCTCGCCGAGCAGCTCGCGCAGATCCTCCGCAGTGATGGTCTGCGCGAACAGTTCCTCGTCGTCAATGACGGCCGCAAAGAGCGCGCGCTTGCGCCGCTGCAGGTCGAGCACCTTCTCTTCGATGGTGCCGAGTGCAATCATCCGGATCACGTGCACGGGCTTGTGCTGACCGATCCGGTGCGTCCTGTCGATAGCCTGCGCCTCGCTCGCGGGGTTCCACCACGGGTCGAGAAGAAACACCGTGTCAGCCTCAGTGAGGTTCAATCCGACGCCGCCCGCTTTGAGACTGATGAGGAACACATCAGCCTCCCCAGCGCGAAACGACGCTATGACGCCGTCGCGATTCCGGGTCGAGCCGTCGAGGGTGACGGTGCGAATACCCGCATCGCTCAGTCGATCGCGCGCTCGGTCGAGGAACGATGTGAACTGGCTAAACACCAGTGTGCGTCGACCCTCCTTCGCGAGCGCTGCTGCCTGTTCGGCGAGCGCCTCAAGCTTCGCCGAGGGCAACGCGGCGTACTGTTCGTCGATGAGTGACGCGTCGAGCGCCAGCATGCGAAGGAGCGTGAGCGAGCGGAATACCGTGAAGCGGTTGCGATCCAGGTCCGCGATGAGCCCGAACAGTTTCTGGCGCTCGCGCTGCAAGAACACCTCATAAAGGTCACGGTGCCCGGCGTCGAGTTCGATCTCGAGAATCTGCTCCTGTTTTTCAGGGAGCTCGGCGGCGACGAGCGCTTTGGTGCGCCGCAGCAAGAACGGGCGCAGTCGGCGTCGCAACCGCTCCGTGCGGCGCGCCCGGAGCGCGGCCTGCATTTCAGGGCCGCTCCCGGCACCCGTGCCAACAGATATTCCCGGGGCCGGTCGCTCGATCGTTCGCACGTACTCCTCTTCGAACCGACGCGCTGACGGAAAGAGCCCTGGCGCGACGATGTTGCAGATCGCCTGCAGCTCCCGCAGCGAGTTCTCCATCGGCGTCCCGGTCACAGCGAGCTTCCATGCGACAGGGAGCCGTTCTGCGAGCTCGTTGCCCTGCGAGGCGGCGTTCTTCACAAACTGCGCCTCGTCGAGGATGAGGCCTGCGAGCCCGCGCTCCGGATCCTCCGCGAGGTCGTGATACTCGTCGTAGTCGAGCCGAAAGAGTGCGTAGCTCGTGACGATCACGTCGGCCTCGGCCGCGTCTCGCTGCACCGGTGTGCGTGATGCCCCGGTCGTTGCGGTGCGCACCACCACGCGCAGGTTCGGCGCAAATCTCGCTGCTTCCGCAGCCCAGTTGCTCATCACCGAGGTCGGCGCAACGACGAGAAACGGGCGACGCTCTGGCGCTAACCCGCCGCCCCCGGTTACCGGTTCGCCGCCGGCGCGCGCGTATTCGATGAGGGTGAGACATTGGAGGGTCTTCCCGAGCCCCATATCGTCTGCGAGGATCCCGCCAATACGATTGCGCCACAAAAACGCGAGCCAGGAGAAGCCAGCGTGTTGGTACTCCCGCAGCTCAGCGCGGATGCCCTCGGGGACGGGGACGGGCGCCGGATGCTCTTCGCGGACCTCTCGCACGAGCGTGCGCCACTCGACCGCGGCAACAGATTCGTCTGCGAGGTCTTCAAACTCTGCCCACAGCGCGACCTGGTGCCTGCTGATGCGCAGCCCGGTCTCCCACTCGGCGAGTTGTTGGGCTTCGGCGATCAGATCTGCGAGCGGTGCGAGCGAGGGGTGATCGAGCGACAGGTAAGAGTGGTCGGCGAGCAACAGTTTCTTCTTGCCCTTCGCGAGCGCGCGAAACAGCGGCACGAACGGTACTGTCTGCCCGGCGACCGTGACGAGCACACCGAGATCAAACCAGTCTTCCTTCTCGCTTGGGACGGCAGTGACCTTCAGGTGTGGCGTGCCGCTGAGCTCACGATAATCGGGTATGTCGCCGCTCAGACGCACTTCGATTCCAGGCACTCGCTTGAGCGCTGGGACCACCGCGGTGAGAAACGCTGCGGCCTCTGCGCCACGCAGCTCTGTCGGGCCGGGAAGCGGGGGCTCAAGCCACGCAACCGGGATGAGGTCATCGCCGATGAGTGCATCGGGAAGCAGATCGGCAAGCACGGGCTCCGGGGCGCTCATCGGGCCTGCCGTGTCCCACTCGAGTTCGAGCCTGTGCCCGCTACGCCACGCGGCTGAAAGCACGATGGTGCGCGGCTGCGGCGCCGGCAGCGACACCGTGCCGTCCGTGCTCGCGAGTGTGAACGCTTCCCGGAGTTCCGGTACGCCCTCAGCGAGAAACGCGCTGCGCTCTTTGGCTGGCACCCGAATTGGGGCCCCTGGCTTATCCGCCACAAGTAGCGCAGCCTCTGCTTGGCTCACGCCGGCGGCCACTGGCCCTAGGCGCACGGAGCGGTCACGCCCGCGGCCCGCGAGGTACACACCGTGATTGCCGATGACTCCGCTGCCGACGAGCGGCACTGCTTCGCCGTCGAACTCCACGCGGGGCGTGAGCTCGATGCCGCCGCCTGCGCGTTCGGCCGCGTCAAGATACAGCTCAGCGCCGTGGTGCAGCGTGACCCGCGCATTCTTTCCAGCGGCGACGAGCGCAATGTCGAGCGACTCCGCCTGCGCGAGCAGCGCCCACAACGCTGGACTGAGGAAGTCATCGAGGAACACCCAGTCGGGATCTTGCCCGAACGTGATGGCCTCAGCCGCCCGGTGGAGCGCGTAGAACTGCCTGAACCATCGTTGTTGCGCTGGGTCGAGCCCACGACGCGCACCGTGGTGGCCGATGTTTGCCCAGCTGAGCGAGCTGCGGGCCCAGCCGCGCTCGGTTCGCATCGTTGGGCGTGCGCCGAGACGAAACACGCCGCTGCCGCGTGCGGCCGGCTTCCCTTCGGCGTCGCTTGCCGCGTTCTGGGAGCGCTGGGTGAGCGCGCGCGACATCGGCCCGTTCCAGTGCTCTGCGGATCTCTGTACGAGTTCGCGCAGCTCAAGATGGAGGCCAAGTTGTGCGCCGGGGCCTGGCTCCTGGGTGGTGGCGCTCGCCTGGCTGGCAGGCGCTGCGGGCGAAGGATCGCTGCTGAGCATTGCACCAACACGCTGCCGCCAACCGCTGCCGCCCGAGCTTTCAGCCGCCCGGGGTGATGCGCCGTGAGAGGCCTCCGGCTGTGCCTGAGCACGCCGCGCCGGTGCGGGCCGCGCCAGTGCGGGCCGCGGGGTCGGGGGCAGTTCGCCCGGGGTGTCGGTGTTGCTCATGGTTCCTCTCATCGTAGGAGTTCCCGCCGACATTCGCGTTCGCAGGCGAGAAATCCGGTGGACGCAGGCGTCAAGCGCTCGCCCCCGGGCCACCGGCGCGCCGGGAGTTTGCGTGCCACCCGCGCGCGCAAGCTTGCACACATGTTTAAGCAGGTATATTTGAGGGAAGACGTCTGCGGCCTTTCGGCTACGGCGCTCGGCACCGCCAGCGTTGCAGACACGCCGCACCGCACGCGGCAAGCCAAAGCCAAACGGCGAACGGGCTTGAGAAAGGCCAGATCCGCATGCCCGCTAGTGGGTTCCCCGAAGAAAACGAAAACGTTCCGAGCGCTCCCGGGACCTCCCGGGGCGACCGAGAGACCGCTGCGCGACAGAGCGAGAGCGCACCAGAGTTCGCTGAACTCGCCGACGCGGCGGTGTTCTCTGAGCGCAGCCGGGGCACTGACGCGAAGATCGCCTCCCGCGCTGACGGGGATTCGTTCCGTGCCACCGCGGCGCGCTACTACTCCCTGACGAAGCCGGGCGTGCTCTACGGAAACGTGCTCACCGCCGCCGCCGGTTTCCTGCTCGCTGCTGGCATTGTCCGCCAGTTCGACTGGCTGCTGTTCCTCGCGACGATCCTCGGCACAACGCTGGTGATTGCGGCAGCGTGCGTGCTCAACAACGTGCTGGATCGCGATATCGACGATCGCATGGAGCGCACGAAGAAGCGCGCGACGGTCTCCGGCAGCATCGGCGTGCGCAACGCTGTGATCTTCACCGTGGTGCTCTTCGTTCTTGGCAACGCCATGCTCGTTGCCTGGACGAACTGGCTCGTCGTCGTCACCGGGCTCGCCGGTTTCTTCACTTACGTCGTGCTCTACGGCATGCTCTCAAAGCGCATGAGTGTCCACGGCACCCTCGTCGGGAGCATCTCAGGAGCGGCCCCGATCTTTGCCGGCTACGTCGCGGTCACCGGCGCGGTTGATGCTGCGGCGATCTTCGCCTTTCTCGCGATCTTCTTCTGGCAGATGCCGGAGTTCTACTCCATCGCCGTCTACCGCCGTGACGAGTACGCGCGCGCCGGCGTTCCGGTTATCACCGTGGTGCACGGCATCCCTGCCGCCAAGGTGCAGATCCTCATCTACACGATCGCCTACGTCATTTCCTCGCTCGCGCTCACGTTCCTCGGCTACACGGGCTGGGTGTACGCCATCGTGATGGGCATTGTCGGCGTCTGGTGGATCGTCATCGGCATTCAGGGCTTCCGCGCGAAGGACGACAACGCGTGGGCGCGCCGCATGTTCCGGTTCTCGCTCATCATCATCCTCGCGTACAGTCTGATGATCTCCGTTGGGCCGCTCCTGCCGTAACCCAGGCAGGAAGCGGGCACCGCGTGGTGGCTGCGTGCCCGTTCACAGAGCGGTCGGCGAGCGGTGCGCGAGCTACCCCGCGGGCGTTACACCCGAGGGCAACGTGAGAATCTCGGCGCCAGTCTCGGTGATTGCGATCGTGTGCTCGGAGTGCGCGGTGCGGCATCCGGTAGCGCTTCGCAGCGTCCAACCGTCGTCCGCATCCGTGATGAGCCGGTCGGTGTCTTCCATCACCCATGGCTCGATCGCGAGCAGCAACCCAGGCCGGAGCTTGTAGCCTCTGCCCGGCCGCCCATCGTTTGCGACATGCGGGTCCTGGTGCATCGTTGAGCCGATGCCGTGGCCGCCAAACTCGAGATTGACGAGATAGCCGGCTCCCCTCAGGATCTCACCGATGCAGTGCGAGAGATCACCGAGTTTTACCCCAGGCTTGGCGAGTGCGATTGCCGCGGCGAGAGCGCGTTCTGTCACGGCGATCATCTCCTCGTCGGCCGCGCTTCGTGGCGTACCGACGATGAAGCTGATGGCGGCATCCGCTGCGATACCGTCCTTCATCACCGCGAGATCCAGTGTGAGCAGGTCGCCGTCGGCGAGGGCGTAGTCGCGAGGCATACCGTGGAGCACGGCGTCGTTTACCGCTGTGCACACGTAGTGACCGAACGGGCCGCTGCCGAACGACGGGGCGTAATCGACGTAGCAGGACTGTGCACCGGCAGCGAGAATGAGCTCCTTCGCCCACGCGTCGATCTCCAACAGGTTCGTACCGACGCCGCAACGCCCCTTGAGCGTCTGCAGGATGGTCCCGACGATTCCTCCGGTCACGCGCGCGCGAGCGACCTCGCTTGCGTTCAGGATCTCGATCATGGTGCCCCCAAAAAAAATGCCAATAACAATACCGGTATAACTATACAGGCGTTAGAGTTGAAACCATGGTCAGACTGCCCCTTACGCAAGCAGAGGTCGCACGCGGGGAACGCCTCGGTGCGCTCCTTCGGCGGGCGCGCGGCCCGCGATCGATCCTCGAGGTCGCACTCAGCGCTGGCATCTCACCCGAGACGCTGAGAAAGATCGAATCCGGTAGGGTTGCCACCCCCGCGTTCACCACGATTGCGGCAGTTGCGAACACCCTCGAGCTCTCCCTCGACGAGCTCTGGTCGAGCATTGCGTCCGAGCATCGCCTCGCCCAACTCCACTAGGTGTAGTGTCCGTAGACGTTGTATGACCCGAACCCCGCGACACGAGGTCTCCGAATCGCACGCCTCATCATCGATGACGCCAGCTACATCCACTTCTTTCGCTTGAAGATCACGTGGAGTGTGACCGCGAGACCGACCATCGCCGCGAGTGCGAGCGGGTAGCCGAAACGCCAGTGGAGCTCGGGCATGGCGTCGAAGTTCATGCCGTAGATCGCACCGATGAGCGTAGGCGCGAACAGAATCGCCGCCCAGCCGGAGATCTTCTTCATGTCCTCGTTCTGCCGCTGCGCGACGAGGGTTGCGTTGACGCTGAGGATCTGCGCGAGCGCCTCCCGCAACTCGAGCACCCGTGTCGTCACCCGAGTGAGGTGATCGTCGACGTCTTGCAGGTAGGCGCGCAGCGACTCCTGAATCGCATAGCGCTCGAAACCCCCGCGTAGTGACGCAACGACGTCTTGTAGCGACGTTGTTGCGTGCTGCAGCTCAATGACCTCTTGGCTCAACCGATAGATCCGCTCGGTGACCGCAGAGTCGCCGCTGAACACCTGGGTCTCGATTTGCTCCTGGTCGACTCCGAGGCCGCGCAACACTGGCTGATACCCATCGACGATGGCGTCGAGCAGTCGGTAGAGCACCGCCTCCGGTCCGAGCCCAAGGAGATGGGCATCGTCCAGCAGTGTGAAGTCACCGTGGGCAACTGTGTCCCTGGAATTCTCGTAGAGGCGCCCAATCTCTTGACCGTCTATCCACCGGTCGTCTTGGCAGAGCACCGTGATCGCGTTGGGCCGCATCAGCACGTGGAACTCAGCAAAGTCGACGTCTTCGATGTCGTCGAGGTATCTCGCAGCCCTGACCACAAGAAAGACGACGTCGCCGTATCGTTCGAGCTTCGGACGCTGCCCGGCGTTGCGCAGATCCTCGACGAGCAGCGGGTGCAGCTCCCATGCTGCCGCGATGCTCTCGACGTCGTCGGCACTCGGCCGCGGGAAGACCGTTAGCACCATCCGGTTGGAATCCCCCGACGCAAATGCGAGCGAGTCGGCGACCGAAACGTGCTCCGGTGCCGGCGTGAGCTTGCCATCGATAACGTAGCGCGTCCGAGGTGACACGGTGCGCGGAGCGGAGTCACTCGCGCCTCGCTGTCGGAACATCGCTGCGCGGCGGGCGGAAGGGTGAGCACTTTGGCGATTCGTCACAGCGTTCTCCAAGCTACGGGATGGGGTTACCTCACCCTAGCGAAGGTCCGCTGCGATCAGGGGCCATGCTCGTCCGCAGCCGAAGCGCGAGCGAGTCGATCCGACCACGCTCGCATGTGCGCAACCGCGTCCGCAGGGCCGTGAACGACGAACGGAGCATCGAGCGCGCAGAGCGCAAAGGCGACCCAGTCCAGTGACTCGACAGCAATCTCTACCGTGCACTCCCCCTCGGAGCGAGGATCCACAACGCCATAGTGCGCGATCCGCGCACGCACCTGATCCGCCGGCGCCCACACGGTCGCGCGCACGCGGTAGCGCGCGGGCACAGCCCCGAGCTGGCTCCGCACGAACTCGACGGGGTCTGCAAGGGGCAGGCTCCTCGGGGCGAAGCGTTTCCCCGTTCGGCGCGGCATACTGACGCGATCGATGCGGAACGTGCGCCAGTCGCCCCGCCCGAGATCCCACGCGACGAGGTACAGGCGATGCTCGACGCTCACGACCCGGTGCGGTTGCACGGTCCGCGTCGCGCGCTGCGACCGCTCGCTCTCGTAGCCAAACTCGACAGTGTCGGAGTCGCGGCATGCGAGCGCAATCGTCGTGAGCGCCGACACGTCGGGGATGGTCGCGCCGTTGCTACTGCGTTCCCCCGCAACGTTCACGAGGCTGCCAACGCGCCCGCGGATCCGCGCCGGCAGCACCTGCACCAGCTTTGCCATCGCGCTGATCGCAGCGTCGGCGGACACCGGGTGGCTGCCGGTCGCGACGTCGGCGAGCCCGAGCACCGCGGCGGCGGCCTCGTCCTCGTTGAGCACGAGCGGCGGCAGCACGACGCCAGCGCCGAGCTGATACCCACCGCCAGTGCCGCGGGCGGTGAGCACCGGGTAGCCGAGTTCTCTGAGCGCTTCGACGTCACGGCGGAGCGTCCTGCGGCTCACGCCGAGACGGTGCGCAAGCTCCTGCCCGCCCCAGTGGCGACGGCTGTGGAGGAGTCCGAGCAACTCGAGGATTCGCGTGCTGGTCGACATGCCTCCAGCCTAAGCAGATTGCGGCCACCGAGCGGCCGCATCTGCGTGGAGCCTTGGTGCATCGGCGGAGGCCGCTGGAGTCCTCCCCGATATAACGCACACAGGCAAGCAAAAGGAGCAGGCGTGACACACGCGATCGAAGCAGAACGACTCGTGAAGCGGTTCGGCGAGCAGGTGGTGCTCGACGAGCTGAGCTTCTCCGTCGCCGAGGGGACCGTGCTCGGTGTTCTCGGCCCCAACGGTGCTGGCAAGACAACCGCGGTCAAAGCGGTGACCGGGCTCACCCGTCTCGACAGCGGCCAGGCACGAATCCTCGGCCGCTCGGTGCGCGACGAGTCGGATGCGGTGAAACAACTCACCGGCTTCTCCGGCCAGTTCGCCGCCGTTGACGAGGATCTCACCACCGCGGAAAACCTTGTCCTCGTTGGCCATCTATACGGGCTCTCCCGGCAGGGTGCGCGCAGGCGTGCGGACGAGCTGATTCAGGCATTCGACATGGGTGCGTACGCGCGCAAGCGCGTTGGGCAGCACTCCGGCGGTATGCGGCGACGGGGCTCGACCCGTCAAGCAGGGTGAGCCTGTGGGAGATGATCACGGGTCTTGTCGCAGGCGGGATGACACTGCTGCTCACCACCCAGTACCTCGAGGAGGCCGACTCCCTCGCAGATCGGGTGCTCGTGATTTCGGAGGGCAGGGAGGTCGCGCTTGGCACCCCGGCAGAGCTGAAGGGCCGCCTCGGAGGCGACCGGGTGCGGGTGGACCTCGCCGACCCGCAGCGCGACGGTCGCGCTGCCGTCGCGGCGGTGAGTGGCGCCTTCGCGCGATCCGCACCTGAACTCGACGCCGCAAGCGGCACCCTCACGTTTCGCGCACGGGATGCGGCGCGCGCCCTCGCGCCATGTGTCGGCGCGCTCGGCGACGCTGGCATCACGATCGCGGGAATATCCGTACAGCAGCCAACGCTCGACGACGTGTTCTTCACGCTCACCAGCGGTCACGGCACCACCCGCATAGCGAAGGAGGCGTAGCCATGCCCATCGCAGCAAAGCTTGCGGCGCTCACTCACCGCAACGTGCTCAAGAGCCTACGAAACCCCGACATCGTGATCTTCGCGACCGCGGCCCCGGCGGCGTTCGCACTCCTCTTCGCCTTCGTGTTCGGCAGCGCAATGGAGATGAGCGGCGGCGCGTACCGCGACTTCATCGTCGCTGGAATGCTCGTGCAGACGATCCTGCTCACCTCAACGAACACCGGCATTGGCCTCGCGCTCGACAGCAAGCACGGCATGATGGATCGCTTCCGCTCGCTCCCCGTGAGCCCCGTCTCCGTCGTCACCGCCCGCGTGAACAGCGACCTCCTCGTCAACGTCGTCGTGGTGATCATCCTTGCGCTCGTCGGCCTCGCGATGGGGTGGCGGATCCGCACCGGGCCGCTCGAGGCAGCGGCAGGGTTCGGCCTCCTGCTGCTCTTCGCCTACGCGCTGTCGTGGGTGTCCGCGTGGATCGGGCTGAAGGTCCGCTCACCGGAGGTGCTGTCGAACGTGTCGATGCTCGTCACGCTGCCGCTCGCGTTCGTCTCGACAGCGTTCGTTCCAACCGAGGGAATGCCGCGGCCGATGCGCGCGGCGGCCGAGTGGAACCCAGTCTCCGCCGTGGTCACCGGTGTGCGCAACCTCTTCGGGAACGTGCCGGAGGCCTCCCCGACGAGCGACGTGCTCCCGCTGCAGTACCCGGTGATTGCCGGTCTGCTCGCCATCCTCGCAACGCTCGCGATCTTCGTGCCGCTCGCCGCTCGGTCGTACGTGACGGCACACACCCGGTGAGGCGGCGGCCGCGCTGGGGGCGGTGACAGCCGCGCCGGACGCCCCGTGCTACGTGCTGCGTGCCGTCAACCAGTCGAGGAGCTCAGGCCAGGCCTGCTCCCCCGTGTTCCTTCGAAGCAGGCCGTGGTGGCCGATCCGCGCGACGCCAAGTTCATGCGGCGAATAGGTCTTGCGCTCGACGGGAGCGTTGACAAGGTTGTCAGTGAGCGCATCCACCTGCGCCGGCGACCCCCACGGGTCATCCGTCGCGCCGATCGCCAGCACCGGCTGGCGCACCGCCGCCGCTCGCGACCCGGCCGCCATAGTCGGATCGTCGAAAAAGTAGCGCGGCAGCCGCGTCCACCTCCCCCACTCAAGCATCGCAGCCCCAGGAATATCCTCGCCGAGGCCGAGCCGTTTGCCAGGCATGTAGCCGAGCGTGCGGCTGAGCGGTGGGCCGAGCACGTTGAGGATCACACGCACTTTCATCCGCTCGCTTGCCCGCTCGATCTGCTTCGTCGTGGCGATGTGCGAGGAGACGATGGCGAACCGTTCCAACTGTTCAGCCCCGTAGCCGAGCGTCAACGCGTGGCCGCCAACGCTGTGCCCGATCGCGGTCGCTGGGATGCCTGGAAACCGTTGCGCCACCCATTCGGCGACGGCGGGAACGTCGGTCGCCATCCAATCGCGCATGCGTGTGCGCCTGAACTCGCGCGGGGTCCCCGACTCGCACGTGCCTCGGTAGTCGTAGGTGACAGCCGCCAGTCCCCTGCCCGTGATGAACTCGGCAAGGGCCCGATAGAAGCGGCCGGGCGTCGCGGTTGCCGGGTGCACGGTGACGACGCCGGCTGGCGCCGCGTTGTGCTCCCCGCGCTGCTCCGCGTTTTGCTCACCGGCGGGAAGCCACACTGTGGCGGCGATCACGTCAGCGCCGACTGCGATCGAGACGGGCTCGCTCGTTGCCGCCCCGGCCGCGTTGCCCGCTGCGGAGGGAGTCGGTGCGGGGTTCGTTGCTGCGGAATTGCCAGTCGCGGAGTTCGTTGCTGCGGACGTCGTTGATGCGGACTTCATTGATGCGGAGTGGCTGCGCATGCGAACAATGGTAGGCGGAGCCTCGGAAATACGCGAGCGCTACCCCGCGGTGATCCTGAGGCCGCGACCGTGCGCCAGCGGACAGCCAGTGGCCGTTGAGCCGTGCAGAGTGGAGGAAGACCAAGCCGGTCGCTCCCCCGTCACACAAAGGCGCGCCACGGCCACCGCCACGGGGCGCGCGCTCGGCGATCCACCCCGCACACCTAGGAGCCACTCATGACCACAGTCCTCGTCACCGGCGCAACCGGAACCATCGGCAGGCACTTCGCGCAGCACCTCCTTGCGATGGGCGCGAGCGTACGCTGCCTGACGCGCGACCGTAATCGCGCAGACCTCCCAAGCGGTGTTGAGATCGCCGAGGGCGATCTTCGCGACCCGGGCTCGCTCGGCCCGGCATGTGAGGGTGTCGACGCCGCCCACCTCATCACCTTCGCAGGCGACGACTACGCCCCGATCGAGGACGGCGAGGCGATCGTCTCGAGTCTCGCCCAAGCTGGGGCCACGCGCGTCACGCTGCTCGTCGGCGATTCCGAGGAGTCACCTCTCGAGCGTGCCGCCAAACGCAGCGACCTCGAATGGACCGCACTCATCCCCGTCGAATTCATGGCCAACATGCTCGATTGGGCGGCGGGGGCGAGACTTGGGCGCGTCGAAGAAGGATTCGCCGACGTCCCCAGCACGGTCGTGCACGAATCCGACGTCGCCAGCGTCGCCGCCCACGTCTTGCTGCGCGGCGGCGAACACGAGCAGGCATTGTGGATCACCGGCCCGGAGGCCCTCACCGTCCGCGAGCGGGTCAGGATCATCGCGGAGGCGACGGGTAACCCCCTCACACTCATTGCGTTGAGCGAGGCGGAGGTGCAGCGCCGGTGGCGCGAATACGGGTATTCGGAAGACGACATCAGCTACATGACTGGCGTGAAGACTGAGCCGCCGCTCGCTTCCACGGTTCCGACCGACACCGTGCACCGTGTGACGGGTCGGGCGCCGCACACGTTCAGTGCGTGGGCCGAGGAGCACGTGCGCGAGTTCATGCCCGCCTCACGCGACTAACCCGTACTGCGTTTGCATCGTGCCGATCACCAGCTGGTGCGCCCCACCCTCGCCATCGTTGAGAGCGATTGCCCGTCTGGTGAGAGCTTCGGTTGCAGCCAGATCATCCGCGAGGCCGTCGACGACGAAGCTTCCGTTGGGAAGGATCCGTGATCGCGTGATGGCGAGCGCATCAAATGCCTGGCTCCCAAGCGGGTCCTTCTCGGTGCCTCGCCGGTGCGCCACAGGCATCGTTCCCTCACTCCTGTCCCCGGGCCCGAACCACCCCCCGCAGGTAGCTCGCAACCACGGGCGTAACCGGCGACGAAGTGTCCCCCGCGACCACGCGATGCGCGAGCAGGGCCTCCGCTAGCGCGAGGAGCTCCGCTGCGCGGGCACTCGCATCCTCCACGCCCAGCCCGACGAGGGCCTCTCCAACGACGCTCACGCTCTGCTGCTGCACTGGCGACCTGGAAGAGAGCAAAGCATGCAACGGGTCGCTTCTGTCCAGTTCAAGCAGCAGTGCGTACCGCGTGCGCATTTCGACAGCGCGAGAGGCAAACGTCTCTACGAGCCCCGCTATCGCAGTGGCGAAGTCGTCGACGGTCAGACCGCTCGCGCTCCCGAGCGACGAACGGACGGACCTGGCTGCCTCCTCCGACTCGGCGATTGAGCGTTCTGCGAGCGCCCGAACGATCAGCTCGATCAGCGCGCTCCTCGTCGGGACGTAGTACGAACTCGATCCCTGCGCGAGACCCGCCTCACTGTCAACCGCGCGATGTGTTAGGGCACGCAGGCCGTCGCGGGCAATAATGCGCATGCCCGCGCCGGCAATGATTGTGCGGCGCTCAGGCCCGCTCGCTTCTCGTTTTCCCACAGCACAACTTTACATCCGTAGAGGCTGCGCACATAATGGTCACTACAACTGTAGAAGGAGATGGCATGCGGGTGGGAATCATCGGGGCTGGAATCGGCGGGCTGTGCGCGGCCGTTGGGCTTCACCGGGCCGGAGCCGAGGTAACCGTATTCGAACAGGCGCCGAGCGTGCGCGCTGGCGGTTCGGGCATCTCAGTGTTCGGCAATGGTCTCCGAGCGCTTGACGCGATAGGCGTTGGTGACGTGTTCCGTGAAATCTCCTCGTCGGAGGCGGCGAGATTCACCGGCGGGCAGCGCCGACCGGATGGGGCCTGGCTCAAGACGTTCCCCGCGGATGCCATTACCGAGCTGCGCGTGGTCGATCGAGAACCTCTTCACGAGATCCTCCTCTCGCCGCTGCCAGGCAGCGCCGTACGAACCGAGGCCAAGGTCACCGCTGTCTCCCCCGCCGGCAGCGTTTCCTGGAGCGACGGGAGCGGTGCGCAGCAGAGTGAGGACTTCGACCTGGTGATCGCCGCGGACGGCATCGGCAGTCGCGTGCGGCGATCGTTCCAGAGCGATCCGGGCATCGCCTACTCAGGGTATTCCGCCTGGCGCGGGATCACCCGACACCCGATCGATCTCGACGGTGAGGCGGGCGAGACTTGGGGCACGCGGAAGCGGTTTGGCATCGTGCCACTCAAGGGTGGTTACGTGTATTGGTTTGCTGTCCTCAGCGTCGCCGAGGGGCACCGTTTCGCCGACAATCACGCCGCCCTCAGGGAGCACTTCGGCGGGTGGCATGCGCCCATCGCGGAGCTCATTGAGGCGACGGACGCAGATCGCATCGGGTACCAGCCGATCAGCGACCTTGGCGGGCGCCTTCCCAGCTACACACGTGGCCGCATCGCACTGCTCGGGGACGCGGCTCACGCAATGACGCCTAACCTCGGCCAGGGTGGCGGGCAGGCGATGGAAGACGCAGCGACCATCACAGCCCTCCTCGCGCCGATAGCGGGCTCGCAAGCTGCGCCCGAACGTGCAGTCGCTGACGCCCTCACACGCTACGACAAGCTCCGCGTGAAACGCACACAATCGATCGCGGCGCGCTCGCGCGTCGGCGGCCAGCTGGCCCACGCGCCGGGCAAGGGTCTCACTGGAGCGCGCGATTTGCTACTCAAGGCCACACCGACAGCTGCGCTCAGAAAGCAACTTACGTCGATCCAAGGTTGGCGGCCGCCCAGCTCATAGTCGAAGCGGCCAATGCGGGTCGCTAGCGCGGTCGGACGGTAAGGGTCTGCGCGACTGCACCTATTGGACCGCTCACGTCGTGCAGAATGCTCTGCGTGAGCCCAGCACCTTCGGGACCAAACGTGACCGTCGTATCGACTCCCGTCCACTCCCCCTCTGGCGCGCGGACGAGGTGGGCGGTGAGGTCAAGGTTCGGGAAGAGAACCTCATCGGAAGACACACGGGCAGCAATCCCATTTGCGGCATCAACTAGCGCGAGCGCCGCGGCAGTTGCGCTGACCTGCTCCCCTGCGATGAGGGGAACGTCCGTGCGCATCCAGGCTGTCGCCCGCCCCGGAGTGGCACTCGTTCTGCGCACCTCGAGTGAACTGACAAAGCCACCGGGCCACGCCGACCCGAAGTCCCACTCCGAAACCTCGTGCGGCGGGACGATGCTCGTGAGCGTCGTGCCTGCAATGGTGGATGTGTCGTAGGTGTGGCTCAGCCATGCCCGCGCGATCACCGCGTCGCGACCAGCGTGGGAGACCCGCGCTTCCACAAGCTCAATGGTTCGGCCCGGGCGGAGCGCCGTGATCTCTACATCTACGGCCTCGAGCGGAAGCGTGCCCAAAATATCGCAGGACAGTCGAGTGAGCTGCAGCTCATTCCGCCCTCTGCTGTCACGATCAACCTCGATCGTGTGCGCGATCAGCCCGATGACCGGAGCAATGTGCTGCTCGTTCGGATCCCAGCCGCCTCCAACCAGGTCAGTCGGCCGGAAGCACCCGGGGCCCTCACGAGTGAAGTACGCGTCATTCACTACTGCAGTCTCCTTCTCACACAGCACCCCATCAACTACGAGGCTGACATGGGCGTCGGCAGATCACCCCTCGCACCGTAACACTCCGGCAGCGCGAGAGGCAATGTTCCTCCCTTCCGCCGGTAGTCGCCGTGAATTCGGCACCGCAGCCCGGGGCGGCCGAGAGCGGGCACTCTGGCAATGCGGTCGACGTAGCAGGAGCGCCCCAAGCTGTCGCTCCACGCACTCCCGCTGGGAGCTATCAAGCGCTTGTTTCAGTCGACGACCCGTCCTTGCGGGCTCGGTATTCGCGCATCTTGTGGCGGGCACCGCACACGTTCATGTCACACCACGACCGACTGCGTGAGCGCGAAGAGTCGTAGTAGGCCCAGCGGCACTCTGGCGCCGCGCACACTTTGAGGCGCGCCCCCTCGGCCCCCGAACCCCACGTGAGTAGCGCCAGCGTCGCGGCGCCGGCCATATCTTTTGGGTCGGCTAGTGGAATGAGCTCGAGACTGCCGTCCGCTGCGATCCTTGCACCGCCGACGTGGCGCTGCGCGGCTTCGTTGAATCTTGCGAGCGTTTCGGAGCTTGCCCGGGCACTCAGAAAATCGCGAAGCACCTCACGCTCCTCCCGCAACCGAGGAAGCGCCGACGGGTCTTCGCCCAGTCGGTATCCCCTCGCGGCGAGCCAGCGCGCAGCACTCTCCGCTTCGCGCAATTCATCGGTTCCGTGGAGCAATACGGCGGAATTGCATAGCTCGACAACCACCGCAAGGCGCGATTCGCTGCCTTGGGCAACACCGCTGCCAGCGCTCGCCGCGCTCATGCGATCCGCCACTCGGTGAGCGCCACGAGCAGGGCACCCGGCTGGTCCTCCTGCACGGCATGGCCAGCATCGGGCATCAGGGTCAAACGTGTCTGCAGCGGGAGGGCCGCCAAGAGCTGCCTGGCATAGTCGACGCTGAGCCACGCATCTTCTACACCCCAGATGACGTGGACCGGGATCGTGATGTCTGCCAGCAGCGGCTGGAGTTCTTCGCTGTGCTCTTCTCCGCCCTGTGCGTATTGGCGAACGAAGGCCTCTCTTCCACCCGCTCTCGTCCACTGCGCAAGGTAGGTTCGCAGTGCATCAGCGCGAAGGCCAGTGTGGCTCGCGGAGCGCAGCTTCGCCTCGATCAGGGAGTCCATTGCCCACGGGGGAAGCATCGTGAACACGTCGGGGTGCCCTTGCACGGCCCGGAAGAACTCGCCGTCGCCCCACCCGGTGACCGATGCTGCGTTAATCAGTGTGAGTGCACTGAACTCCACCCCGTGGAGGAGCATCGCGCGCAACGCAACCACGCCGCCAACATCGTGCGCGATCACTGCCGGCGCATGCACTCCCCAATGCGCGAGAAGGGCCGCGAGAATCTCAGTCTGGCGAGTGAGGCTCGTGTCTTCTGCGCGGGACTCTGATTGCCCAAAGCCGAGCATGTCCCAGACGTAGACGGTGTGTCGTTGGGCGAGCGCTGGGACGATATCGCGCCAGATCGTTGACGAGAAGGGCGTGCCGTGCAGCAATACGAGCGGCGGCCCTGCACCGAACGATGCCCAACGAATGAAGCCGTCTCCCGTGTCCCATCGCTCTGGCAGCGCCCACTGAATCGCGTGTGTCTGGGTATCTTGCATACCTGGAGGTTACCACCTATGCAGGTTTGGCGGTAACCTCCTTTGTGTCTCTGGTGACGCCTTCGACTCAGTCCAGCTTGGAAGTGGCTCGCAACTCGTCAAACCCCGCGAACATCTCAATGAGCGGCCCGGGCGACCCCGGAGCAAAGAGCAAGTCGAGACTCTCCGCAGAGTCCGCCGCCGCCTCTGCGGCTCGCGCGAACAGCTCACCCTCGTAGGCCACCAACGCGGCCTCGGTGTCCCCGGGGTAATTCACCAGCGCAGCAGCAAGGAGCGCGCCGTCATACATGGCAAGATTGGCTCCCTCGCCAGCAAATGGGCTCATCACGTGCGCAGCGTCACCAATGAGCGTCACTCCCGGAACGCGCTCCCACGTCACCCCAACGGGCATTGCGTGAATCCTCCGCGGCGTCAGCTCGGCGTCAGCATTCGCGACGAGCCCACGAAGCCCCTCATCCCACCCGGCGAACCGCTCAAGCAGCACTTGCTTCGCCGTGGCGGTGTCAGTGAAATCGATCGAGTCGATCCACGTTTCAGGGACACGGAAGCCGAGGTAGACATGCAGCGTGCCGTCCGTCTCGAGGTGATCGAGAATTCCGGTCTCGTCCCGGAACGCAAACAGCATCCCCGCCCCCATCACGGCCGCCTCGACGGGGTGCAACTCGGCGCCGCGCTCGAGGTTCGCTTCGATAAACGAGATGCCCGTGTAGGCGGGCGCGGCATTGGTGAGCAGAGGGCGAACCTTCGACCAGGCCCCGTCTGCGCCGATGAGCAGATCAGTGGTGATGCGCTCCCCGTCAGCAAACTCCACCTCACGCCTGCCCGGAACGCCAGGGACGTCGCGCACCCGAACCGCCTTCTTGCCCCAGCGCACCGCGTCGTCTGGCAGGGAATCGAGGAGAATATCGCGAAGCTGCCCGCGCTTCACCTCAGGCCGGGACATCTCGCCACGGTCCGCCTCCTCGCGCAGCACGTGGCCGGTGTGATCGAGAATACGCATCGCCTCACCACCGTGATGTATGGCTGCCGCAAATTCATCCCAGAGCCCGGCTGCCCTGATGGCTTTTTGGCCGTTGTAGTCGTGGATGTCGAGCATGCCGCCCTGCACCCTGGCCTCAGGGCCTGATTCAAGATCAAAGACCGCGGAGGCGATGCCGTTGACGTGTAGCACCCTGGCTGCCATGAGGCCCCCGAGGCCTCCTCCGATGATGGCGATTGGAAAGTGAGTGCTCATAGTGCTGTCCTGATGTTCTGGTCGTAGTGCGAATCTCCGCCGGCGATAACCGGCGGGGTTGGTGTTGCTGCAATACCCGCAAGGAGCGCGTGAATCGCCCAGGCAACTCGCTGGGCAGGACTACCCGAGAGCACGGCTTCCATGTGGGCAGCAACATGCGGGGTCTTCTGAGGGTCAACTGACGCGAGGGCCTCGGCTAGCGCAGCCTGCTCCGCAGGCTCGTCGCGCTGGGTGTCCACTTCGGAAGGGGTTGGCGCACTGTGCTCCGCTGCGTTTGCAGTGACGTAGAGCAGGAGGAGATCAACTCCCCAGGCCGCTCGTTCAGGCGCGATCCCACCCTCGAGCAGCAGCCCGAGCACGCGATCGTACAGCCCGAAGGCGTTCGGCCCACTTGGCCTAATGACGAGCGCGGACCGCGCCAACCCCGGGTAGGTGAAAAGCACCTCAGCATAGGAGCCAAGCAACTCTTCCAATCGCTCTGCCCACGAGCCGCTTGGGCCACTCTCCGGAAGAGAGCCTATGAGCTCGTCAAGCACTGCCGAATGGAGCTCGGCGGTGTTCGCAACGTAGACATACAGTGACGCCGGGCCGGTATCCAGCTCCTGCGCGACTCGACGCATGGTCGCCTTTTCCAGCCCCTCCGTTCGCATAATGTCGATGGTTGCCGAGATGATCCACGACCTCGAAAGTGCGGGTTTGGCCGGACGCTCGCGCCGGCTCTGCGTGCCAGATTCCATACCTTCAGAGTAACGAACACGTTCGTTACGAACAAGTTCGCTGTTGTCTTTTCTGGTTTGAGCGCGCTCACCCGGGGCACATGACCACCGGGGCTACGCACAGGGCGTCACTTCCTCTGCAAAGCACCCCTGCGGGTCACACCCGCCACATTGCGGGTCCACCCCGCCGCGAGCCGGCCTCATCGCTGGCCTGGCTCAACTCAAGGATTAGATGTATCCTGCATCTATTGCAGGACGCAACCTTTGGAGGGCAACGATGCCTCACACAGAACGAGTCTCCGCGGTGCGAGCCGATTCGCGGCGGATGGTTCGCGAACTCGGCTTCCTCGACCTCAACCTCGCAGATACGCCGTACCCCCCTTCGGCGGTGCACGCCCTCATCGAGATTGACGGCTCACCCGGCATTACGGCCGCGGAACTCGCAGAGCGGCTACTGCTCGACCGCTCGACCGTCAGCCGGATGCTCCGCAAGATCGCTGATGCAGGCGAAATCCGCGTCGTCACGACCGCCGCGGATAGGCGCCACAAGGCGCTCACGCTCACGCGGGGCGGAATGCGCACGGTCGGAGCGATCCACGCGTACGGCACCACGCAGGTCGCCAACGCGCTCGCTCCGCTGAGCGACGACGAGCGGGCGACCGTGGCGCGAGGCATCACGCTCTACGCCGACGCTCTCGCGAGGAGCAGAAACGAGGGCGCGGCGCGGCCCCAGGCTGCGACCCTCACGATTGACCACTCATTGCGCCCAGGTGACGTCGGCTCGATTGTCTCGCTGCACGCGCGCGAGTACGCGAAGATCGCTAACTTTGGGATCGAGTTCGAGGCCTTGGTCGCTCGCGATATCGCGGCATTCATCGCGCGGGCTGACCCCCTGTCACACATCTGGGTCGCCCGCACTGCAGACGGGAACGTGGCCGGCTCGATCGCAATGGATCTCGCCGCTGGGGCATCCGATGCACACCTTCGGTGGTTCATTCTCTCCCCGGCCTCACGCGGCAGCGGGATCGGCCTGCGGCTGATACGCACGGCGCTCGAGCACGCCGACTCGAACGGGGTCAGCGCGACCCGACTGTGGACGTTCGCCGGCCTCGACGCCGCCCGGTCGCTCTATGAGAGACACGGGTTTACCCTCGCCGCGGAACAGGTAGGGAGCCGATGGGGAGCGACCGTCACAGAACAACAGTTCGTGCGTCACGTGCCCCGCGCCAAGCGCAGAAGCCACCTGACGCAGGCACCTGCCGCGCAGCACAGCGCCGATCGAACGCTCAGCTGCCCGTCAGCCCGCCCAAGAAGGCGTCGGTGTCGCTCGCGATCTCAGCGGACTGCGTGTAGTGAAGGTAGTGCTCACCGGGCAGCGCAACAACCTCGCCCCGATCCACGCTCGCAGCCTGGCCCTCATGCAGCTCCAACCAGCCGGCCACATCGCCATCGTCCTCCGCAACGAAGAGCAGCACGGGAAGACCGGCGGGGAACGTCGCTCCTCTCACGCTTTCGAAGTTCTCAACCGTTCGGTTCATTTCGTCAAGCATGGTGGTTTGGACAGAGTTTCGCGTCGTGAGCAAGCCCAGCTGTTGCTTCGTCTGCGCGTCGTGCGGGAGTTCGGCAAACGGGTCGCCAGCCACCGCATTCAATACCCGGAGAATGCCAAGGCTCCGTAGCTCGGCGAGCCCGCTGGTAGATGTTGGCTCATCCCAACCTGGCTGGCCCGGGACGCTGCTGTCGATGCCGACGAACGCGACGAGCTCGTCCCCGTATGCCTGGCTGTACTCGAGCGCGTAAATCCCCGCGATCGAATGCCCCATGAGCACGTACCGGTCCACCCCGAGATACTGCAGCGCTTCATGCACCTCCCGCGCAATGTTTTCTGCCGTACGCGGCACGGACGTCTGGTCGCTCAGCCCCGTACCAAACGGTTCAACCGCGATCACGCGATGCGATCCCTTGAGCTGCGCGATGAGCGGCTCAAAGTCGAGCCCGGGGGCTGCGGTGCCGAGCCCGGGAAGCAAAACGATCGTCTCTGCCCCCGACCCCGCACTCGCACTCGCCTGAGCCGGCGCGCCGGTGTCAACGACGTTCATCTCGTTCCCGGCAACGGGAATGAGCGTGCCGTACGGGGTGATCGCCGCGAGGTCGGATTTCGTTGCTACCGCGTTGACGACGGTCGTTGTGCCTAGGAGCACGACGGGGAGCGCCACGATAGCGCCGACAATCGACAGGGTGATCTTCAGGGGCTTGCGCATGATGCTCGTTTCTCGGTGGGCCTTGCCGGCCCGGTGCAGTGTTCTTCCATCAAACCGGGTTGTGGGCCACCGAGGTAGTGCCGCGATGTCACCTCGGGCGGTGACATTTGTCACACGAGCATTCGCCCTGAGATGTCGCCCGCAGTACCGCCCGCGCACCCGTGCAAACGCCGGGGCCCGGCAGCGTCTGCTGCCGGGCCCCGCGCCACAATATCTGAGGCTACAACTCCTACGACTCCTGCCGGCGCGCTGACCGCACGACCATCGTGAGGCCGAGCGCGAGCAACCCCAGCGCAAGGATGCCAGTGGTGAGCGACATCGGAGTAAACCCGGTCTCGCTCAACCAGCCGCCTGGCTTCGGATCCTTGACCACTGGCGGGGTGCCACCGTCGCCTGGCGGATCCACCTCTTCGCCCGGGTCTCCCCCGTCACCCGGTGTCTTCTTCCCGTGGTAGAAGGACACATCGGAGGCCGAGAGCTGGTCCCCGCCGAGCGGATTCGCAGCGGTGACCGTCACCGTGTTCGTGTAGTCACCGAGCACCGCCGCGCCACTCTCCGAGAGTGTCACCTCGGCCCCGGCAGCGAGCTGCGGGATCACGGCCCGGAACACCTCGTCACCATTGGGCAGTGTGTCAACGACGAGCACGTCGGCAAGGTCGACGGTGCCCGTGTTGCGCACCGTGTAATCCCACGTTACCTGCGAGCCCACTTCAAGCGTCGGCCCGGGAGCCGAGGTGACACGCTCACCATTGGTGTGCTTGATCACCGTAATCGCCGCGTTCCCCGCCCGGTACCAGGACTCCGCCGACGCGGTCACCTCGTCTGCGGCTTCACCAACGCCCTCCGTTGCTGGTCTCGCGGAGACCGTGGCGACGTTATGGTACTGCCCGACGACCGCCGGCGCCGTTGCCTGGAACTCCCTGGTGTCGCCCGGGGCGAGCTCGCCGCTGTCCTCGGACACGGGCTCGAACTGTCCCGACTCGCCCTGGCCATCTTCGAACGCATCCGACAACTCGACGTCGTCGAGGGGCACGTCACCCGTGTTCGTCACGAGATAGCTCCACGTCACGTCGTCACCGGGGTCGACGATCGCGCCGGGGGCGGCCGCGTACACCTCACCGTTGGTTCGTTTCTCGAGCGCAATCGAGGCGATGCCCTCGGTCATCACCTCGGCCTGGTTCGAGTAGAAGTTTCGCTGGCTTCCCGCATACATGCCCGTCGCAGTAGCCTCGTTGATCCCCAAGTCCCCGCCGCGAGCAGAGTCGGAGAGCGAGGTGACCAGCGTGAGCTCGAAGGCGTCGCTGCTCGCGAGCTGCGGCAGCGAGACCCGGAAGGCTGCGGCCCCCACGGCTTCGCTCGTCCACGTTCCGGTGCTCGCGCTTGTCGCGTCTGTCGAGTACTCGATAACGCCGCCCGCCGGAACGCCCTCAACGGGTGCGGCGAGCCTCGTCGTGACCTCGGAGCCGCGGCCGTCACCGGCTTCTGGGAGCCTGTCGAAGAGCACGAAGTCTGTCACGGCCTCCGGCAAGAGGTTACTTGCGTAGAGCTGCCATTCCGCAGTTGCGCCTGCGGCTACTTGGCTGAGCAGGCCCCAGTCGTCTTGCGCGTCGGCTCGGGTGAGTTTGCCGATAAACAGCCCGCCGCCGGTGATCACCTGGCTGTCGTTGAGTGCCCGTGCAATGCGGTCGCGGTGTGGATCGAAGCCAAATTCGTCCTCGCCGAATTGCGCCTGGTACCAGTTGAATGGCACGTCGGTGAGGTTCGAGTCGAGAACCGTCGCGTACGACGCGACCGGCGCGACCGGGTCTGCTGGATCGAACGCCTGCGGCAGCACGTTCACTGGGATCGTGTAGCGGAGTCCGCGGGTTGCGGCCTCGCGGTCGCTCGGCTCGCCGAGCGGGCGCATCGACGGCAGGTTGTCGAAGGCGAACTCGACGACCTGGCGGCTTCGCCCCTCCGCGTCGACCACGGTGCTCGTCGTCACCGTCACGCCCTCGCCCAGTTTCGGAACGGGGTAGCCCGTCACCGAAACGGTCTCGGTTGCCGGCGTCACCCCGACCTGAGCGTCATAGAAGACTCCCTCTGGTAGGACGACGCGCGCAATCGCGTCCGTGTAGTCGCGCTGCGTGTTCAGGTTCGAGATCCCCATCTCGTAGGATGCGGACTCTCCCACCGTCAGCGTCGCCGGGGCAACGACCTGTGTCACCACAACGATCGCGTCGTTGAACTGGAGGTGCGAGGTGGCAGTATCTCCTGGAAGCTCGGCCCCCGAATCGGTCTCACCCGACACCGTTGCCGTGTTCGGCAGGTATTCCGAGCTGGTGGTGCCGTCTCGCTGGGAAACGTGCAGTGGGACGAACTCACTGTCGATGACAAACTCTGAGCCTGGCGGCACGGGAACAGCCGGTGTTCCCGCTGTCACGCGCCAACCGATGGGCTTCTCCGTTGCCCGCAGGCTGACGACTGCGTGCTGCCCGCCGATCTCTTCCTCGGCATATCCGCTCGAACCCGCGGTCTGGTAGACAACACGGGCTGGCTCACTCGTGCTGAAAGAGGCGCCAGGGACCTTGTGCCAGGCATCGTCGAGCGAGCTGAGGTATTCCACCTCGTACGGCACCGCGGCTGCCTCGAGCACCGCGCTCACGCGAATGTCGGTGTGATAGAGCTCCGCGTGCCCGAAGAATGCTGCATTCTCCTCGCTCTGCCGCGCTGAATCCTCGACCACCATCTTCGTGAGCAGGTCCGAGTCTTCGTCGTTGAGGTACGCGGCCTTCACCTGGTAGAAGGGAATCCAATAGCCGTCGGTGTGCCCGGCGCGAGCATCTCCGCGGCCGTTTGCGTCCTTCGAAATAGCGAGAAACTTCGATTCCCCATCGGCAAGCTCGTTGAGCTTCACGGTGGTCGAAGACTGATCCTCCCAGTTGCCCGAAAAGTCGCGCGCTTCGAGCCTCACGGTGTTGTCGGGCGGCGTGGTGCCGGTGGGAAACACCTCTTTGGGGTAGCGAACGGTGACAGAGATCTTCCGGGTGCTCGGGTCAACGAGCAGACCGGATGGGCCGTACGCGGTGTTCTCTCTGGTCCAGACAACGGTCTGGCCCGTTGCTTCGTCGCCAGTAACCGCCCACTCCCCGAACCCTGGGGAGGTCGCGACGACACGCGCTCCGGCAGGCAGGGTGTCGGTCAACCTGAGCCCCCAGCTCGTGAACTCTCCGGTGACCGCGGTGGTCTCCGGCTCTGACTTCACGTTGAAGAAGAACGTGACGGTGCGGTTTCCGCTGCCAACGACCGCCTCCTGTGACTTCATGGGAAGATACGAGAGTTCGCCGGTCACGCTCGTCGACGCCTCGGCTGCTGGAACAGAACCATCGTTGTTCGGAGTTCCCGTGAGGGTCGCTCCGAATACCGTCGACGAGTCTTTCTCGCGATTGTTGGCCTGGGTGACCGAGAAATCGAATTGCGACATCTGCTCGATGAGCGGCTCGAGCACAAAGGTGACGGCATTCAGCGCTGGATCGTAACTGAACGATTCCACAGGGGACGCAGCCCCGAGCGGCACGTCGTCGAATGCGACGCCTGCCGCAAGCTGCACGGTGAGTTCGACGCCGGCGATCGGGGCCTGCGGGGTCGCTTCGCCCGGTATCTTGACGCGGTAGTTGAAGGACTCTCCCACCGGGACCGACGCGGGTGCCTCGAGGGTGACGCTGTAATCCCCCGGTGCCGCGTGCGCCGCCGAGGTCCCGAGGGCGCCCAGTGCGCTCAGCATGAGCCCCACAACCACGGTCCATGCGAGCGGGCGCCGTGCTGCCCATCGCTTCCGGCTCACCTTGACTCGACTGTCCACTGTGACCTCCCTGCGTAGCCGCCGCTGAGCACCCCGCTCAAGCGGCATGCCATGTCACGAGGTGCCATGGCATGGCAACATAGTAAGTCGCTATCTGATTGCTGGCAATAGGAAAGGTCATGGCAATCTTGCTTGCTGCGAGCCGCCCCCGACGCACCCGTTTCGACGCCCCGCCGCCGCAGTACCGTGAAGCAGCGGCAGATTCACAGCCGAAACCATACCGTACGTACGGTAAAGTTACGGGATGCGAGCCAGCTCCCGAACCGACATCCTTGACGCCGCGATGCGCGTTGTGAACGCCCCGGGTGGGCACGACCTCACCTATGACAGTGTCGCCAGGGAGTCTGGCCTCACCAAAGCCGGGCTGATGTATCACTTCGCGACAAAGGAAGCCCTGATGATCGCCGTCATCGAGCACGTGATAGCGCGGTGGCAACGCGAACTCCTCGCCGAGCTCGAGACGCCCTTCGAGCAGTCCACGCTCGCCGACCGAGTGCGAGCGTTCACAGTCTTCGCCGGATCAGGCGGGGTCACGCCAGGGGAATTCACCGTGTTTGCTGAAGCTGTACGACGCCCAGCTCTCGCAGCCCCGTGGCAGCGAACGATCACCGAGTGGTTTACCTTCGGCAGCGAACCAGCAACCGCCCCACTGATGCTCGCCGCGCTTGCAGCAAACGGGCTCTGGGTAGCCGAGTCGACGGGCATTCTCACTGTCAGCGACGCTCGCCGAGCCGAACTCCTCGAATCCCTAGCGGCGCTGTGCGCCCCCACCCCCTGACCGCCTTGCCACACCGAGGAGCACCGTGTTCACCATCACTCCAGCATCACCAGCAGACATCCCCGAGATAGCCCGTACCCTCGGGGAAGCCTTCACGGGAGACACCACCATCGGACACCTCGTGTCCCCAAGCTCACCCACCCGAGACCTGAGCCGCCTCTTCTCCGCGATGCTGCACGCCGGCGGTCTCAGCAGAGGGCGGGTCGACATCGCGAGGCGGGACGCAGACGGTCGCCTGCTCGGCGCGGCGATGTGGCAGCCACCCGGAGTGGGGGCATCACTCGCAGCCGAGCTTCGAGAACTCCCCCGCTTCCTGCGTGCGCTTGGACCGCAGCGCCTGCTCGCTGCGGCCAGGCTGCAACACGACCTCGACCACCACAGGCCAAGTGAACCGCACTGGTACCTCGCCCAGATAGGGGCCGCAGAGGAAGCTCGGGGAACGGGTGTCGGATCCGCCCTGCTGCAACACCGCCTCAGCACGATTGACGCCGCCGACGAGGCCGCCTACCTCGAATCGTCCAACCCTCGCAACCGCAGACTCTACGAGCGCTTCGGCTTCACACGGGTGATGACGCGCGACGAACACATCGACGCCGACGCCACCCGCATGTGGCGAAACCCACGCTCGAGGGCCTCGGCGTCGCACTAGGTGGCGCGACGCCACCGCTGAACCAGCTCACGGCCTGCGCAGGCGCACATGCACGGACACCAATTGGGCCCGCGCAACGCGTGCACCGCTAGACCGAATGCTCCCGCAGGAACCGCTCGAACGACACCGCTGATATCCCCGTGATGTCGTGCACGGCACCACTCACCTGCGCAAGTTCGCCACTGCGAATCGCGGTGTACGTACTCACCCAGGCATCGAGCTCCCATGCTTGCGCCCCGTAGTGGCCGCGCGAGTCGTAGGCTTCAGCGACACTCTCGTCATGGAAGGAGACAGCGTGGCCACGCACGTCGCTCAGCGTTGCGGCGATCTGCTCAAATGACAGCGCTTCCGGCCCGGTGATGTCGTAGCTCTTCGACGAGTGCTTTTCGGGATCCCCCAATACCTCGACGGCAACCCTGGCGACGTCTTCCCTCGCAACGATTGCGCACGTGCCGTCACCGGCTGGGCCGCGGATGACGCCGTCCGTCCCAACGAGGTGTTCCATGATGTCCATATAGAAGTTGTCCCTGAGGAACGTCCACCCCATGCCAGAACCTCGAATGTGTTCCTCGGTGAAGAAATGATCGCGAGCCAAAGTGAACGTCGCATCAGGCGCCGCACCAACAAACGAGGTGTACACAACATGGCGCACACCCGCGGCGGCTGCGGCGTCGATGAAGGTCCGGTGTTCGTCAAGTCGAGTCTCACTCTCGGCAGCGGAGACCATAAAGAGTGTTGCGACGCCCGAGAGCGCCGCCCGCGCCGCTTGCCCGTCTGCGTAGCTCGCCGCGTGTATCGAGGTTCCGGCGACCTCAGGGGCCTTCGCGGGCGTACGTACGAGCAGTCGATGGGAAAGACCTTTGAGTTCAAGCCCCCGCGAAACGAGACCGCCAACCACGCCGGTGACCCCCGTCACAGCGAGCGTTGCGAGTGCATCCATCATGCTCCTTCACTATCGCTTCGCGCCGAACCCGGCCGGGCCCGCCACGTAGCGCGAACTCTAGCACTGCAGCGCGAGAGGCCGCGGCTGGGCTGCCGTGTTCACGGAGGCAAACCTCGTTGCCTTCAACGCCCCGTCGCTCCCACCCCACTCCCTCAGTGCTGAACCGTCAGGGAAACTCGCGCAGCTCACAGGCGCGCGGCACGCTTGACGTCGACAGCGCCCTTCAGTGAAAGCGAGTGGCGCATGCCCACATTTGGCGCAAATGCCGAAACCCTGCTGGCGAGTCGAGTTCCGCGCCTGGGCGGATCAACTCGCGAGGCAATCCCGGGCTCGGGCGGGCAAGGAAACGCTGATACTGTTCGCAGCATCTCGGCCTAGCATCAACGCAACCATTCGTTTGGAGGCTCGACTTCATGACCCTGAACGCACCGACCGAAGTGACCTTCCAACTTGGCGCCACACAGGGCCGGATCAACCACCGGATCTCGGGACCCTTTCGATCGGGGGCGCCCGACACGAAGTCATTGATTGCATCATGGGGGCGATTGACGACCACGGAAGGCTGTATCTCGGAGCCGACATTCCCGTTCGCCGAAATACACCGGGCTGGACCTGGGTTGTCGCTCACATGATTGAGGGCCACCCGAATGCGCCAGCTGGCGCGACCGTGACGCTCAACGTTGACGCGCAACGACGCACGGCGCTCTCGGTAGGCCATACGGCGTGCGAGCTCGCAACATTCGCAATCAACCGAGCATTGGCCGAGCAGTGGCGCACGGAAGTTCCACTCGACCAGCTCGGCAGCCCGCCTTTCGAATCACTGGCGATCGCGACCTCGCGAATCTTGCCGTACGGAAGCAGAGACGAGTACCGACTCGGCAAATCGCTACGCAAACGGGGGTTTGGTGCCGGGGACCTCTGCGCGAAGCTTGAAGAGATCGAACATCGCGTCGAGACCACGCTCAACGACTGGGCGCTGGAGGATGCGCCGGTCTAGGTTGACACACCAGAACGTGCAATCTCTGCCGTGCGCACGTGGCGATGTGCGTTGAGCGAGCGAGAGCTCGGTGCACCCTGCGGTGGCACGCACGTCGGAAGTACCGGCGCACTTGGCCGCATCCGAGTCGCGCTCAGTCTGTCCCCCGACGAAGAGACCCTGGAGATGTTGGTCGATGTCGAGCAAGCCCAACGCTAAGACCGCAACCGCGCCCCACCCACTGTTCCGTCCGAGGCCTCGCGCGCGAGAAAGGTCTTGTTGGTTTGGCACACATATCGCGAAGATTGATACTCATGGAAACAATGCACCCCGAAGTCTACGAGCAGTGGATCGCGCCCTTTACGGGTGGCGACGTCGTCCGCGAGTCCGCAACATACCGTCTCGCTGTCAACGAGCAGCTCGAGGATGGTGAGCGGGTGCAGATCCTCGTGCGCCCGAACCGCACCTACGTGCTCGTGAGCCCAGAAGTGCGTGACCTGCCCGGAATTGCAGATGCCGGGAACGAGGAGGCGCTCCGAACGGCACTGTCAGCCTCTGGCATCGCGCTCAACGGCCCGGACCACCTGTTCTTCCTCGACGATGCGTCCAAGCAGCGGCTCCAGGAAACCGAGGACCCGGGCCACGTGCGGCGTCTCACCGAGGCTGATGCCGCGGCTTTCGAAGCGTTTCAAGCCGGTGTGTCGGAAGCGGACCTCGATGGCGCCTCTGTCGAGCTCGATCATTGGATGGTGTTCGGGGCCTTTTCGGGCGACACGCTCGTCGCGGCCGGAAGCTCGTACCCGTTTGAAGAGGGCGTTGCCCTCGCCGACATGGGCGTCGTCTCCCACCCTGAGCACCGGGGACACGGGCACGCTCGTAGCGTCATCTACGCACTTGCCCGCGGCGCGCTTGCCGCCCAGCATGAGCCACAGTATCGCTGCCAGATCGACAACATCTCATCAGTGAAGCTCGCCACCCGATCCGGTTTCGCCTCCATCGGCACGTAGGATCTCCCGCTGCCAGAGGCTGGGTAGTCCCTCTCTTCCGCTGGAAACCTGACCGATGGGTGGTGGGTCCGTGGCGCCTACCGCTGGGGGCTCGCCTCACTGGAGTACTCAGTTGCGTGCGTAGTCAGAGTTTCGGCGAGGCGTTCCATAGCTCCAGGCACCAGGGAGTAGTACGCCCAGACTCCGCGTTTCTCGCGGCTCAGCAGCCCGGCTTCCACGAGTACCTTCAGGTGGTGCGAAACCGTTGGTTGCCCTAGTTCCAGCGGTTCTGACAGATCGCAGACGCACGTCTCAGCCGCGGAGTTGGAAGCGACGATGGAGAGGATTCGCAGCCTGCTTGGGTCGGCGAGCGCCTTGAATCGCGCGGCGAGCTCCTCAGCCTCGTGGGCGGGGAGCGGGTTCAGACCCGTGGCCGGGACGCAGCCTGCAGTTCCATTTGCACTGGGATCAGCTCCCAGCCCTTCACCTACCGCGGTAGCCATCGGGTTAGCCATGTTCTAGGTCTCGCTTTCCATCGACCTCGTGGGCGACATTGACAAGCATCGATATCTCCGAGCATACTCAAGATATCGATGTCCGTCGATATTTAGCACTGAGAGACCCTGCGCTGTGACATTACCCACTGACCCCGCGAGTACCGCACCGCTCACGACGAAGCTCTCGACGCTCGACCGATTCCTTCCGATCTGGATCCTGAGCGCAATGGCGCTGGGACTTGGTCTCGGCAAACTCATCCCGGGACTCGACCAGGCGCTTGACACCGTGCGGATCGCAGGCGTCTCGCTCCCGATAGCTGCGGGATTGCTCATCATGATCTACCCGGTGCTTGCGAAAGTCCGCTACAACGAAACGGCCGCTGTGCTGGGCGACACGAAACTCATGATTACCTCGCTCGCCATCAATTGGCTCGTGGCACCGGCCTTCATGTTCGCGCTAGCGTGGGTCTTCCTTGCGGACCTCCCCGAATACCGGACGGGGCTCATCATCGTTGGGCTCGCGCGGTGCATTGCCATGGTGTTCGTTTGGAATGACCTTGCATGCGGGGACAGCGAGGCTGCTGCGGTGCTCGTGGCACTCAACTCGGTATTCCAGGTCATCGCCTTCGGCGCCCTTGGCTGGTTCTACTTGCAGGGCCTTCCGCGCTGGCTGGGTTTGCCGACGACCAGTGCCGAGTTCTCCGCGTGGTCAATCACGCTCTCCGTACTGGTGTTCCTCGGCATCCCCCTCATTGCAGGACTTCTCAGCCGAATCATCGGCGAGAAAGCGAAAGGTCGCACGTGGTACGAAGCGTCGTTCCTCCCGAAGATCGGGCCCGTCGCGCTCTACGGCCTACTGTTCACTATCGTGGTGCTCTTTGCTTTGCAGGGCGACGCAATCGCCGCGCGACCGCTTGACGTGGCTCGTATCGCGCTGCCACTGCTCATCTACTTCGTGGTGGTGTTTGCTGCGAGCATGCTCATCGGGCGATTCCTCAAGCTGGGCTACCCCCGAACCACCACGCTCGCGTTCACCGCGGCCGGAAACAACTTCGAGCTCGCCATCGCCGTAGCCATTGCCACGTTCGGGGTCACCAGCGGCCAGGCGTTGGCCGGCGTCGTCGGCCCACTTATCGAGGTTCCAGTGCTCATAGCCCTGGTGTATGTCGCGCTCTGGTCCCGAAAGTTCTTTACCAGCACCCCGTCCCCTACTACCGCAAAGGCCTCCGTTTGAACGCCACCGTGAAGCCCGCTGTGCTCTTTGTCTGCGTCCACAACGCCGGCCGATCGCAGATGGCGGCAGCATTCCTTTCCCACCTATCAGCTGGGAAGATCGACGTGCGTTCCGCAGGGTCGGCCCCGGCGGACACCGTGAACCCCGTTGCGGTTGCCGCAATGCACGAACTAGGCATCGACATGACGCACGAGGCCCCAAAAATACTCACCGCAGACGCGGTCGAAGAATCAGACGTGGTCATCACGATGGGGTGCGGCGACATCTGCCCCGTTTTCCGCGGCAAGCGCTACGAAGACTGGCAGCTCGACGACCCGGCAGGTTGGGGCTCGATGATGTCAGGCCGATCCGCGACGAACTCGCTACGCGCATCAGTGCGCTCATCGACGAACTGCTCCCCGCCCCATGCGACTTCGCCGCCGAACACGAGGTACCGAGGCGATAAGCCCTGCCTCCCCATCGAACTGTCGGGGCTGGCCTCGGCCGCGGTACACTGCAGGCGACAATGTATTCAGAGGCGACCCATTCCCTGGTCGTCAAAGTGTGGGGGGAATGACAGTGTCGATATCACGATCACGGCGGGCATGGCCAGCGCTTACTGCAGGCGCGGCGATTGTCGCTTCCTTGGTGTTGGCCGGATGCGGATCAGTTTCGGGCTCCCCCGCGAGCGAAACCGCCCCGGAAGCACCTGCCGAGTCTCCCTCCGCTGACGACCGCGACAGTGCGAAGGCGCAGCAAGAGTTCTTCGACAATGCGATCCTCGCGATCCCGATGGTCACAAGCCTCGACCCCACTTCGTCTTGGACGTCAGTCGAGCTCCAGGCGTGGGACGATGCTGACCCGACGGTGAGAGAGACCATCGTTGGCATGGGCCTCGACGCCTGCACCGTTGCCGACGATGCGGCCGACGTATCGGAGCTCAAGGATCCCGCGATGACGTGGCTCGCCGCAAGGTTCCTCTGCGGGGAGCACCGCGAGGCCGCGGACGAGTTCCTGTCGAACGGAGCGAGTATTTCGCCCACTCACTCGATGGCCGACCTGTTCGAATTGGCTGTGGTCAAGGACGACGCCACTGCGACCGACATTCTCGACGCAAACAACGTCTGCCTCGGCGCACTCGCGCTCGCATGGGAAGTGCATGCGGGTTTCACCCCGGATGCGACGTGTTGGCTCATCCGCGTGCAATCGGTCGAGGAAACCGGGGGTGACGCGGAGTACCTCTCGCTCTTCAAGAACGCCGGCGACGCGGAGAACGCAGCCACCGACGCCCGCTTCGGCGAACTCGCCGAAGCTTCAGGCGCGACGCCGAACGCCCTCTCGGAGCTCCTCGACGACGTCGGCTAGCTCCGCCTGATCAGAGCCGACGTTGTCTCCTCAGACGGTTGTGCTGAGCGCCTGAGCGGGAACACCCCAACCAAAGTGCGGCGCAACGCGCCGTGAGAAGAGTTCGAGCGAGCGGAGAATGAACTCGTGCGGGGCGTCAATCGAGTGCACCTGAATTGCGACCTCATCGACGTCACGCAACACGGTATCTTCCGCAAGCGATTCAGCCACTTCTTCCGGCGTGCCGACGTGTGAGTCGCTTCGACGGATGAGCTCCTCGACCGGTGCGGCGGCGTCGATCCCGAAGTGTGCCGCGACGCGACGCAGCCCCAGCTCTGCGAAGCGAAGCGCGTCGGCCCGGTCGTCAGCTACGAACACCGTGCGCGACGCCGTGATGCGGTGGGTCGCCGCAGCTGGCAGCGCGGCGCGGTAGGCATCAACAATGGGCTGCTGAATCTCAGTGAGCGATAGATCCGGCTGTTCCGCGCTTCGCGGCTGGGTTCTGCTCAGCAACAGCCCGTGCCCGTAAGCGCCAGCGCGGGTGCCGCCAGCCACGCTAAACGTCGCCTGCCACACGCGATCGGCGAGCGACCCCGCTGCCGGATAGAGGGAGTTGCCCTCGCCAAGGTCTCCCCCGGTGAGTGCGAGCTGCAAGCGTTCGAGCTTGCGCGCAAACGACTCGGCTTTGTCTGCGAGCTGCTCCCCGAACGGGCTGAAGGAGGTCGGGGTTCCTCCGCTACCAATACCGAGGTCAAAGCGACCGCCGGAGAGGAGGTCGAGCACCACAGCGTCCTCCGCCAGGCGAACGGGGTCTTCGAGCGTGAGGGTGACGATCCCCGTACCGAGCCGAATCTGCGAGGTGCTCGCGGCAACGTGCGCGAGAAACACCGCCGGCGAGGGCAGCCCGCCCTCGGTGCTGCGGAAATGATGCTGCGCCACCCAGGCACGAGCGAACCCGTGCGTCTCCGCGGAGCGGATTTGTTCGGCCGCGAGACGAAACCGCTCGGCCGGGCTTGCGTCGTCGAGCAGCCTGGTGAAGAAAGCAATGTCTGTCATAGTGGCTCCGATCAGTGATGAAGAAGTGTGGGGTCTACGGTGGGGATCGCCTCGAGGAGGCGACGGGTGTACTCGGCCTGTGGCGCTGTGAAGATGCGCTCTGTCGGGCCCGTCTCTTCGACGGCTCCGTGTTGCAGCACCGTCACCGCGTCGGATATCTGCCGTACGACCGCGAGGTCGTGTGAGATGAAGAGGTAGGTGAGGGCGCGCTCGCGCTGCAACTCGTCGAGCAGGTCGAGAATCTGTGCCTGCACCGACACGTCGAGCGCCGAGACCGGTTCGTCGAGCACCACCACCTCCGGTTGCGGGGCGAGCGCCCGGGCAATTGCGACTCGTTGGCGCTGCCCTCCGGAGAGTTCCTCAGGGCGGCGTTCGTGCAGTGTGCTCGGCAGCTGCATGCGGTCGAGCAGCGAGGCCGCGCGTCGCTTCGCCTCACGGCGGTCTGCGATGCCGAAACGGAAGATCGGCTCGGAGACGGTGTCGATGATGGATCGTGAGGGGTTGAGTGATGCGTACGGGCTCTGATAGACGAGCTGCACACGCCGCCGAAACTCGCGTTTCTTCGCCGCTGCGGCGACCGTGCTCGGCTCCATTCCCGCGACCGTGACGCTCCCAGCAGAGGCGTCGTCGAGTCCGGCGACGATGCGCGCGATTGTCGACTTCCCCGAGCCGGACTCCCCCACTATTGAGTGCGTGGTTCCCGGCAACACGTCAAGATCCACGCCGCGCACCGCGAGCACCTCGCGCGCACCGGCGAAGCGTTTTTCGAGGCCGCGGATGCGGATGCCAGCAGCCTGCGCCTCCGAGCCACCCGCCGGCTCCCGTTGCCCGATGGGTGTCCGCGGCTGCGGGGCCCTGAGGGCAGGGGCCGACGCGACAAGCTCCCTCGTGTAGGCGCTCGTCCCGCCGCCCAGAATCGTTGCCGCCGGGCCGGCGTCCTGGACCGTTCCGTGCTGGAGTACGACGATGTGGTTTGCCCGCTCGGCGGCGACCGCGAGGTCGTGTGTGACGAGCAGAATCCCCGTGCCTTCCTCTCTGCGCAGATCATCGAGCAGGTCGAGCACGCGCCGCTGCATCGTGACGTCGAGCGCGCTCGTCGACTCGTCAGCGACGAGGAGGGCGGGCTTCAGCGCGATCGCTCCAGCGATGAGCGCTCGCTGACGCTGGCCGCCAGAGAGCTGGTGGGGGTACGAACGCGCAATGCGTTCGGGATCGCTGAGCCCGACCCTGTGGAGCAGCTCGTGCACTTCCGACGTGAGGTCGTGCCGCCCGCGATGAATGCGGATCGCTTCTGCCACCTGCTTCCCGACGGTCACGAGTGGGTCGAGGGAGGACGTTGGGTCCTGCGGAATCAACCCGATTTCTGTGCCGTGGAGCGCGCGGAGGCGGCGGCGGTTCCAGCCCGTAATGTCGCGCCCGCCAACGGCGACGCTGCCGCGCACCCGCTTCGCCGTTTCCGGCAGCAGGCCGATCGCCGCGAGCGCCGCGGTGGTCTTGCCTGATCCGGTCTCCCCAACGACCGCTACGAGCTCGCCCGGGGCGATGCTCATACTGATGCCGTCAACGGCGCGGACTGCGCTGCGCCGCCCCTGGTACTCGACCGCGAGATCCCGAACTTCCAGTGCGCTCATCGTCTTCCTCCAGCTGCTCGACTAATCTGATTGGCCGACAGCACCACTGTGAGCAGCACGAGACCGGGGAACATCACGACCCACCATGCGGCGCCGAGCAGGTTTCGGCCGTCTGCGATGAGCATGCCCCACTCTGGGTCGGGCGGCTTACGCCGTAGCCGAGAAACCCCAGCGTCGAGAGCGCGAGGATCGCGCCGCCGAATTGCAGTGCGAGGAGCGCGAGCACCGGACGGAGCGAGTTCGGCAGGATGTGGGTGAACAGCACACTCCAGAACGTGCCGCCGCTGCTGTAGGCCGCCTCAACGTACTCGCTGCCACGCACCTGCACGACCTCGCTACGCACGAGCCTCGCGAACGAGGCGATCGAACCAATGCCAACCGCGATCGCGGCGTTCAGGGTGCCAGGCCCGAGCAGCACAACAACCGTCAGCGCAAGCAGGAGGCCTGGTACCGCGAGCAGTACGTCAACGATCCGCATCGCGACGCTGTCAACGATTCCGCTGAAGCTCCCCGCCACTGCCCCGAGCAGCACGCCGACGACCACACCAACGGAGACGGCAAGCGTCGCTCCGAGCAGCGACTCGCGCGCGCCGTAGATCACGCGGGATAGGTGGTCGCGCCCGACGGTGTCGGTGCCGAATGGGTGCGCCAAGCTCGGCGCTTGCAGCCCTGAGACGACGGGGGTGAATGGCGAGTACGGCGCAAACAGTGCCGGGGCGACGGCCCACGCAAGCACTAGGGCGACCACGGCCCACGACAGCACCACGGCAAGGTTGATTCTGCGGCGCACTGGCCGCGAGGTGAAGCTGTTCGCGACAGCGGCGACAGCGGTCATGCGCGTGCCCCCGAGTCCGAGTCGTTGCGCCCAGGAGCCGTGAGCGCGAGTTCCCGCGGCTCCCCCAGAACGGCACCGCGCGCATCCGCGGGGGTTCGCTCGACGTCGCGCGCTGCTGGCGCGTGCGGCTGCCGCGCGACCGTGAGTTCACCGGTGACCGGCACCTTCGCGGCCTTCGGGCCCCGCCGGAGCCGCGGATCGAGCACCGGGTACAGCAGGTCAACAATCAGGTTCACTGTCACAAACACGAACGCCGAGATGAGCACGACGGCCTGAATCACCGGGAGATCCTGCGCAGCGACGGAGTCGTTCACGAGGCGGCCGATGCCGTTGCGCCCGAACACGGTCTCCACGACGACAGAACCCGCGATGAGTTCACCGAAGATCAACCCGCTGATCGTGATGGTCGGCAGGATCGCGTTTCGCGCGGTGTGGCGCGTGACGATCCACCACTGCGTCGCACCCTTCGCTTCAACGACCGACACGAACGGCTTACGCTGCGCCGCATCGAGGCTTCGCCCGAAGACCTGGGCGAGCGGAGCCGAAATGGGGATCGCGAGGGTGGCTACGGGGAGGATGAGCGCCTGTGTCGCGCTTGCGCCGATCATCGGCACCAGGCCGAGCTGGAATGAGAAGAACTGAATGAGCATCAGCCCCAGCCAGAACGCCGGTACCGAGATGAAGATCGACGGCACCGCCTGAATCGCGTTGCGCAGCCAGGCGAAGGGCGCGAACGTTGAGGCGAACGTAATCGCTGCGGCGAGCAGTAGCGCGAATACGAACGCGAGGGAAGCGAGTTGCACCGTCTGCGGCAGCGCCGTAGCAATCCGATCGGCGACCGGCACCGCGTTCGCGATCGAATACCCAAAGTCGCCCTGCAACGAGCCAAGCAGCGCGTGCACAAACTGCACAATCAGCGGCGAATCAACCCGATAGTACTCGCGCAGCACGGCGACCTGCTCGGTCGTCAGCCCAGCATCGGGGCTCTCGAACTTGATCATGATGCCGTCGCCAGGCAGCGCCGACAGCAGGATGAACGTTGCCGTGTATGCCACGAACAGCACGACGGCGGCTTGCCCGATGCGGGGCAGTATCGATTTCATGGGCGAAACTCGCTTCCCTCGGCGCGTGAAACTACTGTGTGAGCCAGGTGTCGTAGAGCGCGACGCGCCCTACGGGTTCCCAGCCGAGGCCGTGCACCGACGCGGCGGTTGCGTACGTCTGGGGCAATTCGTACAGCGGAATCGTCAACGCATTGTCCAGCAGGTACCGCTGCACGGTTGCCGCGGCGTCGAGCCGTTCGTCAGCTGTCGGCAGCGACGCGATCTCCTCCAGCAGCGCGTCAAGCTCCGCGTCGGTCGACGCGAGCGCGTTGCGGGCGGAGGTGCTGTGGAAGTTGCTCTTCAGCACGTCAGGATCGACACGTCCAACGTGCGTGATCGCTACTGGCAGCTGGAGCGGGTCGCGCTGACCCGCCGTCGCGGTCGCCTGGTCGGGGGTCTCGATGTTGAGCTTCACGCCAATCTCTTCCCACTGCTCCGCGATGAGTTCGTCGAGCTGTTGGTTGAGCGGGAACACCGCGCCAACCCAGGTAGTGAGTTCGAGCCGCTCGCCATCCTTCGTCCGAATACCGTCGGCGCCGACTTCCCATCCAGCCTCGTCGAGCAGGCGACGGGCCTCATCGGGTGCGTACTTCAGCTCAGAAGAGAGATCGACATAGCCGGTAGCGCCGTGGCTCAGTGACGAGGTAGCCGGGCGAAAACGTCCCTGATAAATCGAGTCGATGGCGGTCTCGACATCGGTGCCCTTGAGGAGCGCCTGGCGCACGCGAATGTCGGCCAGCAGCGGGTTTCCTGGGCGCAGCGCGAACTGCGGGTTGACGCCGTTGGTTGGCGCGAGATGGACCTCGGCACCGGCGGTCTCGATCACGTCGAAGTCGTAGGCTTGGACACCGCGGATCGCGTGCGCTTGGCCCGATGTGAGCGCGCCCGTACGCACATTGTCTTCCGGGGTAACGACGATCTGGATCGCATCGACGTACGCCCGCCCCTGATGCGCTGACGCCTCGGGCGCCCAATCGTAGTCTTCGCGAACCGCAAGCGTGTACTCCTGCTCTGGCACAGTGTCCGAGACCGTGAAGGGGCCGGTCCCGATGAAGTTTTCGAGCTGGCACTGCTGCTCGTATGGCAGTTCGGCCGTGGCCTTCGCGACGATCGCGGCACCGACGACTGAGGTTGCCTGCAGGAACCCGGGAGCTGGTTCGGAGAAGGTGAAGCGCACGGTGTGGTCGTCGATGACCTCGGAGCCTGCGTAGTTGCTGATGAACTCTTGCGACGCGAGGCCGAGCGCTTCGTCGCCGCCGCCGAAGTGGTCGAAGTTCAGGGCGACCGTCTCAGCATCGAGCGGAGTGCCGTCGGAGAAGGTGACGTCGTCACGGAGCGTGAAGACGTACTCGGTTGCGTCAGCGTTGATGTCCCACTCGGTCGCGAGCCACGGGGTGATCTCTCGGGTCTCTGGATCCTGGTGGGTGAGCTTGTCGCCGATCTGGTTGAGGATCGTTGCCACCGGGTAGAACCCGCCGCCGCCCGCGTAGAAGCACGTCGGCACCTGCGACTCGAGAAAGACCAGCGTCCCGCCCTGCTGCGGGGCTTGCGTCTCCCCTGCTCCCCCTGGCTCTGCCTCGGCGGCGCTTGAGCAGGCAACGAGGGTCGTCGCGAGCGAGACGGTGAGGGCGCCCAGTGCTAGGCGTCGAAGTGGGGGTCGCATGAGTCCTTCTTTCTTAATACTCACTTATGTGAGCCATAACGAAAGAATGCACCATGTCGCGGCGGCCTCGCCACTTTGTTGCGTCGGTGGGCGTCACATCACGTCACATTCGCAAGGAGTACGGGTCGTAGTGCCTCGGCCACGGCACACCCCGCGCCCCAGCAACGCCTCACGCTGCACCCGCTCAGCCAACCAAGCGCTCCCCATGGGATCCCCGGCGCGTGAGCGCCCCGATATGCTGCATGCATGACCGCACACGACGACCTCAGCAACGCCGTCACCCTCGGCGAGCAGGTGTACTGCAGCATCCAGGCTGCCATCGCTGATGGCACCCTCACTCGAGGACAGCGCATCACGGAGCGCGGTCTCGCAGATCTACTCGGCGTGAGCACAACCCCGGTGCGCGAGGCAGTCCGTCAACTAACCCAAGAGGGCATGATTGAGCGCCTCGGGCCACGGAAGCTGCACATTGCGAACCTGAGCCGAACTGCCCTCAACGAGACAGACGAAATTGAAGCCGAACTGCAAGGGCTCATTGCAAAGTTCGCTACGCGCAAAGCCACGGGTGCTGACATCACCAAGCTGTCCGCGTTGATTGATGACGCGGACAACGAATTCGCCTCCCTGAAGCAACGCTTGGACGAAGATGGCGTGGTGGATGAATCGCGCGCGCCGCACCTATTCGATGCACTCCGAGACTTCCACGCTCAGCTCGTCAGCATTGCCGAAAACCCAATCCTCGAACGGCTACTGAACCAAACCGCCGCACTTTCCCCCGAACAACGCGCCACCGCAAGCCAGCTCCGCGACCCGGCGGCCATTAAGGGCATCGAGCTTCGATACCCCGACCACCGCCTCATCCTTGATGCAATCAGATCCGGAGACGCCGAGCGGGCCTATCGCGCAGCACGGGATCACGCGCTTTCCGCGCACGGGGAAATCCGCCGGAGCGCCTAACAACCACTGACACGCATCGCACCCCAGTCGGGCGCGATGCGGAACACTCGCGACCTCGCCAGACACCCTGGCCCTGGCCCTGGCCCTGGCCCTGGCCCTGGCCCTGGCCCTGGCCCTGGCCCTGGCCCTGGCGAGGCTCCCACCCAACCCCAGCATCGCAGCAACACCCTCCACGCGTGGTTCACCCAGCCCCGCGGCTGGGCCTACACCATGGGCTGAGCTGTGCTGTCCGAAGGGGCAGAACGGGCTAGCCAAACCGACCGGGTAGACTTATGCTGTAGCAAAGCATATTTTTGCTGCAGCATCAGACAAGGAGGTCTGCCTACCCATGCCAGAACAAAGGGTACCGATCGCGCGGTTAAACCTTCGAGCAGCGATGCTCGTGGCTCTCGCCATTTTCGCCCAGGAGTCCGTTTGGGCTTTTTATGACGCCCAAGTGCCGGCAAGCATCGCTCAATACACGACGAGCGCAGCCCTCATTGGGCTCCTCATGGGTGTCGACAACGTGGTAGGGATTTTTGTCCAGCCGATGCTGGGCCACCTGTCCGATCGAACTCGGTCGAGATTCGGTCGCCGCATCCCATACCTGGCGATCGGCGCGCCGATAGCCGCGATCCTCTTCGCGCTTATCCCCCACACGACATCCTTCGGTGGACTTATCGCCTGCATTTTCCTGTTCGCGCTCACCGCCAACGGTTATAAGGCGATCACTGAGTCCCTTACGCCTGACTTTCAGCCACCCTCGAAGCGCAGCACCGCCAACGCGATCGCAAAGATAGCCTCGAGCGCCACGATTATCGTGTCCGCACTGATTAGCCTGCTGATTGTCGACCACAACCTACAGCTTGCGTTCGCGATCCCGGCAGTTATGCTGCTCCTCGCCGCTCTCGTCGTCACCTTCACGATTCACGAGGAACGCGCACCGGGATACCTCGCTGCCGCAGCGGAGTCTGCCGCGAAAACCGAGCCAGCGTGGACGCTCAAGCGAATCTTCCGAGAACTCCTGAGCGACAGCGACCGAAGTCGCCTATTCCTGCTTGTCGCGGTGTTCTTTGTCGCCGGAACGTGGGCCGCAATGCGCGCTCAGCTGACCCCATACGCCATGGAGGTGCTCGATCTCTCCCGCGGACAGGCAGGTGCTCTAACTCTCCCTGCCGGGATTGCCTTCATCGTCGCGGCACTTCCCGTCGCCGCACTATCAAACCGATTCGGTCGGCGACGCATGACGCGCGTCGGCTTGGCCGTGTTCATCGCTGGCTGCTTCGTGGCACTCGCGATACCAACGGTGACGATGACTATCGCGGGTGTCGTGATAGCAGCGATGGGATTCTCAACCTTTGCGATTAACGCAGTGGTGATCATGTGGAACCTCGCCCCGTCGCCCAGCGTGGTCGGGATCTACACAGGGCTCTACGCCGTGTCGTACGCGATTGGCTCGTCGCTTGGCCCGGCAATGATCGGTGTCTTTGTAGATTTCACCGACTGGCGGTTCATGTTCCTCGCCGCGGCGATCCTTGCCGCGGTGGGTCTCGTGTGTTTCAGCGCCGTACGTACGGAATCCACTGTGCCTACGCACGGTGACGATACCGTCGCCCGCCCCAGTTCAGAATCACCAACGGAAGGATCCATGACACTATGAAAGAATTTCGCATACTCGCACCTACAGGGGTACTTGGTGCCGGGTTTACTCCCGAGTCTCTCGCGACAGGAGTTGCGCTCTCACCGCATGTGATCGCGTGTGACGCCGGATCAACCGACAGCGGTCCGGCCGCGCTCGGGTCCGGCATACCCAAGCTTTCCGACGCGACCGTCGAGCGAGATCTCCGACTGTTACTTCGGGCGCGCGCTGAGCTGGGCGTGCCCCTCATTATCGGATCGTGCGGAACTAGCGGTCGCGACAGTGGCGTCGACCACCTTGCGGAACTGGCACGCTCCATCGCGGAGGAGGAGCAGATGTCCTTCACGCTTGCCCTGGTCTATTCGGAGCAATCCACCGACACGCTGTCCGAGCTGTGGGACACGGGGGCCATCCACCCCCTTGATCCCCCTGTTCCGCTCGACCGTGACAAGCTGCTTTCGAGCACGGTAGTCGCAATGATGGGGAGCGAACCCATCGAGAACGCGCTGAGCCGCGGAGCCGACGTAGTGCTGGCTGGCCGCGCTAGCGACACGGCGTTGTTCGCCGCCCTGCCACACATGCATGGAGCGGACGCTGGACTTACTTGGCATGCCGCAAAGACCATCGAGTGTGGGGCAGCGTGCGCGGTCCCACCGTCCGCGGACGGTCTGTTCGTGTGGCTTCGCGACGATCATTTTGATGTGCGGGCGCTGCAGCCCGGCACACGTCTGACTGCTCAGTCCGTTGCAGCACACACACTGTACGAGAACATCGATCCATTCAAACTCAAGGAGCCCGGCGGCGTACTCGACACGAGTACCGCAACCTATGAACAGCTCGATGACACCACTGTTCGTGTGCGCGGATCGAAGTTTGAAGCAGCGGATATCTACACCAACAAGCTTGAGGGCGCTCGAGCGCGCGGTTTCCAAACATTCGCAGTGGGGGGCATTCGGGACCGGGCCGTAATTGCTCGCATCGCGCAGCTCATCCCAATGGCACAGGAACACTTCACAGGGAAGATCGAGAGCATGTTTAACTCAGCGGTATCCCCGGACGACGTGGATATTGATTTTACGTTGTACGGGGCGAACGGAGTGCTTGGCGAACGTGAACCGGAACATACCCCGTCCCGTGAGCTTGGAATACTCATCACCGTGACCGCGCACACTCAAGAGATTGCCCATTCGGTTTGCGCCTCTGTCGCCCACGTCGTGTCACACCTCCCCATCCCCGAGTACGACGGTCTCGCGAGCACGGTCGCGTACCCATTTTCTCCACCAGAAACCGACCGTGGGCCGGTCTACGAATTCACCATCAATCACGTTGCTGCCGTGGCTGGTCCGCTCGATCTGTTTCGAACGAAGATTGTGGTGGTTGGAGTATGAGCACCCTCATCGAACTCTGCACACTCGTTCGGTCAAAGAACGCTGGCCCGTTTTGGTTAACATTTGACGTGATGTGCCGCGATCGCGCGGCCTACGATCTCGTCACCAAAGGTGGCGCTCTGAGCGCCCATGCGATCGCGCGACTATACGCCGTGGACTCTGCAACCGTGCAAATCTTCCACCACCCTGCTGCCCTCGCGGTGAAGATTTCCATGCCGCGACCGCGTATCCAAGGCTCAGCAGGCGAAACCGATATGTATGGCGGTCAACAGCAAGCCTTGCTCATTGACCTGGTAATCGAGGCATGACCCGTCCAGGGGCACAGCGTTAGGGCTGCGCCCCTGGACCCACTTCCAGAGCTCGATCGAAAATGGTGAGTACGAGCGCTGCTGAGGTGAGGCCAACAACGATCCACCCAACCGCATGCATTCCCGCGTCGCTCGGCTCGGCACCGAACACTACGCCCACCAGACCCGAAGCCAGAATCGCCCCGAGCTGCACTGCAGTGCGAGAGAGCCCCGATGCCACACCAATCTGTTCCCTTGGCGCTTGCCGGTAGAGCGCGGCCTGATTCGAAATCGAACCGAGCGCTTGTGGGATACCGAACACCGCTAGAGCCGAAACGATCAGCCAGAGCGAACTCGTGGAAGTGAGCTGTGTGATTGCCACTCCGCCGAGCAGCGGCGCGAACGCAGCAACGACGAGCGGCAAGCGCACCTTTCGAGTTCGTGCGACAACCACCGCAGCGATCCCCGCGAGAACTGCCGCAGGCAGCTGGATGAGCCCAGCAGCGTCTGCCGCAAGGCCTACTTCGGCTTGCACCCACTGGCTCGCGGTGTAGACCACAAGGAAAATTGCTGTGTAGACGAGAAAGAGCCTGGCGAAGGTTCGCGCCAGCGGCCCATTTCTCGCAATCATTCTGAGGTCAATGAAGGGGTTGGGAGCGCGACGTTCCCACCAGACAAAGCACCCCGCCGCAGCGAAGCCGATCGGAATCACCCAATACAGGCCTGACGAAAGATCGAGCAAGAAGACGAGTAGCGAGGTAATTGTCACCGCAAACAACGCGATGCCGAGAGGGTCGACCGCTTCCCGAAGCGTGAGTGGTCGCGGCCCAGCAGCAACCCTCGTGGAATCACCGGGTAACCACGCCCACGCGATTGCCAACGCGATGAGCGCAAGCGGGATGTTGACAAGAAAGACGGATTGCCACCCAAAGAACTCGATGAGCACTCCCCCAAGCACTGGCCCAATTGCTGCCGTCACCAGGCTTGAGATCGAGAGGCCTGACAGAAGCGCTTGCGGCGCTTCGAGGTTGTAACGCTGAGATTGGTCACGGATGAGTGTCATTGCCGCGGGGTAAGCGGCTGAGGTACCCAACCCGATGAGCAATCGCGCAATCATCACGCCGGCAAATGTGGGCAGGAGCGTGGGGAGCAGCCCAGAGACCGCGACGATGACAAGACCGCTCAAATAGACTCTCTTGGGGCCGTATGCGTCCGAGAGCTTCCCCATGAGTGGCTGCGCCACCGCACTTACGAGGTAAAGACCGGCCACAAGCCAGACGACCGTAGACGCCGACACATGCACTGCGTCCGCGATGGGCGTAAGCGCGACCGAGATCATCGTGGTGTTGATCGGATTCAGTGCTGGCCCTAGCAGCACGGGGAGAGCAAAGCGCGCATCAAAGCCACGTGCTGGCTGCCACATTCTTCTCACTCTCGGGCATCCTCTGCGAGTGCATCAAGGAGCTCGAGCGCCTTGCGAATCAACGCCCGATCTTGCCGAGCGAATCGAGCGTCGAACAGCACGGCGAGGTCCTGATCGCGAATGAGAGAAATCCGTGTTACTTCCGCCTGCCCTGCGGGCGTCAACGACACGAGTTCTCGTCGCCGGTCCGTCGGGTGAGGGCTCTTGACTACGAAACCTAACCCCAGGAGGTCCGCGACCACGGTGCCCATTGATTGCGGTCGGAGGTTCTCCCGCTTCGCGAGGTCTGCCGTCGTGAGAGAACCCTGCCTGTCAAGCAAGCTCAGCACCGCTTCTTGCGTACGCGAGAGTTCCTGTGCCGCCCCGGACGCTCGAACAAGTCGACGCAGCCGGTCCTGATTCAGCCTGATGTGTTGCGCCAGTTTCAGCGATTCCGGCGACGGCAAGGCTGGAAGCTTGGAAGATGAAGTCATACAGGCTACGATACTTTCCAGCAGAATATAATGCAAGATCACCTTCTATTAATCGGAGACCCTTCGTGCAAAATCCACTCCTCGGCCGCGTGCTCCGCGGCATACACGCCCCCGAAGCGAAGAGCATTAAATACAGAACCCCTTTGGCTAACGTTCCACAAACCATGCGCTTGTGGAGCACTTCCTTCGTTGACGGTTCAGCAATCCCAGACGCCCACGCAGGCGTTGGAGTGGGCCAAAATCTGAGCCCGGCTCTCAGCTGGAGCGGCGTGCCCGAACTCACGCAGGAGCTGCTCCTCGTCATTGAAGACCTCGACGTGCCCCTACCGCGACCCCTCCTGCACACAATTGCTCTTCTCAGCCCAACACCGACGCGCATTTCAGGAGCCGGCTCCGCCGCCTCCGGCAGACTGCTCGAGGGGGAACTTGATACGTCAGACGGTGTCCGCTTTGTCCCGACCCGGTTCAAGCGCACGGGTTACCAGGGCCCGCGACCGCTCCCGGGGCACGGCCCACATCGCTACGATTTCCATTTGTATTCGCTCGATCGAGCGTGTCCACCCGCTCGGACCTGGAGCAACATTTCCACGCTGCTCCAAGGGGTTTCGGGTCACGTCACTGCGTCCGGACACCTGAGGGGAACCATGCAACAAAACTGACACGAGGCCCGCGATGGGGCAAGAAAATCCGAATAAGTTTGAGCAGGGCAATCTGCGTGGACGCAGCGCACTCAGAAGACCGCCCTTCCGGTCCGCCAGGACAGACACTGGCGCACCAGCTCGGCGGCGTTGGAGCCCAGCGATCGCTACAGGGTACGGCCAGTACGTTTCACGCCGATCCCGCGTTCTCCGACAGGCTAACCCCAGCGGGGATCGTTCGGGTCAGGGGAATCCGTGCTGTCACCGTCAGTCATGATCCGTGCGGCACCGATCCACGAATCGAGCTGAGCGCCGCTGAGCACATGCGGAAGCGGCAATCCAAGCAAGGACGGATCCGCCGCGATAGCCAGCGGCTCATTGCTCGCAAAAATCAGCACGTTGCCGAGGGGCCCGTCAGCGTCGAACGGATCCGCGTCGAGCACGACCGCAACATGCGACCAGACGGACCCCAGGGTCGCAGCTTGCCGACGCGCATACTCAAACGGGTGCCCATCGAGCAGGTTCACCACAACAACCCCCGCCGCGGCGGAACGCTCGGCCACCCTTGCGAAGAACTCCTGACTTGCCACGCGGCGATGAATGACAGCCGCATCCCACAGATCCACAATCGTGAACTGCGCCTCCGCCCACTCGGCCGGCACAGCGGTGCGCACGTCAGCCCGCGACCCGCGATCTTCGGCCACATCAGCGGCTACGGCCGCGGTTGAAGCTGGGGCTGCGGGGCCCGCCACGAGTGGTGCGTCAGCGACGGCGCGAGCATCACCGAAGATGACGCGCACGTCACTTCCGGCGGGCAGCGGCAGAGCCTCGAGCATCGACGCGTACAGCTCCGGCTCAAACTCGACCGCGAGTTGCGGCGACCCCGTGCGAGTCGCCGCAACGTAGCGCGCCATGGTGAGTGCTCCCGCACCGAGATGCACCGTGAAGAGCGAGGCTCCCGCGGGAGCAGCAGCATCCAACGCCCTGGCGATATGGCGCGTGTACGGGTAGACCAGCCTCGTAGGGTCAGCCATCGAGACGACAGATTGCGCGATCCCGTCCACACGAAGCTCGAAGCGATCAGATCGCAGTCTCGACCTCGTGAGGGTGGCCGGCCGGTCGTCGAGCGTTGAGGAGAGGTTCCTGCGATTCTTCAGCACGCACACCAGTCTAGATCCGGCGCCCGCGCACCCAAGGCAACGAGTCAAGCAAGGAGCGCTCGCCCTGCAGCGAACTTGATCCCGTCGCGGCCGAAGCCCCGCAGCTCGAATCCCATCCGCCTCCGCGCCACTCCCGCTAACAGACGAGGTAAAGCCCCTGAGGAGAACGAGCGCGCCAGCGGTCGCCGATCGCGATGGCGCTCAACATTGATGGCCTATTCCGTTCAGTAGTCGCCCTGTCCGGGTTTCTGCGAGCAGCGCTTGGACGCCGAGCGCTGACGGCTACACCAAAGCCCACAATAAATTGCCTAAAGGCTGTAGTTTTTAACCTAAGGGATGTAGGTTGGTGGTGTGGCACGCGCAAACCTCACCCCAGAACGCCTGTTTTCGGCCGCCGCCGAACTCGCAGACCTCCACGGCTTTGACTCGGTCACGGCCTCGGCCGTTGCCCGACACTTTGGCGTACAACCGGCGAGCCTGTACTCGCATGTGCGCGATCGCGAAGCACTGCTTGACGGCGTGCAGCGGTTTGCTCTTGGCGAGCTTGGTGAGCGTGTGTCACACGGCATCGCGGGCCGTTCAGGCAGCGAAGCGCTACACGGCTTCGCCTCGGCGAACCGGGAGTACGCCCAAGAACGCCCCGGTGCGTGGCAAGCGCTGCAGCGCACCGCCTCAACCGAGACCGCCACTTCACCCCAGGCACAGCGCGTCAGTGCGCTGACAATCGCCCTGGTGCGGGGATACGGTCTTCACGAATCACAGTATGTACACGCCGCTCGTTTCGTTGGCGCGGCCCTCAATGGTTTCCTCTCCCAATCCCGAGCGGGTGCCTTTGACCATCAAGAAACCGAATTAGCGCAATCATGGCAAGCAATGCTCGAAGCCCTCGACCGCAGCCTGCGCAGTTGGCCAGCAAAGGACGCCGAACAATGAACGAGAATCTCCTACGAACTGATTTGGTACACGGTGCCGCCGAGGTCGGCCCGGGGCGCCATGGCCTCGCGATCCACCGCTTGCCCGCCTGGCTGCGTGGCCAATTCCCTGAACCGCAATTGATGGCCATGGAAGCGCAGCCCTCGGGAGTTCGCCTCGCGTTTGTCAGCGAAGCGGAACACATTTCACTCATCAGTCACCCGAGTCGGGTGGTCTATCTCGGGGTAGATCGGCCCCGCGGGAGCATCGACGTAACGGTAGACGGCCGACTCCACATGCGTGACCCCCTCACCGGCGGCGACCGCTTCGAGATCGACATGCAGCGCGGAGCCCAGCTTTTCGTCGAGGGGACACCGCACATGAGCGAGATCACCATGCCACCCGGCAGGAAACACATTGAGCTCTGGCTGCCACACAACGAAGCGCTCGAGCTCATCGAGTTGCGTGCAAACGCCAAGCTCGAAACATCCGCCAGCGAGGAACGGCAGCCCCGTTGGCTGCACCACGGCAGTTCAATCAGCCAAGGATCAAATGCCCCAGGGCCGACCGACATCTGGCCAGTGAGCGTGGCGCGAACAGCCGGCGTGTGGTTGCAGAACCTTGGGTTTGGCGGCAGCGCGCTGGTGGATCCAATTGTCGCCCGAATGATCCGTGACACCCCTGCTGACTTGATCACGCTCAAACTCGGCATTAACGTCGTCAACCACGACGCCATGCGCTTGCGCGCGTTCGTGCCAGCAGTCCACGGCTTTCTCGACACCATTCGCGATGGCCACCCGGAGACGCCAATCGTATTGATTTCACCAATCTTCTGCGGGATCCACGAAAGCACACCCGGCCCAGGCGGAATTGACCCGTCGAGCTTTGAAACGGGCACGCCGAAGTTTCTCGTCAGCGGTGACCCCGCGGATGTTCCAGCAGGCAAACTCACCCTCGAGGTCATTCGCACGGCACTCGCCTCCATCGTCGAGGCCCGCAAAGCAGATACGCAGTTGCACTACCTTGACGGACTGGAGCTCTTCGGGGCTGCCGATGCCGAAGAGTTCCCGCTCCCCGACAACCTGCACCCCGATGCGGGCGGCCATGCCAGAATCGCCGCTCGATTTGGTGAGCGCGTCTTCGCAGCAGAAGGACTGTTCCCAACAGCGTAACCGGCGCGAGAGCTGGGAATGATTCCCCGCGGTGCGACCACATTGACCCGCCTGTAGCCCCTTCGGGCGTTTCCTTCCCCTGGGAGAAGCTAACGCCCGACGCTACAGGCAGCTCTGTGCTGGTTGCGCACGATCACGACGCGGCAGCGTCTGTGAGCGGATCTTGCACTCCCCCAACGAACGCGCCAGCACTCCTAGGCAGAGCACGGAGGTCTAGCTGCCCGCGGTCAGGGCGCTGGCGGGGCTGCCCAGGATTGACGGCTGCTGGCCTTCAAGGAGGATCTGTCCCCTCAGCCTGAGGCGCCCTCAGCCTGGGGCACCCTCAGCCTGGGGCGCCACCCTTCAGAAGCACAAGCCTGCCCGCGCCTGCGAAGCTAGGGCACTGAGAGCCGTTGACCCCGCGAGCTCAAGCGAGTCCGCGGGGGCTAGCGCTCCTTGAAATACCTGAATAGATGCTTCTCTTTCGTCAACACCGCGGCCAACGCTGCCCCAACGGGGGCCGCTGAAATGCTCACTGCGATGAATCGCGCGGCCGTTGCGGCAAGAGCAGGCTGGTCTTGTGGCAGACCAGCCTGAATAGAAACGAGTGCGACAGCTATTGAAATAGATGCCGCCACAAGCACCCATACCGATGTTTCGATGAGCACTCCGTAAATCTGCCCGGTCTTATTGACTCCTGTATGAAGCGCCGAGGAGAGTTCCAGGCGGCGAACACGGGTCGCCATGTACCCCAGCACGAAGAGTCCGCAAGCGGAAACGAGGGCGTTATATTGGGTGTTTCGTTCAGAGAACTCGACCTCTCCGGCAAAGCTATCTCCAAGTGTGGTGTTGAGTTGTCCGATTGTGGGTGGAGTGTCTTTGGTGTTGGCTTGCGAGTCCAGCGCGGTCCAGAGTAGTGCCGCGGTCTCCGGATTCTCAGGCCACACTTCCGCCCAGCATGCGTCGAATCGACCTTCGAGAGACACAGGATTCAAGGCGGCGTATCCGTATCCGGGCATCCGCCCGTCGTCCGGGTAGTCATAGATCCCTTGGATCGCTTCGGAGCCGGCCGTGGTTACGAGAGTACCCCCTGCGCTAACCGAGAAGGCCTCCGCTACTTGGCGCGATGCGAGAATACCTTCACGGCTGCTCGTTCCCTTGATTTCGAGAATTCGCATGATTCCGGGTGTGGCGTCCTTGGCAGGTATCACGGACTGCGGTGCGGCAGCCGGTCGGATCTGCGTATCGGTGTCGCGGATCGCACCAGCCGCGTTGATACCTGACACTTTGTTGAGGGCCTCACAAGCTTGGGGGTTCACCCCGCCCGGTGCATAAAGAACTTGAACAGCCGCGCCAGAGTCCTGATATTTTTGAGCGGCATCTGTGATGCGGGTGATCGTATTCAACTCCATCCACAGAAGCGCCGACACGATCGCTCCCGCTGCGATCACAAGCGTTAGTGCTTTGCTTGTTCCCGTGATGGTGTTGCGAAGTGCTTCGCTGAGTACAGAGCCGGGTCGCATTTTCCCACGCGTCGGCCGCCGGGCGCTCATGTGTACTCTCCGAGATCTATGACATCGGTGCACGCCTCACGCGTTCGTTGGTCGTGGGTCGCGACGACGACAATTGTGCCGTCATCGGCGATAGCCCCAAGCGTTTGGTTGACTGTCGCAGCAGTACGCGGGTCAAGCTGCGCAGTTGGCTCGTCGACGAGCAGGAGACTCGGCGCAGCTGCGATAGCTCTGGCGAGCATAAGCCGTTGTGCTTCACCGCCGGAAAGCTCTTTGAAGGCTCTATTTGCTGCGTAGGTGAGGTTGAAGCGAGCAAGATACGTTGAGGCGTGTTTTTCTGCGTCTGACCTCTTTTCCCCCTGCGCGAGAAGAGGTAGAGCTACGTGATCTAGCGCCGTTCGCGCTGCCACACCGTGTGGGTTCTGAAAGACCCACCCGATGGCTTCGATCCCTGTGTGCACCACGGTTCCCGAACTAGGCGTAGTCCATCCGGCCAAGATACCGAGCAGGGTCGATTTACCCGACCCGCTTGGTCCGGTCAGTGCGTAGACGTGCCCCGAAACGAGCGTCATCGTCAGGCCAGTAAATAAACTCGGGTGGTTTGCAAAGTGATGTTCGAGGTCGACCATTGCTACCTGCATGGCGTTTCCTCGTCCGGCACGGTCCGCACCGTGGAAGGGTCGGCCCCAGCTTCAACAGTGATGAAGCTTCGTCCGAGTTGTGATCCGACAACGTCAACGGGCACTGCCTGGCCGTCAGCAATGATGCAGCCTTGCCCATCGGCCCACCCATAGATGGCGGACGGAGGAACAGGAATAACCGAGATCGGCTCGGCAAGAGAATAAATACCGCTCATTACGCTCTCTCCTTCCGAACTCACATAGTTGGTATAGGTCGGAGTCGTGATGAGTTCAGCCAGCGCGTCCGTGCTGGTGATCCGCCCTTCATCGTCGATTGGCAGCTGTACCCCGTCCACCGCGAGGACCCGTTCTCCTGGGGCGACGTCGACGGGGGGATTCTTGATCTGCACGCTTCGCAAGGCGACAGGCAATGTCGCGACAACTTGGTCAGGAGCGAGAGCCGACCCCACCTGAGCGTCACATGTTTCGACAACGGCATCGGGAGTGGCGATCCAGAGGATATCCGCTCTGGAAAGCGCACCGTAGTCTGTTTTCCCTCCGCTAGCCTCGACAATCTCTCGGTAGGCATTCCATGTAACCCAGTCGAAATACCCATGGTCAGGAACATCCTTGCCCAAACGACGTAATTCCGCTTGAAGAGAGGCGACATCGTCGCCCTCGGTATCGAAGTCGAGGTTTCGCCACAGTGGACGTTGAGTGGCAAGAGTGAGGACGGGTCGGTCGTCCACGAAAAAACTCGCCGTCCCGGAGCTCAGTGTCGATCCTGGCTCGCACTCAAATCGAGTGACTGTCCCAACAGCCGTTGTAGTCACTGGGCGCTTACTGAGCGTGGCTACGCCAAGCTCTACGTTGCGGCGGTCATCAAAATCCTGCTTGGAGACGTGCAGATCCTCTGCACGTGCCGCAGGGCTTAGGGATACAGGTGTGTTGTCCGGCGCGAGTATGAGACCGATAGAGACGCCTACCGCTGCCACAAGCATCAGGGCGAGCAAGAGTGCGCCAACACTTACTCGGCGGATGCCCTCCCCCTTTCTCATCGCGCTGCGGGGTTCGACTGGCATGCCGCCGACGCCGGGCTGAAGAACGGGTCGTCGGCGGGAAGTGTATTCGCAGTCTGCGCGATGGCCAGGAACTCCTCTTTAGTGAAGCCCGCCGGATAGACTTCCTTTCTCACCAGGCATTGCGCAATGAGCTCCACGAAGTCAGCATTGTCTGGGTTCGTAGCCATCTGGTCATAGAGCGAACCCACAAGATAAGTGGTTCCGATTGAGCACTCTTCAAAGGCTGCTTCAAAACCATCTCCTTCGGTAGATCCTTCCGTCAGATAGCGAACAACTCCAGTTTGCGGATCGGGTTCGGCGATCGAAGGGAATCCGCGACCGCGTAGGCACTGAAGCATTCCATTAACCGCCTCCTGGTAGTCAGCCTCCGATACCCGCCCCGTCTCTAAAGCTCGCCCCAATGCGTCTCGCTCAAAATCGTTGGTGGCTTGCCTCAGGTAGTCCTCGATGACGGCCTTGAACGAGCTGTCGACGGGTGTTTGACGTGACAGCGCATCGCTCGGCGGGGAACTTCCTTCCGGCGCTGTTTCCTGTTGCGTGCAGCCAGTCAGCAAGAGGCCAAGCGCCAGGGCAACCCCGACGACAGCCTTCCTTCTGTTGCGCATCTCATGCTCCTCTCGTGGATTGGTCGCAGCCCACTTCGCGGGCCTTCAAGGCAACCTTGAAGGAGATGCGGTTCGGGCCCGGTCAGGGCTCCGCTGACCGCACCCTGACCGGGCTGAGTTCACCGTGTTTTATGAGGAGACAAGTTCACTGACCGTGCGTATAATCAAAGGTGTACCAACCGAAGGGCGGGCCGCATGCGGATACTGGTCGTAGAAGACGAGGTAGATCTCGCAGCAAGTATCGAGGCCGGCCTCCGGAGTGAAGGCCACCAGGTCCAGACCGTGTTCGACGGCGCTTCAGCACTCCAAGAATTAGAGTCTTCGCGGTTTGATGTCGCGATCCTCGACCGCGACCTGCCAATCGTCCACGGCGACGTGGTTGCCAAGTCGATCGCTTCCACGGGGAGCCCAGTGCGTGTCCTCATGCTGACCGCGGCCAGCGACCTCAGGTCCCGTGTCGGCGGATTGCGCATCGGCGCGGATGACTACTTGGCAAAGCCGTTCGAATACGAGGAACTCCTCGCCCGCCTGGAGGCAATTGGCCGCCGGCTACTCTCAATGCAGCCCCAGTTATGCAGAGGCGATCTGACGCTCGTTACAGCGACTCGGCGCCTGCGCATCGGCACACAAGAGGTGCGGACCACCCCTCTTGAGTATCGAATACTACACGCGCTTCTTTCGGCTGACGGCGGGGTAGTCGGGTTCGGTGAGCTTCTTGAACTCGCTTGGGACGACGGGCTCGAGCGCTCACGCGGAGTGGTCAAAACCGCGATACACAGCTTGCGGCAGAAGATCGGCCCGGAGCGGATCGTCACAGAGTCAGGCCACGGATACAGGATCCCCTGAGATGAAACGCACGCACACTCGACGGTTCAGCTTCCGCACTCGGCTGACTCTCTCCATTGCACTGGCCTTCGCCGCAGCAGGGATAGTGTTGCTTGCTTCTCAGTACGTTGCGATTACCTGGTTGCTCAACCAGAGCATCACCGCGGTGCAATCCGAGGTAGAGGTTAACCTAAGCGAGTCAGACGACGGCCTGGTGGTCATAGACGGAGAGCCCTCTTCTAATGGCGTGACGACGGCACAGCAGACAGAACTGGCCCAGCAGGCAGACGAAATCGCGGACGAGGTCGTGCGGGGGCTCATGCTTGTTTCGGCCGGTATTCTCCTGGCTTTCATCGCGACCTCGGCGATAGTCGCTTCATGGCTTTCGCGTCGCGCAACGCGCAGAATCGCCGAAGTCGCGAGCGCAACTCAGGACATCAGCGAGCGGGACCTCCATCTAAGACTCGACTTACCGGGTCCTCGCGACGAGGTAACTGACCTGGGTGACACCATCGATTCCATGCTGGGTCGACTGGAGTCGGCGTTCGCGAGCCAGGACCGGTTCATTGCGAACGCTTCGCACGAGCTCCGCACTCCCCTGGCTACGACAAGAACCGCTCTGCAAGTCCCCCTTCGCCAGGGCCGGGTTTCGAGTGATCTCCTACCGGACATTGAAAGAGCGTTGAGCGCGAACCAGCGAAGCGAGCAACTAATCCAAGCTCTTCTTACCCTCGCGAGAGGTAGATTCACAAGAGACATCCCAGCCGAAACAGTTTGCCTCGAGGAGGTTGTAAGCAAGGAGCTGGATAACGCTTGCGGTATAGCACCACAAGCCGAGATTCAAATAGAACGCAACATCTGCGCCGTATCGGTGCCCGGCCATCGACAATTGCTCGAACAGGCGGTTAAGAATCTCATCGAGAATGCAATTCTTCACAACGTGAACCGAGGCCAGGTAGCGGTACAGCTACACCAGGTTGGTTCAGAGGCTCGACTCCAGATCGTAAATACGGGCGTCGCCATTGACCCCGAGAAGGTGGCTCAACTCCTTGAGCCCTTCCAGCGTGGCTCGCACACTCGGACTCGTAACGCTACGACTCACCATCAGGGCCTTGGGCTCGGTCTCGCTATCGTTGCCGCAATAGCCGAGGCACACGAGGGGAGTCTCACAGTCACCGCGCTTCGCAGTGGAGGACTCGAAGTTACACTCAACCTACCAGCCCGTGTTAAGAGCCACCCGGAACAGAGAGGCCCATGCCCCGCGTCACAGCGAAGGACATGAGCCTCTAGTGATGGTGATCGTCAACACTCGCGGCGATCACCGAACTGCTGCGGTGGCGCTCACTGGGCTACCCGACGAGAAGCTGACGGTCGCAATGGTTGGTCGCCATCCCTGGGTGGAGCGGTAGTTCGTGCCGTTCACTTTACGAACCACAGAGGCGTATGCCTGATTGTTCACGCCGCCCGGATTGTACGCCTGTGCGTATCCGGCCGAGTTATTTACAGCGACGTACCAGCCCGCGCCGAGAGCAGCGTTCGCCGGCGACACTGCGCCAAGCGTGAGCGCACCTGCCGCAAGCGCGGCTCCGATACCAGCGCCGAATGTCTTCTTCATGATGGACCTCCTTATTCTTCCAGCCAATCCAGGCTGTCGCGGCGACCATTCACCCTGGTGGCGAATGTCATAATCACCGCCACCACCACCCATACGTCCGGTCAGCGAAAATGGGAAGACCAACATTGCGGCATCGTGTTTCGCCAGGCCCCTTTGATTGAGGGCATGAGGAGACTGGTGGCTATTGCGAGTCGCGCGGAAGAATGCCAGGCATGAGCAGGTCCCAAATGGTATCGATTCGAGCGTCCAGATCCGTACGATCCGAGAGCTGATGGGAGACTTCCTGCGTACCGAAGAACGTGGCCACCAAGTGCCAAGCTGTTGCCTCAAGGTCAAGCCCTTCTCGCAACTCCCCCGCACCGTACGCCTGATCCAGATATGCCTTCACCGTGGACATCCACCCCACAAATGGCGTGGGAAGCTCGGTTTCTATGAGAGCAGACTCCCGCATGAGCCGCACTGCTGCGCGAACAGATACGTCGTCACGGTAGGCGCGGGCCACTCGGCGGGATGCCCATTTGAGCGCCGCGATACCTGCGAGGTTCCGTTCAGCGACACCCTCGACGACGGGGCTCCACATTTCAAAGTAGGAGTCGACGATCTCCGCCGCCAACTGCGCCTTCGAAGGAAAGTGAAAGTAGACAGAGCCCTTCGTGAGCCCTAGCGCCTTGGCGACGTCACCAATCGTTGAACCAACGTACCCCTTTGCGTCGAAACCTTCCGCCGCGACGCGCAAGATAGCAGCGCGAGTCGCCTTCTTTTGATCTTGACGCGAAATTGTTGCCACGGCGCCCTCCCCTTTCATCAACCGGTCGTATAGTATGCAAGCATCCTACTAGACCTGCTACTCACGACGGAGAGTGAGCATGTACAGAGCGATCGCCAGTTTCGACCAAAGCATTGACCGCCGCCTAGTGCACCGTTCTTCGGTGGCCGGAGTGTTCCTCACCAGCGTACGGGCACATTTGGAAGACTCTTGGGTATTCGGGGTACAAATCCCGCCCCCACAGGCATCTGCCTCACCCCATCCTCGATCAGTCTCACTGTCACATGGCGCCGAGATACTTTGACAATGCGGCCTAGCGTTGGCTCATACTGGATTCAAAGTACCGCTGGACCACGCTTTCACGATTCAGGAGCTGACATTCAAGTGTGACGGCGCTGCCTTGTTTCCCGATTTCGGCCCATACGAGGCGACAGGAAGAATGACTGTCTTGGATAGCATCGAGCGCCGAGGGAACGTCTCCGGTCTCCGCCTCTCGCTTTCGCTCCACGATGGCCGCGGCCTTATAGCGACTGGCGGAGGTTTTCTCAGATGCATCCCACGCCCGAGCTATGAGGCTATCCGACGCCGCGCTTCCCCTGCACTCGTCATCCGACACGATCGCAATCCCATCCGCCGCATGCGATCCACTCCCTCTGGCGCAGAAGGTCTGCTCGGCTGGAACCACGCTGATCCATTCACGGTCGATCACAAGACCGACCATCTACCGGGGATGTAGATAATGGCCGGCATGATCTGTGCGGCCGAGTCGACAACGGGTCACGCTGCACAAGGGCTACAGATTCGCTTTGTGAAATTCACAGAGTTCTCACCCACTCCGCGATTCCGGGCAACGCTACCGCAGGACCGAGAATTCGCCTTTTCCGTAAGTCAAGCTGGAATCACGACCACCGAAGGAACAGTCTATGTCGGTTAGGCCTTCGGCAGTGGTTGTGGGCGGCACAGGGTTCATTGGCTCGCAAGTCTCGGCCGCGTTCGTCGAACTTGGTTATGGCGTACGAAGAGTATCTCGGCACGAGAAGGCACCGAACTCGGTTATTGCCGACATCTCGAAGGACTATCAAATTCTTGTGTCGGCGCTCCGCGGAGCAAATGCAGTCGTACACGCCGCCTCATACGTCGGCACGGACATCGCGAAGAGCCGCGAAGTAAATGTGCTTGGGACGATAAATCTCATCCGAGCATGTCAGGAAACCGGTATCAAGAATTTGGTGTATGTGGGTACCACGGCGGTATACGGGCCAGGGCCACATCGGTACGCTTCCCCAAGCACGAATCCCAACCCAAGGTCTGCCGCAAGCCGCGATCGGTGGCTTCTGGGTCGACTCGGCTTGTTTCTTCTCCACACGAAGGGGATCCCACCTTCAGCGCGCACCTCCTTCACGTCGATCATCGAAGTCACCGAACTCGGTCGCCTGATAGCAGGCCTTGCCGCACAAAGCAGAGACTCGAGAGTGAAAACGCTGTCTGGCATGGTGTGCGTCCGGTGCCCATATCCACTGTGACGCTCTGCTCGCTGGCGCTCGACGCGATCGGCGCGACAGCACGGCCGGTCACCGAGAAGACTGCCATCTGGGAGGAAGGGGCAGCTGCGGGCACGACAACACACCAGCTTGACTACGTGTTCGGTAACCGGACTTATGACCCGCTCGATATTTGGGAGCGAAGCACTGCGCACTCACAGTCGCGCGTAGCACTAAGTGACGCACAGCGGACATAGTATCGGGGCGGCCTCAATACGTCGAACTGATGCACAGATTGCTGACAGTCCGACATGACCTACAGCTTGGTTTCCAGTCCCGGTCGCTAGCTTCAGGCGGAATTCAACTGTCTTGAGAGGGCGAAATCGAAGTCCGCGGGCGTTTGGTAGCCCAACGATGAATGCCTTCGTTTGCGATTGCAGAAGACCTCAATGTACTCGAATATCGCGTTCGCGAGCTCGATCCGTGTTCTCCATTTCTTCCGGTTGAGCAGCTCTATTTGCATCAATGACCAGAACGATTCCATCATCGCGTTATCGAGCGCATCACCGACCGTACCGAACGAAGGCAGAAGGCCTGCAGAGCGGATCTTCTGGATGAATGCCAACGAGGTGAACTGGACTCCATGATCGGCGTGGACGATACCCCCTGGAGCCGGTTTTCGTACTCGGAGCGCCATGTCGAGCGCATTTACCACGAGCGTTGAATCCCGCTTAGAATCGATCGGCCAACCTACGATCTTCCGGCTACGCGCGTCAAGTACTGCCGCACAGAAAACCTTTCCTTCCCCCGTGGGCTGCTCAGTGATGTCCGTCACCTAGAGCTCGTTTGGTGTAAGTCGGTGGAATTCTCGGTGCACGAGATCATGAGCGGTAGCCACGCCTTTCAGTCGTTTCATTCGCGTAGGACCGGGGAGCCCGTACATCGCACCCTTCCTCATCAGCACCGAGATCAGCCGACTCGAACACGGGATCTCCATGCCGATGGTGAGTTCGTCATGGATGCGACGGTATCCGTACGTTCCGCGGGAGGCCGTGTGGATTTCACGGATCAGACCACTGAGCCTCAGCCTGCCTGGTTTCGTAGCGCTCGTGGGACGTTCCGATATCGGAAGTAGCCCCTGCTGGGAGACTCCCAGGAGCCGACGCAGGTCTCTACAGGTGCCCCGGTGTCGACGAGACGGTCGATCACCCGGTGCACCCTTGGGGGCGAAGTGTTCCGCCTTCGCCAACCATCTCGAGGCGAGTTTCACGATGTTGACCTCTTGTTCGAGCTGCCTGATCCAGCCTCGTGCTGCCCGCAGCTCCGCGTCCTCGCTGGAGGAATTACCGGGCCTGCGACCATTATCGACGTCTACCAGACGTCGCCAGTAATGCAGCGTGACCTCGTAGATGCCGAGATCGGCGGCGATTGTTTGGCCTATCGGCCTTCGCGGGCGAATTCGATCGCGCGTGCCCGGAATTCTGGCGGGCAAGGGCGTGGCATGTTGGTGAGCTTTTCATGAAGGCTTCCGACTAGCTACCCCGGGTGGAAACCAAATTGAAGGTCAGGTCAGAACGTCACCCAATCGTGCGTCAGCCCCTTCCAGAAGCGCTGTTGCGTAGCGGTCAAGCTCGGTGTTGGGTTCGAAGTAGTGGCCTTCGGTGATCGCAGTGGAGCGTGTCCCCGGTAGTCGGAAGCAGCTTGCACACTCGCCTCGCGCGCGATCACAGTTGCCCCGGTCCTGTTATGGAAGAGTGTCGCGTCCACAGAAGGGACGGCTGGGCTACTAGCCATGTCTGGATAGCCGCAGCGGCGAACGGGGCAATGAGGATGCGGCGCACGGCGCTCCCTCGCCCAACGGGGTCAGTGCGTTCCGCGCGGGGCCCTCCGCGCTCTCAGTCGTCGCTGCCGTCGCCAGCCGGTGCCCGTAGCAGTTCTTGGCTCAGCCAGGGGGCAATCTCCCGCTTTCCAGCGGGAGAGAAATGGACCCGGTCGTCCAGGTAACGGTCCTCGCCTTCCTCTGTTTGGGTACCGCATTCCTTGTCATTGCAGAGGTGCCCCTGGATATCCAGGAGCTCAATTCCGGGGTGCTCCCCCAGCACCGCCGTCACGATCTGGTTGAAGGCCACCGCCTGCTCCGGAGACAGTATGCCGTTATGCAGTCGAGCGTTGGCCAGCATTACCCTCGTTCCAGGCACCGCGGTCACCTCGATAGCTTCCTCCAGCGCGCTCCGGTATCGGTCTGCAAATACCGGGTCGGTGAGATCCGTCCAAGCCCCGTCAATCTCCTGTTCAACGGCATCCCATGCGGTGTGCACCACGATTACGCTGGGCCGGGTCGACCGGATTTCCTCCCGCCATCGCTCCTGCCAAGGTAGGCAACCTTGGGGAGAGAGCTGCTCAATGCCCGCGCGCGTGCGCTGCGCGCCGCTGCCCGATATACCGCAGCCGGGGATGCCTCCGTCCGTCACCGTAAAGACCTCAGACGCGTTCCGAGACAGGGCTGATGCGAGGTCGTTCGCGAGCGAGTCCCCCAGGGTCAGCACCCGGGTCTCCCCGTGTCCCTCCGGGGTCCGCTGTACCAGCTCCGGAACTACCAGCACCCCGGCGGTCACAGCCACCATCAGTCCCGTGAACAGCGCCGTTCCTCGGCGCGCCCAGTGGCGGAGCCGAATCGGTTCTCCAACCAGGTGGTGGAGACCGCTCGCTAATCCCAGCGAGAGTGGTATCCCCAGAATGGCAATATCCGCCGGTGAAACGGTGGGATCCACGGCCTGAATTGTCCAGTACACGGGCAGGTGCACCAGGAACAGGGTGTACGAAACTTTACCCGTCTCCACGAGCAGAGGCCACGCAAACAGGCGACTGACCAGATTGCGTCGGCTCGTGAGCGTGAGCACCAGGATACCGCCCAGCAGCGCCACCGCGGTGAAGCCGAAGCGATACAACCAGGGTTCCTCGTAGGACGTCGCCCGCACAGACAGGATGACAATGCTGGCCAACACCGTCAGGGAGAGCGTACTCATGAGCACCCACGTGATGCCGCGACCCCAGACCGCCGCAGTGCCGGTTCGGGAGCGCTGACCGGATTTGCCAGTGTGCTGCAGGAACAGATAGCTGATCGCCGCCACAGCCGCACCGACGAGAAGTCCGACCGTGTGGGTGTCGGTGCCGAGGTACATCCGGTCCGCGTTTGTACCGTCAAAGCGGAGCGCTGGTTGCGCGGCGGCAACGATCGCTCCCGTTCCCGCAACGAGCAGCACGAGCAGAGCGCTAATGGGTGAGTGCTGCCATCGGAGCCCGCCACTCCCCCGTCGCGACAGCGTGCGTCCGAGCAGCAGGACGCCGAGCAGCAGGACGGGCCAGACCAGATAGAACTGCTCGGTAATCGCGAGCGACCACATGTGCCCCAGCGGGTTGAGCGCACCGAACCCATCCCAGTACTGCTGTCCCGCGGCAATCTGTTCCCAGTTCGTCAGGTAGACGAGAGAGGCGAGTGCCTGCTCCCCAAACCGAGCAAGTTCCGCCCTGCTCCCCCAGGTATACACCGCGATGAGGGTGCCCCCGAGGGTCAGCGCGAGCAATGGGAGAAGCCGCTTCGCTCTTCTGGCGTAAAAACGGCCGAGATGGACAATCCCATCGCGGTGGTACTCGCGCAGCATTGTCAGCGTGATCAGAAACCCAGAGAGGAGGAAGAACAGGTCCACGCCGAACAACCCGTTGCTGTACAGGCCGGTGTGAAACAGCAACACGCTCAGAATGGCCACCGCGCGCATCCCGTCCACCGCGGGATAGTAGGAGGGTGGGAGGAGCAGGGGCTCATGGTCCGGTTGAGTTCGGTGCGCCCCATGCATCTGTCCCGAGCGGCGGCGACTTGGGGGTCGCTCCGCCCGAGTCGCCACCCCAGGAGCGCCGCCAGTCTCGTCTGAGTCACCCGAGTTGTCTGAGCTGCCAGGGCTGCTCGAACGCTTCGGGCGCTCCGGCGGGATCGGACGGGATCCGTGCGCTCCCCCCGCGACAGTTACGGGGCTCTCCTCGGTGATCGGTCCCGGGTTGAGCGCTGACAGAGGCTCCCCGAACAGTGCCTCGAGCTCACTCAGCCCGGTCTCCCAACGCCCGTCGCGCTGGGCATTCGTCGCCCGTGCGGTCACTGGGCATCCCCGCCTACGGCGCCATCGACGGCAGCATCCGACGCGCTCGGAAGGAGGCCCTCGTCCACGCGCTGCGTTTTCTCCCAGCCGTGCTGGCCCTTCAGTATCCGCGCGAGCGCGCTCCACACCGCGGCGAAGGCAAGATAATTGATCAACGGAAAACAGTGCGCGTGCAGCAGAGAGACCCAGAACTCTCGCTGCTCGTCCCGCTGGTAGTACACCCACGCGCTCACAAAAACGGGGCCGAGCGTCATCACGTACCAGATCACAACGCCAATCAGCAGGGTCAGCGAGCTCGTGACAAATGCAAAGAATGCTCCCCCGTCGACGATCATCCCGACAATTGCCCAGTGAAACAGGATCGACCACGGCAGGATCGTGACCCAAGGGGTCAAGATGTAAGCGGACAACTCCAGCGCGCGCTTATGCGTCAGTCGTTGGTCGTTCCAGATCTCCGGAAGTCGCGAGGCCATTGCCATGTGTCCCTGGAACCAACGTCGCCGTTGGCGGAACAACGCGGAAATTGTCTCCACGCCTTGTTGCTCTACCGCGGCGTGCGGTGTACTCGACAGCTCCCAACCGACGAGGGCTAGGGTCACGGCCAGGTCAAGGTCCTCAGTCAGTGATTTCGACCATGGCTTCTCTCCGGCGTCGTTCAGCGCAGACAACCGGCTGAACTGACCGTTTCCTCCAAGCGAAACGGTTCCGGTTTGCACGCGTCCGAGCTGGGTGACCGCGGTGGTTGACCAGAAATGAAAGTCTTGGTATCGGGTGAGGAAGGAGTCCCGGTTCCGAATCCGGACGGCGAGTTGGATCGCGCCTACGCTCTCCTCATCGAAAAGGGGCAGAATGTGAGACATCGCGCCATCGGAGAGACGCCCATCAGCATCCATCACCGCGACCAGCACCCGGTCCACGTCCTGCCCTCGTGCGGCGACCAGCTTCCGAACCATCCGCACCGCGTCGTTGAGCGCTTCGCCCTTCCCGATCCTGGCGTTAGGGAATGTTCGTGCGAGGACCAGCAGGCTGCTGCCGCCGTACTCACGGGCCACCTCCGCAGTCCGGTCGTCGGAGGCGTCGTCGATCACGATCGTGGTGGCATTTGAGGAGCCAGCGAGCGCCCGCGCCGTTGCCCCGATAACCCGCTCCTCGTTCAGGCACGGAATTAGGAAATAGGTGTGAAAGGTCCCCGGTTCGTCCCGGAAAGGTTCTTCGTAGCGCGCTTCACGCATCGTAGAAAGCGTCGCCCCTGAACGTTTAATAGTCCGCAACCCGGCAAAAAACAACACCCAGAGATACGCAAATGAGACGCAGATCACGACGGTTGCCGTGGTAGCAAGAAAAACAATCATGGGAGGGGTTCCTTGGTGTATTGGGCGAGGAGAGCGAGGCAGCGACGCGGGGTCGGCTATATCGGCCCGGTATTCAAGCTAAGTCTCAGCGGGGCGCTGTACGCGGCGCTCGCGCAGGGATGCGCCCCGGTGCGCTGAGCGTGCGTGCCCTTGCCTGGCGTCGTACGTACCCCGGCCCCGCCGCGTGCGTGGCACCAGACTGCCCCTCCTTTGGAGAAGCACGCGACACTGGGAAGCACGGAGCACCGCAGCCGCGGGCCGGTCGCGGTGAGGCGATCGACCCGCGGCTGCGGTGCGAGGTGAGAATTGGGAGATCAGGGCGTGAAAATCCCCAACCGACTAGCCCTCGGACTTCCGATTCCGACGCAGCCCCAGAGCCGCCCCTGCCGCGAGCAGCAGACCGTACCCACCGGCGATCGCGGGATCCAGAACGGGAGTATCCTCGCCGTTGCCCTCCGCGACGGCGAGGAATTCCCCGCCAGAGATGCTGGTGGTGACCCCCTCGACGGTGTTATCGACGGTGAGGTGCAGCGGGCCCTCGGGAAGCTTCGGAACGGTGCCGGACCAATTGCCGGCCTCATCGGCCTCGCCCTCATAGAGGACGTTGCCATTTCCGTCCTTGAGCACCACCGTAGAACCTGGTGTGGCGGTGCCGGTGAACTCCTGGTTTTCCGTCGAGATTTCGCTACCTGCCGAAGGAGTCAGCAGGGCGAACTCGTACGCCGGGTCGGCGACCTCGTAGCCAAAGTCTTCCCCGCGCTCCCCTCCGTAGCTCGGGTAGTAGGACCCCGATTCTGTCGGCGCGGTGAGTGACCAGGAACCGTCCGGTTCCACCGTGGACTCACTAACCTTGGACCCGTCAGCGGCATGCAGTGAGACGACCTCCCCGGGAGTTCCGGTTCCGGTGATCGCTTCGTCACCCTTCGCCGGCGTGTTCAGAGAGTTCGGGTAGTCCTTCGCCACGGTGAACGAACCCAGACTCACCGTGTGCGTCTCACCCCGCAGCGTCATCTGCGCGGTGAGGCTCAGAGCGCCCACCGGAAGATCATCGGCTGTCACCGACCAAGTGCCACTGGCTGGGATCTTTCCGCTGGCAAGGATCACATTCCGGCCGTCCCGCAGCGTGTATTCCGCCCCGGGAGTGCCCGTTCCGGTGAACGTCTGGTTCAACTCGGAGAGGGTACTGCCGGCCTTCGGCGTCAACAGCTCGAATGTCAGAACTGGGTCGGCCTCAGTGTAGGTGAAGTTGTCCCCACGCGTCCCGTTATACGTCGGGTAGTACGTACCAGTCGAGGTCGGAGCCTTGAGCGACCATGAGCCGTCCGCAGCAACCTTCGCCTCACTGATATTGGTGCCAGAAGCACTCAGAATCGCCACGGTCTCCCCCGGAATCCCGGTGCCCGTGATCGTCGTCGCACCCTTAGCAGGAGTATTCAGCGAGTTCTTGTGATCCTTCAACACCGTGAAGTTACCCACTTCGTAGGACTGGGTTGCCCCATTCAGCGTCATCAGCACAGTGAGCTTCAGACCCCCCACAGGCAGCGGGCCAGCAGTCGCAGACCAGTTCCCGTTCGCGGAGACCGTGCCCCGGGCCAAGACGACGTTGCGGCTGTCACGCAGACTGTAGACCGCACCGGGGGTACCCCGTCCGGTGAACGTCTGATCCGTCTCGGAGATATCACTGCCCACCTTCGGCGTCAGATACTCGAATGTCAGAACTGGGTCGGTCTCAGTGTAGGTGAAGTTGTCCCCACGCGTCCCGTTATACGTCGGGTAGTACGTACCAGTCGAGGTCGGAGCCTTGAGCGACCATGAGCCGTCCGCAGCAACCTTCGCCTCACTGATCTTGGTGCCAGAAGCACTCAGAATCGCCACGGTCTCGCCCGGAATCCCGGTGCCCGTGATCGTCGTCGCACCCTTAGCAGGAGTATTCAGCGAGTTCTTGTACGCCGCCCGCACTGTGAAGGTCCCGCCATCGATCGACGAGGTCTTCCCATCAATCGTGTTCAACATCGTCAGCTTCAGCGATCCCTCCGGTAGCGAAGCAACCTTCGCGTACCAGTTCCCGTTCGACGCAACCGTGCCGCGGTGAAGCACCGTGCCCGATGCGTTCGTCAGCTCATAAGTTGAGCCGGGCTCACCCGTGCCCGCGAACACCTGATCCTTCGCGTTCAGAGTGCTCCCCTTCGACGGGGTCTCCAATACAAACGCCGCATCCGCAGCCGTATAGGTGAAGTTGTCACCACGCGTCCCGTTATACGTCGGGTAGTACGTCCCAGTCGAGGTCGGAGCCTTGAGCGACCATGAGCCGTCCGCAGCAACCTTCGCCTCACTGACCTTGGTGCCAGAAGCACTCAGAATCGCCACGGTCTCCCCCGGAATCCCGGTGCCCGTGATCGTCGTCGCACCCTTGGCAGGAGTATTCAGCGAGTTCTTATGATCCTTCAACACCGTGAACTGACCACCGTCAACCGTCTTCACGGCGCCATCGATCGTGTTGACCACCGTGAGCTTCAGCGTGCCCTCGGCCAACCCAGTCAGCGTCGCCGACCATGACCCGTTCGCCGCAACCGTCCCGCTATGCAACTGCGTTCCCGCGGCATTCTTCAGGACATAGGTCGACCCGGGCGTTCCCGTTCCGGAGAACGCCTGGCTCTTCGGGGACAGATCACTGCCAACTGCCGGAGACGCCACCACAAACGCCACGTCCGCAGCCGTATAGGTGAAGTTGTCACCACGCGTCCCGTTATACGTCGGGTAGTACGTCCCAGTCGAGGTCGGAGCCTTGAGCGACCAGTCACCGTCCACGGTCGCCCTGACCTCGCTGATTTTGGTGCCGTCCTGGGCATAGACGATCACGGTTGCATACGGGTTCGCCGTTCCCGTGATCGTTGTCGCCCCCTTGGCGGGGGTGTTCAGCGAATTCTTGTAGACCTTGACCACATTGAACCACGCGGGGGTCAGCGTGTAGCTCTTATTGTTGACATAGTTGACCACGTTTATGCGGATAATACCCAGGGCCATTTTCGGGACTTTTGCCGACCATGTGCCATCGGGCCCCACCGTGCCCTCGTAGAGCACGAGTTCTTCGATGGTCTTGAGAACGAGCTTGGCACCCGGATATCCGGTGCCGGTAAAGACCTGGTTCTCCGAGGCCACATTGGTATTGATAGCCGGGCTCGTGAACGACATTTTGACAACGGGGTCCTCGAAGGGAGTGCCCCCGCGTCCGGCTCCCGCCGAGTTTCGGGGTAGCCGAAATCTCGGAGCTCTGCTCCTGCTTCGAGTGCAGCGGCCCCGCTTCCTCCGCGAGAAATGCCGCGTAAACCGCGCCACCTCCCACCGCGGTAAGCGCACCGATCGTGACAACCACGGTCAGGCCCTTCCAAACTTTCTGCATGTGCATGCCTTTCTAATCTGGGCCCGACTGTGCGGCCTAGCCCGGTTCTGTGGTCCTGATGAATCAGGCTGGAACAATTAATGTGAGGGCGCGTCTCACTGAGGCCTATCCGGCTGAGCGCTGGCGCATAACGATGCGGAAGAACAGCAGCAGCACGCCGGTCAGCCCCAGCAGCATGAAGGCGGTCCCAAACGGACCGTGAACCCAGCCGAATGCAGCGTGTCCGCCGTTGCCCCAGGCGTGGCAAATCGCAAGCAGACGGAGCTGATTCAAGAGGATCATCGCCGACATCCCGATCACGGTGGCTCCGAGCACTCGAAGCAGGTTGGTACGCGGGCTGAGCGAGAGCGCGGCGGCGAGAAACGCCACCGGCCCCAGGTACAGCGCGATCGCGCACTGGATGGTCACTCGGGCCACCAACCACTCCTCACCAAAGGTGAATCCGATCGCTGGACTCCCCGCACTGGTGACGAACATCGTGTCCTCCGCAAAGAAACGGTCGAGGATCAGCGTGGCCAGGCGGGCCTCCCAGACACGAATCGTGGACTCCCGCATTAGGACGAGCACGCCCATGGCAGCGAAAAGCAGCGCGCAGCTCAAGTGCAGCGCTCGACCAAGATACGGAAGCTTTCCACCCCGTGCAGTGCGGTGTTCCGCGGCCGACGTCTGCCTATCAGTGCCCGGCTGCGCCGCCTGGCTCTGTTCGACGATATCCTCGCCACCGAACAGAGTCTCCTGACGAACAGTGGGGGCCATCAGGAGAGGAACCTGGACCTGTCTCCCCGCACAGCGGGTGAAGCGGGGAACTGCGCAAAGAATCTCCGGCTCCGCGCCTCGCGGAACAGCAGCAGTCCACCCAGGGCCACGCACATCACTGTGAGGGTGATGCCGATGGTGAGCCAGGTGGCCGTACCGCCTGTTGCGGCGAGCACGGCACCTCCGACGACACCAAGTCCGAGCGGGGGTAGTTGATACATCTGTGCTGGTCCAATCCTGGGGAAGCGTTGTGGGGATATCCCCAACGTAGGCAGTGGATTCGCCGCGTCCGCGGTCCTCCCCTGCTAGGAAGTGTCCCTTCCGAAGAAAGTCGGCGCTTTGCTTGCTGGGATACGTAGCGGGATTCGTCAGCTACGTACCACCAATCAGGGGAGATTTCCCGTTCCTGGCGGTTTCGCGCACTAGCATGAGAGCAGCACACAAGGGGGCCGCACCAATGAATACTCGAGCATCATCGATTCAGCGCTCGGTCGATGCGGTGCGCGCCGGGCTCCCGATCGACGTCGCCGGGGTGCGCTACAGCGGACGAACGTCGTATCTCGCCGAGGTCGGTGACCGGCTATCCGAGGACGGCTGGAGGGTCGTGTGGGTGCGGGGGAATGCGTCACTGTCTGGGACCCCCTTCGGCACGTTACAGGCCTCCGGATTCCTCGCTCAGAGTGGCCTTGGGCAGCTGCGCCCCTCCCTGCCAGATGCCGTGGACGCTCTGGCCGCCGCTGCGCCCTCATCGCAGAGCGTGCTGCTCATCGATGACTGGGACGACCTTGACGAAGCTTCCTGGGGAGCCATCCTCGCGCTTCGGCAACGCTCAGACTCGGGAATTGTGCTCTCCCGGGTCCTGGGGAGAGCGCCTCGACTGAGCTCGCAGGGTGGGTACCCGGCTAAACCCGGGAACGCACTCGTGGCGCGAATCCCCGCGCTGACGTTTCGGGAGATGCGGGCGGAGCTGGAGCGACGGCTGGGCGGCCCGATCGACCAGACGACACTCACCCAGCTGTTTGCGAAAGCCGGCGAGCTCATTGGGGTGGCCTGCCAGCTTGTTGAGGTGGCTCGCCTCACGGGTCGGCTCGTCAGGGTTGAGGGGCTCTGGGTCTCCGAGGGAGACCTGTGGAGCCCCGAGCTGATCGGGGTCGCCGAGCCGTGGCTCGAGTTTCTCAGCTCAGAGCAGAGGGATGCCCATGAAATGCTCGCGCTCGCTGGGATCTGCGAACTGGAGACCGTGCGCCGCTTTGCGGACTGGTCGACTTTGGAGTCCTTGGAGGCTGCGGAGCTGGTCCGGGTTTACTCCGCGGGCAGCAGAGTACTCGTCACTGCGCAACCACCGCTGCTGGTTGAGTACTACCGTCACCGCCCGAGTGCCATGCGAGCGATTCGGCTCACGGAGAGTTTGCGGAGCAAGCTGGGTGCGGAGCCGGAAACGCTCCCCCCGTTTTCCACGCTCGGCGATCCGCTCTTCGGGGACTTGGTTCCCGGCGGGGCTGGGCAGACCCGCCGGCAGGCGGCGGTCATCAGCCGTCTCGTGTATGAGCAGAACCGGACCCGTGCGCTGGTGGCTCGCGCGGGTTGGCAGCGTTCCCCGAGCGCAGCGAGCACAACCAGCTACGCACAGGCGCTCATCGTGAGCGGTGCAGATTCCTCGGAGATCGAGGCGGTCCTGGGCACTGACCTCCCCGGCGGGCAGGACCGTGTGGACACGGTGTGGTTAATCCGACTTCGCGCGGAGTGGCAAGCATTTGCCCGGCGTGATCTGGACGGGGCGCTTCGGCTGCTGGACGAGATCCCAGAGGCCTGGGCTCCCCTGCACCGGATGGCCGAAGTGTGGTCTGTATCGCTGCAGCACACCCTGTGCTCGGTTCCGGAGGACTTCTCGCGCGCGCTCGATGTGGACGGGGAGCTGCCGGATTCACTGCGGATCAGCCTGCTCCGTGTGCGGACCAACCTCTTCACGACCCTAGGTCGTTTCGATTCCGCCCGCGAGGCGATGGACGGCGCAGAGCGCTATTCCCAGGAGGAGCTGGGGTTCAGCATTGACTCGCTCCGTGGTGTGGTGCTTCTGGGTCTTGGCCACAGCGAGCAGGCGATGACCTGGTCCCGACGGGGCTACGAGGAGGCGCTGACCGCACTCGATATTCAGGCCATACGCGGGCATGCAGCGGCGCTCGTGTATGCCCTCGAGGCCGATGGGCGCTACGCGGAAGCCGAGGCAATTCTGGCGGTTGCGCTCCCTCTGAATAGCGCCCCCCGCACTCTGGAGGTCACGGCAACCGAGGTCGCGCTGCACGGCTGCGCAGGTCTGATCGCCGCGCGCCGCGGCCGCAGGGAGGAAGCTGTTCGTCACGCCGCGGTGGCCGAGAGCTTGGGATTGCCTGACATTCCGGTGCTCCACGACTGCGTACCTCTGCTACGAGCCCAGCTGCTGATCGGGGAAAACCGCATTCCTGAAGCCAGGGAGCTGCTCTGGCGGCGGGGGCAGGACCTGTTCGCGCGCGGCTACCGGTTCCCCGGGATCCTACTCCTACTGTCCGCACTCGAAATCACCCCGGATCCGAGGCAACTCCGCGAGGTGACCCGACTCGCTGAGATGCTCGACGGGGAATTTGTGCACGCATACCTCGCCGCCGTGACCCTGCAGCATGACGGGGAGCAGCGTTCCGGTGAGCTCGTCGAGGTCGCGGAGCGCTTGGTCCGCTCTGGGCGGACCGGACTCGCCCTATCGCTCCTCCAACGCAGCAGCTCGGACAGCGATCCCGCAGGCGCGGCGCTCAGGGAACGGCTCGCCACCGTGATCTTGTCACGGGCACCCGAGCGGGTCTACGAGACCGCCCGGGTGAATCCCAGACACACCACCCTGACCAGCAGGGAGGGCGAGGTCGCCCGCCTGATCGCCCAGGGGCTCGGCAACGCCGAGATCGCTGAGCTCCTGGTGCTGAGCGTCCGTACTGTGGAGACGCACGTCCATCGCATTATGCGCAAGCTGAATTGCGGGACACGGCAGCAGGTAAAAGCGCTGATTCTCGGCCTGGGCTAGTTCATCGGGGCAGCACTTTTCGCTGGCTCTCGCCTGCCTCAGGGCGCGAGGTGGCTGGCGGACACTGCCGCGACTGCCCGCTCCGGTGTCGCGCCAGCGGCCAGCGCCAGACAGAGTTCCGCGATGCGTTCGCTTGCGCGACCGTCCCCGTATGGGGACGCGATCCGACGGAGCCAGCGTTCACGGTGCCGATCCGCCAGGGCCGCCAGTGCCTCCGCCAACAGATCGGCCTCCGGAGGCACCAATCTGGCAAATCCCGTCTCGATTGACTCCGGCCGTTCGGTGCTGCGCCGCACTACCAGCAGCGGTTTCTTGAGGACGGTGCACTCCTCTTGGAGTCCGCCCGAATCTGAGAGCAGCAGCCGAGCGCCGCGTGCGCTCTCGAGGAACTCCGCGTGCGAGACCGAGGGAACCATGTCTAGTCGCGTTGCTCGTTCCGCCAGCCCGAATCGGGTGATGGCCGCCCGGGTGCGAGGGTGTGCCACCAGGCGAACCCCAAATCCTCGATCGCTCAGCGCAACGAGTGCGTCCAGGATGCGGCCGAGCGCTGCAGCCGAATCGGTGTTCTCAGGGCGGTGAATCGTCGCGAGCACATCCGGGGCGGCTTCTGCCGCGGCCAGGCGAACCTCACGGCCCGAGTCAAGACCCGCGAGTGACTCCCGGGTCGACTCCACAATCGTGTTCCCAGTTACCAGCACGCGCGCCGGGTTGACCCCCTCGGCGCGGAGGTTCTGCGCGTTGTGCTCTGTCGCGGCACAGTGCACATCGGCGATCACACCCGTGACCAAACGGTTTACCTCCTCCGGCATGGCTCGGTCGTGGGACCGCAGGCCTGCCTCTACGTGGACCACGGGGATCCCGGCGTAGTGCGCTGCCTGAGCCCCGGCAGACACCGAGTTCGTGTCACCCTGCACGACAACCACCGCGGGCGGCCGCTCAGCAAACTCGGCTGAGAGGGCGGCCAGCGCCGTCGCAATCTGTGCGCCCCGGCTCGCTCCTCCCACACCAGAGATGAGCACGTGCGGGCTGGGCAGCCGGAGCTGGGCAAAAACCCGCGCGGACAGTTCCGCGTCGTAGTGCTGACCGGTGTGGATGAGCCGCGCCCGGGCCCCGAGTGCTCGGATCACCGGGGCGAGCTTGATGATTTCGGGGCGCGTTCCGAATACCAGGGCGACGTCTCCCCCGCCAAGGTGTTCCGCGCTCGCCGGGAGCGGCGTGGGCATCGTGCTGAGCGTCGGGATGGGGTGGTCGGGAGGCAAAAGGATTTGCGCGGGCATCTTGTCAACCTGTTCTATGCGTGTTTTGCGTTGGTGTTGGGCGGCGGGGTCACTCGGAGAGCACATTGGAGACGTCCGCTCGGTTTCGCGCGCCTGTCTTGCGCAGGATGCGGTGTACGTGGGTTTCCACGGTGCGAATGCTGAGCACCAGGGTGTCAGCGATCTCCCGGTTGCTGCGCCCCGCTCCGAGGAGCAGGGCAACATCGTTCTCTCGCTCCGTGAGCTGCACCTGAGTTCGAAAGCGCACCGATCGGTAAGGGCCATCCGTGAGCGTTCGTTCGAACGCTCTGCGGTGTCCGGCCAGCACTGGGTCTCCACCGTCCGGGAATGCGTCCACGTCCCAGCTGTTCGCCCGGTCGTAGAGGTGCAGGGCGAGTCCGCTCAGCCCAGCGTTGCGCAGTTGCGCGGCGATCGCGGGAACCTCACTGGCCGAGCGCAGTTCCAGAGCTGCCAGCGCGGCCAGGACCGGCCGCGCCACGGCGACATCTGTCTCGGATAGACGGGCGACAAGTGCGTCGTTCCGAGAGACGCAAGGGGCAATCTCAACTGAGCTGAGCATGTGGAAGATCGCGGAGAAGCGCGCCCCCCGCCCCCAAAGAGCCTCGGCCGCGTCCCAGAGGGCGTCCGCCGCCGCCTGGGACCGGTTTTGGTGCACTGTCTGAGTTGCCTTCGCCCACGCCCGCCCCTGCATGGGGAGGGCGCCCTCCGGGAGCCGAGCCTGGCGCATCGTGGCGAGATGCCCCTCCGCCCGGTCCGGGTGCCCCATCCGGAACGAGAGAGCCGCAGCCACGCTCTCCAGCATGAAGCCGGCGGTGCTTGCCCCGAGGAATCGTGGAGTGCCTCCGAGCGCGAACACCGAGGCCAGGAGCCGTTCCAGGGCTTCGAGTCGGCCGTCTCCCAACAGGCAGAGGGCGAGAACCGCGGCGTGGGTTCGCTCGCGGTCGGCAGAGAGAGCTGCTCTGGCCTGGTCCAACCCGTCCCGGGCCCAACGCTCCGCAGCCTTTGCATCCCCGAGACCGATAGCGGCCACCGCGTCGAGCGCCTCGAGTTCCGCATCGACGCCATCGGCGCCCTCACCGCTGGGCAGGGAGCGGGCGAATTCGTTTCTCGCCAGTCCCAGGCGGCCTGTGACCACGAAGAGAAGTATCCTGCCGCGCCGCAGCACATCACGCACCCCTGCGGGAAGCGCGCCATCATCCGCCAGCGTGCGCTCAGCGTCCGCAGGTACCCCCTCAAAACGAATCCGGAGCACCGCAGCGGTGGCTGCGGTCGCCCGCGCCCACGGGCCATGGACTGCGCCGACCGTCTCCAGTTCTGACAGGGCTTCCGTAAGGTCCCCGGACGTGGTGACGCGCCACTCGGCCCGGAGCATCACAAGCTTCGCGGTGTCCTCGGCGTTGCTCCCCCGACCCGCGTGCAGCAGCACGGCCTCAATCTGGGCGGCTGGAGCGTCCGCACTCGCCAGCGCTCTCGCGAAGCGAATCGCGGACCCAGCATCCTGCTGAAGCTCCCAGGCCGCGCCAGCGCTTCTGGCGCGGTTCCGCTCCTGTTCCTGAACCAATCGGGCATGCACCAGGTTGTGTTCCGAGGACGTCGGCCACCTCGCCGACTGATCACGCGCGAGCAAGGCGCGACCACGGTCCGGGGCTCCGGTTCGGCGGGCGATGCGTTCCTGCAACCGAAGCCGTCGCACGGTAAACGGCTGCTGGCGAAAGTACTCACCCAGTAGCGGGGGGAACACGGTGATGAGCCGCTGTTGATCGGATGTGGCGACGCGGAGCAAGCCCCGCTGTTCGAGACGCTCGATGTTGTCCCAGCCAATGAGCGCTGCCAGAGCATCGCCATCCGCCGTTTCCGCGAGGGAGAGGGTCTCTGCGGCCTCGCGGAGTCCCGAGGGCAGCGGAGTCAGCAGAGTGTCGATAACTCCGCGGAGGGAGGGATCCCAGAGGTCCCCGGTAACGGTCCACACACCGCCCGCCTCGCTGAGCCGTCCGTTCTCCATGGCTGCGTCGACGATTCGCAAGGCAAGTCCGATGATGCCGCCGGACTTGACGAGGATGCGTGCTGTGGTCCCGGGGTCGACGGCGCCGCCGAGGCGGTCGCTCAACACGAGCCGAAGATCCTCAAAGTCCAGTCCCGCAAGCTCGAGAGTGACCGCCGGCTGTGAGGAGGGGGATGCGCCCCCTCCTCGCCGCCGCGGAGCGCGCCCGATCTGCGCGATGCCCCGCACGATCGGCGTCCCGTGCATGCTACGCAGCCCGTCAATTACCGACCAGGAGGCCGCATCGACCCAGTCGCTCTGGTCGATGATCACGACGGAGCGCTGCTGCGAGGTGCCGAGTACCTCTTCGATACTCTGCCCCAGCGTCGGCACGCTGCCGTGGGAGAAACGAAACCCGGAGACAAACAAACTCCCGTAGGGGGTGTCCCGCAGCGCGGCGACTCCCCGCAGCCGGATTGTCCGCCAGCCTTGCTCCTCGGCTCGGTGCGCCAGCTCCTGCAAAAATCTGCTGGTTCCGATGCCGCGGGATCCGAGCAGATCGAGGCTGCGTCCCGTGTGCAGCACGGCGCAGGCGCGCCGCAGCTCCGGTTCGCGGCCCCGAAGGATTTGGGACGGTCTGAGCATGGGCGTCTCCTAATCGCTGTGGCAGGTCGTGAATACGGTGGGCGCCCGTCTGGGGCCGACTCCGGGTGTGCCCCGGTGAGAACCACCCAGAAGCTTGCGTGGAGTCAGCCATCACCAGCTGGGATGGGTGGAGCTCTCGGGTCGTGCCTTTGAGCGACCGCGGCGCGAGATGTGAATTACAGAGGACATCGCCTCGCCACGGTGTGACCTGGGCGGTGCCCCCTCCCTCTCCCAGTGTGGGCCTGGAAAGCCAGGGGCGGTCCTGCCACGGGACGAAGCCGAGTCTTGAGCGCAGATCTGCGTACTCCGGGCCTCGTGTGTCCATGGTGCGAACCAACACCGTACGTAGTGACTCGGCCGCACCCTGATCACGCACCCCGAGTCATACCCCGGGTCGCAGCCAGCACGGCGACCGAGCGAATCACGAAGCAACTCGGCGGCATTGGCGGCTACGGGTCTTAGGACAAAACGTTTCGATGGGATCCTGGTCTAACCGGACCACCATGCGTTAGACCAAAGAACGTTGTGCCCCGGCACCCTGAATTGTGCCCAAACAACAATCACGACCCGCAGCGAAGTACGCAACAACACCCGCGTGAACAACGGGAGAACCGCGGCGGAAACGCACCGTAGGAGTTGCAGAGGCTACCTCGCGTCACACAACCCTTGTCGACGGCATATACAACGGGTCTTGGTGCACCCTCAGCAGCGTCACCGACCCCCTCTAATTCCTCTCCTGAGAATGATGCGACACAGAACTCCGTGCAGCCTTGGCAAGCTCTCCTGTCCCGCATCCATGACCCGTCCGCAGGCATAGGGGACGACGGGCAGGGGCCAGGTCAGCGCCTCATGAAGGGTGTGGCCCGCTACAGCTAAAACGTGACTTGATGACGCCGAAGGGCGCTGGCTGCGAACCGGATGGGCCGGACGGGCATGACGCGCCCGGACCTTTGCACACCTTTTGGCCGATAACCCGGAACGCGTAACCCGCCGTTTCCGTGAGCGTCCCCCGTAGACCAGGAAAGCCCTGCCGAAGCGGGGCTTTCCTGGTCTACGGGGGATCTGAGGGGAATCGAACCCCTAACCCCTGGACGTTTCTGTTCCCCTCGCTATTTCGACGGATCTCGAAGTTCTTCGAGAAAACTCCACATCAGAAGCCGAATACAAGAAATGAGGATTTCCTCACTTCGAGCCTATTCGGCTGATTTCGATGCGCCTAGAGCAATATCGAGCTCGCCAAGGGCAATGCTTATGCGCGCTAGGACGGCACAACGCGACGACGCGAGACGGTGTTGACAACGCCATACTCGCCAGAACCCGAATTCCAATCCATCAGCGAGTCCGGGGAACATCGGGAAGCTGGAATCGGGGCAGAGCGCCGCCGTCGCCACACCCCATCTGCCTCGAGGATGTCCCGATGCGCGATAAGGGTGACCACGAGCGAACGCGGCCCATCACACGCTCTGAACTGCCCGTTTGTTCCTGCGACGCTCGAGAAGAAGCAACACCCCCAGCACAAGAAGTGTCACGGCCGCCACACTCGGGGCACTCAACGGCACACCACCAGTACCCGCAAGTCCACCCGTGCCCGTGTGCGTTCCCGGCGAGACTGGAGTCGAGCCCGACGGGACTGCGGGATCAGACGGCAGGACCGGCCTGCTCTCGTCATCGCCCTGCACCTCAATCTTCACAGACGCTGACACGTCACCGACCCGGGCGGTAATCACGTGCGGGCTCGCCGTGGGGAACCTTACGGTCATGCCGTCGACAATGTCAGTCTCGACGTCACTCGTCAGCATCACGTCAGCCGCATCGATCTCCACCGGATTCTGCGCAGCGTCAACGCCCGTCACGGTGAACTCGAGTGTCCCGCCCCGGGCAACCGTCAGCGCCGACGGGGCCACAGAGAGCTCCGCGATCGGCCCTGCGCCAACATTCACCAGCACTGACGCGGTCGCTCCGTCAAACGCACCCGTGAGCGTACGCGCGCCCGCCGCACCCACCAGCACGGTCGACCCCTTCACCACATCGCCAGGATCCGACGACTCCAGGGTCATTTCGTTGGTCACATCGACTGTTCCCCCAAAGGGGGCGTTAGCAGCAGCACGTACGTCGATTGTGTCGCCCGATGCTGGGGAGTTCGACGATGGGGTGAGTGACAGCGTCCGCTTCTCCCACATCGCATACACCGTTACCTCGGCATCCGACGCAATCGATGACAGCAGGGTGCTCGCGCTCACCCGAGTCCCTGAGCCGTCGGCCGCAGTGTTCCACTCGCGGATCACCGCACCGCTCGCCGAGGGGACAGGCAGTTTCCCCAGCGTGGTCCCGTTATTCGGACGAGTTTCGACGGCGCCCGCGCCGTCTCGGTTCGGGTTCCACGTTACCTCGTAGGCAGTGACCTTCCACCCCGCATATAGCGTCATGTCTGAGGTCACCTCACCAGTCATGTCATACGGAATCTGAGCCTCCGGGTCCGCAAACCAACCAGTAAAGGCGTACCTGTCCCGCGACGGAGTCGCGGGCACCGGGACCGGGTTTCCGTGCGTCACGGTTGCGGTAGGTGTCGCGGGGCTGCCGGGGCGAGCATCGAAGGTGACCGTGTATTCCTGAAGCGCCCGCCCCTCGGCCTTCGCTGTGGAGGGTTCAGTGTCGGTGCGTGACAGCGTCACCGTCACCATCGAGGCCTGGTTCGGGGCAAGCCCGGTCACGGTCACGACCCCCTCAGAAATAGACACTTCACCGTTGTCCGTGACAGCGGTGAACTCCGTGTTCTCGTGAGCCAGAGATTCGTAATCGCTGATCCGGGCCGTCCAGCCACCGGCAGTCGCTACCACGTCACTGATTTCAAACCTGACTGCAGGCTTCTTCGCAGAGGAAGCTGTGAAGTGGGTCACGCCTTCGGCCTCCCCGTTCCGGGCGGAGAAAACGCGGACCGTTACTTCACGATTTGGAGCGAGTCCCGAGACGCGCAGCGTGTTAACGGAGAGCGAGGCCATACCAGCCTCTGGTTGTTCCACCCGGTACGAGGCCCAAGCATCGTAGTTGGTAATTTGGGCGATGAATCCGTCCGGGGAGGTCCGCGTCACTAAGAGCTCCGGGATGCTGCTTGGCGCTCTCAGCGCGTACGCAGAGGCGGTAGTTGTCCCCGGTTTCCAGCCGGGACGGGATGCCGTTACGGTGACACTTGCCAGGCCGGCTGGCGGAATACCCGCAACGGTAACTGTGTCGCCGACCAGCTCCGCAGTTGGTGTCCCTGGAAAGGGTGAGGACGCTTCCAGGCCGTAGCTCAGCTCCGGATCAAAGTTCGTGATCTTGACAGTGAATCCGTCCGCGGTCGAAACCGGAGAGGAAAGGACGGGGTGGACGGGCTCAAATCCCGCGGACCCTTGCCTCGTCGCGGAACCGTCAAAGTGGCCCGCCTTCGATGCCGTGACTTGAACCTCGGCCTTGGCCCCGACTGCGAGCCCGGTCACGGTTACCGTATTCCCTTCCAGTTCCGCCTCCCCCTGAGTGGTCGACACGCTGTATCGAGCTTCGGGATCAACGCTGCTGAGCTCCAATGTGAAACCGTCAGCGGTTCCCACGGACTGACCGAGGCTTACTCCCACGGCGGTCAGTGGCAAGGTGCCCGCAAATGTCCTAACGCTCGGCATGCTATGGCCAATTTCATTCACCGCGGTGACTTGCACGAACACCGGTTTTCCGTGAAGCTGCGCGTAACCTGTTTGCGCTACGGGAATGACTCCTGCCGAACCGGCTTTTGTGACAACGCCCGGCCAAATGGTTGGACCCGCGTGCTCATCGATGTAGATGGGGTGTATTACGTACTCAAGCACCGGGGAGTCCACTGGGTCCTTCGGTTCTGTCCAGGAGACTTGAATTTCGTTCCCCACTAGGACCGCTTCCACGTTGCTCGGGGGGTCTGGTACGAGTCTCGGCTGCACGAGGAGCCGGGTGGATTCCGCGGATTTCACGTCACCCGGCAGAACACGTTGAAGACTCGCCCAGTATTTTTGATGCAGAGTCAACCCCGAAAACGTGCAAGCGTCGGAGTGGGCTGGCCTCTCACACGTCTTCACGATTTCGCCACCGGTTTCAGCGTTCCATAGGTTTACAACGACTTTGCCTTCCACTCCAGGGTCACCGCTGCCGAAGAACCAAGCCACTTTCGCGAGATTACCTTCCGCCTCAACTTGGCCGAACCGCGGAACCTGAGGAGGCTCAATAGCCGCCGAAGCAGCAGCGCCTGCGTCGTCACCGCTCGAGGCATTGAAGCTGCCTGCCCGTTCGTTCACACCAGGTGCTTCAAGCTCACCGTCATCACCGACGGGATGCGCAGGCCCCTCGGTACCCGGGACCCGCGTATCAGTTGCGGATCCCTCGGTACCCGGGACCTGCGCATCAGTTGTGGATCCCTGTTCCGGAGCAGTTTCGGAACCCGATCCATCCCCCTGCGGGTCAGCTTCGGCCCCCGATCCATCCCTCTCCGGAGCGACTTCGGGCGCCTCCTCCTGCGGCTGCTGAGGTGCCTCAGGCTCGGCCTGGGCGACGATGGCCGGAGGCGTTGCCTCCCCCTCGTCGGCAATCGCGGGTGCGGCGGCACTCAGCAGTGCTGCAACAACGAGCGCCATGCTCACCTGTAGTTTCAAGCTACGCAACATTAGTTGGCTCCAGTCTTCGAGTGTGATGATTCGCTGCCCGGGGCACCCGAGTGGGTCGCGCCTGCGGTGGAGGTATTCATGATGACCGCGTCCAGTGCCCCGCTCCACCCGACTCGGGCGGTCACCTCAGCCTTGTCTTCGGTCCGCCCCGCCTCCACGAGCGGAACTTCGTGTTCGAGCGCGTTGTGCACTCACCCGTGCCCGCCGTTACTCACGAACACATCCGTGAGCGGCAGGAGCTTATCGAGCGGAAGGTACGACGTGACGCGGACATTCGCGAGCAACGGCGACGGCAGCGTATCGACCGGACGACCTCCCGTGGACACAACCACTAGTACGTCTTCGTTCACAAGCCCAGCGATCGCGGGTTCGATGAGCTGCGCGTAGTCGCGGTTTGCCACGGTCCCCTGGCTCACGTGCACCACGGGGCGACTCCCCTCAAGTTCGCCCCACCAATCAGGGAGCTCGCCCGTAGACGGGACGGTGCGCGAAACCGGGCCCACGAAGTGGACGCTCTCCGGAAGGTTGGAGCGCGGGTATTCGAACCCCGGCACGGAGAACTGCATGATCGCATCGGCGTTTTCTTGCCCACTCATAAAGAAACCCTCGAGAGGTTCACCCGTCGCCCTCAGCATGAGTTACTCGGCCTCCTTCTGCATCTTGCCGAAGATGACCTTTCGGCGAGGACACGCAGCAGGGAGTTTCTGATTCGCCCGAGCGGGCCCATGAACATTGGATCCACCAACACTGCGTTGGTGGGCTCCGAAGCGAGCTCGGCCTCAAGCGCGGCGAGTTGACTCGGCGCCGGGCGCAAGAAGATGGCGGAGATGTTGTAGCGAATCCCGGCAGCCCCTGTCAATCCCACTCGATCGGGGACGGCGGCATCCATATCGGCATCGTCGTAATCGGCTTCTGCGGGAAGCGGCGTCACATGCCCATGAACGGGAATGCTACAGGGAACAACAACGGACACGGGGGCCTTTCAGAGCGCGTGGAGGCGCAGCCCGAAGACTCCACCCTACTGAGTTTTCATTAAACCATAAAGGTGGTCAAATGTCTGCAACTCCTGGCAACATAGCCCCGACACGTACGGACCGACCCCCGCTACGCGACGAGCGGGCGGCAGAGACCAGCTTCACAGCAGTAGCAGGCATCGATTCCCTCGCGGCCCATGCCCCGGTGGTCGAGATAACAGCCGACCGTGACAACGCCCGCTATCTTTCCGAAATCACGCACTTCGTCGCAGAATCAAACCGACGCAGTGGCCGCCGGCGGGCGGCACTGGTTCCTGCAGTCCTCTCCGGCCCGAAACTCGGCGCAATGCTCGACGAGCCGCAGCAACGCCGCTGCGCAGACATCCTCGCCCTGGTCGACGAACTCAGGGCTAGAGGCCTCGCAAGCTCCATCGTTCCGCGCCAAACACACGCAGACGCGCTCAGCTTCATCCTGTACCCCGAGGGAAACGAACAACTCGCCCACGACACACAATGGCGCCAGGACGCCTACGAGTCCTGGCTTGTCCGCGCCGCCCGAGCACCGCCAGCACCGCCACTCCTCTGAGCTGCCACGATACAAACACACGCGATTCGAGACCCGGCCAAACAGGCACGACCCCTCAGGCCCCGGGGCACCCGACCTCACCCGAGGAGTCCAGAAACGAGACAAGGCCCGGCGTGAGCCAGGCCCTTCACAAGTGGATCCGTGCGAAGCCACTCCGAGACGCCAAAACGCCCCGCGTGAGCGGGGCGTTATTTGGTGGATCTGAGGGGATTCGAACCCCTGACCCCCTGCATGCCATGCAGGTGCGCTACCAACTGCGCCACAGACCCATTAGGGAAGTCGGGCGAGTACTCGCCCGACAACTCTTCTATTCTACACCAAGCATAATCGCGGCACGCAAATCGACGCGCCAGGCAAAATGCCTACGATGCGGCAGTCTCGATCATCGACGAGACGTCGATGATCGGCGCATCGTGCCACAGGCGCTCGAGCTGGTAGAACTCGCGTTCTTCCTCGTGGAATACGTGCACCAGAATGTCACCAAAGTCGAGCAGCACCCAGCGTCCACTCTCGCGACCCTCGCGACGCACTGTGCGCACGCCAGCCTCATTGAGGTCGCGCTCGATCCCGTCAGAGATGGCCTGGACGTTGCGCTCGACGCTGCCCGAGACGATCAGGAAGGTATCTGCGTAGCCGAAGAGTCCGGCGACATTGAGTGCGACGGGGGCCGTCGCTCCCTTTCCGTCTGCCGCGCGCACGGCGATCTTCAGGTCGGTAAGCGTCTCTGGCGCATCTGCCATGCGGGTGCCTTTCACAAGCATTTAGCCGAACAGTCCCTGGGTTGCGGCGTACACCACAACACCAGCGACGACAACAATGAGACCGCCGCCGGAGAGCGCAAGGATCAGCGGCACTTTGCTGCGATCCTTCGTTGGCTCAGCGACGACGGGAACCTCTGGCCTGCGACGCGCGCTCACGGCGCTCATCGCGGAAACCGGCATTGGGCCGGAGTCCGAAGCCGCAGCGATCGATTCAGTGTGATCGCCGGTGAGGAAGGGGTCGTAGTCGATTGAGTCGTGGATACCGGAGTGTCCACCGGTCTCCCCCATCGACTTCGGAAGTTCAATCGAGCCCGTGACAAACAGCTCGCCTGTCGCGCCGAGCGGTCCAGTGAGGCTGCCGGTGTCACCGGGGTGCGACGGAAGGATCAGCGCCGAGGTGCCAGTGCCACCCGTGCTCCCCTCCTGCGCGACGGCCCTGGAGATCAGATCGTCAAAGTCACCCGATTCGCCTGGGGCGGTGATCGACGCGGCCCGCGAGGGGTCGTCGAACACTGAACGCCACTCCTCCGGGGGCTTGATGTCGGGGAAAGAGTAACCGGCAGTGTCTCTGCTGGTGTCTTCCTCAACAGCTTTAACGTTCTCATCGGCGAGCTCCGCTTCGAGCGGCGCCTCTGCGGCGATCTCCGCGTCGGCTGCACCCGCAACGTCTTCGGTGTCGGCTTCAGTGGCGAGCTCATCAGCGTCAACGGCGCTCGCGTCGAGATCCGCTGCAGCGAGGTCGGGGTCGACGTCGACAATGCTCGTCGCATCGATCGGCGCCTCGTCTTGCACTTCAGCGTCGAGGTCGACCTCGTCCGCCTCGACGGCCTCTGACTCGGCCTCGGGCGCATCGCCCTCGCCGAAGAGGTTCGCGACCGCTTCTGCGTCGCCTGTCGGTGAGGTCGGTTCTGCCGCGTCGAGAATGTCTTCGAGCGTGAAGGCCTCGGTTGGGGCGTCAAGCTCGATCTCCGACTCGATCATTGCTTCTGGTGCGTCAGGACCAAGGAGGTCTTCAACGCGGAGCGCCTCGGTCGGTGCGTCTGCGTCTGCGACCGGCGCGTCTGCGTCTGCGTCCGGAGTGGCCGCAACTGGCGTCGCCGTCGGCCGCGTCTCGGGCGCGTCGGATGCGTTTTCTGGTGCAGCCGCTTCGCGCTCTGCGAGGATTTCAGCGATGGCCGCCTCGCGGAGTTCTCGCATCTCTCGACGCGTGCGCGGCGTACCGTCCGCGTTCAGCGGATCGATCTCAACCTCGATGCTCGCGCCGTCACCATTGGGAGTCGCTGCAGCCTGCTCAACAGGCTCCTCTGCTACTACCGATGGTTCACCGGCTGCGGCTTCGTCTGTCGCCTCAACGCCTGCCCGCTCTGCCTGCTCACGCATCCGCAATTCGCGGCGCGTCAACGGGCGTTCGTGCTCTTGCTCACTCATCTGTCTGTCGCTTCCTCGGAATACAAGCCATGCTTGGCGATGTACTGCACCACCCCATCTGGTACGAGATACCAGACAGGGTAACCCCTCGATACTCTCTCTCTGCAGTCCGTAGACGAGATCGATAGTGCCGGGATCTCAAGCAAGCTTACGTTATCGTGTGAAAGACCTGAGAGAGACAGCTCGTGTCCAGGCCGTGAAACAGCGATGAAATGGGCAAGCTCCCAGAGTTGCTCGACATCTTTCCAGCTCACAATCTGCTGGACAGCGTCCGCTCCTGAGATGAAGAACAGCTCAGCGTCTGGCATCAACTGCTTGAGATCCCTGAGCGTGTCGACCGTATACGTCGGTCCGTCGCGGTCAACGTCGACACGGCTCACAGTGAACTGTGGGTTCGACGCTGTCGCAATGACGGTCATGAGATACCGGTGTTCGCTCTCAGAGACGTTGCTCTTCTGCCAGGGCTCGCCTGTCGGGACGAACACGACCTCATCGAGATCGAAGCTCTTCGCAACCTCGCTAGCGGCGACGAGGTGGCCGTGGTGAATTGGGTCGAAGGTGCCGCCCATCACCCCCACACGTCGCCGAGTAGTCACGATTAGTGCTGCTGCGCCTCACCGTGCTCGCGGGCGTACGCCGCTGCCTTTTCCGAGTGACGGTTTGCAACATCCCGGAAGGAGAACGTGATCGCCGCAGTGACCAGGAAGATCGTGAAGACGATGACACCGTAGGCGGGTGCCGGAATCGGCAGCTCGGTGACGACGTGGCTTGCGCCCTCGGCTGCTGCAATCGTGGCTGCAAATGACATGTAGAGCCCTGACCTTTCCTGTGGCAGAAATACTTACAACCAGCCTACAGGGTTTGGCTAGCGAATCTGCCCAGTGCCACGCACAAGCCACTTTGTACTGGTGAGCTCGGCGAGCCCCATCGGGCCGCGCGCGTGCATTTTCTGCGTAGAAATCCCGACCTCTGCACCGAACCCGAACTCGCCACCGTCCGTGAACCGTGTGGAGGCATTCACCATCACAACGGCGGAGTCGACCTCCGCAAGGAAGCGTTCTGCGTTCGCGAAATCGTTCGTCACGATCGTTTCCGTGTGCTTCGTCGAGTACGTGTCGATGTGCGCGATGGCCTCGTCGAGCGAATCGACAACCCGGACCCCCATCTCGAGATCGAGGTGCTCAGTCGCCCAGGTCTCGTCTGTCGCGACACCGGTTGCCCCCGCGCCCCTGGCGCGCTCGTCCCCCAGAAGCGCGACTCCGCGGAGGCTCAGTGCATCGAGCACGCTCGGCAGCATCCGCTTAGCGGCATCGCGGTGGATCAGGAGCGTCTCCGCCGAATTGCATACGCTCGGCCGGTGCGTCTTCGCGTTCACGGCGATCGCGTGAGCCATCGCCTCATCGGCGGTCGCATCAATGTAGACGTGCACGATGCCGGCGCCCGTCTCGATCACCGGCACCGTTGACTCGTTCACCACGGTCGCGATGAGGCCTGCGCTCCCCCGCGGAATGAGCACGTCAACGAGCCCGCGGGCACGCATGAGCCTGGCGGCGCCCTCACGGCCGTATTCGTCGATGGTCTGCACAGCCCAGGGGCTGATGCCCACGCGCCTAATTGCCTCCTGCATGAGTCGCACGAGCACGCGATTCGATTCCTCAGCGGCCGAGCCGCCCCGGAGTACTGCCGCGTTGCCGCTTTTCAGCGCGAGTGCCGCGATATCAACCGTGACGTTCGGGCGCGCCTCGTAGATCGCGCCGATGACGCCGAAGGGTACGCGCGTCTGCTGGATCGTGATCCCGTTCTGGAGCGTGCTCCCCCGCACGACTTCGCCGACGGGGTCGGGCAGGGCGATGATCTCCCTTACCGCGCTCGCAAGGCCGCGAATGCGGTCCTCGTCGAGCTTCAGCCGGTCGAGCAGCCCCTCACCGATGTCGTTCGCCGCGCCACGGGCGAGGTCACGCTCGTTCGCAGCGACGATCTCTGGCACGGCACCCTCGAGGGCGAGCGCGATGTCCTCCAGCGCGGCGTTCTTGGTTGCCGTCGTGGCGGTCGCAAGCGTCTTGGAGGCGCTCTTTGACAGGCTCAGGAGTTCGACGAAGGCATCGTTGCTAGACATGCTCCCATTCTAGCCAGGAGCAGCCACCGCACCGCAGCCGCTAGCGCGCAGCGGCGCCGAAGAGCGTACCGTGATCCTCACCGTCGAGCACTGCGGCAAGTAGCCGCGCCTCGGTGAGCAGCACCGTTGTCCCAGCGTCGGCGGCAAGCCGCGCGGCCTGCACCTTCGTCGCCGCTCCTCCGGTCCCCCAGCCAGACTGACTCTCGCCAATCTTCACGCCGTCGAGCGGGTCACCGTAGGCAACCTCCGCGATCCGCTCCGCGCCAACCACGTCGGGCGGCAACGTGTAGAGCGCGTCGACGTCGGAGAGCAGCACGAGCTGGTCGGCTTCGACGAGCCGGGCCACGAGTGCCGCGAGCCTGTCGTTGTCACCGAAGCGGATCTCGTGGGTCGCGACCGTATCGTTCTCATTGATGATCGGCACCGTGCCGAGGGTGAGGAGCCGTTCGAGCGCACGCCGGGCATTGCCGCGGTGCGTCGGGTTCTCCATGTCGTGCGCCGTCAGTAGGACCTGGCCCGCCACGAGATCGTGGCTACTCAGTGCCCGCTGGTAGCGGTTGACGAGGATGTTCTGCCCGACGGCAGCGGCAGCCTGCTGCGTGGCGAGGTCATCGGGGCGTTCCTCGATGTCGAGGAACGGCACGCCGGTCGCGATCGCACCACTGGAGACGAGGATCACCTCTGCTCCAGCGGCACGCAGCCGCGCGAGAGAGTCGACGAGTGTCGGGATCTGAGCGGCGTTGTCGCCGCTCACCGACGACGAGCCGACTTTTACGACGACTCGACGAGCGGCGAGCAGCGTCTCGCCGCGGCTCAGACCATCTGTCACTCGTCCGACTCCCACATCCCTGCCTTGCGCTCCTGCTCAAGCTGCTCACGCGCGGCAGCCTTTGCGTCCATCAATTCGTAGTAGTCCGAGCGGCGTTCCTTGTTCGTGCGTCGGGCTGGCCCATCGAATCGGTCGTCGCTTCCGCGAACCCCGACCTGCACCTCGGCCGCGCTCGTAAGCGACGGCTCCCAGTCGAACACGACGCCTGAGCCAGGGCCGATGATCACGGTTGAACCGGACACGGCCCCAGCCTTCACGAGCGCGTCTTCAATCCCAAGCTTCTGCAGGCGATCCGCGAGGTACCCGACAGCTTCGTCATTACGGAAGTCGGTCTGCTGTACCCAGCGCTCAGGCTTCTGCCCAAGAATGCGGAACAGTGTCCCGTACGAACCGCCCTCTGTGACGACACGGAAGCCGGCCTGGCGATCCACTGCCTTCGGGGTGAGCACGATGCGCTCGAGCCGCTCAGTCTCAGCGATGGCCTTGTCGCGTGCGGTCTCAACAACCTCGGCGAGAGCGAAGCCGAGCTCACGAAGCCCCTCGCGCGAAGCGGTCGAGATCTCGAAAACGCGATACCCCATTGCTTCAAGGTCAGCACGGACGAACTGTGCGAGCTCTCGCGCCTCAGGAACGTCGATCTTGTTCAACGCAACGAGCTGTGGCCGCTCGAGCAGGGGAACCTGCCCCTCGGGGACCTCGTATGCCGCAAGCTCCTTCTTGATGACCTCAAGATCGGTGAGCGGATCGCGGCCAGGCTCAAGCGTTGCGCAGTCAAGCACGTGCAGCAGCGCAGAGCAGCGCTCGACGTGGCGAAGGAAATCGAGGCCGAGCCCCTTGCCCTCACTCGCGCCCTCGATCAGCCCGGGAACGTCGGCGACCGTGAAGCGGTGCTCCCCGACCTCGACCACACCGAGATTCGGGTGGAGCGTCGTAAACGGGTAGTCGGCGATCTTCGGCCGCGCCGCGCTCATGGCGGCGATCAGGCTCGACTTGCCTGCGGAGGGAAGACCGACGAAAGCAACGTCTGCGATGGTCTTGAGCTCGAGCGTAACGTCGCCGGCCCAACCGTCGGTTCCGAGCAGCGCGAAGCCTGGCGCCTTGCGCTTCTGGCTTGCGAGCGCGTGGTTTCCGAGCCCGCCAAGACCGCCCTCGGCGACGACGAATCGTGTGCCGGGCTCCGTGAGGTCGATGAGCACTTCGCCCTCGGTGTCCTTCACGACCGTGCCGACAGGCACGCGAAGCTCAAGATCGGTTCCGTGGGCGCCAGCGCGATAGTCGCCGGCTCCGTACGCGCCGTTTTCGGCGGTGCGGTGTGGTCTGCGGTGGTACTCGAGCAGTGTGGTGACCTGCGGGTCAGCAACGAGCACGATCGTGCCACCGTTGCCTCCTGCGCCACCGTCTGGGCCAGCAAGCGGCTTAAACTTCTCGCGCCGTACCGAGACACAGCCGTTCCCACCACGGCCCGCCTGCAGGTGCAACTGCACCTGATCTACGAACGTCACCATGAGAGATTCTCCTTCCGACCCGAAGACGCGCTCGAGTAACTACATTGTGCCGGACACACGTGTCCAAGCGACGCCGGATTACGTCACGCGTGAGCCATTCAGGCTCACGCAACCCGGCCAGATACGACAAAAGGCGAGCCGAAGCTCGCCTTTGTCGATACCGATCTGCTTACGCAGTGGCGACGATGTTGACGACCTTGCGGCCACCCTTCGCACCGAACTCGACTGCGCCCGCAGCGAGAGCGAACAGCGTGTCGTCTCCGCCACGGCCGACGTTCGCGCCCGGGTGGAAGTGAGTTCCGCGCTGACGCACGATGATCTCGCCGGCGTTTACCTGCTGGCCGCCGAAGCGCTTTACGCCGAGGCGCTGCGCGTTCGAATCGCGGCCGTTCTTGCTGGAGCCGACGCCCTTCTTGGATGCCATTGGTCTGTCTCCTTAGAGGTTGAAAGTGTTACTTGATGCCGGTGACCTTGAGGCGCGTCAGATCCTGACGGTGCCCCTGGCGGCTCTTGTAACCGGTCTTGTTCTTGTAACGCTGAATGACGATCTTCGGGCCGCGGAGGTCGTCGAGGACCTCTGCGGTGACCTTCACCTTTGCGAGTGTCGAAGCGTCGCTCGTCACCTTTTCGCCGTCGACGAGAAGAACTGCTGGGAGCTCAATCTTGCCCTTAGCATCTCCCGCTACACGGTTTACAGTGATGATCGAGCCAACCTCGACCTTCTCCTGCCGTCCGCTTGTGCGCACTACTGCGTAAACCACTTGGTCACCCATCTCTCGAGGATCGTCTTAATCGTGTCGAATCGCGAACCCGTCACGATCGAAGTCATACGTGCATTTCCCGCCTCAAAAGCGAGTACGCACAACGGTCAATAATAACGCGGAAACCCGCGATCGGTCAAATAGGGGTCGGCGTGTCAGCCTAAGCTTCGCCGCGACCCGGGGTGCGAGCGTCGAGCGCGTCGAGCAACATGCGCTCAGGATCGAGTGCACCTCTGCCTTCTGACGCGCCAGCTGCCTGCGTGTTGGCGCGCTCGGCGCCGCCTTCCTCGGCCGCCCCGCCAGCGGGAATACCCGCACGCGAAGCGCCTGAGGCTGACTGTGCTCGCGACGAACGGGTGCGCGGCGCGCGCCCCTTCGACGACGAACTCTGCTGCTCGGCAGCGTCGGGCGCAGCAGTGACCTGCTCCGCCTGACCCTGCTCGGCCACACTTGTTTCTGCAGCGCTCTTGGCTGCGCCCTGCTGCTCACGAGCGCTCTTCACCGCGCCGCGCTGCGCTGATTCGCGCCCAGCACCGTTTTCCGAGCCGGAAGCCTCGGCGGGATCGGCAACCTTCTGCGAACCAGCAGGGGCTCCGGCTCGCGAACTCACGCGCCGGTTCTTGGCCTTCGAAGCGCCAGCTGGCGGCGCATCAGGAAGCGCGTCGAGGACGCTCTCAAGCACAGCGGCCGGTGCGACCGAAGCTGCGGGAGCCACGGAAGCTGCGGGTGCGTCGTCCGACGCCTTTGCTGCAGGAATCGTTGAGGCGGCAACCTGGGCGAGCATATTCTTCGCCCCGTCGCTGATGGCGTGCGTCTGGGCCTTAGGCTCGCTGGCTGCCTTGGCACCGTTCCCGTTGCCGTTCCCGTTGCTATTGCCGCCGTTGCCGTTGCCGTTGCCGCCACTGTTTCCGTGGTTGCCACTGTGCCCGTTGCCGCCGTTGCTGTTGCCACGCTTCTGGCGGCCAGAGGACTCGCTGCGGTGACGCTGGACGGGTTCGTGGTGCACAATGATGCCGCGGCCAGCGCACACATCGCATGGCTCGCTGAACGATTCGAGCAGGCCAAGGCCCAGCTTCTTCCTCGTCATCTGCACGAGACCGAGGGAGGTTACCTCTGCGACCTGATGCTTCGTGCGATCGCGCCCAAGGCACTCGACGAGCCGTCGCAACACCAAATCGCGGTTCGACTCGAGCACCATGTCGATGAAGTCGATCACGATGATGCCGCCGATGTCGCGCAGCCGCAGCTGACGCACGATCTCTTCCGCAGCCTCGAGGTTGTTCTTCGTGACGGTTTCCTCAAGGTTTCCGCCAGCGCCGACGAACTTGCCGGTGTTCACGTCGACCACGGTCATGGCCTCAGTGCGGTCGATGACGAGCGAACCGCCAGACGGGAGCCAGACCTTCCGGTCAAGGGCCTTCGAGATCTGCTCGGTGACGCGGTACTGGTCAAAAATGTCGCGCTCGCCCTCGTAGCGCTCGACGCGCTGCATGAGATCCGGAGCAACATTCGACAGGTAGTTTCCGATGACCTCGTGCGTCTCTGCGCCCTCGATGCTCATCTTCAGGAAGTCCTCGTTGAACACGTCACGCACAATCTTGATGAGCATGTCGGGTTCGGAGTGGAGCATCGCAGGGCCGCCACCCTTCTTCACGCGAGCCTGAATCGACTCCCACTGGCGGGTGAGGCGCTCAACGTCGTGCGTGAGCTGATCCTCTGTGGCCCCCTCAGCGGCGGTGCGGACGATGACGCCTGCGCCACTCGGGAGCACCTCCTTGAGGATCTTCTTCAGGCGGGCACGCTCAGTGTCGGGAAGCTTGCGCGAGATGCCATTCATGGCACCGCCGGGAACGTACACGAGGAAGCGCCCTGGCAGTGAGATCTGGCTTGTGAGCCTCGCACCCTTGTGCCCAACGGGATCCTTCGTGACCTGCACGAGCACCTGGTCGCCTGGCTTCAGCGCGTTCTCGATCTTGCGGGCAGTGTTGCCACCCTCAAACTCCGACCAGTCAACCTCGCCGGAGTACAGCACTGCGTTGCGGCCGCGACCAATGTCGACGAACGCGGCTTCCATGCTGGGAAGTACGTTCTGCACGCGACCGAGGTACACGTTGCCGATGAGTGACGACTCGCTCGAACGCGCGACGTAGTGCTCAACGAGCACATTGTCTTCGAGCACGCCGATCTGAATCCGGTCAGCGGTCGTGCGCACGATCATTTCGCGATCGACCGACTCACGGCGGGCAAGGAACTCCGACTCGGTGATGACCATGCGCTTGCGTCCGGCATCGCGGCCATCGCGGCGGCGCTGCTTCTTCGCCTCGAGCCTGGTCGAGCCGCGCAACTTCTGCGGCTCAGTGATAACGGGTGCCTGGCGCTGCTGGCGGCGCGAATCGTCCTCGTCGTGCTCCGCTGCTGCTGGCTTGCGACGATTGCCGCCGCGGGTGCTAGCCGCATCGCGGCCGCCGCGGTCGGCGTCACGGTCGCTTCGCTCGGTGTCGCCGCGGCGATCACGGGCGGTGCGATCGTCGCGCTCCGACCGTTCGGTGCGGTCGCCACGCTCACGCGACTCGCTCCCGGGGAAGCGGGAGTCGAGAATGTCATCGAGCTTGCGCAGCTCGTTGCGGCGCGGCATGGGCTGCACGGGCGGGACGTCTGGCGCGAGGAAGATGAGTCGCGTCGTCGCGCGGAAACGCTGCTCCGGCGTCATTTCACCAAGCGGAAGCACAAGCGGGAGCCCGTCGGGAAGCGGCTTCACTGCGGGTGCAGCCTGAGCAGCGTCCTCAGTTGCATCGCCCGACGCTGCCTGGACGGCCTCATCGGCCTGATCGCCAGACCCTGCAGCCACGTCAGAGTCCGCGGCAACAGAAGCGTCAGCGGGTGCTGACTCCGCGGGCGCCTCGACAGCGGCAGTGTCCGCTGCGGCAGCCTGCTCGGCCGCTGCTGCTTCCTCTGCTGCTGCGGCCTCGGCCGCTGCCTTCGCTTTCGCGGAGGTACGCTTCGTTGCCGGACGCTTGCGCGCTGCCGGCGCTGGCTCAGCAGCGACAGCGGCGTCGTCTGCCAGTGGGCTCAGCGACGCGTCGTCGACGGTAGTCGCTGCGGGAACTATCTCTTCGTGAGGAGCTCCTTCGGGAGGGGCGGTAGTAACTACACCCGTCTCTACCTCAGCGCCGGTAACGTCCTCTGTGTTCTCTTGTGTATTCACCATTACTGGTGTGCTCCTTTAACCCCGACCCTGAGGTTCGGGGAAACCAATGTTGTAGGCGGTGATTCACCGCGAATTCGTTGTGCACTCACAAGCTGCGAGCGTTCGGCAGATGCCGGCAACCACCGTGCGGCGGTCAAAGACTGTACGTGGAGCGCGCCATCGTGGCGTTATCCAACGGTAACCATTATGTCACGTCCATCCTGAACTTTGCAGGAAGCGCTCGCGCGGCGCGTTGTCTCAGGAAGCGCCGGTTATTATCGACACATGAGCGCTACTGAGGTACAGGCCCCACGGGACCGCGGCTTTGCGATTTTCACCATCATCCTCGGAGCGATCGGGCTGTTCGCGGCCTTTGAGCTCGCGACCGAATACATGAAGACGCTGCAGCAGCCCGACTACATCGCGAACTGTGAGCTCTCCGTCCTCGTAACCTGCGGCCCAAACATGGATTCGCCGCAGGGCTCGGTCTTCGGGTTCAGCAACACGATCCTCGGGCTGATGGCCTTCGTCGCACCGATCGCGGTCGGTGTAGCCATGCTCGCGGGCGCTCGCTTCTCGGCCTGGTTCTGGTGGCTCTACCGCGCAGGACTCGCCCTCGGCACGTTCTTCATCTTCTGGCTCTTCTCGCACAGCGTGTTTACGCTCGGCACACTCTGCCCGTGGTGCATGGTCGTATGGACCGTGATGATCCCGCTGTTCTTCTTCACCGCATTCCGGCCTGAGGCTCGTGGCTACTACAAGGCCTCCCCCGGCCTCACCAAGGCATTCGCTGCCGTGAACTCGTGGGCGTGGGTGCTCGTGCTCGTGTCCTACCTGGTCATCGCAGCGGTTGCGCAGTTCCAGCTCAACTGGTTCGCCGAGTTCAGCCGCTAACCCGGGGCACCGGGCAGCGCCCGCCTACGGGCGGCCCAACTATCGCGCGAACGGCCGACTATGAGGCGGCAGCAAGGCCTTCCCACAGCGCATCCACCTGGGCGATCGTGTGCGCTTCGCTCCCGGAGGTATCGATGAGCACGTCTGCGACCGCACGGCGCTCAGCATCGCTGGCCTGATTCGCGATCCGCCTCCGCGCTTCGTCTTCAGCCATACCCCGCAACGCCACCATCCGCGCGACGCGGGTCTCAGCAGGTGCGTCAGCGACGACAATGGTGTCCCATTCGAAGCCGCTTCCGCCTGATTGCGCGCCCGTCTCGACGAGCAGCGGAATCTCGTACACCACGACAGCGTGAGGGTCTCGCTCTGCTGCTGCGGCGACGAGCTCCTGGACGAGCCTACGCACCTCGGGGTGCACGATTGCGTTCAGGTCTGCAAGCGCCGCCTCGTCACGAAACACCACCTCGCCGAGCGCTGCACGGTCGAGAGAGCCATCGCCGCCGATGAGGTGATCCCCGAATCGCGCTGCAACGCGTGCCAGCCCGGCCGAACCCGGGGCAACCGCGTCGCGTGCAAGCTCATCTGCGTCGATCCGCACCGCACCGAGCTCGGCGAGCCGCCGCCCCACTGTGCTCTTGCCGGAAGCGATCCCACCTGTCAAGGCAATAAGTTGCATACGCCAACCCTAGCGTGGCCGTACGCTAGACGCAGGAGGCCAACATGCTCGAAGCCATCACCGGGTTGTCGCTCGCCGCTGCAGCCGGACTCAACGCGTACATTCCGCTCTTGGGCATCGCCCTGCTGTCGCGCTTCACGGGGCTGCTGACGCTGCCAGAGAACTGGGCATGGCTTGAGAACGGGTGGGCGCTTGGGATCCTCACGGCGTTGCTCCTCGTCGAGGTGATCGTCGATAAGGTCCCGGCGCTCGACACCGTCAACGATGTGCTCCAGAGCGTCGTGCGGCCCGCCTCTGGCGGCCTCGTGTTCAGTGCGGGCGCGTCAAGCAGCAGCGTTGCGGTGAGTGACCCCGAGGCCTTCGACACCGCGTCTGCGCTCTGGCCGTTTGTGATCGGCGTCGTCATCGCGCTCATCCCGCACATCATGAAGCTCGTGGCCAGGCCGATCGTGAACCTCGCAACGGCAGGCATTGGCGCTTCCGTCATGAGCACACTCGAAGACATCACCGCGGTCATCGTCACGATCCTCGCGGTACTCCTCCCGCTCGCCGCCCTCGCCGTGATGGTGCTGCTCATCGCGTTCGGCATACGGCGGGTAAAGCGCATTCGTGCGCGGCGCACGCTCGGCAACTCGGTCACGTAACCCAGTCGCGCAGCGCGGTCCCGCAGCCCAGTCCCGCAGCGCGTTCCCGCAGCCGAGTCGCGCAGCCCGGTCCCGCAGCCCAGTCGCGCAGCGCGTTCGCGCAGCCCAGTCGGGTAGAGCTCGGCTGTGGTCCGCCGCAAGATCCGCTGCGACGCGCACAAGCGCCCAAACAGCAAAAGGCCCGGCTCCCCTTGCGGGGGCCGGGCCAGTTGCTTAGGACTTAGTTGCCCTCGAGCTGTGCCTTCAGCGCAGCAAGTGCCTCGTCGTCAGCAAGCGCACCGGTCGAAGCCGAGTCGCTCAAGAAGTTCGAGGAAGAGGAAGGCGCATCAACAGCGGGTGCAGCTGCCTGCTCTGCGAGCATAGCGGCGACCTGCTTCTTGTGTGCTTCCCAACGCTCCTGAGCGGCAGCGTACTCGAGCTCCCACTTTTCGCGCTGGGTCTCGAAGCCTTCCTTCCACTCCTGAGTCTCAGGATCGAAGCCCTCGGGGTACTTGTACTCACCGTTCTCGTCGTACTCGGTGGTCATACCGTAGAGAGCCGGATCGAACTCGGTGCCCTCGGGATCGAGGCCCTCGTTCGCCTGCTTGAGGCTGAGCGAGATGCGGCGACGCTCGAGATCGATGTCGATGATCTTGACGAAGACTTCCTGGCCGGCCGAAACGACCTGCTCAGCAAGCTCAACGTGCTGACCCGACAGCTCGGAGATGTGCACGAGGCCCTCGATGCCGTCTGCGACGCGAACGAACGCACCGAACGGAACGAGCTTCGTGACCGCGCCCGGAGCAATCTGACCGATTGCGTGGGTGCGGGCGAAGACCTGCCACGGATCCTCCTGCGTAGCCTTCAGCGAGAGCGAAACGCGCTCGCGATCGAGCTCGACCGAAAGCACCTCGACGGTGACTTCCTGGCCAACCTCGACGACGTCGGAGGCGTGCTCGATGTGCTTCCACGAGAGCTCCGAGACGTGCACGAGGCCGTCAACGCCGCCGAGATCGACGAACGCACCGAAGTTAACGATCGACGAGATGACGCCCTTGCGAACCTGGCCGGGCTTGAGGTCGGCGAGGAACGAGGAGCGCGTAGCGGACTGGGTCTCTTCGAGGAGCGCACGACGCGAAAGCACAACGTTGTTGCGGTTCTTGTCGAGCTCGAGGATCTTGGCCTCGATCTCCTGGCCGAGGTACGGGGTGAGGTCGCGCACGCGGCGGAGCTCGATGAGCGATGCG
>NZ_JXSQ01000003.1 GCF_000834055.1 Leucobacter komagatae
CCAGCGGATCGCAGAGCGCCGCTGATGCTCTGCTCTTCAATCGACATGTGAAAAGTGTCAGGTAGCAGGCCGCTATTGGGATGATTAACCAACTCGAGCACGCGGAGGTTGTCGCTCACGGAATTGAGATAACGGCTCTCATACCTGTTCAGTGGTTCAAGCAGGACAGCTGCCGCCGAACCGCTCGCTCGGGCTAGGAGTTCGAGGTAGAAACTCACGAAGTCAGTTTCCTCGGCCGCTGGCATCTGCCTGTAGGGAGTGAAAAGCGGCATTGGATCCTGGGGCCCGTACTCGTATTCGATTTCGGTCACCATGCCTAGCTCAGCGCACACGTCAACAGCCTCGCGGTACATGTCGCGACAGGCATCACGGAGTCGCAGGTCCTCAGACATTGCGTTCCCGTAAATATCGTCGGTGAGGACGAACTCGACAGGACGAACCCCAGTGCGCGATTCCAGCTCGAGGAGTTCGCCGTGGACCGCTGGGGTCCACTCGTCTTTTGGCTGGAACACCGCGAGGGTGTCGTAACCCCAGGCGCGGACCAATTCGGCTTTTTCCGTAAGTGACCTGCCTGGAATCATGGGGGATGAACAGCAGAGTTTCATTGTTGTCTCCTGGTGAGTGTTGAAGGTTATTACGATCCTGCGCCGTGTAGTTTCTGGACAGCGGATCTGAACGAGGCGTACCTCGTGTCACGGAGGTGGTCGGGGAGTGGCCGATAGGTGCGCTCAGTTGGCCGGTGCAGACTTGAGGTGTCGACGATGGAATCGATGATTCCTGCGGCGGCGAGCGCCAGAACGGCAGCGCCGCGGCACGCTGCCTCGGGCTCGTCCGGGACACGAAACTCAACACCGCCGACATCAGCTTTGAGTTGATTCCAGAAGGAGGAGGCCGTGCCACCGCCCGTCGACACGATGCCTGTGATATTCCGGCCGTGGTTGGCGAAGTCGTCCACGTTGCTGCGCAGCAGATGAGCCACACCCTCCATGACGGCGAATCCAAGGTCAACGCGATCGTGTCGAAGCTCAAGCCCCAGGAAAGCTCCTTGAGCAGACTCGTTGTAGTCTGGCGGGCTCATGCCCGCGAGATATGGGAGAAACAACGGGGCCCCTGTGTGATCTCGCTCGGCCAGCTCGCGACCCAGGTCGTCGTAGCTCATTCCTGGAGAAATGTTATCCATGAACCAGCTGAGGCTCACGCCACCGCCATCAGCACAGGTGAAAAGAACGGTCTCTCCGCTTCGAAGCCCCGGATGAAACGATGCGCGGTGAGCGCTGTCAAAGACCCAATCAGTATCAAGGGCGGAGAAGGAAAGCACTGTGCCTGCGGAAACACTCAGGGTTCCCTCGCGGTAAGAGTCGGTGCCGACCATCGCGCAGAAGTGGTCCAGTGCGCCGACGTTAACCGTGTAGGAGCGCGCGCGGGGGAGAAGATCAACGACTGACTGCTGCAGTCCTCCAATATCGCTCCCGGCGGGCACAATCCTGGGGAGCATGCCTTGCGTGATTCCGCAGAACGCCACCATCTCGTCCCAGTAGCAACGTCGCTGGACGTCGAACAGATAGCTGAACCCGCGGGTGGACTCTTCTCCAACAGCGAGGCCGGTCAGACGCAGCAGCACATAGTCCTTGACCATAAGCACCTGGTTCGAGTGGGCCAGCACCGTAGGCATGTGCATTGCCAGCCACCGCAGCTTCGATGCGGGCCAGGTCGCAACGGATTCTGGCTCTCCGGTCACCGCGAAAGCCACCTCCTGATCGAACCGTTCTGAGATTTCGCGTGCCTCAAGGGTCGAACGTCCGTCCATCCAAGACAGACCAGGCATCACGGGAAGCCCGAACCTATCGACAACGACGAGAGACTCTGCTTGTCCTGTCACCACGATTCGCGCATGCTCGAGCTCGGTCGCCCGCGCTTCGCTAGCGCATTCACGTATCAGCTCCAGCGTGAGCTCGAAGAGCGCCTCTGGGTCGAACTCGACACGCTCACGGTCGCGCCGGTAATGCATTGGAGCCCGCGTAGTAGCGAGGGGAACCAATGACTCGTTGTAGAGGACGACCTTGATGTTCGTCGTGCCCAGGTCAACCGCGTAGATCAGCACGATCAGCGACCGAGGAGCGTCACGAAGACGGTGCGGCTGCGCTCTCGAACTGAGTCAAGATCACCAAAGTAGATACGCCCGAATTCACCCAGCACAGGTGCGCCCCCATCGACAGGAACGGTTTCTGAGCGCCCGAGAACCGAGGAGATAATGTGCCCATCGGTATTGAGACCCCAGGAAGGGTGCTCATCTCTCAGCTCAGCAGCATTCCGAATATGAACCGGGCCTGGGTGCAAGTACTGGCCCTCATGTCGAGCTGGCGGGGCGACCTTGGCGAACACGTTCATCGTGTCCTGCAGCAGCAACTGCGTCCCGTAATAGGTGACGTCCTCTGACTCCTCCTGGATGATCACGCAGCAGCTCGTGTGCTGGGAGTAGGCCACGGCAATGCCGTCAGCCAAGCCTGACTCAGTGATGAGTTCTGTAACGCGATCGGTGATGTCGAAGAACTCTTGGCGAGCGGGGGTCTGGATAGTGAACGAGCGGTTCTGAACGATCATGCTGTGGTTCCTTCGAATGCGGCGAAGACAGGAAAGAGGAGTCTTGGAGGGGGGCGATGCGACGGGAAAATTATCACTCCGCAGATACCGCCCCTCCGGTCATTCCAGAGACAATGTGCTTCTGAACCAGGAAGGCGATGATGATCACCGGAAGGATCGTGATCGTGCCAACTGCCGCAACCTGACCCCATGATGTCCCCATTGGCGTAATGAGGCTCGGTATAGCTACGGGAAGCGTCTGGGTGTGCCGGCCTGTGAGAACGAGTGCGAACAGAAACTCATTCCAAGAGTTGATCAAGCAGAAGATCCCGGTAGCCGCGAGTCCGGGTTTTACGATGGGGAGGACGATCGTGAAAAAGGTTCGCCACTCGCCGCACCCGTCGAGTCTCGCGGCTTCATCGAGTGAGGGTGGGACGGACAAAAAGAACCCGCGCATCATCCAGACGGTGAAAGGGAGCGCAAAGGTGAGGTGCGCTGCGATCAGTGCGAAGTATGTGTCGCGCAGCCCGAGATTTGAGGCGAGCACGAACAGAGGAACCGCGAGCACCATCGCTGGGAGCAGTCTTGCCGCAAGGAGTGCCATCATCAAGGATTCGCCCTTGCGAACACGGCTGAGGCTATACGCTGCCGGCACGCCGACAACAAGTGCAACGACCGTAGAAACGATACCTACAGTCGCTGAATTCAGGAGGTTTCCAGCGAACCCCTTCGTGACGAAAGCGTCGATGTAGTTGCTCAATGTGGGGGTGAAAAACACGCTTGGAGTGGCTGAGAATATGTCTACACGGTTCTTGAAAGAGGTGAGGATTAGCCAAATGATTGGGGAGAGGTATACCCCGATCAGCCCAACCGCGAGCGTTGCGGTCAGCCCCGTAACAAGGAGGCGCCGCGAAGGGCTATTGACGACGCGTGTCGTGGTGGCAGGGACGACGTTAAGCAGCCTTTGTGTGTCGGTAACCGTCGATGAACTCATGCGTCAGCTCCCTTTCGGTTCAAATAGCGAAACAGCACCCAAGCCAGCACGGTCACGACGAGGAAGGTAGCGATCCCGAGCGCAGCGCCATAGCTCATATCGAAAGCGGTAAAACTCACGCGGTACTGGAACATATCGTTGACGGTCGTCGCAGCCCCAGGGCCCCCACCAGTGAGGATGTAAACCTGATCAAACTGTCGAATTGCCTCAGTCGCCCGGAACAGGATCGCGACCCCGATAACGGGGCGAATCATGGGGAGCATCACGTGTCGGTAGATCTGGAAAGTGTTGCAGCCGTCGAGTTCGGCAGCTTGGATCTGAGCCTGCGGTGCCGCAGAAAGACCCGCGAGCACCATCAGTGCAATGAAGGGCGTCCATTCCCACACGTCAAGTGCAATGAGCGCTGTGAAAGCGCCAGCTGAGCTATCCAGCACGCCTGCTTCGCCCACAAGCCCGAGGGACTGGAGCGCCGAGGTCATATAGCCAAACTGAGGGTTGAGCCCGAAGCTAAACATGAGACCGACCACGAGAGGCGTTGCAATCATGGGAAGCAGTAGAAATGACGTCACAAGGCGGCGAGTGCGCATGAGGCGAGAGAGCCACACCCCAACCGCGGTGCCCAGTATGGTCTCGATGCCGACAGCGAGCACGACGTAGACAATCGTGACAAGGATTGCTCGCCCAAACTGTGAGTCTTGGAGCATGCGCACGTAGTTCGCGAGGCCGATCCATTGGCCGTTGGCAGTCGGGTCGACTGGGCTGTAACTCTGAAAGCTGAGCGCGAGGCTGTACCCGAGAGGGAACACGAGAACAAGGGCAAGGACGATGAGGCTAGGAGCCTGCATAAAGAATCTCGCCCAGCGCTGCCTGGACACCGCTCCCAGCCGGCGCTTCTGCGCCGGCTGGGAGCGGTGCGTGAGTGATGCTGTCATCAGAACGCCTTGAGCGGCAGCTTGTCGCCGAGGACAGCGGTGATGTCCTTTTGGGCGTTCTGCAGCGCGGCCTCAGAGGTAGCCTCTCCGATCAGCGAGTTGGAAACCTGGAGGGCAAGCTGTTCGAGCATCTGCGGCCACTCAGCGTTTCGTGGACGGGCGAGCGCGTTCTCGAGGCTGTTCAGCTGCTGAGGCCAGGAAGGCAGCGTGGCGAGGAGATCCGCATCTTCAAATGCAGATCGCGTTGCAGGCACACCGCCCTTCTCTCCGATTGCCTTTTGTACAGGGGCCGATAGAGCCCAGGCCGTGAACAGGTAGGCGGCGTCCGGAGTCTTTGAGTCCTTGCTGATCGAATAGGTCCACGCCCCGTGGAGCGCGTGTGGGGCGTCCCCCTCAGAGAAGACAGGAATGTCGCCGTAGCCCATCTTGCCGACCACTGCTGACTGGTCAGGGTTCTCCATAGCGCCTGCGGTATCGCCCCAAGAGATGGCTTGGACAGCGATGCCCTGCTGGAGCTGTGCGGTCACTTCGTCCCACGTGGCCGAGGTGTAGCCTGGGGGAGCGAATTTCCCGAGGGAGCCCATGTACTCCAAGCTCTTTACAGAATCGGGAGAATCAACAACGAGGTTGCCTTCGGCGTTGACAACACCACCGCCGAATGAGTTTGCGTAGTTCATCCATTCGAACACAGCGGCCTCGTGCCGTTTGCCGGCTAGCGTAACCCCGTAGAGGGGCTGTTCGAGCGTTTCACCGGCAAGCTGCTCGCCGGCGCTTCTGGTGAAGAACTCAGCAATGTCCGAGTACTGTTGCCAGGTCGTTGCCGGTGCAAGTTCGTAGCCGTAGGCTTCCTGGAACGCCGCCTTTTCCGAGGGATCGTCGAGTATGTCGGCGCGGTAGAGCATCATCGTAACGGCGCTATTCGAGGGCATCCCGTAGGTGACGCCGTCCCAGAGAGCTGCTGTATCCCAGAGGCCGGGGAGGATGTCGTCCTGGTTAAAGTCCGGGCTGACGCGCTCGGAGTTTTCTTCCATGAGCGGAGCGAAGTCCAACAGGTAGTCGCTCCCGGCATATGCGCCCAGGTAGTCATAAGGTATTGACACGACGTCAAAATCGCCCTGTGCGGTCGAGAAGTCAAGAGTGACGGTCTGTACGAGCTGCGCGAACGGTGCTGTCTCGATGTTCACGGAGATACCGGTCATCTTGGTGAATTCAGGCGCGAGCTCAGCGAGTATTTCGGAATTGAGTGTCGCTTCAGCGAGCACATTGATCTCGGATCCGGCGAATTCTTGAGACCAGCCGTTTGCATCGGCCGGATCGACAGCGCTTCCTGTACCAGCTCCGCACCCCGTGAGCAGCAGGGCGGATGTCGCTGCTCCCGCGATGACGGTGCCGAGTCGGCCTCTACGGATCGTGGGCGTTCGAGTGGAGTGGTACATCTTTGTCCTTCCGGTCAGGAGATCGGCGAGCTCGGGATCGTGACTGTGATCCTATTTCAGGTAAATGTAATTGTTTAACACCATTTGCGCAAGCATCATGTTCTTGAATGTGAACCCATAACATTTGAGAAGCTCGTTGTGATAGGTTCTCGTCACGGGACTTGCCCTGGGGCGGTCCGCAAATTTCACCGATGACGGGAGCTGAGATGAGTCAAGGGCCCCAGCGCCGCCGCTCTGCAATTGAGCTGCTAATGCGAGACCGAGCCGAGGTGGACATCGCTAGCCTTGCCACCCATTTCGAGGTGTCTGAGATGACGATCCGTCGAGACTTAGAGGCTCTGGAAGCCGACGGTGTACTGCGTCGGCTTGTTGGGGGGCGAGCGGTCATTGTTGATCCGAAAAACCGTGAACCTGCACTCTCAGCTAGGGCTGACTCCGAACATGACACGAAGGCACACATCGGCCGCGCTGCAGCGGAACTCATCGCTGATGATGAGGTCGTGTTCTTTGACGGGGGCAGTACAGCTCTTGCGGTAGCTCGTGCTCTGAGCGGCAGTGGTAAAGCACTCACCGTAGTGACCCGCAGTCTTGCCGTCGCTGCTGAGCTGACAGGCGAGCCCCACATCGAGATATTTCTGCTTGGGGGTCGGCTCAAACACTCCGAGATGGCGACGACAAGCTCAACGATGTCTGACGAACTGCAGCACTACAACGTTGACACTTATGTCATGGGAATTAGCGGGGTCCACCCAGCGAAGGGGCTTACAGACTACGATCCTGGCGAGAGTGCAGGCAAGCGTCTCGCGATTGAGCGAGCCGACCGAGTAATACTTGCCGTAGACCACTCGAAACTCGGCCGCGTGCTTATGTCTCGAGTCGCCGGGGTTGATGACATCGACGTGATCGTTACCGACGTTGACCCCAAAAACCTATTCATCGCTTCGATGCCCCAGACAGTGAGCATCGTGCTCGCTGACCCGGTGCGCGTGGCGACTCGGGACGAACCTGATGAGTAACCTGCAGAACGGATACACGATGGACAAGCTCGAGGCACCATTTTTCGAGATCGGGCCAAAGAATCTCCTCCGTTTGCCGGAGATCATCGAGCTTGCTCAGGCAGCACAAGTTGCTGCGAAGCGCAATCGCGTTGCGGTAATTCTCACGGTACCGGCCCCGCTCATCGCCCAAGTGCGGGCAGCCGTGCCGGGGGTTCATGTGTTTGCGCAGACGATGGACGCTGAGGAACCAGGGACAAGTGTCGGTCGCACGATTGCTGAATCTTTGAAGGACGCAGGTGCCTCTGGCGTGATGCTGAATCATGACAGCTGTCCACTGGACACTGAGTCTCTGGAGCGAGCGATCGCCCGCGCTCACGCGAACGGGTTGATGACGATGGTGTGTGCGGGGAATCGGGAGCAGGTACTTAGCCTCGCTCGCTTGCGCCCCACGGTCATTCTGTTCGAGCCTCCGGAACTCATCGGGCACTCTGGAGGTGAAGCCCGTCCGTGGATCCAGGACATTGACGCACGGATGTCTGAGCTAGCACCGGAGGTGCTTATGATGCACGCAGGAGGGGTGGGAGCCCCCGACGATGCTCGGCAGATCATGACAGACGGCGCATCAGGTACGGGCGCCACTTCCGGCGTGTTGCGTGCCGCTTCGCCGGTTGCGGCCGTAGCTGAATTCGTACGCGCAACTCGTGCAGGGTTTGATGATTATCAGGCCGCTATGGTCGTATCGGGCTCCGTGCCTATGGCGGCCACGTCGGAGCGCTAGCTTCTTCTTTCACCGCCCGCCCTCGGCTGTGCTCGATCGTGGCGTTCTGGAGACGTCGTATCCGCCGCGTCTGCCGCAGCATCCGCGCGTCGGTGCGCAGCGCGCAGCCCGAAACCGAACGCGAGCGCGACGAAGAACATGAGCACCCCGTAGACGGCGGCCGGGAGCGAGAGCTCCATGTTGCCGAGCACGGTCTGCGCGATCACGATCGCGAGGGTGGCGTTGTGGATCCCAATCTCGAACGAGCTCGCGATCGCCTGCTTTCGCTCGACCTTGAACAGCCGGGGAACGAAGAAGCCGACGCTCAGGCTGAGCAGGCAGAACAGCACCGTGATGAGCGACAGCTGCCCAAGGTTCTCGAGCAGCATGTCGAGGTTGGAGACAATCGCGCCAGCAATGACGACGATGAGGATCACGATCGACGCGATGCGCACGGGCTTGTCCATGCGGTCGGCGAACTGGGGGCGCCAGCTTCGCACGAGCATCCCGATTGCCACGGGCGCGAGCACGATGACAAACACCTCGATGGTCTTCCCGAGCTGCAGACCGAGCGTCGCGTCTCCCGGCAAGAAGTAGGCGATGGCGAGGTTGGTGATGAGCGGGAGCGTCACCACAGCGATTACTGAGTTGATCGCGGTGAGGGAGATGTTGAGCGCGACGTCGCCCCGGAAGAGATGGCTGTAGAGGTTCGCTGTGCTGCCTCCCGGCGACGCGGCGAGCATCATCATGCCAACGGCGAGCACCGGCGACAGGTTGAACGCAAGCACGAGGCCCAAGCAGATCGCGGGGAGGAGGAGAAGCTGGCAGACGAGTGCGATGAACACCGCCTTCGGATGCTTCGCGACGCGAGTGAAGTCCCCGATCGTGAGGCTCAGGCCGAGGCCGAGCATGATGATCCCGAGAGCTACGGGCAATCCAATGGTGGTCAACGCTGATCCCATAGCGACAGTATGGCGGAATCAGTGTTGAATGTCTCGTCTTTTCTGTGGCGCAGTGTGGGGGAGCCGCTCCAAAGCTCCTCCCACACCGCAGGTGCGTCACCCTCAGCTCACCGCGAGTGTTCCGACAATTCCAGGGCGGGCCAATCGCGAAGATCCCGCAGCAACTGCCGGTCGTGGGTCGACACAACGGCGGCGGCCTCCGTAGCGCCGAGTGCGTCGGTTAGCTCGTCGACGAGGGCGATCGAGAGGTGGTTGGTCGGCTCGTCGAGGAGGAGTACGTGCGGTCGTGCGGCGAGCACGAGCGCAAGATCGAGCCGGCGTTGTTGCCCGGTGGAAAGATCGCCTACACGCTTCCCAGCGTCGCGGGCCTGCAGCAGCCCGAGCTGAGTGAGGCCGACGGCCTCACGTGCGGCGAGAGCTCCCGAGGAGACGAGCGCGTCCACATGCTCCGTAAAGAGATCGACAGCTCGCCTGTCTGCGGGTAACGCCGACTCCTGCCTGAGGAATCCGAGACGTGCCCAAGCGGCTGACGCGACCGCGCCGGTATCCGGCTGCAGTGCTCCCGCAGCGACAGCGAGCAGGGTCGACTTTCCTGCGCCGTTCTCACCCCGCACGAGGAGCCGCCCCGCGCGACGAAGCACGAACGACGCGGGCTGAGCGAGCCTGCCGCGGACGGTCACACCGGAGACTGAGAGGAGATCTGCACCGCCGCGCACGGTGAGCTCAGGGAACCGGAACGCTTGGGGCGGCGGCGGTATCGTGACTGCCTGCTCCGCGAGCGCTTCCTGCCTGCGGTGCACGCTCTGCACGAGCCCGCCTGCCCTGGTGGCCCTGCCGTGTTTGCTTGTGCCCTTCTCCGGCCGCCAACCCGATACGAGCCGGTTCTGCGCGCTACTCAGACTGGCCTGCAGTCGTTCCCGCTCAGCCTGCTGTCGCTCGTACCCTTGCTCCCACCGCTCGCGCTCAGCGTGCCGTCCAGCCCGGTAGCCTGCGAAGCCGCCGCCGTAGACGCGTGGCCTGTCGTCTGGGGTTGGGTCGAGATCCACAAACGTGTCTGCGACGTCGGCGAGCAGCGTGCGATCGTGGCTCACCAGTACGACCCCGCCCGCCCGCGAACGCAACTGCGCGGTGAGGAAATCGAGGCCACCCCTGTCGAGGTGGTTGGTTGGTTCGTCGAGGAGTAGGAAGTCGTCGTCGGCTCCGAGTAGGCACGCGAGCCGCACCCGGTATCGCTGCCCGACCGAGAGCTCAGCGAGGGCGACGGCCGGATCCGTCTCGGCATCGAGGGCCTCGAGGGCGACGGTCACTCGGCGCTCCGCGTCCCAGGCGTCGAGTGCCTCGGCGACCTCGAGCGCCCGCGCGTATGCTTCTGCGCTCGCGGCGCTCGGGCTGCCTGGGGCGGTTGCGCCGCTCGGACCGTTGGCGGGCCCGTCGCCCGCTGCGAGGCCAGCGGCCGCGGCGTCGAGCGCGCCAAGGGCTGCGACCGCGGGTGCGATCGCCTCGGCGACGGCATCGCCGACAGTTCGTCCGGGCGCTGCGCTCATCTCCTGCTCGGCGACCCCGAGCGTGCCGATGCGGTGCACGGATCCGGTATCCGCCTGCAGCCTGCCGGCGAGCGCGTGCAGCAGCGTCGTTTTGCCGCGCCCGTTCTCGCCGACGATAGCGACGCGCGAGCGCGGAGTGACGGTGAGATCGACGCCGGTGAGGACGCGCGTCGGGCCGCGCAGCACCGACAGATCTGACGCGGTGAGTTGGGCGCGATGGCGCGCCGGAATAGGGGTGGTCTTGCTGGGCATGTTGTTCCTTCACGGTGAAGCGCACGGCCAGCCAAACGGCGGGCGGGGTGCGCAAATAACGGCGACCCATCAGGGTCAGAGCGAGTGTTCACCGCGCGCTCGGAAGAGCTCGACGAGGGCGGTGGCGCTCGCGGCCGTTACATGAAGTACAAATGCATGGGGGTAGTTTACCGCACGGCTGATCGCCGCGGGGAGGTGGTGTGCGGTGAGCGGTGGCCGGTGAGCTTTGGCTCAGGATCCTGCCACCGCTCAGCCGGTCACCGCAGCGCGTCGATGAGCGCTGCGCGCCGCTGCGGGACCGTCTCCGAGCGCTCGGCGAGCACGCGGGTGGTTCTCGCCTGCCCGAACGCCGGCCAGCCGGGGTCGCCGCTGCGAATGAACGCCACCCACGCGGCGTGCATCTCGCGGCCGAGCTCAGCTGGGGCGGCCGTGCCGTTGAGGCGGAGCGCATCCGCATCTTCGAGGAGGTCGAAGGCGAACGCGATGTCGATGGCATGCGCAGCCCGCAGGTCGCGGACGGGGCTCTCCCACGCGAACTCGTAGACGAACGTCGGCGCGGTACGAGCCTGGGCGAGCCGCGTCGCTGGGGCGCGCAGCAGCCGGTCGGTGACGATCTGTCCAAGCTGCTCGCCGGGTGACGCTTCCGGGAATGCGTCGCGGGCGGCCCGTGCCGCGCGACCGGGCACGCGCATCGCGAGCCGGGCGAGGAACGCCTTCGCGCGGCCGATCCCCGCGACGGCATCCGGGGTCAGCCACAGCCGGTACTCGTCTGTGTTCGTGCCGATGAGTACGGGAATGTCGACATCGATGAGTGCCTGAGCTGGCGAGCTTGGGAGCGATTGCGGATCCACCGCGAGCGTGTAGCCAGGGGCCCCACCGAGCGGCGATCCGCCCGCGGCGATCTCTGAGCGGGCGCGGAGCAGTTCCTCGGGTGACGTGTCGGCGAAGGCCGCACGCGTCGCTGCGATGCCGAGCTTCTTGGCGATTGCGTCGGAGACGCGGCGGGCCTTTGCTGGCTCGACAGCGTCCAGCGGACCCGACTGGATGATCGCGCCCGCGACAAGCGCGCGCGACGCCGGGTGTGTGAGCAGGGCAGCGACGAGCGCGCCGCCAGCCGATTCGCCCATGATGGTGATGCGTCGCGGGTCCCCACCGAACGCGGCGACCTCCCGGCTCACCCACTCGAGTGCGAGCTGTGCGTCGAGGAGGCCGAGGTTGGCCGGTGCGCCGTCAACGAGGCTGAAGCCCTCGGCGCCGAGCCGGTAGTTCGCCGAGACGAACACTATCCCGTCGCGAGCGAACGTGCTCCCGTCGTAGCCCGACTGGGCGGCGGCCCCGCGCTCGAGTGCGCCACCGTGGAGCCAGAGCACCACTGGCGCGTTCGCCGCATCGGCGGGAGCCCACACGTTCACCGTGAGGATGTTCGTGCCCGCGATCGCAGGCACCTTGATGAGTTCGCCGAGCGCGCCGCCGTAAGGCGACTGCGGCGCTGTCGGGCCGAACGCTGCCGCGTCGAGCGCGCCGTCCCATGGTGCCGCTGGCTGCGGTGCCGTGAAGCGGAGCTCCCCGAACGGGGGCTGCGCGTACGGAATCCCGAGGTATCGGTCGATTTCGCCGAGCCTGGCTCCCGCGATCGTACCCGTGCTGATCGTCGCCGAAGCTTCGGCTGCGGCTTTGTTGGCGCCCAGTGGCGCGTTGGCATCTCCCATGAGGCCTCCTGTGTCGGGTTAAGCGTATTGCCTGCTGCGGTGAAACGTCCACGCCAACACCAGACACGAACCAAAACCCGCTCCGCACCGTGCGCCTCGGCGCCGCCGCGCCAGTCGAACAACTCGCAGCGACCCCTGTGTCACTGACGGTAGGCGGCAGCTACCCCTCCCGCGCAGGCAGCGCAGCACGCTCAGCCGACCGGGCGGCGTGGATCGTCGCCCTGCCCGATGGCAGAAGCACCGAGACCGTCACGACCCCAACGAGCAGCGCGCCAGAGACGATGAGCAGGGTCTGAATGCTGAACACGTCGGCAAGTGGCCCGAACACCATCACGCCAAACGGGGTCGAGAGCGTCATCGCAATCGTGACATAGCTGAATACGCGGCCAAGCATTTCGGGGGCAACGGTCTGCTGCAGGATCGTGATGAACGGTGCGGAGAACGCGGGAATCGCGAGGCCAGCAAGGAAGGTGAAGAGGTAGTAGACCCACAGTTCGGGGCTGAGCCCGAGAGCGACCGTGAACACCCCAATCGCGTAGGCGGAGGCGAGGAGCAACCTGATTCGGCTGCGCTTCGCGAGGAGCGTGGCGACGAGCACGCCCCCGAGCATCGTGCCGAGGCTGACGAACACCTGCGCCGCCGCGAGCATCCACGGCTCCGTGCCAAACACCTCAGCAATGAGGAGCGGGGAGAGCACCGCCGCCGGAGCCTGCGCGAGGATAAACAGCAGCGCAAGCACGCTGATCAACCAGCGGATCATGGGGGCGCGCACAATGTAACGGATCCCCGCAGCGAGGTCCGCCCGAAACGTCGACTCGGTAGCAACCGCGCCGCGCGCCCCTGGGACGGTCACCAAGATGAGTAGGCCGATCCCGACGCACGCCGTCGCAACGTCAAGGTAAAACGTTGGAATGATTCCGAACGACGTGTAGATGACGGCGCCAACGGCCGGCGACAGGAGTGCCATAGCCGACGATGCGGTCTGGAAAATTCCGTTCACCCGCATGAGCTGATCCGCAGGCACAATCTCCGGAATGAGCGCCTGCACCGTTGGCGCCTGCACGCCAGCGCCGACGGACCGAATCGCCACTGCCAGGTAGATGACCCACAGGCTGTCGATACCGGCTGTCATGAGTAACGCGAGGGCGAGTGTAGCGACGGCGATCGTCGCGTCAGCCGCGATGATGAGCCGCTTCCGGTTCAGCCGATCGGCGAGCACGCCGCCGAAGATCGACATCACGCCCTGCGGGCCGAAGGCGAACAGCACGTAGAGGCCAAGCGCGAGCCCCGAGCGGGTCTCGAGCGTGATGAACCACATCACCGCGAACTGCACGACCGTCGACCCGAAGAGCGACACCGATTGGCCTGCGAGGAAGAGGGTGGCGTTCTTCGCCCACCCCACCGGTGGGGAAGGGGCGGCGTCTGTTGCGGGAAATGACATGCGTTGTGTCCTTCCGAACGGGGAGGGTGACGGCGGTGTCGATCGATGTGGGTTACATGATACATGTTGCGAACCCATTGAGTGTTGCGTTAGGAAATAAGCTAAGTATGTTGGTAAAGTCTCAAAGCGATGGACACCCTCAGACCGGCGGATCTCGCCCGGGATCACGGGCTCTCAACCCAAGCGGTGCGCAACTACGAGCGCGACGGCTGCCTGCCGCCTGCCGAACGCACAGCGAGCGGGTACCGGATATACACCGGGCTACACGCGCTCGCGCTCAGAGCATTCCTCGCGCTCGTCGCGGGATTCGGGCACGCGGAGGCGAGCCGCATCATGCGCGCAGTGCACCGGGGCGACATCGACCAAGCGCTCGACGCCGTCGCAGCCGGGTACGAGCGCCTGCGGGGCGACCGGACAACGCTGCTCGACGTGCGAGCGGCGGTGGATCACATTGCGCTCGCCGCAGCAGTCGGGGGCGAAAAGCTGCCGGGCGCTGAGCTGGGAGCGGCTCCGGCAACGGGCAGGCTGCTTTCGATCGGGGAGGTCGCACGCATGTTGGGGGTGAGCCCCGCGACGCTGCGCACGTGGGAACGCGTCGGGATCCTGCGACCGAAGCGCGACCCGGCCACCCGGTATCGCGTCTTTGGCGCGGCCGATCAGCGCGACGCCCGGCTTGCGTCCCTGCTCAGGCGTGGGGGATACCCGCTTGCGCAGATCCGCGCAGCCGTCACCCAGATTCGTGACGCCGGGGGCACACACGAGCTGCTGCGCACCATGCTCGACTGGCACGAGCGACTCAACGAGACGGGGCTGCTGATGCTGCGAGCCTCAGGAGCGCTCGCCGCCTACCTCCACGCCGTGCGGCGGGGGGAATGATCCACGCGTAGGCGCGTGCCGCTGCGCGTGGAACCTGCGCTGCCGGGTCTCCCGGGTGGGCTCGGGGTTCTTGGAGCTAAATACGAAAGAGTCGGGGGAGCGCCGCTGCCGAGGCCAGCCAACGCAGCAGCGCACCAGCGAAGAGAGGCGGTATCGCAATGGAGCGAATAAATGAGGCAACACGACTGGATGCACTGCTCGAACCGTTTGCGGGGAAGACCTGGGAATCCCCGCTCGGCCCGGTGAACTACTCGCTCCTCGGCGAGGCGCGAAACGGGACGGTACTGCTCATCCCCGGCCTCGGAATGCAGCGGACCGAATGGTCACCAGAGCTCATCGCAGGGCTGCATACCGCAGGCTACGCGACGCTCATCGCCGACAACCGCGACTGCGGCCTGACGGAACTCACGGGAACCTACGACCCGCCCGCTCCGGGAAGTGGCGGGCTCCCGGAGTACACGCTCCGCGACCTCGCAACCGACCTGCGGGAGCTCGTGACGCACGCAGTCGCTCGGCCCGTGCACGTTGTTGGCATGTCCATGGGGGGAATGGTTGCCCAGCATCTCGCCCTGCTCGCCCCCGAACTCGTGCGCTCGCTCACCTCGCTCATGTCGACGACGGGCAACCGCGCGGTCGGCCGGCCGCGTGAGGAAAGCAAGTGGGTGTTCCTCACCCCAGCGCCACTCGACAGTCTCGCCACGTACGTTGATTACGCGGTGCGGTACCACGGCGCGCTGACGGCAGAGCAGTTCGCCGATGTGGATCGCGCACGGCAGCTGGCGGTGATCGCGTGGGAGCGGGGTGTTCGGCCTGAGGGCACGGCGAGGCAACTCGCCGCGATCCAAGCCGACGGCGACCGGACCGAACGGCTCGCAGCCCTGCGCGTGCCCACGCTCGTGCTGCACGGCGACGCAGACCCACTCATTGGGATGTCGGGCGGCACGGCGACAGCCGCGGCGATCCCCGGCGCCACGATGCACAGCATTGCCGGGATGGGCCACTCGGTCCCGTGGCAGCGCGCGGGCGAGGTGAAGGATCAGCTGGTGGCCCACTTCGCTGCGGCCGCCGGGTAGCGAGCGGCCCTAGCCGGGCGTGTTCAACCCGAGCACGTATTCGGTGAGCGCAGCCCGGCTACACGGTCGGCCTGCGCGGAAACAGCAGACGGCGTGGTCCAGGAACAATCCTGAGCCACGCCGTCTCGTGATGCGCGCTGGTTAGACCGAGCTTCCCCCGCGCTTGCGAGCGATCATGACCGCGGTGCCACCGGCCGCGAGCACCCCGGCAGCGAGGAGGCTCAGCAGGAGCGGTGAAGCGCCGCCGGTGTCGCTGAGCTGGCCGCCCTTGTTGCCACCGGACGTATCGCCGGGGTTGGCTGGGTCAGTGGGGCCGGCCGGGTCGGTTGGGTCGGTCGGCGTCGGGCCGACTGGATCCGTCGGGTCCGCTACATCATTGACGGTGAGATCGTAACTGCGGGTGTCCTCGCCGAACACGTCGGTCACTCGCACCGTGAAGGTGAAGCTGCCAGCTTCGGTCGGGGTTCCCGTCAGCGCGCCCGTTGCCGCGTCGAGCTCCATGCCGGCGGGCAGCCCTGTTACGTCCGCATCCTCAACGAGCGACCAAGCGAGGTCGTCCTGACCCGTTGCGGTGATCACGGTGTTCGGGTACGCCGTGCCGACGGTGCCGTCCTCGAGGGGGCCGTCGAAGGTGATCATCGGAGCCGGTGCTACGATCCGCGCTGGCTCACTCGCGCCGCGCTGGCCCCAGAAATCGTCAACCCAGCGCACGCGGTACTGGAGGTTCATGGTCTCAGCGGTTGCGACGACGTCGAGCTGCTCGTCGTAGGCGCCCTCAATGTCGGTCCAGGTCTCGCCGTCCTCCGAGGACTGCCAGGCGATGCCGCCACCGTTGCCCCGCTTGATGCCTACGGCATCGGTCTCAAAGCGCGCGTCATCGCCCATCGCGGTGATCTCGGCGTTCGCCGGGTTCGCAACGCTCGGCGGGTTCACGATCGTGACCGTGCTGCCCTTCTTCGCATTCGTGAAGCCAGCGTTTGCCGAGAGCAGTTCGCCGGTCACGGGGTTCTGCTTCATGGAATAGGGGGCCGTAGGCGTCGCCCTGAAGCTATCTGGGCGCAGTCCCGTATTCAGGTCTGCCGCCATCAGCTTGTTCCAGTAAATAACGTTTCCGAAGGCGCGGTTGTTTGCGTCATTGCCGACTACCTCGTGCATAGGGTTGCCGACCGCCACGCGGCCGAGCATCTCGCCCGTTGCCGGGTTGAAGGCGCCGAGCGCTGTGTCAGCCGAATCGGCGAAGTAGACGCGCTCGTCCGTGCCATCGGTAACGAACGAAGCAAGGCTGTGGATGTTGCTCAGCTTGAAGCGGTCGAGCTCCTCGAGTGTTTCTGCGTCGAGGGTGTAGACAGTGTTTCCCATGCCAATGAGGAGCTTTGAGTCATTGTTGATGAGGACCATGCCGTACGCGTTGACGCCGCCAAAGTCCTTGGTCGCGAGCTCGGTTCCGGTGTTCGGATCGATGCGAGCAACGTCGCCTTCGTGTCCGAGCACGTAGAGCGATGCGCCGTCCTGCGAGACGACAATCTCCTCGATGGCTTCGGGAACGTCCGTGAACTCGTTGATGAGCGTACCGCTCGCGAGGTCGAGCACGCCGACGCCCGATGAGAACCAGCCGGCCAAGATGGAGAAGTAGGCGCGGGATCCGTCAGGGCTGAGGGCAATCTCCTCCGCTCCGGTTCCCGGGGTCGCGATGCGGCCAGTGACCTCACGCTTCGCCATGTCGATGATGGTGAACTCGTTCAGCTGGCGGGAGGTGACGTAGCCGGTAGTCCCGTCGGCTGACGAGACGAAGTCGTTCGGCATCGACTCTTCCGCAATGAAGATCTCGGTCTGCAGGTCTGGCGTGAACGTCGTCGCACTGCTGCGCGTCGAGGCCTCCTCCGCCGGCTCAAACGGTTCGGCTAGTGCGAATGCAGGGGCGGGCAGGGAGAGTGCGAGCGCGCCTCCTGCAACGACTCCGACGACTCCGAGTGTCTTCCTCGGCCGGCGAGCTGTAATTGTGCTCATAGTCCTTCGCTTCCTCGTGTGATTGCGTAGGAAGCGTGAATTTGGAGCGCGAATTCGCTGGGTCGCACCGGAGTTGCGGCAGTCGACCGAGAGATGGCTTCGCTGCTCCCCACCGCATCAACGCATGGGCTTCCCAAAAACTACGGTAGGTCCTGAAAGTGCCGCCTGAGTAGTGCGCCCGGCGGGCGGTGTGGTGGAAGTGAGTAGTCCTGAGGGAAGACTGAGGAGAGGCATTGGGGCCCGATGGGGAGCTGATCGATGACCGCTGAGGGTGCACTGGTGCTCGGGATGGTGAGGGAATGTGGCCTGAAGCGTTGCTCGCTCCAAGGGCTCTGCAACACGAAGGCGCAGCGGGGCTTCTCTCACTGGTGGGAGAAGCCCCGCTGCGCCTTGACGCGCGACCGTGTCGCTCGGGGTTTACGCTCCGTCGATCCGACGCTTGCGGGCGAGGGAGAGCCCGCCTACTCCGAGCGCGACGACGCCCGCGCCGATGAGGCCGAGCAGCAGCGGGGAGGCGCCGCCGGTCTCACTGAGTGGATCGTTCGGAGTTGGCTTCCCCGGTGTGCCGGGGTTGCCAGGGCCGCCCGGATTGGTGGGGTTCGTCCCGATGTCCTTCTCAGCAACCTTCAGCGTGAATGTCTTCGTGTCAGTGCCGAATGTGTCGGTCACGCGCACAGTGAACGTGAACGTGCCTGCAACCGTCGGCGTGCCGCTCAGCTTGCCGGTCGCCGGGTCCAGGGTGATCCCGGCAGGGAGCCCTGATTCGCCGTCCTTTGGCACAACCTCCCACGCGAGGTCTGACTGACCGGTCGCAGTAATGACCGTTCCCGGGTATGCGGCGTTCACCTTGCCGTCGCTGAGCGGGCCTTCGAACGTGATGACCGGGCCCTGCACGACGATCTTTGCCGCATCGCTGAACCCGCTGAGGCCCCAGAAATCGTCATGCCAACGCACCCGATACTGCAGCGCAATTGCTGCCTCCGTCGCCACAACGTTCACCTGCTCGAAGGTCGCGCCAGGGATATCCGTCCAGTTCTCACCGTCACTCGATGACTGCCAGAACACCCCGCCGGTGTGCCCTTGCTTGATGCCAACGGCGTCGATTTCGAAGCGTGCGGTGTCGCCGAGCGCACTGATGCTGACATCGGCAGGGTCAGTCGTGCTGGGGGTGTTAATGATCGAGACGGTGCTGCCCTTGGTAGCGTTCGTCCACCCAGCGTTCGCGGTGAGGAGCTCGCCTGTAGCGGGATTCTTGTCCACGGAGTACGGCGCGGTCGGCGTAGCCCGGAAGCTCTCCGAGCGGATCCCCGTTTCAAGATTCGCTGCCATCAGCTTGGTCCAGTACGGCACCGGACCGAATGCGCGGTTGAGATCGTCATATCCGACCGCGCCCGCCATGGGCGATCCCACCGCAGCGCGCGACTCGATCTCGCCTGATGCGGGGTTGAACACTCCGAGGGTCGCGCCGGCCGAGTCTGCGAAGTAGACCCGTTCGTCTGTGGTGTCGACCCTCATGAACGCGGTCGATGTCATGCCTGACAGCGTGGCTTGCCCGATCACACTGAGGTCGCTCGTGTCGAGAGTGTAGATCGCGTTCTTGGAACCAACGAGCAGCTTGCTGTCGCCTTCGATGAGGGCGAGCCCGTCTGAGGACGTCCGCCCGAGCTCGGCCCGAGCGAGCTCGGTGCCCGTTGTCGCATCGAGCTTGAGGACGGTCCCGTCGATCCCGAGCACGTAGATGGACGCGCCGTCGGCGGCGACCACGAGCTCCATGATGTTCTCTGGCACGTCGGTGAACTCCGCGAAGGTCACGCCGGCACTGAGATCGATGACGCTGACCTGTGAGGTGTATTCCCCTTCGAGCGTGGCGAGGTAGGCGCGGGTGCCGTCGGGGCTCACGCGAATGGCCTCGTTGCCAGAGCCGGGGGTCGAGACCCGCTGAATGACCTCTCGGCTCGAGAGGTCAATGGTGACGATTTCGTTGAGCCACCGCTGCGAAACGTAGCCCAGACTGCCGTCGACTCCGGCGACGAAGTCGTTTGGCAGTGTTTCTTCGCCGATGAAGATGTCGGTTTGCAGGTCAGGGGTGAAGGTTGTCGATCCGTCACCGCCGGGAACTGATGGCTCCGCAGGGTCCTCTGGGCCGTCTGCGGCAAAGGCGGGCAGGGCGAGCCCCAAGGCGAGAACACCCCCGAGGATGCTGCCCGCGACGCCGAAGGCGCCCCGGTGTCGACGTGCTGTGCTGCTTCGCATGTGGCATTCACTTTCTCTGGTGGGGACTCGGGAAGTCACGTCTGAGGGGCGAATGCGCAGTCGTCGCGGGGTGAGCGGGACAGTGAACAAGCTGCGGCAGGCATAACTTTGCCTAATATTCAGCATACGTAATAGATAGGGGACGGCAAAGGAAAAGTTACGCGGAGGCTCGCCTGCACTGCGGCGCAGGCGAGACGGTCTACCCTGGAAGAGTTGACGTACAACCCGACGCAGCCCGCAGAGAGTCAAAGATGAAGATCCTGATCGTAGAAGACGACGCCCGCGTCGCCGAGGCTCTGAGCGCCTACCTCCGGCAGGCCGGCTACACCACACACTGGGTAGGCGACGGAACTTCCGCGATTGACGCTGTCGGGGCAGACACCGAAGCAGTCGTACTCGACCTCGGGCTGCCAGACATCGACGGCCTCGACGTCTGCAGACGCATTCGCGGGGTGAGTAACGTCCCCATCATCATCGCGACGGCACGGAGCAACGTCGAATCGCGGATCAAGGGCCTGCACGCGGGGGCAGACGACTTCGTGGTGAAACCCTACGACGTTCGAGAGCTCATCGCGCGCATCGAAGCCGTGACCAGGCGCGCGCGGACGACAGCGCCAGCACCGGGGGAGAGCTCAAACCTCGAAATCGACGGCACCTACATTGATTTCGCGAACCGGCTCGTGCTCTCCGACGGCGTCAGCATCGAGCTCACGCCAAAGGAATTCGACATCCTTGCGGTGCTCGCAAGATACCCGGGCGTTGTCACCCCGCGAGACAGAATCATCCGTGAGGTCTGGGGAACGGACTGGACGGGGTTTAGCCGTTCGCTCGAGGTGCACGTCGCATCGATCCGCCGCAAACTCAACTGCCCGGCGCTCATCGCAACCGTGCGCGGCGTTGGATACCGGCTGATGGGCGGATAGCGCGTGCGCAGGCGACTGTTTGTGGTCTTCCTCGTCCCCACGACCATCATCCTGGTCATCCTTGGGGGAGCATACGGGTGGAGCGCAGCACGGAGCATCCAGCAGCAGGTCGCGACGCAGCTGCTCAGCGACCTCAGCTACTTCACGACCGGAGCTGGCCAAGCGCTCCGAGCGGGGGATCCCGCGATGATCGAGACGGAGCTGCGCCGCTACGGGATGCTCTATGACGCCGGGGTTGTCGTGTTCGACCGCTCTGGCACCGCGTGGGCCTCGGGTGCGCGCGTCCCCGCGCTGAGCGAGGGCGATGCTGAGCAGGTGAGCCTCGCGCTCTCCGGGAGGCGTGGAGAGCCTGTGGGGGACCTCCTGCCGTGGACAGCGAGCGAGCTCGTCGTCGTCGAGCCAGTCTTTGACGACGGCCGAGTCATCGGGGCGGTCAGAATCTCGGCGAGCACCGACGCGCCGCGGCGAGCGATCCTCACCCAGTGGGGCGCCATCGTCGGCCTGAGCGTCGTGATTATCATCGCGCTCGTGTGGGCGGTGTACCGGCTCGCGAGCTGGGTGCTCAAGCCGCTCAACCGGGTCGACAGCGCGATGGCTGCCATCGAGCACGGCGAGATGGGGGCGCGCATCGACGACGAGACCGGGCCGCCAGAAGTGCGGCGCATGGTGCGCATGTTTAACCAGATGGCCGAGGAGATCGAGCGCGTCATGACCAGGCAACAGGAATTCGTGATGAATGCCTCGCACGAGTTGCGCAACCCGCTCGGGGCGCTCCTCATGCGAGTCGAGTATCTCGCAACGGGCCTCGACGAGGGGTGGATCGATGACGTCGAGCACGCGCGCGAGGAGGGGCGACGGATGACACGCATCCTCGACACGCTGCTGAGCGTCGCACGCGACGGGAAATCAGACTCGTCGTTCGTGGCGGTGGATCTCGCCGAGCTCGTCGAGGCGCGCGCCGCAGCCTGGCGTGAGCGCGCAGCCGACGGGTGGGTGGTGATCCACACGCACAGCGACGCTGACGCGTTGAGCGTCACGGATCGGATGGCGGTTGAGAGCGCGCTGGATGCGGTCATCGATAACGCGCTGAAATTCGCGCCCCGCGGCAGCGCGATCGACCTCACCGTTGCGCGCAGGGACGACGGGCACGCGGTCTCCGTCCGGGATCGGGGCCGCGGGCTCGAGCCGGAGCAGCTCGAACAGGCGACCGGCCGGTTCTGGCGAAGCCCGCAGGATCAAAACGTGCCAGGGTCGGGGCTTGGCCTCGCTATCGCGGCAGACCTGCTGCAGACGATGGGTGGAAATATCGTGCTCTCCTCACCGGCGAATGGCGGGCTTGAAGTCACGCTGTTGCTTCCGTCCACCGATGCTGCGGGGGTATCCGCGGCGACACCCGAAGACGTCGATGCGTAGGTGGGCGGGCGCAGGGCGCATCACCGGCCGCATCGGGGCGCGAGCGCTTGCTGTGCTGCTCACCCTTGTGCTCAGCGGGGCGACGCTCGCCGGCTGCAGCTCGGCGGTGCGCGACTCGGGCAGCCACCGCATCGCTGGTGGAGCATCGACGGGGATCTACTACGCATACGGCGGCACACTCGCGGAGCACCTGCGCGACGTCGGCTTCGATATCGCCGTCGACGAAACCGGTGGGTCCGTCGACAACCTGCTCCGCGTCGGGCGAGGCGAGGCGATCCTGGGCTTCGCCCAAGCTGACGCGGCAGCAGACGCCGTCGCAGGGGTAGGGGCCTTCAGCGCCCCGCTACCAATTGCCGGCGTCGCTCGCGTCTATGACGAGTACGTTCAGGTGGTCGTGAAAGCGGACGCCGAGGCAGAAAACATCTCAGACCTCGCGGGCTTGCGGGTCTCCATCGGGGAGGCAAACTCCGGTGTGACGGTGATCGCGGACCGCGTGCTCCGCGCCGCGGGCATCGACCACGAGGATTTTGTGCCGGTGACGCTCGGCATCGACGACTCAGTCGAGGCGCTCGCGCGCGGAGAGATCGATGCGTTCTTCTGGGTCGGCGGGGTCCCGACACCCGGCATCGAGACGCTGTCGAAGGGCACACCGCTGCGGATCCTTCCGATCCGCCCTGAGACCGTCGAGAAGGTGAACTCTGGCCACGCCGGCGTGTATCGGCTGGCCGAATTCCCGCTCGGGGCGTACGGCACGGAGGCCGCAGTCGAGACGATGACTGTGCCGAACTACCTCATCACCTCTACGGACGCGCCAGAGCGGCTGGTGTTCGAAATCACCCAAACCCTGTTTGCCGCGCGCACCGATATTGCGCGGACGGTTCCCGCCGCAGCCCTGCTCGACAGGCGGCAGGCGATCTTCACGAGCCCCGTGCCGCTGCACCCCGGCGCGGCGGACTTTTACGTGAGCAGCCGCAGCTAGCTCCCACAGCGAACCTCAAGAAACCTCAGCCCGATTCTCAAGAAAGCCTCAAATCCCGTGACTTGTGGGGTCCACCCTCACTAGCGTGTTGCTGATCGGTTCAAGGGCGAGCATCTCAAGCGCTCCTCGAACCAGGCAACCCAAGCAGTGTGCCGACGCAGCGCAGCCCGCGCTCGCGGTCAGGATCCAAAGGTGGAACATAGATGAGTGCGAGCGAACCGCTGGTCGTCGTCGAGAACGTGCAGAAGCACTACGGCGATTTCCAGGCGCTAACCGACGTGAACCTCACGGTGGACCGCGGCGAAGTCGTCGTGGTCATCGGCCCATCCGGCTCAGGCAAATCGACGCTGTGCCGCTCGATCAACCGCCTCGAGACCATCACAAGCGGCTCGATCCGCATCGATGGCAAGGAGCTCCCAGCTGAGGGGCGAGGCCTCGCGAAACTCCGCGCCGAGGTCGGAATGGTATTCCAATCCTTCAACCTGTTCGCGCACCTCACGATTCTCGAGAACGTGACCCTCGGCCCCATCAAGGTGCTCGGCAAGTCAAAGGCCGATGCGCAAAAAGAAGCCATGGAGCTGCTCACCCGAGTCGGCGTTGAGAAGCAGGCCTCGAAGCTCCCCGCGCAGCTCTCCGGCGGTCAGCAGCAGCGCGTCGCGATCGCGCGTGCCCTCGCCATGCGCCCCAAGGTCATGCTCTTTGACGAGCCGACGAGCGCGCTCGACCCCGAGATGATCAACGAGGTGCTCGACGTGATGGTCGGCCTCGCAAAGGAGGGCATGACCATGGTCGTTGTCACCCACGAGATGGGCTTCGCCAGGAAAGCGGCCGATCGCGTCGTATTTATGGCTGACGGCCGCATCGTCGAGTCGGAGACCCCTGACGAATTCTTTACGAACCCGAAGAGTGATCGAGCGAAAGACTTCCTGTCCAAGCTCATCACGAACTAACCACAGGGGTGCCCACACCGGGCGTCCTTCATCCCAACCGAAAGGAACGCACTATGCGATTCAAGAAAGCTTTCGCAACGGCCGGCCTCATTGCTGCGGCCGCGCTCGTACTGACCGGCTGCAACAGCGGCACCCCCGGCGCGACCGACGAGGGCGACGGCGGCACCACCGAGCCGACGACGTCGAGCAACCCCTGGACCGTTGCCGAGGACTTCACGCTCGAGGGCAGCCCAACGTTCGACAAGATCCAGGAGCGCGGCAAGGTCGTCATCGGCGTCAAGGAAGACCAGCCAGGCCTCGGATACTACGACAACGTCACCCAGGAGCGCTCGGGCTTTGACGTCGACATCGCCCGCTGGATCGCGGCATCGATCGGCTTCGACGAGAAGCAGATTGAGTACAAGGCGATCGCCTCGGCGAACCGCGAGCAGGCGATCGTGAACGGCGACGTCGACTACTACGTCGGCACCTACTCGATCAACGACAAGCGCAAGAACGACATCGACTTCGCCGGCCCCTACTTCATCACCGGCCAGGGCCTGCTCGTGCGTGTCGACGACACCGACTACCAGAAGCTTGAAGATCTGAACGGCAAGACGGTCTGCTCGGCGACCGGCTCGACCCCGATCCAGAACATCAAGGACAACTTCAAGGAGATCAAGCCGCAGGAGTTCGACCTCTACTCGGCCTGCGTTGAGAACCTGGTGAACGGCCAGGTTGACGCGGTCACCACCGACCAGGCGATCCTCATCGGCTACGCTGCGCAGCAGCCGGACGACCTCAAGGTCACCAGCGGCCCGGTCTTCACCGAGGAGCAGTACGGCGTCGGCCTCGCAAAGGGCGACGACGTCTTCCGCGCACACATCAACGAGCTCTTCACCGATGGCGGCGACGTCTGGACGAAGATCTTCGACAACAACCTCGGCGACTCGGGCATCACGGTCGACCAGCCTGCGGTTGACGCGTACTAACCCGCGGTAGGCGCGCACCCTCGCGTGCGCGCACTCTGCACTAATGTTCGGGGGCGGCCAGCCCGCCCCCGAACGTCATCTTCACAGAAGGAAGACGAATGGACGTCATCTTCGGGAACCTGGATCTCTGGGGGATCGCGATCAGGAACACGCTGCTCGTGTTCGCCGCCGGCGGGGCCATCGCGCTCGTGCTCGGCATGATCGTCGGGGCCATGCGTGTTTCGCCCGTGCCCATCGCGCGCGGCGTCGGCACGGTGTACGTGAACATCATCCGTAACACACCACTGACGCTCGTGTTCTTCTTCTTCGTGCTCGGCTACCCGGCGCTCGGCTTCGGACGCGTAAACCTCACGGTGCTCGGCATCGCCGCGATCGGCGTCTACACCGCCACCTACGTCGCAGAGGTCATCCGGGCCGGCATCAACACCGTCCCAGTGGGTCAGGCGGAGGCTGCACGAGCGATCGGGCTGCCGTTTGGGCAGGTCATGACCAGCGTCGTGCTTCCCCAATCATTCCGCTCGGTCGTGCCCCCAATGATGAGCGTCTTCATCGCCCTGCTCAAGAACACCACCGTCGCAGCCGGCTTCTCGATCGCCGAGCTCGCCCAGCTTCGCGCAGCGATCAACGACTCCGGTGACCGGCCAGGCAGCCCCATGGAGGTTCTCCTCTGGGTCGCAGCCGTGTTCATCGCCATGGTGATGCTGCTCAGCCTCGTACAAAACCGGCTCGAGAAGAAATGGAGGATCGCGCGATGACCACCTCAGTGCTCTACGACGTCCCCGGCCCGAAAGCGATCCTGCGCAACCGCATTCTCGCGGTCCTCACGATCCTCGTGGTCGGCGGGCTGATCGCATTCGTGCTCTACCGCTTCTACCTCACCGGCCAGTTCACGGCCCAAAAGTGGGGCCTGTTCACCTACGCGTCGATCTGGGAGCAGATTCTCGCGGCCCTCGGCAAGACGCTCGCGGCCTTCGCTGTCGCGGCTGTGTTCAGCCTCGTGCTCGGTCTCGTGCTCGCCATCGGGCGGCTCTCAGACCACGCATGGGTGCGGATTCCCGTCACGACCGTGACAGAGCTGTTCCGTGCCATGCCCGTGCTCATCATGATGATGCTCCTGTACTACGGACTTCCGTCAGTCGGGATCAAGATGGACCCGTACTGGGCCGTCGTGATCGCCCTCGTCGCCTACAACGGGTCAGTGCTCGCCGAGGTACTCCGAGCGGGCATCGAGTCCCTCTCGAAGGGGCAGAAGGAGGCCGGCTACGCGATCGGGCTGCGTAAGAGCGGCGTGATGCGGCTCATCCTCATGCCACAGGCCATCCGCGCCATGCTTCCGGTGATCATCTCCCAGCTCGTCGTGACCATGAAGGACACCGCGCTCGGATTCATCATCACCTACCCAGAGCTGTTGTACCTTGCGAAGCAGTTCAGCAGCAACGTCCAGTTCGGCAGGCCGCTCTTGCAGTCCGCGTTCGTCATCGGCGGCATCTACATCCTGATGTGCTTTATCCTCTCCGGCGTCGCGCAACTCGTGGAGCGGCGACTCCGCAGCAGCTCGCGGGGCCAGTCTGGCGAGGCGACACCGACAGGCACCGTTCCCGTGCAGCCGGACGATCCGCGCATGCACGAGGGTGGGACCGTTACCGAGGTACTCTCGGTGCAGCGGAAACGATAGCGAAACGGGGCTCCGCGTGCGGGGCCCCGTTTGCTGTGCCCGGCTCCGCCCCGCCCCGCTTCACCCCGCGCCGCCGGTACGATCAGTGCCACCCGTGAAAGGTCACAGCCGATGAGTCTGCATGCCGTCTCCCTCGCTGCGCCCTTGACACTCCCGCTCACGCCGGATGGGCTCGGCTGGGGCGGCATACTGCTGCTCGTGCTCGCGGCGTTCGCCGCAGGGTGGGTGGACGCAGTTGTCGGCGGTGGCGGGCTGATCCAGCTTCCCGCCCTGCTGCTCGTGCCGGGAATCACCCCGGTACAGGCCCTCGCGACGAACAAGCTCGCTTCCGTGTTCGGCACAGCGGCAAGTAGCGTGAGCTATTACCGGAGCGTGCGGCCGAGCCTCCAGACGGCGCTGCCAATGGCCGCTGTCGCGCTGCTCGCCGCCGTTGGCGGGGCCTCACTCGCGGCGTTCCTGCCAGCGGAGGTGTTCAAGCCGATCATCATGGTCGCGCTGGTGGTCGTCGCGCTCATCACGATTTTTAAGCCCGCACTCGGGGCCGTCACCAAGCTCAAGTACTCGGGCGCTCGGCACGTGGTGCTCGCGGGCGTCGCCGGCGCAGCGATTGGCTTCTACGATGGCCTGATCGGGCCGGGCACGGGCACCTTCCTCGTGATCGCGCTCGTTGCGCTGCTCGGCTACGACTTCCTCATGGCAAGCGCCCAGGCGAAGATCGTGAACTTTGCGACGAACCTTGGCGCGCTCATCCTGTTCATCCTCTCGGGGCGGTGCTCTGGCCCCTCGGCCTCATCATGGCGGTCGCGAACGTTGCCGGCAGCGTGCTCGGTTCCCGGATGGCCATCGCGCGCGGCGCGAAGTTCGTCAGGATCCTCTTCCTCATTATCGTCGCCGCGCTTGTCGTGAAGCTCGGCTTCGACGTGTGGGGCGACCTTTCGTCCTAGGCCACCCGCCCGGGGCTTCCGCCCGGGGCTTCCGCCCGGGGCCCCCGGGGCCCCCGACCTCGGCTCCCGGGCCCCCGCCAGCCCGCGCCCGCCCGCCCGCCGGCGATACTGAGGAGATCTGCGATTCCTAGGCCAAATCTGCGCGATTTGGTGTGAGGATGTGCATTTTTCAGATCTATCGCCGCGGGCGGGCGCCCCGAAGCCCCGAAACTATGCCACAGCCCGGTGTCTCCAGGTTGCGTCCTGCACCTCACCGATGAGTTCCTCAACGATGTCCTCGAGAAACACGATGCCTGTGGCCACGCCGTGAGCGTCGGTGACCCGAGCGAGGTGGCTGCCGTCCGAGCGCATCTGCGCGAGGGCATCCTCGAGATCGAGCGAGGCTGGCACGTCCGCGAGTGCGCGCAGCCTAGTCTGGGGGATCGGTTCGTCGCGCTGCTCGGCTGAGCCGAGGTCGAGCACGTCCTTGAGGTGCACGTAGCGTGCGGGGGCACCGTCGGGCGCAGCGAGCACGAACCTGGAGAAGCCGTGGGCGGCGACGGCGAGCTGCACGTCCCTCGGGGTCGCAGCAGCTGGCAGCACGACGAGCTCGCTGAACGGCAGCTCGACCTCCGCCGCCGTCTTCTCGGTGAAGTCGAACGCCGCCGACACCGTGCCGGACGCATCGACGAGGGTGCCCTCAATCGTCGACTGCTCGACGATGTTCGCGACCTCGTCGAGCGTGAACGCGCTCGTTGCCTCATCCTTCGGTGTCACGCGGAAGAGCCGGAGGATGCTGTTTGCGACCCAGTTCAGCGCCCGGATGAGCGGGCTCACGATCTTCGAGACGAACACGAGCGGGGGAGCGAGCAGCAGCGCCGCCCGGTCGGGCACGGAGAACGCCATATTTTTCGGGATCATCTCACCGAACACGACGTGCAGGAATGTGACGAGGGCAAGCGCAACACCGAAGGCAACGCCCGTGACCATCGCAGGGGTGAGGCCGGTCCAGGCGAGCGGCACCTCGAGAATGTGCTTGATCGCCGGCTCAGAGACGTTCAGGATGAGCAGCGAGCAGACGGTGATGCCGAGCTGGCTCGTTGCGAGCATGAGGGTGGCGTGTTCCATCGCCCACAGCGTGGTCTTCGCTGAGCGGCTTCCCGCGGCTGCCCGCGGTTCGATCTGGGATCGGCGGGCGGAGATCACCGCGAACTCTGCGCCAACGAAGAACGCGTTCAAGGCGAGCAGCACAAACAGCCAGACCAGGCCGGGCACGTATTCGCTCATCGGGTTGCCTCCGCGTGATCAGTGTGTGTGGTCGCCGATTGCCGGGGCGTGCCGGTGCTGGTGTGGGGGGTGAAGCGGAGCAGTGCGAGGCGGGCACCGGTCATCGCCTCGACGCGCAATGCGCCCGCCTCAATATTGACTTCTTCGCCGACGTCGGGAATGCGTTCGAGCGTTGCGAGGAGGAACCCAGCCACGGTCTCGTAGTCGTCACTTTCTGGCACGCGGATCTTCGCCCGCGACCACAGCTCGTCTGGCCGCAGCGCCGGGTTGAAGAGAACGGACTCGCCCTCGGAAACGATGTCGCCCGTGAGCGCTGCTGGGTCGTCGTGTTCGTCGAGTAGCTCGCCGAGGAGCTCCTCGATGAGGTCTTCGAGCGTGACAATGCCGGCGGTGCCGCCGTGCTCGTCGACGACGACCGCGATTTGGTAGCCGCGCCCGCGGAGCATGCCGAGCAGTGTGTCGGCGCCGGCCGATTCTGGCACGCGCAGCAGTTCGGATGTGATTGCCGTGATTGGCGTCTCTGCGCGGCGCTCGTCGGCGACCGCGTAGGCGGCCTTGACGTGCGCGATGCCGATTACGTCGTCGATGTCGTCGGCAAAGACTGGGAAGCGCGAGTGGCCCGTCTCGATCGAGGCGGAGATCACGTCGCCGGCGCTCGCCGTGTTGGGGAGGAACGCGACGCGCACGCGTGGCGTCATGACCTCGTCCGCGGTGCGTGAGGAGAACGTGAGCGTGCGGTGGAGCATGTCGGCATCGTTTTCGTCGAGCAACCCCTCGGTCGCCGACCGGCGGATGAGGTACCCGAGCTCTTCAGCGCTGCGGGCGGCCGACAGCTCCTCCTTTGGCTCAATGCCGAAGGAACGGATCACGCGGTTCGCAGTCCCGTTGAAGAACATGATGATGGGGCGCAAGAGGAACGTGAAGGCGAGCTGGAATGGCACGACGATCTTCGCGGTCGCGAGCGGGACGGCCAGCGCGAAGTTTTTCGGTACGAGCTCGCCGACGATCATCGAGAACAGCGTGGCTAAGACGATCGCTACCACCGTGCCGACAGCGGATATGAGCCCCTCTGGCACGCCGAGGTCGCCGAGCGGCTCACGGAGGAGCGAGCTGATGGCAGGCTCAAACGTGAAGCCGGCGAGCAGGGTGGTGAGCGTGATGCCGAGCTGTGCACTCGAGAGGTGGGTCGAGGTGACCCGCAGCGCCGAGATTGTCGGGCGGAGCCCCTTCTCGCCCTGCGCCTGGCGACGCTCAAGGTCGCTGCGGTTGAGGTTGACGAGGGCGAACTCGGAGGCCACGAAGAATCCCGTGCCAACCGTGAGGAGCACGCCGATGACGATGCCCCAGAAGTCGGTGATCAATGCTCACCCCGCATTCGAACCGCGCGTCGCGGCTGGGTCGGGGTGAGCCAGGGTCTATGACAATCATCCATACATCGATCATAGAAAAAGCAGGGGCGTCGAAAACTGTGACTTCGCCTCGAACCTTGAGTTCCCACAGGCGCTGCGTGGTGTTCGCGGCCTGTCACGCGCAGCCGTGGGAGCGGGCGCGCGAAAGTGTGGCGCTACACGGGGATGCGGATCGCGCCGGCGCCCGTGTCGCCGAGCTCGTCGTCTGGGTTGAGGAGTGAGCACGCCTTCATCGAGAGGCAACCGCAGCCGATGCAGCCGGTGAGCTCCTTCTCGAGCTGTTCGATGCCGCGCCGGCGGCGTTCGAGGACCTTCTTCCACTCGCGCGAGGCCCGCTGCCAGTCTTCGTGGGTCGGCGGGCTCGATAGTGGCACGTTCTCGAACGCATCCTTCACGTCTTCGAGCGGGATGCCGAGGCGCTTTGCGACCGAGATGAGCGCGACGCGGCGCAGCATGTAGCGCGGGAAGCGGCGCTGGTTGCCTGCGGTGCGCTGCGACGCGATGAGTTCGAGGCGCTCGTAGTAGTGCAGCGCTGAGACGGGCACGCCCGTGCGGCGGCTCATCTCACCGATGCTCAGGAGTTCCTCTGGACTGTGAAGCTGCTCCATGTTTCGCCTCCAACACGCAGTGGGCTTGACCTCAACCTAACTTGAGGTTTTAGCATAGCTGATGTGCCTCCGAGGTGGGGGCTCACCTGGATTAGGGGGAAAGCCGTGACGTATGTCATTGCGCTGCCGTGCGTAGATCTGAAAGACCGAGCGTGTGTCGACGAGTGCCCCGTCGACTGCATCTATGAGGGGGACCGGATGCTCTACATCCACCCCGACGAGTGCGTCGACTGCGGTGCGTGCGAACCGGTGTGCCCCGTCGAGGCCATCTACTACGAAGACGATCTGCCGGGCGAATGGCAGGACTACTACGGAGCGAACGTCGAGTTCTTCGACGCAGTCGGATCCCCAGGAGGCGCCGCCCGAACCGGGCTCATCCCCGGGGACCACCCGCTCATCGCTGCGCTACCACCACAGGAGAGTGTTCTCGCATGACCCACACCCGAACCGTCGCGATCATCGGGGCCGGCCCAGCCGGCGTCTACGCGGCAGACATTCTGCTGAGCCGCGACGAGGAGGTGCGGATCGACCTGTTCGAGAAGCTCCCAGCCCCGTACGGGCTCGTGCGCTACGGCGTCTCGCCCGACCACCCGCGCATCAAGAAGATCCAGGACGCGCTGCACGTCGTGCTCGAGAACCCGCGGATCCGCCTCGTGTGCAACGTCGAGATCGGCGTTGACGTCACGATCGATGAGCTGCGCGAGGCCTACGACGGCGTCGTGATCGCGACGGGCGCGGACCGCGACGTCGACCTGCGCGTCCCCGGGGCCGAGCTGCCCGGTTCCTTCGGCGGTGCTGACTTCGTTGCCTGGTACGACGGCCACCCCGACGCGCCGACGGAGTGGCCGCTCGACGCTGAGGCGGTCGCGGTGATCGGCGCAGGCAACGTCGCGCTCGACGTCGCACGCATGATCATCACGCACCCCGAGCAGCTCACCCAGACCGACATTCCCGATCACGTCGAAGCCGCGTTCAGGCAGAACCCGGTGCGCGACCTGCACCTCCTCATTCGCCGCGGGCCTGCAGACGTGCGGTTCTCCCCGATGGAGCTCCGCGAGCTTGGCGCACGCGACGACGTCGACGTGATCGTCGACCCCGCCGACATGCTGCTCGACGACCACGCCAAGCGGATGATCGCGCAGTTCAACCAGCGCAAGATCATCATGCGCACGCTCGAGGAGTGGGCGAACATCGACCCTGCGACCCGCACAGCCTCCCGCCGCGTGCACCTGCACTTCTACCAGCAGCCAGCCAGGATTCTCGGCGAGGATCGCGTGACCGCGATCGAGATGGAGCGCACCCAGCCAGACGAGCTCGGCCGCATCACCGGCACTGGCGAGACCGTCCAGCACAACGTTGGTGCCGTCTACCGCACCATCGGCTACCGATCCACCCCCGTGCCAGGGGTGCCGTTCGACGACGCGAGCGGCACGATCCCCGACAGCGCCGGGCGCGTGCTCGACGACGCGGGCGAGCCCATCCCTGGGCTCTACGCGACCGGGTGGATCAGGCGCGGGCCCGTCGGCCTCATCGGCTCCACGAAGTCTGACGCTTCGGAAGCCATCGCGAGCATGCTCGTCGACTTCGCCGAGCGGGAGGAACACGGCGGGGGATCCGCCACGTCAAGCGCCGCCGACGCGCTCTGCGAGCGGCTTAGCCACTCGGTCTGCTGGGACGGGTGGCTGCGCATCGACGCGGCCGAGCGCGCCCTCGGCGCCGAGCGCGGGCGAGAGCGAACCAAGATCGTCAACCGCGAAGAACTGCTTGAACACGCACGAGAAATGGAGCGAGCGAAATGAATCACGATACGAGCGCAGGCACCGACCGCGAGGTGAGCGAGGTGAGCGAAGTGCTCGCGAACGCGGCAGCCGAGCACGCTGCAGAACTCGCGAACGACTTCAAGGCTGCGTTCCGCTACCACCCGGCAGGCGTCGCCCTCATCACCGCAGCGACGCCGGAGGGGCCCGTCGGCCTCACCGCGTCGAGCGTCGCCTCGGTCTCCGTCGAACCCGCCTCCCTCGTGTTCTCCGTCACCCGCACCACGGGAAGCGCTGGCCTGATCCTCGCCGCCGACACCTTCCTCGTGCACCTGCTCGACGCGCGGCACGCAGGCGTCGCGCAGGAGTTCGCGGTCTCGGGTGGCGAGCGCTTCACGCAGCGGCAGGGATGGAGCACCTTGCCGACGGGCGAGCCGCACCTCGCCGGCGTGCGCTCGGCGCTGCGCGCCCGGTCGATGCAGCAGATCCCCGTCGGCGCATCGATGCTCGTGGTTGCCGAGGTGCTCGAGATCCACACCGCGAACGGGGAGCCAGTCGCAGCCGAGGCGATGGCCTACCGCGACCGCGCGTTCACCAGGCTTGGCGAGCGGCTCTAGCGCCCCGACCGCACCCGGCCGCGAACCCACAACCGACCCACACACCGTCAACGAAAGGAACACTCACATGTCCGTCTACACCCTTCCCGATCTGCCCTACGACTACTCGGCGCTCGCGCCGCACATCTCGGGCCGCATCATGGAGCTGCACCACTCGAAGCACCACCAGGCATACGTCACCGGCGCGAACACCGCGCTCGAGCAGCTTGACGAGGCCCGCGACTCGGGCAACCTCGCGAACGTGAACAAGCTCGAGAAGGATCTCGCCTTCAACCTCGGCGGCCACATCAACCACTCCATCTTCTGGGAGAACCTCTCCCCGAACGGTGGCGGAGACCCCGAGGGTGCGCTGCTCGAGTCGCTCGGCACGCACTTCGGCTCGCTCGAGCAGTTCCGCGCACACTTCACCGCGACAGCGATGGGCGTGCAGGGCTCGGGCTGGTCGGTGCTCGCGTGGGACGAGCTCGGTAAGCGTCCCGTCATCTTCCAGTTGTTCGACCAGCAGGGCAACGCGCCCCTCGGCGTCACCCCGCTGCTGCAGCTCGACGTCTGGGAGCACGCGTACTACCTCGACTACGAGAACGTGCGCGCCGACTACGTGAAGGCGTTCTGGAACCTCGTGAACTGGGACGACGTCGCGCGGCGCTTCGCTGCCGTGCAGAAGTAACCGACAGCTCCTCCTCGCAGCCAAGACTGAGCGCGGTCGCCCATGGTGGGCGGCCGCGCTCAGTCGTCTCTGCGCTCAGTCCTCTCCGCGCTGGTGCGCTCGCGCCGATCCGCCGGGGGGAGCCTGCCAGCCGATGTCCGCTGTGGCTGACGGCGCATGCAGCGAATTCCCAGCATTTCGTTACCGTATGGGGCCTGCCCGTGCGCTGCACTTATCTGAGGTGGCGAAGCTTATGCGTACCAGGGGCCAAACAGGCCCCTCGGCCAGCTCAGTTGAGCGAGAGGAGCACGCATCGTGACCAGGCGCCCGAGAGAAACCTACGTTCCCGCCGCCCGCAACGGCTTCCCCGAACGACCATCGGTGGCGGTGCAACGGCGCCGGGTCGTTGCCATTTCGCTTGCCGCAATCGCGGCGGCCGCGATCGCGATCGGGGTGTCGATGTCGTTCTTCAACGCTGCCGGTCAACTCCCCGGGGTGGATCGGGCGGACGCTGTGCCCGTCGACGACGGCGAGACAGGCGAGATCAGTCTGACCGAACCCATCTCCCCGTTCGACGACGCCCACGTCGCCGTTGCGCGGCTCGACCCCGCGCTCAGGGAGGCGGTGCAGTCCGCTGCGTCTGACGCGGCAGCCGACGGCGTCGAACTGCTGCTCACCTCTGGGTGGCGCAGCGCCGACTATCAGGCGATGCTCCTCCGTGACGCCGTCGATGAATACGGCAGTGAGAGCGCTGCGCGGGAGTTCGTGAGCACACCGGAGGGGTCGCGGCACGTCTCCGGCGAGGCGGTCGACATCGCGAGGGTCGACCCTGCGCTCTGGCTCGAGCAGTACGGCAGCGCCTACGGGCTGTGCAGGGTCTACGCGAACGAGAGCTGGCACTTTGAGCTGGCTACGACCCCGGGAACTGAATGCCCGCCCATGCTTGCAGACGCCAGCGAGGCAGGGTGAGTATCGTGACGCGCCACCCCGAACCTCCCGTAGACGGCGACGCGTTCCCGGCTGCGGCAGGGCGGAGGCTCGCGGAAATCTTCGTCGACAGGCAGGCCATCGCACGCAATGTGCGCCACTTCCGAGCGGTGACAGCTACACCGGTGATGGCGGTCGTGAAGGCCGACGCCTTCGGGCACGGGGCTGTCGCGGAGGTAGCGCTCGCGAACGGGGCGACCTGGATCGGCGCAGCGAGCATCCCTGAGGCGCTGCGGTTGCGCGCTGCGGGGATAGCAGCGCCGACGCTCAGCTGGCTGAACCCCGTCGAAGCCGACTGGGACGCCGCGATCACGCAGCGAATCGACGTTGCCGTGTCGAGCCTTGAACATCTGCACGCGATCTCGCAGTCGGCCGCGCGGGTGGGAAGTCCTGCAAGGATCCACCTGCACCTCGACGTTGGGATGTCACGCGACGGTGCGCCGCGCGAACTCTGGGCGGTGCTTTGCGAGACCGCGAGAGCGTTCGAGCGCAACGGTAACGTGGCCGTCGTCGGGATCATGGGGCATCTTTCCTGCGCTGACGCGCCGACGGCTCCGCAAAACGATATTGAACGGCTGCGGTTCGTCAACGGGGTGCGCGTCGCGCTGCGGCGCGGACTCACCCCAAGCGAACTGCACCTCGCGGCCTCGGCTGCGGCGCTGCACCGATCCGACACACGCTTCACCCTCGCACGGATTGGGGCGGGGCTCTACGGCATCGACCCGGCGGGCCGCGAGCAGCTCGCCCCAGCGCTTACGCTCACCGCGCCAGTCGCGCTGCTCCGAGAGGTGCGGGCGGGGGAGGGCATCGGCTACACACACGACCACCGAACGACGCGCGCGACCACGCTCGCCGTGCTGCCACTGGGCTACGGCGACGGGCTTCCACGGGCGGCGCAGGGGCGCGCGGCAGTGAGCATACGAGGGAAACGAATGCCGATTGTTGGCCGAATCTCAATGGATCAGGTCGTCGTCGACGTCGGGTGCCACCCGGTGCAGCTCGGCGACATCGCAGTCGTGATGGGCCCTGGAGACCGCGGTGAGCCGACCGCGAAGGACTGGGCCGCATGGGCAGGGACGATCGAGCACGAAATCGTGACTCGATTGGGAACACGGAGCAGCAGGGTGCTGCGAACCGCAGATGAAAGGTGGGCGCGATGAGTGGGACACAGCACGTGATGGTGATTGGCGGTGGGGCAAACGCAGAGCACGAGGTGTCACTTGGGTCGGCGGCAGCGGTGCGCGAAGCGCTTGCGGCGAGCGGACGAACCGTCACTGGCCTCGCGATCAGGCGGGACGGCGAATGGGAGACGCTCTCCGGGGAGCGGATCAGCCTCGCGGCAGCGATCCAGCGCATGCGCGAGAGCGACGTGGTGTTCCCCGCGCTGCACGGTGAGGGAACCGAAGACGGAACGTTCGCCGGTCTCCTCGAAATCGTCGGAGTGCCATATGTCGGCTCCGGGGTGCGTGCTGGCGCCCTCGCGATGGACAAGTGGGCCGCGAAGCTCATTGCAACGGAGCTCGGTATCGCGACAGCACAGGGGGTGCTGATCGATGGCGAGCAGGTGTGCGGGGACCCAGCGGGGCTTCCGTTCCCCGTGATGGTGAAACCCGTTGCGTCTGGGTCAAGCTACGGCGCCACGCGTGTCGACAGCAGCGCGGAACTCACCGCGGCGATCGAGCACGCAAGAACCTTCGACGATCGGGTACTCATTGAGACATTCGTCGTCGGCAGAGAGGTCGATATTGCCGTGCTGCGCGGGGCGGACGGCACGCTGCACATCTCCCAGCCGCTCGAGATCGGAAAGGACGCCGATGCGGTCTTCGACACGGCACTCAAATACGACGCTGAACCCGACTTTGTGGTGCCCGCCCCGCTGACGGCGGAGGAGGGGGAGGCGATGCGTACTGCGGCACGAGCCCTGTTCGTTGCGCTCGGGTGCGACGGTGTCGCCCGCGTCGACTTCTTCATTCAGGGCGCTGAAATCGTATTCAACGAGATCAACACGATGCCCGGAATGACGCAGCTCTCGCAGGTGCCGCGTATGTTTGCAGTGGACGGTGTCTCGTTCCCTGAGCTGGTGGCGTGGCTCGTCGAGGGGGCGCTCGCCAGGAGAACACGAACAAGCTAGGGAGCGGAATGCTGAAGATTCTGGTGGTCGAGGACAACCCCGAACTCGCGCAGGCGTACCGCCTTGCGCTGAGCCAACGCGGCCACGAGGTGCAGATCGAGGGGACAGGGGCCGGCGGCGCGCGCGCCGCGATCCAGGAAGAACCAGACATTGTGCTCCTCGATCTCATGCTCCCCGACATCGACGGCTTCAGCGTGTGCCGCCACATCAGACAAGAATCTGACGTCCCGATCATCATGCTCACCGCGAGGGACGACGACGGCGACGTGATTGGTGGGCTCGACTCCGGGGCGGACGACTACGTAGTGAAGCCGGTGTCGCCCGGGGTGCTTGAGGCCCGCATCAGGGCGGTGATGCGCAGTCGGCAGGTGGGGCAGGCCACTGAGGACACCGCTTCCGTCCTGGCTTACGGCGACCTCAGCGTCGACCTCGGCTCGCTCGTGGTGACACGTGGCGGCGAGGAGCTTGAGCTGTCACCCAACGAGCTGCGGTTGCTCATGGTGCTGCTTGAGCATCAGGGGCAGGTGCTCAGCAGGGAGCAGTTGCTCGCGCGGGCGTGGGGATCGGCCGCATCGCTTGACCTGCGACTCGTCAACGCCGCCGTGCAGCGGTTGCGGTTGAAAATCGAAGAGGATCCGGCTGACCCGCAGCTACTGCGAACGGTCCGCGGCTTCGGATACAGGCTCGGCTAATGCGTTGGCGGTGGCGCCCGAGTCTGCGGACCCGGATCACGATCACGCTCGTCGTCGTCGCAGTCGGCGCGGCCGCGACGACTGCGGGGGCGCTCGTGTGGAACGCGCGGTCGATCATTCTCGAGTCCAAGCAGGCCGCAATCTACGAGGTGCTTCGTTTCGAAGCGACGGCGGCAACCGTGCAACTCCCCCCAAGCCCGGACGGGCGGGAGCTCGCGCAAGCGGCCGAGATGTTCTCCGTTCCGGTGGTGCTCATCAATATGAAGACGGGAGCATACGGCGGCTCGCTCCCCATAGACGCTATCCCGGAATATCTGCTGGATACGCTCAGCGGTGGCGAAGATATCAGCGCCTATGAGCGTACGAGTCGCTCGAACAGACTCGAATTCATTGCGGGGCTCTCACTGGTTTCGGTGCCAGCAGCCAGCGACGGGCTCGCCGCGTTCGGGCTGTACGACATGCAGGAGCAGCAGGATGAGATCGACGCCCTCGTGAGCCTCGGCGTGCTCATCGGGGTGATCTTCACGGTCGCAGCTGCGGCGACGGGTCTCCTCGTCGGGCGGCAGCTCGGGCGCCCGTTGCAGACGCTCGCGACGGTCGCTGACGGCCTGGGGGATCGCGGCCGGCCGCGTGTTGCCGCGACCGGTTACCCCGATGTCGACGCAGTCCTCGATGCGATGCACCACTCCGAGCAGCGGGTGGACACGACGATCGACCAGCTCGAGCGGAGCGAAGCTACGGCGAGGCAACTCGTCGCAGACGTTGCACACGAGTTGCGGACGCCGCTCGCGACGCTCGTTGCCGTCTCCGACATCCTCGCGGACACGGAGGCAGCGACCGTCGCGAACCGGCAAGAGGCAGGCAGTATCGCTGCCAGGAGTGCGACTCACCTCGCGTCGCTCACGAACGACATTCTCGAGATGAGTCGATTCGATTCGGGCAAGAGCGAGGTCGTTCGGCAGCCGGTCGATATCGCCGAGATGTGGCTTCAGCTCGCCGAGCTGCGGCAGTGGGACGGCGTCACGTTTGCCCTCGAAGGCGGCCCGGTGGTGCACACCGACGCGGTTCGATTGCGGCTGATCCTCTCAAACCTCGTGACAAATGCGCTGCGTCACGGGGCACCGCCCGTCGACGTGCGTGTGTGGGTGCAGGAGGGACGTTTGACGATCGCGGTCGCAGACTCTGGCCCCGGCATTGAGCCCGAGCACGAGGAAAGGGTGTTCAACCGCTTCTACAAGGCCAACTCCGCGCGGACCAACAGCGACAGCAGTGGGCTGGGGCTCGCAATCGTTCGGGAGAACGCTCGGATTCTCGGGGGAGACGCGTGGTTGACGCAGGAACACGGAACGGTGTTCGCCGTGTGGGTGCCGATCCTCACCTGACCCGCCGCTAGCGGGAAGACATGGCGTCGACGCCCTCGGGCGACAGCGCGTGGTGGATCGCGAGTAGGCTCGCGCCGAGCACCGCAGCCTGCTCGCCGGCGGATGACTGCACGATCGCGAGGTGCTCGGTGGCGAGTGGCATGGAACGCGTGTAGACGATTTCCCGCACCCCGGCGATGAGGTGCTCGCCGGCGCGCGCCATTGACCCACCGATCGCGATGACTGACGGGTTGATCAGGCTCACCGCTGTGGTGAGGACTTCGCCAATGTCGCGCCCAGCCTGACGCACCGCCTGGATCGCTTCGATGTTTCCCTGCTTCACGAGTTCGACGACCTCGCGCCCGGTCGTGACCTCAATGCCCTCGGCGCGCAGGGCCCGCGCTATCGCGGGCCCGGAGGCCAGTGCCTCGAGGCAACCCCGGTTGCCGCAGTGGCAGGGGATGCCTGCGCCGCGCGGCACCTGAACGTGTCCAATGTCGCCTGCGATGCCCTGCGCACCGCGCTGCAGCCGGCCGCCGGAAATCACGCCGGCTCCGATGCCGGTTGCCACTTTCACGAGCATGAAGTGCTCTGACTCCGGCCACGCGAACGCGCTCTCGCCGAGCGCCATGATGTTCACGTCGTTGTCGACGAGCACGGGTACCTGTAGGTGCTGCTGCACCCAGCCGGGAACGTCGAACCGGTCCCAGCCCGGCATGATCGGCGGGTTGACGAGCCTCCCGGTTGAGTGCTGCACTGGCCCGGGAACGCCGATGCCGATGGCGATGAGGTCTTGCTCCGATCGCCCGATTTGGTCGAGGAGGTCTCGTGCGGCTGCGACCATCCAGCCGAGCACTGCCTCGGGACCGCTGGCGATCACGATGTCCTCATTCACCTCACCGAGCACGGTTCCGGTGAGGTCGGTGGCTGCGAGTGTCGCGTGCGAGGCGCCAAGATCGGCGGCGAGCACAACCCGGGCCGAGGGGTTCAGGGCGAAGCGCGAGGACGGCCTGCCGCCTGTTGAAGCGGCTTCCCCGACCGGGGCGACGAGGTCAAGCGCCATGAGCGATTCGACCCTGGCGGCGACGGTGGAGCGGGCGAGCCCGGTGACGGTGGCGAGCTCCGCGCGAGTTCGCGGCTTGCCGTCTCGGAGCAGCTGAAACAGTTCGCTTGCGCCGGATGTTCCGAGAGGTGAGCCCCGATGAAAGTCAGCCATGCGGACAGTAAATCACATTCGGATAACGTGAAGTAAGAGGCAAAGCTGCAACCAAACTAGCGACTTTTGATTTTGCTCTTACAAAAGTCACCTGATCTGTGTCACACTCTCCGTATGACAACGACCGTCATTGGGCAATCCGCACCCGCAGGGACCGCGGCACGCACCGCAGCAGGCCAGACCGGGGAGCGTGCTGTGTCCGGCAGCGTGCGAGCCGGGTTCATCGGGAGTGGCTTCATGGCCGCCGTGCACAGCCGAGCCGCACGCGCGGCCGGAGCCCAACTCGCCGCGATCGCCTCGTCGAGCGCGGAGAGCGCACAGCGAGCGAGCGCGAAACTTGGGATCGCGAAAGCGTACGAGAGCGTGGATCGTCTGCTCGGCGACGACACCATCGACATCGTTCATGTCTGCACGCCGAACACGACCCACGCTGCGATCACCGAAGCGGTGATCGCAGCTGGCAAACACGTCATCTGCGAGAAGCCGCTCGCGACAACGGTCGCAGATGCCGAAGCGCTTCGCACCCTCGCGGCCACCGCCGGAATCACGGCAGCCGTCCCGTTCGTGTACCGCTTCCACCCGATGGTGCGCGAGGCTCGGGCACGGATACTCGCTGGGGCGACAGGGCGCGTGCTCAGCGTCAGCGGCAACTACCTGCAGGACTGGCTTGCGGAGCCCGTCGCAGATGACTGGCGGGTCGACGCCGCGCTCGGTGGCCCGTCCCGCGCGTTCGCCGACATCGGCTCCCACCTGGTTGACCTGCTCGAGTTCGTCACCGGGGACAGGATCCTGCGCCTCAACGCGACCTCGCGCACCGTCTACGGTGAGCGCGGACTGAGCCGCGACATCACCACGGAGGACCTGGTTGCGCTCGTCGTCGAACTGCGCGGGGGCGCCGTCGGGACCCTGCTCGTCTCGCAGGTCGCAGCTGGCAGAAAGAACAGCCTCGTTCTTGAAATCACCGGGGCGCGCGAAAGCGTTCGCTTCGACCAGGAACGACCAGACGAACTGTGGCTCGGACGCCGCAGCGGATCGGAGCTGATGCAGCGGGACGCCGCGACGCTCTCGAGCGACGCCGCGAGATACAGTGTCGTCCCAGCCGGTCACCCCATGGGTTACCAGGACGCCTTCAATGCGTTCGTCGCAGACAGCTACGCCGCAACGAACACCGATGCGCGTGACGGGAACACCACTGCTGGTCTGCCGACATTCGACGACGGCCTCCGCGCCGTGCGCATCACCGCGGCTGTCCTTGCATCCGCGCAGTCCGGCCAGTGGGTGGAGGTAGCCGAATGAGCGAGCATGAAGCGCACAACGCCCCCGCGGCGGAGCCGATCCTGCGTGCCGCTGGTGTGAGCAAAAGCTTCTTTGGGGTCACCGTGCTCGACAGCGTCGGTATCGAGCTCATGCCGGGGAGTGTGCACGGGCTTGTCGGCGAGAACGGTGCGGGCAAATCGACCTTCATGAAGATACTCGCCGGTGTGCACGAGCGCGATCGCGGTGAGATCATCTTCGCGGGTGAGCCCGTCACCTTCTCGCACCCCGTGCAGGCGATGCACGCCGGGCTCGCGACCGTGTTCCAGGAGTTCAACCTGCTCCCGGCGAGGAGCGTTGCACAGAACGTGTACCTCGGCCGTGAGCCGCGCAGAGCGGGGCTCGTCAACCAGCGCAAGATGGTGAGCGACACCAGGCAGCTACTGCTCGAACTTGGCATCACCTTCATCGACCCAACGGCATCAGTGAGCTCCCTCACCGTCGCCGAACAGCAGATCGTCGAGATCGCGAAGGCGTTGAGCTACGACGCGAAGGTCATCTCTATGGACGAGCCGACGGCCGCGCTCGCTGACCACGAGGTCGAGCTGCTGTACGGAATCATTCGGAGGCTGCAGGCGAGAGGCGTCGCCATCCTCTACGTCAGCCACCGCCTCAAAGAAATCTTCGACCTTTGCGACACAATCACCGTGCTCAAAGACGGCGAGTGCGTGAGCAGCGGCCCAGCCGCAGAGCTCGACACGGCAGAGCTCGTGCGCAAAATGGTCGGACGCTCCATCGAGTCGTTCTTCCCCGACCCCATCGCAGGCACCACAACCGGTGAGGTCAGGCTCGCTGTCTCCCGCGGGGGAAATTCGTTCGTCGATGCAGTCGATCTCGAGCTCCGCGCCGGCGAGATCGTCGGGATCTCAGGCCTGCAGGGGAGCGGTCGAACCGAACTCGTCGAAGCGATCTTCGGTGTTGCGCCGTTTGAGCGCGGCACGGTCGAGCTCGACGGCGAGGCCGTGGTGCTGCGATCCCCTCGCGCTGCGGTGCAGGCCGGGATCGCCCTCATCACCGAGGACCGCAAGGCGCAGGGGTTGACGCTCGGGCAGTCGGTGCTCGACAACGCGCTGCTCGTCGTCCGCGGTGTGTTCCCCCGCCGCACTCCAGCAGTACGGGAGACCATCCCCGGGGTGCTCAGCGCGCTCGAAGTGAACTACCAGGGCGCGGACCAAGAGGTGCAGTTCCTCTCGGGAGGTAACCAGCAGAAAGTCGTACTCGCCAAGTGGCTCGCGACGAACCCCCGAGTCGTGCTCCTCGACGAGCCAACGCGCGGCATCGACGTCGGGGCAAAGATCGCTGTCTATCAACTCATGCGCCAGCTCGCACACGCGGGCGTCGCGATCCTCATGATCTCGTCCGAACTGCCAGAAATCATCGGGATGTCGGACCGGATTCTCGTGATGCACGATGGCCGAATCGTCGCGAAGTTGCCCGCGGGAGCGAGCGAGGAACGGGTCTTGTCGGCCGCAACCGGCACGGTCTCAACGATCATGGAAGGGACACAGGCATGAGCGCGATCATTGCACGCGGGAGGGCCGCTGGCAGGAGACTCAGCCCCACAGCAATCGTCTACATCGCGCTCCTCGGTGTGCTCCTCGTCGGCGGGATCCTCGTCGCAACCGTCGGGCGCAACCTCCTCAGCGCGGGCAACATTCGCGACATTCTCACCGGGATGAGTGTGCTCGGATTCGTCGCGATCGGGCAATCCCTTGTCGTGCTCTGCGGCTCACTCGACCTTTCCGTGCCCTACGTCATCAGCCTCACGAGCCTGCTCGCAGCTGATCTCATGCGGGGCAGTGCGGCCAACATCGCGGTCGCGGTGCTCGTCGCACTCGCAGTCGCCGCGGTGATCGGGCTGCTCAACGGTCTCATCGTCACGAAGCTGAAGGTGCACGGCTTCATCACCACGCTCGGTATGGGCCTCATCGTGAAGGGCTACCTCGACACGAACTACAAGGGCACGAGCGGGGATGTGCCGTGGGAATTCCAGCTCATCGGCGCAACAGGCATTGGCCCGGTCCCCGTATCGACCATCATCATGCTCGCCGTCGCGGTGCTCGCAGCGCTCATGCTCAGCCGCACCCGCATCGGCAACCACATGTTCGCTGTCGGGGGCAACGAGCAGGTCGCAAGGCTCAGCGGCATCCGCACGGCCAGTCCCGTCGTACTTGCTCACGTGCTCTGCTCGCTCACCGCGGCGTTCGCCGGCCTCCTCCTCGCAAGTCGGCTCGGTGTCGGCAGCCCGACCGTCGGGCCGCAGGGCGGCTACGACCTGCTTTCCATCGCGGCCGTCGTGCTCGGCGGGACGCTGCTCACTGGCGGGAGAGGATCCATCTGGGGCACCATCGGCGGCGTCGCAATCTTCGCCGTGCTCGACAATGTCATGAGCGTGCTGCAGGTCAACCCGTTCGCGAAGGACATCGTGCGGGGGATCGTGATTGTTGCAGCGGTTGTTGTCTATACGAGCCGTCAGGTGGAGCGCAGGCGCGCCCGATTCGGGCACGCTGCCGACGCTCCGCCACCAACCACTGGCAGCGCTCCGCCACCAGCCTTCGTAGACGCAGCGAAGGGAGAACGCGCATGAACGCCCTGAAAACACTGGTGAGCCCGCGCGGGGCAGTCTTCCTGCTGCTGCTCGTCTTCCTCATCGCGATCACCGCACTCAACCCGAGCTTCGCTGAGCCCGGCCAACTGATGCGATTCATCCAGCGCGTTGCCCCGGTCGCTATCGTCGCGATCGGCCAGTACTTCGTGATCGTCGGAGGCGAGTTCGACCTGTCGATGGGATCCGTCGTGACCGCGCAGGTCGTGATCGCGGGAAACCTCGTAGGCCAAGACGAGAGTCGCACCGTCCCCGTGCTGCTGCTCATGTTCGTTATCGGTGCAGCCGTCGGGCTCATCAACGGCCTCATCGTGTCGCTCCTCAAAGTGCCCTCGTTTATTGTCACGCTTGGGATGATGCTCGCGCTCCTCGGCGGCATCCTGCTCTGGACTGGCGGGGCGGCGACGGGCAACCCAGCCGACGGGTTCCGCGCGATCGGGCGTGGCGGGATCAGAGACGTGCCCGTGCTCGACTTCATCCCGTGGGCAGTGCTCATCCTTATCGCGGTGCTCGCCGTCGCGATCTGGTTCACGAAGCGGCCATTCGGGCGCACAATCATCGCGCTCGGAGATAACCCGACCGCCGCAAGCTACGCCGGAGTCAGAAGCTGGTGGGTGAAAACCAGCACCTTCGTGATCTCCTCGCTCTCCGCAACACTCGCTGGCGTGCTCCTTGTTGGGTTCGCAGGCGTCCACCCATCCGTGGGTCGCGGCTACGAGTTCATGGCGATCACGGCTGTGGTGCTCGGCGGTGTTGTCCTCGGAGGTGGGCGCGGCTGGATCGTCGCGGCCGTCGCCGGTGCGTTCGCGCTGGAATCCTTGTTCATGCTCTTGAACTTTGCGGGCGTCCCATCGACGATGCGTGACGCCGTACAGGGCGTCATCATCATCGCCGCCGTTGCATACTCTGCGACAAGCTTCCGCGCGAAGCGGCGGTCGCGCCCCACAGAAACTTCCCTCGCAGAGGAGAAGGAGGCGGTGCCACCAGGCAGCGCGCCTCAACCTGCTAAACACCACACCCACGCTCTTCGCGACGACACAGCTCCGTCGGTGCGGATCGTTGAGGGTACCAACCCACACAACCAAGGAGGCTTGTGATGCGACGAATGCACGTAGCGTTCGCCATGGTCGGAGTAGTTTCACTCTTCGGCCTTGCCGGCTGCACGACCGACCCAGGGGTCAGCGCCCCAGGCGAAACTGAGACGACCGAGGCAGAAGGGGAGTGGTTCGATCAGGCACTGTTTGACAAGCAGTACGACGAACGCGGCGTCACCCCGGGTGGGCCAGCGGACGAACCGTATCTGCAACACATCAACGCCGAGATGGTCGACACCTCGGAATTCGCTTCTGACGGGGCAAAGAAGGGCTGCTTCGCGAACGCCTCCCTGTCGAATCCGTGGCGCCAGACTGGCTGGATCACCATGAACGAGCAGCTCAAGGAGTTGCAGGCTTCCGGTGCGATCAGCGAACTGGAGACACGTGACGCGCAGGACAGCGACGACACACAGATCGCCGACATCGACTACTTCATCGCGGAGGGCAACTGCGACTTCTTCGTGATCTCCCCGAACAGCACGGCGGCAATGACGCCTGCCGTGCAGCGTGCGTGCGACACCGGCAAACCCGTCGTGCTCTTCGACCGCGGAGTGCAGACCGACTGCCCGGTGACCTTCATCCACCCGATCGGCGGCTTCGCGTGGGGAATTGACACCTCAGAGTTCCTCGTCGACAACCTCAACAAGGGCGACAAGGTCGTCGCCCTGAGGATCGCTCCGGGCGTTGACGTGCTCGAGCACCGGTGGGCAGCAGCAGAGAAGATCTTCGGCGACGCCGGCATCACCGCAGTCGACTACTTCAGCGGCGGCGACCCGACGGAGATTAAGAAGATCATCTCGGACGAACTGGCGAAGGGCGACGTGCACGGCGTCTGGATGGACGCGGGTGACGGCGCGGTTGCCGCCATCGAAGCGTTTGAGGATGCCGGACTCGACTACCCAGTGATGACGGGTGAGGACGAGATGAGTTTCCTCCGGAAATGGAAGTCGACCGGGCTCACCGGGCTGGCGCCCGTCTACTCGAACTTCCAGTGGCGAACCCCGCTCATCGCAGCGTCGATGATCTTCGCCGGCGAAGAGGTGCCGAAGGAGTGGGTGCTGCCACAGAACCCCATCCCCGCCGATGAGCTCGACGGGTACCTCGCCGATAACGAGGGCATGCCAGACGGGCACTACGCGAAGTTTGGTGGGGAGAATCTCCCAGGCTTCCCGAAGATCTGGCAGGAGCGCCGCATCCCCTAACCGGGAGGCACGACCGCTCGCTTCGCGCGACGCTGGCTCGGGAGTCGACGGGGATATCCTTGTCGGATCTCGAGCCAGCAGCGTACGTGCCAGCTCGAACGAACTGATCACCGACACGATCACTGACTGCAAGGAGGCAGCATGCGACGCGCACTCGGGGTGAACACGTGGGTGTGGGCGAGCCCGCTGAGCGACGCGACACTCGAAACGCTTGCCGGGAAGATTGCTCGCCTCGGATTCACCGCGATCGAACTGCCGGTCGAGCAGCCGGGGGATTGGTCGCCGGAACGCGCACGGGGCATTGTCGCCGAACACGGGCTCGCGCCGGTAGTGGTCGGCGCGATGGGGGCTGGCCGGAATTTGGTCGCAGCGCCGCGCGACCAGATCGCAGCCACCCAGGCCTACCTGATGCACTGCGTCGACGTCGCCCACGCGCTCGGGTCGAGTAGCGTCGCGGGCCCCTTCTACACCGAGACCGGCCGCACCTGGCGGATATCCGACTCCGCCAGGCAGGGGCTGTACGACGAGCTTCGCGATGGGCTCGCTCCTGTCGTGGCCCACGCCGAAGCCGCGGGTGTGCGGCTCGCGGTGGAGCCTCTGAACCGCTACGAGACGAGCCTCATCAACACCGTCGACCAAGGACTCGGTGCGCTCGGGCCGCTGCTTGGCGGCGGCCTTGGGCTCGCGCTCGACAGCTATCACATGAACATCGAGGAGCGCGGGATCGCACCTGCGATCCGCTCCGCTGGCACACACATCGCTCACGTGCAGGTCTGCGGCAACGATCGTGGTGCCGTCGGTGGCGACAACACGGACTGGCCGGCCTTCCTCGACGCGCTCGACGACGCGGGCTACGCCGGCCCGCTCGTGCTTGAGAGCTTCACCGGTGACAACGACACGATCGCCGTAGCCGCGTCCGTCTGGCGGCCGCTCGCCAGCAGCCAGGACGCGCTCGCCGAGGACACCCTCGGATTCCTTACAGCCATGCAGACCGAAAGGTACCCGCGATGACCAGCCCCACAACACCCCAGGTCACCCTGTTCACCGGCCAGTGGGCCGATCTTCCCCTCGAGGAGGTTGCGAAGCTCGCGAGCGGCTGGGGGTACGACGGGCTCGAACTCGCGGCCTCCGGTGATCACCTCGACCTCAAGCGCGCAGACGAGGACGACGCCTACCTCCGGTCGCGGCTCGAGATCCTCGAGCGGTACGGCCTCAATCTCCACGCGATCTCGAACCACCTCACCGGGCAGGCAGTGTGCGATGACCCCATCGATTTTCGGCACGAGGCAATTGTCCGACCATACACCTGGGGAGACGGCGACGGTGAGGGGGTACGTCAACGCGCGGCTGAGGACATGAAGCGGGCCGCGCGCGTGGCAAGAAAACTCGGTGTAGACACCGTCGTCGGCTTCACCGGATCAAAGATCTGGCAGTATGTTGCGATGTTCCCGCCGGTATCCGAAACGGTTATTGAGCAGGGATTCGACGACTTCGCGGCGCGCTGGAATCCGATCCTTGATGTGTTCGACGGCGAGGGGGTGCGATTCGCGCACGAGGTCCACCCTGGGGAGATCGCCTACGACTACTGGTCGAGCGTGCGCGCGCTCGAAGCGATCGGCCATCGGCGCGCGTTCGGGTTTAACTGGGATCCGAGTCACATGATGTGGCAGAACATCGACCCGGTCGGTTTCATCTGGGACTTTCAAGACCGGATCTACCATGTCGACTGCAAGGACACGCGACTGCGGCCGCACAATGGGAGATCCGGGGTGCTCGGATCGCACATGCCGTGGGGGGATCCGCGGCGCGGCTGGGACTTCGTTTCGACGGGCCGAGGGGATGTGCCATGGGAAGACGCGCTGCGTGCGCTGCGCGCCATCGGCTACACCGGGCCGATTTCGATCGAGTGGGAAGACGCAGGGATGGATCGGCTGCACGGCGCACCAGAAGCGCTCGCGTACATCCGGTCACTGCTCTGGACGCGTCCCGAAGCGAGCTTCGATAGCGCGTTTTCGAACCAGTGACCGGATGTAGCCGCCACGGCGGTGAGCTCGAGCTACAGCCGCTCGAGGATCGTCGCGTTCGCCATGCCCCCGCCCTCGCACATGGTCTGGAGGCCATACCTGGCCCCCGTGTCCTTGAGGGTGTGCACGAGTGTGGTCATGAGCCGCGCGCCGCTCGCGCCGAGCGGGTGCCCGAGAGCGATCGCGCCGCCGCGCTTGTTTACCTTGGTGAGGTCGGCCCCGGTTTCCTTCGCCCACGCCAGGACGACGGGGGCGAAGGCCTCACTCACCTCGAACAGGTCGATGTCGTCAATGCTCAGCCCGGCACGCTTCAGTACCTGTGCTGTTGCCGGGATAACGGCGGTGAGCATGTACAACGGGTCAGCCCCTGCAACGGCAAAGCTGTGCACTCTGGCGAGCGGGGTGAGGCCAAGCTTTTCGGCCATCTCGCTCGTGGTCACCATGACCGCTGCACTGCCGTCGCTGATCTGGCTCGCTGAGGCTGCAGTGACGTTCCAATCAATCTGGGGGAAGCGTTCTGCCATCTCCTCGTTGTAGAACGCCGGCTGCAGCGTTGCGAGTTTCTCGAGTGTGCCGCCCGGCCTGATCCCCTCGTCGTGGGTGAGCCCGGCGACGGGTGCGATCTCGGCGTCGAAGGCACCTGCCTTCGTCGCCGCATCAGCTTTCTCGTGCGAAGTGATCGCGAATGAGTCCATCTCCTCGCGCGTGATGCCCCAGCGTGAGGCGATGAGCTCAGCCGAGTATCCCTGGTCTACGAGCCCATCTGGGTAGCGTTCAGCGAGCGCCACCCCGTTGATATCGTTCGCGCCGGCGACGGAGGACCCAATGGGTATGCGGCTCATCGATTCAACGCCAGCAGCGATGGCGATGTCGTACGCGCCAGAGATCACTCCCTGAGCGGCGAAGTGGACGGCCTGCTGGCTGCTGCCGCACTGGCGGTCGATGGAGATCGCCGGAACCGTGTCAGGGAAACCGGCGGCGAGCGCCGCCCTGCGGGTGATGTTGCCGCCCTGTTCGCCGACCTGGCTGACGACGCCGCCGATGACGTCGTCGACGAGTGCTGGGTCGATGCCGGTGCGCTCGATGAGGGCGCTGAGTGAGTGGGCGAGGAGGTCGACGGGGTGTACCTCCGCGAGCGCGCCCGTCGGGCGGCCCTTGCCAACTGGGGTACGTACTGCCTCGACGATGACTGCGTCTCTCATGTGCTGTCCTTTCAGCTAACTATCTGGTGTGAGCCTACGACGCCTGTGCCTGGCGCACTAGTCTGAGCTGCCTGGCTTCGGCGAGATGGGTGCCGTCTTCGCCGAAGACGTTGATGGTCTCGGTGTTCCACCCGCTGGGAGTGGTGGTTGTGGTGTGTGCGTCGACGAGCACCCACGGCGTTGTTGCGTGTGCTCCGCTGAAGTGGACGGAGAGTTCGACGGTGGGGATGGCGGTTGGTGCGGAGAGTATTGCCGCGTATGAGGGTGCGAGTGCGTCGACGAGGAAGAGGAGCCGGTGGTCGTCTGGCGGGAGGTCGTCGTCGGTGAGGCGGATCCAGGAGGTGAGCCGTGGCTCGGTGCCACCTGCGAAGGGGCGGTGGGTTCCCGTCACGCGAAGCTCGGTGTGCACGCTCACTGGAACGAACGAGGGTGGCGGGCGGAACAGGGTTCCCTCACGCCAGGTGGGTACAGCTGGCGGGGTGGGGAGGATCGCTTGGGTGTCGAGCGTGCTGTCGCTGCCAAAGAGCGCCGTTGCGCTTGCGAGCGGTGTGGCCTCGGGCTGGGTGGGGTCGTCGTGGCCGCTCGCCGCGGCGACAATGCGTGCGCTGGTTGAGGTTGTTGAGCGGGTCGCGCTGTCGGTTGCCGCTTCGATGCGGAACTCCTCGCGTACGGCGCGGTGCAGCCTGCCGGTGACGCTGCGCAGGCGCTGCGGGTTCGCCTGGGGTGGATCGTCAGGCGACAGGCCAGCTGCGCGTGCGGCCGTTGCGCGCATCGCGTTCGTCATGGCGGCGAGGGCGAGGCCGCCGTGTAGCCCGCCGAAACCCCAGAGATCGTGCGGTGACGCGTGTGTGGCGTCTGGCTGGGAGCTCAGGAAGCCGCCGACCGAAGTGAGGGTGGCCGCGCCACCTTGCTGACTATGTGTGACCATAGTTAGATAGTACGATGCTCGCTATTGTTTGCACAAGTCAGGTGGTACAATTCGCGTATGTCCGTCAAACTCTCCGGCCCGCTCGCCGACCGATCCTCCTGGAGTACGGAGGAATGCTCGGTCGGCAAAGCCATGGATGTCGTGGGATCGCGCACCGCCATGCTGTTGCTCCGTGAGGCGTTTTACGGCACGACCCGCTTCGACGACTTCGCCGCGCGAGTTGGCGTCACCGATGCGGTTGCAGCAGCGCGCCTGAAGAAGCTGGTCGCGCTCGGCATCTTTGAAAAGCAGCCGTATCGCGAGCCTGGCCAGCGCACCAGGTACGAGTACCAGCTCACCCAGATGGGGCGCGACCTCTTCCCTGCCGTGTTTGCGCTCATGCAGTGGGGCAACACCTACCTGCAGCACAGCGGCGGGCCACTCGCACTCGTCGAGCAGGGCACGGGAGCACCCGTCACCGTTGCGCCGCGCACCCCAGAAGGGGAGCGCGTCGCCGTCGAAGATATCGCGGTGCGCGTGAACCTCGACTGGCTGCAGCCGCAGGGCTAAAGATCCGCCGTCGCCGCTGCAATCACAGGGCTTCTTCACCGTTGCGGTGCTACCGTAAATTCGAGTTCAAGGCGGTGGAGATTCGATGCGTTCAGGGACGGTCGGCGTGAGGCCGGTGTCAGGCCGCGGCCTCGTGTTCCTCCTCGCATTCGTATCGTTTCTCGCACTCATCCTCATCGGGCCACACATTCACGGGCTCAACGCGGCGCCAACGCCCGTGGTGTCTTCTGCAGCGGCGGCCGCCGTGACGCCAGACGCTGCGCCCTCCGGAGCCGTCATTGGCGTGCAGGGGGAGCACGGGCAACCGGGCGATGATTCGCTCGGGGTCGCTGCCGCCTGCGTGCTCGTGCTGCTCCTCACTATCGGATTCTTCGCGGCACGCGCTGCGCCGCGGCTCGCGGTTGCTCGACCACGTCCAGCCGTGCGGCTCCGATCGGTGGCGCGGGCGCCGCGCGGGCTCCCGCTTCCGCTATTTCGGTTGCTCTCCATCAGCCGCACCTGAGCGGTCGACGCTCGACGGCGGGGAGGCGTGGCGCACGCGTACCCCGAGCCGAGCACCTCGGAGCCGCCGTTGGTGTGAGACCAGCCGCGGCCAGCGCGACACCACCGCAACGCCCGCGGCCAGCCGCACGTACCGAGAAAGGCGCAACGCCCTGTGAACCCCACGAGCCGCGCTGTCACCAGCACCCTTGAAATCGCTGACCTCGTCACCTTCAACGTCACCAGTGTGCCGTTGCTTGGGTGGCTTGCCGTCGCATGCCTGATCGCCTACCTCGCGGGAGCGATCTCCCTGTGGGCGCGCGGCCGCCGCTGGACAGTGCCAGGCACGATCTCGTTCGTGCTCGGCTGTCTCGCCTGGTTCGCGGCGACCGGGCTCGGCGTGAACCAGTACGCCGATGACCTCGTGACGGCGCTCGTGTTCCAACAGATCACGCTCTTCGTCGCGGCGCCCCCGCTCTTGCTCATGGGTTCGCCGGGCAAGCTGCTGCTGCGCACGACCCCACACGTCGGGCCTGGCAAGTGGGTGGTGCGCGCGGCGATCGCAGCTCAGCGCTCGCGCGCGGCGTGGATCCTGCTGCACCCGATGGTCGCGATCATCATCGCCATCGCGGCCTTCCCCGGCCTGTACTTCACCGACGCGATCAGTTGGGTGATGGCCACCCCCGGCGGGCACCAGACGCTGCTCGCGCTCCTCCTGGTCCTCGGCATTATTGGCGGCGCACCGCTGTGGGCGCTTGACCCGCTGCCGCGCTCGCCATCGTTTGGCATGCGCATGGTGAGTGCCTTCCTCGAGCTGCAGATTCACGCGCTGTTCGGGCTCGTGCTGATCAGGAGCGCGAGTGGCATGCTCAGCTGGTACTCGACCGAGCCCGAAGGGTGGGGCATCACGCGCGCCTTTGACCAGTCGTTGAGTGGCAGCCTGGTGTGGACATACGGGCAGCTCCCGCTGCTCATTGTGCTCATCTTCACGCTCTCGAAGTGGCGCAGCAGGGACCTGCGGGTCGCGCGGCACCGGGCGCCAGCGGAAGACGCTGCGCTCGACGAATACAACGCATACCTGGCGAAGTTTCACGAACACGAAGCCCGCGAGGACAACAGAAAGGGCTCGGCATGACCGGCACAGACTCTCAGACCCCCCGTACGCCGCATCCCGCCCAGCCGGGCGAACCACAGCAGCGAAAACGGTTGAGCACCTCGGCGAAGGTTGCGCTCATCACCATTCCGACCGTGTTCGCTGGCGCGCTCATTCTGTTCATTGTGCTTGCGCTCGGAAAGGCCGGCTCCTCGCCAGCCGGTGACGGATCCGACCCGGCTGGGGAACCGGGCGCCAAGCCGGCAGTCCCGCTGGTCACCGAGAACTCGCACCTGCTCGCGGACGCAGGCAAGGATGCGCCGGTGCTCGTCGAGTTCCTCGATTTCGAGTGCGAGGCGTGCCGGGAGATCTACCCCGTCATGGAGGATGTGCGGGAGGAGTATGCCGATCAGGTGAGTTTCGTGGTTCGATACTTCCCGATTCCCGCCCACAAGAACTCGATGAACGCGGCGATTGCGGTCGAAGCCGCGGCGCAGCAGGGCAAGTTCGAGCAGATGTACCAGCGCATGTTTGAAACGCAGTTGGAGTGGGGTGAGCGGCAGGAGTCTGAGGCACCCCGCTTCCGGGGCTTCGCCGAAGCGCTTGGGCTCGACATGGGCGCATACGATGCCGCCGTGGCCGATCCCGCGACGCAGGAGCGCGTCGAGTTCGATTTCGAGCAGGGGCAGCAGCTCGGCGTGCAGGGCACCCCAACGTTCTTCCTTGAGGGGAAGCTGTTCCAGCCGCAGTACGTGAACGACATTACGGAGGCGCTCGACGCCGCGATCGCCGCGCGGAAGTAGGGCGGACACGGTCGGATGGCCCGCGCGCAGACCCCGCGCAGACCCCGCGCGGGCGCCGCGGGAGGCAGATGGCTCGGGTGTTAGCCCGTCACGCGCCAATCGAGACAGCGTGGCTTGAAATGATACGCTCTATCAAGACACTCTGTCTCGAAATGGATTTGGAGATCCCCGTGAACGAACTCGAACTGACCCCCATCCCCGAGGTGCTCGCGCGCCTGCGCCGAGGCGAGGTGGTGCTCGTTGCCGACAGCGCCTCGCGCGAGAACGAGGTCGACGCGATCGTCTCCGCCGAGCTCGCGACGCCCGCGGCCATCGGCTGGATGGTGCGGCACACGTCGGGGCTGCTGTGTGCACCGCTCACCGCGGATCGGGCGGACGCGCTCGAGCTTCCGCCGCTCGTTGCTCGCAACGAGGATCCGCGCGGCACGGCCTATACGGTGACCGTGGACGCGCGTGCGGTGCTGAGTACGGGGATATCCGCGACGGACCGCGCGCTCACGGTGAATGCGCTCGCCGACCACGCGACGCAGCCAGCCGACCTTATTCGGCCGGGCCACATCCTGCCGCTCCGGGCGCATCCGCTCGGCACCCTCGGCCGCGGCGGGCACACGGAGGCCACGGTGGATCTGCTGCGGCTCGCCGGAATGACCCCCGTCGGGGTGCTCGCCGAGCTTGTGGATGACGCGGGGGAGATGCGCCGAGCGGGCGAGGTTGGCGCAACCGCGCTGTTTGCGGGTATGGCGTTTACGACGGTTGCCGCGGTGGCCGCGGCTGTCGCCGAGGCCACTGCGGCCGGCCCCGACTACTCCCGGTAGTCGCCGACGCCGCTTCGCCAGTAGCCCTGGACGTGCAGTTGTGCGATGTCCAGGGCCTGGAGGCGGTGCCGAAACCAGTGCGCTGATGCCGCCTCACCCGCAAACCACACGCCGGAGGTTCGGGGGAACGCCGCCTGCTCGGCGGCGGCGAGCAGCTGGGTGCCGGGGCGTTCGCCGTTGCCGCGGGTGAGCCAGGTGATCGCCGCGCCGCGCGGGAGCGCGATGTCTTGGCGGTCCCTGTCGTCGCCAAGCTCGATGGTGGCCGCGATGGTGCGGCCCGAGTGCTCGCGTTCGAGGATGGCGGCGATCGCCGGGAGCGCGGTCTCGTCGCCGAAGAGCGTCAGCGCGGTCGCCGCGCTCGTTGGGGCGCCGCTTGCTCGCGGGCCCCCGATTCGCGCGCGCGTGCCGATCCTGCTCTCGTGCGCCCAGCGCGCGACGGTGCCCGCGCCGTGCCGAAACACGTCGATGGTGATTTCGTCGCGCATCGGGTCGAAGCTGCGAACGGTGTACGCCCGACCGTGTTCGCCGAAGCCGTCTGGCTCGTCGATGAAGAGCTTGATCCAGGCGCCTGGGGTGTCGTGGACGGTGGCGACGAGGTCGTCACCGCCGAGGGTGAGTCTGAGCATGCGCGGGCTGAGCTGCTCGCGTGCGGTCACGACGATGTCGCGCGTGACGGTCGGTCGGCGGTCGCGGCGCGTGGCTGCGGTGGCGGATCTTGGGGTGGTCATCTGGTCCATCTCTTTTCGAGTCAAGCTGTATCGTAATGGTACCCACGTGAGTTTCGGATCAGCAAGTCTCGAAAGTGTTAGGGTGAACACCATGGAGGAGCGCACACGACCACTTGGCCGGCCGCGGAGCGAAGACGCCCGGCTCGCCGTGCTCAGGGCAGTCGACGACATGCTCGTCGAAGAGGGCTACGCGGCGATGACTATGAAGGGCATTGCTGAGCGGGCGAAGGTGGGGCGGCAAACCGTCTACCGCTGGTGGTCTTCGAAGGCTGAGATTCTGCTCGAGGCGAGCGCGACAGACGCCGCGCGCGAGCTCACCGTTGAGCCTGGCGCGAGCGCTGCGGCGGACGTTGCCGCGTTTCTCACGGCCCTCTCGAAGTTTCTGACGTCCTCTGACGCCGGGCTTGCCTACCGGGCCCTGCTCGGTGAGGCGCAGCACGACCACAAAGTGGCCGAGCTGCTGCGCGGAACCGATGTGCTCGGCGACGCCGCGCGCGCCTTCATTGCGGACCTGCGTGACAGGGGCGCGCTCGGTAGTCGCACTCCAGGCGTTGGGGTCGCGGCTCAAACCGGGGTCGGTGTGGGCGCGGGGTCTGATGCCGAGCTCGCGGCTGAACTTGTCGGGCCGACGCTGTTTCGCACACTCGTCGAGGGGTGGGCGGGGGAGCCCGCGGGAATTCGCGAAATGGCCACCCGCTTCCTCGCCCGCTAACCGCGGGCCGCTCCGAGGGCGCTCGCCTGGCTTCCCGCACTCGGGGGCCGGCTCGCGCGACGGCGGAAACCCCTGCTACGCTAATCATCTGATGAATTGGATGGGGCCTATTGATTGGGGAGCGAGCGAGCAGCACGCCTCCTCGATGAGTGCTCCCTTCCTCATGTCGACGGGTGTCATTACCGGTGAGGGTCGCGGCGAGCGCCCGGTCTCCCCGCCGCACACTCACCCGGAACCGATGCTCGCGTGGTGCTACCGCGGCACCCTGTGGGTGTATCTCGAGGACTCGATCTGGCGGCTTGCCCCCGGGCAGGGGATTTGGATCCCCGCGCACACGCCACATACCGCGCGCCACGAGCGCGACGCGGTCGGGTGCTACACCTACGTGCCAGACTCGGCCCTCGACGCCCCGGTGGTGAGCGTCACGCGCGTGCACGTGCAGCGTGCTGTGCAGGAGATGATGCTCCACCTCGGAGGCAACGACATGGATCCCGACCTCCGGGTTCGTATCCAGGGGGTGCTCATTGACATGCTCCAGCTCCCGGCACCAGACCCGCTCGGCGACGCGGGTGAGATCCCCGTTCCGGGCGACGAGCGGGTGCGGCCGCTCGTCGAGACGGTGCTCGCCTCGCCCGGCGACGCGCGCACCGCGCGCGAGCTGTTCGCGCAGCACGGCCTGCACGAGCGCACCGTGCTCAGGGTGTTCAGCAACGACATTGGGATGAGTTTCGGGCAGTGGCGCACTGGCGTGCGCATGACCGCTGCCGCGCGCCTCATTGTCGGCGGCACCCCCGTCGGCGCCGCGGGTAACAAGTGCGGCTACGACTCGACGAGCGCCTTCTCGGCTGCATTCAAGGGGCGCTTCGGGATGACCCCACGGCAGTACGCGGCGCGCGCCAAGGCCGACGACGCGCACCGCGCGTACTGGCGGTAAATCGGATGTTTGGCGGTTTTGCGGTAGAAGTCGTCCGCTCGGCAACACACGGGGGAGTCCTTCGCTCCTAACGTTGATGTGTTAGGTAAGGCTTGCCTAACTTGCTGCCGCGGGTTCGCGGCCACGACCACCCCTCTTCCCGCAAGGAGAATCATGTTGCACGCCTCTTCGCGTTCACACACCAGGCGCCTCTTGGGCGTAGCTGCGCTCGTCGCTGCCGCCGCGATCGCCCTCGCAGGCTGCTCTGCCCCGGCAGACACAGCCCAGGACACGGGCGCAGAAACCGGCGTCACGATCGAGCACGCGCACGGCTCAACGAACATCCCCGAAAAGCCGAAGCGGATCGTCGCCCTCGGCTGGATGACGCCAGACATTGTTGCCGCGCTCGGTGAGAACCCGGTCGGTATCGAAGAGGTGTGGGGAGCGGACGAGAGCGGCTACCAGCCCTGGTTCAAAGACTTCGTCATGGAAAACTACGGCGAGACCCCCGAGATCATCCCCTACGCAAAGGAAGGCCCGAACTACGAGGGCATCAAGGAGCTCAAGCCCGACCTCATCCTCAGCCTGTACTCGGGAGTGACCGACGTTGAGTACGAGCGGTTGAGCGAGATCGCTCCGACCGTGCCCTACATCAAGGGCCCGTGGGATCCGAGCACCTGGGAAGACATGACGCGCACCGTCGGCAAGGCGATGTGGGAGGACGAAAAGGCGGAGGAGCTCGTCGCTGAGACCGACGAACTCGTCACCTCGCTCGCAGCAGAGCACCCGGAGTTCGAAGACAAGGTGTTTGTTTGGGGCCTCACCCTCAACGAGGGCGGAACTGATCTCGGCGTCTACCTCGAATACGATCCCCGCGTGCGCATCACCGAATCGCTCGGCTTCAAGTCGACGAGCGCGATGGACAGCTTCCTCGCGACCGCCGAGGGTGACAACTGGTACACGGGCGTGAGCCTCGAGAACCTCTACGACGTCGAGGCTGACCTCTTCGCCGCGTGGGGCGGAAGCAAGGCCGAGGGCACCTACACGGTCGAGAACAAGATCGTCTCGCGCTGGAACCCCATCGCCAACAACGCCTACGTCATCTACAGCGACCAGGCGGAGGCCTCAGCGATCAGCGCACCCACGGTGCTCTCGCTGCAGTACATGCTGCCGAAGTACGTCGACGACCTTGCCGCTGCGCTGCAGGGCAAGCCGACAATCAACGGCGAGTGACACCCACTCTCTCGGAGCGGGGCCGCGTCGCGGCCCCGCTCCCGGCGGTTCGCCGCCCGATCGCCCGCCGCAGACACTGGGCCCTTGTGCTCGGTCTCGTGGTCTGCGTCGCCCTGCTTGCACTCACCGCGGTCGCCTCGCTCGCGGTTGGCAGCAAGTCCATCGACCCGGCGACGGTGCTCGCCGCCCTCACCTCGTATGACGACGAGAACGCGCTGCACCTCATGGTGCGGGAACTGCGTGTGCCGCGCACGGTGTACGCGATCCTCATTGGGGCGGCGCTCGCGGTCTGCGGCGCGCTCATTCAGGCATTTACCCGCAACCCGCTCGCGGATCCTGGCATCCTCGGCGTGAACGCTGGCGCATCGTTCGCCGTGACCTTTGCGGTTGGCGTGCTCGGCTTCAGCGAGCCAGGAGCATATGTGCCGTTCGCGCTCGCGGGCGCGTTCGTGCTCACCGTGCTCGTCTACGCCCTCGGCTCCTTCGGCCCGACGGGCGCGACCCCGATGAAGCTCACGCTCTCGGGCGTCGCCCTCGGCGCAGCCTTCACGGGCTTCACGACCGCGATCGTACTGCAGAACAACAGCACCCTCCAGATCATGCGGTTCTGGGGTGTCGGGTCCGTCGCCGGGCGCGAACTCGAGCAGCTCGCGTGGGCGGCCCCCCTCATCTTTGCCGGGCTCCTGCTTGGCCTGCTCAGTGCTCGCTCGCTCAACGCACTCGCCCTCGGCGACGACCTCGCCCAGGCGCTCGGCGCCAGGATCAGAGTCACACGCATCTGCGTCATCATCGCCGTCACGCTCCTCGCCGGGACCGCGGTCGCGGCCGTTGGGCCGATCGGGTTCGTTGGCATCATGATCCCGCACGCGGTGCGCTGGTTCACGGGCCCTGACCAGCGCTGGGTGATTGCGTACTCGCTCGTCGTCGGCGCGATCTTCCTGCTCCTCGCAGACATCCTTGGCCGCGTCGTGCTCCCGAACGGCGAGCTCCGCGTCGGCATCGTGACGGGGCTGCTCGGCGCTCCCGTGCTCATCGCGCTCGTGCGCCGCAGGCAGGTGAGTGGACTGTGAACACCCAACACAACGTCGTTGATTTCGGCAGGCGTGAGTTCCGCGTCGAAGCCAGCCGCTTCGCATTCGCCGTCCGCGCCCGCAGCGTGTGGGTGAGTATCGCGCTCGTCGCCGTCATCATCGTCTTCGGCGTGACCTCCATGACAATCGGGGCGTATGACGTGAGTTTCGGCGAGGTACTGCGCGCGCTCTTCGACCCAACCACCGACCCAGACACGCGACAGGTCGTCTTCGAGTGGCGCTTCCCGCGCGTCCTCTTCGCGATCCTCTGCGGCGGCGCGCTCGCGCTCTCCGGCGGCATCTTCCAGTCGCTCACCCGCAATCCGCTCGGCTCGCCAGACATCATCGGCTTCGGTGTTGGCGCGCAGTTCGGCGTGACCCTCATGATGGTCGCGCTCGGTCTGAACACCTACATGTACAAGGCGGCAGGAGCCCTCGTTGGCGGTCTCATCACCGCGCTGCTCGTCTACGTGCTCGCGATGAAACGCACCGTTTCCTCGTTCCGGCTCATCATCGTCGGCATCGGCGTCTCCGCAGGTCTCGGCTCGCTCACCTCGTGGATCCTCATCTCGGTGAGCGTCGAAAAGGCGATGATGGCGGCGACCTGGGGTGCCGGATCGCTCGCATCGCTCGGCTTCGACCAGCTCCTCCCCGCCGCCGGGGTGTTCGTGCTCGTCGCCCTCGCGGCGCTGCCGCTCAACCGCACGCTGCCCGTGCTCGAGATGGGTGACGACGCCGCAACGGCGCTCGGCGTGCACACGGGGCGCACCCGCTTCACCGCGATGGTGCTCGGCGTCGCGCTCGTCGCCCTCGTGACCGCCGCCGCCGGCCCGATCTCGTTCATCGCGCTCGCGGCCCCCCAAATCAGTCAGCGGCTGCTGCGCACCAACACCCCAATGGGGACAGTGCCGCTCATGCTCACCGGGTCGGCGCTCGTCGTCGTTTCTGACACCGTCGCGCAGTTCATGATGGTGCCAGTTGGCGTCGTCACCGTATCCGTCGGCGGGCTGTATCTCGCCTGGCTGCTTGCCACACAGTACGCGCGCCGCGCGTGAAAGGAATGCTATGACTGCCACGCTCATCGCACGCGATGTTGCCCTCGGCTACAGCGACGAGCCCGTCATCAACGACCTCACACTCGAGGTGCCTGACGGTTCGTTCACGATCATCATCGGACCGAATGCCTGCGGTAAGTCGACGCTGTTGCGCGGGCTCGCAAGGCTCCTCAAGCCGAGCGCCGGCAGCGTGCTGCTCGACGGCTCCGAGATCCACTCGCTGAAATCGAAGGAGGTTGCGAAGCGGCTCGGTCTGCTCCCGCAATCCTCGATCGCCCCCGACGGGATCACGGTCGCCGATCTCGTCTCGCGCGGCCGGTTTCCCCACCAGAACGCGATGCGCACCTGGAGCCGCGCCGACGAGGCCGCTGTCGCGGCAGCGATGGAGGCGACGGGCGTCACGGAGCTGTCGCGACGCCTTGTCGACGAGCTCTCGGGCGGGCAGCGGCAGCGGGTGTGGGTGGCGATGGCGCTCGCTCAGGAGACCGGGCACCTGCTGCTCGACGAGCCGACGACCTTCCTCGACATCGCACACCAGATCGATCTGCTTGAGCTGTTCGCAGGGTTGCACCGCGACGGCGCGACGCTTGTCGCCGTGCTCCACGACCTCAATCACGCTGCACGCTACGCCTCGCACCTCGTAGCGATGCGCGAGGGCGAGATAGTCGCGCAGGGTGAGCCGCGCGAGATCATCACCGAGGAGATCGTCGAGGCGGTCTACGACCTGCCGTGCAGGGTCATCACGGACCCGGTTTCTGGGACGCCGCTCGTGCTGCCGCTCGGCGGTAAGCGGCGGTAGTGCCGCTGCTACTGGGGGCGAAGCGGCGCGCGCTCTTGCCGCGCTGGTGACGCCCCCAGGCCCCGCCGATGAGCCACAGCAGCACGCCGGTGACAAACGCACCTCCGCCGGCTACGTACATCCAGTCCATGTCTCCACCGTATCCGCGGCACGGGCGCACTGAACACCCGCGCCGACAGATTGTCAGCGGACTCGGGGAGGGAGCGTGAGCGCGAATACGGCACCAGCGACGCTCACGACCGCGCCGATCACGAACAGGGCGGAGAAGGATCCGAGCGTGCTCGCCCCGCTCGCTGCGACCGCGACGCTCGTGAGCACGGCCGTGGAGATCGGTGCCCCGAGCGCTGAGCCGACCGTGCGGAGCACGCCGTTCACACCGAGCGCCGCGGCGATCTCGTCGCGCGGTGCGAGGCCCGCGACGAGATCCGAGACGACAGCGAAGCCGATGCCGTTGCCGAGACCGACGAGCGAGAAGAACGCGACGATGGCCCACAGGCTGTCGGGCATGACGGCGATCCCGATGCTGCCGATGCCCATCACGGAGAGCGCGAGCAACGCGGTGAGCTTCGAGCTCGTGCGTGCGATGAGCCAGGGGGCGAAGCGTCCGCCGAGGAACACGAGGATCGCGCCTGGCAAGAGCGCGAGGCCCGTCTGCGTGACCGTGAATCCCTGACCGAAGCCGGCGGCCGGGTCTCCCTGTAGCAGCACGGGGAGGCCAACGTAGAACAGGTAGGGGATGAATCCGAGGAACAGGGTGAGCCCGTTCGTCACTGCGAGCGCAGGCCGCGCGAGCGTGCGCACGTCGATGAGCGGAGCCGCTGTGCGCCGCTCGACGAGCACGAGTGCTGTCAGCGCGACGGCGGCCAGCAGGAACAATCCGAGCACGGCTGCCGACGCCCAGCCCCAGGATGCGCCCTGCGAGATCGCGAGTAGAAGCGCGAGCAGCCCGACTGTGAGCAGCGCGGTCCCCGGCCAGTCCGTGCGTGCGGCATGACCGCGCGTCGATGCCGGCACGAAGAACAGTACGAGCGCGATCGAGAGGACGCCCATCGCAGCACCGGCGACGAACAGGTAGTGCCACGACGTGTGCTCGACGATGACGCCGCCGATGACCAGCGCGGCACCGGCGCCGAGGCCGAGCGTGCCGCTGAGCCAGCCTGTTGCGCTGCGCTGACGCTGACCGTCGGTGTGGCGGCGCACGATCGCGAGCGCGAGCGGGAACGTCGCAGTGCTCGCACCCTGGAGTACGCGGCCGACGAGCAGCGCGGGGAGCGACCAGGCGAGTGCGGCGAGCACGCCGCCGGCTACGAAGATCGCGAGCGTGAGGAGCAGGATCCTCCTGTGCCCGTAGCGGTCGCCGAGGGATCCGAGGATAGGGGCCGCGACCGCGCCGCAGAGCAGGTAGCTCGTGAGTATCCATCCGGCGAGGGAGGCGTCGATGTCGAACTCGCGCATGAATGTCGGGAGCGCGGGAACGAGCAGCGTCTGCATCATCGAGAAGCCGAGCACCGCAATCGCGAGCGAGAAGACGAGGCCGCGCGACGTGGGCACGGGCCCTACCCTCTTGGGCGCAGGCTGGCGCGTGCCGCCGCCGACCGTTGGGGTGGGCGCGGTGCTGGGGGAGTGTGCTTGGGTGTTCTGCATGGCTGCTCAACTTCTCTTCGCGGGCAGCGACGCCCTTAGTTATCGGAACGGAATGCTTCGTTCCGATAGAAGTGTATGGCAAATCGCGGTAGCTTGGAAGCGTGAGTTCCCCCGACACCGAAGCAGACGCGACACCGCTGCGCGGACGCGCCCGCGAGGCGCAGAGCAACGACGGCGCGATCCTGCGCGCAGCGCGCGAGGTGTTCAGCGAATGGGGGTGGGGTGCGCCCATGTCTGAGGTCGCTGCACGCGCGAACACCGGTGTCGCCAGCATCTACCGCCGCTACCCAAGCAAGACCGAACTCGTCAACGCGATCCGCGTGATTGCGCTGGAAAAGATCTGCGAACTCGCCGAGGACTGCGCCGCGACGGCTGGCACCAACGACAACCCTGCGTCTGCGGTCGAGCACTTCCTGCGCAGGCACATCTCCGAGGCAAACGGGCCCCTGATGCCGCTCCTCGGCAGGCGGGTGGGATCGACAGACGAGATCGACGCGCTCTCAGACAGGCTCGAGGTCGCGCTCGCCGCAGTCATCGCGATCGACCGCAGGCTGGGGCTCGCCCCAGACCATTACGGGCCTGGCGACCTCATGCTCACCGTCACCCACCTCAGGCCAGCGCTCACGCTCGACCGCGAACGGGCAAACGAGATCCACCTCCGCGAGCTCGACTATGTGCTCGCAGGCATCCGCGCGTTTGCTGCGAGCGGCGCGGAGCCCAGTGGCCGCGCCTCTGACTGGGACGAATGGCTGCGGATGAACAACGCAGATGAACGAGCATAGCCATTCCTGTGAAGACGTCCAGTGTGGATATTGGAGATCAGTGTCGGGGTGAGGGGAAGCTTGCCCAGGCGTGAGGTCGCTGTCGACGTAACCCGGTAGTGTCCTGGCCTGCATCGCAGGCGTTGCTCGCAATGACAGGGGAGAAGCTTGACAACCAGTTGGTCGGCCACCGAAACTCGTCAGGGCGGACGCAGGGTTTCTCCGTTTCGCACAGTGAGGAACAACCGGGGCTCGAAACTGAGTCGCCGCGCTCAGCGCGGCCGTAGCTCTCGTCGCGGGATCACTCGTCGTCGCTGCGCCACTGCTCACCCCCGACCCTGCGCAGGCGGTGTTCGCCGAGGGCGGCGAGGGCAAGTACCGCTCATCGATCGACTGGTTCTCCTTCGGGCAGGAGGGGCCGATCGTGCCAGCCGCGGACGGCACCGTGAGCTACTCGAACGACCGCGTCGTCGGGCACCACACGCTCCGCACCACCTGCACCATCGGCAACATCGTCGAGGCGGCACCCACGCCAGGCGCGCAGGCGCTGTCGACTTACCGCTCTGGCTGGTACCAGGGCGACGGACTCTCGCAGCTCTACAACATCGGCGGAGCTGGGTGGAGTAACCAGCTCGTCAACGGCATCACGAACACCACGAGCGGAGCGAACGTCACGTTCCGCATCCTCTGCGGCGCCGAGATCATCGACGAACAAGGTGGAAGAAGCACCCCGATTCAGCTGCAGGGCCCCGTCGTCGCAGACGCGGAGTCCAGCAACGAGGTCTCGGGGGAGTACATCGAGGTCTCCCCGATCACGAACACCGCAATGGCAGGCGCTGCGGAGCCAGCACTGGACGCAACCTGGCGCGTCATCGACCGCTATCGCCCAGCGGCGTGCGCCACAAACGTCTACGCCGTCGTGACCGAAGGCACGAACGGGCTCCGCTTCCAGCCGTCAGGAAACGAGTGCATCGGGTTGCCAGAGGGCAACCCCGGCAGGGGCCCAGGGCCCATGGCGATGGGGTTCATGGAGGGCGCGACGAGTGCTGACGTGATCCTCCAGGGCGGCGGCGCAAGCGCCGTGGCGATCGGCATGGTCATCGACACCGACTTCGCTGACGCCCCCGAGAGCTACGGTGAAGCCGGCGCACTGTTCTCACCAACGTGGTCGGGCGGGGAAATCCCCGTCGGTACCGGGCAATACGTCTCAGGTGACGACTTCGTGCTCGGCACGCCGGGAGACCCAGCACAGATGCTCGGCACCCGCATCGACTCCGAGGTTGAGCACGTATTCAGCTGGGACGCCCTGCTCGACGACGAGAGCCCGGCCGGGAGCGAATCCGACGAGGATGCGCTCGACGTCGACAACCCGCCAACCGTGAACTACGGCGCGGGAGAGACCACTCAGATTACGCTGGCGTGCACGGTCGCCGAAGGTGCCGAGGGGCATATTGCCGGCTGGATCGACTGGGCGCGGGACGGCGTATTCTCGGACGGCGACAAGTCTGACCCTGTGCAGTGTGTCGGTGGCTCGGCGACACTCACGTGGGTCGCCCCGGAAGGGTCCACCGCGCCGGTCGCAGGCGAACAGACGTTCCTCCGCCTCCGCATCGCCGCGGACCCCGGAGAACTCCTCCCCGTCGGAATGAGCAGCACTGGTGAGGTGGAAGACTACGCGCTCGATGCGCCGCTCATCACCGCAGTGAAGACCTCGGACCCGGTGCAGGGAAGCGTGCTGTACCCCGGCAGCGAGGTCACCTACAGGCTCACCTTCCATAACGAGAGCGAGGTGGCAGGCCCGATCCTCTACAGCGACCAGCTCGCCCAGGTCTTCGACAACGCCACCCTCATCGCCGGGCCAACGGTTTCGGGCCCGCCGGGCGTCACCGCGACGCTTGCTGGGACCCAAATCGACGTGGCAGGTACGCTCGCGAAGGGCGAAATTGCCACGGTGAGCTACACCGTGCGCGTCGATGAGACGGCAGAGCACGGCCAGCGTCTCACCAACCACCTGCTCCTCAACGATGGTGCTGGCGGCATCATCGAGGAGCCACAGCCGGTGTGCCTCCCAGAGAACCCGCGGTGCACGGATCATCCGATCGCAATCCCGGAGCTCGAGGTCACCAAGATTGCCAACCCGCCGAGCGGTGAATCCGTCAGCGAAGGCCAGCGGATCACCTACCAGGTGCTCTTCCATAACTGGGGCACTGCCGCGGCGCAGATCGACTGGGTTGATAACCTCAGCGACGTCCTTGACGATGCCGACTGGGGCGACAGCCTGAAGCTAAGCGGCGGTCTCAACGCAAACTTCGACCCGGCCGCGAAGGAGATTGCGGTCACCGGCACGCTCGGTGCGGGGGAGTACTCCGTCATGCGCTACACCGTGATCGTGAAAGATGACGACGCCCGCGACGGCAACAACCACCTCGCAAACTACGTGCTTGAGGCCGGGGAAACCCCGCCGGAGGTGTGCGATCCAGCAACGCGTACCTGCACCGAACACGAGATCCTCGTCGACGACATCACGGCCGTGAAATCCGCAGACCCGGCAACCGGCGAAGCTGTCGTCGCGGGGCAGGAACTCACGTACTCGCTCGAGTTCACGAACAACGGCGCCACGGGCGGCGAAGTCTCCTACATTGACAACCTCACCGCCGTGCTCGACGACGCAGACTTCGTCGCCGGCTCGGTCACTGCCCCAGACAACTGGACGATCGCTGGGCCGGAAGACGGCAAGCTCGCCATTGCGGGGTCGCTCGCAGCGGGCGAGACGGCGACCGTCAGCTACAGGGTAAAGGTCAAGGCGGAGGGCGAGCGTGGCGATGACACGCTCGCGAACTTCCTGTTCGAGGAAGGCGTCGAACCTCCGACGACGTGTGAGCCTGGAGACGACAGTTGCACCACGCACCCGGTCGGCAAGCCAGCACTGGTGATCTCGAAGCAGACCGACCCTGCGAACGGCAGCGTCGTCGCTGCGGGAGACAAACTCACCTACACGCTGACCTTCGACAATTCAGCCGGTGGCGCCCCCGCCCCGGTCGCGCACGTCGACGACCTGTCGGGCGTGCTTGACGACGCAACGCTCGACACCGGGTCAATTGTCGCCGGCGACGGGCTCACCACCACTGGCCCCGCTGCTGACGGGCTGTTGCACGTTAGCGGCGAGGTCCCAGCGGGCGAGACCGTCACGGTGACCTACGAGGTCACGGTGAACGCAGATGGCGCGGGCGAGGGTGACCACCTGCTCGCGAACTTCCTGTTTGAAGAGGGTGTGGATCCGCCAACCACGTGCGAGCCGGGCGACGACACGTGCACGACGCATCCGGTCGCTGAACTCGTCGTGACGAAGACGTCGAACCCGGATTCGGGTGAGGCCGTCGCGGCAGGTGACGAGATCACGTAAGAGCTGACGTTTGAGAACCGTGGCGGAGCAGCAGCGGCGGTGGACTACACGGATGACCTGTCTGGTGTGCTCGACGATGCTGACCTCGTTGGTGACCCGACGGTGACGCCAGCGGGTTCTCTCACGGGCAACGTCGTTGACGGAAAGCTCGGGATCACCGGCAGTGTTCCGGCCGGTGTGACGGCCGTCGTTTCGTACCCCCTGAAGGTGAAGGCGGACGGGGAGCGCGGCGATAACACTCTCGCGAACTTCCTGCTCGCGGGCGACGAGGAACCCCCGACGACGTGTGAGCCCGGCAGCGACCTCTGCACGGTCCACCCCGTGCCAGAGCTGACGGTGACGAAGACCTCGAACCCGAACTCGGGTGAACCGGTCATCGCGGGCCAGGAGCTCAGCTACACGCTGACCTTCACGAACGCGGGAACCGCTCCCGCGACCGTCGACCACCTCGACGACCTCACGGGCGTGCTCGACGACGCGGCGGTGAGCGCGGAGCCCGCCTCCGACCTCGCATCGGTCGAAGCGAAACGTGACGGTGCGAAGCTCACGATCACGGGCTCCGTGCCTGCCGGGGCAACCGCGAAGGTCACCTACTCCGTGACCGTCGGGGCCGACGGCGAACGCGGAGACGACGTGCTCGCGAACTTCGTGATCGGTGACGGTGAGACACCGCCGACCGAGTGCCTCCCCGGCGACGACAACTGCACAACCCACCCCGTGCTCCCAGCCGACGTCGGCGTCGTGAAGACCGCGACACCCGGCTCGGGCGAGGAAGTCGTCGCAGGCCAGGCCGTTAACTACACGCTCACGTTCCACAACGCGGGCGAGGCCCCCGGTGACGTTGACTACACCGACGACCTTTCTGACGTCCTCGACGACGCCGGCCTCACGATCCAGCCAGCCGCCTCCGACGCGGCGCTCACCCCCGCACTGACGGGCAGCGACCTCAGGGTCATCGGCAGGCTCCAGGCCGGTCAGACCGTCACGGTGACCTACCAGGTGACCGTGAACGCCGACGGTGAGCGCGGCAACGACCAGCTCGGCAACGTCGTCGTCGTGACGGGTGAGGATCCGCCGACAACGTGTGAGCCGGGAGACGATTTCTGCACAACGCACCCCGTCGTTGCCCCCGACATCAGCGTCGAGAAGTCGGCGAACCCCGAAAGCGGCACCGTGCTGCTCGCGGGCGACGCGGTCGAGTACACGCTCACGTTCCGCAACGACGGCGACGGTGCGGGCGACGTGAACTTCACGGACATTCTCGCCTCGGGCGGCAACAACGCTGACCTGCAGGGGAGCATCGCGGTCTCTGATCCGTCGCTCACCGCAACGGCGGGCCAGGGCACGGCAGGTCAACCGGAAGTGATCGTGACCGGCACCCTCGCCCCTGGCGCGGAGGTCACGGTGACGTACACGTACCGCCTGCACGCAGACCTGCCGCACGGCGCGCGACTCACGAACTTCCTCATAGAGGAGGGCGAGACGCTGCCGGGGCTGTGCCTGCCGGAGAACCCGCGCTGCACCGATCACCCGACCGTGATGCCTGGCCTGGAAACGGGCAAGTCCTCGACGCCGGCCTCGACCGAGGCGGTCGCAGCTGGCGACGAGATCACCTACACGCTCACGTTCTCGAGCTGGGGCCCAGCCGACAGCTTCGTCGACTTCCGTGACTCGCTGAGCGACGTGCTCGACGATGCCGATCTCACGGCCGGGCCGACGGTTTCTGGCACCGAGCTGCGCGCAACGGTTGAGGGTGGCACCATCAGGGTGCTCGGCACCGTACTGGCCGGTCAGACGGTGACCGTGAGCTACACGGTGACCGTGAAGAGCGACGCGGATCGTTTGGAGGGCGGCAACAACCTCCTCGCGAACTACCTCATTGCCGACGGCGAAACGCCGCCGACCGAGTGCCTCCCCGAGGACTGGAACTGCACCGTGCACTCCGCGCCGAACGTGCAGGCGAAGAAGAGCTCGGACCCCGCAAACGGTGAGGCCGTGACCGAGGGGCAGGAGCTGAGTTACACGCTCACCTTCGAGAACTTGGGAACCGCGCCTGGCCCGGTCGCCTACCGCGACTCGCTCGCCGATGTGCTCGACGACGCGAACTACGTCGCCGGCTCGCTCACCGCGACCGGCGGCCTGACCGCAACGGGCCCGACGGGCGAGGAGATCGTCGTCACCGGCGAGCTTGCCCCCGGGGCGACCGCGCAGGTCACGTACCGCGTCACGGTCAAGCCAGACGCGGAGCGCGAGAGCGAGGGCAACAGCTCGCTCGCGAACTACCTGTTCGAGGACGGCGGGGAACCGCCGACGACGTGTGAGCCGGGCGACGACAACTGCACGGTGCACCCGACACCCGACCTCGTCGTCGAGAAGAGCGCCGACCCGGCAACGGGATCCGCGGTCATCGCCGGCCAGGAGCTCAGCTACACGCTGACCTTTGAGAACCGCGGGACCGCGGCGGGCGCCGTCGCCTACGAGGATCGCCTCGCCGGCGTGCTCGACGACGCGGACCTCGTCGGTGAGCCGCAGGTCGACGCTGACGCGCTGAGCGCGACGATCTCGGGCGACGTGCTCGCGGTCGCTGGCACCCTCGAACCCGGCGCGAAGGTGCACGTCACCTACACGGTGCGCGTGAAGGCAGACGGTGAGCGCGGCGACGACCTGCTTGCGAACTTCTTGCTGCGGCCCGGCCAGGATCCGCCACCCGTGTGTGACCCTGCGGTCACCGCGTGCACGGAACACCCCGTCGGGCAGATCGTCGCGAAGAAGAGCGTCGACCCCGCGAGTGGCACCGAGGTTGTTGCGGGGCAGAAGCTCACCTACACGCTGAGCTTCGAGAACGTGGGGCGCGGCGACGCCGCCGTCGCGTTCGTTGACGACCTCAGCGACGTGCTCGATGATGCGACGCTCACCGGCGGGCCGACCGCAACGGGCGGGCTCACCGCCTCCGGGCCCGAGGGTGACGCGCTGACGGTCTCTGGCACGCTCGCGGCTGGCGAGCGCGCGACGGTGCAGTACGAGGTGACCGTCTCCGCGGCCTCCGACGCTGGGAACGGGAAGCTCGCGAACTTCCTCGTCACCGACGGCCAGCAGCCGCCGACGACGTGCGAGCCAGGCAGCGACACCTGCACGGAGAACCCCGTGCGGCCGCCCGTCACGCCTGGCAAGCCCAGCCCGCCCGTCATCGGTGAGACGGGCGGCGCAAGTCAGCTGCCGTGGCTCCTCGGCGGGGGAGCGGTGGTGCTCCTCGGCGCCGCGCTGCTCACGATCCGGGCCATGCGCAAGCGTTCGGCAACGACCGCCGGCAGCAACGACGCGGAAGAGAGCACCGAGCTCTAACGACCACGACAACCGACGAGGGGTGGGGCGGATAACCGCCGCACCCCTCGTCGTCGTTGCTGCGCGGCATGGGTATGTTCGCCGCTCCAAATACTTGTCCTGAACTTGGCCGTCAGAGCAGTGGTCTTTCACTACTGGCCGCGATAGTGTGAGGCCTGCAAGTGATCCTTGCACGTGCTTCGACGGCGAAGACAACCACTCTTTGTTGCCGCGGCGCAGAGCGCCGACGGGTGCTCTAACTCCACACAAGCATTCCAAACAAGGAGCGTGAGCGAAAATGGGGATCAACATCAGTGATCCAGAACCCATTCAGTTTCTCGATGCAGACGGCGCATTTGCGCCCAACGAAAGTGCTGCAGAGTATCTGAGCGAGATAGAAGATCTCACACTCGAAGAAGTCCAGGAATGGTACCGCTCGATGGCGCGCAGTCGCGCATTCGACACCGAGTGCACCAACCTCCAGCGACAGGGTCAGCTGGCCCTGTGGGCGCCGAACCTCGGGCAGGAGGGCTGCCAGGTTGGGCTCGCGTACGCGACCGAACCGGAAGACCACCTGTTCCCGACGTACCGCGAACACGCTGTCGCCGATGTGCGCGGCGTACCCCTGCTTGACCTCGCAGCACAGTTCCGTGGGCTCACCCACGGCGGCTGGGACGTCAACGACCCCAAAAACGGCAACTTCCACCTGTACACGGTTGTACTGGGTGCGCAGGCGCAGCACGCGCAGGGCTTCGCGCTCGGCATGCTGCTCGACGCGAAGCGGAAGGCTGGCAACACCGCGCTCGACCCGAACGAGCCGGGCACCGCGACCGATCGCGCCGTCATGTGCTTCTACGGTGACGGCACCACGAGCCAGGGCGAGGCCAACGAGGCCCTCGTCTTCGCGCAGAGCTACCAGTCGCCCGTCGTGTTCGTCGTGCAGAACAACCAGTACGCGATCTCCGTGCCCGTCGCACGCCAAAGCCGCACCCCGCTGTACAGGCGTGCCCTCGGTTTCGGCATCCAGTCGGTGCAGATCGACGGCAACGACGCGCTCGCAGCGTACGCCGTCGGCCGTCGCTTCATGCGCGACGCCCGTGCTGGCCGCGGCCCCGGCTACATCGAGGCCCTCACCTACCGCATCGGCGCGCACACGACGAGTGACGACCCGACCCGCTACCGCGAGAACGAAGAGCTCGAGCAGTGGAAACTGAAGGATCCGCTTCGGCGCATCGCCGGCTACCTGCGCTCGCGCGGCGTCTCAGACGACACGATCTCCGAGATCGACGCTGAGGCCGCAGCGCACGCCCGCGTCGTGCGCGAGCAGATCCTCGCGCTGCCAGCATCGCAGCCGGACGAAATGTTCGACTACGTCTATGCGGAGCAGCACCCGCGCATCGAAGAGCAGCAGACCTGGTTGCACGCATACGAAGCATCGTTCGCAGAGGAGGTGGCTTCATGAGCCAGTCGCACGAAACCACATCACTCGCCATCGCGCGCGCCATCAACGCTGGGCTCCGCGAGGCGCTCTCTGGCGACGACAACGTCGTGTTGCTTGGGCAGGACATCGCCTCGCTCGGCGGTGTCTTCCGCGTCACGGAGGGGCTCGCGAAGGACTACGGCACCGCCCGTGTGCTCGACACCCCGCTCGCTGAGGCTGCCATCCTCGGCTCAGCCGTTGGCCTCGCCATGAGCGGGTTCCGCCCGGTCGCCGAGATCCAGTTCGACGGCTTCGTGTTCCCCGCGATGAACCAGATCGTCACGCAGCTCGCGAAGCTCCGCAACCGCTCGGCCGGCACCATGAACATGCCCGTCGTGCTGCGGCTGCCATACGGCGGCCACATCGGCGCCGTCGAGCACCACCAGGAGAGCCCCGAGGCTTACTTCGCGCACACCGCGGGTCTGCGTGTCGTCAGCCCGGCGAACGCGAACGACGCGTACTGGATGATTCAGCAGGCGATCAAGTCTGACGACCCGGTCATCTTCCTCGAACCGAAGGCGAAGTATTGGCAGAAGGGTGAGGTTCGCCTCGATCGCCCCGCAGCAGCGCTCCACGAGACGCTCGTCGCGCGCGAGGGCAGCGATGTCACCCTCATCGGTTTCGGTGCGATGGTGACGACGCTGCTGCAGGCGGCGGAGATCGCTGGCGGCGAGGGTGTGAGCGCCGAGGTCATCGACCTCCGCACGGTCTCGCCGATCGACTACGGCCCGATTGTCGCGTCGGTGCGCAAGACCGGCCGCGTCGTCGTCGCACAGGAGGCCCCGGAGAACGCGAGCGTCGGCTCGGAGATCGCCGCGACCCTCAGCGAACGCTGCTTCCACTCCCTCGAAGCGCCGGTGCTGCGCGTGTCAGGCTACGACACTCCGTTCCCGCCGGCCGGCAACGAGGCACACTACCTACCCGACGCCGATCGCGTGCTTGCAGCCGTCGACCGCGCAATGAACTACTAAGCGGCGCGCAGGCGCTGAGAGGGTAAGACATGAGTAACAACGAATTCGCGCTCCCCGACGTGGGAGAGGGCCTCACCGAGGCCGAAATCGTGAGCTGGGCCGTGAAGCCCGGCGACACCGTTGAGCTGAACCAGGTGATCTGCGAGATTGAGACAGCGAAGTCGCTCGTCGAGATCCCGTCGCCGTTCGAGGGCGAGATCGCAGAGCTCCTCGTCGAAACCGGGACGACGGTGCCGGTTGGTACGGCGATCCTCAGGATGGTCGGCGACGGCGATGGCGGCGACGCTGCGCCAGCAGGCGGAACGGAGCGGGCTACGGCGCCCGCTGACGCCCAGGCGGCAGACTCAGCCACGGGCCAGGTAGCCGACACAGCAGCGGCGCCGGCAGCGCCCGCTGCGGACGATGAGGAGAACTCCGGCGCGGTACTCGTCGGCTACGGCACTGGCGGCGCTGTCAAGAGCAGGCGCCGGCCTGGCGGGCAGCCGGTGATCAGCGTTGGTAAGGCCGAGACCGAGGAGCCCCCGGTTGCCGGCAAAGTGTATGTGAAGCCTCCGGTGCGCAAGCTCGCGAAGGATCTCGGGGTGGACCTCGCGCGCGTGCCGGGCTCCGGCGCTGGCGGCGAGATCCTCCGCGACGACGTGCTCGCAGCCGCGAACGGCAGCGCTGCACCGAGCGCCGCGGGGGGCGCGGCCGCAGCCACGATCCACACCCCTGCGAGCGGCTTCGGCGCCGGCCAGCCGCGCGAAGAGCGGATCCCAGTGAAGGGCATCCGCAAGGTCGTCGCGCAGGCGATGGTCGCGAGCAAGTTCTCCGCGCCGCACACCTCAGTGTTCGTCGAGGTCGATGCGACGCGCACCATGAAGCTCGTGCGACGCATGAAGGCGTCTGACACGTTCGCGGGGGTCCGCGTATCTCCGATGCTCATCATGGCGAAGGCCATCATCTGGGCGCTCGCGCGCAACCCAGAGGTGAACTCGGCATGGGGTGGCGACGAGATCATTCGCCGCAACTACGTGAACCTCGGTATCGCGGCCGCAACGCCGCGCGGGCTCGTCGTTCCCAACATTCGTGACGCACACCAGCTCTCCCTCGTCGAGCTCGCCGAGGCCATCGGCACGCTCACACAGCGCGCACGCGACGGGCTCACGCAGCCCGCCGAGATGCAGCAGGGCACGATCACGCTCACTAACGTCGGCGTCTTCGGCGTCGACTTCGGCCTGCCCATTCTCAACCCGGGCGAGACGGCAATCGTCGCGATGGGCTCGATCAAGGAGAAGCCGTGGGTGGTGAAGGGCAAGGTGAAGCCGCGCATGGTCACCACCGTTGGCGGATCGTTCGATCACCGCGTCATCGACGGCGACGTCATCAGCCGCTTCGTGTCCGATATTGCGGCCGCACTTGAACGGCCGGAACTACTCATCGGCTAATTTCGGGCAGCGGTCAAGAGGATGTGTACATTCCTGTTGACCGCTGCGCGGGTCGCTCTCGTAGGATCGCAGTATGACTGATGCAGTGTTGCTCACTATCGACAGCGGGATTGCCCGAATCACCCTGAACCGGCCCGAGCGGCTGAACGCGTTCAACGACGAGATGGCCGAGGGGTGGACGCGCGCAGCTGAGGCTGCCGTGCAGTCCGACGAGGTGCAAGCGATCATCATTGATGCGGCGGGGCGCGCGTTCTGCGCCGGCGGCGATGTTCAGGCGATGGCCACCATGGACGATCGCGGCGACATGATCCAGCGCCTGGCGCACCGCATCAACGTCGGCATCCTTGCCCTCACCGAATCGGCGAAGCCCGTCGTCGCGGCCGCGCACGGCACCACTGCCGGAGGCGGCCTCGGGATACTGCTCTGCAGCGACTACGCGGTGATCGGTGAATCGTCGCGTGTTGGCAGCGTGTACGGCGGCGTCGGGCTCACCCCCGACCTCTCGGTCTCGGCGCAGCTCGCAGCCGCGGTCGGGCAGCGCAGGGCACTGCAGCTGTTGTTGCAGGAGCGTCTCCTCTCCGCAGAGGAGGCGGTCGCCTGGGGGATCGCAGCGGAGAAGGTCGCCGACGACGACGTGCGCGGTCGAGCTGAGGCCATCGCGGCGTTCTGGGTGCAGAACGCGCACGCGTACGGTGAGGCGAAGCGGCTCATCCGCTCCCGCCCCGAGCGCAGCTTCACCGAGCAGCTCGCGGAGGAGGCCCGCACCATTGGGATCGCTTCGCAGAGCCCTGAGGGCGACAAGCGCATCAGGGCGTTCGCGGCGCGCTAGCTTCTGCCGTTGGCGCCGGCTGCTCGCGGCTGGCACCTCCCGGCGTCAGACGATGCTGTGCTCGGTGACCTGGCTCGCGAATGACGAACCGTTGCAGTCGACGTAGAGCTGCCCCTCGGTGAGGGAAACGGTCATCGTGTTGCGGCGGGCGAGCGTGCCGACGATGCCGTCGATGAACCCGGCGTCGAACGACCGCACGACAATTCGCTCCGCCTCGTGGATTGTCTTGCCCGCCCACGCGGTGAGGAGCTTCTCTGGCTCGCGATGCGTGTAGACGGCGGTGCGGTCTGCAAGCTTGCTGCCGTAGTGCAGCCGGTCGGCGTCTGGCGCACCGATCTCGATCCACGCGGTGATGGTTCCGGTGAGATCGCGCACCAGCACAGCGGGCTCGTCCGTCGAAGACACTCCCGCGCTGAACGCGATGCCCTCCTCGTATTCGAGGCAGTAGGCGAGCAGGCGCGTGACCATGAAGCGGTCGGTCTCGGACGGGTGGCGGGCTACGCGGAGCGACAGCTCGTCGTAGACCCCGCGATCCACATCTGCCAGCTGTATTTCGAAGGTGTGGATCGTTGCGCCTATTGCCATGGTTCCCGAGCTTAGCGGGCGGAGGGGCGCCGCAACTCGGCGACGAGCCGCGGCAGCTCACGCATATCCGTGAAAACCCGCACGCGGTCGCCCGAAGGAAAGTCCTTAGCGGTGAACTGGTCGGCGAATGCGAGCACGAACATTCCCGCGCGCTGCGCGGCGAGCACACCGGTCGGGCTGTCGTCCACCGCGATGCAGCGCCCCGGCGCAACACCGAGGAGGCGCGCGGCCGACAGGTAGACGTCGGGGGCCGGCTTGCCGTTCGCCTCGTCCTCCGCGCTGCAGATGCGACCCTCGAACCGGTCGAGCAGGCCGACGGTGGCGAGGCTCGACCGAATGCGTGCGGTGCGGCTGTTTGACGCGACCGCCCACGGGAGATCAATCCCGTCGAGCGCCGCAACGATCCCGGGGATCACCTCGAGGCGCCCAGCGAACGCGTCCTCGCGCCAGCCAGCGTAGGGCGCATCCCAGCCGGGCTCAAGCTTCCTGCCGAGGTGCTCTTCGAGCGTCGCAAGGAAGAACTCCGACGAGCAGCCGATGAGGAGCCGGCCAAGGCTCTCGACGTCGGTCTCCCACCCGAGGTCGGCGACAATGCGGTGCGTGACCTCGACCGCGAGTCGCTCGCTGTCGACCAGCACGCCGTCGCAGTCGAACACGACCGCGTCGTAGGCTGGCTTAGCAAGAAGCGTCATAGCTGCCACCCTAGGCCTCCCCGCTGGGCGCCCGGTAGGGGCACCCGGTAGGGGCACCCGGTAGGTGCACCCGATACGTGCACCCGCAGTGGGGCGAGGGAGGAAGGGCTACCGCGGCCGGGCGACGCCCGCGTGCGCGAGCGCCGCCGCGACCGCCAACCTGCCTGCCGGCTCGATCCCGCGCACCGGGTGCGGCAGCGTCCCCGGTGCGACGAGCCCCAGATCCTCAGCGACCGCTGCGGCCACCCGGTAGCTCCCATAGCGGGCGAACAGCGCGAAGAGCGGATCGAAGCGTGCCGAGAGCGTGCTCGCCGTCCCCGCGTCGCCAGCGAGGGCCGCCCGAGTGAGCGCGAGGCTCTCAGCCGGGAGGAGGCCCCCGAGCACGCTGTACCAGGCGTCGCAGCCGGCGGTAAGTCCCGCCGCCGCAGTGCCGTCGCCGCTGACGCCGAGGGTGACGGAATCAGGCAGGTGCGCACGGTAGGACGCCACCCGCGCCCGCGCCTCCGCCGGCGCGGTCGGCACGGCAGGAATCTTGATCGACGCGACGCTCGGGAGCGCGGCGACGCGTGCGTGGAGCTCACGCTCGAACGTGAAGCCGGTCGTGACGGGGTTGTCGTAGACGACGAGCGGCACCGAGAGCTCCGCGTCAACCGCCTCGAACAGCCCAAACGCCTCGTCCTGCGTGAGCGGCTGGTACGTCATCGGGGCGAGGAGCACGGCCGCCGCACCGGCAGATTGCGCTGCGGCGACGTTCGCGAGCACCTCACGGGTGCGGATCGCGCTCACCCCGACGATGACGGGAACCGGGCCCGCGTGCGCGACGGTGAGCGCTGCGGCGCGTGCGCGCTCCGCCGCTGAGAGATACGCGTAGCCGCCAGTGGATCCGAGGGCGCAGATCGAATCGACCCCGGCCGCCGCGCTGCGCTCGACAATGCGCGCGTAGTCGGACTCGTCGACCCCGGACGCGGTGATCGGGGTGAACGGAAAGGCGCTGAGGCCGGTGAACTCCACGCTTACCCCCGTCCAGCCGCGCCGCGGCCCCTGGTGCGTACGGCGATGGCCGCGCACGCGATCACGGCGAGCGCGCCGACCACGGTGCCCCAGCTGAAGGGCTCCCGCAGCATGAGGGCTGCCCAAGCGAGCGTGAGTACTGGTTGCACGAGCTGCACCTGGCTCACCTGCGCCATCGGCCCGATCTGGAGCCCGCGGTACCACGCGAAGAAGCCGAGGAACATGCTCACGACGCCGAGGTACGCGAACGCGGCCCACTGCGCTGGCGTCGCGCTCGGCGGCTGCTGGGCAACGGCGACGGCCGTGAGCACCGCCATGAGTGGGGCGGCGGCGACAAGTGCCCACGAGATCGTCTGCCATGCCCCGAGCTCGCGCGCGAGCAGGCCACCCTCCGCGTAACCGAACGCGGCCGCAATGACCGCGGCGAACAGCAGGAGGTCGTGCCAGGAGAGGCCCTCGAAGCCGCCGCCCTGGATCGCGACGAACGCGACGGTGACAGCGGCGCCGGCACAGGCCGCCACCCAGAATCCGGTGCCGGGCCGCTCGCCCGATCGCAGCACCGTCACCACGGCCGTGGCCGCGGGCAGCAGCGCGATGACCACGGCGCCGTGGCTCGCCGACGCGGTCTGCAGCGCGAATGAGGTGAGCAGCGGGAAGCCAGCGACGACGCCCGCAGCAACGACGGCCACCTTGAGCCATTGCCTGCCGCGCGGGAACTGCTGCCGGGTGAGCGCGAGCGCCGCGGCCGCGAGGAGCGCAGCGAGCACCGCGCGCCCCGAGGCGATGAACAGGGGAGAGAGCGCTTCGACGGCGATGCGGGTGAACGGCACCGTGAACGAAAACGCGAACACGCCAAGCAGTCCCCAGAGGAGGCCCGCACGAGAGCGTGATATCGCAGGCCGTTCAAGGACAGTAGCGCTACTATGTTGTCTCATGAATGATGATAGCAGTTCGCGGATCGTCGCCGGCCTGCTCGACTGGATCTCCGCGGCGCCCGCGGGGGCTCGCCTGCCGGCAACGCGCGCCCTCGTCGCCGAATACGAGGCGAGCCCCGTCACCGTGCAGAAGGCGCTCCGCACGCTCAGCGCTCGCGGACTCATCGAGACCAGGCCAGGAGTCGGCACCTTCGTTCGCGCCGTCCGCACCGCTCGACCACTCGACTACAGCTGGCAGACCGTCGCGCTGCGCTCGCCGCAGCACCGGCTCACAGAACCATCGGCGACGATGCGATCGGCGACGCCGGGCGCGATCGCGCTCCACGCCGGCTACCCCGACCGTGAACTCCTCCCCGAGCGGCTCATTCGCGCGGCGCTCACCCGTGCTGGCAGGAGCGAGGTCGCCGTCACCCGATCGCCCGTGGCTGGGCTGCCCGAGCTGCAGTCCTGGTTCGCCAGCGAACTCGCCGCTGCGATGCCGGTCGGCGTGACGCCCCCAACGGCGAACGACGTGATCGTGTTGCCCGGCAGCCAGAGCGGACTGAGCTCGACGTTTCGCGCGCTCGTCACCGCTGGCCAGCCGCTGCTCATCGAGTCGCCAACCTACTGGGGCGCGACCCTCGCCGCGGCACAGGCCGGCGTGCAGCTCGTGCCGGTGTCGAGCGGGCCGCACGGCCCCGATCCCGACACGCTCGCCCGAGCGTTTGAAGAGACAGGCGCGCGCGCCTTCTACGCGCAGCCCAACTACGCCAACCCGACGGGCGCACAGTGGCCGAAGGCGCGGGCGAAGGAGATCCTTGACGTCGTGCGCGCGCACGGCGCCTTCCTCATCGAAGACGATTGGGCGCACGACTTCGGCATCACGTCGGACCCGACCCCCGTCGCGGCGCAGGATGACGCCGGCCACGTCGTCTATTTGCGGTCGCTCACCAAGAGCGTGTCACCCTCGCTCCGGGTTGCGGGCGTGATCGCGCGCGGCCCAGCGCGTGAGCGGATTCTTGCCGACAGGAGCGCCTCGTCAATGTATGTGAGCGGAATCTTGCAGGCCGCGGCGCTCGACGTGGTCACCCAGCCTGGCTGGGGAACGCACCTGCGCGGCCTGCGGCAGCAGCTGCTTGCGCGACGAGACCTGCTCGTCGACAGCATTCGCAAGCACGCACCGGCGGCGCACATCACGGCGATCCCACACGGTGGCCTGAACCTCTGGGCGCAGCTCGCCGACGGGGTGGATCTTCCGCGCCTCGTGCGCGAGTGCGAGGATGCGGGCGTGCTCATCGCGTCGGGGAGTGAGTGGTTCCCCGCTGAGCCATCCGGAACGTTCGTGCGGCTGAACTACTCCGGCCCGAACCCGGGAGCGTTCCCCGAGGCCGCGAGGATCATCGGGCAGGTACTCGAGCGCCTGGAGTAGCGCACGCGCGCGTGTTACGCTACATCTGATGAATAGCGTATCGTGGTCGGCCCCTCGCTCGTTCCTCGGTGGCCGGTGCGAAACGACCCCGCCGCACGGGCCCGTTCGTCCGGGGATCGTCGCTTCGAACGAGACGAGGCAAGCGAATGGACCCGACACCCGCATCCCCAGGCGAGGGGCGGACACAGGTTCCACTGCTGCTCGCGATCGTCTTCCTCGTGTACCTCGCCCAGATGACGCTCAATCCCATCATCGCACCGCTTGCGCGCGAAGCGGGGCTCGCTGAGTGGCAGATCGGCGTCACGATCAGCACCGCGGCGGTGATGGTCGTGCTCGCGAGCCAGTGCTGGGGACGGCGCTCCCAGCGGCGCGGCGCGAAGTCGGTGCTGACGTCGGCACTCGTGCTCGGCGCGACAACCATGGGGCTCTTCGCGTGGATCGCCGCGCTCGGCATGCGCGGTGCTCTCGTCGGAGCCACCCTGTTCGCCCTCTTCGTCGTGCTCCGCGGCGTGGGTTTTGGCATTGCGATCTCTGCAGTCGCGCCGACCGCGCAAACCTACATCGCACGCGTGACGACGAGCGAGGAGACTCGCGTGCGCGGCATGGCCGGCGTCGGCGCGGTGCAGGGTGTCGCGATGATCGCGGGTGCGGTCGCCGGGGGAGCACTCGCGGTGTTCGGGCTGCTCGTGCCGCTCGTTGTCATCCCCGCACTGCTTGCCCTTGGGGCTGTGCTCGTCGCGGCAAGGCTGCGACCAGAACCGCGAAGCGATCTCATTGAAAACCCGGCGCGCATCCGCCCGAGCGATGGTCGCGTCTGGCCGTTTCTCCTCGCGGGGTTCGGCATGTTCACTGCGCTCGGGTTCTTCCAGATCATCGCCGGCTTTCTCGTGCAGGACAGGTTGGGGCTCAACGCGAACGAGACCGGCCTCACAACGGGCGCCGTGCTCCTCGCAGCCGGTGTCGGCATGGTGCTCGCGCAGGGCGTCATCGTGCCGCGCTCCGGGTGGGCCCCTGCGGTGCTGCTGCGCGTTGGCACGGTGATCGCCGCGCTCGGCTTCGCGGCGCTCGTGCCCGACGCCGGGCTTGCGCTCCTGATCGTCGGGACCTTTCTCATCGGCCTCGGTGTTGGCATCGCCATGCCCGGCTACACCGCAGGCCCGACGCTCCTCATGCGCCGCGACGAACAGGGCGGGCTCGCGGGGCTCATCGGGGCGACCAATGGGCTGACGTTCGTGCTCGCGCCGACGCTGAGCACGCTGCTCTACGGCGTCTGGCCGCTCCTGCCCGTGCTCGTGGCTGGGGCGATCATGGTGCTCGTCGCCGTCTTCGTCTTCACGCACCGCAGGTTTAGGCTGCTGCCGGAAGTCGCCGCTGCCACGTGAGCCTCGGCAGCTCGGCGAGGGGCACTGCGTTGGTGCCCCTCGCCGCTGGCTGCATGCTCAGCTTCCGGCGCCCGGTTCGCCGTCGGCCGCCGTGCCGGGCTCGGTGCCGGTTTCGGCACCGCGGGAGAGTTTCGACGGCCACCAGATCTTCTTGCCGATGTCGTAGGTCAGCGCTGGCACGAGTAGCGAGCGCACGATGAACGTGTCGATGAGTACGCCGAAGGCGACGATGAATGCGATCTGCACGAGGAACAGGATCGGGATCACCGCGAGCGCCGCAAAGGTCGCTGCGAGCACAAGCCCAGCCGAGGTGATCACGCCGCCCGTGATGGTGAGGCCGCGGACAATCCCGTCCCTGGTGCCGTGCTTCACCGATTCCTCCCGCACGCGGGTCATGAGGAAGATGTTGTAGTCGATGCCGAGCGCGACGAGGAAGATGAACCCGAACAGCGGCACAGCCGGGTCTGCGCCGGGGAACTGGAAGATGCCGTTGAACACGAGCGCGGAGACGCCGAGCGCCGTGCCGAACGAGAGCACTGTGGTGAGCACGAGCAGGATCGGCGCGACGACCGAGCGCAGCAGCAGCATGAGGATCACGAGGATCACCGCGAGCACGACGGGGATGATGAGGTTGCGGTCGTGGATCGATGCCGTGTTCGTGTCGATCGCTGTCGCGGTCACGCCGCCAACCAGGGCGCCCGGCACGGTGTCGGCGAGCTCGGTACGCAGCTCGCGCACGGTGTCTGCCGCAGCGTCGGAGTCTGCCGCTGCGGTGAGGGTTGCCTGCAGCATGACGTCGCCTTCGACAACGGTCGGCGCGGGCGCCGGCGTTCCCGGAGGGCCGAACGCGGAGATACCTTCGGCCGTCACCGGCGCGGATCCGCTCGGCGAATCCTTAGACACGACAGAGACACCGTCGATGCCCGAGTGGGCGAGCAGCGTATCGGCTGCGGCCTGCAGGTCGCCCTCGGGCACGACGACCTGGGCGGGGCTGCCCGACCCGCCAGGGAAGTGCTCGCCGAGCGCTGCCTGGCCGTCACGCGCCTCAGAGGAGCCGATGACGAGATCGGACTGCGGAACACCAACCGCGTTGAGCTGCGTGACGCCGAGGGCGCCGACGGCGAGCACGATCGCGGTGGTCACCCAGATCGCGCGCGGCCGTTTGCGGATGAGGCCTGCGAGCTTTGCCCACACGCCGTGCTTCGGCACCCCGTGCTCTTCGGCGACGACCGCGGGTTCGTACTTCGGTCGGCGCGGCCAGAATGCTGCGCGGCCAAACGCAAACAGCAACGCTGGGAGGAGGGTGAGGGCCGCGAGCATCGCGAAGACGATGCCGATCGCGGCGACTGGGCCGAGCGTGCTGTTCGACTTCAGGTCGCTGAGCAGCAGGCACAGGAGGCCCGCGATGACCGTGCCGCCCGAAGCGGCGATCGGTTCGAGAGAGGCGCGGACGGCGCGCATCGTCGCCTGCCACTTGTCGGTGGTGATCCGCAGCTCCTCGCGGAAGCGCGCAACGTACAGCAGTGAGTAGTCGGTTGCGGCGCCGATGACGAGGATGAACAGGATGCCCTGCGTCTGCCCGCTGAGCAGGATCACTCCCGCCTTCGCGAGCCACCAGACCGTGAGGAGTGCCACGCAGAGCGCGAACATGCTCGTCGAGAGCACCGCAACGGGCAGCAGGAGCGAGCGGTAAACGATGATGAGGATGACGAACACGGCGATGAGGGCAACACCGAGCAGCAGGCCGTCGATGCCCGAGAACGCGGCAGAGAGATCGGCGCTGAAGCCCGCCGGGCCGGTGACGTACACGGAGACCCCTGGTGGGGCCGCAGAGCGCAGCGAATCCCCGAGCGCGCCGACGACGTCGCTGAGTTCTGCGTTCGAGTCGATCGGTACGAACGCCTGCACCGCCTTGCCGTCCTTCGACGGGAGAGCGGGGGAGATGCCGTCTGCGATGCCGTCCGTGCCTGCGAGGTCGGTGAGCTGGGCCGAGATGCCGTCGAGTTCAGTGGTGGAGAGCTGCGCCTCGCCGGCGAATACGACAATCGCGGGGATCGTGTCGCTGTCACTGAACTCGGTGAGGAGCTTGCGTACCTGGGTCGCGTCTGCCGACTCGGGGAGGTAGGCCGTCGGGTCGTTCGATGAGACCTCGCTCACCTTGCCAAAGTACGGGCCGCCGATGCCCGCGCCGGCGAACCAGACGAGGATGAGGAGCGCAGGGAGCAAGATCCGCAGCCAGCGTGGGACGCGGCTGCGGTGCGCCGGGGTTGTGTCGGCGCGACGCTCGGTTGCCGGGCCGGCGTTAGGCTCGCCCTCGCCGGTCGCTGGCTTGAATGAGTGCTTCGGCCGCATGCTGCATCCTCTCTCACGGAACACGATATTGCTAGCTTAGCAAGAAACATGAAAGGGTTGTAGATAGGACAGCTTGAAGTATTCGCGCTGGGCTAGAATCGTGTTATGCAAGAGAGCCAAGGAAACGCCGAGGCGACGTCGTCGAACATCTACGACCTCGACTCGAGCGATCCCGACGGCAGGCTCGTCGACCGCGGGGGCCTTGATCAGGCTCACGTCCAACAAATCGGGCTGCTCATGGGAGCGCTCGGTCGGCTACGCAACGCAGAGCAGGAGCTCTCCGACGCTTCGCTCAAGTACATGAAGCTCAACGAGACCGATATGCGCGCGCTGCACTTCCTCATCGTGCTTGGCAACCGCAGTGAGATCGCGACGCCCGGGGCCATCGCCGGACACCTGAAAATCTCAAGCGCCTCCACAACGAAACTCCTCGACCGCCTCGAGCGCGGCGGTCATATCCAGCGCCGCCCCCACCCAACCGACCGCAGGGCGCTCGCGATCTCCATCACGCCGGAGACCCACGAGGCCGCCATGAACACGGTCGGCAAGCAGCACGCCAAGCGGTTCCACGCGGCTGCCAGGCTCACGCCGGAGGAGCGCGAAGTGGTGATCCGCTTCCTCGACGACATGGCCGCCGAGATCAAGATCGAGCCAGGGGATTGGCCCCAGCTCGGCTGACTGGCGTGGCCAACGCCGGGGCTGGCAGGGCCATGGCGCTGCCTGGGGCACCGATCGGCTAGCTCGGGGAAGGAAACGCGGGGATTCGGGCGGGCCGCGCCGCGCGGCCGATCCGTGCCGCGCGCAGCCCGTTTGCGATCACCGCGACCTCCGCGAGCTCGTGCACGAACACCACAGCCGCGAGGCTGAGCACCCCGGTGATCGCGAGCGGCACGAGGACCGCAATGATCGCGAGCGAGAGGCCGATGTTCTGGGTGATGATGCGGTGACCGGCCCGTGCGTGCGCGAGGGCCTCAGGGATGCGCCTGAGGTCGTGCCCCGTGAAGGCGACGTCCGCCGACTCGATCGCGGCGTCGGAGCCGGTCGCGCCCATCGCGATCCCGACGCTCGCAGCCGCGAGGGCTGGCGCGTCATTGATCCCGTCACCGATCATCGCGGTCGGGGCGGTGCTCGCGAGCTCCTCGACGAGCCGCGCCTTGTCTTCCGGCCGAAGCTCGGCGTGCACGCTGCTGATGCCTGCCTGCTCGGCGAGCGCACGCGCGGTGCGGGCGTTGTCGCCGGTGAGCATCGTGACGTCGATGCCCGCTGAGCGCAGCGCGCTCACCATGTCCTTGGCCTCGTCACGCAGTTCGTCGCGGATGCCGACCGCGCCGATCACCGTGCCGTCGCGCGACACCACGACGACGGTCTGCCCGAGCGCTTCAAGCTCGGCGACGCCCGCCGAGAGCGCGCCGGGAGCGATCCAGCGCGGGCTCCCCGCGGCGATGCGTTGCCCGCCGAGGAGCCCGGTCATGCCCTTCCCCGGAAGCTCCGCGACATCGTAAGCGCCAGGGGTGCTGTCCGCGATCCCGGGCGCCGCGGCGCGAATGGCCGCGGCAAGCGGGTGGGTCGAGTGCCGCTCGACCGCGGCAACCGCGGTGAGCACCTCAGCCTCCGTTGCGCCCGCGCTCGTGAGCACAGCCGTCACCGATGGTGCGTTGCGGGTGAGCGTGCCGGTCTTGTCGAGTGCGACGCGGCGGATCGTGCCCATCCGCTCGAATGCCGCACCGCTCTTCACAATCACCCCGAAGCGACTCGCGCCGCCAATCGCCGAGACGACCGTGACTGGCACCGAGATCGCGAGCGCGCACGGCGAAGCGGCGACGAGGACAACGAGGGCGCGCGTGATCCACATCTCGGGGTCGCCGAAGAGTGCGCCGAACACGACAACCGCGAGCGCGAGCAGCAGTACGCCTGGCACGAGCGGTCGTGCGATGCGATCGGCGAGCCGCGCGCGCTCGCCCTTCACCGCCTGCGCCTGCTCGACGAGCGCGACGATCTGGGTGAGCGAGTTGTCCGTGCCGGCGGCCGTCACGGTGATCTCGAGGACGGAGGACGTGTTGATCGATCCGGCGGCAACCCGGTCGCCCACACCAACGGAGACGGGGATCGACTCGCCTGTCACGGCGGAGGTGTCGAGGGCGGACGAGCCCGTCGCAACGATGCCATCGGTCGCGAGCCGCTCGCCTGGGCCGAGTATGAGCAGTTGGCCTGGTTGCAGTTCGGTCGCGGGGATGCGCGAGTGGGTGGAACCGGCGGGTCCGCCGGTTGCAATGGTTGCGGTCTCGGGGACGAGGTCGAGGAGGGCGCGCAGGCCGCCGCGCGCTCGGTCCATCGCGCGGTCTTCAAGGGCCTCGGCGAGTGAGTAGAGGAAGGCGAGCGCCGCAGCCTCCTGCACGTAGCCGAGGAGCACTGCGCCGATCGCGCTGATCGTCATGAGGAGCCCGATGCCGAGTGCGCGGCGCACAAACAGGCGTCGCACGGCGCCGGGAACGAACGTCGCTGCCCCAGTGAGGAGGCCGGCCCAGTAGGCGACGACCGCGACGGCGGGGAGCGCGAGCGCGTCGAACGACAGGCCGGCGAGAAATAGCACGCCCGAGGCTGCGGGCACGATGATCTGCGCATCGCGCCACCACGGCGTTGGCCGGTGCGGCGCGAGGGCTTGGCTCCCTTCGGGGGGAGCGGCGCCAGCTGCCGTGGCCGTTGCGGTATCGGGGGCGCAGCACTCGACGCTCACGTGTGGCTCGCCGGTGTTGGTGAAGCGTCCGAGCGTGCGGTTTCCGCGGCAGGCACACGCTCGCCCCCGAGCTCAGCGGGTTCAGTGTCGCAGCACCCGGGAACGGCGCACCCTGGGTCGACGCACGTCGCGCCTTCGTCAATGGCGAGGGTGACGTCGACGAGCGCAGTCAGCGCCGCAGTCAGGTGTGGATCCGCGATCTCGTACCGCGTCTTTCGGCCCTCGGGCTCAGCGACGACGATGCCGCAACCGCGCAGGCACGCGAGGTGATTGGACACGTTAGTGCGGGTGAGGCCGAGCGCTGCCGCGAGTTCGGCCGGGTAGCCTGGCCTGCCGGTGAGGGCGAGGAGGATCTGCGAGCGGGTCGGGTCGGCAAGGGCCCGCCCGAGCCGGTTCATGGCGTCGAGACGAGAGCTATTAGTCAGCATGTGCTGACTATACAGTGAATGCTGACCAAATATCAAGAGGGGGTTTGCGCCCGCGACTCGCCCGTGCCGGGAGGTCGAGCGCCCACCGCGTCGAGCAGCATCGCCTCGTCGAGCGTTGCCTCGGCCGCGGTGATGTGGACCGGCTCGGTGAGCCTGTCGAGCGCCGCAGCGACGTCGCTGCGAGAGACGCCAGGGACGCGGAGGGTGCGCCCGTCGAGGAGCACGGGAAAATCCGCCGCCCGCAGTAGTGTGAAGGCGCGCTCCCAGTGTGCGCTCTCAACGGTGAGCGATGTGTGCTTTTTGGTGATCTCTTCGACGGTGCCCGCCGCGGTCACGGTGCCGGCAGTGAGGATCACCAGACGATCGCACTGCGCAGCCTCCTGCATGTAGTGCGTGGTGACGAGGATCCCGGCGCCGGTATCCGCCTGAGTGCGCAGCTCTCGCCACAGCCTGGCGCGAGCGAGCGCGTCCATGCCCGAGGTCGGCTCGTCGAGGACGAGCAGTTCGGGGGCGTGCCCGGCGGCCGCGAGGTAGGCGAGGATGCGTTGGGCGCCGAGGGGAAGCGCCGAGATTGGAGCCTTTCCGAAGCGTTCGGCGAAGCGCCTGGACGCTGGAACGACCGGGGCACCGTTCACGGCGGCAGCAAACTCGAGGTTTTCCACAGCGGAGAGCGCCGCATAGAGTCCGAGGCCCTGTGCGACGTACCCGATCCGCCGGCGGGTTTCGAGCTCGGGGCGTGCGCCGAAGAGCTTCGCGCTGCCAGCAGAGGGCACCTCGAGTCCAAGCAGGATGCGCATGAGCGTCGTCTTGCCAGCCCCGTTGCCGCCGAGCAGCCCGACGACCTCGCCAGGCGAGACGTGGAGTGAGACCCCGGAGAGCGCCGCGAACGCGCCGTAGCTGCGTCGAATGTCGCTGCCCTCGACGAGCCGGTGCCGAGGTGCTGCGGCCGTGCCACGTGCTCGGAGCTTAGCGGGCGCGGACCCGCTGCCCGTCGCGGCGAGCGTCGTCGGAGCATCGGCCGCGAGCAGCGCGATGCTCGTGTTCTCGAGGTCGTCCGGTGCCGACCGGAACCCTGGGGGAGCTGCGGCGTCTGCCGAGGGGTCCCAGGCGTACACGGTGTCGCCGCGCCGCCACGCCTGTCGTGTTTCGAGCGCGAGTCTCGCCGACTGGTGCGACGCCGGGGCCTGCCAGATGCGTCCGGGCGTCTGCGTAACCACGGCCTCCGGCGTCCCCGCCGCGATGAGGGTGCCGCCGCTCAAGAGAAAGAGCTTGCTCGCGCGCTCCGCCTCGTCGAGGTACGTGGTCGCAAACACCACGGTTGCGCCGTCTGCGGCGGTCGCGGCGATCAGCGTCCACAATTCTGCGCGACTGATCGGATCGACCCCGGTCGTCGGCTCGTCGAGCAGCACCAGGCTCGGCCGGTGGAGCGTCGCGAGCACGACGCCGAGCTTCTGGCGCATGCCGCCAGAGAGCTTGCCCGCGACGCGATCGGTCACGCCCCCGAGGCCGGCGCGCTCAAGCAGGCGGCGCGTGTGTTCGGTCGCTTCTGCCCCCGTTGCGCCGTACGTACGGGAGACGAACTCGACGTTCTCCGCGACCGAGAGGTTTCGCCACACGCCGGCGTCTGCGGGCTGGTACCCGACGCGACGCTGGTCGACGGGGAGGCCCTCGGCCCTGGTCGCGTGAAGCGGGACCCGGCCAGCGAGCCCGCGCAGCAGCGTCGACTTGCCCGCCCCGTCGCCGCCGATGAGCGCACTCACTGTGCCTGGCGCGAATGCGCCGGTGAACTCGCGGAGCGCCTCGGCCGGCCCGAAACGCACCGCCGCGTGCTCGAGTGAGATGTGCACCCCGGCGCTCATCGCGCGCCCCCGTGAGAGAGTGAGCGGCGCATTCGCCAGGTCGCGGCGCCGAAGGCGAGGACCGCCATGATTGTGAGGATGACGAGCGGGAACCAGAGGCTGTCGATCTCAGCCCCGCGCACCATGACACCCTGGGTGATCTCGCGGAACCAGGTGAGCGGAAGGATGTACCCGATCCAGCGGACCCCGATGGGCATCGAATCGAGCGGGAAGATGAGCCCCGAGAGGAGCACCTGTGGCACGACGAAGAGGATCGCGAGTTGGATCGCTTGCCCGGTGTTGTGGGAGACCGAAGAGATGAGCACCCCGATCCCGAGCACGACAAAGAGGAACACGATGCCGGCGAGGCTGAACAGGAGCCAGCTCCCGGCGAACGGCACGCTGAAGAGCCACCAACCGAGGGCTGTGATGACGGCCATGTCGATGAGGGCGAGGAGAAAGTACGGGGTGATCTTGCCGAAGATGATTGCTGAGGGGGGCAGCGGCATGACCGCGAGTTGTTCGAGGGTGCCCGTCTCGCGCTCCCTGACAAGCCCGATGCTCGTGATGAGTGCGCCGATGAATAGCAGGATGAGGCCGATGAGGCCAGGAACCATCACCCACGACGTCTTCAGGTCTGGGTTGAAGAGCACGGTGACAAACTCGTCTGGGGCGAGGTCTGGCGCGGTGAGCTCTGGAGGGGAACCGGTCGCGAAGGCCTCGGCGATCCGATCGCCGAGGTCGTCGAACTGCTGCTGCATGTCCTCCGCAGCGAGGGCGACGAACATGCCCTGCGCGGTCTGGGTGGTGAAGAGGCTGCTGCCGTCGAGGTAGACGCGCATGCGCTCGCTGAGCGGGGCGCCGCTGTCGCTGTAATCCGCGAGGATTACCGCGTTAGCCTCCCTGTCGCGAAGCAGCACTTCGGCGTCGGCTGCCCCGAGTTCGGTGTCGACGACTTCGATGTCGAGATCCTCGGCTGCCTCGTAGCCTGCTAGGTCATCGACGAGCTCTTGCGCGTTCGGGCCGACGGCGATCGCTGTGACGCGATCCACCGAAAAGTTCGCCGCGTAGCCGAAGATGACGAGCAGCAGGATTGGCAGCACGACGAGCATCGCAAGCGTGCGGTGGTCGCGCGCAAGCTCGCGAAACTCCTTAATGATCAGTGCCCGCATGGACACACCTCCCTATTTCATCGTTTGATGAATTGGAGTGTACGCGAAAAGCAACAGGTGTGGAAGAGTAAAGTTAGATTGGTAGGCTTTTCGTGTTGAGGTGACCAAGGAGGGGCCTATGGCTGGCGCTGACACCGGTGGTTCGGAGTCCCATTCCGCGGGGCGCGGACGACGGCCTGGCCCGCCGCGCGGAAGGCACCTCGTGCTCGCCGCTGCGCACACGCAGTTCGGGGAGCACGGCTACCAGGGGACAACGATCCGTGGGATCGCTGCAGCCGCCGGCGTCGACCCGAAACTGGTCCACTACTACTACGGCACGAAAGCCGAACTGTTCACCGCGGTCATCGCCGAGACCTTCAGCACCAGGGGCCTGCCAGACATCCTCGCGGAGCAGGTGAACGACGGCCATGGGTCCGTTGGCATACGTTACGTGAACACGGTGCTCACCGCGCTTGAGCACTCCGACATGGGGCCGGCCTTCATCGGCCTCGTCCGCAACATCGGCACCCACGAGGAGTCACGGCAGATCTTTCTCAACTTCGTCTCCCGCGAACTCATCAGCAAGCTCGCACCGCGGCTCGACGCGGATCGGCCGGAGACGCGGGTGTCGGTTGCTGGCTCGCAGATGCTCGGCTTCGTCATCGCCCGCTACGTGCTCAGAGTCCCGCACGTCGCGGAGATGAGCATTGCCGAAGCCGCGAACGCGATCGGGCCAACCATGGACCGCTACATTGTTGGCGACATTGCCTGGGGTGGCCAGAACGGCGCTGCTCCACCACCCTGACCCTGCGCGAGCGGGGGCGGGTGGCGGAGCAGCGACGAGCTTGGTTCACCTACACCGTGGTGAGCGTGATCTCTCGTTTGAGAATCTTGCCCGTCGCGCCCTTGGGGAGCGCCGCGACGATCTCCACGACGCGCGGGTACTTGTAGGCGGCGAGGCGTTCCTTCACGAACTCCCGAAGCTCGGAAGCCGCAACCTCCGAGCCAGGCTTGAGCGCGACAACCGCCGCAATCTCGTCGCCGAACTCCGCGTGCGGAAACCCGATGACGGCGGCCTCGGCAACCGCTGGGTGCTCGTAGAGCACCTCTTCGACCTCGCGTGGATACACGTTGTAGCCGGAGCGGATGATGAGATCCTTCTTCCGGTCCACGATATACAGGAAGCCGTCCTCGTCGTGCTTCGCAAGATCGCCGGTGCGGAACCAGCCATCGGGAATCGCCTTCTCGGTCTCCTCCGGCTTGCCCCAGTAAGCCTTCATGACGTTGTGGCCGCGCACGATGAGCTCGCCGATATCGCCTACCGCAACGTCAACGGATGATTCGTCAACGATGCGCACGTCGACGCCGGAGACGGGCAAGCCGATCGATCCGGCGCGGCGCTGATCCAGCCGGTTGATGGCGACAACGGGAGACGTCTCCGACAGCCCGTACCCCTCGAGCACGATGCACGTGTAGGCAGCCTCGAAGGCCCCAAGCACCTCGACGGGAAGCGCGGCTCCGCCCGAGACGCAGACGCGTAGCGAGGTGGTGTCGTAGCTTTCACGGTCGGGGTAGCTCGCGAGCACCGTGAACATCGTGGGGACCCCCTCGAAGACGGTTACCCGGTCGCGCTGCACGGTTTCGAGTGCGCCCTGCGGGTCGAACTTTGGCAGGAGCGTGAGGCAGGCGCCGGCATAGACGGATGCGTTCAGGCTGGCCGTCTGCCCAAACACGTGGAAGAGCGGCAATCCGCCGAAGAGCACATCCTCTTCGGTGAGGAAGATGAGTTCGTCAGCGCAGATTTCCACGTTGCGTGCGATGTTTGCGTGGGTGAGCTCCGCGCCCTTTGGCTTGCCCGTTGTGCCAGAGGTGTAGAGGATGACCGCGGTGTCACCGGCCGCGCTGTCGATGACCTCGGCGACCGGTGCGAGGCCAGCGAGGAGACCGGGCCAGGTCGCCGGGTCGACGACGATCGCTTCAGCGCCGGCGAGGGCGGCTCCGGCTTCGCCTGCCTGGTCGAATCCCGTCCATACGAACAATAGCTTCGCGCCGGAGTCACTCAGGTGATAGCTCACCTCGCGCTCCTTCAGCAGCGGGTTCATTGGCACCACGACGGCGCCGATCCGCAGTGCCCCGTAGTAGAGCAAGGCGAAGTGCGGCACGTTGGGGAGCATGAGCGCGACCCTGTCGCCCGGCCCGACGCCGTGCTTGTGGAACAGTGCTGCGACGAGTTGGGTGGCCTGTTCGAATTGGCCGTAGTTGAGAACCGCGTCTCCGAGGCGAATCGCCGGGCGATCCGCGTGCAGTTCGGTGGTGTTGACGAGATTCATCGCAAGGTTGGTCATGCATCTCTCCTATGAGCTGTAAGCGAAGCCTTGGTTACTCCGCGTTGAGTTACCAATTCATTATCGCCGCAATGTGCTGAAAGGGCGTACAGCTACCTCGCGCAGTGCGAAGACCGTGCGTCGGCACATCGAAGGCACATCGCCCGCGCGAATTCGCTCTGGCCGAGCCCGCAATCTGAAGCCACGATCTAACTATGAATACTTCATCAGAGGCGGAACCGGTGGCTCACGGCGGCGGAGCGGATGCGCAAGGGCGCGACAACGTGCTGCAAATTCGGTGGATCGCGCAGTCGGACAGGCCGGCCCCGGTCGCAGCAGCCTCGGCGGCGGAGGCCCTCGAGCTGCTCAACCGTGGCAGCGAGGCCTTTGGTGCGCTCGGCACAACGGGCGGTGACGTCGAAATGCGGCCCGACCCCGAGGCCTTCGGCTTCGTGAACTCGTCCGACGAGGACGGGATTCTCAACCAGGACCCCTTCGCTGCGGTGCTGAGCTGTTCGGATGCACGCGTGCCCATCGAGCTCGCGCTTGGTCGCGGCGCGAACGACCTGTTCGTCGTGCGGATTGCGGGCAACGTGCCCGGCGCCGAGTGCTTGGCAGCCTGCACTATGCGTCTGATCATCTGCCGCGCGTGCAGCTGTTCTCGGTGATCGGGCACTCGCAGTGCGGGGCGGTCACGGCAGCCGTCGACGCGTTCCTCGATCCCGGCAGCTACCTCCCCGTCGCGCAGCTCGCGCCGCTGCGCGAGATCGTCGATTCGCTGTTTGGGAGCGTGCGACTTGCGGCCAACGCCCTGCAGCAGATCACCGGCAGGGCGGTGCTCCCAGCCGCAGCAGAGTCGGCTGAGCTGCGCGATGCGCTTATCGGCGTGAGCGCCGTCGCAAACGCCGCGCTGAGCGCAAACGTCGTGGCGCGCAACCTCGAGCGGGAGGCGGCGTTCGGGGTATACGACCTCGCGCAGCACACCGTGGGCACGATGACCGCAACGGGCTGGAAAACAGGGTTGCAGCCCGCTCCGAAAGACGACGAGGAGCTGCAGGCGGTACTCGCTGACGCTGCTGCGGGGTACTTCTCACCCGCAGCTGGATAGCTGTCCTGCCGACACTGTTTGCTTGACGCCCCCTGTCTTCCGACATAGTGTGAGGCAAGGCGTAAATTGGCGGAATCAATGATTAAGACGTCAATTCGCAATGGAGCGATTGGACTGGCGACCGTTGCACTGCTCGTCGCCGCGCCCGCGGCCGCGCTCGCGAACCCTGCTCCGGATTCGGGGCCCATCGACGGGGGAACCACCGTGACGGTGCCGGCTCCGGAGGGGGTGACGTTCACCGAACTGTATGCCGGAGGCTTCCACACACTCGCCACTGGATCCGACGGCAACACCTATGCGTGGGGGTACAACGAGGAGGGTCAGCTCGGCATCGGCGACAAAAGCGCCGCGAACCGGGTCAAGCTACTCCCCGTCCCCGTTGCCCAACCGGACGGCGTGAAGTTCACCGATATCCAGCCGGGCGGCTACCACACGCTCGCGCTCGGCGACGACGGCAGCCTCTACTCCTGGGGCAGAATGAGAAAGGGCAGCTTGGCACGGGCGACACCACAGCGTTGAACCTGCCGACGAAGCTCGCCGTACCCGGCGACCCGAAGTTCACCGAGATCAGCGGCGGTGAGTTCTACTCGCTCGCGCTCACCGACGCGGGTGTCGCCTACGGTTGGGGATTCAACCGTTCCGGCCAGACGGGCACGGGACTCGCGGCACAGTCCGTGCTTGAGCCGGCGCCCATCGCCGCACCCGACGGCGCCAAGTTCACACAGCTCAGCGCGGGCTCGCACCACTCGCTCGGCATCGCCGACAACGGCAAGGCGTACGGTTGGGGCAGCAACTCGAACGGTGCGCTCGGGAACGGCACGCCGATTCCCTCACCGACCCCGGTTGCCGTGCAACTCCCGGAGAACGTGGAGTTCACCATGATCGACGCCGGCGGGCAGCACTCGCTTGCCCTGGGCAACGATGGCCTTGTCTACGCCTGGGGCGGTGGCTCGCTCGGCCAAATTGGCAACGGCACCGGCACCGGGAGCCTGATCCCTGGGCCGGTCGACCTGCCGAGGGGGCTGCAACTTGTTGCGCTCGCGGCGAGCGGGTTCCAAAACACCGACGATGAGACACGCATCGACGACGCAACGCTCGGCGGCTACCACTCGCTCGTAATCACGGCCGACGGCAAGACCTGGGCTTGGGGCGGGAACCAGAACGGCCAGCTGGGCGATGGGAGCGTCGGCACGGCCGCGCTGGCCCCCGTCGAGGTGACGTTGCCAGCTGGCGTCGCCTTCACCTCGGTGTGGGCCGGCATATTCCATTCGCTCGCGCTCGGCGACGACGGGAAGACCTACGGGTGGGGCCACAACAGCTTCGGCCAACTCGCGCTCGGCGGAAACCAGGATGCCTATGTTCCAACGGAGATGCGGACCGCCCCGACGGTGACGGAGATCGACTTCGACGGAGTCGCTGGCACCGACCTCACACAGGCCGAAGACGGCTCGTGGTCGGTTGTCACCCCGGCACACGCCGCTGGCCCAGTCGACGTCACGGTCGCGTGGGAGCAGTTTGGTGTCGCGCAGGAGCCCATTGTCTACGCTGACGGCTTCACCTATGTCGCTGATGGGCCGACCGTGTCTGATCCGGCTGACGTCACCGTCACAGCAGGCAGCTCCGCAAGCTTCACCGTCGAGGTGACAGGGTCGCCGCAGCCCGTGGTGAGCTGGGAAGTATCGACCGATGGTGGCGAGACGTGGGGTCCGGCCCCGGACGAGTGGAGCGTTGTCGTTGACGGAAGTTCATCGACCCTGAGCTTTCCCGCCTCTGTGACACAGTCGGGGATGCTCGTGCGCGCCGTCGCAGACGACGGAGTGAACGAACCTGTCATCAGTGCCACGGCGAAGCTGACAGTGACTGAGGTTCCCGGTGAAGGGGGCAACGGAAACGGTAACGGAAACGGAAACGGAAACGGCAACGGGAACGGGGCTGGCGGCGGCGGTGGCTTGGCCGAAACGGGCAACACAAGCACTCCGTGGGCAACGATGCTCGCCGGGCTCCTCGTGGCGCTGGGTGCAGGCGCTGCGGCGCTGAGCGTCGTGCGTTCGAAACGAAACCGAGCGTAAACTACGGTGTTGCGCGCTGCGGCACCGAGAGACCTCGGTGCCGCAGCGGGACACGCACCGATCGCATACGAAGGAGCAGAATGCGCGAATACTCATTTGTTCGTGTCGCGGTGAAACGACGCCGCGAAGGGTCCGTCATGCAGAAGGACTACCGGGAGATCATCACCGAGCAGGCCGCAGCAGGCTGGAAATTTGTTCAGGCTATCCCGCTCGAGTCGCACTCAGAACCGCGACTCGACCTCGTGTTCACGCGAAAGGTAAAAAAATGAAGCATCCCCTCCGCCTGCTCCAGGCGTTTACTCTCTTCCTCGCCGGCCTCTTCGGCTTCTTCGTGTTCCTCGGCAACCTCATGGACTACGACTCGAACTTTCAGTTCGTGAAGCACGTGCTCTCCATGGACACCACGTTTGAAGGAAACGCCCTCATGTGGCGATCCATCACCACACCGTGGGTGTGGACGGTCGGCTACATCGGGATCATCATCGCCGAGGGCGCCTTTGCGGCGATCGCGATCACCGGCGCCGTCAAGCTCTTCCTCCGCCGCGACGCGAGCATCGCGAGCTACGACCGCGCACGCGGCTGGGGCTACACGGCATACGGTCTGGGATTTGCGATCTGGTTCATCGGCTTCATCATCATCGGCTCGGAGTGGTTCGCGATGTGGCAGTCGAGCACGTGGAACGGCAAGGAGACCGCGATGGGCATCGTGACGCTCTGGGCTGGCTTCGCCGTGCTCCTCGCGATGAACGAGCCCGCGCGTGAGGCCGAAACGCGGGTATGATCGCACAGTGAGCTCAGATCGGGAAGCGGCGGAACAGCCCGCGCCCGAGCACATTTCCAAGCGCCGTTTCGCGCTGCAGATGCAGCAGCCGCTGCCGCGCTCAACGGTGTTCGATCGCCTCGCCTTCCTCGTTGGCGCGGTCGCGGCTGGCTGGCTCGCCGTCATCATCTCGATCCAGAGCGTGCGCTCGCCTTGGGCGCTGTTCCTCTTCATCCCGGTGTGGGCGATCACCGCGTACTTGGTGCTGCCTCGGCTGCACAAGATGCTGTCTGACCTGTACGTTCCCGACTACTTTTTTGGTCGAACGCGCACGGGTGACGGGCTGCTCGGCGACCCGGTCAACCTCGGGGTTGACGGCGGCGCGGAGCAGCTCGACACCGTGATGCGGCGCGCGGGGTGGCACAGGGCCGACGAGATCACGCTCCGCTCAACGTGGGGAATCATCTCGTCGACGCTCACCCGCAAGAGCTATCCGACGGCACCGGTCTCACCGCTCATGCTCTTCGGCAGGCGGCACGACGTTGCCTACCAGCAGGAGGTTGCCGGGAACCCGAAGCAGCGCCACCACGTGCGCTTCTGGCACTGCCCGCCCGGCTGGCTGCTGCCAGGTGGCGCCCGCACCGACTGGCTCGGCGCAGGAACATACGACACCGATGTTGGCCTGTCGCTGTTCACCCTGCAGGTCACGCACCGCATCGACGAGAACACGGACGAGGAGCGTGACTTCGTCGTGTCGAGCGTGCGTGAGGCATCGCCGGAGATCACGGTGCGCACGCTGCGCGATTTCACGACGGGCTACCACTCGCGCAACGGCGGGGGCGACCAGTTCATCACCGACGGCCACTTGCCAGTGATCAACGTTGGCGAGGTGCAGCCAGACGGCGAGGAGCCCGACCGCACGCCCATCGCGCCGCAGACGGCGCAGGAAGTGGTGGATCGGGCACCGCTCAGCATCGCGCTCGCCGTGTTGCTCATCGGCGTCGGCGCGATCGTCGACGTGTTCGCGCTCATCTTCGAGCCCGAGCTGCGCAAGCTCTGGGGCGCCGAGGCCGGCAGTTTCGAGCAGATCTTCGCGGTCGGCCTGACGGGCGTTGGTGGGCTGCTGACCCTCGGGCAGCTCTTCCTCGCATGGCGGCTGCTCAGGCGCGGGCATCGCGCCCGCGTGCTACTCATCGTGTTGCTCGTGTTCACGATCCTTGGCACAGCCGTCGGCTACGTGCAGGGGCTTGAAGCGATCGGTTTGAACGGCACGCTGTTCTCGGCCTCCCTCATGTGCCTCGCGCTGCTCGCGCTGACGAGCGAGTCAGCCGCGGCGTGGACGCGCAGGCACAGTAAGCGCAGGCGCCGCCGCGACACCAGACTGCACACCCCCAACGGCGAAAGCGAGTCCACCCATGACTGACACGAATGAGTTCGGTCAGCCGGTCGGGGAGGCCGTCGACCTCGCGCTCCCCAGGCCAGCTCCGGGCCGCGTCACGCTGCGCGGGGAGTTCTGCACGCTGCAGCCGCTCGATGCCTCCGAGCACGCTGCCGCGCTGTTCGCGGCCTACGATGCGGCGGCCGACGACAGCGCTTGGACGTACATCGGCGTTGGGCCGTTCGGCACCCCAGCGGAGTATCGCGCGTGGGCCGATGGGGCTGCGGCGTCGGCGGATCCGCTGCACTTTGCAGTCATCGACAACGCGAGCGGAGCTCCCCTCGGAACGCTTTCTCTCATGCGGATCGACAGCGCGAACGCAGTGATCGAGGTCGGCTTCGTCGTGTTCTCTCCCGCAATGCAGCGCACGGCGCTCTCGACCGAGGCGCATGCGTTACTCATGCGATACGCCTTCGACGAGCTGGGATACCGGCGCTACGAGTGGAAGTGCGACGCGCTGAACGAACCGTCTCGCCGCGCTGCGGAGCGGCTCGGGTTCAGCTACGAGGGCACCTTCCGCCAAGCGGCCGTCGTGAAGGGCCGCTCGCGCGACACCGCGTGGTTCTCGATCGTCGATGCCGAGTGGCCTGCGCTCAGCGCGGCGTTCGATCGCTGGCTCGATCCCGCGAATTTCGGGCCGGCTGGCGAGCAGCTCAGCCCGCTGCGCGCTCGCTGATTCGCAGGTAGTCCCGGACGCCACGCGCCGCGGTGCGGCCCGCGCGGTTCGCGCCGATCGTGCTCGACGACGGGCCGTAGCCGACGAGTTGCACGCGCGGGTCGGCAACGGCCGCGGTGCCGCGGCCAGCGCTGTCCAACTGGATTCCACCGGCAGGGCTGCGCAGGTGCAGCGGCGCGAGGTGCGCGATGGCCGGCCGAAACCCCGTCGCCCAGATGATGGCGTCGACCTGCTCGAAGTCGCCGTTTGGCCAGCGCACGCCGGTTTCTTCGATCGCCTCGAACATGGGCATGCGGGCGCTGTAGGCGCCGAGTCGTTCCGCCTCGCGCTCCTGTTCGCGCAGCGCGAGGCCGGTGACGCTCACGACGCTCTCGGGTGGGAGCCCGACGGCGACGCGCTGTTCGACGAGCGCGACGGCCGCAGCCCCCGCCTCGGGCGTGAAGTCGTCCGTGCGCCAGACTGGCTCGCGGCGCGTCACCCAGAGCGTGTCGGTGATGGGTGCGAGCGCGCCGAGAAACTGCACGGCGGAGGCGCCCCCGCCGACAATGATGGTGCGCTTGCCGACGAAGTGCTCTGGCCCGGGGTACGCGCTGGTGTGGAACTGCTCGCCGCGGAACCGGGCAGCGCCTGGATAGTGGGGGAGGAATGGCTGCGTCCACGTGCCCGTCGCGTTCACGATCGTGCGCGTGCGCCACAGCCTGTCGCCTGCGTGTACCGCAAGCATCCCGCCGTCGTCCTCAACACGGTCGACCCTGACGGGGCGGAGAACGGGGAGCTCGTGCGCGCGCTCATACTCCGCGAAGTACGCTGGCACGGCCGCGTTTGCGCGGGCCTTCGTGAGCGGCGGCGGTGTCGATCCTGGCAGCTCAGCGACACCGTGGACGTCGCGCATCGTGAGCGCGTCCCACCGGTGCTGCCACGCGCCGCCCGGAGCGCTGTTCGCGTCGAGCACGACGTGGTGCACGCCGAGCCGGCGAAGATGAAAGGAGGCGGACAGTCCTGCCTGGCCAGCGCCTATTACGACGCTGTCGAACACCTCGGCTTGAGTCATTTGACAGTTATGCCTTGCGCTGGCGAACGGGGTGTTCGCTGAGGATCGAGATTCGGTTGAACAGGTTGATTGTTGCCGCCACCCACTCCGCGGCCACGAAGGCGTCGTCACCGAGTACGGTGCGTGCGCCGAACAGATCGGCCTGTGACTCCTCGCTCAGCGGAAGCAGCGTTGCCGCCTCGGCAACCGCGAGTGCTGCCCGCTCCCGCTCGGTGAAGAGTGACGTTTCTCGCCACGCGGCGAGGAGGTCGAGCTGTTGCTGGGAGACCCCAGCCTCGCGTGCCTCGTTCGTGTGAAGATCGAGACAAAACGCGCAGCCGTTGAGCTGCGATGCGCGCACTTTGATGAGCTCGCCCTCTGTCGCGAGCAGTCCACCGTCTGCCGCTGCCTTCGCTATGGCCTGGGAGTAGGCTCCCGCTGCCTTCCAGGCTTGGGGGGCGGCTTTGTCAAGATACGGGCGCATGGTGCTCCTCACTCTGGGTGGCGGTGCTCTCCAGTTAACCAGAGCCGCGCGCGATCCATGCTGGGCGGCTGCTGGGTGGGGACTTGGATGCTGCTGTGTTAGGCGCTGTGCTCGTGCGAGTGCACGCGCGCCCGTGGGGTTCTCGCGAGCCAGCGTCCCGCCGTGCGCTCGATGGCGATCGGGTAGTCGAAGCTCTGCGACACGAGTTCGGTGGTGAGCGTCTCAGCGACATCCCCGGCCGCGAGAACCGCGCCATCGCGCAGCAGCATCGCGTGCGTTGTCGTCTCGGGGAGTTCCTCGAAGTGGTGGGTGACGAGCACCGTGGCGAGCTCGGGGTGGGAATCGTGGAGGTCGTCGAGCGTGGCGAGGAGCTGCTCGCGGGCGGCAACGTCGAGGCCTGTTGACGGCTCGTCGAGCAGCAGCAAGGGAGGGTCGGGCAGCAGCGCCCTTGCGATGAGCGCGCGACCGCGTTCGCCCTGCGACATGGTCGGCCAGCGTGCCTCGCTGCGGTCGCCGAGCCCGAGGGTGTGGATCAGGGCGTCTGCCCGCGCGACGAGCGCTGAGTCTGCCTGCCAGCCCATCATGAGTTCCGTTGTGCCGGTCGCGCCAGTGAGCACGACCTCACGCACCGTGAGTGGCGAACGCAGCGGGTGTCTCGGGTTGACGTGGCCGATCTGTTCGCGGAGCTTGCGGATCTCGACTCGGCCGAGCTGCTGACCGAGCACGTATACGGCACCGCGGGTCGGGTGCCGTTCGGCGCCGCAGAAACTCAGAATCGTGCTCTTGCCAGCGCCGTTTGGCCCGATGAGTGCCCAGTGCTCGCCCGCGCCGATGGTGAATGACACGTCGCTGAGGATCGCGCGACCCTCGCGCACGAAGTTCACCTGCTCGAGCCGCAGCACCTCGCGCGCGGTCACGCTTTCGCCTCGGCGCCGTGTGCGGTGTGCGGGGCTGCGATCGCCTCGCCGAGGGATCTGAGGTGAGCGCGGCTGAGCGCCGCGGCGCCGGACGCATCGCGGTCCGCGATTGCCTGCGCGAGCTCAACGTGGTGGCCGTGATCGCGCGAGCCACTGAAGTCGTTGCTGCCGAACGTGCCGCGGAGCCTGAGCATCTCGATCATCGCGGGGCGGATGCGCGGGGTGAAACCGTCGAACAGTTCGAGCAGAATTGGATTGCCAGCGGCCTGAACGACCGCGCGGTGGAACGCGGTGTCTGCGTCGACGTGGGCTGCGATATCGTCGCGGTGGACGCCGCGGCCCTCGAGCGCGCGGCGGATCGCGCGGAGGTCTGCCGGGGTGCGCCTCGACGCCGCGAGCTCGGCGCTCTCCGCCTCGATCGCGGTGCGCGCCTCGATCACCGCGAGAATGTCTGAGCGGCGCAGCACGAGATCCCAGTCGTCGCGGGCGTCGAGGGCGGTCACGAAGACGCCCGATCCCTGGCGAGAGCTGAGCACGCCGAGACCGGCGAGCTGTCGTATTGCTTCGCGAGCGGTCGATCGGCCGACGCCGAGCTGTGCGCGCGAGCGTCGTCTCGCCCGGCAGTTTTGCGCCGAGTACCCACTCGCCCGCACGGATGCGGTCGAGCAGCACGTCGGCTGCCTGGTCGGCGAGCGAGGAGCGTTGCACCTGGGCCATGAGCGTCTCGTTTCGGTCTGGTCGTTGCGCGCATCTCGGTGGCAGAGTGCCGACCGAAGTGCGCTACTTGTCTGAGGAGTTGTGTTACAGTCTACGCATGTTCTTCCACGGACTCCTTCTTCGCCGCCACGGCGGGGCGTAGCCAGACCGGCTCCCCGGCGTGGGGAGCTGTCGTGCCGGTCACCGTTTGCTTCGCAGAACAGGAACCGACCTCATGACCACGCCCACCGCCCCAGCAGCAGCCCCATTCTGGAACCGGCAGCGCCCCTCCGGCATGCCCTCGAATCGCTACCGCGACGCCCACGCCCGCGTCGACCTGCCGCTCACCGAGCGCGAGTGGCCCACCAAGCGGCTCACCCAGGCGCCGCTCTGGGTGCCCGTCGACCTCCGCGACGGCAACCAGGCGCTCGCCGAGCCCATGGACCCCGAACGCAAGCGCCGCTTCTTCGAGCGCATGGTCGCGATGGGCTACACAGAGATCGAGGTCGGCTACCCGTCGGCATCGCAGACCGACTTCGACTTCGTGCGGCTCATCGCAGAAACCGACATCGCGCCAGACGACGTCACAATCGTCGTGTTCACGGCCGCAAGGCGCGACCTCATCGAGCGCACGGTCGCCTCGATCGCTGGGATCTCGAACCCGGTCGTGATCCACATGTACACCGCGACCGCCCCCATGTGGCGCGACGCCGTCCTCGGGCACAGCCGCGAGTCGCTCAAGGAGCTCATCCTCGCAGGCGGCCGCGACATGCTCGAGCTCGCCGGGCACCTGCCGAACGTGCGCTTCCAGTTCAGCCCGGAGGTCTTCAACCTCACCGAACCCGACTACGTGCTCGACGTGTGCGACGCGATGACCGAGCTGTGGGATGCGCGGCCAGAGCGCCCCGTGATCCTCAACCTGCCGGCGACCGTCGAGATCGCCACCCCGAACATCTACGCCGACCAGATCGAGTACATGCACAAACGGCTTGCGCGCCGCGACGGCGTGATCCTCTCGGTGCACCCGCACAACGACCGCGGCACCGGAATCGCGTGCGCGGAGCTCGCCGTGCTCGCCGGAGCGCAGCGCGTCGAGGGCTGCATCTTCGGCAACGGCGAGCGCACGGGCAACGTCGACATCGCAACCCTCGCCCTCAACCTCCACGCGCAGGGCATCGATCCACAGATCGACTTCTCCGACATCGACGAGATCCGCCGAACCGTCGAGTACTGCAACCGCATCGAGGTGCACCCGCGGCACCCCTACGTCGGCGACCTCGTGCACACCGCGTTTAGCGGCACGCATCAGGACGCGATCAAGAAGGGCTTCGCCGAGCACCGCTCGCGCGCTGCTGCAGCGGGGCTTCCCGAGAGCGACATCGAGTGGCGGGTGCCGTACCTGCCGATCGACCCGGCAGACATCGGGCGCAGCTACGACGCTGTCATCCGCGTGAACTCGCAGTCGGGCAAGGGCGGCATCGCCTACCTGCTCGAAAGCGAGTACGGGATCGAGCTGCCACGCAGGCTGCAGATCGACCTTGCGCGTCGCGTCCAGCAGCACACCGACGCGAGCGGCGAGGAGGTGACCGCGGCAGCGATCTGGGAGATCTTCACCGAGGCCTACCTTGGCCGCGCCGCCGGTGCTCGCCCGAGCGGAAGCGCGGAACCTGCCCCGATCGCGCTTGCCGCGTTCGCGAGCTCAGAGGCCGGCGGAAAGCCCAGCACATCCCTCACGCTGAGCGTCTCTGGCGAAGCGGTCTCGAGCGAACACGAGGGCGTCGGCCCCGTCGAGGCCCTCACAGCGGCCCTCACGGCCTGCGGCGTCGCGATCGAAGTGCTCGAGCTCCATCAGAGCAGCGTCGGCGCGGGCAACGCGAGCGAGGCGATCACGCTCATCGAATACCGCACCCAGCGCGGGGACGCTTGGGCGGCCGGGCGCGACCGGTCAACGCTCGCGGCGACGCTTGCAGCGGTCGTTGCGGCCGCGAACCGCGCGAGCGCGAACCGCGGGAGCGCGGGCACCGTCTCCTAGCCTGCGCGCGTGCGACGCGGGTGGCTCCGGAGCGCACGGGGTGCACGCGGGGTGTGAGCGGGGCGTAATGAACGCCCCGCTGGCGCCCTGCGCCGCTACAGTGGAAAGCACACCCAGCAACGAAGTGGAGACGACGCCATGAGTGACGCCGCACGTATTGGTCTCGGTATGATGCGCATCGAGACCCTCAGCCCCGACGAGATCCGTGAGCTCTACGCAGGAGCGCGCGAGGCCGGCGTGACGCTGTTCGACCACGCAGACATCTACGGCGGCGGCGAGCACGGGTGCGAGCGCCGCTTCGGCGAAGCGCTGCGGCTCACCCCAGCGGAGCGCGAGGAGATCGTGCTGCAGTCGAAGTGCGGCATTCGCCCAGGCAAGCACGGCTTCGACTTTTCCGCTGAGTACATTGTTCGGCGTGCGGAGGAATCGCTCGAGGCGCTCGGCACCGAATACCTCGACGTACTCATGCTCCACAGGCCCGACACGCTCGTCGAGCCAGAGGAGGTCGCCTCGGCGTTTGACCAGCTCGAGCGCGCGGGCAAGGTGCGCGCGTTTGGGGTGTCAAACCACACCTCGCGACAGATCGAGCTATTGAAGACGAGCGTGACGCAGCCCATCGAGGTGAACCAGGTGCAGTTCGGTCTGGGGCACGCGGCGCTCGTTGCGCAGGGCATCGCTGCAAACATGGAGGGCCTGAAGCAGTCAGCCGACCGCGACGGCGGCCTCCTCGAGTACGCCCGCATCAACGGGATCACGCTTGAGGCGTGGTCGCCGTTCCAGCGCGGGTTCTTCAGCGGATCGATTTTCGAGCAGGGCGGGCTGCGCGACCTGCAGACAGTGCTCGGCAGGATTGCTGCGGAGCGCGGCACCACGCCAACCGCGATCGCGACGGCGTGGATCACCAGGCACCCGGCACGCATGCGCGTGGTGCTCGGCACGACGAAGGTACACAGAGTGGCCGAGGCCGTCGCCGGCGCGCAGATCGTGCTCACCCGTGCGGAGTGGTACGAACTCTTCGTCTCGGCTGGCTACGAGGTTCCCTAGGGTTCCGCCCGCTGCCGGGGTGCGCGTGCCGCGCCGTGGCCGCCCGTTGAAGTACACTTGACCCCCGAGACAGCGCACGCTGTCACCCGTGTTCGTCCAAGGGGGATCCCGCATGACCGCTGACCGTGAAGTACTCACCTGGGACGGGTTCGGAGCTGCCACACGCGAGCTTTCGCGTCAGATCGTCGCCGACGGTTTCGCGCCGGAGGTCGTCGTGGCCATCGCCCGCGGAGGGCTGCTCCCCGGGGGCGCGATCGCCTACGGCCTCGGCGCCAAGAACTGCGGCGCGCTCAACGTCGAGTTCTACACGGGCATCGGCACCGTACTCGAGAACCCAGAGGTGCTGCCTCCGGCGCTCGACATGGGGTACCTCAAGGGGCGGCGCGTGCTGCTCGTTGACGACGTAGCCGACTCGGGCCGCACGCTCAAGCTCGCGGTTGAACTGCTCACGGCAGAGGGCGCTGACGTGCGCTCCGTGACGATCTACACGAAGCCTTCGACGGTGATTTACCCTGACTACGCGTGGAAGGACACCGACGCGTGGATCGACTTCCCGTGGTCGGCCGAGGGATCCGTCATCGAAGAGGACGCGAACGCCGCAACCCGCAGCGCCTAAGCAAGCTCCTCAGCGCGCAACGCGAACCAGAGTTCCGCGCGATCCGCCGCGCTTGCGAGCGACCTCCCGGTCAGGCGCTCGATGCGGGTGACGCGGTCGCGCAGGGTGTTGCGGTGGATCCCGAGCGCCGCCGCCGCGGGGCCGCGCTGACCGTCTGAGGCGAACAGCGCGGCAAGCGTGTCGCACAGCAGGTCGCGGTCGGGCTCCGCCGCGGCATCGCCACCCGCTGCGGCTGCCGACAGCGGGCCGAGCACCTCGCGGCTGAGCGCGACGGCCCCGTGCTCACGCGAGTGGCCGAGCGCGAGCACCGCCTCCAGAAACGGGGAATCCCTGTCGGCCCAGATGGCGTGTGCTCTGCGCGGTTCGGCGTAGAGCGACGCCCGGCCTGGGAGATCGCGCAGCCGAGAAACGGCGGAGCGCACGCTCAGTGGGAGGCCGCTCGGGGCGACCGCCCGACCCACGACGAGGTCAAGCCCGTGCTGTTCGATCCTGGTGACGGCTGGCTCAGGGAGCTCCCCGTCGACAATCTGCCAGGCGCGCGCGAGGCCGCCCGCGAGTTCCTCGGTCGACCCGATGAGCCTGTCGATGCCGAGCCGTGGCTCACGTCGCCAGGCCGAGATGTCCTCAGGGGCTCCCTGCACGGCAACGGCCCGGACGGTCGCGGGGAGGGAGAGTCCGGGGGAGAGGACTTCGGCGGTCTCCGCTGGGAAGGTTCCGTCGAGGATCCGCCCGGTGAGAAGCTCCCACCGTGCGCGTTCGGCGCGGTCCGACGCCCGGTCGCTGCGGACGCTGAAGCCGAGCGCCATCGCGCCAGCTGCGATCACTGAGCTCCCCTCCGGCGTCAGCGGGCCCGATCCAGCGATCGCGAGTCGCAGCGAGCCGTCCGTGTCGAGCGCGACGAGCTCGGCGCCGTCCCGCTCGAAGCCCTGCGTGCTTGCGAGGACCCGGTCCGGGCCAGAGAGGAGCGCGAGCTGTCGCCCGGTCGCCTGCGAGATGCTCGCGAGCACCTCGGCCGGGTCCTGGGTGCCGCGCGCGCTGTCGAGCAGCCGTAGCTGCACCTGCAGTGCGGATCGAGCCGCGCGGAGCTCGTCAGAGCGGAGGAGGCCCGCGACGGCCTTGCTCACCGCAATGAAGGGCACGGGCAGCGGGATCTCGAAGAGCGCGACGCGGTATGCACTTGCGGCGTGCAAGAGTGGCGCTGGCACGGTGTCGTGGTTCACTCCAACCCCGAAGCCGATGGCCGCGACCCGCGCACGGCTGAGGCCCGCGACAAAGTCGCGCCAGCCGGGATCGTCCGCGCCGAGTGAGAGCCCCGTTGTCATGATGATCTCGCCGCCCTCGAGATAGTCGCTCAGGCTGAGGAGCTCGGTGATGGAGACCCAGCTGAGCTCGGGATCTCCCGGGCCGGCCTGCAGGAGCGAGAGCCCGAGCGAGGGAACTTCGAGCAGTTGAGAGAGCGTCGCCATGATTGCATTCTCGCACAGTCTCGAAGAATTCGGCTGTGCAACTCTTGCGGAATATTGCGCCCCAAACCCGCATACAGTTGAGCTATGACAACACCAGGTCCGCTCGCGGGAATTCGCGTCGCTGACTTCTCGCGCGTGCTCGCTGGCCCTCACGCCACGATGCTGCTCGCAGACTTCGGCGCCGACGTTATTAAGATCGAGAGCCCCGAGGGCGACGGCACAAGGCAGTGGTCGCCACCGGAGAACGCAATCGGCCAGAGCACGTACTTCGCTGGAGTGAACCGGGGCAAGCGCTCGGTCGTCTGCGACCTGCGCAGCGAGGACGGCCTCGCCAGCGCCCGCGAGCTTGCCGCGACCGCCGACGTCGTCATCGAGAACTTCAAGCCGGGCACCATGGACAAGTTCGGCCTGAGCTATGAGGCACTCGCCGAGCAAAACCCCGGCGTCATCTACTGCTCCATCTCGGGCTTCGGTGACGCAGAAGGCCGCGACCTGCCCGGCTACGACCTGCTCGTGCAGGCCGTCGGCGGGCTCATGAGCATCACCGGACAGGCCGACGATGCTGGCGGTGAGCCGACCAAGGTTGGCGTCGCGCTCGTCGACATCCTCACCGGCCTCAACGCGGTCATCGGCATCCAGGCCGCCCTGCGCGCCCGCGACGGCGAGGGCGGGACGGGCCGCGGCCAGCACGTCAAGGTCACCCTGCTCGGGTCGCTGCTGTCGGCGCTCGCGAACCAGGCCTCGTCAACGCTCGAGACCGGCGCTTCGCCTGGCCGCATGGGCAACGCGCACCCATCGATCGCGCCCTACGAAACGTTCCACGCCGCCGACCAGTCCGTCGCGCTTGCTGTCGGCACCGACGGCCAGTTTGCGAGGCTCTGCGAGGTGCTCGGCATTGCCGAGCTCGCGACTGATGCGCGCTTCACTAACAACCCGGCACGCGTCGCAAACCGCGTCGAGCTTCGCTCGGCGCTCGAGGAGCGCCTGCGCACCCGTAACGCAGACGAATGGATCACCGCGTTCACCGCCGCAAATATTCCGGCAGGGCGGGTGAACACCATCGCACAGGCGATCGAACTCGCCGAGTCCCTCGGCATCGACGCCGTCGCAGAAACGACCGGCATCGCCGCGGACGGCAGTGAGCACACGCTGCGCTCGATTGCGGCCCCGATCCACTTCTCTGCAACCCCAGCACGTTACACGTCGCCGCCTCCCGGCGTCGGCGAGCACCAGGGCGCAACCTGGCTTCCCCGCTCAACCCGCTAGACCCGCTGCACACCCCGAACAAAGGAAACTCATGACCACCACGATCGACCAACTGTTCAACGTCGCCGACTTCGTAACCGAAGAAGAGCGCGAGTGGCAGCTACGGGCCCGCGAGTTCGCACAGACCAAGATCAACCCGATCATCGACGAGGCGTTCGAAGACCGCCGCCTCCCCGTCGAACTGCTGCCCGCCGTCGGCGAGTTCGGCGCGTTCGGCATGTACATGGAGGGCTACGGCCTGCGCGGCGCGTCCTCGGTCGCGTACGGCCTCGTCGCGATGGAGTTCGAGGCGGCAGACTCCGGCTTCCGCACCGCGCTCTCCGTGCAGGGCTCGCTCGCAATGGGCGCGATCTACAAGTTCGGCTCCGAAGAGCAGAAGCAGCAGTGGCTGCCAGCAATGGGCCGCGGCGAGGCCATCGGCTTCTTCGGCCTCACCGAGCCGCAGGGCGGCTCCGACCCCAACACGATGCTCACCTCGGCACGCCGCGACGGCGACCAGTGGGTACTCAACGGCAAGAAGCGCTGGATCGGCCTCGCAACCATCGCGCAGGTCGGCGTCATCTGGGCGAAGGACGAGGAGGGCGTCGTCCGCGGCTTCGTCGTGCCGACCGAGACCGAGGGCTTTAAGGCGACCGCTATCGAGAACAAGCTCTCGATGCGTGCCTCGCTGCAGACCGAGATTGAGCTCACCGACGTGCGCCTGCCAGCAGACGCGATCCTCCCCGGAGCGAAGGGCCTCTCGGCTCCGTTCAAGTGCCTGAACGAGGCGCGCTACGGCATCGCCTGGGGCGTCATGGGCGCCGCGCGCTCGTGCCTCGAGGCCGCTGTTGAACGCTCGCAGACCCGCGAGGTCTTCGGGGCTCCGATCGGTTCGAAGCAGATCATCCAGGCGCAGCTCGCCGACATGTTCGTCGAGTACGAGAAGGGCATGCTGCTCGCACTGCACCTCGGCCGGCTCAAGGACGCGGGCCAGCTGACCTACGGCCAGATCTCGGTCGGCAAGCTGAACAACGTGCGCGAGGCTATCAAGATCGCCGGCAACTGCCGCTCGATCCTCGGTGGCGACGGCATCACGAGCGATTTCCCCGTGATGCGCCACATGGCGAACCTCGAGTCGGTCCGCACCTACGAGGGCACCGACGAGGTCCACCAGCTCGTCATCGGCCGCGAACTCACCGGCATCGCAGCCTTCTAAGCTGTCACGCGAAGTGCCCGTTGCCCCTCGGGGTGGCGGGCACTTCTGCTGTTCCTGGGCGCAGCTGCGCTGCGCGCTGCGCGCTGCGCGCTGCGTGGACAATTTGGCCTGCTCGGCGGCGATATCTCTGAAATCTGCGATTCCAAGGCAAAACTTCCGGATTTTTGGGTGAGTAATCGCAGATCCCCTATGAATTGCCGCGAGGACCGGGTGCTCCGCCGCCTCAGCCCGCTTCCGAGACCACCGCTGACGCCGCCCACACTCCGCCCGCCCGCCGCCCACGGAGCTTCCACAAACAACCCACGGAGCTTCCACAAAGAACCCACAAAGAACCAACAAACCTCCCACAAACCGCCCACGGAGCACCCAAAGACGCGTCGCGCATCGTCCGCGGGCACACCCTTTGGCAGCCCGCAGGCGTTTCCTTCGGCGACCCGTGGCCAGCCGAGGGCGTTCTACTCGGGGGGGGGGGGGGGGGGGGTAGGGTGCTCTCTACTCGATGAGGCCGGAATCGATAAAGCGGTCGTCGTTCTCGCGCGGGTCCACCCTGCCGTCGGTGTTGTTGCTCAACAGCCAGAGCTTCCCGTCAGGCGACACCACGACGTCGCGGATGCGGCCGTACTCCTCGACGAAGTGGTCCTGGCTCGCTGTGAGGTCGGCGAGCGGAACGGTGCGCACCCGCTGCCCACGTAGGTTCGCGATGTAGATCGTGTCTCCCGCGATCGCGATGCCGCTCGGGCTCGCGTCTGCCGGCCGCCACTGCTGCACGGGGTCGACGAAGCGCTCGTCGCCCGCGATGCCCTCGACCGTCGGCCAGCCGTAGTTCGCGCCGGCCGTGATGACGTTGAGTTCGTCCCAGGTGTCCTGGCCGAACTCGCTCGAGTACATGGTGCCGTCTTTCGCCCACGCGATGCCCTGCGGGTTGCGGTGCCCGTAGCTGTACACGGGCGAATCGTCGAACGGGTTGTCGGACGGGATCTCGCCTTCCGGTGTGAGCCTGAGGATCTTGCCAGCTGGGCTGGAGAGATCCTGGGAGAGCTCGGGCTGCGAAGCGTCGCCAGCTGTGACGTAGAGCATCCCGTCTGGGCCGAAGGCGATGCGGCCGCCGTTATGCGAGGACGCGCTCGGGATCCCCTGGATGATCGACGTCGGTTCTCCGATCGCGAGGCTTCCTGGCTCACCCGTGATGGGGAAGCGCTGCACGCGGTTGCCCTCGGCCGCGGTCGAATACGCGTAGAGGAACTCGGGTTGCTCGCCATCGGTCGCCGGGGAGACGGCGAGCCCGAGCAGCCCGCCCTCGCCGCCGTGGACGACGCCGGCGATGGTCGCAACCTCGCGCACCTCCCCGTCTTCCGTGAGTTCGAGGAGACGCGCGCTGTCGCGCTCGCTCACGAGTGCGGAGTTGCGCACGAACGCGACAGACCACGGCGCTCCGAGGTTGAGTGAGGGCTCGCGCGGGCCGAGAGGCTCGGGCGTCGCCGGTGCTTCCTCGCTCGGTGATGGCGTAGTCGTCGGTGTCTCCGCGGGCGGCGGAGTGGGCGTAGCCGTGCACGCGCTGAGCGCGAGAAGCAGGCCGGCCGAGGCTGCGATGAGCCCGAGTGTGCGTCGCGAAGTAGTCATAGTGTCCTCCAACAACACACGGTACTTCATCGGGGTGTGATCCCACGCAGGATTAGTTATAGTTGAAATAGAATTACTGGCGTAGGGAGGGTGCATGCTCATCAGAATCGACGAGGCGAGCGACCGCGATATCTACGCGCAGATCGCCGACTCCGTGCGCGCTGACATTGCGAGCGGAAGGATGGTTGCGGGCGCGACGCTCCCCGCAGCCAAGCGGCTCGCGGAGGCGCTCGACATCAACGTGCACACCGTGCTGCGTGCTTACCAACAGCTCCGCGACGAGCGGCTCATCGATTTGCGCCGCGGCCGGGGCGCGGTTGTCACACAACTAGCCGGCACGCTCGTCGAGCTGTCTGGCGAGGTGCGCGCGCTCGTCTCCCGCGCCCAGTCGCTCGGCGTGAGCCAGGAGACCGTCGCCGCGATGGTTGCCCACGTCGGCCCTGACGCGCCACCGCCCGCTGGCAACGAACCCGTCCCACTCCGCCTCGCCGAGGGGCTGGCCGCCGCATGAGCGCACAGGCATCATCGCCCGCCGAGCCCGCCGAGCCCGCCGAGCACCCGGAGCTGCCGCGTGCCCGCACGGCCGCGCGAGTCATTGGCCTCTACATCCCGCTCGGGCTCGTCGTCACCGAGGTCATGGTGTTTCTCCTCTGGCTGCCCCGGCTGCCCGACGAAGTCGCGGTGCACTGGAACGGCGCGGGCGTCGCAGACGGCTTCGCGAGCCCGATCCTTTCGCTCGTCATGTTCCCGCTCAGCGGCCTCATCATCGCGTCGCTGTTCTTCACGACGAAGGTGTTCGACCTGCAGGCGAAGCTGTCGCCGAGCCGGGGCCGCGACGTGTGGGGGCCCATAAACAGGATCCTGCCAGCGATCATCCTGAGCTCTGCCGTGGGGATCTTCCTCCTCGGGATGATCACCACCTGGCTGCAGCTCGACCTTGCCGACGGCCGCGACCTCGCGCCGAACGCGGCCGCCATGATCGTGCCCTGGGCTATCGCCGTCCCCGTCGGCGCGCTCGCGTATTTCGCGCAGCCCAAGCTCGTGGTGCGCGCAGACGTCGCAGCTGACCGGGGCGAGCCGCTCGAGCTCGCCAGGCAAGAACGCGTCGCCTGGCTTGGCACGGTGGCCGCCTCGAAGCCCTACCTGTGGGTGATGGCCTCGGCGCTCGTCGTTGTGGTGGCGAGCCTCATTTTCTCACTGTCCCTCCGGCCGCTGAGCCTGGCCGTACTAGTGGTGAACATCGCGGCGCTCGTGCTCGTGCTCGTGCTCACGGTGACGGGCCTGCGCTTCAACGTGCGGATCGACGAGCGTGGCTTCGAGGCCCGATCGTTCATCGGCTGGCCGGTGGTTCGCGCGACAGCGGCGAACGTCGCCGACGTGGCCGTCGGTGACGTGGACCCCTTCGGGGAGTTCGGCGGCTGGGGGCTCAGGCTCTCGGTCGACGGAAAGGTCGGCATTGTGATGCGCAGGGGAGAGGGGCTGCGGATCGAACGGCGCACGGGGCGCCCGATCGTCGTAACGCTCGACGACGCCGATACCGCAGCCGCGGCGCTCGCGACCGCCGCACAGTCCGCGCACACGCAGCACACGCAGCAAACGCAGAACCCAGGAGATCACCATGAGTCTTAGTCCACAGCTTGCGACCGCGAAGCGTGCGGCCCTCATCGTCGGCACCGCCCTGCCGCTCCTCATCCTGCTGGTCTCGGCGGCGCTGCAGCTTGCCTGGCTCCCGCGGATGCCGAGCCCTGCCGCCGTGCACTGGGGAGCGTCCGGGCTGCCTGACGGCTTCGGCTCTCCGTGGCAGAATCTGGGGCTTTTTGTGGGTGTGAACGTGATGATGCTGGCGCTGCCGCTTGTCGGGCGCTTCCAGGCGAGCCGTCCGTCGACCGGGCTCCCGAAGGCGACCTGGGCGTCGGGGAGCAGGTTCTTGCCAGCGTTTGTACTTGGCATGACGGTTTCGTTGCAGACGCAGGCCATCGGGGTCTCCCTCGCGCAGCTCGACGCCGCAGACGCCCGCGACACGGGTTCGACGCTGTGGGCCCTCATCGGCGGCTTCGCGGGCGGCGCAATCGTTGGTGTTGTCGCGTATCTGTTGCAGCCGAAGCTGCAGCTCGACCCTGAGACGGGTGAGCCGGCCGCAGAGCCCCTCCCGCTCAGCGGCGCAGAGCGCGCGGTGTGGGTGGGGGACGTCACCCCGTCGCGCACAATGTCGCTGGTCGTCACGAGCATCCTTGTGCTGCTCGTAGCGCTCAGCGTCTGGATGTTCACGATCGAGGCCGTCGCAGGGTGGATCACGCTCGGCACGCTCGTGTTCTTCGCCGCACTCATGCTCATGGGAATGCGCTTCAGGGTGCGGATCGGACCGCAGGGCTTCGAGGCGAAGTCGGTGATCGGCTTCCCAGTGTTCCGGGTGCCGGCGGCGGACGTCGCCGGCGTCGTTACCGCCGAGATCAACCCACTCGGCGAGTTCGGCGGCTGGGGGCTGAGGTTCTCTGGCAACCGCACGGGCATCGTGCCTCGCGGTGGTGAGGGGATTGTCATCACCAGGCGCGACGGCCGCGTGCTCGTCGCCACGCTCGCGGGGGCAGAGGAGGCAGCCGCCGTGCTGAGCGCCGCAGCCGCCGGCGCGAGCACACAGCAGACAGGACCCGCGCCAGGTCCGCGCGGGGTACTCAGCATCGCACCAGAAATCGAAGGAGATTCGCAATGAGTTTGGATCCACACGCCGCGCAGCAGGTGCCGCCGGTGCACACCCAGGTGCCGCCCGTGCACCAGCCAGCACAGCCAGCGCCCGAACCGCTCACGCGGGTGCCCTGGGGGAGCGTTGGGCTCTTCGTTGCCCTCGCGCTCGGCCTCGCGTGGATCGTCGCGCTGCCGATCTGGCTCCTCGACCTGAGCAACCCCGCTGGCATAAGCATGGGCACGCAGCTGCTCATCCAGTTCACCCCCGTTGCGATGATGTTCACCCCGGCGATCGCGATGCTCGTTGTCGTGTTCCTCGCGCAGACCCCGCGAACCGGGCGGGCGCGCTTCCTCGGACTGTGGCCGCTGCGGCCGGCGAAGCGTGTGGTCTGGTTTATCGTGCTTGGCGCGCTCGCGCCCGCCCTGCTCGTCGCCCTCGCGCTGCTTGTCGCGACCCTGTTCGGATGGTTCACCCCAGATTTCGAGAACCTCTCGGGGTTCACGGCGGCGCTCGGGCCAGCTGCGACGTCTCCGGAGGCTGTGCGAACGATCCTTTACGTGCAGCTCGCGATGCTTCCGATAGCCGGACTCCTCAACCTGCTGCCCGCCTTCGGTGAGGAGATCGGCTGGCGCGGCTGGCTCCTCCCCGCGCTGCGGCCGCTCGGCACCTGGCGCGCGCTGGTGCTCAGCGGAGTGATCTGGGGTGTGTGGCACGCGCCGCTCACCCTCATGGGCCACAACTTCCAGCTCTTCGACTGGCGAGGCGTCGCGCTCATGACCGTCGGCAGCGTGATCTTTGGCGTGCTGTTCGGGTGGCTGCGCCTGCGCAGCGGCTCGGTGTGGCCTGCCGTCCTCGCGCACGGAGCCCTCAACGGGGCTGGGGCGCTGTTCGCGCTGTTCGCAATGGCTGGCGTCGAGCAGCCGCTCTGGCTCGTGAACCCGCTCGGGGTGTCCGGGTGGATCGCTGGCGCGATCGTTATTCTCGTGCTGTTCGTCACCAAGCAGTTCGGCAAGGAGCCTGGGCTCGCGCCGCCGCGTCGCTAGGGAATCCTCGCGGTAGCGCACACAACAGCAGGAGCCCCGACGAATTCGTCGGGGCTCCTGCTGTTCGTGGTGGCTGTGCGGCTGCCTAGCCGTTGTCTGAGGCGAGGAACCAGGCAGGAAGCAGCTGCGGGAGGTTCTCGAAGAAGCGCTCGCGCGACATGTCGCCCTCGAGGATCCACACGCGGATCGCTCCCGTTGCGCCGTTCGCGAGGAACGCGGCCGCGACGTCGAGGTCGATGTCGGGAACCGCTGGCTTCCGCTTGCGGCGCTTCGTGAGGTACGTCTCAGCGATGTTCGTGAGGAAGCGCGAGAGCATCATGGGCACGGTGCCGTCGACCTGATCGTTGAACGCGATCGTGTACAGCTCGCGTCGCGCCTCGAGGTGATCGAGCGCGGTGTAGATGCAGTGCGTGAACGGATCGACCGAACCGTTCGGAGCCGCAGCGTCGCAGGTCTCCTTGAGTTCTGTTTGCAGGGCGTCAGCGAGGGCCTCGGCCGGGGTCGTGTAGTGCTTGTAGAAGGTCACACGGTTAATTCCCGCGGTTTCCGCGAGTTCGGAGACGGTGATTTCTCCGACAGGCTTTTGGGTGGCAAGATCGGTGATCGCCCCATGGAGAGCGGCACGGGTCCGCAGGATGCGCGCGTCAGTCATAGCCTTAGCCTAGCGGGGATTCATGGAGGAATTGCAATACAGGAAAACTTTTCTGTTGTCGGATATGTAGGAAATCTACGAACAAGTCCGGTTACGGTTGTTGAGTTCTCATGTTGCCACTGTTGTTGCCTTGTGAAGGCGGGCCCCCAAGTGGCGCGCCACAGCGCACCGGCGCTGCGTAGACAGTGCGCCGCGTGTCGCCGCCGCTCAACGCCTTACCCCCTCGTCAGCGTGTCGACAGCTCCCATTTACCTTCGAAGCGTACCGTGTGCTGTACCGGGCACCGTGCCCGGTTGAGGAGGCCGCAGCCACCCTCGTAAGCTACGGCCGACTCGTTTCGCCGGGGCCGCCCCGGCAGAACGAAGGAGCCGCCGTGGCAGATATCCGAGAAACTATCCAGCAGCCTTCGGTCGGCCTGAGCGATTCGCTCGCGCAGGCAGAGCGCACGTACGTGCTTGACACGTCGGTGCTGCTCAGCGATCCAGCTGCGATCTTCCGGTTCGCGGAGCACAGCATTGTGCTTCCCGTCGTCGTGGTCACCGAACTGGAAAAGAAACGGCACGACCCCGAGATCGGGTACTTCGCGCGGCGGGCGCTTCGCCTGCTCGATGGGCTCCGCGAGAAACACGAGCGCCTCGATTTCCCCGTGCCGGTCGGTGAGCTCGGCGGTACGCTGCGAGTTGAGCTGAACCACTCGAGCGCAGAGGTGCTCCCCAGCGGGATGCGACTCGGCGACAACGACACCCGCATTCTCGCGGTCGCGCAGAGCCTCGCGGACGAGGGGCTCGCGGTCACCGTGATCTCCAAGGATCTCCCGATGCGGGTGAAGGCCGCAGCCCTCGGCCTTGGAGCTGAGGAATACCGCAACGACCAGACCGGCGATGACAGCTATCTCGGCACTGCCGCGGTGGAGCTTACCGACGCGCAGATGGACGCGCTCTGGGAGGACGAGCAGCTCGATGACGTGCTCGCGGTGCGGGAGCTCACCCCGGGTATCGGGCTCATCATGAGCTCGCCGGGTGGTGGATCGGCGCTCGGTCGCGTCGATGGCGAGACGTCGCTCCGGCTCGTCCGCGGAGACCGCGACGTATTCGGGTTGCACGGCAGAAGCGCAGAACAGCGATTGGCCATCGACCTGCTCCTCGACCCAGACGTTGGGATCGTCTCGCTTGGTGGGCGCGCAGGGACCGGCAAATCGGCGCTCGCGCTCGCCGCCGGCCTCGAGGCGGTGCTCGAGCGGCAGCAGCATCGCAAGGTGATGGTGTTCCGGCCGATGTACGCGGTGGGTGGCCAGGAGCTCGGGTACCTGCCTGGCGACCAGCAGGACAAGATGAACCCCTGGGGTCAGGCGGTGTTCGACACGCTGGGCTCGATCGTCTCGCAGAATGTGCTTGATGAGGTCGTCGCACGCAACCTGGTTGAGGTGCTGCCACTCACGCACATCCGCGGGCGTTCGCTGCACGATGCCTTCGTGATCGTTGACGAGGCGCAGTCGCTCGAGCGCAACGTGTTGCTCACCATGCTCAGCCGGATCGGTCAGCGATCGCGCGTCGTGCTCACCCACGATGTTGGGCAGCGTGACAACCTGCGGGTCGGTCGCCACGATGGCATCGCCGCCGTGATCGAGAAGCTCAAGGGACACTCGCTGTTTGGTCACGTGACGCTGACTCGCAGCGAGCGAAGCGACATCGCGGCGCTCGTGACGGAGTTGCTCGACTTCTAAGGAGTGCGCCGCCGCGATCCGTTCGCGGCGGCGGTAGCTGCCCTGCGGGCCAGCGTTAGCGTAAAGCTGCGCTGGCCCGCTCCGTTTCATCCCAGCGTTCGGTTGCCGCAAGGTTGGCAGCGGCGCTCTCTCCCGCTGCGTCGCTGTCGCGTCTGCGGATCGCATCGAGCACTTCTTCGTGGCCGCGAGGGTCGTTGCGGGAGAAGCCGTCACGGGTGATCGCGGCGCGAACGGACTCCTGGAGGCGGGGGAGGAGTGCGGTGTAGACCTCGAAGAGGATCGGGTTGTGGGCCGCGCGCGCGATCTCCTCGTGCACAGCTGAGTCTGCGGCTGCCCAGAGCGCGGCTGAGGCTGGGGTGGGGTGCTCCGAGGTGACCCGCGCGCGGTGTTCGAGTGCTGCCTTGATGCGCGCGATGTCTGCTGCGTCGGCGCGCTCCGCAGCGAGCCTCGCGAGCTGCGGTTCGATTGCTGCGCGTGCCTCGAGTACGTCGCCGATGGTGCCTCCCGAGCGTGCGAGTGCGCCGGGGACTTCACTGCGCGCGCTCACGAAGGTCCCGTCACCGCGGCGGATGTCGAGCATGCCGCTGTACTGGAGTGCGCGGAGCGCTTCCCTGAGGGTGCCGCGGGCGATGCCGAGCTTGGCGATGAGTTCGGGTTCGGGTGGGATCCGTTCGCCGACCGCCCAGCGCCCCTCGACGATCTCCGCGCGGAGGCGTTCGACGACCTGATCGCTGAGTGACGACTGGCGTACCGGTTCGAGGCTCATGTATGCAATGATAGTACGGCCCAAAGGTTAGACGTTAGATGTTTGGATGAATATGCCCCTCTCCACCCGTGCCCGCAGTCAACGCGGGCGCAGCGCGCTCATGATCCTCGCGCTGATCCTCGTCGCGCTCAATTTGCGCCTCGCGATCACCAGCGCGGCTGCGCTCCTCACGCTCCTCACCCAGGCCGGAGCGCTCAGCCCGGCAACGGTGGTGCTCATCCCTGCCATCCCCACAGCGGTGTTTGCGATCGCCGGCGTGAGCACCGCACGTATCGCCGCTCGCTGGGGCGCGGAGCGTACCGTCGCCGTCGGGATGGCCATGCTCGTCGCGGGCCTCATCATCCGGGCGATCCCGCTGCCGGCCGTCGTGGTGCTCGGCACCGTGATCGCGACCGGCGGACTCGCAGTCGTGAACATCCTGCTCCCCGCCGTGGTCCGCGCCCATTTCGGCAGAAACATCAGCGCCATCACCACCGTCTACTCGACATCCATGTCGCTCGGAGCGGCGACCGCGGCCGCGACCGCCGTTCCGATCGCGCAGGCGATCGGAAGCCCATCGCTCGGCCTCGCAGCGTGGGCACTGCCAGCGCTCGCGGGCCTCGCAGTCTGGGTGCTCGTCATGCCGCTCGCTCGGCCGAAAACCGTGCGGGAAACACCGCTCGATTCCGGGAACGCACCCGGCGCGGCGGAGGCTCCCAAAACACAGCCGCTGCCCGCAGGCACCTGGCTTCTTGCCGGATTCTTCTCGATCCAATCCCTGCTGAGCTACGTCATCATGGGGTGGCTGCCGAGCATCGCAACAGGTGCCGGGCTCACCGCTGAGCGCGCGGGCCTCCTGCTCGGTATCGCGATGGCCGTCGGGGTTCCCGCGACCGTGCTGATCGTGCCACTGACACGCGGCCCGCACCGGATGCGGGCAGGCTTCGCGCTTGTCGGTGCGGCGAGCATCACGGGTGTGCTCGGGTTCCTCATCGCCCCCGCAGCCATTCCCGAGGTGTGGGCAGCGTTCCTCGGGCTCGGCATGTGCGCGTTCCCGCTCGCGCTCGCGCTCATCGCGAGCCTCGGTAGTAACGCCGCGGAGGCAGCTCGCGTCTCCACGACGGTGCAGTCCATCGGGTATACGGTCGCGACGCTCGGCCCCCTCGGCGCCGGCGCCATGCATCAGGCGACGGGGACGTGGACTCCGGTGCTGGTGCTGCTGCTCGTCGGCGCGACCGCGCAGGTTGCGGTCGGCGTGGTACTCACGGGTGTGGTCTGGCGGCAGCGCTCCGCGTAAGAAACACGCGGAGCGCGCAGACGCCAATGGGCGGGGGCACCGGCAAATTCGCCGACACCCCCGCCCATCGCTGTCGGGTTAGACGCCGTGGTCGTCCGACGCCGCAGCGTTCGCGAGGATCCTGCGTCGCGACACGAGCAACGCCGCACCGGCGGTGAGGAGCACGGCAGCAGCGATCCCGATCGGCAGGAACATGCTCACGCCGGTCTGCGCGAGCGGTGTCCCGTCGCTGCCTGAGCCCTTGCCGCTTTCGGCGCCGGTTCCGGCATCCGGCGTGGGGGAACCCTCGCCCGGCTTGGTTCCGCCCTCGCCCGGGTTGGTTCCGCCTTCGCCCGGGTTGGTTCCGCCTTCGCCCGGTTCAGGCTCTCCTGTGCCAGCTGCGGTCACCGTAAGCGGCGTCGAAAGTGACTTCCCATTCGGGAGCACAACGACAAGAGCGTGCTCGGTGTCTGTCGCTGTGTCGGCTGGAATGGTCACGCGCGCAGTGAACGCGCGATCCGCTCCCACCTCGACGGTCCCAAGCGACACTGGGTCGGAGTGCAGCTCGATGGCGAGCTTCGATCCCGGGGCGAAGCCGGAGCCGGAGAGCTCAAGCGTCTCTCCCTGCTTCACCGAGGCAGCGCCGAGGGTGAGCGACGGACCCGCGGGGGCGACGAGGCCAGCCTCGGTGACCCACTTCTCGCCGGTGTCGTACTTGGTGACAGTGAATTCGTCGTACAGGTCGCCGACGTTTGGCACGTCCTGCGCTGCATACACTGGCCGCTCGCCGCTCGCGTCAGCGAGCTTGAAGCTCTTCGCGCCGTTCCCCTTCTCCGCGACATACGAACGGTAGACAAGCTGGTCGCCCGACACATCGATGACCTGGTACGTCGTCACCTTTTCGCCGCGCAGCACCTGCGTCGCGCCGTTGTTTGTCCACACGTTCTTCTGCTCGGTCTCGAGGTTGTAGTGCTTCGCGCCCGAGTTCGAGACGGCGTAGACGGGGCCGACGGTCTGGCCGACCGTATCGGTCGTATCGGCGTTGTTGTAGCCGCGGCCGTAGGTGTGATCGTGGCCCATGAGCACGAGGTCGATGTTGTTCTCCTCGAACACGGGGACCCAGTGCTTGCGCAGCACAGCCTCGTCGCGGCCCTCCGACGTCGAGTAGACCGGCTGGTGGAAGGTCACAACGTTCCACTTCGATGGGCTCTGCTTGAGCACGAAGTCGAGCCAGGCGGCCTGGTACTCGGTCCACAGCTCCTGCACCTTCGCGCTTGGGCAGGCGCCGCCGGTGCAGCCCGGGAGATCATTCGGCTTGAGGAACGCGGTGTCGCGCGTGGCGTTGAGCGTGATGAAACGCACGCCCTGGTAGTCCGTGTAGTAGACGGTCTCGGCCGCGAACTCTGCCCAGTGCGCGAAGTAGGACGCGTACTGGCGCGCCTCGTCGGTGTCGCCCTGCGCGAGCTTCGCGAGCTCGCCGATGGTCTCGGTCGACGGCTGGTTCAGCGGGTACTCGAAGTGCGCCTTCCAAGCGGCGAGTGTCTTGTCGCCGGAGTATTCGTGGTTCCCTGGGGCGGCCATGACGTTCGTGCTCGTCGCCGACTTCTCCATACCCTTGAACCAGTTCCTCCACTGGGTGTCGTCGTTGCTCTTATCGATGAGGTCGCCAGCGTGCACCGAACCGATCGAACGCGTCGCGCGCTCCTCGGCCTGCTTCACGACCGCCGGCCACGTGCTGTCGAGGCCGATCTGGGCGTCACCGTAGTAGACGAACTGGAAGTCGGTCGCGCCCGGAGTCTCCGTCGTGAAGGTAAACCATTCGCTCCAGCTGCCGGACAGGCCGACGCGGTAGCGGTACGCCGTCGCGGGCGTGAGCTCGGTCACTGTGGCGGAGAAGTGCTGGTTCGGGTTGCTGCCAGCGGTGCCCGCAGAATACGCGTCGACGGTGCGAGTGTCGCCGCCTGCTGCGAGGCCGATCTCGACCTTGCGTTCGCCGTGCGACGTGTCACCAGCGAGCCAGGAGAACGACTGCGACACGGACGGCGTCTCGGTCGGGGTGAGGATCACGCGGGTCGGCGCGGCAACAACCGGGCCGGTCTCTCCCGGCTGCGAACCGGGGTCGCTCTTCGCGGTGAGCGCGAACCGCGTCATATCGAAGTAGATGTCCGATGAGCTCGCACGATCCTGGTAGAGCGCAACAGCGATGGTGTTGGTGCCGTCCTTCAGCAGCGACGGGTCAATGGTGAAGTCGCTGACCACTGGGTCGCCCTTCGACTCGCCTGCGTACTGCAGATTCGTTGACAGCGTGTCGTCGACGCGCGAGTCGAGGAAGTTCGCGGCGAGCGTTCCGTTGACGAAGACGCGCAGCGCATCATCGTGGATCGCGGTCGAGGCGACAGCAGCGACCTGGTCGGCGACGCCCTCCGCCAAATCGAATGAGGTGCGGAAGAAGTAGGTTGGTACCGTGTTCTTCGAGTCGCCGTCGATGTAGTGAGCGAGCTTCGTGACGGGCATGTTTGGCCCCACAGCGATGAGCTGGTTCTGCTTCGCGCCGAACCCACTCGGCGCGGACGGCCACGTTGAGTCGTCAAACGCGGGGGCTGCCCACGCGTTCCGATCAGCTGCCCCTGCGGCAGGGTCAACGTTCGTGTCGAGATACTTCCACTTTGTACCGGTGCTCACGAGCGAGTTCTTCGGCACCTCGGGTGGCTGGGCAGCGGCGGTTTCCGCCGGCTCCGCAGCGTTTTGGGGCGCCAATGTGGCTGGAGTTTCTGTCGTAGTCGCGGTCGCTGGGCTGGCCATGGGAATGGCCAATCCGCTTCCGACGAGGGCGGCAAGCGCAATGGCGGTGGATCCCCGCCGCAGCCGCGATACGCGGGCTGGGTTCGTCATTTCGTTCCTTTGGAATTCGCAGGCGTCGTGTTCGGGCGGCCCAACAGGGCGGCCCCACCTATTCCATCGAGCCCAGGTGGCTCTGCGATCTCCGACAGGTAGCGGCGTGCTGTCTCGGAGGTGCCTCCTGGGTGAACGAGCCTTCGCGAGCGTGCGTCGCTTGCCCGCAGCTGGCTAGCGTGCCGGGCTGGGGGCCCCGTCCGCGTCCGCGTCGTCTTCGTCTTCGTCTTCGTCAGCTTCGTGCGATCCGCCAAGGTCTGGGAGCACGATGACGCCCGTCTGCAGCGCCTCATCGATGACCGCCTCGACCTGGCGCTGGCGGCGCAGCTGCACACGGCTGAGCGCTCGCTGCTCGGGGAGGCTCCAGCCGAATCGCACGGCGAGCAACCGGAGGAGCGTGGTGACGACGACGCAGGCGATGCCGGCGATGAGCACTGGAACGTCGAACGCGAGGAGCCCAAGCATCACCACGATGCCGCCCATCGACGCAACGGCGTAGAAGGAGCCGACGTGCATGAGTGCGATCGGGATGTTGAGGATGAGGTCGCGGAGTACGCCACCACCGACCGCGGATACGGTACCGATAAACAGCGCTGGGATGACGGGCAGCCCGAACGACAACGCCTTGGTTGCGCCGATCGCGCCAAACATGCCGATGCTCACGGCGTCGAGCAGCGAGACGACCGGGTCAACCTTGCGAAACAGTCGCGGCACGAGCATGCCAACGAAGGCCGCGAGTGTTGCGGTGATGAGGTACCAGTCGATCGAGAACGCGGCGGGGGTGGTGCTCAACAGAATGTCGCGGAGGAAGCCGCCGCCGATACCTGACGCGATCCCGAGGATCGCTACGCCGAGCAGGTCGAGCCGCTTGAATCCGGCGGCAAATAGCGCGCCCTGGAGGCTTCCAACGCCGACCGCGGTGAGCTCTGCCCAGAGTGGCAGCGTGAATGTTTCGTCGAGCACACCACCATTCTCCCGCATTGCCGGGGCGGCTCTGGGTATGCGTTGCCGATCGAGCTACGCGCCTGCGGCGCTGGCGCCGCGCTCGCGCCTGTCCTCGTCGAGCCTGAGCTCGGCCGCGTAGCCGGTGAGCGAGCGGTGGTACTTCGGGAGGAACGGAATGAGCGCCTCAAGCGCCACGGCAAGCGCATCTCCTGGCCGGCCCGCCGAGTGGAGTGCGAGCGCGAGGAACGCGTCGGGGGCGGCGCCCAGTTCTGGAGTCCTGTGCGACCCCTCGAGGACGGCAATTGCCTCGGCCATGCGCCCGAGGTTGCGCAGCGTCGACGCGTACTGAATGTCGAGTTCGGCGCGAGAGACTCCAGAGAGTCCGAGCTCGATGGCGCGTTCATAGAGTTCGGCGGCGGCTGCCTCGTTTCCCGCTGAGTCGTTCGCACCGCCAAGCTCGAATGGGCCGCGCGGGTCGTCTGCCGGGAGCTCGGCCACGAGCGCGAAGATGCGATCGAGCACCTCCTGCTCATTCGCCGCGGGATCCGCCCACACCGCGTCCACCCTGGACTGCCACGTGCTTTCCGCTGCGCTATCGCCGCCTGTGCTTTCCATCCCTCAAGCGTAATGGAGTGTGCTGGCGTGACGCGAAGGCCAACACGCGCTGCTGCGGCATGCCGCTCCAGGCCGTGGCAGCAGAAAAGGGGTGCCGGGCATAAGCCCGACACCCCTCCTGCGACGACTCAGTGCGTCGAATGAACTACTTTGCGACGCCCGGGTGGGTCATCGAGAGCAGGTCGAGTGCCTTGTCGAGGTCGGCTTCGGTGACCTCGCCGCGCTCCACGTAGCCGAGGTCGATGACTGCCTCGCGCACGGTGATGCCAGCAGCAACCGAGTGCTTGGCGATCTTCGCCGCGGCCTCGTAGCCGATGAGGCGGTTGAGCGGGGTGACCGTCGACGGGCTCATGCCAGCAAGCGTCGCCATGCGCTCAGTGTTCGCTTCGAGTCCGGCGATCGTCTTGTCGGCGAAGACGCGCGACACGTTCGACAGCAGGCGGATCGACTCGAGCAGCGCGGTGCCCATGACGGGGATCATCACGTTGAGCTCGAAGTTCCCGCGTGCGCCGCCCCAGGCGATGGTTGCGTCGTTGCCGATGACCCGAGCGCAGACCATGAGGGTTGCCTCTGGGATGACCGGGTTGACCTTGCCCGGCATGATCGATGAGCCGGGCTGCAGGTCGGGGATGTGGAGCTCACCGAAGCCGGTGTTCGGGCCTGAACCCATCCAGCGGACGTCCTCGGCGATCTTCGTGAGCGACACCGCGATGGTGCGCAGCGCGCCCGACGCCTCGACGAGGCCGTCACGGTTCGCCTGTGCCTCGAAGTGGTTGCGTGCCTCGGTGATCGGGAGGCCGCTCGAGGCGGCGATCTCAGCGATGACCTTCTCGGGGAAGCCGAGGGGCGTGTTGATGCCGGTGCCGACGGCGGTTCCGCCCTGCGGAACCTCTGCGACGCGGGGGAGTGCTGCGTCGATGCGCTCGATGCCGTAGCGGATCTGCGCTGCGTAGCCACCGAACTCCTGGCCGAGGGTGACCGGGGTCGCATCCATGAGGTGTGTGCGGCCGGGCTTCACGGCCGACTTCCACAGCTCCGCCTTCTCCTCGAGCGCCTCAGCGAGGTGTGCGAGTGAGGGCTTCAGCTGCTCAATGAGCGCACCGGTCACGGCGACGTGAACCGAGGTCGGGAAGACGTCGTTTGACGACTGCGACGCGTTCACGTGGTCGTTCGGGTGCACGGGGGCGCCGAGGTGCTTCGTCGCGAGCGCGGCGAGAACCTCGTTCGTGTTCATGTTCGACGAGGTGCCAGAGCCGGTCTGGTAGGTGTCGACGGGGAACTGGTCGTGGTGCGCGCCGCCGATGACCTCGTCGGCTGCGGCCTCGATCGCCTTTGCGATGTCGGCTTCGAGGATGCCGAGCTCAGCGTTCGCCATCGCAGCTGCGCGCTTGATGCGAGCGAGTGCGACGATCTGGGCTGCCTCGAGGCCCGAGCCCGAGATGGGGAAGTTCTCGACGGCACGCTGCGTCTGCGCCGCGTAGAGCGCGTTCTTCGGCACTCGTACCTCGCCCATCGTGTCGTGCTCGATGCGGTACTCGATCTCTTCGGTCACAATTGTCCTTTGCTTGTCGTGCTTCGGTGTATGGAGAACTAGTTCAGGGGTGCGAGCTCAAGCTCGACGGGTCCAACGACGGTGTACGGGACGGCGCGCCCCTCAGTAAGCCGGTACTGGCAGCCGACGATGGCGAGCTTGCCGGAGTCGACAGCGTCGCTGATCGCCCGCGAGGTCCGCAGCAGCTCGTTCACGGTCGCGGAAAGGTGGAGCCTGCCGACGGCGTTCGCATCGATCTTCGCTGCGTCGGCGTACGGTGTGTCGGTGTTGTCACGCAGCCACAGCTGCTGCACGGCTGGCTGTATCGGGGCGAGCGTGTGCTTCACCGACTTTGTCGTCGCGGCGGGGGTGCGGCTCGACTGGTCGATCGCCGCCGCAACCGCGCCGCACGAATCGTGGGCGAGGACGACGATGAGTGACGCGCCGAGCTCGGTGACGGCGTACTCCATCGAGGCGGTGATCGACTCTGCGACAACGTGGCCCATGTTGCGGGCAATGAAGAGGTCGCCGAGGCCACAGTCGAAGATGATTTCGGCCGCGAGACGTGAGTCGGAGCAGCCAAAGAGTGCGACGTCTGGGGTCTGCTGGTTTACGAGCTCGCTGCGGCGCTCAACGTTTTGGTTCGGGTGGGCTGAGCCCCCCGTGATGAAGCGTTCGTTTCCGGAGATCAGTGTGTCCCACGCCTGCTGGGGTGTGACACGAGGTGACTTGTCGCTCATGCTGCTCCCTCACTCGTTTCGGTACTGTTCTTGTGTTCGAAGTCGGCGAGCGAGTCACCAACTTGCGTTGCGAGGACGCGGATCGTTGCCGCGTCGTCGGTGCCGTAGACGAGCACCGAGTTCGTCTCGACCGTGCCCGCGAGGCCGAAGCGCATGTTCACCTGATCCGCCTTGCGGTTCTGGTGGTCGTAGACCTGCCAGTCGATACCGCCGAGCTGTTCGGTGCCCGTGGCCTGCTGCTCCTCAAGCTTGCCTGCGATCCACTTCGCGGGAACCGGGTCCCCGTTCACGGTGTAGGCCTGCACGACAGTGGCGTAGGCGTTGTTGTCGGTGGTGTAGTGGATCTGCCAGAAGGTCACTCCACCGTTGATGGAGAGCGATGCCTGCTTGGCTTTCCACGTGTCTGGCACCGCAGGAACCGCGAGCGTGTAGTCGGCCCCTGCTGTGGCTGCGGCCTGCGCAACATCGACGGATCGTTCGGCGTAGTCGCCGACGCCGCGTGGCACCATGAGGTAGATCACGAAGACGAGCCCCACGGTCACGAGCAGTGAGAACACCAGGTTGTTCACCGTCTTGCGCGACCGGTACAGGCGGCTACCCTCCGCCTTGCGCGCGGCCGTCTCTGCCGCCGTCTCTGGCCGGCCGAGCTCCGCGACAATGTTCCGACGTTTCTGTTTCGCCATAGTTAGAATTCTTCGCCGTTCTCGGGCTGGGTTGCGGTGCGCTCTGCACCGGAAGCTGCGCCGCCCTGGCGCGCGTCTTCGAGTCGTTTGCGGGCGCCAATGAGCCACTCTTCGCAGCGGGTGGCGAGGGCTTCGCCTCGCTCCCACAGTTGGAGCGATTCCTCGAGCGTGGCGCCACCCTGTTCCAGGCGGCTTACCACCTGGATGAGTTCGTCGCGGGCCTGCTCATAGGAGAGCGAGGCGACGTCTGCATCGTGCTGGGCAGTCATGCATGCAAGTCTACCCGCAGCGCTTGGGGGCTCGTGATACGTCGATTGCGGGCGTGATCGCGGTACAGTGGGAGCTAGCATTGCGCCGCACTCCGTCCCGCCTACTGCTTCTGCACCCCAGGGCTCCACAACTGACCGCGCCAGGGGGTCTTCAGCGAGCCGGCCAAGGACCTGGGTGATCCCGGCCTCGGTGTTTGGCAGTGGTCGGTCGTAGAGTTTTTCACGTGACGGGTGAGCGCGACTGCGGGGTGTTCGTGTTTCCCGACGTCGAGACCGATGAAGACAGCGACAATGTTATCGTGAGTGATGCTGTCCAAAGCGTGTTCCTCCGTCCTGGTGCTGGGGTGGCAGTCAGGTGGTGGTGGGCGTCGGTATCCATGTCACGAGCAGCCGTGCCACTGTGGTGCGGCGTGGGTTTTGCCACTATGAGCGAAAACTCACATCCAGGCCGGGCCCGGTGACAACTCCGCCTCCGGATCATATCTGCGACAGGGGCAACAATCATGCCCGCCCCGGCCGGCTGCCTTGCCCTTCATTTTGACGGAATACTGGCTACCGACAAAGTAACGGGTCAGCGCCCGCTTCCTTCGACAGCGGTTATATCGGGATCAAGCGCGCTGGAGAGGGCGCGGGGCTGCGCACCTCCGCCGAGACTCACGACCGCGTTCATCGATAGCGCTACCAGCGCGTTTGCAGAGGGCACTGGGTGGAGCACGCCTTGGTGCCAAATGGTGCTTGAATCAATCACGAATCCGGTTTAAAATCATACAAATGTTTGTTTAAGGCGAAATCACAAGAAGGGAAAATGGCATGTTTGAACACAACGAAGTGGTCACCGAGGTGTCTGAGGTTCTGCTGGAAGAACTTGAGGCCGAAGCGCCGGCTCTTATTCAAATGGGAAACGTCATGCGGTAGTCAACTACCAAAGCTGATACTAGGTCATGGAAGACAAGTCAGTTGGGGAAGGTGGAGTTTCAGGGCAGGTGCTATCGACCGCAGCTCAGGTGAGAGTCACTTTCAGTGATGCTCGAGGGTGGGTGATTGCCGACCTTGGAACACGAAAAAGCTACCGTATTGATGCGCGACAGGCTGCGATTGCGGTCGCCTTTATGTCCCCGTGCACTCGAGCGGAGGTGAAGTCGTTTCTGCAGGACCTCGTGGGTGTTCGTGAGCTTGACGAGAGGATTGACGCCTTGATCGCGGAGCACCTTGTGCAGGACGCTTCGGCTTCCGCGATCGCCTTCTCGACGTATCGCAAGTGGAACGAACTGGGCTGGTCCGAGGCACACGACTATCTTGTGGCCACGTCGAACTTTCCCTTCGTTGACTACTCGAAGGGTGGGCAAGAGGTTGACAAATCTCGAATGCGTGGCTTCGCGCTCGAAAGTCCAGATGAGACCCGGTCCCTTGCCCGCAAGGGGGCCAAGGTCGCCACGTTGCCTACAGTTCGCTCGGCCTTAGAAGAGCTTTCATTGACATCTGAGGGTGGGGCTCTGAAGGAGAAGCTCCTTCGTACCGCGGCGGTTGCAGTCCTTCCGCTGGAGTGGAGGCGGTCTAGAACTCCGGGACGAAGTCATATGCGGCGGACGAGTCCCTCGGGAGGATCGAGACATCCAACGGAGCTCTACCTCCTTGCGCTCGATGTTCCAGATCTTGCACGGGGAATATATCATTTCTCGATCGAATCTGGCGACATTGGATTTGTTGCGGAGGCTCCTTCCGACGAGATCCTGAGCCGAAATATGATTGGTGCGTTTCGGCTGGCAGCACCGCCGCGTGCCGTGTTCATCTTGACCACGCATTTCCAAAGAAACATGTACCGATATAGGGAGCCGAGAACTTTTCGCACGCTCTACCTAGACGCGGGACATCTTGGTGGCTTGATCGAATCTGTATGTGAGGCCCAGGGGTTGATGGCGCACGGGCACCATGGCTTTCAGGATAGTTTCGTCGCTGATCTCGTGAAATCGGACGGCCTTGCGATTGAGTCACCGACGTATCTCGTCTCCGTGGGTCTTGCCTCAGAAGTAAGGGATGGCGTGAGAATCATTGGCGAGTCGAGGCTGCGACCGTGAAAAGGATCCGTTTTCGGCCAGTCATGCGTCGTGGGGAACGTGCCGTCGAGGTGCGAAACATTGGAATTGGAAGAGCCTTCACTGCTTCGAGCAAGCACATGGCGCGGGCGGTCCTGCAAGACTCACTCGGCGAGGTCGCGAGTACTCCTGGGCAGGATCTTTCGGCCTATCAAGAATGGATTGAGAACGGATGGGAACGGTCCTTGGACTACTACCAATCCACTCTCGACCAAAGATACGCCGATGAAAGAGCGGACTTCCTTCAGCAACAAGCCTCAATGCTCGACCATTACCATGCTGTCAGTCCGATGGCGCGAGAGCACTACCCTTCGAACCTGCAGTGGGAGAAGCTTCCTGAGCCAGCAACGCCGGAACAAAAGACGGTGTCACAGATCCTGTCGGCCAGGAGAACAACATTGGTCCCTGCAGCGCATTCTCTCTCGATGCCTGACCTGTCTGCGATCCTCTGGGAAGGGTTCAGGAAAATTGCCAGTTTTCGTGTTCCTGAGCTCCAAACTGACCATAGGCAAGCGATGGTTAACTTCGGGTCTTCACTCGACATCTACGTTGTAGTATTCGCCATTTCTGAACTGGAGTCGGGCGTATACCGATATAACGTTACGTCCCACAGTCTCGGCCTAGTTGCTGCAGGAGACTATAGGGGGGAGACGCAAGCCGCGCTCGTCGGACAACCGGCACCACGAACGGCGGCCGTCACACTGTTCTACGTGTCGGATGTCTATCGACACCAGTGGCGCTACCGTCACGAGAGAGCTCTCCGAGGGCTGTGGATCGACACAGGCAAGGCCGTAAACGAGATGCTGTGGACACTTGCCTTGCGAAACATCTCTCCGCACATCTCGCCCGCCCTTGGCGACGACGTAGCGTTGAAGCTTCTTGGGCTCCCGGTCGGGATTGACCGACAAGTTATCTATGCCGTGAGTTTCGCTGGAGCTCTCCCCGATGCTTCGTGATCAGCTCTCCTACAGTAGCCTGTTTCGATACGCTGGTCCGGCTGCACTTGCATCAGTGGGAAGTATCGTGGTGAGCATCACCGATACAGTGATCGTTGGCTACTACTCGTCAGAGGCACTAGCGGGAGTAGCTTTCGGGAGTGCGCTGTACGAGCTCCCCTTGAACTGTTTACTGGGGGGCCTAATGGCCTATCGTATCCTTGCCCCTCGTGTCGCAGGAAATTACCCGGGGACTAGGCCCACGGGTGGGATCGTGCTCATGCTTAGAGGACTTCTTCCATGGGCGGTGCTCGCCTCGATACTTCTCTTCGGAGCGGCGATATTGCTTCGATCATCTGGTTTCTTCGATGCATTCCAAGCCTCACAAGCGTCCAGTCAGTACGTCGCGGGCCGGGCATGGTCGATCTTGCCTGAGATCGCTACGACAGCGATCGTCGTTACTCTCGTCACCTGGGGCCGGACGAAGACGCCTCTCATAGTGCTCCTGGTGGCTTCGGCGGTGAACCTCGTACTGGACTATTTTTTGGTGTATGGCGTCTGGGTGTTTCCGGAACTCGGCGCGTTTGGGGCCGGCCTTGCTGGGACTATCGGCATGTTTGCGGTCGTGCCCGTGGTTCTCGCCGTCTTACTGAAAGAAAAAGCAGCAGAGACGGACCACGTTGAACAACAAACAGTGCTCGCGCAGTTTTCTGGCTGGACACGGCTCACCCTCCCCGCGGTCGGATCGGCGGCAGTTGACTATGCGGGAAACCTTGTCTTTTTCGCGATCGTTTCTTTGGGAGGCGTGAGTGGCTTGGCCGCCACGAGAATCGCGTCCAACGCACATCTGCTGGCTTTTGTGCTGGCCTCGTCGCTGAGTTCTGCCCTGCTTTACGTTGTGGGGGGCGGGGATATTTCCGTTGCCCAAAGCCGTAATGCCCGGTTAGAGCTGAGACGGAAATTCCTGCGCATTGGGATGCTCCTCGGCGGTGGGATAGCTATTCTCGCGTGGCCAGTCTCGTTTGCCGCAAGTCCAGATCAAGAGGTGCGGCGGTTCTCGTTGGTCTTAGTCTTGGTTGTTGCTGCGATGTGCCCAGTGATCACTTGGGCCTACGTCAATGTCTCGTTCCTGCGAGCGATGGAACGAACTGGCTCGGATTTCTTGAGCAACACTGCGGGAGTCTGGGGGGCTCAAATCCCGGTTGCTTACGTCGGTTTGCTCATGTTTCAAGCTCCGGGCGCATTTTTGGGTCTGGCTGCGTACTGGTTGTGTCGGGGGGCGATTGCTTCATTTCAAGTCAAACTGGCGTTGCAGATCGAGGCTGACCGTGACTAGACGCCTGCTGGACGAAATAGTATTCGGAAGATGGTGGGAGATTTCCGATCTCGAAGAGCAAATTGAGATGGCGACTCCTGCCGAACGAGGGTTCCTTCTCAAAATGGCAACTGCCTACCGAGTCAATGGGCCCCCATATGTTCGTGCCCTTGCGGGACGGCTCGTCAAACTCAGCCTGGAAACGCCCGAGGTAGTACCTACGTCTGAGTTCGCAGACGGCCACCCAAGCGATAGGCGTAGCGCGAGGACGCAGCCACGCGTGAGACGCTTGCATGCGTCTTCCCAAGACGGTGTCGAGTATGTGATCTCGCTGTTCCGGAGGGCAGCAGCAGTTGCGAGAGGCGATTTGGGGCAACTGTCAACGCGCATTATTCGAAAGTGGAACGTCGAAGACCCGTTTGAAACGAGTTTTCTGCAGGCGACTGTTGAACGGCTACTTCACCGCCCACTCCGGCTCGCCTTGGGGAGGATGCCCTCCGTGCTGGAACAGGACGTCGATCAAGCGATGTTTTTACCATTACCCCTTACTGAGCCAGCAACCGTTTTGTTCTCGGAGCGGTTCCGCCAGCTAACGTACACAGATCCGGGCGCACGTGCTCGGATTTTGCTAGCTATCGCCCATGAAATCGTTGGTCATGCACATGACTACGCCGTGGTTTCTGAAGTGAGGTTGGATTCGAGGAAGCTGGATAGAAGTGCCATGGAAGGCTGGGGCATATTTGCGGAGCGGCGCCTTGAAGCGCTGGGCAGTGAAGAAGGAGCCCTTGCCGACCTTTACCAGGTCAAAAGACTTCTGCCTCTCATACGTGGAACGATGGATGACGCCCGTTGGGGCACTGTGCGACGCCGAATCGAAGCAGTCTGGCCGGGATTCTTCTCGGATCCGGCTACGCTCATCCTGAGGCGCACGACAGGCACACACGCGCGAGGCTTCGCCCGGGTGCTCCACGAAGTACACACTGAGGGTGAATCTGCAGCAAGGCAAACAATGCCAATTTGGCGCTAGCTGAGCCCTCAACACTCACGGCACGTCGACTGCGGGTAGGCGCGAGGTCGAGGCGTTAGGCTTTTTGGTGCTTCGCTCGGCCTTGCGCGCTACGGTCTCGGCCGCCGTCTCGGGCCTGCCAGGCTCGGCGACAATGCTGCGACGTTGCTGCTTCGCCATACCTAGGACGCTTCGCCCATCTCGGACCCGGAGGTCTCGTCGGTTGCTGTGTCGGACGCGGTGGATCCGCCCTTGCGGGCGTCCTCGAGCCGCTTCCTTGCCCCAATGAGCCACTCTTCGCAGCGGGTGGCGAGGGCTTCGCCTCGCTCCCACAGTTGGAGCGATTCCTCGAGCGTGGCGCCACCCTGTTCCAGGCGGCTTACCACCTGGATGAGTTCGTCGCGGGCCTGCTCATAGGAGAGCGAGGCGACGTCTGCATCGTGCTGGGCAGTCATAGCTTTCAGTCTAGCCGTTGCGTGCTGCACGATCACGGCACGCCCACAGCTCTGGCACGGGCGCACCGCGGGAATCTACGAATCACCGCTGCCGCGGGGCGGCGCATTCATCGGGAAGGTTAGGATTTTCCAGTGCTTCGACTGCTTTTCTTCATTGGCGCCGGGATTGTACTCGGCGGGATTGTTGCTGTGATCGTTGGCCCGCCAGGCGCAGCTACGTGGGCGTTCCCCGTCGGGATGCCTGCGATGATCATCGCAGCGACGCTCGTGCTCGTCGGCCGGTCGTTGCGCGGCGTGAGCTTGCCACCACGAGAGCTCGTTGACGGTGCGCTCGGCGACGGCCGTGTCGGGCTCGCCCGCGTCGACAAGCTCACCCAGACGGGTACCTACATCAACGAACAGCCAGTGTGCGACATCGAGATCACGGTCCGCCCGGTCGGCGGCGGCGTGTACCGCACCGTCGTGCGACGCATCGTGCAGCTCACCGAGATCCCTCGGTTCCAACCGGGCACCAGGCACGTCGTCGCGATCGTGACCGAGGGCAAGCCAGATGTGATCTTCACTGACGAGAACGCGCACGCCGATATTTGGGCGGACACCGAGTTCCCGCCAGCAGTGGCAGCCGGGGACGTGTTGCCCCCGGGCGCAGGGAACCTTCGGGCAGACGGCAGCAGGCGCACCCCGCTCATCGGGGTGGGGAAGCGTGGCAGGCCCGTGCGGATCGCCGCCTTCGTGCTCGCCGGGGTGCTTGCTGCCGCGGCCGTCGTGCTCCCGTACCGGACTGGCCTCAGTGAGACGCTTGCGGCGATCCCCGAGGGGCGCCTCCACGCTGACCTGCGCGACGCTGCTTCCCTTGATCGGGCGCTGTCGGCCCTCGCGGCCGAAATTGGCCACGACCGGGTCGTGAGCGTCACTGTCGCCGACGATCTCGTGAACGTCGACGCTCCGCTCACCCCGGAGAGCCTCAACGTTGACGCGTGGACGTACCGGCGCGGGGCGGTGACGCACCGCGGCCCCGCGTCACCACAGCCGGAGACGCTCAGCGAACAGTTTGCGATGACTGAGATCGACGGAGCAGCGATCCTTGGGCAGGTGCGCGTAGCTGCGACCGAGGCGGGTGCCACGAACCTCGACGGCGTGATGTACCACGTGAGTCGGGCGCGCGGCGTCACCGAAGACGACCCCTGGAACATGGAGCGTTCGGGCCCCGTGTCGGTGTCGTTCATGATCGACGACGGCTACCGAAGCGCATCCTTCAGCGTGCTCGCGGACGGCAGCGGGCTCGAGCGAACGGGCTAGCGCCTCCTGCGGGCACTTCCGGCAGCGAGCGCTACTGCGCCTCACCCGTAGAGGTCGCCCCGATCCGCCCGCCGACAACACTCACCCGCAGCGACGTGCCATCGGGAGCGTCGGCCGGGTCCCGCAGTACGTCGCCAGATGGCAGCTGCACGATCGCGTAGCCGCGCTCGAGCGTCGCCTTGGGTGAGAGCGCCCGGAGGTGTGCGCGGGTCTCGGCGAGCGCGCTCGCACGATCCACGATGGCGCGATCGGCGAGCTCTGAGCCGCGGGCGACCCAGCGCACGAGCTCCTCTGCGCGGTCGTCGACGATGCGCTCTGGGGTCGCAAGCACTGGCCGCTGGCGGAGCTGTGAGATGCGGTCTGCCTCGTACGAGAAGAGCTGGCTGACGCGACTCGACATCCGGCTGCGCGCCTGGTCGATGCCAGCGAGCTCCTCGCCGACGTCGGGGACGACGCGCTTCGCCGCGTCCGTTGGGGTGGACGCGCGGAGGTCTGCGACCTCGTCAAGCAGTGGGCGATCCGCCTCGTGCCCGATCGCGCTCACGATCGGGGTCTGCGCTTCGGCCGCTGCACGCACAACCGCCTCGTCCGAGAACGGTAGGAGGTTCTGGAAGTCGCCGCCGCCGCGCGCGACGATGATGACGTCGACCTCAGGGTCGGCATCGAGCGCGCGAATACCAGCGGTTACCTCCTTCGCGGCCCGGTCGCCCTGCACCGCGGCGTAGTGGACCGCGAACTGCACGCCGGGCCAGCGCAGCGTCGCGTTGCGCACGACATCCTTTTCGGCGTCGGAGTCGCGGCCCGTGACGAGCCCGATCTTGCCGGGGAGGAAGGGGAGCGGCCGCTTGCGCTCGGCGGCGAACAGCCCCTCGCTCTGGAGCTGGCGCCGCAGCCGCTCGAGCCGCTCAAGCAGCTCGCCGAGGCCGACGTGCGAGAGGTCGAAGACCTGCATCGTGAGCGATCCGCCCTTGACCCAGAAGTTCGGCTTCACGAGCGCGATGACGCGGTCGCCCTGCTTGAACTCTGCGGTGAGGCGCTGCGCGACTGAACGCCAGACGGTGAAGCTCACTGTCGCGTCCTGCGTGAGGTCGCGGAGCTTGCCGTAGACGTGACCGCCGCGCATCTGCCACTGCGTGACCTCGCCCTCGACCCAGACCTGCCCGAGCTTGTCGATCCACCCGGCGACTTTCTCGCTCATGAGGGCGACCGGCCACGGGGCGTCACGGGTTGCTGGTGCGTCAGATGCCATGCATTCGAGCCTACTCGGGCGGACCGACGCCGTGTCGCGATGTCCCCGCAAGCCGGCACAGCGCTCGGACTGATTGCTCAGCGATGCAGCGTAGACTTATGCGCATGACTCAGCAGGCTTCCGTTGTGAATCAGCGCACTATTGGCGCACCGGTTGTGAGCCTGGCGATGCCGCGTATGCGCCGCCTGGGTGGCAGGCTCAAGAACATGCCGGTCGAGGGCGAAAAGCGCGTGCTGCTCGCCGCTCCGCGTGGGTACTGCGCCGGGGTGGATCGCGCGGTCGTCGCCGTCGAGAAGGCACTCGAGCGCTACGGCGCCCCCGTCTACGTGCGCAAGCAGATCGTGCACAACGTGCACGTCGTGCAGACGCTCGAAAAGCTCGGTGCGATCTTCGTCGAGGAGGTCGAGGAGGTGCCGGAGGGCGCGAATGTCGTCTTCTCGGCGCACGGCGTCTCACCCGCTGTCGTGCAGGAGGCAGCGGATCGCCACCTCCACGCGATCGACGCGACCTGCCCGCTCGTGACGAAGGTGCACCGCGAGGCCGTGCGCTTCGCGAAACAGGACATGGAGATCCTGCTCATCGGCCACACCGGCCACGAAGAGGTTGAGGGTACCGCCGGTCAGGCCCCGGAGCTCATCACCGTCGTGAATTCGCCAGACGATGTCGATGACCTCGTGGTGAAGGATCCGGATCGCCTCGTCTGGCTCTCGCAGACCACGCTCTCGGTTGACGAGACGATGGAGACGGTGCGGCGCCTGCGCGAGCGCTTCCCGAACCTGCAGGATCCGCCCTCCGACGACATCTGCTACGCGACGCAGAACCGCCAGGTCGCGATCAAGAAGATCGCGCCCGAGGCAGACCTCGTGCTCGTTGTTGGCTCGACGAACTCGTCAAACTCGGTGCGCCTCGTTGAGGTCGCGCTCGAGTACGGCGCGAAGGCCGCGTACCTCGTCGACTTCGCCGAAGAGGTGAAGCAGGAGTGGCTCGAGGGCGTACAGACGATCGGCATCTCGAGTGGCGCATCGGTCCCCGAGGTGCTCGTGCAGGAGCTCCTCGACGACCTCGGCGAGGCCGGCTACGAGGATGTTCGCGCCGTGGTCACCGCGGAAGAGGATCTCGTGTTCTCGCTGCCGAAGGAGCTCCGCCAGGACGCCTCCGGCAAGCGCGACGCGCGCGCCCTCGGCGGTCGCGTCAGGTAGTGACCGCTCGGAGGCCATGCCTCCGGTGCCAACGGCAGGCGACGGCGCGCACGCAACGCCCTGCGCTTACGGCTCACTCACCCGCGCGAGCAACTCGCTGAGGATCGCCTCGGCGACCGGAGCTGGCAGCTTCTCGGCGAGCGCCATGAGCGGCGCGAGCCTGCCGGGCAGCGAGGACCCCTTGCCGCCCGCGCTGCCCCCGGCCCCGGCAATCTTCAGGATCCGCCACGCCATATCCGGCGACGGCACGCGGAAGGGGCCGCCCTCGCGCTTCGGGGCGTAGCCGAGCGCCTGGAGCGCGCCGTACTCGATGCGCGGGTTCGCGCGCGGCTTCCCGCGCACCGCGTCCGCGGCGGCCTTGAGCGCGGGAACGAGCTCGGGGAGCGTCTGCTCGGTCACTGGGGTGATCGTGAGGTGCGCGGTGTGGGGGAGTCGCACGCCGTTTGCCTGCGTGAAACCCGGCTGGTGCTGGATCCGGAAGCCCGATCGCGCAAGCTCGTCGGCGAGGTGGTGCGGATCAACCTGGTCGGCCTCGGGGAGGCCCGTGTCGGTGACGAGCGCGACCGACGGCCCGGTGGGTGCGCCCCACACGTTCAACCCGCGAATCGTCGAGGTTTCTCGGATGATGGTGTCCGCGGAGCGAACGCACGACGCGGTGAGCCTTGCGTAGCCGCCGTCGCCGAGCCGCTTCGTGATCGCCCACGCTGCGGCGAGGGGTGAGGCGGGCTTCGAACCGAGCAGCGTCGGGTTCACGACGGGGTAGCCCGGCCAGCTCGTCGTCGCGAAGAACTGCGCGCGGTGCCGCCTGCGGCCGCGGTGCAGGAGCACGGAGACGCCCTTTGGTGCGTACCCGAACTTGTGTAGGTCAGCAGAGATGCTCGTGACGCCGGCGACGCGGAAGTCCCACGGGTCAACCGCAGGCCACCAGGGCAGCACGAGGCCGCCGAAGCAGGCGTCAACATGGCAGGACAGCCCGAACTCTTTCGCCGCGCCAGCGACCTGCGCGATGGGGTCGATCGCTCCCGTCGGGTAGGCGGGCGCGGAGACCACGACGAGGGCGACGTCTGCCCCGAGCCGCTGCTCGAAGGCCGCGGCCCGCACCGATCCATCCGCCTCGCACGGCACCGGATCCCAGTCGAGGTCGAAGAGCCGCGCCGCCTTCTGGAAGGCGGCGTGCGCCGTCGCCGCCGTCACGAGCCGCGGCCGCTTGCCTGCCCGGGCGAGCTGTGCGGCGAGCTCGGGGTGCTCCGCCCGCCAGAGATCCCTCGCTGTCTTCACCGCGAGCAGGCAGCTCTCGGTGCCGCCGCTCGTGACGCTGCCAACGACGGGCCCGCCGCCGAGCTTCGTCGCCGAGCCGTTGAGCGCCTTGCGCATGAAAGCGATGAGTTCGCGCTCCATCGCAGCAACCGACGGAAACGTGGTCGGGTCGAGCGCGTTGAGGGGGCGTGTGAGCTCGGCGGCGTCGCGCGCGAGCTCGTCGAGCTCCGCGAGGCCTGAGTCGTAGACGTAGGAGAGTACGCGCCCGCCGTGTGTCGGGGCGTCGCCCGCGCGCAGCTCAGCGAGGGCGGCGAGGATCTCAGTGGCCGCAGGCCCGGCAAACGGAGACGCCGTCGCAGCCGTGCTCACGCGCGCCTCCCCGCTGCGGCCTCAACATCGTTTTCGCCCAGCCGGTAGCCGCGGAGGGTCGCGAGACTCGCGAGCATGAGCAGTGCGGGGAACAGGCTGAACGCGAGCGCGATGCCAGATACGGCGGTCGCAGGCTGGGTGACCGTCACTGATGCCACCGATTCGATGTACCCAGTCGCGGCGAGCACGAGGGCGAGAGTAGTGGAACCGAGGGCCATTCCAGCGGTCTCACCGGCGGTCCACACCCCGCCGAACACTCCTGCGCGCCCCTCGGGGTCGCCCGTGGTGGCCGCGTCGTGGCCCATCACGTCGGGGAGCATCGCCATCGGCATGGTCTGCATGCCGGCGTAGGCTGCGCCCGCAACCGCGACGGGCCCAAGGATCCACATCCCAGGCCACATGAGCATCCCTATGAGCGCGATCGTTGCGACGAGGAACACGAGGCTCGCGATGCGGAACGTGCGCACTTTGCCGAAGCGATCCGCGATCCACCGCCACACGGGGGCGAAGAGCAGCGCAGGGGCGATGAGCGAGACGAACAGGATCGTGACGGCTCCCTGCTCACGCAACACCCACGTCGCAACGTACTGTGCGCCAGCGAGCATGAGCCCGGTTGCGAGGCCCTGCAGCATGAACGTCGCGAGCAGTGCGCGGAAGGGCTGGCTGTCGCGCAGTACCCGCAGGCCCTCGCGGTAGTGGGTGAGGGAGAGTGCTCGCCTGCCGGAGGACGCCGTGGCGATCGGGATGCCGCGCGGCGCAACGGACGACCCGATCCACAAACTCACCCCGATGACTCCGGCCGCCACGATCGCCATCAGGAGGTAACCGAGCAGCGGATTTGTGGGGAACAGATCGCGGATCTCTGGGCCGCCTGCGCCGAAGAGAAGGATCGCAACGGTGAGCACGACAACCCGCCAGGTGAGTAGCCTGGTGCGCTCCTTGTAGCCGTCGGTGAGCTCAGCCGGGAGCGAGATGTATGGAATCTGGAACATGCTGAAGAACGTCGCGGCGGCGACGAACGCAATGAGCACCCACGTTGCTGCCGCCGCCGGGGAGAGGCCTGGCGGCACGGAGAACATGAGCACGAACGTGATCGGCAACCCGATGGCGCCGATGAGCATGGGACCTCGCCGCGTGCCGGTGCGGGCGAGGGTGCGGTCGCTCAGGCCGCCGATGATGGGGTCGATGAGCACGTCCCAGATCTTCGCGAGCGTCACGATGAGCCCGGCAGCGAGCGCGGTCACCCCGAGCGAATCGGTGAGGTAGTAGACCAGCACGAGTCCCGGAAGGGTTGCGAATCCACCGGTCGCGAGTGAGCCTGCGGCGTAGCGGGCGACGGTGCTGGCGGGGAGTGCGGCTGCGGTCTCCGCCCGTTGGCTCCCCGGAAGGGAGGGCACGGCGGCAGGCTCAGAACTCGGCGGTGAACTCATGGGCTTATCGTAGCCGACTCGGAGGATCGCGGCGGGCTGCTGGTGGGCGTGGGTGAGCGTGGGCGGGGATGATGGGCGCTGGTGGGCGCGAGTGACCGCTGGTGGGCGCGGGTGACCGCTGGTGGTGCCCGGCGGTCGCCGCGGAAATGCGTCGCGCCGCCTGGCAGGGAAGCCAGGCGGCGCGACCGCGGGGGTATTCGGGGTTACGCCCCGGGTGCACCCTGCAAATACTTCAGTAGCTTCGTTGAGGCCTCTGGATCCTGCATGATGGTCATGAGCTCCGGGGTCTGGAGCATCGCAGCGGAAACGATCACCACGACGGTGATGAACGCAACAATGCCCGCAGCGAGCGGCGCCCAAAACGCGATCTTTCTGGCGCGAAGCCTGCGCAGTGAGAACACGAGCACCAACACATACATCAGCATGAGCGCCAAGCCGGCGAGCTTGCCCGTGAGGTCGAGCCAGCCCGGAGGCGTGAGCGTCGTCACCCCCGGGGCGTCTTCCAGCACCGTGAACATCGACTTCAGGCCAACGAGCGCGAGCATCGAATACAGCGCCCCTGCAGCACCGAAGACGAGCAGCAGGATGGTGATGACTCGATCAGCCGTGTTCGCTGGCTTCTGCTGCAGGGCAGGAGCCCCACCCTGCTGCGCCTGGCCCTGCTGCGCCTGGACTGCGGACGCTGCGGCTGGCGCTGCGGCCCGATAGGGTGCGCCGCTGCCACCCTGCGAAGCCCCCTTGCGGGACGGCCGAGGCAGGTCAGCGCCGAGATTGTGCGGAACTCCCTGGACGTTGGGTGACGCTGCCCCAACGGCTGCGCCGCCCTGGCGGACTCCCGAGCCCTGCGCTGCTGGGGTTGCCGGGGACTCCTCGCCCTCGGGCTTCCACTCCCAGCCCTCAGGCGCGTACTCACCGTACTCAGGACGAGGGCGCGTGTCCGGCTTGGCCGCCTGCGCAGTCTCCTGGGCGGGCAGGGGTAGCGTTGACGATTCCTGCGCTGCGGGGTCGACCGGCGCCGGGTGCTCCTCGCTCGCTGGCTGCGGCGCCCCCGGGGCAGCCGCGGGCTGTTCCGAATCCGTTGGCTGCTCGGGCGTCGTTGGCTGCTCGGGCGTTTCGCCGGGTGTCGCAGCCACTAGGCGCTCACCGACTTCCCGGCGGAGCCGAGTTGCTCGGCAGCGAGCGCAATGCGGGCAGCCATGCCGCTCTCAGCAACCTTGCCCCAAGCGCGCGGGTCGTACACCTTCTTGTTGCCGACCTCGCCGTCGATCTTGAGGATCTCGTCGTAGTTCTTGAGCATGTAGTCGACGACGGGGCGCGTGAAAGCGTACTGCGTGTCCGTGTCGATGTTCATCTTGATCACGCCGTTACGCACCGCCTCGGCAATCTCCTCGGCAGACGATCCCGACCCGCCGTGGAAGACAAGGTCGAGGGGGTTCTTGCCCGTGCCGTACTTCGCCTGCAGGCCGTCCTGGATGACCGCGAGCAGTTCCGGGCGCAGCTTCACTCCACCGGGCTTGTAGACGCCGTGGACGTTGCCGAAGGTGAGCGCGGTGAGGTAGCGGCCCTGATCGCCGAGGCCAAGCGCCTCAACCGTCGCGATGCCGTCCTCGACTGTTGAGTACAGGCTGTCGTTGATTTCGTGGCTGATGCCATCTTCTTCGCCGCCAACGATGCCGATCTCGACCTCGAGAATCACGTCGATGGCCGCGAGGCGGGGGAGCAGTTCCTTCGCGATGTCAAGGTTTTCCGCCAGCGGCACGGCCGAACCGTCCCACATGTGTGACTGGAAGTAGGGCAGACCGCCTTCGCGCACGCGCTCCTCGCTCGCGGCGACCAGCGGCAATACAAAGCTCTCAAGGTGCTGCTTCGGGCAGTGATCCGTGTGCAGCGCAACGGTGACGTCGTATGCTTTCGCGACCTCCTCCGCGTACTTCGCGAAGGCAATCGCGCCGCCGGCACGGTTCTTGACGGTGTGCCCGGCGAGGTAGTCGGCGCCGCCGAAGCTCACCTGAATAATCCCGTCGGAGCCAGCCTCAGCGAAGCCCTGGATCGCGGAGTTGATGGTCTGTGAACTCGAGACGTTGACAGCGGGGAACGCGAATCCACCAGCCTTGGCGGCGTCAAGCATCGCTGCGTACTGTTCCGGAGTTGCGACTGGCATGTGTGCTCCTTGGAGTCTGTGGTGGTTGCGCGCTGTATGAACGGCAACGAACGGTGAGTCTTGGCAGTGCCGCCGCTGGGTTCCACGAACCGTCACCGAGCCGCACTGCGACCCCCAGTCTACGCGGTAGTCTTATGGGTATGACTGATCCTCTTTCGCTCGACGAGTGGCAGCCCGACCGGAACCTCGCGATGGAGCTTGTCCGCGCGACCGAAGCTGCAGCAATGCGTTCTACTCCGTGGATTGGCCGCGGCGACAAGAACGCGGCTGACGGCGCTGCCGTTGACGCGATGCGACGCTTCCTCGCAACCGTGAACATGAACGGCACCGTCGTCATTGGTGAGGGCGAGAAGGATGATGCGCCCTGGCTGTACAACGGCGAGCGCGTAGGCAACGGCCTCGGCGCTGACTGCGACGTCGCGGTGGATCCGATCGACGGCACCCGCCTGACCGCTGAGGGTCGCCCCGGCGCGCTGTCGGTGATCGCGGTTGCGGATCGCGGCAGCATGTACGACCCCTCTGCTGTGTTCTACATGGACAAGCTCGTCGCGGGGCCCGAGGGCGTCGGCGTCGTCGACATTCGTAAGCCCATTGGCGAAAACATTCGCGCACTCGCGAAGGTGAAGGGCGTTGACGTCTCTGACATTCGCGTCGCCGTGCTCGATCGCCCGCGCCACGACCAGCTCATCTCAGACATTCGCGAGGCCGGCGCTGGCACGCGCCTCATCATGGACGGCGACGTCGCAGGCGGCGTGAACGCTGCTCGCTGGGACTCCGGCATCGACCTGTGTGTCGGCATCGGTGGCACGCCAGAGGGCATCATCACCGCGTGCGCAGTGAAGGCTCTCGGCGGCGTTATCCAGGGTCGCCTTTGGTCGCAGGACGCCGAGGAGCGCGAGCGCGCCCTCGCCGCGGGACACGATTTCGACCGCGTGCTCGAGGCAAACGATCTCGTATCGAGCGACAACTGCTACTTCGTGGCGACCGGCATCACCGACGCAGACTTCGTATCCGGTGTGGAGCGGCGCGGGCCGTTCGTCCGCGCTGAGAGCATCGTCATGCGCTCGCACTCGGGCACGATCCGCCACATCATTAGCGATATGGATCCGAACCGCTGGGACTAATCCCGGCACAGCAGTGAGGAGTTTCACATGGGTTTCATGACACGTACTGCGCGTCTGGTCGCGTGGACTGGACTGACAGCAGCCGGAGCGCTTCACGCGGTCTGGGCGGCAGGCTCTCCGTGGCCGGAACGAAACCACAAGCGCCTCGGTGACGCGGTCATCGGAAACTCCAAGCAGCTGCCGGACAGTCAGACGACCGCAATCATCTCTGGTGCCGCCTTTGCCGGCGGCGCGGTTGCCGCTGGCGGCCTTGGAGAGGGCAAGTTCATCGTGGGTGTCAGGCGGATCGCCGGGCTCACGTTCATCGCGCGCGCCGCTTTCGGCGGAGGCGCTGCGCTGAAGGTGCTCGGTCTGCCCGAGCCGGGAAAGCAGTTCGAGGAGCTCGACCGACGCTACTACCGGCCACTGTTTGGCGTGCTCGGCGCGGCGATGCTCATCGGCGCCAAGGACAAGAAGAAGCGCGCGCGGAAGCTTTCGGCGTAGCCCGGGAGGCGGCTCCCCGCGCCGATGCGAGGGAGCTCCCTTCGGAGCGCGCGTCAGCGGGGCCTGGCCTTGTCCGGCCCGGCCTCAGCCCAGCCTGGCGGCCTTGCCCGGCCTCAGCCCGCGCCGGGCACCGTTTGCGGTTGGGGTAGCGTGGGGAGCATGCTCAAAGTCATCGCCCAGGACTTCATTCGCCTCGACGCCATTGACCTCGTGATGCCGCTCTACCGGGAGCTTGTCGAGCTCACACGCCTCGAGCCGCTGAACATCGACTACGAGCTGTGCATCGATCGCGAGGATCCAGGGCACTTTATCTTCCTGGAGACCTGGCCCGATCGCGCGGCCCTCGACGCACACTGCGAGACGGAACACTTCAGGCGTCTCGTCCCGCAGATCGATGCGTTCCAACGCTCAGCTGACACGTACATTCAGATGCGACCCGCGTTTGCCTAGCGAGGGTCTTTGGTAGGTGCAGGGCAGCCCGTCAGGCTGTGACCAGTTGCGCGCTCGTCCGCAGCGCGTGGAGGAACGCCTCCGACAGCGGGCTGGTATCGCTCTCCCGAAGCGCCGCGATGATGCGTCGGCTTGGCGGTGGGTCGACGAGCTTGAGCACCGCTACCGCCTCGCTCCGCCCCTGCAGCGATATCCGCGGCATGAGGGCGATCGCGAGACCTGAATCGACAAGGCCGAGGATGGTGCCGGGATTGTTGCTGTGAAACGCCACTTCGGGCGTAAACCCAGCTGTTGCCGTGAACGTGTGGAGGCACCGGTTCGCCGGCGTATCGGAGAGATGTGCTGCCCAGGTCTCATCACGCAGCTCAGCTAGGTGCACGCTCTGTTTCGCGCTCAGGCGATGCTTTGCTGGAGCCACGATCAGCAAGTCCTCGGTCGCTACCTCTTCAAGCCGCAGGCCGGGAGGAAAAGACGCGGGGACGAGCTCGTATTCGAAGCCAAGCGCAATGTCGATTGAGCCGTCGGCGACCTTCGGAAACAGCTCGTGCGGTTCGCCCTCGTCGAGGGTGATCTCGGTGTCTCGTCGCCGCACCAAGAATTGTGCGATGGCTTTCCCGAGCAGCCTGCCGCCCGCACTGTGAAAGCTTCCGATGCGGAGGCGGCCCGCCTGGCCTGCGCCGAGCCTGCCAACGTCGAGGTCGATCTGGCGGAGCAGCGCGAACAGCTCTGCGGAGCGTTGGACGAGGTACTCGGCAGCCTCCGTTGGCACAATGCGCTTGGCCTCGCGCTCGAAGAGTTGAATACCCAACGAACGTTCGAGCCCGGAGATCTGCTGCGAGAGAGCGGAGGCGGTGTACCCGAGTTCCCGCGCTGCTGCGGCAAAGGAGCCGTGGCGCATGACCTCGCGCAGCGTGGACAGCGTTCTGACGTCGATCGGCATCTGAAGAGAACCTCCTCGTTCGCATCGTTGCGGTTCGTAAGTGATATTAATGCATAGCCCAGAAAAGTGTCGCTCTAGCCGTAATTTCGGGGTCTGAGTCCTCGATAACGTTAATGCTAGTTGCAGTGCACCGAACCTCTGGCTTGAGGAACAAAGGAGTTTTTCAAATGTCTACTGACGTGAACCCGTCCACAGTGATTGTGTTTGTGGTGTATCTCGCCGCAGTGCTCGCAATCGGAATCTGGGCCTATAAGCGAAACAACACCATGGGTGACTTCGCGATCGGAGGCCGCACGCTTGGAACCTTTGTTACCGCGGTAAGCGCGAAGGCGACGGACTCCAGCCAGTGGGTGTTCTTCGGATTGCCCGGCGCGTTTTACATCAGCGGTATGCGCAACGTCTGGATGATCATCGGCCTCACCGCCGGCTTCTACCTCAGCTGGCGCTTCCTCGCCGCGCGGCTCCGCACCTACTCGGAGCGACTGAACGACTGGCGCGACGCCACCGATACGAACGAGTCGGTAACGCTGCCTGGCTTCTTCGCCAACCGCTTCCACAGCAATTCACTTCGCTCAGTGACAGCGATCTTCATCATCGTCTTCTACATCATCTACCTCGGCTCTGCCTTCATCGCGACCGGCGTGATCTTCTCGCAGATTTTCGGTTCGACGATCCTTGTCGGAACCATCGTCGGGGCGATTGTCGTCACCGTCTACTCGTCGCTCGGCGGATACCTGGCCAGCAGCTACACGGACCTCGTCCAGGGCTTCCTGATGTTTGGCAGCCTTGTTGCGATCTCGATCGCGGCGGTGATTCGGCTCGGAGGCCCCGGTGGGTTCTTCGCTGCGGTGACGGATCACAACCCCGACCTCCTCAACCCGTTCAAGGGTGTCGAACTGGTCGGCGACAGCTGGATGACGACGAGTTCGGTGCCGTTCGTCGCGATCATCTCGGCGCTCGCCTGGGCCGTTGGCTACTTCGGCTCGCCACACATCCTCGCAAGGTTCATGGGCATGCGTTCCGCGAAGTCTGCCCGTGGCGGCGCCCGCATCGGCATCGTGCTGTCGATCACGCTGCTCGGCTCAGCAGGCATTATCGGTTTCGCAGCGATCGCACTCTTCGGCCCAGGGCTCGAAAACCCCGAGGACGCCTACATGCTCCTCGTTGGAGAACTCTTCCCAAGTTGGGTCGCGGGCATCTTCCTCGCAGGGGTGCTCTCGGCGGTGATGAGTACTGCCGATTCGCAGCTCGTTGTCGCGTCGGCGACCCTCACCGAAGACTTCTACCGCGCATTCATCAACAAAGATGCGCCGGCGAAGACGCTCGTCTGGATGAGTCGACTGGGCGTCTTGCTGTGCGCAGGCGTCGGCCTGTTCGTCGCGCTCCAGGGCGGATCGATCCTTGACCTCGTCGGGTACGCATGGGCCGGGTTCGGCGCAGCGTTCGGCCCCGCCATCCTCGCCGCCCTGTATTCGAAGAAGGCGACCTGGTTCGGGGTAATGCTCAGCATCATCGCTGGCGGGCTGACCGTCATTCTCTACCGCGAGTTCGACACGATCGGCCTGTATGAGCTTGTGCCGGGATTCCTCGCAGGTCTCCTCGCCCTCTGGCTCGGCAGTGCGTTTGGCCCGAAGCAGCGGGCCCCGGTCGGCGCGGCATTCGACACGCTGACCGGAAAGACACCGGTCGTATCGCCGTAACCACGTTCGTTTGACCCCCTCATTCACTCATCACAAAGGAGATTCCATGGCCCAGCTCGATATCGCGAAGAACGACGGCATCGCTATCCTCACCATCAACAACCCGGCTGCGATGAACGCCTGGACTCAGGCGATGCAGCGCGACATGAAGGTGAAGCTCGATGAACTCGATCGTGATCCCGAGGTTGAGGCGATCGTCCTCACCGGGGCGGGGGATCGCGCGTTCTGCGCTGGGCAAGACCTGAACGAGGTCGCCGATTTCACTGCCTCAGATGTCGGGGAGTGGCTCGACACGTTCTACGAGGTGTACGACGCCGTGCTCTCCAACTCGAAGCCCGTGATTGCCGCGCTGAACGGCGTGACAGCGGGGTCGGGCTACCAGCTGTCGCTGCTCTGTGACGTGCGGATCGCGCACGCAGGGGTGCGCATCGGCCAGCCCGAAGTGAAGTCTGGAATTCCGAGCATCACCGGCATGTACCTGACCTGGCAGTCCGTCGGATACAGCAAGACCGCCGAAATGATGCTCACCGGCGAGCTGCTCACCGCCGAGGCAGCGGCAGCGCTCGGCATGATTGCGGAGGTCGTGCCGGAAGATCAGGTGCTGTCGCGCAGCGTCGAACTCGCGCGCAGCCTCGCGAACCTTCCGAAGCAGGCTTTCGCGTTGACGAAGCAGCGCGTCCGCGCGACTCTCATGCCCGGGCTCACCGAGGCGTTTGCGGCCGCGCTGGAAGCCGACAAGCAGGCCTACGGTGACGGCGAACCGCAGCGCACCGCACACAGCTTCGTTGCGAAGAAGAGCAATTGACGGCAGCGGAACGGGCTGACGGCAGCAGCGACGCCGTCGCCCGCGCGGCAGCGTTCGTACACGGTCCGGCACTGCCTGATGCCCTGCGGGCGCTCGCCTCTCGGGAGCCCGACCGGGTCTACCTGAAGGATGCTGGCGCCCCCGTCACGGCCGCCGAGCTACTCCGCCGGGTCCAGCACATGGCGGATCAGCTCCGCGCCCGCGGAGTGACAGCGGACTCGCGTGTCGCGCTGTCACTCCCGGTCGGGGCTGACCATGTGGTCTCGATCTTTGCCCTACTCGAGCTCGGGGCGCTGTGGATCCCGCTCAACACGCAACTCATTGGTGCGCCGCTTGCGCACCAGCTCGAGGACTCGGGCGCAACGCACATCGTCGCGGACCCGGCGGCAGCTCTGACGCAGGACCCCGTGGTTCGGGACGCTGGCAGCGTCGCAGATTTTCCCGGGGCGCTCTCGCAACAGGTGTGCTTCGTTGTGCTGGCCGGCGCGCATCGGTTGCAGCAGGAACCTGATGAGCGTGCTGGGGCGTGCCTGCTCATGTACACGTCAGGCACGACGGGCCCGCCGAAGGGGGCACTCGTCACTGAGGCGATGCTCCGCGCCGCGGTGCTTGGCGCGCTCGAGGTGTCGGCACCGATCGCTGGCGACGTGTTTTTTGTGTGGGAGCCGCTGTTCCACATCGGCGGCGCGCAGGTCGTATTCCTCCCGCTCTTCGCGGAGGTCTCTCTCGCGCTCGTGCCAAGGTTCAGTGCTTCACGCTTCTGGAACGACGTCCAGGCATACGACGCGACCCACATTCACTACCTGGGGGGCGTATTGCAGATATTGCTCCAGCTCCCGGTTGACCCCGCCGAGCGGGACAACCGAGTGCGGGTTGCGTGGGGCGCCGGGGCGACGCCCGAGGTACAGACGGCCTGCCGTGAGCGTTACTCATTCGCGCTGCACGAGTGCTACGGGATGACCGAAGCCTCAAGCATCATCACGGTGAACGCTGACGACCAGGAGGGTGGCGTCGGTGTGCCACTCCCGTGGGTCGAGGTGGCGATCCGGCCACACGCAGGAACGAGCCAGACAAGCACAGCGCCAGGCAGCGTCGGCGAGATCGTGGTGCGCGGGCGCATCGGGGGAATCGTCACTCCCGGGTATCTCGGGAACGCGGAGGCGTCCGCCAAGATTCGTGACGGTGAGTGGTTCTGCACCGGCGATCTGGGGTCCCTCGACGCAGCAGGAAGGTTGCACTTCAGGGGCCGCGCGAGCGACAGTATCCGGGTCCGCGGGGAGAACATTTCTGCATGGCAGATTGAGAGCGTCTTTGGCCTGCACCCTGCGATTGACCGGTGCGCGGTGATCGGGGTCGACGCAGCTGTGGGTGAGCAAGAGATGGTGCTCTGCTACACGGTTGACGCTGGCGCCTCAGCTACTCCGCAAGAGATCCTCGAATGGGGTGCCGCGCGGCTGGCGAAATTCCAAGTCCCGCGCTACGCGCGGCGCGTGGAAGCAATGCCACTCACCCCGAGTCAGCGCGTCGCGAAGCACAAGCTGTCGCACACGCTTGAGGGTGCCACCGACCGAGCACGGTGACCCGAACGCCGTGGGCGCGCGTCAACGGCCGAGCGAGGGATCGCTCGGCCGTTGGGTCTCCGGCTCAGGGGAAGACCACAGGTCTGGCGTGAGTTCGGGGGCGGTGAGCGGGCGCACCGCGTCCTCGAGTTGCACCGGCGGGCTTTCGAGCGCGTCGCCGTTGAGCGCGCTGATCTTGCGCGCGGTCGGCAGCACCTGGCGTTCGAGCGAGCCGACGTAGGCGTTGTAGCCCTGCACACTGCGGGAGAGCGTGCGTCCGAGCTTGTCGAGGTGCGTCGCGCTCACTCCGAGCCGCTTGTGGAGTTCGCGGCCGAGGTCGAAGAGTGTCCGCGCCTCGCTCGTGAGGGTGTCCTGGCGCCAGCTGAAGGCGACCGACTTGAGGATCGCCCACAGACTCACGGGCGATGCGAGCGCGACCCGGCGCTCGAACGCGAACTCGAGGAGCACGGGGTCGGTGTCGAGCGCTGCGGAGAGCAGCGACTCGCTCGGGACGAAGGCGATCACGAACTCGGGGGAGTCTCCGAGCGCGTCAGCGTAGTCGCGGCTGCTGAGCTCGATGACGTGATCGCGGAGCGCCCGCGCGTGCCGAGCGAGTAGCTCCTGCTGCCTGACACCGCGGTCGGGGTCCCCGTCGACTGGTCGCTGGGTGGCGAGGTGCTGTGCCTCAAGGTACGCGTCGAACGGCACCTTCGCATCGATCGCGATGGACTTGCCGCCCGGCAGCTTCACGACCATGTCTGGCCGCACGGCACCGGTCGCGGTCGCAATGTGCTGCTGCACCTCGAAGTCGACGTGCTCGAGCATGCCGGAAGCCTCGATGATGCGCTTGAGCTGGGTCTCGCCCCAAATGCCGCGGGTGTTGTTCGAGCGCAGCGCTGAGGCGAGACTCTCCGCAGTCCCGCGGAGCTTCTCCTCTGCCCGCGCCGCCTGCCTGAGCTGTTCTGCAAGTTCGCCGTGTTGCACCGCCCGCTGCTGCTCAATGCCGACAACGGTGCGCTCGAGCTTGCCAAGGGTGTCGCGCAGGGGAGTGAGCTGTTGCAGCACACGCTGCTCTTCGCGGTCGAGCTCGATGCGCCGTTCGGTGTTTGCCTGAGCGTCGCGCAGCCGCTCGTTGAGCCCCTGGGCCCGAGTCTCGGCGACCGCGAGCTCCTCGCGCAGCCGCCCGGATCGCCTGGACGTGACGAACGCGCCGACCAGGGCGCCGACTGCAAGGGCGGCAAGAATGATCGCGGTGAGTGCGAGGGCGGGAATGGTCATGTATCTATGGTGTCAGGAGCCACAGACATTTGCGGCTGGGCCACGGTTAAGCCCCGCCAAGCGGCGCACCATGGCGTCGCGGGCGCTAGGTCTCGCGGCGTGGTGCCTTCGGACTGCTGGGTAGCGTGACGGAGACGTGCGTTAGGAGGAAGCAGCGGTTGCGATCCGCCACAGCGCCGTTCGTAGCACGGCGCCCTCGTCAGCGGGCAGCGCGTTGAGCCTGTCGGCAACCGCGCGATCCCGCGCTTCCATCACTCTGTCGAGCACCGCAGTGCCAGTCGGAGTGATCGAGGGAATTCGAACCCTTCTATCAGTGAGGAGGTGCTCGCGCGTCAAGAGCCCCTGTTTCTCGAGCCGATCGAGGATCGCTACCAGCGTGGTCTTGTCGATCCCGAGCGAGCGAGAAATCTCGAGCTGAGTTCGTTCGGCGCCGTCGCCAACGACGGCCAAGACGAGGCAGTCGCGAAGATCGGATAGCCCTTCATTGCGCGCCAACTCGTCAAAGTCGTCGCTGAGCACTCGCGTTGCTCGTTGCATGAGCCATGTGAGGTCGGCTGTCACTGGATCATCGATTGTGGCACACGGCTTTACCGCGTCCGATTCGGGGTCCATTTGAGGTAGCACGCTGTCAGTCTACAGCACTCAATCCGGATCATCCGAAAGTATTTGATCCGAACTCGGATGATCCGGTAGTGTGTGTATCTCCCGTCCTGTTCGGCCGGGCTACTGGATGGAGTTGGCAATGCAAGTCGATATGTGGGCGGACGTAGTCTGCTCGTGGTGCGGGATCGCGAACCGCAGAGTCAAACAGGCGATCGCTGCCTTCGAACACGCGGATCAGGTGACGCTCGTGCACCACTCGTTTAGGTTGCTCGACAGCGCCGAAGAGGGGACCTCGTTGTCCTTCGGTGAGTATTTCGCAACGCTTGGCATGACGCAGGCCCAGATGAGGCAGGCCGCAGGGCAGGTGGAGCGAGTTGCTGCGAGCGATGGGATTGACGAGTATCACGTCTCCGACAACACCATCGGAAACACCACGCTGGCGCACGAGTTCTTGGCATTTGCGAGTGAACACGGTGACCACAATGCGGCCTGGGATCTCATGCTTGAGTCTCACTTTGCAGTTCGTGCGCCGCTGTGGTCCATCGCTGATCTCACTGCCTTCGCTGCTCCGCTTGGACTCGATCCCGTGGCGGCGCGCACTGCACTCGAAGCTCGGACCTACCGCGATCGTGTGGTCGCGGAGCACCAACAGCTGGTGTCGTTTGGCGCCAACGGAGTGCCGTTCCTTGTGATCGACAACAAGTATGCCGTCGCCGGCGCCCAGCCGGTGTCGGTGATCACCGCCGCCCTTGAGCGGGCGTGGAACGAAGGAGTGCAGGCATGAGCGCATCGGCCCAGGCACCAACACCCGAACCTTCCACGCTCACGATGATCGGCGCACCCGCCGATGATATGTGCGGCGTCGACGGCTGCGCCCTGCCGCAGTACCAGCCCGCCGAATCCAACCCCACCACCAATCAGGAGTAATCACACATGGCAAACATCGGCATCATCATTGGCAGCACCCGGCCGGGGCGCGTCGGACCTCAGGTCGCGGCATGGGTACACGAGCTCGCGGCGAAACGCTCAAGCGCAAACTACGAAGTCATCGACATTCAGGAGTTCGAGCTCCCGCTCTATGCAGAGGCAGTTCCCGCTGCGATGTCTCAGGGATATGAGTTGGCTCAGGTGCGACAGTGGTCGGAACGCATCAACGCACTCGACGGCTTCGTCTTCGTCACTCCTGAGTACAACCGAAGCATCCCAGGATCCCTGAAGAACGCGATCGATTATCTTGCCGGAGAGTTCGCCAACAAGGCCGCAGGCATTGTGAGCTACGGCTCCTCAGGTGGCGTGACCGCGGCAGAGCATCTGCGCATTTCGCTCTCGACGTTGCAGGTAGCAACCGTGCAGTCGGCACCGGCGTTCAACCTGTTTACTGACTTCGAGAATTTCAGCACATTCACCCCTTCTGCAGTTCACGAGCCCGCGGTAAGCCGGCTCCTGGACCAGGTCGAAGGGTGGACGCACGGGCTATCCCACGTCAGAGCGCTCTCGGCGCTCGCGGCTTGAAAGCCGTATTTCACACCACAACGCGCTCGTGGCTACCACCAGCGCACATCCGAAACACTGAAAGGCGCCCCATTATGAGCGCATATGCCATTATCAATGCCCGCGTCCTCGATGAGGAAGCAGGCGCCGCGTACGTTCCGCTCGCTGCGCAGTCCATCGCCGCGCACGGCGGCCGGTACCTCGTCGCGGGCCCCACACCGGTTCCTATCGAGGGGTCTTGGGACGCACCGCAGATCATCATCGTGGAGTTCGACAGCATGCAGCAGCTTCGTGACTGGTATGACTCTGCCGAGTATCGAGTGGCTCGTGAGCTTCGGGCAGGCAAGATTCAGGTAGACATGCTCTTCGCAGACGGCGTACCGGGGGCTTGAGCGTGAGCAACGTCGCCGTACCGACACATATGCGCGCGCTCACCACTACGCCGCCCGCACTGGCCCGTGTGGCTGAGGTGCCCGTGCCCCGCCCAACTGACGGCGAGGTGCTCGTGAGGGTCATCCTGTCTGCGGTCTGCCCACACGATCGCCCGGTCATGAGCGGCAGCTATCACGACGCCGGTCTGATCACGTTGCCGACCGTCGGGCTCGGGTGGGATGTTTTAGGTGAGGTAGTTTCGGCGAACGGCTCCAGGCAGTTCCTCGTTGGCGACCGCGTGGCAGGCACGGTATCCTCCTACGATCTGCCTAGCCGCGCCATCGCCGAATACGTTTCGCTACCCGCTGACTCGCTCGCGCACGTCCCTGAGAGCGTGGCCGATGAGGACGCAGTGGTGTCATTGATCAGCGGAATTACTGCGATTCAAGCTCTCGAGATATTCGGTGACACGCGGGGCCGTCTGTTGATCACTGCTGCGGCAGGCAACGTTGGTTCCTTCGCGATCCCGGTCGCTTTGGGCCTCGGATTCGCGGTCACCGGACAGGGTCGTGACACGGACAGGGAGTTCATCGAGGGACTCGGGGCGACGTTCACAGCCTCGGTTCACGGCGAGTACGACGCGGTCTTTGATGCAGCGGCTCTGGGGGCTGAGCTGTTGGGGGTGCTCGCAGATGGGGGCACGTATGTAGGGGTGCACCCGGGTGGCGAGCCAGTCGCACAGCGAGGCATTCGTGTCTCCGCGGTCGACGCGAAGCCGAGCGGCAGCGACATCGCCGAGATCCTTGACCTGATCGCGGTAGGCCGTGCGCAGCCACGCATCATCGAGCGGGTGTCGATGGAGGAGTCTGCACAGCTGCTCAATGGGCCGGCACCGCGGGGCGCGCGCGGGCGGGTTATCGTCACAATCTGACGGCTGTGGCTGTGGCTGTGGCTGCGGCCGCGGCCGCCTGACAGGGGTGCGTCCGGCAACTCGATGTCAGTTTGGGCGGAGGAGCGGCTTTATAGGCGGAGCTTCGCGCCCAAAGTGACACGAAGATGGTGCGGGGACGTTGCGGGGATGGTGCGGGGACGGTGACGAGGACGGGGTGGTGCGGGGGATAGGTCGTCGGTCGGTGAACGGGGCCGGGCGGCGGGTCAGCTGCCGGCCGGGTCCTTCGGGATAGGGGTGACGATGACCTGGTTGAACAGTTCCGTGTCGCGCCCGAGGCCAGAGATCGGCTCGAGGATCGCACGCACCTCTTGCATGTCGGCAAAGCTCGTATCCGGGAGATAGCGCGCTGAGAGGGTCAGCTCATCGCCCCTGATATTCATTCGGAGGGTTCCGCCCTCCGGGAGCTCGGCGTGCGCCCGTTCGGCCGCGGCGTATGCGGCGGCGGGGAACGCGCTGAGCGCGCCGACCGACGGACCAGCGGGGGAGAAGGAGACGGCGAAGCCGTCGGGCTCGGGAGACCAGACCTCGAAACTGGCTTTGAAGTCGCTGCTTGCGAAGAGGAGTTCGGCGGCAGCGCGCGTGCCCTCCAGGGTATACGTCTGCACGACGAGGTCGGTCTCACGGGTGGCGCTTACGGCAACGCCGCCTGGAACCGCGCGCACTGCGTCAAGCAGCTCCCGTTCTCCCGAAGGATCCCCGGATTTCAGCAGGATCGGGCTCACGCCAGCTGCGATCCCTGCCGCGTCTGCCGCAGCGAGGAACGCGGCTGCCTCCGGCGAGCTGAAGTTGGCGTCGGCTGCCAATCGTACGGTGATGGAGTCGTCTGTCGCGAGGATCCCTGTGTATGGCAGGGCGAGGGCCGCAGCCAGCGCCGGAGCGATGCGCTCGAAATCTGCGTCGGGTGTGAGCCACACATCCACCCGCGCCCCGCCGTCGTTCCAGAGGTCACCGTCGGACACCTCTGTGCCGCGAACGCTCAGCGGCACGTCGGTGATGCGGGCGGTGAGTTCCCTGATCGCATCGATGAGCATGGCGCCTTCGGTGACGGGCACGTTGACGCTGTAGCTAGCCGCGGGAAAGTTCCAATCTCGGCTCATATCCGCAGGATCGATTTCAGACCAGCCCGCCTGCTCGAAGTTCCCCACAAAGTCAGGCCCGAGCGCGGCCATGGCCGCCATGGCGTGTGAGAACCGTGCGAGTTCGTCGGCGTCGATACACGCCCTCGTCGCGATTTCGTACTTGTCGACGCGTCGCTCGCCGACCACGCTGCCGCTCGTTGAGACGCTGATGGAGGTAATCGTGGGATCCGACTCGCAGCTCACCGCTGCGATCTTGCGTGCCTCAGCCTCGGAAATACCGGGAGCCAGGACGAGCGTGACGTCGTGCTTGACACCGCCGTTTGGCCAGGTGTTCGCATAGATGAGCTTGAGAGATTCGACGCCGGGGAGCGCCTCGACCCTGTCTGCCCAGGCACGCTGCTTGATCTGCCAGCTCGCGCAACCACTCAGCACAAGCGCGGCGGCTGTGAGCAAGGTCACAGCTGCTCCTGCGCGGGCCATCCGTAGAATCATAGGAACAGCCTACGCAGCACCCGCATCCCGCGTCTCCATACGCCGCGTCACAGCTTCAGCGGAATCGCCTTGAGTTGGTTGAGTCGCACGCCAGTGGCTTTCGCGAGGGAGACCACGTCGGGCGCCTCGTGCCGCCGCGCCGAGTCGATGATGATCGACGCGCAGGCCTCAGCGTCGGCGAGGGCCTCGTGGTGCGAAAAGTCCCCGTAGCCGGCAGCCGCTGCTGAGAGGGGGAGCCGGTGAGACGGAATGTCGTAGGTCTTTCGCGACACCTGCACGCTGCACAGATACTTCAACCGTGGCGTCGGGAGTACCGCCTCCGCACACGCGGCGCGGATCACACCCATGTCGAACGATGCGTTGTGCGCGACGGTGACGTCATCACCGATGAACGCGAGGAGATCGTCGAACTGCTCACTCCACGTCGGAGCGTTCGCGACCATATCGGCTGTGATGTTGTGGATCTTCACGTTGAAGGAGAGGAACCTCGGGTGGCTCGCTGGCGGCTTGATGAGCCACTCTGTGCGATCCACCACGACACCATCTCGCACCCGCGCGAGCCCGACGGAGCAGGCGGAAGACGGGTGTCCGTTGGCGGTCTCGAAGTCGATCGCGGTGAAGTCAATTGGCACCGAATGATCCTCCCACACCCCGCTGACATCCTCCGGCGATGACCGCGCACCGCCTGGGCGGGTAGACTTAACCCCCGTGGCTCTAACTATCGGAATCGTGGGTCTGCCCAATGTTGGCAAGTCGACCCTCTTCAACGCTCTCACGCACAACGACGCGCTCGCAGCGAACTACCCGTTCGCGACGATCGAGCCGAACGTTGGCGTCGTCAACCTCCCTGATCCGCGGCTGGACAAGCTCGCCGAGATCTTCGGCAGCGAGCGGATCCTCCCCGCCCCCGTCAGCTTCGTCGACATCGCCGGCATTGTGCGCGGCGCGAGCGAGGGCGAGGGGCTCGGCAACCAATTCCTCGCGAACATTCGCGAATCTGACGCGATCGCTCAGGTTGTTCGTGGCTTCTCCGACCCCGACGTGATCCACGTCGACGGCGGCGTGAACCCCGCGAGCGACATGGAGACGATCAATACCGAGCTGATCCTCGCCGACATGCAGACCATCGAGAAGGCGCTTCCGCGCTACGAGAAGGAACTCAAGGGCAAGAAGATTGACGCGGCCGTCGTCGATTCAGCGAAGGCCGCGATGGCGGCACTGAACGATGGCACGCCGCTGTCGCTCGCCGGTGTGGATCTCGAGCCGATCCGCGAGCTCGGGCTGCTCACCGCGAAGCCCTTCCTCTACGTCTTCAACGTCGACGAGGGTGTGCTGCAGGACAAGGCGAAGCTCGCTGAGCTCGCGGACCTCGTTGCGCCAGCGAAGGCGATCTTCCTCGACGCGAAGCTCGAGAGCGAGCTCATCGAGCTCGACGACGATGACGCTGCGGAGCTCCTCGCCTCGATCGGCCAGGAGGAGAGCGGCCTCGACCAGCTCGCCCGCATCGGCTTCGAGACGCTCGGGCTGCAGACCTACCTCACAGCTGGCCCCAAGGAGGCGCGCGCCTGGACCATCCCGAAGGGCGCAACCGCACCGCAGGCCGCAGGCGTGATCCACGGCGACTTCGAGAAGGGCTTCATCAAGGGCGAGATCATCTCGTTCGAAGACCTCGTCGAGACCGGCTCGGTTGCCGAGGCCCGCGCGAAGGGCAAGGCCCGCATGGAGGGCAAGGACTACGTTATGCAGGACGGTGACGTCTGCGAGTGGCGGTTTAACGTCTAGTCGCATTGCGATAGCCCGTCACAACGGGTGACACAGGCGCCGGATCCCACAGCGGGGTCCGGCGCTTGTGCGTTCTGCCGCGGCCGCCTCCGTGGCCGCGGAGCCGGAAATCCACTCATGCGAGAAGAAACTCCGGCGTTTGACCGTTCGGCTTCATTCATTGCGGAGGGCGGCACGATGGTGCAGCAGCAAAGTGCAAGCTCCCTCGAAGCAGCTCCCGCCGATCTCAATCTATAGTCGAGCCATGGCCGACATGACGAATTGCGTTACTGCACCGATGACATGTAAACATCCATGAGCTTGCCTGCCCACTCCTCATACGTTGCCATCTGGCCTTCGGTGCCCTTGGCCTTGAACATGTACTCAGCCATCTTGCTGACACCCTCATTTGAGAGTTCTGCACACTCTGTCATCGAAAGGACTTGGCATTCCTCAGTTAGCCTTGCAGAATACTCGTCATAAATCGCTTGGTAGCCCTCTGGCGAGGCTTCAGGCTGGACTACCTCTTCTTCAGCCTCTTCTTCAACTGCTTCGGCGGTCGGCGTAGTCGGTTCAACTTCCTCCACTGAGTCTTTGACCGGGGGTGCTTCGGTGCTGGGAGAGCTACAGCCCACGAGGAGCAACGCAGAGGCTGCGGCCATCGTGGCCAGCGTGCTTAACTTCAGAGTGTTCGTCATAGTTTCATGCCGCTGAAGACCAGCGACCTCCTTTTTCTCTCACGCACGGACTGTGCAGTTGGGTGCCAGGCTTACCCGGCATTTATCTCCACGAGTGGCTTTCCTGACGAGGTGATGCGAAAAGACAACTATGGTGGAGCTTTAATCTTCACATGTAATGGCTATGCGAACAAGGCAAGCAAGCTCCTTGGAGGCAAGCGCAGAATTGAGGCGGGTCTTCACGGTATCTGGATCGAACGTTGTGTGTCTTCGCGGGGCGGGTAGTGCAGCTTTGGTTCCACGAGCGCTCTCACCAGTGCCCTCTCGACGTCGAGATTTTGCCCCTGAAGCGTTTGCCAGCGCTGGAAGCCGCCTCCGCCGCCAGTAGCGGGCAGGTGAGTCGCGGCGCATTGCCGACCGCCGCGGGCGACTCAGTGACCGGCGATCCGATTGAGCGTGGCCACAAGAGTGCTAAAAGTCTGCACGCCCTCAGGGGTGAGCCTCACGACGGTTGCTCCGTAGCGGGACCGGCGCTCCTTCGACATCTGGACTAGGCCGCGCTCCTCGAGATCACGAAGGATCTTCGAGAGATCTGGCATCGATAGGCCCGTCGACTCCTGCAAGGCAGGGTAGTCTGCCTGCTCCACCTTGCTGAGGTGAGACAGCGTGACGAAGCGCTTGGGTGCGACAAGGTGCGCATCTATTTCCGCGTAGGACATCGCAGTTAGCGGCGAATCAACAGCACGATGTAGAAGATCAACCAGGCGACCGGGGCGAAGCTCGCGGCGAGAATCGCTTCGGGGAAGGGGACTGTGTCGCCGTACATGATGCCGCGCCACACAGGGATCAATACCCAGACGGTGAATACCGTCAACACCACCCTCCCCTTCAAGCGCGGTTCGTTGGGGCGGGTGACCCTGTTGTTCAGCCACCAGTGAGACGAAAGAATCGCCGCCAGTGCAGGGGTGAGTGCCCACCAAGGAAATCCGCCAACTGCCAGGAGTCCAGCTGCGAAAGAGAGCGCGATCGTGGCGGCCGCGCTGACGCGGTCACCGATTCCGAATGCTCTCCGTGGCCGGTCCGGCACTGAGTTGAGCAGGTGCTGCGCTTCGGCAGCAGAAATGGGATGCTGCCCACTGTGCTCTGTGTTGATCATAATGCGAGACTAGCAACTGGTTGCAAATAATGAAAGTAGGCCTTTGGTCATGTGATCGATCGGCCGCAGGGAAGCGGTGGATCGGCGAAGCCGCTCGTGCGAGTGTCAGACTGGTTGCATGACGAGCTCACCGACCCAGGTCGACATTCGTTCCTACGGGAGCGCCGCCGCGGCGTATCAATGAGATCGTTCATGGCAAGCGTGGGGTCAGCGCTGACACCGCGTTGCGGTTGTCAAAGTACTTCGGTACGTCGCCCGAGTTTTGGATCAATCTGCAAAGTCACTATGAACTCGATCGCGCAGAGGACGCAGCTGGGAGCGAGATTGCCGCGATTGTGCCGTTGCGAGCGGCGTGAGTAATCCCACCGGCGAAGCCGCGCGGTCCGCACCGCGTATGCGCTGCGTGCGAAGGAATATATTGAGGTGCTCGGAACCCTCGAAGTGATGTCTGCGGTGGATCGACTTGCGATTGCAACATGGGCTCGTCAGGTAGACGGCCGAATTATTGACGCAGGCTGCGGGCCGGGGCACTGGACTGATTACCTGCGTGATCTCGGAACGGGGATCGTGGGTGTCGACATCGTGCCTGCGTTCATCGAAAGCGCTCGAAGTCGGTTTCCAGACACGACGTTCAAACTCGGGGAGCTGAACTCGTTGCCGGCAGAGTCGGCTAGCCTGGGCGGGATCCTCGCCTGGTACTCCGTGATCCATCTGTCGCCGACTCTACTGCCCGCGACCTTCCAAGAGTTCGCCCGTTGTCTTGCGCCGGGGGGAAAGTTGCTCCTCGGATTCTTCGAAGGACATCGGGTTGAGGAATTCGATCACGCGGTCGCCACTGCTTATTTTTGGTCGGTGGATGAGATGACTCGGCTCCTTGCTGATGCAGGTTTCGAGGTCACCGAGGTGCAGACGCGGATCGACCCCGGTGCTCGACCGCACGCCGCGATAGCTGCGCAGCGCGCGCATGGACCATCCCGAAGGGTGCAACCGAACCGCAGGCCGTAGGCCTGATCCACGGCGACTTCGCGGAGGGCTTTATCAGGGGCGAGCGGCTTTTGCGTTCGTGGGGTGTGCCTCCCGAACTCTTCAGGGCCCTACCGCGAGGCCGCAGCTGGTGATATTTCCGCACTGAGGCGGGGTATTTGGTGCGCGCGAACGAAAATGTGACTCAGTGTTACGGGCCGCAACCCATGCGTCTGGCTTATTCAATATATTAGCTACGCCTATGTGGCGGGTTTTGTTTGCGACTACCGACTGTCGTGCGCCCGCGCAGGGAACGTATGGAGCGAACGACCCAAGTGATAGAGATCAGAGACGCCAGAAAGTCGTTCGGGAGCCACACGGTACTCGACGGAATTAACCTCTCGATAGCCCGCAACGATATCTTCGGTCTGATTGGCGTAAGCGGCGCGGGGAAGTCAACCCTGCTGCGCTGCCTGAACAGACTCGAAGAGCTCGACTCTGGGCAAATCATTGTTGACGGCGTCGACATTGGTGGGCTTCGCAAAGCTGAACTACTTGAGTTCCGCCGCAGCATCGGCATGGTATTTCAGCAGTTCTCGCTGCTCGAACGTAAGAGCGTATACGACAACGTTTACTTCCCGCTGAAGTGCACGGGAGCGAAGCGCCAACGTGTGGACTCCCGGATCAAGGACATCCTTGATCTTGTGGGTCTTGGCGACAAGATGCACGCACTACCGAGGGAGCTCAGCGGCGGTCAAAAGCAGCGTGTCGCCATCGCTCGTGCGCTTGTCAGTGAGCCGTCGATCCTGCTGAGTGACGAGGCCACCTCCGCTTTGGACCCCAACATCACCGAAAGCGTGCTCGGGCTGCTGCGGCGCATCAACAGGGAGCTGGGCCTCACGATCGTTGTCGTAACGCACGAAGTGTCCGTGATGAAAGCGGTATGCACACGGATGGGGTTGCTCAACCACGGGCAACTGCAAGCACTTGGAACCTCGGAGGAGTTCTTTCTCGAGCGCCCCGAACTGCTCACCGAGTTCACCCGTGATGCCGGTTGGCTCCCCAACGTGTCGTCGGACGAGGCGCTGCTGCGAGTTGTGCTTCGTGGCGACCGCGATGCGTCCCTTATCTCCGAGCTGGCGATCCGCACCGGTGTGCGATTTGAAGTTTCGTGGGGCGGGCTAGATCGTTACGGTGAGTCGGTCGCGGGGTCGTTCGTGCTCAAGGCCCCTCGGCCGCAGCTCGGTGAAATTACGCGCGGGCTCGAAGCCCTCGGCGCACAGTGGCGGGAAGTCTGAACATGTACGACTATTCATTCTGGGATCTCTGGGAAAACATCATTTTCCCCGGCCTCATCGACACGCTCATCATGCTTGCCGGCTCCGCCATCACTTGCGGGATCGTCGGGTTCATCGTCGCGCTTGTGCTCGTCACCACTGATCCACGAGGGCTGCGACCGAATCGCGCTGTCTACGAGGCAACGAGCACGATTGTCGGACTCCTGTGGTCGCTACCGTTCATCATTCTTGCGATCTCGATCATCCCGCTCACCCGGTTCGTTGTGGGGACTTCCATCGGGGTCTGGGCTGCGGTATTCGCGATTACGTTCGCTGGCAGCCCTTTCATCGCCAGGCTCCTCGAATCCGCGTTTAAAGAGGTTAATCCGAGCCTCATTGAGGCCGCCCGCTCCCTCGGCGCGAGTGACTGGCAGATCACACTCAGAGTGATCGTGCCGGAGGCGGTTCCCGCAATGGTCTCCCAAATGACGCTCGGCGTGATTACGCTGCTCGGGTTCACGGCTATTGCCGGCACGATCGGGGCCGGTGGCCTTGGCGCCGTCGCACTCACATACGGCTACCAAAACTTCAATGACCAGGTGATGTACGGAACGGCGCTGCTGCTGGTGCTCATAGTCGTGATCATTCAGCTCGCCGGCAACGCGCTTTACCGCAAGATCAAATAACACCCAGCTCGGTCACGAGCATGACATCAGAAGGACCCCTTGTGAAGAAGAATCTACGCGCCATCGCCGCAATCACGGCGGCGCTCGGCCTCGCCGCGTCACTCGCGGCATGCTCCTCGGATGGGGCCGGCGACGCCGGCGCTGCCGACGAGCAAGACGTTACAGTGCAGGTCGGAATTCTCTCCCGCGAGCAACCCGAAATCGAGTTCCTCGCGAAGCACCTGAAGGAAGAGGGGATCACGCTCGAATTCAAGAGCTTCGATGACAACATCGCCTTGAACCGTGCCACGGCGGAGGGGAGCCTTGACGCGAACTTCTTCCAGAACGCAACGTACCTCAAGGCGCAAAACGAGAGCACAGGGCAGAACCTCCAGGCATATGGGGACTGGCTGCAGACGAGCGCAGTGCAGTTTGTCTCGAGTAAGTACGACTCCATCGACGCGCTCCCTGATGGTGCCTCGATCGGCATTGCGAACGACCAGGCCAACCGCGCGCGCGAGCTCCAGCTCCTCGAGAGCAACGGACTGATCGAACTTAAGGCCGGCGTCGAGTTGCCGTCCACGCTCGACATCACCGCGAATCCGAAAAACATCAAGTGGGTTGAGGTCGACCCGCGTAGCCGCGTTGGTGCGTTCCCTGACCTCGACGCAATGACAGCCCCGGCGATCACCGTGTATCTGATGGAGGATCCGTCGGTGAACGCGCTCGCGGAGGAGACCCCAGAGGTCTACGAAACCTACGGCGGGGTGCTCTGGGTCGTCGCAGAGGGAACTACGGATCTGCCGTGGCTCGACACCGCGATCGAGTTCATGCAGTCGGACACCTACAAGGACTGGCTTGCAGACCACTACAAGAACATCAAGAAGACGCCGCAGGCTTCCTAACCTGCACTCACGATAGGAATTCATCATGGTATCCGTAGTCGCAACAACCGACCTCCCACTTGAGCGAGTTGACATTCCGCAATTCGTTGATCGTCTTGGGGAGGCTGCACGCATCGGGCTGGGTCTCCCGCCAGGACTGCGCAGCGTCTATCTTGTGCCCCTCACGAAGGAGTACACGACAGCGAAGGACGGGTTCGAAGCTACGATTGTGCTCTACAGTGCTCCCGGAAAGACGCTCGAGCAGAAGCGCGCGGCGATCGCTGACCTGAACAGTGTGGTGCAGTCATACGACTGGGGCGGGGACGCAAAAGTTGTCGTGATCATCAAGGAACATGAGCCAGAAAACGTTGGCGTCAACGGGGTGCTGCGCTGGGACACGCTGAACCAACCGAGCGAATAGCACACCAGAGCAACGTAGGCGGGCGGCGGGGATTCCCGCCGTCCGCTCCGACGAGGAACGAGGAGAATGATGAAGTACCGCCAGATCGGTCACAGTGGGAAGCAAGCGTCGGCAGTTACGTTCGGTGCCATGGGCATTGGTGGGGGATTCCGCTACCCGGATGCTGACGACACCACCTCGATCGCCGCAGTGCACGCGGCACTCGATGCGGGAATCACGACGTTCGATACCGCGCCTGTCTACGGCTTTGGACACAGCGAGGAGGTACTCGGTCGCGCGCTCGCTGGGCGGCGCGATGACGTGGTGATCTCGACGAAGTGCGGCCTCTGGTGGGGCGATGATGAGGGCACCTACCGCTTCACGTGGGACGGTAACGAAGTGAAGCGTAACCTCAGCCCGCGCACGATCCGCATCGAAGTAGAAGAGAGTCTGCGTCGGCTCGACACCGACCACATCGATATCTACTACACCCACAATCCCACTGCGCCTCCGTTTGTGACACCCATTGAAGACACGATCGAAGTGCTCACGGAACTGCGCGACGAGGGCAAGATTCTCGAGATCGGCGCTTCGAACTGCCCGCGCTCCGACGTTGAAGCCTATCTCGCCCGCGATGCGATCCAGATCGTGCAGCGCAAATTCAGCCTGTTCGACCGTGGAGTGCGCACGGAACTGTTGCCGTTCCTCGAAAAACAGCAGCTCTCGCTCCACGCCTACTCGCCGCTTGGCAACGGGCTGCTTGGTGGTGGGTTCACAGTCGAAAGCGGAGCAGCGCCGGCAGGTTCGCGCGATACCGATCCACTCTTTGGCGAACACTTCGAGCGCTCTCTCGCGTTCGTTGACGGAGTGCGCGGTATCGCGAATGAGCTCGGCTCGACAGTTCCTGCGCTCTCAATCGCCTATCTGCTTGCCGTGTCAGAACGGGTCAACGTGATCACGGGTATTCGGAAGCCTTCGCACATCGCCGACGCGGTCTCTGGCGCTCAACTCGAGCTGCCTGAGGGCACCGTTGCTCGGCTCGATGCCCTCGCTGATGCTTTCGACGCCAGCATTGAGGCAGCCTAACGTGTCCGCCCCAACGCTGCGTGAGGCCTGGACGGCGGATCGCCTCGATACTGCGGTGCGAGACTACATCCACTTTCATCGCCATCCCGAACTGTCCGGCCAAGAGGAACGAACGGCGGCGGCGATCCGTGAGCGGCTCGTCGCGCTCGGGCTCGAGGTGCACGACGTCGGAACGCACGGTGTGGTGGGAGTGCTCCGAAACGGCGACGGCCCCGTCGTTGCCTACCGGGCAGATATAGACGGACTGCCGATCAGCGAGGACACAGGCCTTGACTACGCGAGCACGGACACTGCCGTACTCGACGGAACACAGGTTCCTACTATGCACGCCTGTGGGCACGATACTCACATCGCGGTCGCCCTCGCCCTCCTCGGGGCGCTTGCGGAATCACCAGCAGCGTGGTCCGGCACGGTTGTCTGGATCTTCCAACCCGCGGAGGAGACAGCAGCTGGTGCAGCAGGCATGATCGCGGACGGGCTCTGGGATCGTGTGCCGCGTCCGACGGTGGTACTCGGCCAGCACGTCACGGCGATCGCCGCCGGGCAGGTGAGCATTGGCGCGGGCAACATCATGAATCTGGGCGATTCTTGGCGGATCACGATCCGCGGTCGAGGTGCGCACGGTGCGAAGCCGCAGGACTCCATTGACCCGATTGTGATCGCTGCGCACACTATTGTGCGGCTGCAGACGATTGTCTCGCGTGAGACCGATCCGGCTCATCCTGTTGTGGTCACGGTCGGTCAGATACACGCTGGGCTCAAGGAAAACATCATCCCAGACGAAGCCGTCTTTGCGCTCAACGTGCGAACTCCAGACACTGTTGTGCGTGAGCGCGTACTCGATGCGGTGCGCCGCATCGTTGACGCCGAAGCGGCAGCCGGGGGCGCTGAGCCACCACGCTTCGAGAGCATTAGTCACTTCCCCCGTTGCTACAACGACCCTGAACACGCTGAGGTCGCTGCGCTTGCGCTCGACGAAGAATTCGGCGGTGCATCGGTGAGCAGGTCGCTTCGCGCGACCGGGAGCGAAGACGTCGGCGCTCTCGCCGACGCGATCGGCGTTCCGCTGGTGTTCTGGATGTTTGGTGCGTACGCTCCGGGCCGCGAGACGATGCCTGCGAACCACAGCCCGCACTTCGCGCCTGACGGGCGTGAAGCTGTTGATACTGGGGCGCGGGCTGGGCTGGCCGTACTCGGACGGTTCCTCGCAACCTGACTGTGGGCGTTCAAGCTCGTGGCGGCGTTCTCTCGCCACGAGCTTGAAGGCCTGGCGGCGCGCGTTTGCGGCGCCTGCTGGTACCAGCGACGGGGGCCAGCTCAAATACTGCTTTGCGTCTCCCGCTGCGCCGTCTGGCGGCGCGCGTCAGCGGTGTCGGGCCCGTAAAACTCCGGGTGCTGCGCTTTATACGCGATGAGGTCGCGCACGTTCTTCTGCACAACGACGACAGCGAACACGGCCATCGCGAAGGTCATGCCGTACAGGCCGTTTTCGCTTGGCAGCAGTGGGCTATTCCAGAGCCCCCACGCGAGCATTCCGAGGCTGATGCCGAGGCCGAGCCACGAGACTCCGAGATAGATCGAGGTCACCGGCACTCCCTCGTGGCGATCGCGCACCGACTTTTGTAGCCCGACCGCGCTGACGAGGCCGAAGAAGAAGGAGCCAAGGAAGAAGCCCTTCTCGAAGGGATCCATGTCGGCGCGCCAGAGGCTGACGAAGTAGACGATCACCGAGAGTGCGAGTGCGGCCCAGGCCGCCCCAACGAAGGCTCCTGTTGGCTTGCCGAATTGTTCGCGGCGGTTGGGTGTTGCCTCTTGATCCATGGTGATGCTCCTTTGCGTGAGATTAGGGAAACCGTAGCGAACACCATATGTACGCGGAGGAACATATGGGCGGACGGCGGTCCTGTGCCAAGGGCTTGCTACGCTGACGGGGTGCCATCACCTCAGCATTCAAAACGCCAGCAGATCTGCCTGCGGCGTGACGATCACAGCCCCCGCAGTGTGGTGCTACTCATCGAGACGCCCGTTGCCGCGCCGGCGGAACGCTGCTTTGAACTCAGCCTCTCGATCGACGCGCACTCGCTGTCGATGCACGACTCCCGTGAGCGCGCAGTCGCGGGAGTCACCTCCGGCGTCATCGGGGAGGGGGAAGAGGTCACCTGGAGTGCGCGACACTTCGGGATTCGCTTCCGGATGACGTCTCGAATCGTGGCCTTCGCTCCACCCACAAGCTTTGTTGACGCGCAGACCCGCGGTCCATTCGCCCACTGGTGGCACGAGCACGAATTTGTGGAGACGACCGAGGGCACCCTCATGATCGACCGGATCTCGTTTGCCTCACCGTGTGGTTTCATCGGGCGAGCGGTGGATCGGTGGATCCTGGCGCGCTACATGGCGAACCTCATCACCCGCCGCAACGACTGGCTCGTCGAAGAGCTGGAGTCCGAATCCGCTGGTGCATAAACCGGCCGTTACGGAATGCGCGTGTTCCCTGGGACCCCGTCGAAGCGCTGGACACAAGTCGGCGCGACCCACCCGCGGCAGTCCCGCCTGCAAGGGGGCCGCTGGCCGCGGAGGCTGCCCCGCACGGGCTACGCGGCCGGCAGGTCTTTCGCTTCAGCGACGAGTGCGCGAAGCAGCGCATTGACCTGATCAATGTCGTAACCCGACCGCCAGCGGCGCTGCGTCAGCGCTGCGTTGGTGACGAGCGCTTCAAGTTCGCTTCCGTCCGCGCCGGAGTTCAGCAGCGCGACCACCTCATCGAGGAGCAGGTCGATGGCATCCATGTCGTAGACCGGCCGAAAACTCGAGACCGTGAACTTATATGCCACAACCCGCATGGCGAGGTCGGTGCGCAGAGTGTTTGTCTGAGTCACATTGAACCTCCGGTTGGCGGAGCTGGCCGCAGCCTGCGGCCAGCCCAGCTGCCCCGCGTGCTTCGGTCCGGTTGGGGTGCTTGAACTATGGTCTGCGCGCCCGGATAATGCGGGGCACTGCAAGGGCCACAGATCCCGCGAGGAGGAGTGCAGCAGCCGCCAGGGTGGGCGTACTCAGTGAGCTTGGCTCCGCTCCGGACGCGGCAAGGTGCGTGTGCGGCTTGGCTGGGGTGGTGGGGAGCGGCTGCTCCGGTCCATCGCCGCCTGGATCCACAACCGCCGGCTGCTGCACAGTGAGGGTCGCGGGAGCTGTCGCGTGCGTCTCCCCGTATGCGTCATTCGTCCACACCGCGCGCACCTGGAGCCCGGACAGGCTCGCAGGTGCAGACGGAATGGCAAGCGACGCATCGTTTGCGGAGGCACCCGACACTGCTGTGCCGACCTCCGCGGGGGCCCAAGCATCAGCCTCGCTGGCGCGCGTCTCCCACTGCACTGCATTCACGCCGGTGTCGGAGGTTGCTGTCGAATGGAACGCGGCGTCGGCGCCAGCGGTGACCGTCAGCGAGGTCGGATCGGTTGCGCCGAGGTTTGCGGTCTCCGGGTCGACGGTAGGTTCTACACCCGCTCCGCTGAGCACTCGGTAGGGATCCTGCACCATCGCGACCGCATTCATCGTCGTAAAGATTGGCACGAAGGAACCTGTGTATGCCGCAACCGCCGGAGGAGTGAAGGTGACGTCGGCAGACCCCGAGTCCCCGGGGGCCAGTTCGAAGTAGGTCTCGGTTCCGGGCGCGAGCGTAAACTCCGGGCTGAGCGGGAGCGCGAACTTCAGATCGATCGCGAGTCGCCCGTCCGCTCGGGAGTTGGTGAAGGTCACGGTCTTGGTGAGGCTCTCACCGATCGGAACGTCCCCGAAGTCCACGGGGGTCACCTCGATGCCATTCCCGTGATAGTTGTAGGCCGTCTGATGGGGTGTCCACTCGCCGGGGGTCACTGGCTCGCCCGCCTCGGTTGCGGCGGTGCCCTCAAAAGTGATGCTCGTGAACGACGAGGGCAGCGCGGTGGTCGGGGAGAGCGTTGCGGTGAGCAGGCAGGTGTCACCGGGCTGCATGAGCGTGACCGAATCCGGTTCGCAACTGCCCGACGGGGTGACGATGAACCCTGGTGAAGTCGGGATGCTCGTCGTGAACCGGAACAGCATCCGTTCGTTTGCGGTGATGACGGTTTCGGAGATCGCCGTCTCGCCAACGAAAGCGGTGAGGGCCTGGTCTCCGGCGCTCACGGAGAACGGGGGAGCTGCCGCTGTCGCCGGGCTTGGGAGCAGCACGGCCGTCGGGAGGAGAAAGCAGGTTGCTGCCAGCAGGAGTGAGCCTCTGCTAGCGGCAACGCGAGTGCGTCGTGTGCGGAACCGAAGTGGGCTCTGGAGCGGGGAGGTCGACATGCTTGTTCCAATCGATACGAGATACGCAAGATTGCTAACTTCAGTATGCGACGCCTGGAGTTTATATGCGAAAACCCTGAGGCTTCCTACATCTTCATCACCGCAAAGTTGTGACTTTCCTATTAGAAGAGATGAACCGGCCGCCCCGCGCCTCCTGGCACCGGCCGGATCGACATCCAACTGGTGGTCGAAGAACGGAGCATCACGAGCGAGCAGGCCGTCGGCGAGTGCGCAGCGGAGCTGCCGCCATGGACAGAGCGCGCGAGCGAGTTCAGCTGAGCGGCTGGGGCGCTGATGACCTGTCAGATGTGGGGAGTGCGACGGGGTCCAACTGCTTGATCGAGCGCAGCTCGCTCGCCCAAAACTTCGCGACCGAGTTGCGGCGGCGCGAGTCGTCGCGGAGCACATCGGCGACGCCGAGTCCGCGTGACAGGTCGAGCGTTGTCTGAATCATCCGGTGCGTGCGGAGGTCGCTCGTGTCTGCGTTCAGTGCTGCGACGACCCTGTCGTAGACGGCGCGGGCAAGGCGGTCACCGTGCAACTGGAGCTGCTCGCTGAACTCAGGATCGCCAATGGCAGCCGTCCACATTTGCAGTGCCGCCTTGAAGTGATCGGACGCGTAATAGTGGAGCACCTGCTCGGCGATGTAGTCGAAGCGATCGACGCCAGCTGGCACCTCGGAATTGATCGAGAACTCGCTCGTGTTTCTGCTCTCGTACATGTACTCGAGCACCCCGCGCATCAGCGCTTCCTTCGTGGGGAAGTGGTGCTGGATTGCGCCTCGACTCACACCACTCTCGACAGCAACGACCGTGGTCGTCGTGGCGTTCCAACCGACGCGGGCGAGCGCCCGCAGCGTGGTCTCGAGAATGAGGTCGCGAGTGTCTCGGCTGCGGTCTTGCTGCGGGGCACGCGCGTTCTCAGTCAGGGTCATGGCCATTCAGTCGGGGTGTACGGAAGGGTGCTGCACTGCTAGCTATCAAGGTTCCACGGCGGGGCCGTGCGCTGTAGGAAGGATTGTATCCCGGCCTGCCCCTCCGCGCTCGAAAAGCCGGCAGCTGAGAGGTCGAGCATCTCCTCGGTCTCGGCATCGAGTCGCGCGAGCATCCCGCGGTTCACGAGCCGCTTCGACGCTGCGAGCGCCCCCGGCGCGGCCCGCCGCAGGTCGGCGAGGATCTCCCCGACCGCGCTATCTACCGACGTACCTTCGTCGCCTACTGCCCTGGTGATAAAGCCCGCGGCAGCTGCCTCGCCGGCGCTCACCGGCCCACCGCGGAGCAGCCACTCTGCAGCGACGCGATCGCCAATGCGGCTGAGCACGGGCGGTGAGATGATCGCCGCGACCACGCCGATTCGCACCTCGCTCAGCCCGAACGTCGCGCGCGGGCCGGCGACGACGAAGTCGCAGCTCGCGACGAATCCCATGCCGCCGGCCCGCACGTGCCCATTCACCGCAGCGATGATCGGCCGGGGGCTCTCGGCGAGCAGTCGCATCACCGCGGCGGCGCTTTCACCGCTCGCGCGCAGACGGGCGACGGGGTCGTCGGTCGCAGTCGCCTCCGACGTGCGCTGGGCGGTGAGATCCGCCCCCGCACAGAACGTGTTGCCCGTGTGAGTGAGCACGATCGCGCGCACCGCAGTGTTTGCCTCGGCGGCGGCGAGTCCGCTGGTGATCCCAGCGAGGAGCTCGGGCGTGATCGCGTTCCGCTTCTCCGGGTTGTCGAGGGTGATCGTCGCGGTGGATCCGGCAACCTCGTACCGAACCGCACTCATGCTGCGCTCCCCGCGGTAGCTGCGGTAGCCGCGGCACCTGAGGAACCCGCGGCACCGGCATCGCCGGACCCGCTCCCGCCGGCTCCGCTCTCATCCTCGCCCGCGATGACCGCGAGCAGCATGCCAACGTCGACCTGATCGCCAACGCCCACTCGCAGCTCGGCGACCACGCCGGCAGCATCCGAGCTGATGGTGTGGAGCATCTTCATCGCCTCAAGCCAGATGATGCCCTGTCCGGCGGCGACGGTCGCGCCGAGCTCAGCCTCAACCCGCACGACGGTACCCGGCATTGGGGCGAGCAGACTGCCAGGGGCCGCGATCGCGCTCGGGTCGGTGTAGTGGGGCAGCTCCCTGAGCGTGAGCGACCCCGCCGGTGAGCTTACGACGACGCTCGTGCCGCGGCGTTCGACCGCGAAGCGTTGCTCGACGCCTCCGATGCTCAGCCGCACAAGCGCCGGACTCGCAGCGACGACGTCGATGGCGGGCCCGCCTGCGATCGTCGCGGGGGAGAACTCCCACGCGCCCCGGCGCTCGCGGTACTCGACGGTCACTTCCGCACCGCCGGTGGCGAAGCTTCTGCTGCGGTAGTCGGGGTGGAAGAGTCGCCAGCCGCCGATGGCCGGCCGCGGATTGCGTTCGCGGATCGCGACAGCAAGCGCGTCCTGCGCGGTCGCGGCGCCAGCGCCAACCGGAGTGCCTCCGCCTGCGCCCACGGCGGCACCGCCTACGACAGCACCGCTCACGACCGTGCCGTCTGGGCCAGCCGGTGCGCCTCCCGCTACCGCTGCTGCCGTTGCGACCGCGGCCGCGACGGCAGCTGCACGCACCCGGGCGGCGTCCGCCCCCTTGGCGAATACTTCGGGGTGCTCGGTGAAATAAGCGGTGCTCGTCGCTCCCGCGAGGAAGTCCGCCTCACGGAGCACGTTGGCGAGCAGTTGCGCGTTCGTTGTGGGGCCGTCCCACGCCATCCGATCGAGCGCCGAGGCCAGGGCAAGTGCGGTCTGTGACCGGTCGCGCCCCACCCCGATGACCTTCGCGATCATCGGGTCGTAGAACGTCGAGATGCTCTCGCCAGGTGCGATGCCGGCGTCGAGGCGCACGCTTGGTGTCGCCGCTGGCGCACCGCCCGGGATCGAGAAGGCGCTCGCCGCCGATGGCATCGAGAACGCGTGCACGACCCCTGATTGGGGCTGCCAGTTCTCTGCTGGATCCTCGGCGTACAGCCGCACCTCGATCGCGTGGCCTGTCGTCACGGGCGGCTCGCCAACGAGCGCTGCCCCGGCTGCAACATCGAGCTGCAATCCGACGAGGTCGATGCCAGTGGTGCACTCGGTGACGGGGTGCTCGACCTGCAGCCTGGTGTTCATCTCGAGGAAGAAGAATTCGCCGCCTGCATCGGCGAGAAACTCGACGGTGCCAGCGCCAACGTAGCCGATCTGCATGGCGGCTGCGCGCGCAGCAGCGTAGAGCCGCTCGCGCATCTCGGCGCCGTGCCGTTCGACGAGCGGCGCTGGTGCCTCCTCGACGACCTTCTGGTGGCGGCGTTGGATGGAGCATTCGCGCTCGCCGAGCACCCACACGTTGCCGTGGTGATCGCCGAACACCTGCACCTCGATGTGGTGGCCGTCTAGAATGTACCGCTCGCAGAACACGGTGGGGTCGCCGAAGGCGCTCGCCGCCTCCTCCGCCGCGGTGCGGAAGGTCTCAGCGAGGTCTTCGACGCGCTCCACGACACGCATGCCGCGCCCGCCGCCGCCTGCGGAGGCCTTCACGAGCACGGGGAGCTGCGCGGCCGAGACGCTCGCTGGGTCGAACTCGCCGAGTACGGGCACACCAGCGGCCGCCATGAGGCGTTTTGACTCGACCTTCGAGCCCATCTCGTCGATGTTTTCGGGGTTCGGCCCGATCCACACGAGCCCGGCGGCGAGCACGGCACGTGCGAACGCCGCGTTCTCGCTGAGAAACCCGTAGCCGGGGTGGATCGCGTCTGCGCCCGCCAGCTTCGCTGCCTCGATGATGAGGTCGCCCCGGAGATACGTGTCGGCGGGGGCGGATCCGGGGAGCCGCACGGCGCTGTCTGCCTCGGCGACGAACGCGGCGTGCTCGTCGGCGTCGGAGAAGACCGCGACGGTGGTGAGGCCGCGATCGCGGCAGGTCGCGAACACGCGCCTGGCGATCTCGCCGCGGTTCGCAACGAGGACCCGCGAGAAGGGGCGGGGGTGAATGCGGTGGTCATGGCGCTTGTCACATCCTGAAGATTCCGAAGGATCGATCGGACTCAACTGGTCCGCTCGAGATTGCTGAAAGGGAGAGCCCCAACACGGTTCGTGTATCGCGGGGGTCGATGATGCCGTCGTCGTAGCCCATGCCAGAGAGGAACAGTGGGAGCGATTCGGCTTCGATCTGGTGCTCGATCGCCTGGCGGCGCAGCTCGTTTGCGTCGTCATCGAATGCCAGGCCGCGGGCCGTCGCCGAGGCCTTCGCGACCGAGGTGACGACATCGGCGAGTTGGGCCCCGCCCATCACGGCCGACTTTGAAGACGGCCATGCGAAGAGAAACCGGGGGTCGAATGCGCGGCCGCACATGCCGTAGTGCCCCGCCCCGTATGACGAGCCGATGAGCACGGATATGTGGGGAACCGTCGACGTTGAAACCGCGTTGACCATCGCGGAGCCGTGCTTGATGATGCCACCCTCCTCGTACTTCTTCCCGACCATGTACCCGGTCGTGTTGTGGAGGAAGAGCAGGGGAGTGGCCTGCCGGTTCGCGATCTGAATGAACTGCGTCACCTTCTGCGCTTCCTCGCTGAAGATCACGCCCTTCGAGTTCGCGATGATGCCGACGGGGTAGCCGTGGATCATGGCCCAGCCCGTAACCATCCCGGAGCCGTACAGTGGCTTGAACTCGTCGAAATCTGAGCCGTCGACGACGCGGGCGATGACCTCGCGAGGATCGAAGGGGATCTTCAGGTCGGGGGGCACGATCCCAACAAGCTCGTCCTCGTCGTAGAGCGGGGCGACCGCGGCAGCGGGCCGCGGCCCGTGCTTTTCGGAGTTGAGCCGTGCGACGATGCGCCTGCCGATGCGGATCGCGTCTTGTTCGTCGCGCGCGAAGTGGTCGGCGAGACCGCTCGTGCGCGCGTGCATCTCGGCGCCGCCGAGCGATTCCTCGTCGCTGATTTCGCCGGTTGCGGCCTTCACGAGCGGCGGGCCGCCGAGGAACACCATCGACTGCTTCTCGATCATGATGATGTGATCGCTCATGCCGGGGATGTACGCGCCGCCTGCCGTCGAGTTACCGAACACGATCGCGATCGTCGGAATGCCCGCCTTCGACAGCTCAGCGAGCCTGCGGAAGCTGTCGCCGCCGGGGATGAAGATCTCGCTCTGTGTTGGCAGGTTCGCCCCGCCTGACTCGACGAGCGAGATGAGCGGCAAACGGTTCTTCAGGGCGACGTCCATGATGCGCAGCTGCTTCTTGAGCGTGACCGGGTTTGAGGTGCCGCCCGCGATCGTCGGGTCGTTTGCGAGGATCACGCACTCGACGCCAGAGACCACACCGATCCCGCCGACGACGCTGCCGCCAACGGGGAAGTCACTGCCCCAGCCGGCGAACGCGCCGAGCTCGAGGAACGCGGTGTCGCGGTCGAGCAGCAGCTCGATGCGGTCGCGGGCGGTGAGCTTTCCGCGGCCCCTGTGCCGCGCGACGGCCTTCTCGCCGCCGGCGGCAGCGAGCTGCTCGAAGACGCCGTCGAGCTCGGTGAGCTTGTCGCGCATGGCAGCCGCGGCGTCGGCGAACTCCCGAGATCCGCTATCGAGCGCTGATGTGATGACGGTCATTGTGCGTTCCCCAGTCTCTCTGCAGTGCGTGTCGGTGGTTCGTGTGGCAGCGGCTCGGGATGAAGTCCGCGTTGCGCCGCAAGCCGCCTCGGCACGGAGACGTGCCTGCTGCGCAGCCACTCGCCGAGGCCCTTCGCCTGCGGGTCGAAGCGGGCGCCGTATGCGACGCCCTCGCCGAGAATGTCCTCGATGACGAAGTTCACGGCACGCAGGTTCGCGAGCTCGACCCTGGTGATCGGCAGCGCTGCGGCCTCGGGCAGCAGTTCGCGCAGCCGATCGATCGTGAGTTCCGTGCGCAACCACTCCCAGCCGGCCGCGCTGCGCGCCCAGACGCCGACGTTAGCCGTCGCGCCCTTGTCGCCGCTGCGCGCTCCGAAGAGTTCCCCGAGCGCGAGCGTGACGCCGTCGGGGGCCGCCGGGGAGGGGCGCACGGCTGTCTCGGGGGCGGCTGCGCCCGCGCTCCGCGTGTCGAGTTCGGTCGGGGCAAGCGCTAGGGCCTCGTCTGGCGGGGGAATTCGCAGCTCGCTCCCGTCGGCGAGGTGCGCGGTGTGCGCGGGCACGCGCTGCGGCACGAAGCCTGGCCGGAAGCGTCCGTAGACGGTGGCGTCTGCCGGTGGCCCGTCGGTGAAGAAACCCGGGATAGAGCCGAGCGCGAACTCGACTGCGAGGTTCGCGAAGGCGCGTCCGACAACCTTCGGGTTGGGATCGCGGGCGACGAGCGTGAGCCTGGCCGCTGCGGTCTCCTCGGTCGCTGCGTCCGGGTGATCGGTGCGGGCGAGGAACCACTCCATGCGTTCGGGGGAGGGGAGACCCGACTGCTCGAGGCCGTGGGCGTACTGCCTGGCAATGAGCTCGGCCTTCTCTGCAATGCGCAGCCCGACGAGCGGAAAAGTGAGCTGTTGCCGGAAGCCGCCGATCTCGGTCACGGATACCTTCAGATCGGGCGGCGGCGCCTCGCCGATCGCGCCGCTAATGCGTACGCGGTCGGGCCCGTCGGCAGCGAGGCTGAGTGAGTCGAGCCTGAGCGTAGCGTCGGGCCCCGGGTAGCGTGCCCCCGCTATCTCGTAGAGCAGCTGGGAGAGGACGGTCTCGGCGGTGACAGCGCCGCCGGTCCCGGCGGGTTTAGTGATGACGCTGTCGCCGTCTGCCGAGATCTCGGCGATGGGAAAGCCTGGGCGTAGCAGGTCGGTGATTTCCTCGAAGAAGGCAAAGTTGCCGCCCGTGGCCTGCATGCCGCACTCGATCACGTGGCCGGCGGCCATGGCTCCCGCGAGCCTGTCGTAGTCGGTGCGCCCCCACGCGTGAAACCATGCCGCTGCCCCCGTGATCACGGCCGCGTCCGTGACGCGCCCGGTCACGACAATCTGCGCTCCGCGCCGGAGAGCCTCGGTGATCCCCCACCCGCCGAGATAGGCGTTCGCCGCGAGCGGTGAGCCGAGGCCGAGCGCCTGGGCGCTGTCAGTGAGATCGTCGCCGTCGACGTAGGCAATGTCGAGGTCGACGTCGCGCTCGGCCGCGAGGTCCCGGAGCGCAGCGGCGAGGCCTGCGGGGTTCATGCCCCCGGCGTTCGCGACGACCCTGGTGCCCGCCGCGACAACGCGGTCGAGGGATCGGCCCAGCTGGGTGAGGAAGGTCTTCGCGTACCCGAGCGTCGGGTCTTGCTGCTTTTGCCGCGCGAGGATGAGCATTGTGAGCTCGGCGAGGTAATCGCCCGTGATGACATCGACGCCCGCCGCGACCATTTCATCGAAGCCGCTGAGCCTGTCGCCGTAGAAGCCAGAGGCGTTGCCGATCCGCACCGCTCGGCCCGCTCCGCCATCCGGGGCGGGGGTGTCGGCGCCAGTCCCGGCAGATTCCTCTTCGAATGTCATGCCAGCGGTCCTCTCCTGAACGAGTCGAGATTGGTGAGTTGGTTCACTATTCCACAGACTCTCAGGATAAACAATCAAGCATGAATGATTTTTAATTGGAAACCGGCTAGTGTGTCTCCAAAGCTCATGCGAATGGGAACTCGTGGGGTGGGGAGCAGGTCTTGCGATCCACCGTCCGACTCCATTCTCACCCGATCCACAACCGCCAGCAGCGCCGCTCGCGGGGTGCCGGGCAGGGCTCACTTATCACTCGCGCAAAGGAGCACACGAGGACAATGCAGAGCGAACTCGAGCAATTCCGGGCCATGGTGCGCTCGGTCGTATCCACCGAAATTGAGCCGCACATCGACGCGTGGGAGGCCGAAGGCATCTTCCCGGCGCACGAGCTGTTTCCCAAACTTGCCGCTCACGGGCTGCTCGGGCTCGGCTTCGGGCCGGAAGACGGTGGAGAGGGCGCCCCGCTCGAATACCAAATGGTGTTCTCGGAAGAGCTGGGGCGCGGCAATGCCGCCGGAGTGACCATGGCGATCAACGTGCAGATGCACATGGCGACGCCCTCCCTTGCACAGTTCGGCACCCCAGCGCTCAAAGCGAAATATCTCGCGCCGGCGATCCGGGGCGAACACGTTGCGGCAATCGCGGTGACCGAGCCTGACGCCGGATCCGACGTCGCGGGCATCACCACGAAGGCCGAGCGCGACGGCGACGATTGGGTCATTAGCGGCGCGAAGACGTTCATCACCAACGCGACGCAGGCCGACTGGTTCTGCATGCTCGTGCGTACCAGCGACGAGGGTGGGTACAGGGGGATGTCACAAATCATCGTCCCGGCCGACACCCCGGGCTTCGAGGTTGTGCGCAAGCTCGACAAGGTGGGCAACCGGTCGAGCGATACCGCGGAGCTTCGGCTCGATGGCGCGCGCGTGCCAGTGTCGAACACGATCGGCGAGATCGGGCGCGGATTCCAGCAGCAGATGAGCCAGTTCGTGATCGAGCGGCTCTCGGCCTGCTTCTCGATCGCCGGCAGCGCGGAGTGGGCGCTCGCGAAGACCAGGGACTATCTGAAGCTCCGCGAAGTTTTCGGGGAACCGCTCGAACGGCGGCAGTACCCGGTATTCAAACTCACCGAGCTGTCCGCAGACGTCGAGCTACTCAAAGCGCTCAACGAGAAGATGTGCCGCATGCTCAACAACGGCGAGGACATCACCCGCGAGGCGACCGTCGGCAAGCTCCACGCTGGCCGCACCTACCGCAATGTCGCCGATGCGGCGATGCAGTTCCACGGCGGCATCGGCTACATGGAGGAGAGCTGGACCGCCAGGTACTACCGCGACGCTCGCCTGAGCTCGATCGGCGGCGGCGCAGACGAGGTCATGCTTCAGGTGCTCGCTCGCATGGACGGCTACACCGTTTAACCCACACCCACCAGCCCAGTCAAAGGAGACAGGACGATGCAACCAGACACGAGTACCGTCGACCCGCAAGACCTCAACATGGCCGTGCGCAACACCGTGGGTGACATGCTCACGCGAGCCGCCGACGTCTCACCGCGCAAGACCGCCGTGATCGACGGCGAACGACGGATCAGCTACGAGACGCTTGAACGCGACGCCGAGGCCGTCGCGCACGCGATCGTCGGCATGCCGCACGCCTCCCAGCAGCGCGAGCCCGTCGCGCTCATCATGCCCAACTCGTACGAATTCCTCGCAACCTACTTCGGGATCGCGAAATCGGGTCGCGTTGTGCTGCCAATCAACTATGGGCTCGCGCCGGATTCAGTTGCGTGGATTCTCGGAGACGCCGAGGCGCGTCTCGTGTTCGTCCACGAAACGCTGCTCCCCATCGTGCAGGGCGCCGTCGCGGCTGGGGCGGTGATCGACACGCTCGTGGTGCACAGGGTGAGCGACGCCGAGATCGAGCTCGACGGGGTCACCGTATTGGCGCTTGCAGACATGCTCGCGACGGATGCGCAGGACGAGCTGCGCCTCATCATTCACAGCGACGACGTGGTGCAGTGTCTGTACACGTCTGGCACCACGGCCACGCCGAAAAGCGCGCTCGCTACGCACAACGCCGTTGTTACGGGGGTCATGTCGAACGCGCTCACCGTCGGCGACTCGTGGGTGCGGCAACCTCCCACAGCGCTCGTCGTGCTCCCGCTTTTCCACGTCACCGCCCTGAACGCTGTGACGAAGCCTGTGCTCGCCGTTGGCGGCACCGTCGTGCTGCACAACGGCTTCAATCCCGTCGCGGTGCTCGACGGCATGGAAGCGGAGAAGGTCACCATTTTCACCGGCCTCCCAATGATGTGGGCGGCGATGATCGCAGAATACGCACGAAAGGCCCGCGACCTCAGCAGCATGGCGATGGCCATGTACGCGATGGCGCAGATGCCGGAGCGCGTGCTCACGGGAATGGACGAGATGATGCCGAACGCGCTCAAGCTCCTCGGCTCGGGCCAGACCGAAGTGATTCCCGCGACGACGTTTCAACGCCCCGAGCACCGCCACGGAAAGAACGCGTCGTGGGGGATGTCTGCATCGACCGTGCGCACGCGCATCATGGACGAGGAAGGCAACATTCTCCCGCCAGGGGAAACCGGGGAGATCGTCTATCGGGGACCCCACGTCACCGCCGGCTACTGGAAACGGCCCGAAGCGAACGAGGAGGCATTCCGGCACGGGTGGTTCCACAGCGGCGACCTCGGCTACATGGACGAAGAAGGCGTTATCTGGTTCACTGACCGCTCGAAAGACATCATCAAGTCGGGAGGGGAGAATGTCTCCTCGATGAAGGTCGAGCGGATCATGTCTGACGGCCCAGGCGTGCTGGAGTGCTGCGTCGTCGGCACGAGCCACGACTACTGGGGCGAGGCGGTGACGCTCGTCGCGGTGACGGACTCGTTGCCAGATGAGGGCGAGGTCGGCGAGGCCGCGTACCGAGAGGCGCGGCAGACGCTCGAGAACAACCTCGTCGCCCACGCGAAGCAGCACCTGGGCACATTCGAGGTGCCGAAGCGCTTCGAGTTCGTCTCCGAGCTGCCGAAGACGACTACGGGCAAGGTGCGCAAGAACGTTGTGCGCGACCTCGTGAGCGGGTAGCGGCGGCGCGGCCGGGGCGGGGCGGCGGACTGCGCGGCCGCCCCGCCCCGGCCTCGGTGGCCCCTGGCCTAGGCTGGATCGAGATCCAACTGTTGGTCGAAGAACGGAGCATCATGAGCGAGCAGGCCATCGGCGAGAGCGCAGCGGAGTTGCCGCCGTGCCCAGAGTGCGCGAGCGAGTTCACCTACGAGTCAGGGGCGCTGCTGACCTGTCCGATGTGCGGTCACGAGTGGGCCCCCAATGAGTCGCGAGGCGACGCGGACGGCGATAGCGCGGACGGAGACGAGGGGATCCGTGACGCGGTCGGTAACCTTCTCAGCGACGGCGACACCGTCACGCTCGTGAAGACGGTGAAGGTCTCTGGCGGGGGTGGCGGCACTATTAAGGTCGGCACGAAGGTCGCGGGCATTCGGCTCGTGCCAGGCGGCGCCGGCGGCCACGACATCGATGCAAAGGTTCCCGGCTTCGGCAAGATGCAGCTCAAATCGAGCGTCGTGAAGCGCGCGTGACGACGGCGGCCACAGCCGAAGACTGACCGCGCCAGCTCGGCTGCCTCCCATGGCCGCTCACGCGTTGCGTGCCAGGGCGCTCAGCGCGTCGCTTCCGAACCGGCGGTTGCGGCGTAACGGTTGCTGAGGGCTGCGCCGATTGTCGCCAGGTGCTCGCGCACGCTGTCTGGACTGGTGATGTCGAGCCACTCGACGAGGCCGGCGAGGTGGCCAGCGATCCCATAGGCGCTCGGGGTATGGATCACGACCGGAACGCGACCATCGTGCGCGGCAGGCCCAATCTGGAGGTTGTCGCCGACAGCCGTTTGGAGAAAGCTGAGCCCTTCTGGGGCGCAGGTCGCGTGCACCTCGACGACGGTGCGGTGCCGCTCGGCCTCGTCGGTGAGCTCGCGCCAGCTTGCGGTGAGATCGAAGTTCTCGGGTCTGTCAACGGGATCGTCACTCGGGAGAACACCAGTCACGCGGTCGAGACGGAACGTGCGCCGGCCGGCCTCCGTGTGCGTCACGAGATACCAGTGAGGCCCCTTCGCCACGAGGCCAAGCGGGTGCATGACCCTCTGAGTCTCTGTGCCGGCGCCATCGACGTAGCTGAGTCGCGCTTGCACGCCACGGATCACCGCGTCCTGCAGCGGGTCGAGAAACTGTGGGGGTGGTTGCGTTGGACCTGTGGCGCCCCACGGTTGCGCGTCAACGATCAGTGACGAAGCTGCGGCCTCGGCCTGCGTGCGGAACGTCTCAGGCAGGGCCCTGACGAGCTTTCGCAGCGCCGCTTTGAGCTCAGGCCCCGCAGCTGCCGAGGTCGCCGCTGGACCGGCCACGAGGAACAGGGCGCGGGTTTCGCTCGCGGTCAGGCCCGAAAGGTCTGTGCGTCCGCCACCAAGCAGCCGCCATCCACCCGAGCGCCCCTGAACCGAGTAGATGGGAACCCCCGCGACGCCGAGCGCGTCGAGGTCGCGGCGAGCCGTTCGCTCAGAAACCTCAAGCTCTTTGGCAACCTCCGCGGCGGTGACCTGCTCGCGCCGTTGCAGCATCAGCAGGACGGCAACCAGGCGATCAGATTTCATGATTCGTATCTTGACATAAAACCGGTCAATAGGTGTCCTATTAATGTCATTACCGTTGAATTATGCACCCAAACACCCATGAAATCCCCTTCCCGAACGCCACCATGATTTCCGTGAACGGCGTCGATCTCGAAGTATTCGAAGCCGGCCAAGAACACGCAGGAAACCCGGTTGTGCTCTGCCACGGCTGGCCCGACCTTGCGTACACCTGGCGCTATCAAATCCCAGCGCTTGTCGCCGCCGGGTATCACGTGATCGCTCCCAACCAGCGGGGCTTCGGCAACTCGGCCAGGCCAGACGATGTCGTCGAGTACGACATCGAACACCTGACGGGCGATCTCGCTGCCCTGCTCGACCACTTCGGGTACGAGCGCGCCACGTTCGTCGGCCACGACTGGGGCGCCTTCGTCGTGTGGAGCTTCACCCTGCTCAACCCGCAGCGGGTCGACAGGGTCGTGGCGATGAGCTTGGCCTACCTCGAGCGTGGCGAAATACCCTGGCTCGACTTCATGGAGGCCGTGCTCGGGAGCGACTATTACTTCGTGCACTTCAACAAGCAGCCCGGTGTTGCAGACGCGGTATTCGATGCGGATCCAGCACGATTCATCAACAACCTCTACCGCCGTGACGAGCCGCTCCTGCCACCCAAGCCGGGCATGGCGCTCATTCAGATCGCCGAGGACGACGCCCCTCCCGGTGAGCCGCTGCTTACCCAGCAGGAGCTGGCGGTCTACGACGCAGCGTTCACACGCTCAGGGTTCACCGGCGGCATCAACTGGTACCGCAACCTCAACCGCAACTGGCACCGGCTCGCCGATGCCGATCCCGTCATCCAACAGCCCGCGCTCATGATCTACGGCCTTCGCGATGCTGTCGCCCGCTCGGAAAGCCTGTCGACATTCGTGCCGAATGTCGAGGAGCTGAGCTTGGACAGCGGCCACTGGGTGCAGCAGGAACGACACAGCGAGACGACAGGTGCGATCCTTGAGTGGTTAGCCCAGCACCCGAGCAGCTAGGAGACGGCGATGGTCGACACGCTCTTTTTCGACGACGCGGACGCGTTCAGCGAGTGGCTCGAGGTACATCACAAGCACACACCCGAGGTGTGGGTGCTGTTCCACAAGAAGGGCTCAGGCAAGACCAGCCAATCGTGGTCGGAAGCCGTGGACATTGCGCTGTGCTTCGGGTGGATTGACGGGCTCAGAAAAAGCGTCGACGGCGACAGCTACCGGGTGCGCTTTACGCCACGCAAGCGAAATAGCGTGTGGAGCGCCGTCAACGTTAAGAAAGTCGAGGCGTTGACCCAGCTGGGCAAGATGCGTCCCGAGGGGCTTGAACTGTTCAACTGCCGAACGGACGCTGAGGGCTACTCCTCCGACACTCGAACGGCTGAGCTCGACCCCGCGTACGAGAAGCAGTTCAGGGAACACCAGGAGGCGTGGGAGCGCTTCTCGGCGTTCGCCCCGTCGTATCGGCGCGACGCAGCGTGGTGGGTGATGAGCGCGAAGAGAGAAGAGACGCGCGTCAAACGGCTCGACACGCTGATTTCTTCGTCGCGCGAGGGGCTGCGGGTCCCCGCGTTCAGAGCACAGCGTGCCTCGACGGTCTGACGCGCGGGCAGCCAGCCCTGCTAGCCCGGCTGGCTGCCCGACGCCTCGGCGGTGAGCTGCGCGAGCTTGGCGCGCATCCGGGCGAGGGTGCGCTCGCGGTCGCGGAGTACGTACGCAGGCCAGGCGGAACGCCTGAGGGTCAGTGGGCTCGCGATCCAGGCGGCCCCGATGAACCCGAGTGCGTACCCGATCGGCACGATAATCGGGCGGATCTCGGCGAGCACGAACCACAGGTTGTAGAGCACGAGCAGCCCGACTCCCACCGCGAGGATGACGCCGCCGACGAGTTCGAGCTTGCTCCGCACTTCGTGGCCAGCAAGCTTCGCAAGCCGCGAGGCGATGAGCTCGAGCTGGATCATCGAGATGACGAGGAACACGAGCGCCCCGACGGCAGCAACGTAGATCGCCTCGAGCACTGCCGTCGATACAGGCTCGTCGTGCAGCAACCAGAACGCGAAGAACACGACAACGGCGAGGCAGCCCTGCACTAGGAGCGGGCGCTTCCATGGCGACCGAACAGTGTGCTCAGTGACCCGCGGGTCCCCATAGAAGCGGCCCGTGTCTGCGAGGTGCTCGTGCTCGCGTTCCAGCCGTTCGATTGCCGCCTGCAGCAGCTGCGCCCGCTTCGCGACCGGGCGGAAGTCGAGCCGACCGAGCACGAGAGCCAGCACCACGGAGACCGGGGTGATGAACAGCAGCCCCCACAGCTGCTGCCCGCCCTCACTTGTCGCTGTGGGGCCGTGCGTCGACAGGACGACGACCGCGAGCACCGTCCACGCCAGCATGAAGCCGCCGATGAGCGCGGCGACAAACGGTAGCGGGCGGAGCACCGACTGGCTATCGATGTCGGCGTTGGGGGTCACGAGAAACCCGAGCCCAACGAGCAATGCGAGCAGCGACGGCGCGACCCAGCCGACGTAGCTCCCCGAGATCGCGACGATTTCGATCGTCTCCTGCCACGCCCCGCCGTAGTGCGGCACGCTTGAATTCTCCGCGGCGAGCATTGCCGCGCGGGCGAAGAAGGCAAGGAAGAACACGAGCGGCCAGAGTAACGAACCCGCGCCGAACAACACTGCCGAGGCGCCCCAGCTGTCTGACATCGCCTGCGTGCTCGTCGAGACAGCGGGCGGCGGCACGGCCGAAGCCGATCCGGTGGTGGCCGCTCCGACGGGCGCGGGCGCGGGCACCGCTCCGGGCGGGGGATCAGCAGGGAAGTGTTGCGTCATAGCTCTCTAGAGCGATAGTACCCAGAGCCGGGCGAGGCTGCGCAACACCGGCCGACGCCAGCTCGCTAGTTGCTGTCGGCACACAGGCAGAACGGGTGTCCAGCCGGGTCGGTAAAGACGATGAACGAGCCGCTCTCGCTCGGCTGAACGGCATGCCGGTGGGCGCCGAGGCTCGCCGCGGTCGCCGCTGCCTCCTGCAGATCGGCGACGTAGAAGTCGAGGTGGGCCTGCTGGGGTGTTGCGCCATTCGGCCACTCTGGCACGCGATAGTCGGCCACACGCTGGAACGCGAGAAAGTGTGTCGCGCCTTCGCCTCCGGGCGGGTGCACCTCGACCCATTCGGGGTCGCTCTCGCTCGCTTCATCGACGACGACGTCCCAGCCGAGGAGCGCCGCGTAAAACGTGGCGAGTCCGAGGGCGTCGGGGCAGTCGACTGCGAAGGTCATCCGGGTTGCCGCGATCGATGCGTTCATGCGAAAAGTGTAGGCGCCATGCTGCATTCGGTCTAGGCCTGAAAATCCTCTGAGGAATCTTCAACGCGGGGCTGCGCGCGTCGGCGTTTCCGGGGATACTGAGAGGGATCCAGTCACCGTCGAAGGAACCGCCCATGGCACACATGCTCGCGACATACATTGCTCTTCCAGGAACAACCGCAGAAGCGATGGAGCACTGGCAGGAGGTCTTTGGTGGCGACCTTGAGATCATCCGCTATGGCGAGGCCCAGCTGAAGGATCTGCCGTTCGATCCGCCACCGAACGCCGTCGCGCACGCCTCTCTGACCCTTCCCGCTGGCATCATCACGGGCGGCGACGCGATGGACGTGGGCACCGACCATCCCATCCGCGGAACCGCGTACTCGCTGCTCTACACAACCGACACCCCCGAGGAGGCGCAGGGGTACATCGACCGCCTCACCGCTGGCGGCGGTTCGCTCGGCATGCCCTTCGAGCAGGCGCCATGGGGCGACTGGTACGGGCAGGTGTTCGACCGCTTCGGCGTGATGTGGGCGTTCTCCTGCGCGGTGACGTAGAGCCGTGTCGTTTGAAGACTCCTACCTGGGGAAGCTGCGCAAGCACGTTGGCAACGCCGAGCTACTCGTGCCCGGTGCGCAGGTCCTGCTCCTCACAGACGAGGATCACGCGATCTTTCAGCGGCGGGCCGACTCCGGCCTGTGGGAGATACCGGCAGGCAGTGCGGAACCGGGTCAGAGCTTCCTAGACACCGCCGTTGCGGAGGTCGCCGAGGAGCTCGGGCTGATCCTGGACGGCGAAGCCCTGACTGCGTTCGCGACGTTCTCGGACCCCGTCGAGCATCGGCTCGTCTACCCGAACGGGGACATCGTGCACGCCTTCGCGCTGTGCTTCGTCGCGCGAGACTGGAGCGGGGACATCCGGCCGGACCCGAGCGAGGTGCGCGAGTGGGGCGTCTACCCGCTGACTGCCCCGCCGGACGGGCTGCAGCGCGCGACGCGCCTCGTGCTCGACCTGTATCTCGCGTTCCGGGGGACAGGCCGTTTCCAAGCGATGTAGCGGCGTGCTACCTTCAGACTCCGAAACGAGTGCAACAAGGAGCCAGCATGACCGAGCAGGTGAAGGGCCCAAAGTCGTACTTCCCGGCGATTGAGGCGAAGTACGGCAGATCGATTGACGAGTGGATCGCGCTGCTGCGCCCGCACGCCGGTGAAAAGCACATGGATCAGGTCGCGGTGCTCAAGGAACTCGGCATGGGGCACGGCCACGCGAATGCGCTCGTGCACGTGTTCCGCGCAGAATTCGACGGTGCCTGATGGCCGAGAAGCAACCCGCAATGTCGCCGTCAGAGATGCCGGTGGCCGAGGTGCTCGACCGGGTCTCCGGGCCGCGCCGGGCCGAGGCGGATGAACTGCTGGCGATCCACCGCGAGATCAGCGGCTCCGAGCCCGTGGTGTGGGCGGGGAGAATTATCGGCTTCGGCGAGCACGAGTACCGCTACGAGAGCGGGCGAGGCGGCCGGGTGCCTGAGCTTGCCTTCGCAACGGGCGCGCAACGCCACACGCTCTATCTCACGGAGGACTTTGCTGAGCGCTGGCCCGAGCTGCTCGCAGCGCTCGGGCCGCACCGCTCCAGCAAGGTGTGCCTGTACCTCACGCGTCTCTCGAACATCGACCGCGGCGTTCTTCGGCAGATACTCGAACGCACGTTCGCGGCGACACGCGGGGCGCGGGAGATCACAGGCGAAGGCGAAGCCACCTAGAAACCGAGCCGGCGCCTCGCGAGCGGTGGGACGCGAACCCCAGCGAAAAGAAACGCCAACGAAGTCACAGGTGATTCAAAAGGCCCGGAGTTAGCCTCAGATTATGAGCACCTCCGCACCCGTACCGCGAGCTCCACTCTCCGCAGTTGGAGACGAGATTACGATTTCGCCGAGCGCCCTGCGTTCCCTTGGCGGTGAGCTCCAACGATTCATGCTCGAGTACCGCTTCGCGATGCAAGAGATCGAGACGAAGCTCGCGATCCTCCGCGAAGAATTCGTGCACATGCACGAGTACAACCCCATCGAGCACGTCTCCAGCCGGGTCAAGAGCGCAGACAGCCTGCTGTCGAAAGTTGAGCGCCGCGGAGTGACCCCGGAGATCTCCGAGATCCGCCGCGAAATTCAAGACATTGCTGGGGTGCGCGTTACCTGTGCGTTCATCCGCGACGTATACCGACTGTTCGGCCTCCTCACGCAGCAGGACGACATTACGGTGCTCGAAGTCGAGGACTACATCGAGCACCCAAAGGACAACGGCTACAAGAGCCTGCATGCGATTCTCTCGGTTCCGGTCTATCTCTCCAGCGGACGCGTCGACGTTCCGGTCGAGGTGCAGTTCCGTACGATCGCGATGGACTTCTGGGCAAGTCTCGAGCACAAGATTTACTACAAGTACCAGCGGCAGGTGCCAGAGGAGATGATGGCCGAGCTGAAGCAGGCCGCGGACTCGGCCGCCGAGCTCGACACGCGCATGCAGAGCCTGCACGTGCAGATGCACGGCGAACCGCCGCCGACCTCGCCGATCAACCTGCAAGAGATCCGCGAGGTGCGCGAGCGCATCAGACGCGTCTGAGATCGCCGCCACCGCTCAGGCGACGAACCACGCAATCACGCACGTGCGCGCACGCGAAGGCCGTAGGCTCGACGTGTGGAACACAGTGAACATTTGCCAGGCGGGTCAGGCGGCGTGTGGCGCATACGCGATGCGCACGGTGCGGTGAGGATCCACCGACCAACCGGGCCGTGGACGCCGGCCGTGCACGAACTTCTGCGCCACCTCGCAGCGAAGGGCCTCGACGGCATTCCTCAGGTGCTCGGGTTCGACAGCGAAGGGCGTGAGGTACTGAGCTACCTCCCGGGGGACACGCTGAACCCCGAAACGGCGCAGGTGAGCGACGGCGCGCTCGCCGCAGCTGCGGCGTGGTTGCGGCGCTTCCACGAAGCCGTCGCCGATTTCTCACCCACGAGCGACGAGTGGCGGCAGGGCGAGCACCGCGTCGACCGCGCACGCGGAGAGATCATCTGCCACAACGACCCAGGACTCTACAACTGGGTGGTCGTTGAAGACGAGTTTGCCGGGATGATCGACTGGGACAGGGCGGGCCCCGGGCTGCCGATCGACGACCTCGCCTTCCTCGTGTGGTCAGGGGTGCCGCTCCTGCGCGAGATTCCCGTTGCCGACGCCGCGCGGCGCATCAGCGTGGCCGCCGCGGCGTACGGGGGTGTCGATGGATCGACACTCCTCGACGCAGTCACGCGGCGCATGGGCCTCATCGCCGAACGCTGGCGGGCGGGCATTGAACGCGGGGACCCAGGCACCCTCGCGCTTCGCGACGCCGGGATTATGGACACGCACACGGCCAGGGTTGCAGGTTTCGCTGCACGCAAGGAACACGTTCGGGCGATGTTGGGCACATCCCGTTAGCCGCCGCATCGCTCGGCAGAATGGCCGCTGCGCAAGCGCAAGACGCGCGGTGGGGGACGCGTTAGATAGGTACTGGATCCTGGATTTCAGCCACTTTCGTTTAGGCTGTTCATGTGAGTAGAGACCCCCTGGAAGAACTCTTCGGTCCTTTGGACTCGGACGAACCTGAAACCGGCTCCTTCGAAACCGGAGCGGACGCTGCCTCAGGCGAAGCAAATAGCGAGGCCGCGACGCAGGCTTTTGAGCCGGCGCCGGCCGTTCGCCCGCGCGCTGGGCGCGCGGCCGCAGATCCACGAAGCGATGCTGATGCGCCAACCGCCGCGTTTGACGCGGCAGTGACCGGTGCCGCTCCGACGGCCGCCGCTCCGACCGCTGCCGCACCAGTCGGCGCAGCTCCGACGCGCGCCCAGTCACAGCCGCTCACCCCTGGCGGGTCACCCGCTGGGGCGCCGGCGCCGGCACCGGTCAGGCCGCGTATTCAGCGCCCCCAGGGTGCTGAGCCGCCGACGCAGCCCGTCCCCGCGGACGCAAAGCGCTCGAACAGCGCGCTGCCATGGATCATCGTCGCCGTCGTCGCCGTGCTCGCACTCGTGGGATCCCTGCTCGTGGTGAACGCCATCGGCAAGGACGATCCCAAGCCAGAAGAGACCACTGAGGCGCCAGCGCCAACTCCCTCCGAGACGGACGGGCAGGAAACCGAAACCGCACCACCAGAGGTGGAGGAGCCAGAAGAGGAAAAGGCTCCCGTTGTTGACGTCGGCGCGGATCCGCTCTCGCTCCCGATCTCCTTCGCGAACATCACCGTTGAGACGTCGCGCAAGCTGACGAACCCGCAGTGGTTCTATCACGCTGGCCCGCCAGAGCGCGTCATGTTTGAGTCTGGGCTCATGAACTCCTTCCCTGACTCCTGCGCTGCGATGCGCAGCCCTGTCGGGCAGAGCCCGTGGGGCATTGAGAAGGGCGAGGGTGACACGTGGGAAGTCGTTCGGCCAGAGGGCACGTGCGCTGCTGATCCGGATCTCTACAACGAGGTCTGGGGACTGATGCAGGCAGTCGCCGACAGTGTGAAGCCGCTGTAGCGCTCACCTGCCGCACTTCCGTGGGGGCCGCACCGCCGTTTGGCGGTGCGGCCCCCACGTTGTTGCTGGGCGAGCTGCGCGGCCAGTAGCCCCGCCCGCGCCGCTGCGTTAGCCGAACAGCGACGGCCAGAGGGCCAATGCGAGGGGGTACCCCACGAAGCTCACGATGTCGAGGAGCAGGTGCGCGACGATGAGGGGGAGTGCGCGACCCCAGCGCTGGTACGCCCACCCGAACACGACGCCCATGACGACGTTGCCGATGAAGCCTCCGAAGCCCTGGTACAGGTGGTAGCTGCCGCGCAGCAGCGCGCTCGCGATGATGGTCGCCCATGGGCCGACCCCGAGCCGCTTGAGCCTGTCGAACAGGTAGGCGACAACGATGAGTTCTTCGCTGAGTGCGGCGCGCAGCGCTTGCAGGATGAGCACAGGAACGGTCCACCAAAACGCGTCGAGGGTCGTCGGAACAACGGTGGTGTTGATGCCGATCCACTTTGCGAACAGGTAGAACCCGAGGCCGGGGATACCGATCACCGCCGCGAGGACGAACCCGTTGCCGGTCTCGCTGAGCCAGGGCCAGCCGCGCCCTGAGCGCATCGGGGCAAACGATGAGGGGTCCGCTGGCCTCGTGCCCGCGTCGCGGCGGGCGCCGAGGCCGAGGTCGCCGAGGTGCGGTCGCTGCGTGCGCCAGAGCAGGAAGACGACGAGCGCGACTGGCGCTAGGCCACCGATGATCCCGAGCAGTTGGTAGGCGAGGTCGAAGTACTGCTGGCTCGACAGCGGGCGGTGGATCGTTGCCGTCTGATTCTCGAGCGCGGTGTCCTGCGCGAGGCGTTCGAGGATCGTGATGATGGCTCGCGCGCCCGCGTACCCGAAGGACAGCGCGAGCACGATCGCGAGCTCCCAGCGGAGCCTTGCGCGCTGGGGGAGGGGCACGGTGTCGCGGCGGTGTTCGTTCACGAACTCAGCGTAGCGGGGCTTTACGGGTCGCAACCTGAAACTTTTGGTCAGAAATCGAGCGTTCGTTCGCAAGACCGCATATTGAGGTCGGTAGGCGCTGTATGGTGCAAAAACTGCGTGAATCCCACAAACCCGTGATCAGCGGGGGCTATTTCCCTGACGAAAGGCTCGTTGCGGTCACGAGTGAGTCACGGGCAACCAGGCGATTCGTTGTGGGGAACGAGGTTGCCCTAAACTGATCCCCGGAAATACCTAGATACCCTGCCAGCCTTTTCCGGCGTGCTTCTCGCGTCTTTCATGATCTCGGCAGGGTCAATACAAGGAGGAAACCAGTGAAGCGTTCACGCATTGGGCTGGGCATTGTTGCTCTAGCCGCAGCGAGCTCCCTGGCGCTCGTCGGGTGCTCAACCGGCGGCGGCGACAATGGTGGCAACAAGGGTGGCGACGGAATCGTCACCGTAAACAGCACTGAGCCACAGAAGGGCCTCGTCCCGGCCGACACGACCGAGGTTGGCGGCGGCAAGGTCGTCGACGCACTCTGGGAAGGCCTCGTCTACTACGACGCAGACGGCGCAACTCAGATGGGTGTTGCTGAATCAATCGAGTCCGACAACGGAACGACCTGGACCGTGAAGCTCCGCGACGACGCAGTCTTCTCGGACGGCACGCCAGTGCTCGCCAAGAACTTCGTTGACGCATGGAACTACGCGGCGAACGTGGACAACGCGCTCGGCAACCAGTACTTCTTCTCGGCGATCAAGGGCTGGAGCGAGGACGAAGCTGTCGAGTCACTCGAGGGCCTCAAGATCGTTGACGATCACACCTTCACCATCGAGGCAACCCCGGACTTCCCGGACCGCCTTGGCTACTCGGCTTACTACCCGCTTCCTGACGTTGCGTTCGAGGACATGAACGCATTCGGTCAGAACCCGGTTGGTAACGGCCTGTACAAGTTTGCTGACGACGGAGCGTGGAAGCACGACGTCGAGATCAAGCTCGTGAAGAACGACACCTACGTCGGCCCCCGCGAGGTTGCCAACGCAGGCGTTGACTTCAAGATCTACGCATCGCTCGATGCTGCCTACACGGACCTCCGTTCGGGCAACCTCGACGTTCTCGACCAGATCCCGGACACCTCGTTCGCGGTATTCCAGGACGAGCTCGGCGACCGTGCGATCAACCAGGCTGGCGCGCTCATGACGACGCTGACGGTATCGGCAAACCTCGACCACTTCACCGGTGAAGAGGGCAAGCTGCGCCGTCAGGCACTGTCGATGGCTGTTGACCGCGAAGAGATCATCGACGTGATCTTCGAAGGCACCAACCTCCCGGCAAAGGACTTCACGTCGCCGATCGTTGACGGCTACACCGAAGACCTCAAGGGCGCTGACAAGCTTGAGTTCAACCCCGAAGAGGCTCAGAAGCTTTGGGCAGAGGCTGACGCGATCAGCCCGTACGAGGGAACCCTCGAGGTTGCGACCAACTCGGACGGCCCGCACCAGGTGTGGATCGAAGCTGTTGCGAACCAGTGGGCAAACACCCTTGGCGTGACCGCTGCTCCGAAGCTCTACCCGACCTTCCAGGCATTCCTCGACGACCGTGAGTCGGACACCGTTGGTGGCCCGTTCCGTGCAGGTTGGCAGGCAGACTACCCGGGTGCGTACAACTACCTGCAGCCGCTCTACTACACGGGCGCAAGCTCGAACCACGGCTACTACAGCAACGCCGAGTTCGACAAGCTCCTCGACGAGGCAGTGCAGGAAGCAGATCACGACAAGTCGATCGAGAAGCTGCACGCGGCTCAGGAGATCCTCCTCGACGAAATGCCGTCGATCCCGCTCTGGTACCAGGGCACGACCGGTGGCTTCGGTGAGAACGTTGAGAACGTGAAGTTCGGCTGGAACTCCGTGCCGATCTTCAACGAGATCACCAAGAAGTAACCCTTCAGTAGCAGGCCCCGGAGCACGCTCCGGGGCCTGCTCCTTGTCGCGGCAACACCGAGCCGCGGCAGGGTACCCAAATCGTAGGCAGGAACACCGAAGTTCTTAGCCCGCTGCGCACCACAACTGCGAGAGAATTACAACATGCATAGCCTCATCAACAGGGAAGGGATCAGCCGATGCTGAGATACATCCTCTTCCGCGTATTGCAAGTGATCCCCGTGCTGCTTGGCACGACGTTCCTTATCTACTTCATGGTATTTGCCATGCCGGGCGATCCGATCGCTGCGATGTTCGGGGAAAAGGTTCCGAGCCAGGCAGTGCTCGACCGACTCCGCGAGCAATACAACCTGGATAAGCCATTCTTTATCCAGTACCTGCTGTACCTCAAGGGAATCCTCACCGGCGACTTCGGTGTGAGCTTCTCAGGTGAGCCCGTCTCAGAGGTACTCGCGCGCGCGTTCCCTGTAACGATCCAGCTCGCCATCATGGCGATCATCATCTCGCTCGTCCTCGCTATCGTGATCGGCCTCTTCTCGGGTCTGCGCAAGGGCAAGATGTTTGACAACGTCAACCTCATCATCGGCCTCGTGTTCATGAGTGTCCCGATCTTCGTGATCGCCTTCATCGCGCAATACGGACTCGGGCTCAAACTCGGACTGTTCAGCCCGACCGTTGGCACGGGTGCACCCCTGAAAGACATGCTGCTCCCAGCCATTGTGCTCGGTGTCAGCCTCTACGCGACGAGCATGCGGCTCACGCGATCGTCGGTCATCGACACGCTCAACCAGGACTTCGTTCGTACCGCGTACGCAAAGGGCCTGAGCCGGAACCGGGTGATCCCCGTGCACGTGCTCCGTAACTCGCTTATCCCAACGATCACGAACACTGCGACCGACTTCGGTACGCTCATGGTCGGTGCGACCGTCACCGAGGGAATCTTCAACGTTCCCGGCGTCGGTAACGTCCTCTTCAAGGCGATCCTCAAGGGAGAGAACACCACAGTGGTCTCTTTCGTCACCGTCATGGTGCTCATCTATCTCGGCGTCAACCTCGTCGTCGATCTCCTCTACGCCGTTCTCGATCCGAGGATTCGTTATGCCTGACACTCAGCACACCCCACCACACGGTGCTCGCCCCGTCATCGAACATTTTGTTGCCCCGGTAGACGAGACACCTGTAGCGTCCGTCGACGCAGTTCGCATCTCCGAGAAGAAGTCCTCGCTGTGGCGTGATGCCTGGCGCGACATGCGCCGCAGGCCCATGTTCTGGATCGCGGCCGTGATCCTGTTCTTCGTGATCATCATCTCGGCGTTCCCCACCCTGTTTACCCAGATCGATCCGCGCGCGTGCTCGTTGGCATTCTCGAACGGTGCGTCTGCAGCAGGGCACCCGCTCGGCTTTAACAAGCAGGGTTGCGACGTCTACTCGCGAATCATGCACGGTACCTCGACGTCTGTCTCAGTCGGGCTCATTGTTATCGCCCTGACCTTCGTTGTCGGAACCGCTGTTGGCGCGATCGCAGGCTTCTTCGGTGGGACCACCGACGCTGTCCTGTCACGAATCGGCGATGTCTTCTTCTCGATTCCGTACATCCTTGCCGCTGTTGTTGTGATGAGCGTGCTCTCGGACCACCGGAACCCACTCGTGATTGCGCTGGCGATCGGCGGGTTCTCCTGGCCGATTACCGCGAGAATCGTGCGAAGCGAGATCCTTCGTGTGAAGAACGCGGACTTCGTTATGGCCGCGGAGGCCCTGGGTCTTTCGCGCATGGCGACCATGATGAAGCACGTGATCCCGAACGCGATCGCACCCGCGATCGTGGTGACGACCATCTCGCTTTCTTCGGCGATCGTCGCGGAATCGGTGCTGTCGTTCCTTGGCGTCGGCTTGCCTCCGGGGGACTTCATCAGCTGGGGTAACGACATCAGTGCGGCTCAGCTGTCGCTGAGAACCGACCCCATGCCGCTTATTTACCCCTCGCTCGCGCTGACCATCACCGTGCTGGGATTCATCCTGCTCGGTGAGGTTGTCCGCGACGCACTCGATCCGAAGGCGAGGGCGAGGCGATGAGCGACGTGTCCGCAGGAAAAGAAGAACAGACCATGAAACCAGTGCTCAGCGTGCGCGACCTCAAGGTGGCGTTTAACGTAGACAAGAACCTCAAAGAGGTTGTGCACGGCGTCAACTTCGATGTCTTCCCGGGGGAAACCGTCGCCATCGTTGGCGAGTCCGGCTCCGGTAAGTCGACGACGATGCACGCCGTCATGAACCTGCTCCCGGGAACCGGACGCATTACTGACGGCTCTGTCCTGTGGCAGGGGCGTGAGCTGGTTGGCATTGGACGACGCGACATGGAGACAATCCGTGGCCGCGAAATCGGGCTCGTTCCGCAGGACCCGATGTCGAACCTCAACCCGGTGTGGTCTGTCGGGTTCCAGGTGGAAGAGGCGATCCGCGCGAACGGGCTTGCCTCGAACAAGAAGGATGTTCGCGCGCGCGCGATCGAGGTCCTCGAGCAGGCGGGTCTGAGCGACGCCGAGAAGCGGATGAAGCAGTATCCGCACCAGTTCTCCGGCGGTATGAAGCAGCGCGCGCTCATCGGTATCGGCCTATCAGCGAAGCCCGATCTGCTCATCGCAGACGAGCCGACAAGCGCGCTGGACGTTACCGTGCAGCGGGTTGTTCTCGACCACCTCGCCCAGCTCACCAGTGAGCTTGGCACCGCTGTGGTGTTCATCACTCACGATCTGGGGCTCGCTGCCGAGCGCGCTGAGAAGCTCATCGTGATGTACCAGGGCAACATCGTGGAGTCTGGACCGAGTCGTGAGATTCTCCAGCACCCGCAGCACCCGTACACGAAGCGTCTCGTTTCGGCAGCTCCGAGCCTTGCGTCGCGGCGTATTGGTTCGGACGCTGGCATGCCTGCCGCCCCTACGGGAACGTTTGACGTCGCGGCTCTCGCCGATGCGGAAAGCCGCGGCGGCAAGGTAGGTGAGCCGCTCATCGAGGTGGAAAACCTGCGCAAGGTCTACAAGCTGCGCAAGGGCAACTTCCGCAGCGAGGATTTTGTCGCCGTCGAGGGGGCCTCCTTCACGATCAACCGCGGTGAGACACTCGCGCTTGTTGGCGAGTCGGGCTCGGGCAAGTCCACCATCGCAAAGATGGTGCTCCAGCTCGAGGAGCCGACCGGTGGCAAGGTGACGATCGCGGGGAAGGACACTGCGAAGCTCAACAGTCGTGAGCTTTTCGACCTCAGGCGTACGCTGCAGCCGGTCTTCCAGGACCCGTACGGCTCGCTTGACCCGCTGCACAACATCGGCAACACCATCATGGAGCCGTTGAACATTCACAAGGTGGGCGATACCGCCAGCCGCAAGCGCCGCGTGCACGAACTCCTCGACCAGGTGTCGTTGCCGCGTGAACTTGCGACGCGATACCCGAACGAGCTCTCGGGTGGTCAGCGGCAGCGCGTCGCCGTTGCGCGTGGTCTCGCGCTCAAGCCCGACATCCTCGTCCTTGACGAAGCGGTGTCTGCGCTTGACGTGCTCGTTCAGGCGCAGATTCTCGATCTGCTCGCCGAGTTGCAACGCGACCTCGGGCTGACGTATCTCTTCATCACGCACGACCTCGCTGTTGTGCGCCTGATTGCGGATCGCGTCTGTGTCATGCAGCAGGGCAAGATCCTCGAGCAGGCGACCACGGAAGAGGTCTTCGAGAACCCGCAGATGGAGTACACGAAGAATCTCCTTGCGGCGATTCCCGGAGCCTCCATCGAGCTCGGTATTAGCTGAGGCAAGGTCGGCTGAGCTCCTCGGCTCACCGCAGATGGGCGGCGCACGTCGGTGCGCCGCCCATCCGCGTATCATCCGCTTGTAGCCGTGGTTTCCATACCGGGTGTCAAGGGGTGGCCTATACGGTTACTTTCCACATTATTCGACCACGCAGCAGTCACCCTTGTGTAACTTTTCTTCAAGCCTATTTAACCTTGCCCCTCACGGGCCTAGCCTTGATCCCAATCACATACGCCTGCGGCCTGCTCCAACGTCGGAGCAACGTCCTCGGGTGGTTTATCAAGGAGGAAATGTGACTAGAGTCTCATCGCGCAGATCGCGCATAGCCGTCGCTGTCGCCATGACAGGCGCCGTCGGACTGTTGCTCGCCGGTTGCTCAACAGGCAATAACGGCGACGCAACGAATAGTGGCGGGGAGGGCGGCACCATCTCCATTGCCGTGACTAACGCCGTAACGTCGTTCAACGGGGACACCCCACAGGGCAACCTCGACAGCAACGGCATGGTCGGCTACCTCACCGGTGTGTCGGGCAGCCTCGGTCTCGGAAGCTTCTTCACGCTCGACCCTGAGTTCAATGTCGTGCCAGAAGAGGGCTTCGGCTCGATCGAGAAGCTCTCTGATGACCCGCTGAAGGTTGAGTACAAACTCAACGAGGGCCTGAAATGGTCTGACGGCGAGCCCATCACCGCCGACGACATGCTCTTCGCTTGGGTGCAGAGCTCCGGCTGGTTCGACGATGCCACAATCGACCCCGAGACGGGCGAGCCAACATCGGGCAACCAGTACTTCTCGCTCGCGGGAAGCACGTCTGGCCTCGATATGACGGCATTCCCAGAGATCAGCGACGACAACCTGTCCATGACGCTGACCTACTCGGAGCCGTTCGTTGACTGGCAGTACGTCAACCCCGTGAGCAAGCCGGCCCACATCATGGCTAAGCAGGCCGACCTCACAGTTGAGGAGCTCCGCGCGCTGTTCACCGACTCGCCACAGGGCGACCCAGCTAAGCCAGCGGCCGAGCCAATCCCAGAGCTCAAGCAGATCGCAGACTTCTGGAACTCCGGATACGACACCGCCTCCATGCCTGAGAACGAGGACCTGCTGGTGGCCTCGGGGCCGTTCGTCGTCACCGACTTCGTCCCAGAGCAGTCACTGACGCTCTCGAAGAACCCCGAGTACCAGGGCGATCACGAGATCGGCTACGACAACCTGATTTTCCGATTCATCGGCGACTCCAACGCGCAGATCACCGCGCTGCAGAACGGCGAGGTCAACGCCGTCTACCCTCAGCCCTCAGCTGACACGAATGCCGCGCTCGAGAAGATCGGCGCAACGCTCTACCCCGGCGACCAGATGGCGTACGATCACCTCGACCTGAACATGGGCGGCGACACCTTCAAGGATCCGAAGGTCCGTGAGGCATTCATGAAGACGGTGCCGCGCCAGCAGATCCTCGATTCGATCATCACGCCGATGAACCCCGAGGCTGAGGTGCTCAACTCGCAGATCTGGGTGTCAGCGAACCCCGAGTACGAGAACACGATTAAGGAGAACGGCTACGACGCGTTCACCGAGCCCGATATCGATGGCGCGAAGGCGCTGCTGAACGGCGCAACCCCAACGGTAAGGATTCTCTACAACAACGAGAACCCGAACCGTGTCGACACGTTCCAGCTCATCAAGTCCAGTGCTGAAGAGGCCGGCTTCGTTGTCGAGGATCTCGGCGACCCGAACTGGGGCGCGCTGCTCTCCGGTGGCGAGTATGACGCATCGATCTTTGGGTGGGTATCGCCAGGCGTTGGTAACTCGGCGCTCGCACAGATCTTCAAGACTGGCGGCGGAGGCAACTACAACGGTTACAGCAACGCTGAGTCCGACAAGCTCGTAGATGAGGCTCAGACCACGCTGGACGAGGCAGAGCTCGAGAAGAAGAAGATGCGAATCGACGCGATTACCGCCGAGGAGTTCTACGGACTGCCCCTGTTCCAGACGCCCGGTCTGTTTGCAGACAACGGCACGATCACCGGAGTCGAGTACTTCGGTGGCCAGACGGGAATCGTCTGGAACGCGCAGGACTGGAAGCTGAACTAGCAGCAACCGGCAACACCGCGCGGGGGCGAGACGGTCAACAGCCCGTCTCGTCCCCGCCGGTGGCTCCACTTCTAACGGAGAGCCGGTGGAGCCCCTACCCGGGGCCGAGCTGGCTTTAGCCTCTCGAGAATCGAAGCCATGACCAGTTTTATTGTGAGACGAATCCTCGTCTCCGTCCTCATCCTCATCGCCGCATCGTTCGTGATGTATATGCTCGCCGCATACTCGGGCGACCCACTCAAAGACCTTCGGGGCTCCAACGCCCCAAACATCGATCAACTGATCGCCGCCAGGACTGCAGCGTTGCACCTGGACGTTCCCCCGCCAGCGCGCTGGCTCATTTGGCTCGGCGGTGCAGCCGGTTGCCTCGTCCCATTTGCTGACACTTGCAACCTCGGGTTGAGCGTGACCAACGCCTCGGTCACCAGCCTGGTACCGATGGCGATGGCCTCAACAGTGCAACTTGTCACCGTCGCGCTCGTCGTCGCTGTACTCCTCGGAGTCGTTGTCGGAATCGCAACAGCGTTGCGGCAATACAGCGGGTTCGACTTCAGCGTCACGTTTATCAGTTTCTTTCTCTTCTCACTCCCGTCGTTCCTGATCGCGGTGCTGTTGAAGGAGTTCGTCGCCATCGGCTTCAACAACTTCCTGCAGAAGGACCCGACGATAGGCATCGTCGCCCTGCTCGGGATAGCGATCGTCAGTGGCCTCATTTGGCAGGTATTCATCGGCGGAGACGGACGACGTCGGCTCATCGTGTTCGCCGTATCAGCCCTGGCGACGGGCGGTCTGCTCGCCTTCCTCTCCGCGACGAACTGGTTCATCAACCCGGGTCTCGGACCGGTCGGCATCTTGCTGCTCATTGCTGCGACGGTGGCCGCAACGGTCGGGGTGCTTGCCGGCCTGCGTAATCGCCGCTCGCTGCTCATCGGGTCAATCGTTGGCGCCCTGGGTCTTGTCTCGTATTTTGCGCTGCAGGGTGTGCTGAACAACGCGAGCCTCGGGCTCATCATTGGGCTCGCCCTCGTCGCGATTCTCGTCGGCTGCGCCGTTGGCTTCGGGCTTGGCGGCTTTGATAAGGGCCAGGGGATGCGAATCGGTGCGATCGTCGCGTTCTTCTCCGGAGCGTTTGTGCTCATCGACCGTTTCATGCAGGCGTGGCCAAGCTACATCAACCACTCCCGCATTAACGGGCGGCCAATTGCCACGGTGGGTTCTGAGACGCCAGGCTTCACAGGCGACTTCTGGCAACTGTCCATCGACAGCTTCGCCCACCTCCTGCTGCCGACAATCGCGCTGCTCCTCATCTCGTTCGCGGGGTACACACGATACGCGCGCGCTGGGCTGCTCGAAGTGATGAACCAGGACTACATCCGCACGGCTCGCGCGAAGGGACTGCCCGAACGGGTGGTCATCGTCCGGCACGCGCTGCGGAACATGCTGATCCCGATTGCGACGCTCGTCGCTACGGATGTTGGCGCGCTGCTTGGCGGCGCAGTGATCACGGAATCGGTCTTCGCGATTCCCGGCATGGGGCAACTCTTCAATGCCTCGCTCAAGCGGGTCGACCTCAACCCGATCATGGGGTATTTCCTTGTGATCGCGATCATGGCGATTCTCTTCAACTTCCTCGCGGACCTCGCGTACGCGGCACTCGACCCGAGGGTGAGGGTGAAGTGATGCGCGAATTCTCGAAGTACCCGACCGCTGCACCAATCACAGCAGTACCCGTCTCCACCGAGAGGACGAGCCGATGAGCCTCACGAATACGCCGGAAACTCCGGCCCCAACGCAAGCTCCGTTGCGGGTGAAGGGTGAGAAGCAGGGCACGCTGGTGTTGCGCAGGTTCCTGAGCAACAAACTCGCGCTCGTGTGCATGGTGCTCTTCGTCGCACTCATCGTGTTTGCCGGCTCGGCGACTGGCTTTGGTCCGTTCCCCGGCTGGTGGAAGCACGGCTACACTGCGGTGAATCCGCAGTTCCAGGGCGGCGCGGCAACGATCTCGATCATCCCGAAGTGGTTGGGCGGCGAAGGCGTTCACCTGGGTGAACACCCCTTCGGCCAAAGCCGAATCGGCGTCGACTACTTTGCGATGACGATGCGGGGGATCAGTAACTCGGTGCTCGTGATGGTCGTCATTGGCGGTTTGGGAACCATCGTTGGAACCGTGATCGGCGCCATCGCCGGGTATTACCGCGGCTGGGTTGATGCCGTGCTGATGCGCATTACAGACGTGTTCATCGTGATCCCAGCGATCGTGATTGGCTCGGTCGTCGGTAACACGGCTGGCGGGCTCGGAATCTGGTTCCTCGCCGCGCTGCTTGCGCTGGTGTCGTGGATGGGGATCGCACGACTGGTTCGCGCCGAGTTCCTCTCATTGCGCGAGCGCGAATTCGTCGAGGCGGCCCGCGTAGCTGGTGCGAGCGATGCGCGCATCATTTTCAAGCACATTCTGCCCAACGCCGTCGGCGTCGTCATCGTCTCCGCAACGCTGCTCGCAGCCTCTGCAATCCTGCTCGAGACCGGGTTGAGCTACCTTGGCTACGGTATCCAGCCGCCAGAGGTTTCGCTCGGCAGGCTCATCTCTGACAATCAGTCAGCGTTCAGCACGCGGCCGTGGCTGTACTGGTGGCCGGCGGTGTTTATCGTGTCGCTTGCGCTGCTCGTGAACTTCGTCGGCGATGGTCTGCGCGACGCGTTCGACCCGAGACAGAAGCGGTTCAAGTTGCGGAAGATGCGCGAGATGGATGCTGGGGCGTAGCGTGATGTCGTCTTCTGTGCGGCAGCGGGCGGTCGCGGGTCGCCAACTCACGACGGCGCGCTCACCAGAGCAGCAGCGCTGCCGCAGACAGCACGACGCCGCCGACGATCACGGCGAGCGTGCCAGTGTTCCACTGGCTGATCACCGGCGTGGTGTCGGCGACGCCTGCGGCTACGCGCTCGCTGTGCTGCAACTCAGCCCAGCGAGTGCGAACGAGCGCCGCGGCGTCACCGGAGTCGGTGCCAGACAGGTCGCCGGGCCGGGGCGCGTCCAAGCTGCGGCCCTCACGCTTACTGCGGCGTGCCAGCCGGGCCGCGGTGACGGTGCCCGGGGCTGGGGCAACAAACACGTTCACCGTGCGCCCCGGAACGTGCAGGGTGAGGTTGTACTTGGTGTCGACGTGCACGAGAGCATTCCACGGGATGGTGACGGTGCGCAGTACGTTGCGAACGGTGATGCTGTCGTCACCAACGCGCAGGTAGGGCAGCCAAAGCCCAACGTAGCTCAGGGCTGCAAGCGCGGCGAGTGGGACGAGCCCCACGAACCGCTCTGGCCCGCCTGGCAGCCACACCGTACTGATCGCGAACACGAGCAGCACCGCACATATGGCGACGCTCATTCCCCTGTTGAAGCGGGACACGAACACACTGGAGCGGGGGGTATCGGTGGGCACACCCCCATCGTGTCACCGCGCAGGATGCAAACACAACCGGCGCGGCAACCCCGCACGCGGTATATCGAAAGGGAAGACGGATGACGACGAGCACGGAGGCGGGCACACAGTCCGTCCTAGAGTTGAACGGGCTCTCGGTTGACTTCGCGGTGGACGGGGTGTGGAACCCCGCCGCAATCGACCTGAACTACCGGATCCGACCGGGCGAGATCGTCGCTGTTGTCGGGGAGTCCGGCTCTGGCAAGAGCGCGAGCTCGATGGCGATTCTCGATCTGCTGCCAAAGTCGGCGAGGATCAGGGGTAGCGTGACGCTGAACGGGGAGGAGCTTGTTGGAGCGAGTCCCAGGCGCATGCGCGAACTGCGTGGCTCGGCGATTGCCGCGATTTTCCAGGAGCCGATGACCGCATTAAACCCGGTGCTGACGATCGGGTCGCAGATTGTCGAGGCGATCCGCACCCACACCGACCAGAGCCCAAGCGGGGCAAAGCAGCGCGCAATCGAACTGCTGACGCTCGTGGAGCTTCCCGATCCGGAGAAGGCGTTCAATTCCTACCCGCACCAGCTCTCCGGCGGGCAGCGCCAGCGCGCGATGATTGCGCAGGCGCTCGTGCTCGACCCACAGCTCCTTATTGCAGATGAGCCGACCACAGCGCTCGATGTGACGGTGCAAGCGGAAATACTCGAGCTGATCCGCTCGCTGCGTGACAAGTTGCAGAGTGCGGTGCTGCTCATCACCCACGACATGGGCGTCGTTGCGGATCTTGCCGACTGGATCGTTGTGATGCAGCAGGGCCGGATCGTTGAGCAGGGTGAGGTACTGCAGATCTTCCAGGATCCGCAGCACCCGTACACGAGGGCGCTCCTCGCGGCGGTGCCGCACCTTGGCGGGGACAGCGAAGTCGACCTGTCGGAGAGCCTCGAGCGAGTCGTCGAGGATCGCGTGCACGAGGCCGTCCACACGGAGGCCGTTGCCGTGACGCCTGGCACCGCGGTGCTGTCGTTCGAGGACGTGTCCATTGAGTACGGTCGCGCTGGCAAACTCGGAACGTTCAAAGCCGTGGACAGTGTCAGCTTTGAGATCAATCCGGGAGAGATTGTTGGGCTCGTTGGCGAGTCAGGCTCGGGTAAGTCGACGATCGGCCGTGCGGCTATCGGGTTGCAGCCCGTCTCGGCTGGCCGGCTTGACGTCGCTGGGACGGACCTCTCGAAGTGGAGCAGGAAGACCGTGCGCGAACTGCGCAACCGGGTGGGGATCGTCTTCCAGGATCCATCGTCGTCGTTGAACCCGAGGCTCCCAATCGGGGAGTCGATCGGTGAGCCGCTGCTGCTCGCTGGGGAAGCGAAGGGTGCCGCGCTCGACCGGCGGGTCGAGGCCCTGCTTGACAGCGTGAATCTTCCGGTCGCGTATCGCAATCGGTTCCCGCACGAGCTCTCTGGCGGTCAGAAGCAGCGTGTCGGAATTGCCCGCGCTCTGTCCCTGAAACCGGAGCTCCTCATCGCCGATGAGCCGACGAGCGCACTCGATGTGTCCGTGCAGGCGAAGGTGCTTGAGCTGCTCAGGGACCTGCAAGCGGAGATGGGCTTTGCGTGCCTGTTCATTAGTCACGACCTCGCGGTCGTCGACGCGCTCGCCGACCGGGTGATCGTGCTCCACAGGGGGAAGATCGCTGAGCAGGGTACGCGCAACCAGATCCTGCGCGCCCCGAAGGACCCGTATACGCAGCGCCTGATCGCCGCGATCCCGGTCCCCGATCCCATCGAGCAGCGCTCGCGTCGCGAGCTGCGTCAGCGCATCCTGCAAGACACCGAGGGGGCGTAGCCGCCCGCGAAGGTCACGATTGGATAGGACATTGCGCACGAGACTTTTCGCTCGGCGCGGTGGCCTACTAGTGTGTGGAGTGTTCTGAAGACAATTTCCGCGGGCAGCGTTGCACGCGTGTGTTTCCAATGGAGGAAGAATTGAAGAAGAGACAGCTTTTTACCTCGGTAGCTCTCGCCGGAACAGCCGCGCTGCTGCTCAGCTCATGCGCATCGGGCAACGGGTCTGAGGGCGGTTCGGGTAACGCCGGGGGTGCCATTACCATCGGGACGACCGAAGTGGTCACGTCCCTTGACCCAGCAGGGGCCTATGACAACGGCTCGTTCGCAGTGATGACGAACGTCTACCCGTTCCTGCTCAATAACCCCGTGGGGGAGTCCACCGTCGAGGGCGATATCGCGGAGTCAGCTGAGTTCACCGCCCCAACGGAGTACACGGTCAAGCTCAAGCCTGGCCTGAAGTTCGCGAACGGCAACGACCTCACGAGCTCGGACGTGAAGTTCACGTTTGACAGGCAGGTAGCTATTGGCGACCCGAACGGCCCCTCAAGCCTGCTCGCGAACCTCGACAGCGTCGACGCGCCAGACGACACCACTGTGGTGTTCAACCTCAACTCGGAAAACGACCAGACCTTCCCGCAGGTGCTCTCGAGCCCCGTTGGTCCCATCGTTGATGAGGACGTGTTCCCCGCAGACGCAATTCTCGACGACCAGGAGCTCGTGAAGGCCAACCCCTTCGCCGGGCCGTACGCCGTCACTAACTTCGATAAGGGCAACCTCATCGCGTACAAGGCCTTCGACGGGTATCAGGGCCTCTGGGGCGCACCAAAGAGCGACTCCATCAACGTGAAGTACTTCGCGAACGAATCCAACCTCAGCCAGGCCATCGAAACCAAGGCCGTCGACGTCGCGTTCCGAAACATCTCGGCGACCGATGTCGAGAAGTTCGAGGGAACTGACGGCCTCAACGTCGTCAAGGGGCCAGGCGGCGAGATCCGCTACATCGTCTTCAACTTCAACACCATGCCGTTCGGTATCTCCACTGAGGACGCCGACGCGGCGAAGGCCCTCGCGGTGCGGCAGGCGGTCGCTGATTCAATCGACCGCGAGAAGATCTCAAGCGAGGTCTTCAAGGACACGTACACGCCGCTCTACTCGTACATCCCTGAGGGGTTGCTCGGCGCGAATGAGTCGCTCATGGGCCTCTACGGCGATGGTGAGGGCGGCCCGGACGCCGAGCGTGCGGCAAAGCGCCTCGCGGATGCTGGCGTTGAGACGCCGGTCAAGATCAACCTGCAGTACGCGGGGGAGCGTTACGGCGCAGCCTCCGCCGAGGAATACGCGCAGATCAAGTCGCAGCTCGAGGCCGATGGGCTCTTCACGATCGAGCTGCAGTCCACCGAGTGGGGTCAGTACACGGAAGACCGCGTCAAGGACCTCTACCCGGCACACCAGCTCGGCTGGTTCCCCGACTACTCGGATCCGGACAACTACCTCACGCCGTTCTTCTCGCCTGACAACTTCCTCGTGAACCACTTCGAGAACGCTGAAGCAGTCAAGCTCATTGACGAACAGCGCGTCACCGGCGACGAGGGACAGCGGGCGGCACTGCTCGAAGAGGTGCAGGACCTCCTCGCTGCGGATCTGTCGACGCTGCCAATGCAGCAGGGCTCGCAGGTTGCTATCGCGGTCGATGGTGTGGACGGTGTGACGCTTGACGCGTCATTCAAGTTCCGCTTCGGCTCGCTGACAAAGTAATTCTGGGTGTGCAGCGGGCGGGCGCGTGACGTCCGCCCGCTGTCACCGTGTCTGAGGACCCACACATGGCTATTATTGAGGCCGTTCCGGCGGCAACCGCTCAAGCAAAAGCGAAGGGCGGCGGGCTCGGCAGATTCATTCTCTGGCGGGCCATCCTGATCATCCCAACCGTCTTCATTCTCGTGACGATGGTGTTTCTTCTGATGCGGACGCTCGGCAACCCGATCACCTCGGCTGTCGGCGACCGCTTGCCCCCTGCGGAGCTCGCGAAGCGCGTCGCTGAGGCCGGCTATGACCGGCCCATTCTCGTCCAATACTTCGAGTACTTGGGGCAGATCTTCACCGGCAACTTCGGTGTCACTTTCAGTGACCGCCGCCCGGTGACCGAGGTGCTCGTCACGTTCGGTGCAGCGACGCTCGAGCTTGCGGTGTACACCCTGATCGTCGCGCTTCTCGTCGGTATCCCGCTCGGGATGCTCGCGGCGTACTACCGCGACCGCGGCCCCGACGCGTTTTTGCGGGTGTTCGCCATTTTCACCTACGCCACCCCAGTGTTCTTCTCCGGCCTGATCATGAAACTGATCTTCGGGGTATGGCTCGGCTGGCTCCCGGTCTCCGGGCGCGCATCCATCGCCACCGAGCTGCAGCTGCAAACGCTAGCGAATCCCACGGGAATGTATCTCATTGATGCGATCAGAACGGGAAGCGCCGCGAACGTTGTCGACGTGCTCATGCACGCGGTACTGCCGGCGCTGACGCTCGGCATGATGACCGCAGGGATCTTCTTGCGGCTCGTGCGAACAAACATGATCGGCACTATCGGTCGAGAATACGTCGACTCTGCGCGGTCGCGCGGTGTTCGTGAATTCCGCCTGGTCAGCAAGCACGCGTTTCGTCCCGCGTTGATTCCGATCATCACCGTCATCGGGCTCCAGATCGCGATGCTGCTCGGAGGGGCAGTGCTCACCGAGACCACGTTCGAGTGGAAGGGGCTCGGGTTCCAACTCGCGCACTACCTGAGCGCGCGCGACTTTGTCGCCGTGCAGGGCATCGTTGCCCTGCTCGCCGTGATCGTCGCGCTGAGTAACTTCATCGTCGACGTTGTCGCCGCCCTCATCGATCCACGAGTGAGGTACTAACCATGACTACTCAGCTCATTCCTACCGTCGCCCCGCGTGAGCGCGGCTGGCACAACCTGCCGCTCATCAAGCAGTTCCGGCAGAGCGTCGGGCTGCAGCGCGGCATGCTCATTGCCGGGCTCGTGCTCGTCGCACTGTTCGCGATCGTAGCGCTGTTCGCGCCGCTCATCGCGCCCTACTCGTACTCGGCGCTCAGCGGTCCAGACGGCGGATTTGGTTCGCTGTCTGCACCCTCGCTGGCGCACCCGCTCGGCACGACCATCGCGGGATACGACGTGCTGTCGCGCGTCATCTGGGGCGCGCGGACAGCGTTCCTCGTCATTGTGATCGCGGTGCTGAGCTCGATCTTCGCTGGCACCCTCCTCGGGCTCCTGTCTGGCTACGTCGGCGGTGCGCTCGACCGGGTCCTCGTGATGATCGCCGACGCGATCTACGCGTTTCCCTCGCTGCTGCTCGCCATCGTGCTGTCCATCGTGATCTCCGGGGGCCAGTCAAGCCTGTGGGGAGGCATTTGGGCGGCGTCACTGTCGATCACCGTCGTGTTCATCCCCCAGTACTTCCGCGTTGTCCGCTCCGAGGTGGTGCGTGTGAAGGCCGAGGCCTTCGTCGAGTCCGCCCGCGTGGTCGGCGCGAGCCGCTCGCGCATCATGTTCCGACACGTGCTGCGAAACTCGACCAGGTCGCTCCCGCTCGTGTTCACGCTGAACGCGTCCGAAGCGATTCTTACGCTCGCGGGGCTCGGCTTCCTCGGTTTCGGCATCGAACCGAACTCCGCGGCGGAGTGGGGCTACGACCTGAACAAGGCGATCGCAGATGTCACGAACGGTGTCTGGTGGACGAGTGTCTGGCCAGGCCTCGCGATCGTGCTCGTGGTCATGGGGCTCACCCTCACTGGTGAGAGCCTGAATGACCTCTCCGATCCACGGCTGCGCAGCCGCAGGCGGGCGACGGCAGGCGGCGGCGTTGTCGCAGACACTGCGACGCTCCGCACCATCGAAGCTGGCAACGACGAAGCGCCGGAGGTTGGGGACACCCCGCCGACCGGCGGTGCTGCAGAAGAGGGGGACAACCGATGACGAACGTGCTCGATATTCGTGCGCTCGAAGTGACATTCTCCACCGACCACGGCGACGTCAAAGCCGTGGACGGTGTGTCCCTCGCCGTGCAGCCGGGCCGCGTGCTCGCGGTCGTCGGCGAGTCAGGCTCGGGCAAGACAGTGTCTGCGCGCACCGTGCTCGGGTTGCTGCCAGACACCGCGGTTGCTCGGGGCTCGGTGCTCCTGACCTCGCGCGACGGCGGGGAGACGAACGATCTGCTGCACCTCAGCGGCGACCAGCTCAGGGCGGTGCGCGGGCGCGACGTCGCGATGGTGTTCCAGGAGCCGTCAACGGCGCTCAACCCCGTCTACACGATCGGGTGGCAGATTGCGGAGGGGTTGCGCGCTCACGAGAAGCTGTCGAAGCAGGCGATGCGGCAGCGCGTCGTCGAGATGCTCGAGCTCGTTGGCCTGCCAGACCCGGCCGAGCGAGTTGACTACTACCCGCACCAGCTCTCTGGCGGCCAGAAGCAGCGCGTGATGATTGCGATGGCGCTCGCGCTGAAGCCCGGCCTGATCGTTGCGGACGAGCCAACAACGGCGCTCGACGTGACCGTGCAGGCCGAGATCCTCGACCTGTTGCGCTCGCTCCGCGATGAGCTCGGCACCGCGATCCTGCTCATCACGCACAACATGGGAGTGGTGGCGGATCTCGCTGACGATGTTGCCGTGATGTATCAGGGCGAGGTCGTTGAGCAGGCGACCGTTGCTGAGATCTTCGCGAACCCGCGCGAGGAGTACACGAAGCGGCTGCTCGGGGCCGTGCTGAAGCTCGGTGACGGCAGGATTCAGCCGCGCGATCGCGGGCAGGATCCCGCTGGTGCGAGCGGGCCTGGTACCGCCGCGATCGCCGTGGTGGATCGTGATGGCGCACCGATCGTGAGCGCACGCGGGCTGGAGATCCAATACCCTGGCAGGCTCGGCCGTCCGGGGTTCACCGCAGTTCGCGGGGTCGACTTCGATATTCGACCGGGCGAAGTGTTTGGCTTGGTGGGGGAGTCTGGGTCAGGCAAGTCCACCATCGGCCGCGCCATCGCGGGGCTCACCGACGCAACGGGCGGATCGCTCACGGTGCTCGGCCACGAGATGGTCGGGTTCAAGGAGCGCAGCTTCAAACCGCTGCGCAAGCAGATCGGTTTCGTGTTCCAGGATCCCGCTTCGAGTTTCAATCCGCTGCTCACCATCGCCGAGAACGTCGCTGAGCCCCTCATCGTGCACGGTCTCGCCCGCAACGTTCGTGGCGCGCAGCAGCGCGTCGATGAACTGCTCGAGGCGGTGCAGTTGCCGCGGGCCTACGGGGAACGCTTCCCGCACGAGCTCTCCGGCGGGCAGCGACAGCGGGCCTCGCTCGCGCGCGCACTCGCGCTGGATCCGATGCTGCTCATTGCAGACGAGCCGACGAGCGCGCTTGACGTGTCCGTGCAGGCGAGGGTGCTCGAGCTGTTTACGGAGTTGCAGGCAGAGCTGGGATTCGCCGCGCTGTTCATCACTCACGATCTCGCGGTCGTCGATGCCCTGGCCGATCGTGTTGGGGTGCTGTACCGGGGGGAGCTCGTCGAGACGGGCCCGACGAGCGAGGTGCTGCTTGCGCCCCGCGAGCGGTACACGCAACGGCTGCTCGCATCGCTGCCCGTTCCCGAGCCAGCGGAGCAGGCGGATCGACGCGAGCTTGCGCGCGCGCTCAGGGAAGCGGAATCCGCCGTATAGAGTTACTCATAAGGCGCGCTCGACGCGCACCCGCACGCCGGGGTCGGAGGCCGAAAAATTTGGCATCGACCTCGGCGTGTTCTGCGGGTATGATAGAACGTTCGCTAATTTATGATCGTGAGGATCCACCCATATGGCTCTCGCCACACGCGAAGACATTCGTAACGTCGCCATCGTCGCACACGTCGACCACGGCAAGACCACCCTCGTTGACGCCATGTTGCGTCAGACGAACTCCTTCGATGCTCACGCCGACGTCGACGACCGCGTCATGGACTCCAACGACCTTGAGCGCGAAAAAGGCATCACCATTCTCGCGAAGAACACCGCCATCAGCTATGAGGGCGAGCACGCGAAGAACGGTCCGATCACGATTAACGTGGTCGACACCCCCGGCCACGCCGACTTCGGTGGCGAGGTTGAGCGCGCACTGTCGATGGTTGACGGTGTCGTGCTGCTCGTTGACTCCTCTGAGGGGCCACTGCCGCAGACGCGCTTCGTGCTGCGTAAGGCCCTCGAAGCCAAGCACCCGGTGATTCTCGCGGTCAACAAGACTGACCGCCCCGACTCGCGCATCCCCGAGGTTGTCGGCGAGGCGCAGGATCTCCTGCTCGGCCTTGCTTCCGACATCGCTGAGGAGCACCCAGACCTCGACGTCGACGCGATCCTTGACGTTCCCGTCGTTTACCTCTCGGGCCGCGCTGGCGCGTCGAGCCTCACGGAGCCCGCAAACGGTACGCTGCCTGACGGCGACACCCTCGAGGCACTCTTCGGCGTGATCCTCGAGCAGGTTCCCGCCCCGAAGTACGACGACGAGCACCCGCTGCAGGCGCACGTCACGAACCTCGACTCGTCGCCGTTCCTCGGTCGTATCGCGCTGCTGCGCGTGCACAACGGATGGATCCACAAGGGCGAGACCGTCGCTTGGGTGAAGAGCGACGGCACGCAGCAGAACGTGCGCATCACCGAGCTCATGCTCACCAAGGCGCTCACCCGTTTCCCGGCTGAGAAGGCTGGCCCCGGCGACATCGTCGCGATCGCCGGCATCGAGAACATCACCATTGGTGAGACCATCGCTGATGCTGAAGATACGCGTCCGCTGCCGCTCATCGAGATCGACGAGCCAGCAATCTCGATGACCATCGGTGCAAACACGTCGCCGCTCGTCGGCAAGGTGAAGGGCCACAAGCTCACCGCCCGCATGATCAAGGATCGCCTCGATCGCGAGCTCATCGGTAACGTTTCGCTGAAGGTCGTCGACACCGGTCGCCCCGACGCGTGGGAAGTTCAGGGTCGTGGCGAGCTCGCCCTCTCGATCCTCGTCGAGAACATGCGCCGCGAGGGCTTCGAGCTCACCGTCGGCAAGCCGCAGGTTGTGACGAAGGAAGTCAACGGCAAGACGCACGAGCCGTACGAGCACCTCACCATCGATACGCCAGAGGAGCACCTCGGCGCGATCACCCAGCTCCTCGCTGCTCGTAAGGGTCGCATGGAGAACATGGTGAACAACGGCACCGGCTGGGTACGCATGGAGTTCATCGTTCCCGCTCGTGGCCTCATCGGCTTCCGCTCGGAGTTCATGACCACGACTCGTGGCACCGGCATCGCCAACGCGATCTCGCACGGCTACGCCGAGTGGGCCGGCCCGATCGTCACGCGTAACAACGGCTCGATCGTCGCAGACCGCTCCGGCGTAGTCACCCCGTTCTCGATGATCAACCTGCAGGAGCGCATGAGCTTCTTCGTGCAGCCGACCCAAGAGGTCTACGAGGGCATGGTCATCGGCGAGAACTCGCGCTCCGAGGACATGGACGTGAACATCACCAAGGAAAAGAAGCTCACCAACATGCGTGCTGCGAGCTCCGACACCTTCGAGTCGATGACGCCGCCGCGTATCCTCACGCTCGAGGAGAGCCTGGAATTCGCTCGCGAAGACGAGTGCGTTGAGGTCACCCCTGAGGTTGTCCGCATCCGCAAGGTTGAGCTTGACGCGTCGCTGCGCGCGCGCTCGGTCTCACGCCTGAAGAACCAGAAGTAACCTTCTCGCGTTGCTGCGCGAACGCCCGCCCCTGAGCCGTGCTCGGGAGGCGGGCGTTCGTCATTGGGGGCGCGTATGATCAGGGCATGGCACTCATCTACGCTGACACGACACTTGTCCCATCAAAGCTTGAGCTCCTCGCCGAGTGGTTGCCGACGCAGCCCTGGTTCACGGGGGACCCAACGAAGCTCACCCGCGTCTCCGGCTACCGGCTCGACGACCCTGAGGGTGAGGTGGGGATCGACGGCATCCTCGTCTCGGCCGGCGATGACAGGGTGTACCACGTGCCCATCACCTACCGTGGCGCACCGCTCGACGGCGGCGAGGCCCACCTCATCGGCACGATGGAGCACGGCGTGCTCGGCACGCGCTGGGTGACGGAAGCAGCGGGCGATCCCGTGTTCCGCGCGGTTGTCGCGCAGGTCATCGCGCAGGGCGGATCGGGCAGCGAAGAGCTCATACACCAGCCCGACGGGGGCACTATTGCCCGCGAGCAGCAGATGCCGATCCACGGGTCAGGGCAGCCTGGAGCGCAGGTGCCTGAGCTCTGGGCCGCGGAGGTGTCGCTCGGTGACGGCGCGAGCGTCGCGGCTACCGGCTTGGCAACGATGCGAGTGATTCACGCGGTCGACGCTGGGTCTGCCGCTGCGCGCGGTGCCGCGGGCACGCTCACCGCGACGTGGCCCGGCCAAGATACTCCGGTAGTTATCGCCACCCTCGACTAGCCGGTGGCGCGCTGGGGCCTGTCGTTTTCGTTTTTCCCGGACGAAGCGATAGAGTAGACCCTGCGCGAAAGCGTAAATCGGGATGTGGCGCAGCTTGGTAGCGCACGTCGTTCGGGACGACGGGGTCGCAGGTTCAAATCCTGTCATCCCGACGAAATGGCCCGGAACATCGTTGAAATCTCAACGAAGTTCCGGGCCTTTATCGTTCCGGGGTGCGGTGACGCCGCGGAGCGACGGAAGCGCCGCTACAGGTTGTACGGTGCGGCGTTCTTGTCGCCCTTGTCTGGGTGCCGAATGAGGGCTGGGTCTGCTTGGCCTTTGCGTGGGTCAACACCGGCCTCGGCGTCCTCCCCAGCGCCGTCCATCACGGGCTCGTCGATGGTCTCCCCGTGGCGTTCATCGTCCTGGTGCTTCTCGTTACTCATTGAATGCTCCAATCCGTGTGTTGGCTGCCTACGATATTCCCCAAAGCTCAACGGGGCATGTGTGGCGAGCAAGGTGCCTGGGAGTGAGCCGTCTTCGCGGAGTTCCCGTTGTTGCTTGGTCAATTGAAAAGAAACATATCTTTTATTGATACCCAAGGCTAAGGTTCGACATATGAACAGCAACGTCGATGTGCCATTTCCGCCCCGCAGGCGCTCTGCCGCCCTCGGGCTCATGGCTGGTGTGCTGTTTGCCGCACTTGCCGCGCCAACTGCCGCCCTCGCCGGGCCGGCCGACCCTGTGGCCTTTTCGGATGCGGCCCTCGAATCGTGTGTGTTGGACACGCTGGAACTCCCCGAAGGTACTCCTGTGACGGAGGCAGACCTTGCGCAGCTCACGAATCTCAGTTGTCGGTCAATGGGTATCTCGGATATCGGGCCGCTCGTCTTTGCGACAGGTCTGACCCGGATAGATCTCGCAGACAATAGCGTCTCGGATCTTCGACCGGTCTCGGGGCTGAGCTCGCTCGTCACGCTGCTCCTCGTTAGCAACCAGGTGTCAGACGTCACGCCCCTGAGCGGTCTCCCGGCGCTCAGCGACCTGTACCTGAATCGGAACCAAGTCAGCGACATCACCCCGCTCGCGAGTATTCCGACGCTGCGTGCATTGCTGATCCACTCGAATCAGATATCTGACGTGACCGCTCTCGCCGGGCTCTCGAACTTGGAAATCGTGTACGTGGCGAACAACGCGATTCGTGATATCTCGCCGCTTGGTGCGCTCCCGCGCTTGCTGACCGTGGACGCGACGCTCCAGCAACTCCCAACCGTTGAACTCTCAACCGGAATACCGACACCATCACCGATAGTCGCGGAGAACGGCGAGCTCATCCCGGTACGGATCACTGCCGGCGACGGAGTCGCATCCGGCACCGATATCACCTGGAACACCGACGGCAGCGGATTGGCAGCGTGGGAATACACGTACCCCATCGGCACATCCCGCGGCCAATTCTCAGGGGTCGTCGGTGTGAACGCAACGACACAGCCGGAGGTGTCGCTCGCTGGCAGTCCGGTGGACGGCGTCGTCGGCTCCGCCTACAGTTTCGACTTCGCGCTTACCGGAAAGCCCACAGCTCCGCAGTCCACGATCGTCGGCGGCAGGCTCCCTGCTGGGGTGTCGCTCTCGGCAGACGGGAAGCTCACGGGCACGCCTACTGAGTCGGGAGTATTCAGTTTTGATATTGCAGTGTCGAACGGGGCTGCCGAGCAGACCTACAGCCGGACGTTGACGGTCGCGGCGGCAGCGGTGCCACCGAAGGAGGAAGAGGGTGGGGGCGTCGTCGATGGTGGTGTAATCGGCGGCAAGGTCCCCGGAAGCGGAACGCTCCAACTCGCTGATAGCGGCGCGGGTGCGCCTCACTCCGGCGCCTGGGTGACCGCAGTGTCTCTCCTGGCCCTTGGCGGTGCCGCTGTGGCGTTCGCACGCCACGGCAGGCCGAAGCGCGCTGGCATACGCCAGCGTTGACGGCGCTGTTCGTTCGCGGGATCATCGGCCAAAGACACCAAGGGTCAGCGTCGCCCGTTCGCGGGCCCCGCGTTCGCGAGCGACGTCTGTGTGACCGTCGAGGTGTCCCAAAGCACTGACCCGTTCGCCTCCTCGAGTGTGTCGTGTTGCGACACCACTCGGCGCTTGGAGGGTTCGGGGTGCCACGTCATGACGAAGAACAGCGGCACGTTGTCGCGGTTTGCGAGGCCCTGAATCATGGCGACCGGTCGGTCCTTTGGGTAGCGCATGACCGCCCACAGGTTCGTGTCGACCTGCACGTACGGCATGCGTTCACGCTCGGTTTCTTTCTCTCGATCGTTTCGATACATGTCCACTACCCCCATTCGAATGTATGTTCGAGTAGTGTAAGAGCTTGTTCCGACATTCAGGAGATAGGGTCGTGACTGCTATGAAAATCCGGGCAAGTAACAATATTGGGGGAGCGTCGCGCTACGACGCGGCCGCCGCCGAGGAGACCCTGCGTGAACTCGACGAACAGTACGCGCGCGGTGAGATCGAGCGGCACGCGTACTTCGAGAAGAAGCGCTCGCTCGTGCGCCTGTTTCTGAAGGCGACAACTTCGCCGCAGCGCAAGCCGCGCGGGGATTTCGACTACTAGCCCGACCGCGCTGCGAGCGCGATCCAGCAGGGTGCGCAGTCCTGAGTCTGAGCTTTGAATATTTCTCTCATAGCGGATACACCGTTTATTCACTTGACCATCAGGGCCAGAGCGGGCAGATTAGAAGCCCACTCGAAAGGAGCAACACCATGGGTTTCCTGGAAGATGCAAAAGAGACGGCAGAGGCTGCGGCACAGAAAGTCGGTCGGGCTGTCGAGGACGGTGTCGACCGCGCGAAGGACAAGCTCGACGAGGTGAAGGCTGAGGCCGAGGTCAAGAAGGCCGAGGCTGAGCGCGACGCGACCAAGGCGCGCAACGACGCGAAGGAAGACCTCCGCGACAACTAACCGCGGTTCTCTCGGCCCCGTGCCAGCCCCGAAACGGGCAGGCACGGGGCCGTTTGCGTGTCCGCACCGGGTCCGGGCTCCCCGGTGATCGCCGCGTCCCAGGCCGCGATGAGGTCGGCCGTCTCAGCCGGGGCCTCGTAGGGGAGCAGGTGGCCGTAGTCGGAGAACACGTGAACCGCGGCGTCGCGCATTCCGCTCGCCGCTGGCGCGAACGCCCGCGCGGGGCTCAGCGGGTCGCGGCCTGCCCCAACGAGCAGCGTCGGCCCCCTGAGCCCGCCCGCGAAGTGCGCAACCGTCGAGGTCGTCGACGCGCGGTACGTGTCGAACACCACTTCGCGCGACGCGAAAGCCGAGGCCTGTCGGCGGTGCTCCAGCCTGATTACCCGCCTCATGCCCCGGTCGGGACTCGACGTCATGAACATGCCGCTGATCTCCGCAATCGTTCGGCTGCCGAGCAGCGCGAGCCCGAGCGGGGCGGGCAAGCGCCGTGCGAGCGCGTAGTAGCCACGTGCGAGCGCGGTCGCCGCCCACTTTGGGCCGGAGAGCGGTGGCGTGAGGATCGGGTTGAGCAGCACCGTCCCCCGCGCTGTGGCCCCACCAGCAATCGCTGCGGCGACGATCACGGTGCCGTAGGAATGCCCGAGCAGGGTCGGGGCTCGATCGCACCGGTCGACGAGCTCGCTCAGCCACGCAGCGTAGCCAGCGGTGTCGTGCGGAGATCCGAGCGCGGCGGATGCGCCCGAGCCAGGGAGATCTGGTGCGAGCACCCGGTACCCGAGAGAGGCGAGCGCCTGCGCGAGCGGCTCGAGGCCCGCGTGGGTGCCGCGGAAGCCGTGGACGGCGATGATCACTTGCCCCGTTCGCGGGCCGTACTCGAAGACGGCCGTCGCACTGCCAGCGGCGAGCACCGTCAGCCGTCTGGGGGTTCCGGCAGCCGCGGCCGTTCCGCCCCCGCGAGCCACCCCATCATGCGGCACGGCGCCTCACCGCCATCGACGCAGAGCCCGCGGCGTGACGCCCCCTGGCGAGCGCGTACAGCTCCTCTGCGCGCTCGGTGAGCACGCTCTGCAAAAAGGCATCGTTTGCTGGCTGCGGTTCACGCTGCGCGGTGAGCTCGCGCACACCCGTCGCGAGCGTCTCCGCGAATGCCGTCACGGACGGATCCGCAGCCGTGTACCGCAGGCGCGGCGGTAGCTCCCGGCTCACCGCACTGTCGCGGAGGATCACGGGGGTGCCGAGGCTCACCGCCTCATACGCGGTGAGCCCCTGCGTCTCATACCCGCGCGAGCTCAGCACGACGGCGTCGGCCTGCCTGATAGCGTGCAGCACCTCCAAGTGCCCAACGGGGCCGTGAAACGTGAATTGGTCGCCCACCCCGAGCGCGGTTGTGAGTCGCTTGCTGCGCGCCAGGTCGCTCCCGGTACCGTAGACGTCGACGTCGACGTCGAGCCTCGCCCGCGCAAGCGCCTCAACGAACGTGCCGAGGTGTTTCTCCGGGCTCACCCGGCCCGGCCACACGAGCCTCGGACGCTCGCGCGGCCACCGCGGCGTCGCCCGCACGGCGGCCAGCGCGTCGTCGTCGACGCCCGTCGGCAGCACGAAAAACTCACCGGGCACACCGGAGCGCGCAAGCCGGTCAGCGAAGTGTGCGCTCGGTGCGATCAGCAGGTCGGCGCGCTCCACAAACGCTCGCGTGTATGCGGCGAGCGTGCGCACCTGGCCACAGTGCAGATACCGCTGCTGCGCCGCGAAGAGCAGCCGGGTTGCGGTGCGCGGAAACGGGAGGATCGCCGGGAGCCCAACCTCAATGTTCGTGTGCATCGTGTGCGCGACGGGGAGGCCGTGTCGCGCGGCGAAGCGGTACCCGTTCCATGCGCCCCACACGTCGGCCTGGATGTGCACGATGTCGACGGGCGGCTTCGACGCGAACGCTGCGTCAATGATTCTGTCGAAGCGCTCACCCGCGAGACAGAACGCGTGCTCACCGAACTGCGTCGACGGCAGCAGCACATCGCCGTCCCTGGCGTATTCGGGGGTCGGCACGCGCCGAGAGCCGGGGGCGCACACCGTGACCGTGTGCCCGCGATGCTCGAGGTGTGAGCGTTGGGTGCCGAGCGACACCTGCAACCCGCCGAGCGTGCCAGGGTGTTGATCGCTGAAGAATGCGACGTGCATGATCCTCCTAGAGATGAGCGGTGCTGTCGGTGGTCGAGTGGGGTGGCCGTGGTTCGCGTTGCCCGGCGCTCGCCGCAGGCGGCACGGCAGGAGGCTGCGCCGCCCGGCGGATCTTCGTGAGCGCGAGCACCCCAGAGCAGGCGAACGCCCCGAAGGCCGCCAGCCCGGCGGTGAGCCAAGGGGTGAGGTCGACCTCGCCGAGCACGCTGATACCGATGACGGCCGCGGTGAGGGGATCCACAATCGTGATCGCGGCGACCACCACGGGCGCCGCGAAGCGGTGGTGCGAGCGCTGCAACAGCACGTTCGCGATGATGCCGCCCGCGGCGACCGTCGCGAGCGCGAGAAACGGGCCTGACCCTGCCGCGAGCGCCGAAACGCCGTCTTGGAGTACGAGGGCGACGAGCACCTTGAACACCGTCGTGATGCTCCCGAAGACGAGTGGGGCGGTGATGAGGCCGAGCCCCAATGCCCAGCGCGGCGCCTGAGTAGCGCGCCTGCTCGCGCCAGCCGCGACGGCGAACAATCCGAGCGTCGCCAGGGCGGCGAGGATCGCGGTCACCGCGCTGAGATCCGCGACCGGATCGCCGCCGGGATCGTCGGCGACGGCGCCTCCGACGAGCACCACAAAGCCGACGATCCCGATCGCGCACAGCCCAGCCGCCCCCGCACCGGCAAGCCCGACCCTGGCCCGGCCCGACACGTGGGCGAACGCGACGGAGATCGCGAGCGCGACGATGCTCACCGACTGCACGACGGTCACGGGCGCGAGCGCGAGGGCAAGAAAGTTGCTGGAGACGGCGGTGCCGAGCAGGAGGAGCCCGATCCACCACCGCGGCGAGCGCGCAAACACCCGCCAGCGGCCGCCGGCCTCGAAGACCGCCCGCGACTGCATCTCCGATCCGCCGGCGAGCAGCAGCGCGCCGCCGAGCGCAACCGCGAGGCCGAAGACAAACCCCTGTGTCACCGCGATCCACCGCCGTCTCGCGCAAGCTCCTGGCGCAGCACGGGCGCCGTCGCCGCGACGCAGACGGCGACCAGCGCCAGCCCGCACAGAAGCACCGCGGCCACGGTGAGCGTGAAGAGTGGCGAGGTGACCGCCCCGGCGAATATCACCGGCGCGGTGAGCGCCGCCGTCGCAGCGAGCGCGATCGTCACCGCCGCCACCGCTGGCAGCGTGGCGCTGCGCAGACGGGAACGCTGCATCGTCGGAAGCTGCATCCCGATGCGGTGCAGCGCGATGAACAGCTCGCGGCGTTCGATGATGCTTGCCACCTGCGCCATCGCGAGCTGGCACGTCGCGACGAGAAATGCGACAGCCGCAAGCACAACGAGGAGCGACCTCGCGTCGCGCAGCAGGAACAGCTGCTCTTGTGTGAGGAGCGCGCCGCTCTCAGAACGCTGGATCGCGTCAAGGTACCCGAGCAAGCTACCGACGGGGACGACGATGAACGTCGCGAGCGCGATCACTGAGACGCCGCGCCAGGCTGCGCGCGGAGCATCCGCTACGGTGCGAAAGGCGATGAGCTTCGCTGGATCGGCCGCGCGCGCGGCCCGCCGCCTGGCGAACCACAACAGCACGAAGGGGCCGAGCGCGCTCAGCGCCGCCATGCTCGCCAGCAGCGCCAGGCTCAGCGCCGCAACCGCCGCCGGCAGCCCCCAGCCCGGTGACACCGCGCGGGTGACCGCAACGGCGGCGCCGACGGCCCCGACCGTGAGGAACACCCGCGCCCAACTCATCCGCGGAGCATCCGTCCGCGCGCTCACACCGAGCGGGGAGAGGATCACCTTGCGGAGGCCAAGCAGGCCGCTGAGCGCCGCGACGCCGATGAGCGCAAGCGGGATCACGAGGGTGAGCCACCAGGGAAGCGCGAGATCTGCGGGGCCCAAACGGCTGCCGTGAACGGGAAAGAACTGCAGCGCGAAGGGCAACAGCGACCCGAGCGCCGTGCCGACAGCGACACCGATCGCGGCGACGGCCGTCGACTCCGCGACGGCGAGCCGCCGCACGCGGGGAGCCGACACCCCAAGCAGCCGGAGTGTCGCGAGCCGCTCCTCCCTGCTCCTCGCCGACAACCGCGCTGCGGCCGAACTGAGTGCGGTGAGCGGTAGCGCGAGCAGTACCGCGAGCGCAAGCGCGAGCACACGGTACGCGGGCTCCGCTGCTGGGACACGCCAGAACGTGAGCGCGACGATCGCAACGGCGAAACTCAGGAGCGTCGCGACGGCCGCCGCGACGACCTGCATCGCGAACACCGCAGTCGAGCCGCCCCGCGGGCGCACGAGCAGCCACGTCGCCGAAGGATACCGGTCGCCCCTCACAGCGTGCTCGCGATCCGGCCGTCCACCAGGCGAAGCGTGCGATCGCACCTCGCGGCAACCCGGTCGTCGTGGGTGACGATGATGAGCCCGGATTCCGGTCGCGCTGCCCCCGCGATGAGCGCATCAAGCACGGCCGAAGCGGTGTCTGAATCGAGTGCGCCAGTCGGCTCATCAGCAAAGACCAGTGTCGGCTCCGTCGCGAGCGCGCGGGCGATCGCGACGCGCTGCGCCTCACCGCCGGAGAGCTCGCCAACTCTGCGGGCGCCAGAGCCCAGCAGCCCGAGCGCGCTGAGGCCCGCATCAGCAGCCCGAAACGCCGCTGCCCGATCGTGGCCGAGCAGCAGCAGCGGCAGCGCGACGTTCTCGCCGGCGCTGAGCTCGGGGATGAGCATGCTCTGCTGAAACACGAAACCGAAGCGGGCAAGGCGCAGCGCTGAACGCGCTGCATCGCCGAGCTGCCCCAGATCGCTCGTCGCCTCGCCAGCGCGGCCCCTGAGCAGCACGCTGCCGGAATCGGGGGCGGAAATGCCTGCGAGCGTGTGCAGCAGAGTCGACTTCCCCGACCCGCTCGGCCCCATGATCGCAAGCGATTCGCCAGGGGTGAGGTCGACGCTCACATCGATGAGGGCGCGGCGCTCGCCGAAGGCCTTGCAGAGGTTCGTCGCGCGCAGCAGCCACTTCGGGGGAGCGGCGGCGGAATCGTTGCCTGCGCTGCCTGGGCTGCCTGCGCTGTCTGGGCTGTTGGCCGCAGAGGGGGTGGTGAGAGTTGGCATGGTTCCACGCTAGATTTTGCCGAGGTGGCGCGGCACCACCCACGGTTTGAAAACCGTTGGGCGAGCGGGCGGCCCCGCGCCGCAACCATTTCCAACCCAGGGTGGTAGTCGAATGCGCGACAACCGCCTATCGTCGTAGGAAAGAACGTTCCGCACCGGGTGCCTAGCGCGGCGTCGGCGAAAGGAAGAGGCGGAAGAGCCAAGTGAGCTACAACACCGCGCACGCTGAACCACTCGTGCGACGATCGCGGATCCACGGGTGGTTTGCCGCGCGCCCGAGGGTGCTCGACGTTGCGGTGATCCTCATGAGCACCGTCCCGCAGAGCATCGGCGTCGTGCTGCAGCAGGAGGCGAACGGGTGGATCGCCGGTCTCTGCCTCGTCGCGGTAGCGATTGCGCTCTGGTGGCGCAGATCGCATCCCCTCGCGGTGTTCCTCGTTCTCAGCTGCCTTGTCGCGATCAACCCGTTGTATTTCGGGACTCTGACCTCGGGCGCCCCGGAACTCTGGTTCGCCGCATACGCGCTCGCGGTGCACACGCCACTGCGCGTCACTATCCTCGGGTTCCTTGGCGGCATACTCATCGTCTCCCTGCTCGGGGGAAGCGTGACCGCACTGATGGGCGCTCGCCCGCCTTCGATGGCGGGACTCGACCTTTTCGGCTTCGTTGCGCTCGCGATGGGGGTTGCGGTGCGCGCGAGCAACTCGCGGCGAGACGCGCTCGAGGAGCTCGCGGCACTGAGAGAGGAACGCGCGGTCGCCGCCGAGCGGGCGCGGATCACCGCCGAAATGCACGACGTTGTCGCGCACTCGGCGACCGTGATGATCGCCCTCGCAGGGGGAGCACGTGCAGGCTGGGAGAAGCACCCGGAGCGCGCTCGGGAAGCGCTCGAACAGTTGGGCACGGTCGCGGCGCAGGCGCTCGAGGACATGCAACGAACGCTGCGGCTGATGCGGGAGGGTGACGAGAAGCTCGACGCGGATCTCGCGCACTCAGGCCACAACATTCCGCCGCTCGACGAACTTGTCGGAGGGTTCAGGGCCGCGGGCATGCCGGTCACCCTCAACGCCCCAGCGGTGCTTCCGGAAGACCAGGCGCTCCGCACCACGCTCTATCGCATTGTGCAGGAGTCGCTTACGAACGCGCTACGACACGCGTCTGGCGCGACGCACGTCGAGGTGAACGTCGACTGGCAGGGCGACGCGCTCACGGTCACCGTGACGGACGACGGCGGGCCGCACCCGGCCCGCGCAGGCGAGCCCGCGTCGACTGGCTTCGGGCTCCTCGCGATGCGTGAGCGCACGGCGGCGTTCGGCGGCGTCCTCGAAGCCGGGCCGCTGCGCGCGAGGAGCTGGGCGCCCCCGAGGCGGCTGGCGCACGCGTGCGACGCTGCCGCTCGCCCCAACGGGAGGTCAGGATGAATGACACGGTTCGCGCGAACAAGGTTCGGGTGGTGGTCGCAGACGACCAGCGCTACGAGCGGACAGGGATCTCGCTGATCCTCGACTCTGATGACGGCATTGAGGTCGTCGGCGAGGCCGCTAGCGGCGAGGAGGCGGTCGCGGTCGTCGCTCAGCAGGTTCCAGACGTTGTACTCATGGACGTGCGGATGCCAGGCATGGGCGGGATCGCGGCGACGGCGATCATCACCGAACGGCACCCCGAAACGCGAGTCATCGTCTTCACCACCTTCGACCTCGACGACTACGCCTTCGGCGGGCTGCGCGCGGGGGCGAGCGCGTTTCTGCTGAAAAGCGCGACCCCGGAGGCCCTCGTCGAGGCCGTGCGAACGGTCGCGGCTGGCGCGGCCGTCGTCGAGCCCCGAGTGACCTCCCGGCTCATCGAGCACTACCTGCGCTCCGGGGACAGCCCGGCTACGGGCATGCCTCAGGGAAAAGTCGGGGCCTGGGCTGGCGGCGGTGCCGGTGACTCGCCGGCGGATGGGGGTCGCGCCGCGAAGCGCGCCGGGGCAGCGGGGCTGGACGGCGCGGGCGCTGCCGCCGAGGCGAGACTTTCCGTGCTCAGCCAGCGGGAGCGCGTCGTCTTCGCGGGGATGGTGCGGGGGCTCACGAACGCGGAGATTGCGGCTGAGCTTCACCTCGCACAGTCCACGGTGAAGTCATACATCAACTCCATCTTTGCGAAGCTCGGCCTCCGCGACCGCGTGCACGCGGTGATCCTCGGCTACGAGCTCGGGCAGCCACGAGGCCGGTCTGCGAGCGCGATCACGGCGCAGCACGACACGCAAAGACGCGCGGGCCCGCAGTAACTCTGAAATCTGCAGAAGAAAGGTGCCTAGGCTTCGCTGGCGTCCTTGGAAGTGCAGATCTCCGAGTTATCGCCGCGATTCCAGCCGCGAGCCAGCGCGAGAGCAAGCGCGAGCCCCGGCCCGCCTAGCTTGCCGGCTGCCCGAACGTCGAGGGATCCACTGGGCGCTGCGCGCGTGGCAGCGTCTCGACGACGAGCAGGTATGACTCGGTCACGAGGTCGCGCACGAGCGCCTCTTCGAGCGTTCCGCCCGTCGTCAAGCTAATCCAGTGCCGCTTGTTCATGTGGTATCCGGGGGAGACGTCGTCGAACGCTTCGCGGAGCGTATTCGCGTCGGCCGGGCGCGCCTTGAGCGTCACGTACGGCCCGCCAGGGGCGTTGGAAAACAGGAGGAACATCTTGCCGCGCACCTTGTACACGGTGTGGTCGGGGCCGAACGGCTGCTCGGCACCGGCCCCAGGGAGTTCTTCGGCGCGTTCGGCTGCCCACTCCCGTAGCGTGCGGGTCGACATGTGCTGCTCCCTCCTGCCTGCGTGACGGTCGCACCGGCGTTCCGAGCATAGTGCACCGGTGCTTGGGCGGTGACGGCTACCCGAGGCCGGTCGCGAGGAACGCGGCGGCCTCGGATGCGGTGGCGATCCGCCCGTCCTGCACCACGACTGTTCTGTCGCTCACCGCGGAGAGCGCTGCGAGGTCGTGCGACACGAAGACCACGGCGACGTCGCCGCGCAGCGACCGCAGCAGGTCGAGGATCCCGGCCTGGGTGACGGTGTCCAGCGCTGACACGGCCTCGTCGCAGACGAGCACGTCGGGCCGGGCGGCGAGCGCTCGGGCGATGGCGACCCGCTGCCGTTCACCGCCTGAGAGCGTCGCAGGTTTGCGCTCGAGCAGGGCAGGGTCGAGCCCAACCCGGCGCAGCAGGGTTGCGGGGGTCGGGGCGCCATCGGTGGTTCGCCCTGCGGGGTAGGCGCGGCGGATCGTCGCCTCAAGGATCCGCCCGACCCGCCAGCGCGGGTCGAAGGTTGCGAGCGGGTCCTGGGGGATGAGTCGCACCCTGCTCCCGCCGCGAACGTGAGGGATCCGGAGTCTGGTCGTTCCGCCCCGGCGAGCAGGCGGGCGAGCGTCGTTTTTCCCGCACCGGATTCGCCGGCGACGCCGAGGATCTCGCCGCGGTGGATCTCGAGATCGACGTCGCGGATGCCGGTGAAGCGGCCGCCGCGGTCGCCGTAGCTGCGGGTTGCAGACGCGAAGGTTGCGACGGGGGTGCCACCGGGCCGTTCGGGTTCGCGCTCCCGGAGAGCGGGGCTCGCCCCCGGCCGGCTCACCTGGGGGATGGCCGCGACGAGGGCGCGGGTCGCCGGCTGCTCAGGTGAGGCGAGGAGCCGGGCGGCGGGGCCTGTCTCTACGATGCGGCCGCGATCGAGCACCGCGATGCGGTCGGCGATGCTTGCGACGGCGCCGAGGTCGTGGCTGACGACGATCAGGGCGACCCCCGAGTCGCGGAGCCTACCGAATTCGGTGAGCACCTGCCGTGAGGTTGCCGGATCGAGTGCTGTCGTCGGTTCGTCTGCGACGAGCACGGCGGGGGAGCCGATGAGCGCCGACGCGATGAGGGCGCGCTGTCGCATGCCCCCCGAGAGTGCGTCTGAGGTTAACCCCAGCAGGGACTCGGGGTCTCGCAGGCCCGCGGCAGTGAGGGCTGAGATCACCGCGGAACGCCGCGCCCTGCGCGGAACGCCGCGGAGGGCGACTGCCTCGCCGACCTCGGCTTCGATTGTGCGGAGCGGGTCGAGTGACTGCAGCGCGTCCTGCAGCACCAGCGCGATCTTGCTGCCGCGCAGTGCGCGCCAGCTCCGCCCGCTCGCGTGACTCATGTCGTGACCGGCGATCTCGAACCTCTCGGCCGCTGAGCGCCAGCCAGAGTTCCCCGCGGGGTCTGCGAGCCCGAGGAGCGATCTGGCGAGCACCGATTTGCCTGCGCCTGACGAGCCGACGATCGCGAGGCATTCGCCCGGCGCGACGCGAACGCTGACGCGGTCGAGCACGGTGATGCGCGAGCCTGAGCGTCCGCGGCCCGGCATGGTGACCGTGAGATCCGCGACCGTGAGCGCGGGATCCGCAGCGGTGCTCTGCGCTGCAGTTGGGGGTGCGGAATTCACTTGGATCCTCCTGCTGCGAGGCGTCGGCCGATGACGGTGAGCGCGGTCGCGGTAGCTACGATCGCGAGCCCGGGGAAGAACGTCATCCACCAGGCGTTCCCCAGGTACACGCGCCCGGCGTCGAGCATTGCACCCCACTCTGGGGCTGGCGGCTCGGTGCCGAGGCCGAGGAAGCCGAGGGCCGCGACCCAGACGATGGACTGGCCGACGCCTAGGGTTGCGGCCGAAACGAGTGGCCACAGCGAGTTCGGGGCAATGTGTCTGGTGAACACGGAGACCCGCGGTGCGCCGTCGAGGCGGGCCCACTCGACGTAGCTGCTCGCGGCGATGCCGCGGACGCGCGCGCGAATCATGCGGGCGTAGCCGGGGATCGTCGCGAGGCCGATCGCGAGCGTCGCCGACCAGGCGCCGCCGCCCATCACGGCGACGAACAGCAGCGCAATGACGAGCGTTGGGAGCGCGAACAGCACCTCGAAGACGCGGGCGAGCGCGCGGTCGACGAGCGGCGGGCCGAGTGCGGCGACGAAGCCGAGGAAGCCGCCGAGGATGACACCGATCGCCGTTGCGGCAACGCCGATGCCAACTGAGGCCGCTGCGCCGTGCGTGACACGGGTGAGGAGGTCGCGCCCGGACTCGTCGGTGCCGAAAGGGTGCGCGAGCGACGGCGGCTGGAAAGCGGATGCCGGTGCGATGGCGAGCGGATCGCCCGGGGCGAGCCACGCGGGGACGAGGGCTGCGAGGAGCACGAGTCCGAGTGTTGCTGCTGCGAGCGTTGGCGGGAGCCAGCGGAGCCTCATGCGATGACCTCCGCTGCTGTGGCGGTTCCGCGTGCGGCCGCTGTGGCGGTGCCGCGCGGATCCACGAACCGTTCGACGAGCTCTGCCGCGATCATCACCACGACGTAGAGCAGCGCGATGATCACCACCGCCCCGATCACGACGGGTACGTCGCGCACGGTTGCGGCCTCGAGCAGTAGCCTGCCGAGGCCCTGCCTTGCGAACAGCACCTCGACGACGACCGCGCCGGAAAGGAGCGAGCCGTATGCCCAGCCGGAGAGCGCGACAGCTGGCAGCGCTGCGTGCCTGAGGGTGTGCCTGAGGAGCACGCGTGACTCGCCCGCACCGCGTGCGCGGGCCGTCGTTGCAAAGGGCGCCCGATCCGCCTCGGCGAGGGGGCCGTGGATCACGTGGGCGAGGTACCCCGCGACGGGAACGGCGAGGGTGATCACCGGGAGCACGAGCGCACGCGCCCCGCCGGCCGCTGCGCCCGTCGCTGGGAGCCAGTGCAGTCCGGTCGCGAACACGAGGATGAGGATCGCGCCGAGGAAGAACTGGGGGATAACGCTCGCGACGGTCTCCACCCCGGTGAGTAGTGACCGCATGGCCGCACCGAAGGCGCCGCGGGCGTTCGCCGCGATGAGCGTCCCGACGAGGGCGAGGACCCAGGCGAGGATGAACGCCAGCGTGGCAAGCACGAGCGTTGGGGGCACGTTCGCGGCGAGCAGGTCAGCGACCGGCTGCTTCCGCGAGTATGAGTCGCCGAACTGGAGCGTCGCGATGCGCCAGAGCTGCTGCAGGTACTGCACGAGCAGGGGCTGGTCGAGGCCGTACTCCGCGGTCGCTCGCGCCGCAGCTTCCGGGCCTGCCTGCGAGCCTGGGCCCCCAAGGATCGCCTCAAGCGGGTCGCCAGAGGCGCGGAGGGCGAGGAACACGACGGTTGCCGTGATCCACACGACGAGCGCCGCCGCGCCGAGCTTTCGCAGCACGGCAACGGCGGCGCTGGACAGTCGTGACACCCGCGGCCTACGCTACGAGCTTGGCGTTCACGAACGTCGGCGTTGCCACGGTGCCGAGTGTGACGACGCCGGTGACGCCGCGAGTGAGGAAGTGGTTCTGCTGATCGTACAGCGGCAGGACGGTGAAGCTCTCGAGAATGCGCTGCTGCGCGTCTGCGTAGAGCTTGGCGCGCTCCGACTCGTTCGTGGTTGTCGCAGCCTCTTCGAGGATCGCGTCGAGTTCAGGGCTTGAGAGCTGCGCGTGGTTCGCGAAGTAGCCTGAGGGCGCCGGAACCATGCCGCTCGAGTGGTACAGCGTGCGCAGCACGTCTGGGCCGACCTTCGTGTACGGCGCGCTCACGGCCTCGTACGCGTTCGCGCCGAGCCGCTTGTGCCAGGTGCTCAGGTCGACAGGCTCAAGCTGCACATCGAACCCGACTGCGGCGGTGTTTGCCTGGATCTGCTCGAACAGCGACTGCTCGGCAGCCGTTGACTGGTTCGTGCTCACGGGGAAACGGACGGTGAGCCGCTCGCCGTCTTTCTCGCGGATGCCGTCGCTCCCGACCGCCCAGCCGGCCTCGTCGAGGAGTGCTGCTGCCTGCTTCGGGTCGGTCCGCAGGGTCTCATCGTTTCCCGCAGCGAGCGGCTCGACGCTTGCCAGTGGTGAGGTCGCACGCTTCGCGGTTCCGAGGAACAGCGTTTCGATACCGGGTGCGGGGTCGGCGGCGCGAATGAACGCCTCGCGCACCTTCGCGTCATCGAAGGGGGCCTGCCCGGCGTTGAGCTCGATCCGGTTGACGGAGCCGGGGCGCGGGGCGTCGATGTGTTCGCCGTCGCCGGACTGCTCGACCGCGACGATGTCTGAGGGGAGTGGGTTGTCAATCACGTGCACCTCGCCAGACTGCAGCGCGGCGAAGCGGGTCGCGGAGTCTGGGATGAAGCGCCACTCGATGCGGTCGAGGTAGGCGCCGCCGTCGTGGTCGTTTTCGGGGCCTGGGGTCTGGTAGTTCTCGTTGCGCACGAGCGTGACGTGATCCTGCGGCACCCACTCCTCGACGATGAACGGCCCCGTGCCGATGGGCAGCTGGCAGTTCGCTTCCATGCCGCGGGCGATGCCAGCCGGTGACTGGATCGCGGTCCACTGCTGGCTGAGGGACTCGAGCAGCGCCGAGTCTGGTTCTGACAGGTGGAAGCGGGCGTGGGTGTCGTCGACGACCTCAACTTCGCGCACCTTCTGCAGGGCGATGAAGCCCGTTGACGACTGCGTCTCTGGGTCTTGGAGGTGGTCGATGTTGGCCTTGATCGCGGCGGCGTCGAGCGGGGTGCCGTCGGTGAAGGTGATGCCGTCTGCGAGCGTAAAGTTCCAGGTCAGGCCGTCTTCGCTCGCCGCCCAGTCCGTGGCGAGCCACGGCACAATTTTGCCGGTTGCGTCCCTGCCTACGAGCGGCTCGATGTACTGGGTGCTGATGAGCGCCTGCGGGTAGTTGCCGCCGACGTGCGGATCGAGGCATGCCGGCTCGGCGTCCCCTGTCGCATAGACGAGTGTTCCGCCGTCGCGGGTTTCCGCCTGCTCTTGGGGGCCGGTCTCACCCGCGGCGCATCCCGCGAGGGTGAGTGCGGCGACGGTGGCGACGCCCAGCGTGAGCAGTCTTGGTGTGCGCATAGTGAGTGATCCTCGGTTCCTTGGGTTGGGGCGTGGATCCGGCGGAGATTTCGCCGAACAACGGTTAATTGGACGCCGTGCAACAAAGAGAGCCTAGCCTATTCTCGCGTCCGGTTCCAACGCGCCAATGCACGGTAAACTTGCCCCATGACATCGGTATCGCGTGGGCGGCCCCCGGCCTCGTCGCGGGAGACGCTCGCCGACGCCGCAAGCGAGCTGTTTCTCGAGCAGGGCTACGACGCGACGACGGTGGCCGACATTACGCGGCGCGCCGGCGTGAGCCGCTCGTCGTTCTTCAACTACTTCGACGGCAAGGCCGCGACGTTCTGGTACGCCCTCGACGAGCAACTCGACCGCTTCATCGAGCGCGGCCACGGCGGCGCTGCGGAGTCGGTCGAGGAGCTCGCCGCCGCGCTCGGGAGCGCGGCGCCGCACACGCTTGCGCTCGCAATCACGAACGCTGAGGTAATGGGCGTCGAGGCTGAGCTCGCGACCGGCCGTGCACTGCGCCAGGCGGCGCTCGCGACCGCGCTCGCAGCGGACGCACACAGGCGCGACAGCCGCACCGGTGTGCTCGCCTGCGAGGTGAACGCTGCGGCGCAGGCGGCGGCGATCTTCGCCGCGATTTGGCGCTGGGCCGAGCTCGGGGCGGGAACGCACCTGCTCGATGCGGAGATCAACGCCGCGATCGCCGCAACGCCCGGCGCAGCCAACCGTGCCGCGGGCGAACTCCGCGTGGCCGTCATCGGCTCCGGTGCCATCGGTGCGCGCGTCATTGCCGCGCTTGCCGCTGGCGGTATCGACGGCGCGGTGCTCGCGGGCGTTGTCACGCGCAGGCCGACCGCACTCGCCGAGGCGCTCGGCGCACTGGCCGAAGACGTGACCGACTTTGGCGACGACCTCTCCGGGGCGATCGCCGCGAGTGACCTCGTTGTTGAGTGCGCAGGGATCGCGGCCGCGCGCGACGCGGGCCTGACCGCCATTGTGGCTGGAAGGGACCTCCTCGTCGTGTCGATTGGCGCGCTCGCTGATCCGCACGCGCGAGCGGCGCTCACCGCGGGGCCTGGCGTGCTGCGGCTCGCCACCGGCGCCGTCGGCGGGCTCGACCTGCTCGGCGCCGCGGCCAGGCATGGCGGGATCCCCGGGGGCATCACGCAGGCGAGCCTCACGTCGACGAAGCAGGCGGCCGCACTGGTGCAGCCGTGGATGGCAGACGCTGAGGTCGCGCGGCTGAGCGACGCGACGGCACCGTTTGTGCTCTTCGAGGGGACGGTGTCCGATGCCGTCGACCGCTTCCCCGGATCCCTGAATGTCGCGTGCGCTCTCGCGCACGCGACGGGGCTCTGGGAAGACACGGTCGTGCGGCTGGTCGCCGACCCGGCGGCGGAGCGCACCACGCACGAGATTGCGGCGTCCGGCGCTGCGGGCGACTACCGCTTCGTCATGACGAATGCGGTGTCGGACGTGAATCCAGCGTCGAGCGCGGTTGTCGCCGAGTCGGTGTTGCGCGGCATCGCGGAGCTTGCGAGGCCAAGCGCATCCTTCGCGTAGCCGTACCTCAGATCTCGAACGCCCCACCCTCGAGGCGGCTCTTCACGTGGCTCAGGAAGCGGGCGGCGTCCGCGCCGTCGACGAGCCGGTGGTCGTAGCTCAGGGATAGGTACATCATGTCGCGGATCTCGACGCTCTCGCGGCCGTCGGCGCCCGTGACAGCGACCGGGCGACGCGTGAGCGCTCCCGTCCCGAGGATCGCAACCTGCGGTTGGTTGATGATCGGGGTGTCCATGAGCGTGCCGAGCGAGCCGTAATTCGTGACGGTGAACGTGCCGCCAGCGAGGTCGGCGGCTCCGAGCTTGCCCGCCTGTGAGCGTGCTGCGACGTCGGCGACTGCCTTCGCGAGCGCGCCGACGCTCATCGCGCCGGTGTCGCGGATCACCGGAACGAGCAGCCCCCGCGGGGTGTCGACCGCGATGCCGACGTGCTCGCCTGATGGGTAGCTGATCAGGCCGGCCGCAAGGTCGATGGTGGCGTTGAGCTTGGGGTAGGCCTGCAGCCCCTCGACGGCTGCCCTGATGATGAAGGGCAGGTAGCTGAGCCCTGCGCCCTCGCGGGCGCGGAATGCGTCCTTTTCGCTGGCGCGAATCGCGGAGATCGCGCTGAGGTCGACCTCGACGGTCGCGGTGAGTTGTGCCGAGGTGTCGAGGGATTCGAGCATGCGCTTCGCGATCGTTGCGCGGATGCGTGACACCTTCTCAGTGGTCCCGTGGTGGGGGAGAGCTGCTGCGGTGTCCTGGCCTGGATTGGCGGGGGGTGTGTGGGTGTTCACGGTGTACATCCTCATTGATAACGTCTGGTAGAACCAGAGGTATCCTGGCATGATAAGTGGTTGCAGGTCAACGTCATCCGAACGCAATGGAGCCCAAGGAGATCACGCGTGTTGCACGTACTGTCGGTCATCGCACCGATGTTTATCCTGCTCGGGGTCGGTATGGCCGCGGGTTTCGCCCCGCGATTTCAGAGCGCACAGGCCGGGCTCAACGCCTTCGTCTTCTATTTCTCGCTTCCGGCGTTCCTGTTTGTCGCGGTCACGAACGCGCCCATTCGCGACGGGGTGCCGCTCGCGTTCGTGTGGATCTCCCTCGGGGTGACCGCGGTCGTCTTTGCCCTCGTGCACGTGGTGGCCTGGGCGATTCGAGCGGCAAGCGCGAGCAAGGCAGCCGGGCTCATGCCTGGGCCCATGGCCGTTGCTGCCACCTACGGCAACGTCGGCTATCTCGGGGTTCCAATCGTGATGAGCGTCATCGGGCACGAGGCTGCGCTCGGCGCGGCCCTCGGGCAACTGCTGCACAACATGCTCTTCATGGTGGGCTACCCGCTGCTGCGCTCACTGCGCGGCGGTACTCCTGGCGGCACACCTGGCGACTCGCTTGATGGTGGCGGCACGCTTCGCGCGGTCGGTGCGCTGCTCTGGCGGGTTGCGAAGGGCGCGCTCCTGCTCAACCCCGTCGTGCTTGGCGTCGTTGCTGGCGTGCTCGTCGGCGCGCTCGGGATCGAGCTGCCAGGGGTGGTCACCGCGAGTATTTCGATGCTCGGCCAGGCCGCCGTGCCCGCCGCTATGTTCGCGGTCGGGCTGAGCATCAAGCCGGCGCTAGCTGGCATGCGCTCTGGCCACATTCCCGTGTCCGCGGTCGCCATCGCCTCGGCGGTGAAGCTCGGTGTGCTCCCGCTCGCGACATTCGCGGCGGTGCTCGTGTTCGGGGCGGATCTTGCCCCGCAGTGGGTCGGGGCCGCGGTGATCATGGCGGCGATGCCGGTGTCCTCTACCGCGAGCATCATCGTGTTTGAGTATGACGGTGACGTGCGGCTCGTTGGAGCAACGACGCTTGTCACGAGCGTGGTTGCGGTCGTGACGATTCCGCTCGTGCTCCTGCTGCTCGGCTGAAACTGCGCGGGGCGGCAGGCGGGTCTTGGCACGCATGGACGCAGCTCGCAGCGGGGGAGTTCGGGGTGTTTTCGCGCGGTTTTGCGTCAAATTCTCGTGAGTAGCCGGCACCGAGTTCCCGTGTCGACTTGTCTGGTTCTACCAGAGCGTGCATAATGATTCGAGCGCTCCGCTGACGGATGGTGGAAGCGCTCTGAGGACGGATATCCCGTGCCCTCGTTGCCTCATCTGGGCGGACACAACAATCCAACCAGCCACGAAATCTCAAGGAGGAGATTGCAGTGAAGAAGACGTCACTCGTAGCAGCCCTGGCTGTTTCCGCACTCGCGCTTACCGGGTGCTCAAGCGGCGGCTCACCCGCCGCTGAAGGCGCCGGTGAAGGCGAGAGCTACAGCTGGGACATGACCATCACCGTCTCCGAGGCTTCGGCCTGGTGGGCCGGTGCCGAAAAGTTCGCCGAGCTCCTCGACGAAAAGTCTGACGGCCGCATCGCCCTGAACCTCTTCGCGAACGAGCAGCTCTCCGGCGGCGACCCAGCCGCGGGCGTCGAGATGCTTGCGAACGGCGACAAGGCGTTCTCGTACAACTCGCCGATCATCTACTCGGGCATTGACCCGCGCTTCTCGGCGATCACCGCGCCGTTCCTCTACGCAGACTACGACGAAGCTGATGCGGCAATGGCCGACGGCGGCGTCGAAATCTACGAGCAGCTGACCGAGGACATGGGCATCAAGATGCTCGGCTTCGGCGAGTCGGGGTTCCGCCAGATCACCAACAGCAAGCACGAGATCACCGAGCCAGCCGACATCAAGGGCCTGAAGCTCCGCGTCGCGGGCTCGGAGCTCTTCCTGAACATCTACAAGGAGCTCGGCGCTGACCCCGTCACGATGAACTTCGCTGAGGTCTTCACGTCGCTGCAGAACGGCACGATCGACGGCCAGGAGAACCCGTTCGACGTGATCTACTCGAACGGCCTCATGGAGGTCCAGAAGTACCTCTCGGTGTGGAACTACGTCTACGACCCGCTGATCCTCGGCATGAACCAGGAGCTGTTCGACAGCCTGAGCGACACCGACAAGCAGATCGTCGAAGAAGCCGCAGCTGAGGCAAACGCCTACCAGGTGAAGCTCAGCCGCGACCGCGAGGCGGAGCAGCTCGCTGAGATGAAGGACCAGATGACCGTCACCGAGCTCAGCCCCGAGCAACTTGCTGTCTTCCGCGATGCGATGCAGCCCGTCTACGACGCCTACGCCGACAAGTGGACCCCAGAGGTCGCTGAGGCAGTGCAGCCGAAGTAGTTCTGATTGTGGGGCGGCGTGCTCGCCGCCCCACAACGAACTGGATCACTCATGCTTGATCTCATACTGCGCAGGCTCGAAAACACGATCATCGCGGTCACCTTCCTCTTCATCACGCTCCTGGCCTTCGCCAACGTGATCGCGCGATACGTCTTCCACGCCTCATTTTCGTTCACCAGCGAGCTGCTCATCAACCTCGCTGTGCTGCTGACCATGGTTGGCGCCGCCGCTGCAACGCGGCTCGGCACCCACCCGAGTTTCAGCCTGCTTCGCGACTCGAGTCGCGGAGCCCTGCACAAGATCGTCGTCGTGCTCGTCTGCGCCGGAATGCTCGTGTTCTTCCTTATCCTCATGTGGCTCGGATTCGAGACCGCGATGAAACAGCTCGAGTCTGGCCGGCTCACCCCCGCGCTCCAGATGCCGCAGTGGATCTTCTCGATGGGCTTGCCCCTCGGCGCGCTGCTCGGCGTGATCCGCACCATCCAGGTCGCCGTGATCGAGCTCCGCGGCGGCGAAGCATTCAAGGGCGAGGAAGCCGAAGCGCTTGAGGTCGCAGAGGCCGTCCAAGCTGAAACCGAAGCGCTCGAGGACGCCCAGCGTCAGCGCGTGACACCCACAGATACCCACACCACACCACAGGAGGGCGGCCGATCATGATTGAACTCGTTCTGTTCGGCACATTCCTCGTGTGCCTCTTCATCGGCGTCCCCGTCGCAATGTCAATGGGCCTGTCCGCGTTCGCCACCATCATGTTCACCGGCGGCATGAAGGCGCTCGCGCCAGCATCGAGCATTCTCTATGCCGGGCTGTCGTCCGAGACGCTGCTCGCGATCCCTTTCTTTATCCTCGCCGGTGTCATCATGGAGCTCACGGGGATATCCAGACGACTCGTCGAGTTCGCTGATGCCTGCTTCGGGCACATGAAGAACGGGATCGCGCTCACCGCGATCCTCACGGCGCTGCTGTTCTCATCGATCTCTGGCTCCGGTCCCGCAACCGTGGCAGCGATCGGCGGCATCCTCATTCCGGCACTCGCCAAGCACGGCTACAGCAAGCGCCACGCTGCCTCGCTCGTTGCCACGTCGGGCGAGCTCGGCATCATCCTTCCCCCGAGCATCGCGTACATCGTCTTCGCCGTTGTCGCAGCCGACTACGCAGGGCCAGGCGTCGACCGTGTCACCATTGGTCGCTTGTTCATGGCTGGCGTCGTACCAGGCCTTATCCTCGTCGTCGTGCTCTACTTCATCGCGAGGTTCCTGCCGCGCGACATGGAGATCGCAAAGGCGAACGCTGCAACGCACCTGAGTGAAGCGATGGGCAAGAACCCGCGCTCGCGCACCGCAACCGTCACCGCTACCGGTGCGGTCGCGAGCACGGCAGACAACACCGGTCTGCTCACGATCGACGACGTCACCCCGGCTAACGCGAGCTCGGGCGGCGGGATCGGGATGCGCGCAGAGCGTGCACCGGCCGGAGTCGTGTTCAAGGCATTCATGCGAGCGGTCCCTGGACTCCTCGTGCCGGTGATCATTCTCGGCGGCATCTACGGTGGTATCTTCACGCCAACGGAGTCCGCAGCCGTTGCCTCCGTCTACGCGCTCGTTGTCGGGCTGTTCGTCACCCGAGAGCTGAAGCTCCCAGAGGTATTCAAGATCTTCACCTCCGCTGGCATCATGTCCGGGCGCATCATGCTCATCATCGCCTCGGCGACGCTGTTCGCCTACGTGATCACGCGCAACCAAATCGCCAGGCACGTTGCCGACTGGATGCTCAGCATCACGGACAGCATGGTGCTGCTCGTGCTCATCATCAACCTCGCACTGCTCATCGCTGGCATGTTCCTCGACGCGATCTCGGCGTTCTACCTCTTCATCCCGCTGTTCGTTCCCGTGCTCCTCGAGCTCGGCATGAACCTCACCACCATTGGCGTGATGATGACGATGAACCTCGCGATCGGGCTCATCACACCGCCCGTCGGCATCGACCTCTTTGTCGCGGCGAGCATCGCGAAGATCCCGTTCGGCGAAGCGGTGAAGGGCGTCGTCCCGTTCGTCGTCTCCGGCATCGCGGTACTCATGCTCGTGACATTCATCCCCGCGCTCAGCAACTGGCTGCCGGACTTGCTCGGGCTGTAGCCCAACGAAGGAACAACGAACCATGTCACAAGAATTCGCAGGCAAGGTCAGCGTCGTTACCGGCGCTGCTGGCGGCATCGGCGCCGCGATTGCAATCGAGCTCGCCGCCCGCGGCTCCGACGTGCTCATCGTCGACGTCACGGATGGTGCAGCCACGGTCGCTGCCATCGCCGAGCGCACGGGAAACGCCGTTCGGGCCCGCAGCGAGGTCGTCGACATTCGCGACCGCACAGCGGTTCGCGCGTGCCTCGACGGTCTCGTGAAGGACTGGGGCTCACTCGACGTGCTCGTGAACAACGCAGGCACTGCCGGGAGGCTCAGCCTTGAGGAGATGACCGACGAGATCTGGGAGCGCGACATCCAGACGAACCTCACCGGTACCTTCCTCATGACGCAGAGCGCGGTGTACCCGCACATGCGCGATGCGGGTGTTGGGGCGATCGTGAACGTGAGCTCGATCTCTGGCATCATCGGCGGCGCGAACTCGGGCGGTGACGGGGCCGCCCGCACCGGACCAGCCTACGCAGCGTCGAAGGGCGGAGTCATCGCCTTCACCAAGTGGGTCGCGAAGGAGGTCGGGCCGCTCGGCGTGACCTGCAACACCGTCGCTCCCGGTCCGGTTGCGACGCCGATGACGGCGGGCGTCCCGTACCCGGTCGACGCGCAGCCGATCCAACGGATCGGACAGCCACAGGATATTGCCGAGGCCGTCGCGTTCCTCGCCTCACCGGGGGCTACCTACATCACGGGCGAAACTCTGAAGGTCTGCGGCGGCACCGCCATCGGCTAGCCAGCAGCAGACACGCCTCACCGATGGCGCGCTCCCCATCCCGGAGCGCGCCGTCACCGCCCCACACCGGGGGCGCCACGTGGAATCCCACGCTCCTCACGGTCACAAGCTGGAAGGAGGACACGATGCACCCATTAACGCATCCAGGTCCCCAAACCCAACCCAGAATCATCGCTCGGCCAGTCAGCACGAAGCGCGCGATCTGCGCACTCACCGGCGGCCGACCAGTCATCGATCAACTGCATGAGACACTCCAAGCGCTCGGCGCTGACAGCGGCTTTGCGGAACTCCATGGCGGAAACTACGCCCCGCTGAGCTACTGCGTGCCCGACGTCGCAACCGCGGAGAAAGCACTGAGCTTCTCGGAGACCCGCGGGCATGACCGGGCCCACCTCATGTACGGTTCCGTCACGCTCGGATGGCGCGACAACGCGCCGTATATGCACAGTCACTGCTTCTGGCAGGCCCCGGGCGGAGCCCTTGAGGGCGGACACGTCTGGCTCGAAACCGAGTCGGGTGCCGACGCGCCCTTTGCGATCGTCACCGCCGTATTCGGCGCGCAGTGGCGCAGCACAACCGACCCGGAAACCCTCATGCCGGTGTTCACGCCGGAAGCCAACAGTTACGAAGCAGAGCGGAGCACACCCATGCTGACAGCACACACGCCCCTCGTCGATGGCGCGCCTCCCGTCGGAGCACACGACACGATCATCGCCAGGGTGCTCCCGAACGTCGACATCACCGACGCGCTGCTGCGGGTGTGCCGCGAGTCCGGCTTCGAACGCGCATCGGTGCGCGCCGGCCTCGGCAGCTTCGTCGGAGCGACGTTCATCGACCGCGCGAGCGGTGAGCGCGTACTCATCGACGGCCCAGCAACCGAGGTCATCGCGCTCATCGGTGACGTGCGCACCAGCGACGGCGAGCTCACCGCTCGATTGAGCTGCACGCTCGTCGACCGGCACGGCGAGATCCGCGCGGGCGAGCTCGTGCCGGGGGAGAACCTCGTCGCGGCAACCTTTGAACTGACGGTGCAGCGCCTCGATGCGCCAACCGTCACCGTGAACTAACCACACCACCCACCACTGTTAAAGGAGAACACACATGGACGTCAACCTCACTAAGGATCTGCTCGGCGACGAAGAAGAGGCAGACCTGGGCGAGTGGCTCGTAGCCGACGGTGACACCGTCGCTGAGGGCCAGGCGATCGCCTCGATCGAGACTTCGAAGCTCGTCAGCGAGCTCGTCGCTCCCGCAGCCGGCGTCATCGCGCTGAAGAAGGAAGAGGGCGACCTGGTTTCCCTCGACGAAACCATCGCCACGATCGAATAGGGAGCCACATGACTGACTACCAGACAGCAGAGCACGGCCTCGCCGGGCTCGAACTCATGGCGAAGATCCGTGAGTTTGAGCGCCGTATGCCGCTGCTCTCAGAGGAGGGGCTGATCCGCGGATCAACCCACCCGTCGCTCGGCATGGAAGCGGTCGCCGTCGGCGTATCGCTCGCGCTGCGCGACGACGACGCGATCGCGAGCACGCACCGCGGTCACGCACACACGCTCGCCAAAGGCGCTGACTTTGGTCGCACGATGGCCGAGATCCTCGGCCGCGCCGACGGCTACTGCGGCGGCAAGGGCGGATCGATGCACATCGGCGTCAAGGAGATCGGCGTGCTCGGCACGAACGGGATCGTGGGCGCCGGCATCGGTATCGCGACGGGAGCTGCGCTCGCGTCGAAGATGAAGGGCGAAGACACCGTTGCCGTTTCGTACTTCGGCGACGGCGCCTCCAACCAGGGCGTGCTGGCTGAGGCGTTCAACCTCGCCGCCATCTGGAACCTGCCCGTGATCTTCGTGCTCGAGAACAACCACTACGCGCAGTCGGCGTCGATCGACGACATGGTCGCGCAGCCCGATCTCACGAAGCGCGGAGAAGCCTACGGCGTGCCGTCGTTTAGCGGCGACGGCATGAACCTGCAGGAGGTCTACGAGCTCGCGAGTGCCGCGGTTGCCCGCGCCCGCGCTGGCGAAGGCCCGACGCTGCTCGTGCTCGACACGTACCGCTACCTCGGCCACATGGCCGGCGATACCGAGATCTACCGCAGCGCCGATGAGGTCGAGGCCGCGAAGGCGAACGACCCGATCGATTCGCTGCTCGCGCAGCTCATCGAGCAGGGCGTCATCACCCAGGCCGAATGGGACACCAAGACGAAGCAGCTCTTCGAGGAGGTCGAGGCGGCGGAGCAGTTCGCGCGCAACTCGCCGTTCCCCGACGTGAGCGAGGCCTTCACCGATGTGTACGCGAAGGGAGCGAACGCATGAACGCGGCACCAAAAGAGATGGTGACCTGGCGCGCACTCAACGGCGCCATGCACCAGATCCTCGAGGATCACCCCGAGGCATTCGTGCTCGGTGAAGACATCACGACCTGGGGCACGGGCGGCGGCACCTACGGTGTGACGCGCGGCCTGCTGAAGAAGTTCGGCAAAGAGCGCGTGATGGACACCCCCATCAGCGAAGAAGTGCTCCTTTCAGCGGTCTCGGCCGCTGCGGCACGCGGCACACGCCCGATCCTCGAGATCATGTACTCCGACTTCGCCTTCCTCGGCTTCGACGGCATCATCAACCAGGCCGCCAAGGCCAGGTACATGTTCGGCGGCCAGTTCGACACTCCGCTGGTGATTCGCAGCAACGGCGGATCCGGCATCGGCAAGGCAGCTCAGCACTCGCAGTCGCTCGAGACGCTCTTCGCCCACATCCCCGGGCTTGAGGTCGTGCTCCCCGGCACCCCGGGAGACGCCTACGGCCTGCTCCGCACGGCGGCGGCGAGCGACAACCCGACGATCTTCCTTGAGCACAAGAACCAGTACTACGATCGGGGGCCGGTAGACCTCAAGCCCATCCCGTTCGGTGAAGCGCGCATCGCCCGCGAGGGCACGCACGCAACGATCGTCGCGACGCAGCAGATCCTCGCGTACGCGATGCTCGCCGCGGAGGAGCTGGCAGCGGATGGCATCGAGGTTGAGATCATCGACCCGCGCACGCTGTTCCCCTTCGACATGGACGCCGTCTACAAGTCGATCGGCAAGACGAGGCACCTCGTTGTCGGCCACGAGGCCGTCCGCGATTACGGCTGGGGCGCCGAGTTCGTCGCCCAAACCGTTGAGGCTGCCTGGGACAAGCTCGACGCGGCCCCCGTCCGCATCGGTGGCGCACGTGTGCCGATCCCGTATGCGCAGACGCTGGAAGAGGCCGTGATCCCGTCCAAGGACGACATCATCGCAGCGGTCAAGCGGACCCTCGCGTAAGTAAGCACCGAGTGGAGGGGCGGCCCAGCCGCCCCTCCACTCCGTTTCCCCCCAGTTTTCCTGGTGCCTCAAAGTGACGGGCGCCAGCTGTGTCATCCCCGAAAGGTTTCCCATGAATCGTCTGCTCAACAAGTCCTGCCTCGTCTTCGGCGGTGGATCGGTCGGGGGCGAAACGAACAACGGTGTCGCCGCCGCCATCACCTACGCCCGCGAGGGGGCACATGTCACCATCGTCGATATGAGCGCCGCAGCCGTCGACGACGGTGTGCAGCGGGTGCGGGAGGAGTGCGAGGCCGTCGGCGTTGTGCCCTCCGTGCTTGGCGTGGTTGGCGACGTGACGAGCGAGGACTCCGTTCGTGCTGCGGTCGACGCTGCCGTCGCGGAGTTCGGCGGCATCGATGTGCTCCACAACAATGTGGGGATCGCGCGGATGGGCGGGCCGGTCGAGCTGACGATGGACGAGTGGAACCTCTCGATCAACGTGAACCTCACGAGTGTGTTTCTCACCTGCAAGTACGTGCTCCCGCACATGCTCGAGCGTGGTGCAGGCAGCATCATCAACATCGGCTCGGTCGGCGGCATGCGCTACATCGGATACAACTATCCGAGCTACTCGGCAACGAAGGGTGCCGTCGCTCAGTTCACCCAAAACCTTGCCCTCGAATATGCCTCGCACGGTATCCGCGCGAACACGATCGCACCCGGGTACATCAACACCCCGATGATTTACCGCGACATCAGTTCCGCATACGACACGGTCGAGGAAATGGTTGCCGCCCGCGACGCACTGTCGCCGACGGGCAAGATGGGGGACTCGTTCGATGTCGCGAACGCGGCACTGTTCCTCGCCTCTGACGAGTCACGCTACGTGAACGGCGTGTGCCTGCCCGTCGACGGCGGGCTCGTCCAGAGCTCTGCACCGCAGGCGCAGGCTCACTGATCAGGCGCTGGGTTGCCCTGCCGCTCGCGGTCCATGAGGATCTCGAGCCACGCGAAGTGGCCGTCGATGGTTTCTGAAGCGGCGGCGGCATCACCGGCCTGAACGGCGGCGTAGATCGCCTGGTGCACGGTGCGCATCGTCGTGAAGTCGTGCTCAAGCGTGAGGTACTGCAACGTGCCCTTGAGTACCGGCTGCAGCATCTCCGAGAAGAAGATGAGCCCGGCCGAGCCTGAGGCGGCGAACAGGGCGCGGTGAAAGCTGCCGTCAGCTTCGAGGAGGAGTTCGCCGTCCTCCGTGGAGTGCATCGCATCGATGCTCGCTTTGAGCGCGGCTAACGCGGCCGCATCAGCGTTCGCGCACGCCTCGACCGCAGCCTGTCGCTCGAGCGCGTGCCTCACGGAGATGAGTGAGTCGAGCGTCATCTGCTGGAACATGAGGCTGAGGATGAGCACGTCGCCGGTCTGCTCTGGCTGCACCCCCGTGTAGTAGGTGCCCAGCCGCTCCCGACGCTGAAGCGCGCCCATCGACTCAAGCTTGCTCATCCTGTCGCGCAGGGTGTTGCGGCTCAGGTTGAGCTCCTGGCTGAGCTCCCGCTCGCTCGCGAGGCGCTGCCCTGGCTCCATCTGCAGGAGCATTTCGACGAGCGAGTGCAGCGGGGGATCGTTGATCAGGCTCTTCGCGAACCGGTGGTTCTTGAGTGCACCGGCTGTGTCATCGAGCTTTCGACTGTTCGTATCCACCGCGGTCTCTCTCCCTGGTTGTGCTGTCATAGGTATACCACGCCGCCAGGGCTCCAGCTGACACTCGCTGGAGCTCGTCGACAAGTTCCGCGGGTGCGGGCCATGGCGCGTAGGCGAACTACACTGACTAGGTGAGTAAGCCGCGCGTATCAAGACTGCCAGACCGGATGCCACGACGGATCCTGCAGCTGTCGATCGGTCTCGCGCTGTTCGGCATCGGGGTCTCGCTGATTCTCAAATCGAACCTCGGGGCCGCCTCCTGGGACGTGTTGACACAGGGGCTTTCCCACCACGTTCCCCTGAGCTTCGGCACGATCACAATTATCATGAGTGGGCTTGTGCTGCTGTGTTGGATCCCGCTGCGCCAGCGCGTCGGGGTGGGGACGATTGCGAACGCGATCCTTGTCGGCGTCTTCGCCGACATCGGGCTGGCGGTATTCCCAGCGCCGGGGCCGTTCTGGTTGCGCCTGCTCGTGCTGCTCCTTGGCGTCGTGCTCGTCGGCATCGCGAGCGGCATCTATATCGGTGCAGGGTTCGGATCGGGGCCGCGTGACGGCTTGATGATCGGCCTGCACCGGGTGACCGGGTTGCCGATTTGGGTGGTGCGCACGGGGCTCGAAGTTGTCGTTGTTGTGGCTGGCTGGTTCCTCGGCGGCACCGTCGGTATCGGGACGATCGCGTTTGCCCTGCTCATTGGGCCGCTGTGCCAGGTGTTTCTACCACTGTTCGCGATCACCGATGCCGCGTCAGCGGAGACCGAGGTCGATCCCGCGCTCGAGGCCCCGGTGGTTGTCAGCGACCCGGAGTTCGCGCCGATCGACACGGGGACCGTGAACATCGTCACGGGGACCGTGAACATCGTCACGGGCACGGGCACGGGCACGGGCACCGGCACCGGCGCCGACACCGCAGCGGGCCGCGGCGACGGGGCAACAGCGAAGCGTGAGCCGGCCGAAGCAGCACCTGCGCTCCCGAGCGATCCTGAGCGCCCGCTCGGCTAACCGAAGCCGGCGGCCCCGGCACTCGCGGGTCCGGCACTGGCACCCGCCTGCGCGGCACTGGCACCGGTGGCCATCGTGCCGGCGGATTCGCGCGCGCTGGGGAGCGTTGCAAGTTTCCCCGATCCGATGACACGTAGCGCGAGCCGCGCGACTTCGTGCTCGGGATCGATCCGCAGTGCCTCAGCGAGCTGCCGGTGCGCGACCGATTCGAGTCCGCGCGCCCACCAGGCGAGTGCGCAGAGCGCGATAAGTGCTGGCCGTGCTGCCGTCGCTTCGAACGGGACGAGGTAGGCGAGGTGGTCTGACGCCGCTGTGAGACGCGCACGCGCTCGGGCGACGGCCGCGGTGTCGCCCGCCCCGGGTTTCCCTGCGCCTGCACTCAACACCGCCTCGCTGTGCGCGAGCTCGTCAAACGCGCAGGCCCAGCCGGCGTCGGTGCTGAGCGCCGCCAACAGTTCAGCGGTCTCGTCAGCGCGGAGGGTGCGCGGGTCAGCGAGCCGGGATACCCGGTCGCGGATGTTCTCGGCCGGTGGCTCCACTCGGTCGGCTCCGTGCGCGTCTTGCCCTTGGCGTTCGGGCTCCGCGTCCGCGCCACACCCGTCGCGTTGCTGTGCGGGGTGCGCTATCGCGGCGCGCTCGGCCGCCGAGATATCGCGGAACGCCCCGAGTTCAGAGAGCGTCGGTACCTGGCCGCCGCCGTGTACGCGGCTCGCCATGATCTCGGCGAGCGGTCGGCCGAACCGCGGAGGCGTCTGGTCGTAGAAACTCACCCAAGCGTCTGGCGCGATGCAGCAGAGCTCGCGCGGGCGTTGGCCGTTGCGTGCCAGCAGTCGCTCGAGCGACTGCGCAAACCGCCGCCATGGCGCCCCACGCGCTTCGGCGAAACTCAGCGAGCTCGAGATCACCACCGCCGGCGGGCTCGCACCGAACCGGTCCTGGGCGCTGCGCAGGCAGGCCACGAGTTCGTCAAGGTACGCCGCAACCTCCGGGCCTGCCTCGCTGTCTGGCAGGTCAACGCGGACGGTGCTCTGGGCGCGGGAACCGGAGAACAACACGATGAACAGGCTGTCCGGTGCCGTAAAGCCGACGAGCCTTGGGAGGGCGGCGAGAAAGTCGGCAGTGGTGTCACACTTCAGCACCTCAGGGCGACGCTGCGGTGCGGCCGCCGAGTGTGAGACCACGCGGTCTGGGGGAGCGGGAGTAGCAGGTGAATGAGTCATGCCACCAGTGTGCGGGCGCGCTGGCACCGATCCGCGGCTATCCACAGCCCGCCAAGCCAGTCGCCCCCTCCACGGTACCTGTGGAGGGGGCGACTGGGGTGCTGCTAGACGGGAACTACCGCTGTGCGTCGACCTGTGTGAGGTCGGCCTCGAGCGCCACCCAGGCGAGCATTGCGCACTTCACCCGCATGACGAACTTCGAGACGCCCTGCAGCGCAACGGCATCCCCGAGGAGTTCCTCATCGGGTTCGCCCTCGGTCTTGCCGTGGATCATCTCCCTGAACGCGGCGATCCGCTCGCGTGCAGCCTCACCGTCAAGCGTCTCGTCGCGAACGATCTGCGAAAGGATCGACGCCGAAGCCATCGAAATCGAGCATCCCTGGCCATCCCACGCGAGCGAGGTGATTTCCCCGCTTGCGGGATCCACCGCGATTGACAAATCAATCTCGTCGCCACAGCTCGGATTGAACTCGTGATGCGATGCTGTGAGCGAGTGCTCAGCATGCGCAAGTTCCCCCTTGCCGATGGGTCGCTTCGAGTGGTCGAGAATAACCTCTTGATACAGTCCGTCGAGCGCGCTCACGCGGACACCTCCATTCCAAAGTACTGCTGGGCGCCGCGCACTGCGGCAAGAAAACGGTCAACCTCGTCCTCGGTTGTTGTCACGTGCACGCTCGCGCGCGTCGACGACGCCATGCCGAGTGCCCGGTGCAGCGGCTGCGCGCAGTGATGGCCGACGCGCACGAGCACACCCTGCTCATCAAGGTACTGCCCGAGATCATGCGCGTGTAGCCCCTCGACAGCCACCGACGTCAGCGCAATGCGCTGTGAGGTGTCTGATGGGCCGAGCAGGCGTACCCCTGGCAGCTCCTCGATTCCCGCGACGAGCCGTTCGACGAGCTCGTGCTCGCGGGCCGCAATACGATCCATCCCGATCTTCGTGAGGAACCCCACTGCGGCGCCGAGGCCGACGACCTGCGAGACGGGCTGCGTTCCCGCCTCGAAGCGCAACGGCGGCGGCATGAACTCGGCGGTCTCCATCGTGACCCGAGTGATCGCCGAGCCACCCGTGCGCGCCGCGGGGAGCGCGCTGAGCATCTCGGGGGTGCCGTACAGCACGCCGATACCGTTCGGGCCGAGCATCTTGTGGCCGGAGAACGCGGCAAAGTCGACGCCGAGCTCAGCGAAGTTCACCGGGATGTGCGGGACGGACTGGCAGGCGTCGAGCACCGTGACTGCGCCGACCGCGCGCGCGAGTTCAACGAGCTCGGCGACCGGTGCGACAAACCCGGTGACATTTGAAACGTGCGCGAATGCGAAGAAGCGGGTCCGCTCAGTGATTGCCGCGCGTGCATCATCAATGGTCCACGTGCCGTCCTCGCGCACCGGAATGTAGGTGAGCGTCGCGCCCGTCTTCGTCGCAAGACGCTGCCACGGGATAAGGTTCGCGTGATGCTCGGCCTGGGTGATGAGTATCTCGTCACCGGCGCCGAGCGCGAACCGTTCGGAGCCTGCCACGCCATTGCCAAGGTTTGCCTCGGCGATGCCGAGCGTGACGAGGTTTAACGCGTCCGTCGCGTTTTCTGCCCACACGATCTGCTCCGGGGTCGCGGCGCCAACGAATTCGGCGACGAGGGATCGGGCGCCCTCGAATGCGCCGGTTGCCGCACCGACGGCGCCACTCGTGCCGCGGTGCACTGCGGCGTTCGAGTGCGCAAGGAACTCGCGTTCCGCGTCGAGCACCGCGAGCGGGCGTTGCGAGGTGGCAGCCGAATCGAGGTATGCCGGGGCGAGCGCGGCGGCCGCGCCAGCAGCGGCTCGCTCATCGATCGCAGCGAAGTAGGGAAATGCGGCGCGAAGGCCTGCAACTTCAACCGGGGACACAGAGGCATGCATGGGAACCATTCTTCCACTTTCGGCCCCCGCGCGGTCGGTGAGCGGGGCGAGAATCGTACGCTGCAAGCGAATGCCGGGGTGCAGCTGACGCGTCACGCGACGGGGCCGCGCATCCCATAGGATCAGGATCGTGCTCGGTGATGTGATCTATGAAGCCCTGCAGCTCGCGGGGATCCTCGCGTTCGCGCTCTCGGGTGCGCTCGTTGGTGTCCGCCGCAACCTTGATATTCTCGGTGTCGTCGTTGTCGGCGCAGCAACGGGAACCGGGGGAGGGATCCTCCGCGACATTCTCCTCGGCGTCCACCCGCCCGTGTCATTTCTGCACTGGCCCAACCTTGTGGTCGCCGTCGCAGGCTCCCTCGTCGTGTTCTTCGTGCACCCGCGGCTCACAAGGATCCGCCGTTTCGAGGTGGTGTTTGACGCCTTCGGGCTCGGGCTTTTCTCTGCAAACGGGGCGGCGCTCGCACTCGCGAGCGGCCAGGCGCCGATCACGTCGGTGCTCGTCGGCACCATCGCGGCGATTGGCGGCGGCGTCATCCGCGATGTCCTCGTCGACACCGTGCCAGGGGTGCTCACACGAGAGCTCTACGCGGTATCGGCGCTGCTCGGCGCAGGACTCGCTGTCGCCGTCGTCGCGCTCGGCGGCGGAGTGATTGCGGGTTCGCTCGTCGGCGGAACGACCGCGATCGTGCTGCGGCTCACGTCTGTCGCGCGCGGCTGGCACCTGCCGCGGCCGAAGTTCGCGCCGGAAACGGGCAAAGCAAGCCCCGACGCCCCGTAGCCAGCGCGCTGGTAGGGGTGCTCGCCTCCGCGCTGAGTGCGCGCTGCTTGGGGTGCTCGCCTGCGCGCTGGCCGCGTACCGCCGCGCCTCAGCTAGACGTCGCGGCCGCTGCCCGAGGGGGTGAGGAGCCAGTTGACCACGCCAGCGAGCATGGTGAACGCCGCTGCGAGGAACGGCAGCGCAAGCGCGGCAGCGACCCCAACATTCTCGGCGATCGTTCCACCAACGGCCGACGAAAGCGACTGGCCGAGGATGACCCCGGAGCCGAGCATCGTCATCACCGTCGCGCTCCGCCCCTCTGGGCTGCGCGCCGTGCCGAGCCCGTACAGGGTGACGAGCAGCGGCCCGATACCGATGCCGGTGATCGCGAGGCCGAGCGCAATCTGGCCCGTGCTCGACGCGGTGGCCAACAGTGCCTCGCCAGCGACGACAAACACCCCAAAGACCAGCCAGCGGTAGCGGAGCGTGAACTTCGGGGAGAAGAACGAGACAGAGATGGCGAGGATCGCCGAGCCGATGCCCATGATCCCGTAAAACAGCCCGGCGGCCTCCGGCTTCCCGAGATCCTGCATGAACGCGGTCAGCGCAGTCAGCGTAGAACCAAACACGAGGCCAACTCCGGCGATGCCGGCGACAACAACGAGCAGGGAAGGTCGTGCGAGCTCCGCAGCCGGAGCAAGCGTCGCCGCACGCTCAGCCACGCTCTTCGCCGGCGCGCTGGTGTGGTGCATCGCGAACGCAATGATGAACAGGATCGTGAGCGCAGCGGCGGCGAGAATCGGCGTACGCGGCCCAAAGAACGTCGCAAGGACGCCGACGATAACCGGCCCGAAGACGAACACGACCTCGTCGGCGGCGGACTCGTACGCGAGCACCTGCGACATGACCTTCGGCCTGCGGGCTGGCGGGAGGAAGTTCTGGATAATGAGCACCAGCCGCGACCGAGACATCGGTGACGTCTGTGGGCTCGTCGCGCCCACGGTAAACGCGACAGCGAGCATCGCCCAGTCGGGGGAGCTCGAATACGCGATGAACGCCAGGGCAACGAGTGCCGCGCTGTGCGTGACCGCGGCGATGAGCAGCGCGACTCGCTGCCCGTACCGGTCGGCTGCCGCGCCGATGAACGGCCCGACGATCGCGGAACCGATGCCGACGACGGCGGACGAGATCCCGCCGAGCTGGAGCGAGTCGCGCGCGGAGACAACGAGTGTGAGAACACCGACCACCATCATCGCGAACGGGAGGCGTGCGACGAGCGCGAGGGGGAAGTAGGCAACGCCTGTGCGCTCGATGAGCGTGGGTGCCGGCTGGGAATTGTGCATAGCCGCCCTAGCTTACCCGACCCGAACCTTTCGCGAACGGTTGTTCATCGCACGGCCCCCCGAGTACCATGAAACCGATGAGTGTAAACCTCTTGTGAACCTTCTGTTGCAGATGAGGGGGTGCGTGGTTGTGAACAGCACCGAAAAATCGCCCGATGTGCGCTTCCTGAGCGCGGTCGAAGTGCGCACCGCCGGCGGGGTCACATGGATCGCCGCAGCGTTCCACACCAGACTCGGTCTGCTCGAAGCGGTCTATCGAGTGCACGCCGAACGGACCTCGTTCGAAACGGCCTACCTCGGCGCCGTCGGATACTGGGACACCAACCACCCCTTCTGGCGTGAACTTGTCGTGCTCACGGTGCACGAGGCGCCCCCGAACACACAGCCGGGTATTCCGGCGAGGGTGCTCCGCGAGCTCGGAATGGCTGGATCGCCCGTGTCGAGCGCGCGCCCGTTCATGTGGGCGCGAGGGGGCGGTCGAACGGGAGGGCGCAGAGCCGTGTTCCCCATCGGGAGGAGACCGCGCTGAACGGCGCGGGTCGACAGTGGATCGAAACGGGGGTACAGCCACGTAGCATTAGGGCATGATCCTTCTTGCTGCGACCCCGATTGGCAACCTCGGCGACGCGTCGGTCCGACTGCGTGAGACGCTCGCAAACGCCACTGTGATTGCGGCAGAGGACACGCGCCACACGGCCCAGCTGCTCCGCCTGCTCGACATCGAGGCACGCCCGGAACTCGTTGCCCTCCACGACCACAACGAGCATGACCGGGCGGCCAGCCTCGTGGAGCGCGCGAAGCACGAGGACATCGTGCTCGTGAGCGACGCCGGAATGCCGACCGTGTCAGACCCCGGGTTCCGCGTCGTGCAGCTCGCCGCTGAGGCCGGTGTGCAGGTGAGCGCGATCCCGGGGCCCTCCGCTGTGATCACCGCGCTCGCCGTATCGGGGCTGCCGACCGATCGGTTCGCGTTCGAGGGGTTCCTGCCGCGCAAGGGCGGCGACCGCAACCGCCTGCTCCGCGAACTCGCTGGCGAGCGACGCACACTCGTGTTCTTCGAAGCGCCGTCGCGGCTCGCCACGTCGCTCGCCGACCTTGCCGATGTGTTCGGGGCGGATCGTCCCGCTGCTGTCTGTCGCGAACTCACGAAGCTCTACGAGGAGGTCAAGCGCGGCGGTCTCGCCGAGCTCGCCGAGTGGGCGCGGGCCGGGGTGCGCGGAGAGATCGTGATCGTCGTCGGCGGTGCGAGCGCAGGGGCCGCATCGCCTGAAGCCGCGCTCAGCGAGGTGCTTGAACGCGTCGCAGCTGGGGACCGCCTGAAGGACGCTGCGCGAGAGGTAGCTGAAGCGTCTGGGCTGTCGAGCAAAGCGCTCTACGCCGCCGCGCTCGCCGCAAAATAGCAGCGCGTCAAGGCCCCTCCCAGGCTTGCGGCCACCCCATAGCGCAGACTTGGAGGGGTGCCGGACCGAGACCACGTCACCCACCCACCAAGAATTTAGGATCCAAGTGAAACTTTCACACGTACTTCTGCCCACAGCTATCGTTGGCGCGCTGCTGCTTTCCGGCTGCGGCGCGAGCGGTGGCCCCACCAAGGACGCTTCGGGCGATGAGTGCCTCGCGTCCGGCTCCGCCAGCGAGTCCATCGAAGTCAAGGGCGACACCGGTGTTGACCTTGAAATCACCAGCAAGCTGCCGCTGAAGGCCGACAAGCTTGAGCGTTCGGTCCTCACCGAGGGCGAGGGCAAGGTCATCGAAGACGGGCAGACAGTGGATGTCGCGCTCTCGCTCTTCAACGGCAAGGACGGGACGGTCTTGCAGCAGCAGCCCGAAGCCCCAATGCCGTTCACCAAGGGCGCACTCGTTGGCTGGGCAAATGACGCGTTCCGCTGCGCGGTACCCGGCCAGCAGGTCGCGATCACAGCGTCGTTCGCTGAGATGTACGAGGGCGCGGAGCCCGAGCAGATGGGTCTCACGGACGTCACCAACAAGGACGCCATCGTCGCGGTCATGGAATTCGGCAAGATCGAAGATTCGGTCGCGGAGCCCGGCACGCTTGAGCCGGGCGACCTGCTGAAGAAGGCCGAGGGCAAGGCGCAGGCAGCACCGAAGGGCTTCCCGACGGTGAAGCTTGCTGACAACGGCGAGCCGACCATCACCATCCCCGAGGGCGTCGAGCCGCCGAGCGAGCTCTCGGTTGCGACCCTCATCGAGGGTGACGGTGACGTCGTCGAGCCGGGCGATCGCGTGTACGTGAACTACCGCGGCATCATCTGGAGCACCGGCGAAGAGTTTGACTCGAGCTGGAGCCGCGGCGAGCCGATCCCGTTCCGCACCAACGAGGTCATCGGTGGCTTCACCAAGGCGCTGGAGGGCCAGAAGGTCGGCTCCCAGGTCATCTCGATCGTGCCCGCAGAAGACGGCGGCTACGGCGCGGCGCAGCTTGAGAGCATGGGGCACAAGCCGGACGACGTGATGGTCTTCGTGCTCGACATCCTCGGAACGGTTCACTCCGAATAACCCCGACGGGTCACACCTCCCAGCGCGCCTCATGCAGAATAGATGCATGAGGCGCGTTGTGATTTTGGGGTCAACAGGTTCGATCGGTGAGCAGGCGCTCGACGTCATCAGGCGACACCCCGACCGGTTTGAGGTCGTTGGCTTGGTGACGGGGTCAAACGCGGCGCGGCTTGCCGAGCAGGCGGCGGACTTTGGGGTCGAGCACACCGGGCTTGGCGTGGATGCCGCAGTGCAGCTCGTGCGCGACGTCGACGCAGACGTGGTGCTCAACGGCATCACCGGTTCCGTCGGTCTCGCGCCGACGATCGCGGCGCTCGAGTCGGGTCGCACCCTCGCGCTCGCGAACAAGGAGTCGCTCATCGTCGGCGGCGACCTCGTGAAGCGGCTCGCACGGCCCGGGCAGATCGTGCCCGTTGATTCGGAACACTCTGCGCTTGCGCAGGCGCTCCGGTCAGGCACCAACGAGGAGGTGCGTAGGCTCGTGCTCACTGCATCCGGTGGGCCTTTCCGCGGACGCACACGCGCGGAGCTTGCGAACGTAACGCCGGCTGAGGCGCTCGCGCACCCGACGTGGGACATGGGCAGGGTCGTCACAACGAACTCGGCGACCCTCGTGAATAAGGGCCTCGAAGTGATCGAGGCGCACCTGTTGTTCGACGTCGCGTTTGCGCAGATCGATGTCGTGGTGCATCCGCAGTCGGTCGTGCACTCGATGGTGGAGTTCATCGACGGATCCACCATCGCACAGGCCTCCCCGCCCGACATGCGCCTCCCGATTGCGCTCGGCCTCACGTGGCCCGAACGGCTCACGAACATTGGTGTGCCGCTTGATTGGACCCAGGCAACGAGTTGGGAATTTGAGCCCGTGGATCACGAAGCGTTCCCCGCGCTGAACCTCGCCAAGCACGTCGGCGAGGCGCGCGGCACCTACCCTGCAGTGTTCAACGCAGCCAATGAGGAGGCCGTCGACGCCTTCCACGACGGCAAGATCCCGTTCACCGGTATCGTCGACGCGGTGCGCGAGGTCGTCGACCGGCACGATGCCCCGGCCGACCTGACGCTCGAGTCGCTCGCCGCGGCAGAAACCTGGGCTCGGGCCGAGGCGCACCGGGTGTTCGGCGCGTAAGAACCTGCCCAGTCTGCGGATCCGCCCCACCGCCACCCGCCGCCGCGCACGCCAACTTCGTGTCAGTTTGCCCCGGAAACTCGGCCGATCTGGCCGGCAAACCGGGGCAAACTGACACCGACTTCGCGGGTGGCACCAAATCGGCGGCGAGTTCCCACGGCCGGCAGGGTAGACTCTGGCGTAACAACTGAACACGCCGTTTAGGCATTGCGGGAGAGACCGGGTGAAGCCCGGCGCCGTAGGAGCAAACCCTCCCCGGGAAACTCTCAGGCACCTGTACCGCAACGCGTAGGCAACTCTGAAAAGCAGCGGGTCGACCGCTCACCGAAGGTGCAAGGGCGCAGGTGTTGTAGTTGACACTCGCTTGAATCTCTCAGGTCACAGTACAGAGCGGGGAGGATCTTGAGTTGGTCGCGCGCGGCCCTGACATCGGAGATCCTCTTTTGACTTCATCAGCCCCTTCAGTACCCTTCGCAGACCGCCACATCGGTGTCGCGTCTGACGCAGACCAGCGCAGCATGCTCGATGTGCTCGGCTTCGGCACACGCGCAGAACTCGTCGACGCGGCAGTGCCAGCCGCGATCCGCAGCGAACGCGCGCTCGACCTCCCAGACGCGCTCAGCGAGGAGGGCGTGCTCGCGGAACTCCGCGGCCTGGCGTCGCAGAACGTCGTGAAGACGCAGCTCATCGGCCAGGGCTTCTACGGTACGCACACGCCGCCAGTGATCCGCCGCAACGTGCTCGAGAGCCCCGCCTGGTACACCGCCTACACGCCGTACCAGCCCGAGATCTCGCAGGGCCGGCTCGAGGCGCTCCTGAACTTCCAGACGATGGTCGCAGATCTCACCGGGCTCCCCGTCGCGAACGCATCGATGCTCGACGAAGCGTCCTCAGCCGCAGAAGCAGTGCTGCTCATGCGCCGAGCCAACAAGGCGAAGGCCGACGCGAAGACCGTGATCGACGTCAACCTCTTCCCGCAGACCACCGCGGTGATTCAGGGCCGCGCCGAGGCGCTCGGCTTCGAGGTCGAGATTGCGGATCTCTCCCTGGGCCTGCCCGACGGCGAGATCTCGGGCATCGTGCTGCAGCAGCCAGGCAACGACGGCGCAGTTGTGGATCACTCGGCCGTGATCGCCGCAGCCAAGGAACGCGGCGCGATGGTCACCGTCGCAGCGGATCTCCTCGCGCTCACCCTCATCACCTCACCGGGTGAGCAGGGCGCCGACATCGCCGTCGGCAACACGCAGCGCTTCGGAGTCCCGCTGTTCTTCGGCGGCCCGCACGCGGCCTTCCTCGCCGTGCGCGAGGGCCTCGAGCGTTCCCTCCCGGGCAGGCTCGTCGGCGTTTCGAAGGACGCGGAGGGCCGCACCGCGTACCGCCTCGCCCTGCAGACCCGCGAGCAGCACATCCGCCGTGAGAAGGCCACGAGCAACATCTGTACCGCGCAGGCGCTGCTCGCCATCACGGCGTCGATGTACGCCGTCTACCACGGCCCTGATGGGCTGAAGCGGATCGCGCAGCGCACCCACGCGCACACCCGCTCGCTCGCAGCTGCGCTCACGGGCGCAGGCGTCGAGCTTGCGCGCGATGCGTTCTTCGACACGCTCTGGGCGAGCGTTCCTGGCAAGGCCGCCGCGACCGTCGCCGCAGCGGCAGAAGCCGGCCTGAACTTCCGTCAGGTCGACGCCGACACCGTCGGCATCGCGTTCGACGAGACCACGACGGCGGCAACCGTCGCAGCGGTCGCTGCGGTGTTCGGCGCGAAGGCTCCCGAGGCAGTCGCTGCGGGCGAGTATGCGTTCTCGGGCGCGCTCGTCCGCGAGAGCGAGTACATGACGCACCCGATCTTCCACCAGGTGCGTTCGGAGACACAGATGCTCCGCTACCTGCGCCGCCTCGCCGACCGTGACCTCGCGCTCGACCGCACGATGATCCCGCTCGGCTCCTGCACCATGAAGCTCAACTCGACCGCCGAGATGGAGTCGATCTCGTGGCCCGAGTTCGCTGGGATCCACCCCTACGTTCCGGCCGACCAGAGCCGGGGCTGGCGCGAGCTCATCGGCCGCCTCGAGAACTGGCTGCTTGAGATCACCGGATACGCCGGCATCTCGCTGCAGCCCAACGCCGGCTCACAGGGCGAGTACGCTGGCCTGCTCGCGATCCGCAGCTACCACCTCGCCAACGGCGATACCGATCGCGACATCTGCCTCATCCCCGAGTCCGCGCACGGCACCAACGCGGCGTCTGCCGTGCTCGCAGGCATGCGCGTCGTCATCGTGAAGAACACCGAGTCAGGCGCGATCGACCTCGCAGACCTCGACGCGAAGATCGAGAAGCACGCCGACGCGCTCTCGGCCATCATGATCACGTACCCCTCGACCTACGGTGTGTACGACGCCGACGTGCGCGACGTCTGCGACCGAGTGCACGCAGCCGGCGGCCAGGTCTACATCGACGGCGCGAACATGAACGCGCTCGTCGGCCTCGGCAAGCCGGGCGAGTTCGGCGGCGACGTGTCGCACCTCAACCTCCACAAGACCTTCGCGATCCCGCACGGCGGTGGCGGACCAGGCGTCGGCCCGGTCGCGGTCGCAGAACACCTGAAGCCGTACCTCCCGGGCAACCCGACGCGTGCGGCTGGCGCAGAGGGGATCCAGACGACAGACGGTATCCCCGTCGCAGCGACGCTCTTCGGCTCCGCCGGTGTGCTCCCGATCTCGTACGCATACGTCGCCATGATGGGGGCCGACGGCCTCACCCGCGCGACCGAATCCGCGCTGCTGTCGGCGAACTACATCGCCAAGCGCCTCCGCGACCACTTCCCGGTGCTGTTCACGGGCGAGACCGGCCTCGTTGCGCACGAGTGCATCCTCGACCTCCGCGAGCTCACAGCGAAGTCAGGGGTCACGGCGGAGGACGTTGCAAAACGCCTCATCGATTTCGGCTTCCACGCCCCGACCCTCGCGTTCCCGGTGCCGGGCACACTCATGGTCGAGCCAACCGAGTCTGAGGATCTTGGCGAGATCGAGCGCTTCATCGAGGCGATGATCCAGATTCGCGCCGAGATCGACGAGGTCATCGCCGGCAGCGTGGAGATCGCCCAGTCGGTGCTGCGCAACTCTCCGCACCCCGCGGCCGTCGTCGTGAGCGACAGCTGGGACCGCGCGTACACCCGCGAGCAGGCCGCGTTCCCGAGCGAGCGCCTGCGCGTCGACAAGTATTTCCCGCCAGTGGCGCGCATTGATGGCGCGTTCGGCGACCGCAATCTTGTCTGCTCCTGCCCGCCCATCGAAGCTTACGAGGACTAACCATGACTGCGACCACCACACCACAGCACACGGCGCTCCACGCCGAGCACGAGAAGCTTGGCGCTTCGTTCACCGACTTCGGCGGCTGGGATATGCCGCTGAAGTACGCGAGCGAGCTCGCCGAGCACCGCGCGGTGCGCGAGGCTGCAGGCCTCTTCGACCTCTCGCACATGGGCGAGGTGTGGATCTCGGGCGCTGACGCGGCCGTGTTCCTGAACACCGCGCTCGTCGGTAACTTCGCGGTCACCGCGGTTGGTAAGGCGAAGTACTCCCTCATCTGCAACGAGGAGGGCGGGATCGTCGACGACCTCATCGTCTACCGCGTCGCAGAGACGCGCTTCCTCGTCGTGCCGAACGCCGGCAACGCCCCCGTGGTCGCGCAGCTGCTCACCGAGCGCGCCGCTGGCTTCGACGTCGAGGTGACCGACGCCTCAGCCGAGACGGGGCTCATCGCCGTGCAGGGCCCCAACTCTGCGGCCATCGTGAGCGGAGTCGTTGCTGACGACGCCGAGCGCGCCGCCGTCGCAGACCTCGCCTACTACGCGTGGACGGCGGTCACGGTCGGCGGAATCGACGTGCTCCTCGCACGCACCGGTTACACCGGGGAGGACGGGTTCGAGCTGTTCATCCCGGCTGACCGCTCGCCAGAGCTCTGGCAGCTGCTCATCGCGGCGGGCGAGGACAACGGCCTCGTGCCGTGCGGTCTCGCTGCGCGCGACTCGCTCCGCCTCGAAGCCGGAATGCCGCTGTACGGCAACGAGCTCGGCCTCGACACCACCCCGTTCACCGCCAATCTCGGCGGCGTCGTCTCCTTCAAGAAGGCAGAAGACTTCGTCGGCCGCGCAGCCCTCGAGGCCGCGAAGGAGGCGGGCCCGCGCCGCGTGCTCGTCGGGCTCAAGGGCCTCGGGCGGCGTGCCGGACGCGGCGGCTACGCAGTGTTTGCGCCCTCGAGTGGCGCCACCGATGAAGCGCCGCGCGAGATCGGCGTCATCACGAGCGGCCAGCCGAGCCCGACGCTCGGCTACCCGGTCGCGCTCGCGCAGCTCGACGTGCCCTACTCAGAGGTCGGCACGACCGTCGACGTCGACCTCCGCGGTAAGCGCGAGCCGTTCGAGGTCGTCGCCCTCCCGTTCTACAAGCGAAACGCGTAACGCCGCACCGGCCAACGCACCCAACCCACGAGAAAGACAAGAAACAACATGAGCCAGGTACACGCAGGATTCCGTTACTCCGAAGAGCACGAGTGGATCGACGAGAACAGCCCAGCAACCGTTGGTGTGAGCCAGGTCGCAGCCGACGCGCTCGGCGACGTCGTCTACATCGAGCTCCCCGAGGTGGGCAAGCAGCTCACCGCCGGCGAAGTTTGCGGCGAAATCGAGTCGACGAAGTCGGTCTCCGATCTTTACAGCCCGGTCACGGGAGAGGTCGTTGAGATCAACGACGCCGTCGTCTCCGACCCGGCACTCGTGAACAGCGACCCCTACGGAGCGGCGTGGCTGTTCAAGGTCGCCGTCACCGAGTTCGGGCCCCTGCTGTCGGCTGAGGATTACGCCGCAGCAAACGACGCAACCGTTTAATTTACGAACCGAAAGGCAGGCCGCAGCGTGGCGATCAGCGTATTCGACCTTTTCACCGTCGGCATCGGGCCATCGAGCTCGCACACGGTGGGTCCGATGCGTGCGAGCCACGCCTTCGCGGCGGGGCTCGTGAACCACGGCCTGCTTGACCGTGTTGCCGGGCTGCGGGTGGACCTCTTCGGTTCGCTCGCGGCCACCGGCCACGGACACGGCACGTTCACCGCGATCCTGCTCGGGCTCGAAGGCTTTGACCCCGAGCGGGTGCTGCCGACCGAGGTCGAGGCGGCGCTCGAACGTATCGAGGAGACCGGCGAACTCCGTGTCGGCGCTGAACTCGGCGCCGCACCCGCCGTGGTGCGCTTCGGCGTCGCCGACATGGTGCTGCGCCCCCTCACCGTGCTCGAAGCGCACACCAACGGTATGCGTTTCGCCGCCATCGATGCGGCCGGCGAGGTGCTTGACGAGCAGACCTACTACTCCGTCGGCGGCGGCTTCATCGTGCGCGAGGGCGCAGAGGAGAAGATCCTCGACCGGCTCGAGCAGCAGCTCGCCGAGCAGCCATACCCCTTTACCACCGGGGCCGAACTTCTCGAGCACGCGGCGACGAGCGGGCTGAGCATCGCGGGCGTGATGCTCGAGAACGAACTCGTCACGCGCGATGAGGAGAGCGTCCGCGCTGGCCTCGCCCATATTTGGGACGTCATGGAGGAGTGCAAGAACTCCGCGCTAACCCGCACCGGTGTCCTCCCCGGCGGGCTCAACGTGCGCCGGCGAGCGCCGGAGTGGCATCGCAAGCTCTCCGAGCAGGATCCACATCGCGACCCCGTCTTCTGGCAGGAGTGGATCAACCTCGTCGCGCTCGCCGTGAACGAGGAGAACGCCTCTGGTGGCCGCGTCGTCACCGCGCCGACGAACGGTGCAGCCGGGATCATCCCCGCCGTGCTCTTCTACGCAACGCACTACGCGCAGATCCCCGAGCTGGGTACGGCGCGCACCCCGGGTATCGGTGGGGGATCGGCCGCGCCGCGAGCCGTCTCCCTGAGTGCCGAGCAGAAGCAGCGCGTCGTCGTCGACTTCCTGCTCGCAGCCGCTGCGGTCGGTGTGCTCTACAAGGAGCAAGCATCAATCTCGGGCGCAGAGGTCGGCTGCCAGGGTGAGGTCGGATCCGCGTCCTCGATGGCGGCTGCTGGCCTCGCGCAGATCCTCGGGGGCACCCCGGAGCAGGTCGAGAACGCCGCAGAGATCGCGATGGAGCACAACCTCGGACTCACGTGCGACCCCATCGGCGGGCTCGTGCAAATCCCGTGCATCGAACGCAACGCGATCGCCGCATCGAAGGCGATCAACGCCGCGAAGATGGCGCTCATGGGCGACGGCTCCCACCACGTCACCCTCGATGAGGTCATCATCACGATGCGCGAGACCGGCAAGGACATGAGCGACAAGTACAAGGAGACCGCCCGCGGCGGGCTCGCCGTCAACGTTATCGAGTGCTGAGCGCGTCACACCGCGGCGGAACCGGGAACTCTGAGGGTCGAAACACAGCCTCCGCGGGTACGCTAATGCGGTGACTTCCGTCTTGCTCTATGCCCTCGGCATCCTGATTATCGTGCTCCTGCTCGGTATCTCAATCGCGCTGCACGAAATTGGGCACTTGCTGCCCGCGAAACTTTTCGGCGTGAAGGTGACGCAGTACATGATCGGCTTCGGGCGCACCCTCTGGTCGCGCAAGAAGGGCGAGACCGAATACGGCGTAAAGATCCTCCCACTTGGCGGCTACGTCGCGATGATCGGCATGTACCCGCCGTCAAAACCGGGGGAGGCCCCGCGCGAATCGACGACGGGCTTTCTCAACTCGGTCGTTGAGGAATCACCCGTCAAGGTGTCCAAGGGGCACGGCGAGCACATCGTTGACGAGATCACGCGCGTCGGCGACGTCGGCGAGCTGCCCGATGCGGATCGCGCGGCGCCCGGCGCTCCTGCGAGCATGCCGGCTGAGGGAAATGCCTCGGCTGAGAGTCTCTCGGCTGACGGCCTGACGCCCGAAGCGGTTGAGGAGGCCGAGTACCGCCGCGGCCTCGCGGGCTGGGTCGACGAGGCGCGCGACGCGAGCGCCGAGACGATCGCCGACGGTGAGGATCACCGCACGTTCTACCGGCTTCCTGTCTGGAAGAAGATTGTCGTCATGGCTGGCGGCCCGCTCATGAACCTGCTGCTCGCGTTCCTGTTCTTCGGGATCGTGATCTCCGGCTTCGGTGTCGCCCAGACGAGCACGACGCTCGGGGCGGTCAATGAGTGCCTTGTGCCCGCATCGAGCACGCAGACGACCTGCGGCTCTGACGACCCTGCGGCCCCCGCCGCGGCGGCCGGTCTGCTTCCGGGCGACAAGCTGCTCGCGGTCGACGGCGAGGCAATCGACAGCTGGGAACAGTTCCGGTCGATCGTTGCTGCGTCACCTGCACAGCCGCTGTCGCTTGAGATCGAGCGAGCAGGATCCACCGAGAAGCTCTCCCTCACCCCCGAACCCAACGAGGCCGTGGTCGTCGATAAGAACGGGCAGACGGTGCTTAACGAGGACGGCACGCCGAAGACGGCAACGGTCGGCATGATCGGTGCATCGGCGGCGACTGAGACCGTGCGCCTTCCCATCACCGAGGTGCCCGCGTTCGTCGGGGAAAACGTGAAGAACGTTGCGGGGATCATCGTCAAGCTTCCCGCACGGATGGTCGACGTCTGGAACGCCGCGTTTGGCCCCGACGAGCGCGACCCCAACGGCCCGATGGGCCCCGTCGGCGTTGGCCGGCTCGCCGGCGAGGTCGTGAGCATGGAGCAGGCGCCCATCGCGGCGCGCGCGCAGTTCATCTTCAGCCTGGCGGGCTCGCTGAACGTCGCGCTGTTCGTGTTCAACCTCGTGCCGCTGATGCCGCTCGACGGCGGCCACATCGCTGGCGCGATCTACGAGGCGATCAAGCGCGGCTGGGCGAAGCTGCGCCGCAAGCCAGACCCCGGACCCGTCGACACCGCGAAGATGGTGCCGATCACGTTCGTCGTGGTGATCGCCCTCGGGGCGATGGGCATCCTGCTCGCCTACGCTGACATCGTCAAACCGGTCGCCCTCTTCGGGTAGCCTGAGCGTCGAAGCTGGCTGAAGGGATCGGCAATGGCTGAGTACATCGACCTCGCACACCAGGGCGCGCTCACGGGGCGCCGCATGGTGGTCGCCTGGCAACCGGCGGACGCGGTGCTGGCAGGCATTGAGCAGGCGCTTGCACAGGGCTTCACGCGGCACGCTGTCGATCTTGCGGCGAAGCTCAGCGCCGAGGGGTCGGACTGGGTCGGGCATGCGGCGGTCATTGGCGAGCGCCGCAAGTCGTGGCGGCGCGGTGTGATTGCGGACCTCGTCGAGGAAGTGCTGCCGATCGACCTCATTCCCGGGCTGCGACGGACGGTGGCACCAACCCTCGTGGTGGTTGCCGCGCGACCCCTGCCCGATGGTGCGACCGAATTGCTTGTCATGCCGCATGCCTCGCGCACCGGCGACCCGGAGGCGGCGTTTGGCGCAGCCCCGCGGGTGCGCGCTGCCGCAGACGCGCTCGTTGAGGCGGCGCGCGCGGCCGGCGCGCTCATCGAGGTGGATCGCCGCTCGCTCGGCGTCGCCGACCCAGGGTGCCCCGCCTCGCGGGAGGCCGCCAAGCGGCTCCTTGGCTGGAAATAGCCGGTACATACTGTGAGGGCACCAGGGAACGGTGCCTGTATGGCGGTAGACTCCTTTCTGTGGCAGCAGTGAATTTGGGAATGCCGAAGGTACCGGAAGTTCTGGCCCCGAGGCGCAAGACCCGACAAATCAAGGTCGGTTCAATCGGCGTGGGCAGCGACTCGCAGGTATCTGTGCAGTCGATGACCACGACTCCGACGACCGACATCAACGGAACACTTCAGCAGATCGCCGAGCTTACGGCGGCCGGCTGCGATATCGTGCGCGTCGCGGTGCCGAGCCAGGACGACGCTGATGTGTTGCACATCATCGCGAAGAAGAGTCAGATCCCCGTGATCGCCGACATCCACTTCCAGCCGCGCTACATCTACGCCGCGATCGACGCCGGCTGCGCTGCGGTGCGCGTGAACCCGGGCAACATTCGCGAGTTCGACGGCAATGTCGGAGCTATCGCGAAGGCAGCGAAGGACGCGGGTGTGTCGCTTCGCATCGGCGTGAACGCCGGTTCGCTCGACCGCCGGCTGCTGCAGAAGTACGGCAAGCCGACGGCAGAGGCGCTCGTCGAGAGCGCCGTCTGGGAGGCGTCGCTCTTCGAGGAGCACGACTTCCACGACTTCAAGATTTCGGTAAAGCACAACGACCCGATCGTCATGACCAAGGCCTACCGCCAGCTTGCGGCTGCGGGCGACTGGCCGCTGCACCTCGGCGTGACCGAGGCCGGGCCGGCGTTCCAGGGCACGATCAAGAGCGCAACAGCGTTCGGGATCCTGCTCTCCGAGGGCATCGGCGACACGATCCGCGTTTCGCTCTCCGCACCGCCCGTCGAAGAGGTCAAGGTTGGTCTGCAGATCCTGCAGTCGCTCAACCTCCGTGAGCGCAAGCTCGAGATCGTCTCGTGCCCCTCGTGCGGTCGCGCGCAGGTCGACGTCTACACGCTCGCCGACGAGGTCACGAAGGGCCTCGAGGGCATGACCGTGCCGCTGCGCGTCGCCGTCATGGGCTGCGTCGTCAACGGTCCGGGCGAGGCCCGCGAGGCCGACCTCGGCGTTGCGAGCGGCAACGGCAAGGGACAGATCTTTGTGAAGGGCGAGGTCATCAAGACCGTGCCCGAGGCGGAGATCGTCGCGACGCTCATCGAGGAGGCGAACCGTATCGCCGAGGAGATGGGGCACGAGCGCGAGTCCGGCGCCCCAGAAGTCGTCACCATGAAGTAACTTCCTGGACGCGCGCGAGCGCGCCCCAGCTTCGTCAATCGGCGGAGGCTCACCCGCGGTTCGCCGTGAGTGGCCTCCGCCGATTGCGTTGGTGTGGAGGAAATGTTCGCGTGCGAAGCGCCAGCCTCTGATGCGGCGCGTACCGAGTGCGGATGCCAATCCCTGACTGGGATCGAGCGGCCTTCTTGCGCGACTATACACTCAGCGTATAGTGTGTTCACATGGCAACAATGGATTCCTCCAACGCGCTGCTCGGGCTCCTCGGCACAGGCTCGGGATACGGGTACGACCTCAAGCACGACTACGACAGGCACTTTGGCAGTGAGAAGCCGCTCGCCTTTGGACAGGTCTACGCGACCCTTGCCAGGCTGGTCAAGCACGGGCTCATCGAGCTGCTCGGCGACGAGGCGGGGGGAGGACCAGACCGCAAGCGTTACGCGATCACCGAGTCAGGGCGGGGAAGGCTCGAGGACTGGCTCTTCTCCGCCGAGGTCCCATCAGCGACGCTCCAGAGCAACCTCTTCGCCAAGACGATCATCGCGCTCTTGCTGGGAGACGACGCTGAGCGGCTACTCGATGTGCAGCGGGCCGAGCATCTGCAGCGTATGCGCGAGCTCACACGGAAGAAGCGGGGAGCGGAACTTTCGACCGTGCTCATGTGCGACCATGCGCTGTTCCACATCGAGGCCGACCTGCGCTGGATCGAGCTGACGTCTGCCAGGCTCGGCGAGCTCGGCGCGGAGGTGACGCGATGAGAGAGACTCAGCTATTTCGGGGGAGTGTTTTGCCCGAGGAATCAGACGCTTCCGGCTCTGGCGACACCACGCTCGTCACGCCTGTGCTAGCCGTTCGCGGGGTGCACCGCTCATTCGGCATGGACGTCGCCCTCCGCGGCGTCGACCTTGAGGTGATGCCGGGCGAGATCCTCGCGATCATGGGTCCCTCGGGCTCGGGCAAATCGACGCTCCTGCACATTCTCGCGGGAGTGCTCACTCCCAACTCCGGTAGCTCACACTACGGCGCGACGACTGTCAGCGACCTCAGCGAGGGCGAGCGCGCGAAGCTCCGGCTCAGCGATTTCGGGTTCATCTTCCAGTTCGGCCAGCTGCTGCCCGACCTCAGCGCAGTCGACAACGTCTCGCTTCCGCTGCTGCTCGCCGGGCAGCGGCGGAAGGTGGCGCTACGCCAGGCACGTAGGTGGTTGGAGCGACTTGGCCTCGCCGAACACGCCTCGAAACTGCCGTCCGAGCTCTCCGGCGGCCAGGCCCAGCGCGTTGCAATCGCCCGCGCGCTTGTGACCGCGCCGCGCGTGATCTTCGCCGACGAGCCGACCGGCGCGCTCGATTCGCTGACGGCTGAGCAGGTGATGCTCACCCTGACCGAACTTTCCAGAGCATCGGGAACGACCGTTGTGCTCGTCACGCACGACGCGAGAACGGCAGCGTACGCTGACCGCGAGGTCATCGTGCGTGACGGCAGGATCTCGGGAGTCGCGCGATGAAGACGCTCACGCTCAGCGCAGTGCTCGCGGGGCGGGAACGGGGCGGATCGAGGCGGCTCGCTGGCATCGTGCTCGGAGTTGCCGTCGGGGTCGCGCTATTGCTGCTCGTGCTTGCGGCACACAGTGCGCTCGGCGACCGAGCCGCTCGCACGACCTGGCCCCTCGGCGACCACATGACGGCGGCCGATCGCGAGATTCCCCTCACCGACGACACCGTGTTCGTGAGCGCTACTGGGTATTACGGCGAGCCAGACGACTACTTCGAAGGCACCGCGATCCAGCGCGTGATGATCGCTGCGACCCCCGGATCCACCGTCGCGGTCCCCGGCGTTGGGGCACCGCCGAGGCCGGGCGAATTCTACGCGTCCCCCGCGCTGCAACAGCTCCTCGCCGAGACTCCGTCCGACCAGCTCGGCGACCGTTACGGCAATCTCGTCGGCACGATCGAGCCAGCAGGCCTGCTCGGCCCGGAGCAACTGCTTGCGGTCGTCGGCGCGACAGTTGACGAGGTCGCCGCGTACCGCGGCGCGGCCGTGCGCGAGGAGCTCACCGGTTCGACATACCCCAATCAGAACTACCAAATCATCGCGATCGTCGGCGGCATCGCCGTACTGTTTCCCGTCGTCGTGCTCATCTCGATCGTCACGAAACTCGGCCAGGCCGCGCGCACCGAGAGGTTCGCAACGATCCGGCTCATCGGGGCGGAGCCGCGACTCGTCGCGAAACTCGCAGGGCTTGAAGCCCTCCTGCCTGCGCTCGTCGGCGCGGTAGCCGGCATCGCACTGTTCTTCGCGCTGCGCCCGCTCGCCGCGCTCGTGCCCATCGAGGGGTCGCGCTTCTACGTCACGGACCTTTCAGTTCCGTGGCTGGTCGCTGCGGGCGTCGCCTGTGGAACGGCCGCGCTCGCTGCCCTCGTCGCCTACCTCACAGCCCTGCGCGCCGATCTCGGTCCGCTCGGCGGGAGTCGCGACCAGCGCGAACGTGCCCCGCGCTGGTACAGCCTCGTGCCGCTCTGTATCGGAGCGGGGGTGCTCACCGCGCAGGCAGTCATGGTAACGCTCGGTCTTCCCGTTCCCATGCCCTCAGTGCTCATTCTCGGCGGGTTCGTGCTTGTCACCATTGGGCTCCTCGTCGCGGGCCCCTACATCGCGAGGCTCGTGAGCCGCGTCGGCGTCGCGCGCACCAAAGGAGCCGCGAGCCTTCTGGCGATGAGCCGCATCGCCAGGCACCCGCGTGCTGTGTTCCGTTCGGTGAGCGGCCTCATGCTCGCCCTCTTCGTCGTCACGGTCTTCGCGGTCGGGTCGACGACGGAGGAAGAACCCGTCATCGCCGACGCGCCCGCCTCAGAGCTCGTGCCACTCGACGCGCTCGTCATGGGACTTGGTGCGGGCATCGACGTCACCGCTGCGGAGACGCGGCAGGCGCTCGCAGCTGACGTTGCTGCGCTCTCGGAAGTCGAGGGAGTCGCGCGCACGATACTCGTCTACTGGACCGACGCCGACGTTCCTTCGCGGGACGGGTTCGTCATGACAGCCGGCGACGCGCGATCGCTCGGGCTGCGCGTCGCGGAGGGCGAGGAGGGCCGATTGCTCGTCGATAGCGCCTACTTTGCCGGGTACGCCACCGGTGTGCCCGCCGAAACGAGCCCGGTTACGGCGGCCGAGGAAGTAGCAGCCTATCCGTCGCTCGCGGTCGTCGTGGCAGACGGGAGCCCCGGCTCCCTCGAACGCGCCCGCACGGCCGTCGTTGCGAGCGATATTCCGCTCGCTGGGGCGCCGGCGACGCGCGCGGAGGGTGCGGACGCCGCATCGACCTCGTGGGCAGCCCGATACTCGAGCCTCGCGTGGGTAGGCATCGTCATTGCGACGCTCATCTCGGTTGTCTCGCTCGCAATCTCAACGATCGCAAGCATGCTCGACCGCAAGCGCGTGCTCGGGCTGCTCCGGCTGAGCGGCATGCCTGCGGCGACGCTTCGGCGCATGATCCTCGTGGAGACTGCCCTGCCGCTCGCTTCGGTGTTCCTACTCACCATTGGCCTCGGATTCGTGGCAGCGTGGGCAGTCGTCGTTGGGCTCAGCGGCGGATACCGCGACGTGCGGCTGCCAGACGCGAGCTATCTCGGGCTGCTCGGAATCTGCTTCGCGCTCGCGGCAATTGCGATCCTTGTCGTGTTCCGCAGCGTGCGCGCCGAGCTGCCGCTCGCTGCGACGCGCTTCGAATAGCGGAGCGCTCAGCGTCTGCGGCCCCGCCTCACACCTGCTGGGAAGCGGCCGCAGCCGGCATGGCGGGCTCGAGTTCGACGGACCCGGTCGCGACGTCGACCTGCGTGACGCGCACCGTGGCGACGGTGCCGGCCGCGAGCACGCCGTCCGGGTCGGGGCAGCGCGTGGTGATGGGTGGATCGGTGATCTGCACGCGTGCGCTCCCACCCTGCGACTCAATCACCACGACACGAAACGTTTCGCCAACGCGATCCCGCACGAGCGCCGCCTCGACCCGGTCGAGCGCTGCGGAACCGAGGCGACTCGCGAGCCCCGACGACGATCGCATCAGAGACGGCACCTCAGCGAGGCTTGCAAGCGCCCACTCCGGCACGGGCTCGCCCGCGCTCAACGCCTCGCAGATGACGAGCCCCCAGCGATCCACCAGGCGCCTGAGTGGGGCCGTGACGTGCGCATACGGGGCAGCGATCGCGGCCTGCTCCGGCTGTGCAGGCGCAGGCACGATCTCGCCATCCCGGCTCACACCGAACGCCGCGTAGTCTGCACCCCGAAACAGGCTCGACGCGGCGTGCAGCACGGCTGCGGCCTGCGGCGTGCCGCGCGGCAGCTCCCGCAGGTACTCGCCGTATGAAATGCCCTCGCGCCAGGGCACGCCGAGCACAGCAACCCGCTCGCGGAACTCAGCAAGCGACTTCGCGTCAGGCGCCGACATGGTGCGGAGGATCCCGATGCCGGCGTCGAGCATCAGACTGCCAGCGAACATGCCCGTAAGAAGCGACAGCTGCGAATTCCACTCCTCAACGGGGAGCGGGAAACGACGTTCAATCCGGTAACCGGTGTCGTCGCGGACGATCTCCTCATCAGCCATGTTCAAGCTCGCGCCCCCACGACGTTCCTCCTGCGCGATTCGGAGTGCGGCAAACTCGCCCAACAGGGCGAGCGGCCCGGACGCCTCGCCAGCGTCGATGCGCCGCTGGGCGCCGACGTAGTCGAGCTTCGCCCGCGAACGCACGAGCGCGCGCTCCACCCGCGCAGCAGCGGCCGAGCCGCCCTCGAACGCGGCGGCCCCGTCCGCGTCGACGGGGATGGTCCAGACGAAAGCAGACCGATCCTCATCTGGCAGCAGCGACGCGCGTCCCTCGCTGAGCTCCCGCGGATGCAGCGGGACTGATCCGTCGGGAAGATACAGCGTCTGCCCACGCCTGCGTGCCTCAGCATCAAGCGCGCCACCGGGCACGACAAAGCCCGGCACATCGGCGATCGCATAGCGCAGCACGAAACCATCAGCCGTCCGCTCGATGTGAAACGCCTGGTCAAGGTCGCGTGACTCGAGCGGATCAAGCGTCACGAAGTCGACCTCGCGAAGGTCGAGCGGCGGGGTCGGCGCGGCCGCATGCTCGGCCTCGGCCGTGACCTCCGGCGGGAAGTTGTCCGCGACGTCGTTCTTCTCGCGGAGCGCGGTGAGCGATGCAGCGAGCGCGCCGTGCGTCGTCTCTGGGGCAAGGTGTGTGCGCCGTGCTGGCATGGTTGTAGCCTAGCCCGTTACACCGGACAAACTCCTAGACTGGGGGCATGACAGCCCCAGCGAATCCGCAGACGACCGAGGCAATCGATGAACTCCTCCGTGTGGCAGGGGTGACGCAACAGCGCGGGCTCGTGCGCCGAATCATCCTGGCAGGGCTCGGCCTCGCCGACGACGAAGCGTCGCGTCTCGACCTGAAGATCTCCGCCGCGGCCCTCGAAGAGATGCGTCAGGCGTTCGCACTCTTCGCGCCCTACGTAGGCGTGCGCAAAGCGACAATCTTCGGGTCGGCGCGCACGAAGCCCGGCGACCTGCTCTATGACGCCGCCGAGGCCAGCGCCAAGGCGCTCTCGGAGGACGACTGGATGGTCGTGACGGGTGCTGGTCCCGGGATCATGGAGGCCGCGGCAGTCGGCGCCGGGCACGAGCACTCGCTTGGGGTGTCGATCCGCCTCCCGTTCGAGGAGGAGCCGAATGCGTTCGTCGCGAACGACGAACGGCACGTCGCGATGAAGTACTTCTTCACGCGCAAGCTCATGCTCGTGAAAGAGTCCAGCGCGTTCATCTGCCTGCCGGGCGGCTTCGGGACCATGGACGAGACGTTCGAACTACTCACCCTGCAGCAGACCGGCAAGATGGTGCCGGTACCGATCGTGCTGCTCGACCGGCCTGGCGGCACCTACTGGGCGGGATTCAAGAGCTTCGTCGTGGACGAGCTCGAGCGCGGCGGCTACGTCACGCCGGGCGACCTCGACCGGGTGCTCGTCACGGACTCCGCCGAGGCCGCCGTCGAACACGTGCACGCCTTCTGGAGCAACTACACCGACCTGCGCTGGTTCCCGACCGACGAGCCGGGGGAGCGCGACGCGCTGCTGCTCTACACTCGGGTCGCCCCAACAGAAGCGCAGCTCGCAGACCTCAACGAGCGCTTCGGTTACATGCTCGATTCTGGGGCGATCACGCTCGCGGAGCCATACCCGGAGGAGGGGGCGGAGCGCGCGAACCTCGCGCGCGTGAGGCTCGTGCCGCGGCCCCACGCGATCGGTGAACTTTATCGGCTCGTCGGAGCGCTCAACGAGTTGCCAGCGGTGGATCCGACCGGTGCGGTCGGGGCCGCGGGGTCGGAGCGGTAGTCGTGGCCGCGCCGGGGCGTGAGTCCGGTCCTGGGCCTGACCGGCTGCGCGTGATCCTGCTCGCCGAGCGGGAAACCGTGTTGAATCGCGTCGCCTCCCTCGACGCCACGCTCGCTGAGCTCGTGCGTAGCCGCGAATCCTCGAACGATGACGACGAGCACGATCCCGAGGGCGTCACGTTGTCCTCAGAATGGTCGAGGCTCAGTGGCCTCGCCGACGATGCCCGAGCCGAGCTCGCGCAGATCGACGCGGCCCTCGGGAGGTGGGCTGCTGGTCACTACGGCATCTGCGAGCGCTGCGGCAACCCGATCCCCGCCGAGCGGCTTGAGGTGCGTCCCTTCGCGACGCGCTGCGTGCGGTGCGCGAGCGAGCGGCGCCCGTAGCAGCCCGCCAGCCC
>NZ_JXSQ01000004.1 GCF_000834055.1 Leucobacter komagatae
TCCGTTTGAACCGAACCGCTCTGCGGCCCGGCTGCGTTGCGCTGACAAGGGAATACATTACGGGGATCCACCCCCGACCGCAAGCTGCGCGCCGCATTCGGGCGTGTCTCCGCATGTTTCCGCCGTTTATGTGCCAGACCCATCATGTTCACTCCCCGGCCACCGGGCAGCTACCCGGGTGAAACAGCCCCAAAACGGCCCTGTTTCGCACCGAACACGGTGGAGCCCGCGCGTGTTGCCCGCTCGCAGGTCGCGGCTCCTACACTTATGGAGTGACTGAGACCCAAGCGACCCATGGTTCCCCCTCCCCCGCAGACTTTAGCTTCGATGTAGAGCATCGCCTCGAAACGGGAGGTGCGCGCGGAACAGACGGCCGCATGCTCGGCCGCGCAGGGACAATCCATACTCCCCACGGAGATATCCAGACTCCAGCCTTCATTCCTGTGGGCACAAAGGCGACCGTCAAGTCGATCCTCCCTGAGACGGTCTCGCAGTTCGGCGGCCAAGCCGTGCTCGCTAACGCGTACCACCTCTTCCTGCAGCCAGGAAGCGACATCGTCGACGAGGCAGGTGGCTTCGGAAAGTTCATGAACTGGCACGGCCCGACCTTCACCGACTCGGGTGGGTTCCAGGTGATGTCGCTCGGTGTCGGCTTCAAGAAGGTCATCTCAATGCGTGAGGGCGCGCACGAGCAGGCCGAGGTCATCGCAAAGAACAAGGAGCGGCTTGCCCACGTTGATGAGGACGGCGTCACCTTCAAGTCCTTCATCAACGGCGACAAGCATCGCTTCACCCCTGAGATCTCCATGCAGATCCAGCACCAGCTCGGCGCCGACATCATCTTCGCCTTCGATGAGTGCACCACTCTGTTGAACACCCGCGCCTACCAAGAGGACTCGGTCGCTCGTACCGAGCGCTGGGCGGTTCGCTGCCTGGACGAGCACGCCCGCCAAACCGCGGAGCGGCAGCACCGCCCGTACCAGGCACTCTTCGGAGTCGTTCAGGGTGCGCAGTATGAGGATCTTCGGCGACAGGCGGCCGGCGGCCTTGAGCGCCTGCGCGGAGCGGAGGCCACTGAGCAGGAGTTCGACGGCTACGGGATCGGCGGCGCACTCGAGAAGAGCGAACTCGGCACCATTGTTGGCTGGGTAAGCGAGGAGCTCCCCGAGCACAAGCCGCGGCACCTCCTCGGCATCTCCGAACCAGACGACCTCTTCGCCGCGATCGCCGCGGGCGCAGACACGTTTGACTGTGTCGCACCCTCCCGCCAGGCGCGCGGCGGCACCATGTACTCGAGCTCCGGCCGCATCAACGCGAAGGCCGCGACCCAGCGTCGCCGATTCGAGCCGCTCGACCCCGAGTGCGACTGCTACACCTGCGAGAACTACACGGCCGCCTACCTCCACCACCTCTTCAAGGCGAAGGAGATGCTGGGCTCGACGCTCGCCACGATCCACAATGAGCGCTTTATTGTGCGCCTCGTCGAGCGAATCCGCGAGTCGATCATCAACGACACGTTCGCTGAGCTCCGCGACGAAGTGCTCACACGCCAGTACGGCGCCGAGTTCGCGCGCGACGCCGCTGCGAAAGTAGCGAGCTAAAACGAAAGGGGCCGGCCGCGCGATGTTCGTCGCGCGGCCGGCCCTTCGTACGTCGGTAATCTGCAGAAACTCTCTCGTATTGCCCGAGAAATCCCATCGCTTCTGCAGATCCCTGAGTTAACGCCGCGAACGCGGAGGAACGCGGAGGGAACCAGGGCGAACCCGAGCGAACGTGGCAAGCCCGAGCGAACGCCGCGAACGCAGGGAACACGTGAGCCCAAGAGCGGGAGCGAGCAAGCGCGAAGCGCGGCGCTCCGATGGCGTCTAGTTACGCCGCGCGCTCCTCGGCTGCACGAGCCCACCGAATTGCGCGGGTTGTGAGCGGCAGCAGTACGACCTCGGCGAGCACCTTCACCACGTAGCCAAGGACGACGTACATCACGAAGTCGATGCCGGTAATGATGCCAGCGAATGCGATGGTGCAGAACAGCAGCGTGTCGATGAGCTGCCCCACGACCGTCGACCCGATCAGCCTGGCGCGCAGGAAGCGACCGTCGGTCTTGCGGCGCATCCGGTCAAGCACCCACGCATTCGCGAGCTGGCCGGCGAGGAAGGCGACGAGACTTGCGGCGACGATCCGGGGCACGAACCCGAGGACCGCTGCGAACGCCTCCTGATTCTCCCACCCAGCTGCTGGCGGCGAGATCTGCACCGCGAGGATCGTCAGCGATGCGATAAGCGCCAGCGCGAATGCGGTGAGGATCGCCCGCCGCGATGCCTTCAGCCCGTAGACCTCGGCGAGCACGTCGCCAAGAATGTACGCGAGCGGGAAGAGGAACACTCCCCCGTCGAATACGAGTGGCAACGAAACGTCGCCGATGGGGATCGCACCGAACGCGATCGGCTTGACCGCAACCACATTCGAGATCAGCAGGATCCCGACGAACGCGGCCGAGATCAGGGCGTAGCGGGACCCAGCCAGCGCCGAGCGCTCACCGGGAACCATGGGGGCGCGTTGTTGCTCAGACACAACTCTCCTTGAGAATGACGACGCGCTGCCCCACGTCTGATTTGAAACGTCTCTGCTCACCGAGGGGTGAGCATCGTCTAGCCTACTCGTCGACCTGACCCACGCCGAGCGCGCCGCGGATCATGTCCATGTTGAGTTTTGCGGCGACGCTCGCGCCGTTGCCGGCCGCGATGATGAGTTGCTGGGGGCCTGGAGGTACGGTGTCTCCCGCGGCGTAGACACCGCGAATTGAGGTTTCGCCACGATCGTCGACCTTCACGAGGCCCCAATCATCGCGCTCGATCTCGAGGTCCCCGAAGTAGCCGACCGAGGCGTGCCAGCGCGGACGAACGAAGCCGCCGACGCGCGTGATGACTTCGCCGTCCGCAAGCCGAACGCCCGTCATGTCTGCCTTCTCGCCAACAATGTCATCGATCTCCCTGCGCTCGACGCGGACGCCGATCGAAGAGAGTTGGGCTTCCTGCTCTGGGCGGATCGTGTCCGCGCCGTTCGTGAAGACCACGAGGTCGGAGCTGAAGCGCGAGATGAGGAGCGCCCTGGCGAAGAGATCGCTCGTCTCCCCGATGAGCGCAAGGGGTTTGTCCGTCTTTTCAAAGCCGTCGCACTCGACGCACGAGTGCAGCGCCGTACCGTAGTAGGCCCTGATCATGGGGAACGGCGGAAGGTCTTCGGTCAATCCCGCCGCGATAAGCACGCGGCGGGCGACGATGTCGACGTCGCCGCTGCCGCGCAGCCCGGTGCCGATCACCCGGAATCCGATGCCGTCCGGGAAGCCCGCCGCGATGGCCTCGTCGCGCGTCAGCGGCAGGATCTCACGCGTCATTGCCTGCGCGAACCGCGCAGTCGGGTACGTTTCAAACTCCTCGCGACCGAGCTTGCGCAGCTCGAGCGGCGGCACGCCGTCACGCGTGAGGAAGCCGTGGGAGCGCAGCGTCGCCGAGTGCCGGGGGCGGTTTGAGTCGAGGATCACGATGCGCCGATTTGCTCGCACGAGCTGCAGCCCGGCCGAGAGCCCAGCGGGGCCTCCCCCGATGATGGCGACCCCGTATGGGGCGTCGGGGTTAGCAGCAACTGTCTCGATCACCATTCGCCCTCACTCCTTCACTCCGTGAACCCGTTGTTCTGTTGGGGGTCGCCGCGCTGCGGCGACCCCCTTCCCGCTACTCTCCCGAAAGTTCGGCAGCGAGCCGGCGCAGGCGCGCCAGTGTCTCTTCGCGGCCCAGCAGTTCGAACGACTCGAACAGTGGCGGCGAAACCTTCCGCCCCGACGCTGCGACGCGGAGCGCGCCGAACGCGACGCGTGGCTTCAGCCCGAGCCCCTCGATGAGCGCGCCCTGCAGCGCCTCCTGGATCGGCTCGGTCTTCCAGCTGCCCTCTGGCAGCGCTTCGAGCGCAGCAATGCTCGCGCGGAGCGCCTCAGGCGCGTCGTCCTTCAACGACTTCAACGCATCCTCTTCGTAGACGAGGGCGGTCGAGTTCGTGAAGAGGAAGCCGAGCATTGGCACGACCTCGGACAGGACGGTAACGCGGCTCTGCACGAGCGGCACCGCAGCGCGCACGGTCGCGAGCTGCTGCTCGCTTGCCTCGATCGGCAGCGCACCGCCTGCGATCAGGTACGGCAGGATGCGCGCGTAGAAGTCGTCTTCGCTGAGCAGGCGAATGTGGTCGGCGTTGATCGCGTCGGCCTTCTTCTGATCGAAGCGCGCGGGGTTCGGGTTCACGTCGGTGACGTCGAACGCGGCAATCATTTCTTCGCTGGTGAACACGTCGCGATCGGCAGAGATTGACCAGCCGAGCAGCGAGAGGTAGTTGAGTAGCCCCTCGGGGATGAACCCGCGCTCGCGGTGGTGCAGGAGGTTTGACTCCGGGTCACGCTTCGACAGCTTCTTGTTGCCCTCACCGAGCACGTACGGCAGGTGACCGAACTGCGGGATCGCGGGCTCGATGCCCAGCTCAACGAGCGCGCGGTGCAGCGCGACCTGACGCGGCGTCGACGAGAGAAGGTCCTCGCCGCGCAGCACGTGGGTGATGCCCATGAGCGCGTCGTCGACCGGGTTCGTGAGCGTGTACAGCGGTGCGCCGTTGGGGCGGACGACGACGAAGTCGATCGTCGATCCTGCTGGGAAGCTGATCGGGCCGCGCACGAGATCATCAAAGCTGAGATCCATGTCGGGGATCCGGAAGCGCAGCGCAGGCTCGCGGCCTTCTGCGCGGAACGCAGCCCGCTGCTCCTCGGTGAGGTCGCGGTCGAAGTTGTCGTAGCCGAGCTGCTTCGCTCGCCCGTTTGCCTCGTTGCGCGCGTCGATCTCCTCGGCGGTGGAGAAGCTCTCGTAGAGGAAACCGGCGTCCTTCAGGCGCTGCGCGATGTCGCGGTAGATGTCGCCGCGCTCGGACTGCCGGTACGGGCCGTGGGGGCCGCCAACGTCGATACCCTCATCCCAGGTCAGGCCGAGCCAACGGAGGGAGTCAAGGATCTGGCCGTAGCTCTCCTCGTTGTCTCGCGCGGCATCAGTGTCCTCGATACGGAAAACGAACGTGCCGCCGGTGTGCCGGGCGTATGCCCAGTTGAACAGGGCCGTGCGCACCATGCCGACGTGCGGCGTGCCCGTCGGCGAGGGGCAGAAGCGGACGCGAACGTCGCTGCCGGTGGCGGTGGAAAACTGGGGTTCGACGGTAGTAGACATCCCCGCCAGTTTAGCCGCTTCCGGCAGTCACCTGCCGCTGCAGCGCCGGACGTGTTCTTAGTGCGCTCTGGCGACGCGCAGCTTCGGGTACATCGAGGCAATAGCTCCGAGCGCAAGTACGGCCAGTGCGACGAGCGCGAGGATCGAAAAGTCACTCATCGCGAACACGATCCCCGCGAGCACACCGGCTGCGGCGCCGGAGGCGCTCATGAGTGTGTCCGCGCGGCCCTGCCACTTCGGCCGCTCAGCGAGTGAGGTGAGGTCCGTGAGCAACGCCGCACCCGCCACGGTCACCGCGCTCCAGCCGACACCGACGAGCGTCATTGCGACCTGCACGTAGAGGCTCTGCTCGCCCGCGAGATACGCAAAGTAGATCGCAACGAGAAGGATCACCCAGCCCCCGATGATCACCCGAAGACGACCAATTCTTCCGGCGAGAATCCCGAAGATTGGAGACAGCGCGTACATGCCCGCGATGTGCAGACTCAGCGTGAATCCGACGAGAGCGTCGCTTCCGCCGTGGTGCTTGAGGTGGAGCGGCGTCATCGCCATGAGCCCGACCATGATCGCCTGAGCGGTGCCAATGATCACGATCGTGAGCACCTTCGCGCGGCGCGAGGCCGACGCTTCCTCGGTCGTCTCACGCGCGTCGGCCGGCCGCGCCGCGACCGCGGCTGCCTGCAGTTCACGCGCGGTGAGCAGCGGGTCTGGCCGCAAGCCGAAGTAATTGACGAGCACCGCTGCGAGCTGCGCGAAGAATGTAAAGACGAAAACACCAGCGAGCGGCGGCACCCCAAGCCAGCCCCCGACCACAGACCCGGGCACCATGAGGTTCGGGCCGACGACGGCGCCGACGGTGATCGACCAGACGACGAGCGAGAGGTCGCGCGCGCGGTTCTGCGGAAGGGCGAGGTCGGTCGCCGCGAAACGGGACAGCAGTTGCACGGCAGCGGCGACGCCAAGTATCCCGATCCCGAGCGCGAGCACCCACCACTGCCAGATCGCGGCGCCAAAGATCGCGACGAGCGCGCCAAGCATCGCAACGGAGCTGCCCAGCACGACCGCGGTTCTACGCCCCTTGCGGGCAGCGATCCGCGCGAGCGGGATCCCCGCGGCGGCCGCGCCTGCGTTGGACATGGCTGCGGCGAGGCCAGAGATTGCGTCTTGCCCACTCACTTCCGCGAGCAGGAGCGCCCCGACCGACGCCGAAGCGCCGAAGCCAAGGCCCCCGAGAATCGTTGCACTGGACAGCACGAGCAGCGTGCGCCGTTGGAGCTTGCCGCCCAGTTCGCGTGGCAGCGGCTGCCGCTTCGCTCCCCCGCCATTACTCGGCTCGGGCCGCACGGCAGCGCTCTGTGTCACAGTGGATACTCCCTCTGGGTGTCGGTCTCTTCGCGGGTGGCCTGCGGCCGCGGCCGCCAAGCACACCAGCGGGTCAGCGAGCAGGTGGCTCAGCGGGCAGGCAGTTCAGCGAGCATGCGGCTCAGTGGCCGAGCCGCTCAGCGGCACAGCGGCACTGCCACTCAGCGGCTCGAGAACTCAAGGCCCGCAGGTTCGAGGCCCCAGGTGGCGCCGTCGATGCCGGCGAGCAGCCGCTTTGCGAGGCGCACCTGTGGGCTCTCGTTGGCTGTCGCCATCGAAATCAGCCCAATCGTGCGGTGGCGCTGCTGGTCGAGCAGGACCACGGCTGCCCCATCGGGAAGCGTTCGCGCTGCCGCGAGTCCGAGCCCCGGAACCATGGCGACCGCTCCGCCTGCTGCGGCCATCGCTAGCATCGCCGGCACGTTGTCGGTCTCCTGGATGATCTCGGGATCGAACCCGGAGTCGTGCGCTGCGGCAAGCAAATGACCGCGGCACTTTTCGCACCCGGCGATCCAGTGTTCCGCTGCGAAGTCGCCGAGCTTTGCCGGCGAGCCTGCCTCCCCGAGTTCCCTGATCTCGGCGGCCCTGCGCTCCGAAACGACCAGGTGCACCTCTTCGCGCCAGAGCGGGAAGAACGCCGACCCTGCGGGGAGCTCGGCTGCGCCCTCGTAATCGAAGATCAGCGCGCAGTCGACCTCACCGTCGCGCAGCATCTCGGTTGCCTCGGGCGGCTCGGCCTCGCGGTACTGGAGCGCAACCTCCGGCGCCTCGATCGCGAGCATGCGCATAATCGCCGGGACGATTGTTGCCGATGCGGATGGGAAGCCGACGAGCCGCAACGTGCCAGCGCGTTCGCCACGGAGATCGTCGATCGCGGCGAGAGCTGCGTCGATCTCGCTCACGACGGTTCGCCCGTGGTCGGCGAGGATATTGCCGGCGGTTGTCAGCCGGATGCCGCGGCCGGATCGCTCAATGAGCGGGACCGCGAGTCTGGTCTCGACGCGCTTGATGCGCTGGCTCACGGCGGGCTGGCTGAGGCCGAGGGTAGCTGCGGTTGCGGTCAGCGATCCAGTGACCGAGAGCGTATGCAAAATGCGCAGCTCGGTGGAGTCGATGGAGCCGAGGGGGTCGACAGGTCTCGTAGCATTCACACGACCACTATAACCCTGGAGGAACTCTTTCATAAGAATCATTCCCTATTCTTATGTCTGAGCCACGCGTAGCCTGTCAATATGAGCACGAACATGCCCCACGTCGACACCGCCGCCGACTTCGCAAGCCACTTCCCTGAGACACGTGGCTATCTCTCAGCGTGCACGGGCGGGCTCCCGACGAAAGCCACGCTCGACGCCAGCCGCGCGTTTTACGAGGAGTGGTCGGCAGGCAAGCTCAATGCGCACGCGATCACGGCTTCGGCCGAGCGCACCCGCGAACTCTACGCCACCCTCGCAGGCGTCGCCCCTGAGCGCGTAGCCCTCGGCTCACAGGTCTCCCAGCTCGTCTCCATCGTCGCCACGTCGGTCCCCGATGGCGCAGAGGTGCTCTGCCCCGAAGGTGATTTCGCATCACTCACGCACCCGTTTGAGCAGCTTGCTGCCCGCGGCGTCACCGTGCGCTACGCCCCAGCTTCCGAGCTCGCGGCTGCGGTGCGGCCCGAAACCGCGCTCGTCGCCTTCTCGCTCGTGCAGTCGGCGACGGGAGAGGTCGCAGACCACGAGGCAATCGTTGCCGCCGCGGCCAGCGTCGGCGCCAGCACCTGCGTCGACCTGACGCAGTCGCTCGGGTGGCTGCCCGTTGGCGCCGCAACATTCGATTACACCGTGTGCCATGCCTACAAGTGGCTCTGTGCACCGCGAGGCACCGCGTTCCTCACCGTGCGTGAGGGCCTCGATGAGGCGCTCACCCCCATCGCCGCCGGATGGTGCTCTGCGGACGACGTTTGGAGCTCATGCTACGCAGGGCATACGCCGCTCTCCGCAAGCGCTGGCCGCTTCGACCTGTCGCCGCTCTGGCCACTCGTCGCTGGCACGGAGGCAGCACTCGCGTTCTTCGTGTCACTCGACCCAGCGGAGGTCCACGACCATGCGGTGGGGCTCGCGAACGCCGCACGCAAGGTGCTGGGGCTTCCCGAGAGCAATTCGGCGATCGTCACCTGGCCCGACGCTGACGGCACCGCGCTCGCTGCGATGCAAGCCGCGGGCATCGTGGCATCGGGTCGCGCAGGCAACGCCCGTGTCTCGTTCCACGTGTGGAACACCGCGGACGACGTTGCACTGCTCGCAACAGCGCTCGGCGCAGCTGGCTAGCGGGCCGGCTGCACCGAGCGGATTCGCCCTCCACTAGGAGGTGGCGAAAGCCTCTGCGTCTGCCCGATCCTGCTCGGTAGCGACGAGCTGCCCGCAGGCGCCATCGATTTCCTTGCCGCGGGTGTCGCGAAGTGTCGTCACCACGCCGGCAGCGTTGAGCCGATCGACGAACTCGCGCGTGACCTCCTTTGTTGAGGAAGTCCAGATGGAGCCGGGGGTCGGGTTCAGCGGAATCGGGTTGACGTGCACCCAGCCGCGACCGCGCTCGTTAAGTCGATCCGCGAGCAAATCTGCGCGCCAGCCGTGATCGTTCATGTCCTTGATGAGCGCGTACTCGATGGAGACGCGGCGCCCGGTCTTCTCGTAATACGCGTATGCCGCGTCGAGCACCTCGTCGACCTTCCAGCGGCTGTTCACCGGGATGAGCTCGTCGCGCAGCTGATCGTCTGGCGCGTGCAGCGAGAGCGCGAACGTGACGGGGATGTCCTCGTCGGCGAGCTTGCGGATCGCCGGGGCCAGACCAACCGTGGAGACCGTGATGCCGCGGGCGCTCATGCCGAGGCCCTCGGGCGACGGCGCAACCATGCGCCGCACGGCGTTCATCACGCGCTTGTAGTTCGCGAGCGGCTCCCCCATGCCCATGAACACAATGTTGTTCACGCGCTCTGGTTCAGCCCCGTTGCCTGCGCGACGCTTGTGGCCGAGCCCGCCCTCAGCGATGAAGCGGTTCGCCTGAACGATCTGGTCGAGGATTTCAGCGGTCGACATGTTTCGTGTCAGACCGGCCTGCCCGGTCGCGCAGAACGGGCAGTTCATGCCGCAGCCGCACTGGCTCGACACGCACAGCGTGATCCGGCCTGGGTAGCGCATCAGCACGGACTCGACGAGAGCACCGTCGAACAGGCGCCACAGGAACTTCACGGTGTTACCGTCATCGGTGACGAGCTTCTTCACCTCGCTCAGCAGCGGCGGGAAGAATGCCTCCGCGAGCTCCTCGCGGCGATCCTTCGGGAGATCCGTCATTTCCTCAGGAGAGGTGGTGCGGTGCTCAAAATAGTGCACGGAGAGCTGCTTCGCGCGGAACTTCGGAAGACCCATCTCGACGATCTTCGCTTCGCGCTCGGCGAGCGTCAGGTCAGCGAGGTGCGTCGCAGGCTGCTTGACGCGCGGTGACGCGAATTGCAGCGTGGGGCGGCCGTCTGCGTTCGTGAGCTGCTCCCAGCCCTCGGCCTTCGGGCGCACCTGTGGGCGCGCGGCAAGGCCGCCCTTGTTCGGGCGGGTCTTGATGAACTTTGGTTCATCGTCGGCCTGGGTGTGGTTGAGCTTATTCGGATCCATCGTGTTCCTATTGTCTCACCTCCCGCGGCCTACCGCTCCCAGGTGCGAGCTCGCCGCCCGCACCCGGAAGCCGCCACGCTACGCGACGGTGTTGCGGAGGATCCCGATCCCCTCGACCTCGACCTCGACGACGTCGCCGGCTTCGAGCGGCCCCACACCTGCAGGTGTGCCGGTGAGGATCACGTCACCGGGGAGTAGTGTGAACGCCTGCGAGGCGTGCGCGACGATGCGTGCGAGCGAGAAAATGAGCTGCGCTGTGCTGCCGTCCTGCCTGGTTTCTCCGTTGACCCTGGTCGTGACCCTGGCGTCGGCGAGGTCGGGATCCGTCTCGATCACGGGCCCGAGCGGGCAGAATGTGTCGAATCCCTTGCCACGCGTCCACTGGCCGTCTTTGACCTGGATGTCGCGCGCCGAAACATCGTTCGCGCAGGTGAAACCGAAGACGTACTCGAGCGCGCGCTCCTCAGGAACATCCTTCGCAATCGCGCCAATCACCATGGCAAGTTCGCCCTCGTGCTCAACCCGATCGGAGATCTTCGGGCGCACAATGGTGCCGCCCGGCCCAATCACCGACGTGTTTGGCTTGAGGAACAACAGCGGCTCTACTGGCGCGTCGCCACCGGTCACGCCCTTCATCTCTTCGATGTGGTCCGCGTAGTTCTTCCCGACGCACACAATCTTCGAGCGTGGGATCACCGGGGCGAGCAGCCGCACGTCGGCGAAACGGAATCGCTTCCCCGTCGTGTCGAAGCCGGCGACGATGGGATCGCCCATGAGCTCGACGAGCTCAACGCCCTTCCCGTCCTCTGCCTGGTCGAGGATCCCGAATGAGATCTCACCTTCCGCCTCAAAGCGAGCGATTTTCACTAGATGTTCTCCTTAGACAGCCGCGCCGACGGCCGGGATCTCGGTGAGCCAGCCGTGGCGGTCTTCGTGGGTTCCGTACTGGATGCCGGTGAGCTCTTCACGCAGGGACAGCGTCAGCTCTCCGGGCGCGCGGTCACCGAAGTCGATCGTGAAGTCTGGCGACTTCAGCTGACCGATGGGGGTGATGACCGCAGCCGTGCCACAGGCGAACGCTTCCGTGATGGAGCCGTTCGCGACGCCCTCGCGCCACTCCGTTACCGTCACGGCGCGTTCCTCAACGGCGTAGCCGCGGTCCTTCGCCAGCTGGATGAGGCTCTTGCGCGTGATCCCTGGAAGGATGTTGCCGTTGAGCGCTGGCGTGACAAGTGTCTTGTCATCGCGCACGAGGAACAGGTTCATGCCCCCCAGCTCGTCGATCGTGTCGGGCGAGTTCGCGTCGGTGAACAGCACCTGCTGGCAGCCGTTCTCAGCGGCCAGGTTCTGCGGAAGCAGCGACGCGGCGTAGTTGCCGCCGCACTTTGCCGCCCCCGTACCGCCGTGTCCGGCGCGCGAGAAGTCCTGCGAAAGCCAGATCGAGACGGGCTTGATGCCACCGGTGAAGTACGGACCGGACGGGCTTGCGATGACGAGGAATCGGGCGCGCTGCGCTGCGCGGACACCGAGGAAGCTCTCGTCTGCGATCATGAACGGCCGCACGTAGAGCGACTGGTCAGCGCCGCTCGGCACCCACGCTGCGTCAACGGCGACGAGGCGCTTGACCGCCTCAACGAACAGCTCAACGGGCAGCTCCGGGAGCGCGAGCCGTGCGGCCGAGTCGTTGAGCCTGCTGGCATTCTCCTCGGGCCGGAAGGTGACGATCGAGCCGTCAGCGCGACGGTACGCTTTCAAGCCCTCGAAGATCTCCTGGCCGTAGTGCAGCACCGAGGAGGCGGGATCCATGGGGATCGGCCCGTACGGCATGACCTGCGCGTCGTGCCAGCCAGCGTCGCGGGTCCAGGCGATGGACACCATGTGGTCTGTGAAGTGATCGCCGAAACCGGGGTTGTCGAGGATCGCCTCGCGGTCTTTCGCGGGGAGACGCTCGGCCTCGGTGTGAGCGAAGGTGAGGTCAGTCATGACACGCCTTTCGTAGAAGGGAAAACTGTTGTGTGGTGGTTACGCGCCGAGCAGCGGTGTGCCGCTCGCGGGGATCTCAGCGATGATCGCGTCCCCAATCTCACCGGTGGAGCGGCGGGCCGCGCCGTTCGCTGCACGATCCGCGCGCACTGCTGCACGCAGCCGGTCGCCCTCGGCAGCGAGCCCCAAATGGTCGAGCATGAGCCCGGCAGAGAGGATCGCCGCGGTCGGATCGGCCAGCTGCTGCCCCGCAATGTCGGGAGCGGAGCCGTGCACCGGTTCGAACATGCTCGGAAAGGACCCGTCTGGGTTGATGTTGCCTGACGCCGCGAGTCCGATGCCGCCGCCGATAGCGCCGGCAAGATCGGTGAGAATGTCGCCGAAGAGGTTATCTGTGACGATCACGTCGAACTGTGCTGGGTTTTGCACCATGTGGATCGTTGCCGCATCGACGTGCATATAGTCTACGGCGATCTCGGGGTACTCCGCGTGCACTGCCTCGACGACACGCTGCCACGTCGCACCGGCGTGCACGAGCACGTTGGTCTTGTGCACCCAGGTGAGCTTCTGACGCGGACGAGCCTTGGCGGTCTCGAACGCGTAGCGCACGACCCGCTCAACACCGAACGCGGTGTTCACCGAGACCTCGGTCGCGACCTCGGCCGGCGTTCCCGGGCGGAGCCGGCCACCGTTGCCAACGTAGGGACCCTCGGTGCCCTCACGCACCACAACAAAGTCAACGGTTCCGGGGTTCGCGAGTGTCGAGTCCACGCCGGGGAAGAGCACGCACGGGCGCACATTCGCGTAGTGCTCGAAGTCGAATCGAAGCTTGAGGAGCAGGCCGCGCTCGATGTTTGCGGAGCGCAGCCGCGGATCGCCTGGAACGCCGCCGACCGCGCCGAAGAGGATTGCGTCGTGGCTCGCGATCGCCGCCTGCTCGCTTTCTGGCAGGGTCTCCCCCGTCGCGAGGAAACGCTCTGCACCGAGTTTGAATTCGGTGCGTTCGAGTGCAACATCGCTCCCGGCGAGCACCGCATCGATGACGCGGTTCGCCTGCTCGATCACCTCCGGGCCAATGCCGTCGCCTGGAATCACTGCAAGCTTGATCGTGCGGGTCACTACGTGCTCCTCGTTGTGCGTGGAAATGATGGTTCAAGCATAGCCGTGGGGACTCTCTCGGGGCGCCGCGCCACAGCGGGTGGGCAACGAGCGGAGTCGGCTGGGCGCTAGATGCTGATGAGTGCGCTGGCGATCGCGAAGTTCAGCCACACGGCAACGACGCCGATGGCTGGGACGCCCCAGCCATCCTCTCCGCGTGCAAGACTGACGCCGCCCCAGATGGCGCAGACCACGCCGATCGCGGCAGTCCCGATGGTGCCAACACCAAGGATGAGCGCCAATACCCACTGGGGGCGGGTGGAGTCGATTGCCCCGTAGCCGAGAAACAGTCCGAAGAAGCACGCGAGGACCGTCGCGACGATGAGCGCCGCGAGCGCGACGATGTATGCGGTGATCCGCACCCATGTGCGATTGGGTGCAGGATCGGTGGCAGTGTCTTCCGGCATGCGTGAAAGCCTAGTGGCCGGAGGCGCCTGATTTGCTTCGTGAAATGCAGAAAGCCTCACCCGAAGGTGAGGCTTTCTATCCGGTGACCCTAGCGGGATTCGAACCCGCGTTACCGCCGTGAGAGGGCGGCGTACTAGGCCGCTATACGATAGGGCCGGACGCGTTGTCTTTGCCTTGGGCCTGAAGCTCTCGGCGACAACTCATATATATTCCCACATCCCCAGGCGCTCCACAAATCGAGGCCCTAAAACCGGTGCGCCCGCGCGTGTTGCCCGTTCTGGCTAGGCCTTGGCGCGCGCGATGGTCCGCGCGGTCTCACGCTTCTTCAACCAGCGTTCGGCGAAGAGGGCCATGAACAACCAGCCACCGAGGGCCGTGACGACCCAGACAATCAGCGGGGCGAGCAACCACGACTGTGCTCCATGAATCTCGATGCCACCGTTGAACAGCGAGGCGATCCAGAGCGACAGGAGTGTCGCCACGAGGCCAACTCCGCCCGCAAGCGGGGCGGCATAGCGGCGCGCGATACTCAGCACAAACGGGCCGAGGACCGCCTGCGCGAGCGTAAAGACGCCGAGGGCGATGAGGAAGCCGCCGAGGTGCAGTGAGACGCCTGGGAGCGCGAAGTGGATGATCACGAGCGCTATGGCGGCGAGCACCACCTGGGAGATGAGCTGAAACAGGAATCGCATGGGCGACCTTTCCGTTGGTGCTGCGTAGCCGGCTTACACCCGTTCCCGTTCGCGTTGACGGAACGGCTTCGCTGGCAGGTTGGGGCCGTCCCAGACCTGAATGATGCCCCAGGCGACCGCCGCGATCGGGACCGCGAGGATCGCGCCGAGCACGCCGCTGAGCACGGTGCCGATGGTCAGTGCGAGCAGGATGACGAGTGAGTGCAGTTTGAGCGCCCTGCCCATGAGCACGGGCTGCAGGAAGTTGCCCTCGAGCTGGTTCACGAGCACGACCACGCCGACCACGAGCACCGCGCTGAGCGGCCCGTTCGCGACGAGCGCGACGAGCGCAGCGAGGATGCCGGCGACCGTCGCACCGACGATGGGGATGAACGCGAGGATAAACACGAGCGCCGCGAGCGGGAGCGCGAGCGGGACGCCAAGGATGAATAGGCCGATGCCGATGCCGATCGCGTCGACGGCGGCGACGGCGGCCGTGCCGCGCACGTAGGAGCCGAGCGTCGAGACCGTCTTGTCGCCTGCCCGCTTCGCGCGGGCGAGGGACTCACCGCGGAACGGGCGGAGGAGGAAGCGCCAGATCTGCGGCCCGTCCTTCAAGAAGAAGAAGAGCACAACGATGAGCAGCACGAGCCCGGTGACAAAGCTGGTAATCGCGCCGACGCCCGCGAGCGCGCCCGAGCCAAACTGCGAGCTGGTCACGAAGTCTACGACCGTGTCCTGCCACTCAGAGATCTGCTCTGAGCTCGGAGCGAACGGGAGCGTCTGCACCCACTCGACGACCTGCGTGAAGCCGTCCTGGGCCTGCGCCGAGAGTTCATCCCACTCGTCGCGCACGGCCCAGACGATGAGCCAGCCGACACCGGTGAGGATGAGGAGTATCCCGAGCAGCACGATGACGGTGGCGAGAGCCGAGGGCACCCTGTGGTTGCGCAGCCAGCGCATGACCGGCCAGAACGTGCTCGCGAGGATGAGTGCGAGGAGGATCGGGATGAAGACGGTACTCAGGGTGCGCAGCCCGAATACGACGCCAGCCGTGAGTACGAGCACGATGATGATCTGCAGCGACCGGGTAGCGACCATGCCGAACCCGTCGCCCCACGCACCGCGTGCCCGGCTGCGGGCCTCGCCCGATTCCGGCGAAGTGTGCTCATCAGCGGAGTCGTCTACCGACACGCGGATGCCGCTCCGTCTTTCCAGCTCAACTATGCGTCGAGTTAGTACCTGCTCTGTGCGGCGTCCGAACACTATTGACCCCTCCTAGCTGTGGACCATGTGCCTGGAGTCTACGCCCGGAGCGCCCGCGCCGCGACGAATTCCCGAAGCTCGGTCTCGTTATTTGCCATCTCCGTGACGTGCTGAGGCAGGTCGAGCAGCCCAGCGAGCTCAGCCGACAGCTCGGGCCGCTCCCCCGTTGCCTCGACAACAATGTCTGGGAACTTCTCCGGCTTCGCGGTCTCAAGCACGATCATCGGCACGCCAGGCTCGAGGTGCTCGCGCGCAACCTTCACGCCGTCAGCGGTGTGCGGATCGATCGTCACGCCGCTCTCCTCGCGCACCGAACGGATCGTCGCGACACGGTCGGCGTGCGTGCTCGTCCCGCTGAGGATGCCGAACTCACCCGTGAACCGGGGCAGCTCGGCGCTGAGGTCCAGCTTCCCTGTCTCGTCGAGCTCGCGCCAGGCGGCGTTGAGCCGCTCAGCGTCGCGGCCGAGGAGATCGAAGATGAACCGTTCAAGATTCGACGCCTTCGAGATATCCATCGAGGGGCTTGAGGTCGCGTGCGTGTCTGCCGAGCTCCGCGGCGCGTACACGCCGGTGCGGAAGAAGTCGTCGAGCACATTGTTCTCGTTCGCGGCGAGCACGAGGCGGCGAATCGGCGCACCCATCTCGCGAGCAAAATGCCCGGCGAGGATGTTGCCAAAGTTGCCGGACGGAACGGTGATCGACACCTTGAAGGTCTCGCGCTCCGCCGGCGTCAACGCGTCGCTCGCGCGCAACCACGCCCAGAAGTAGTAGACGACCTGCGCCGAGATGCGACCGAGGTTGATGGAGTTCACCGCACCAATGGTGTTGTTGCGCTTGAACTCGAGATCGCCGGCGATGCTCTTCACGAGGTTCTGGCAGTCGTCGAAGACGCCCTCGACCGCGATGTTGTGGATGTTCGCGTCGTCTAGCGAGTACATCTGCGCACGCTGGAAGTCGCTCATGCGGCCCTGGGGCGACAGCATGAACACGGAGACGCCCTCCTTGCCGCGCAGCGCGTACTCGGCGGCGGAGCCGGTGTCGCCCGAGGTCGCCCCGAGGATGTTCAGTGTGCGCCCGGTCTTGCGAAGCACGTACTCGAGCGACTGCCCGAGGAACTGCATCGCCATATCTTTGAACGCGAGCGTCGGCCCCTCGGACAGGCCGAGGAGGCTGATCGACTCGCTGATGGGAGTGAGGGGCACGATCCCGGGAGAGAAGCTCTCTTCACGGTAAGCGCGCTCACACATTGCCGAAAGCTCTGGCCCCGGAATGTCAGTTGCGAAGAAGCTGAGGATCTCGGTCGCGAGCTCGGCGTAGCTCAGTGAGCGCCACGTCTCGATTCGCTCGAGCGTGATCTCAGGCATGGTTTCGGGGACCGCAAGGCCACCGTCTGTCGCAAGCCCTTCGAGCAGTGTCGCGCTGAAGGGTGCGGGGGCCATCCCGCCGCGGGTCGAGATGTATTCCACCAAAGCTCCTTACCGTTGCAGCTTCCCAGTCTAGTGAACCGGCGTATCCGTCGGCGCACACCCGCGCGGATCGGCGCGGTTTCTCAGCTTCCCGCTGCCGCCGGACTGGCCTACCAGGACACGGGGAGAGCTTTGCCCTCCTCGTAACCGGCGGCTGACTGCAGCCCGACTCGAGCGTTCCGTCTGAACTCCTCAAGCGTCGCAGCCCCAGCGTAGGTAAACGAGGAGCGCACGCCGGAGGTGATCATGTCGACGAGGTCCTCGACGCTTGGCCGTTGCGGGTCGAGATAGATTTTCGACGACGAGATGCCCTCGGCAAAGAGTTCCTTGCGGGCGCGCTCGTAGGCGTCGAGCTTGGAGAAGCGTCCGGTGACAGCCTTCGTCGATGCCATCCCCCACGACTCCTTGTACTGCCGACCGTCGCTGTCGGTTGCGAGCTCCCCCGGCGACTCGGCTGTGCCAGCGAACCACGACCCGATCATTACCGATCCTGCCCCGGCCGCAAGTGCGAGCGCCACGTCACGCGGGTAGCGCACTCCCCCGTCGGCCCACACGTGTGCGCCGAGCTCCCGCGCGGCCTCCGCGGTCTCGAGCACGGCGGAGAACTGCGGGCGCCCAACGGCCGTCATCATGCGTGTTGTGCACATCGCCCCCGGGCCAACGCCCACCTTCAGGATCGTGGCCCCGGCGTTCACGAGGTCGTGAACGCCGTCGTGGGTGACAATGTTGCCTGCGACGATCGGCAGCCCGAGGCGGAGCGCGGAGATCTCAGTCAGTGCGCGGAGCATGGATTCCTGGTGCCCGTGCGCGGTGTCGACGACGAGCACGTCAGCCCCGGCGGCTGCAAGCGCGCGAGCTTTTCCGGCTGCGTCGCCGTTGATGCCGACAGCGACGGCTACGGCGAGGCGGCCGTCTCCATCGAGCGCTGGGCGGTACATCGAGGTGCGCAGGGCGGACCGCCGCGAGAGCACGCCGACGACGGTTGCGCCGTCAGTAATGATGGCTGCGGGGCTTCCCCCGTCGCCCAGCAGCGCGTCGACGGCGTCGAAGACCGCGCGGGGGTCGGCCGCTGTGCCGCCGAGGTCGCCAATGTCGAGGACGGGTGGCGCCCCGACGGTGAGATCGCCGAGCCGCGCATCGCTCGGCACGACCTGGAGCCGCGTCGCTGAGAGCACACCGCGGACGTCGCTCACTGCGAGCGAGCCGCCGTTGCCGCGCACGCCAACGACGATGCTCTGCCCCGCCGCGGACGGGATGAGCTTGAGCGCATCAGCAGCGGTCTGTTCCGGCGAGAGCACAACTGGGCTGTCAAACGACACGGGCTGCGCCTTCACCCACGCGATCGCGTCTGCGAGCGGCTCAACGGCCATGTCTTGCGGGAGCACCCCGAGGCCGCCGCGCCGGGCGAGCACGGCTGCGAGGCGTGGCCCAGTCACCGAGTTCATGTTTGCCGACACCAGCGGGATTGTTGCTGGGGTGCCGTCTGACGGGGTGAGATCCACCGCGAGGCGGCTCGTGACCGCGGATCTGCGCGGCACGAGGAAGACGTCGGAATAGGTGAGATCGAGGGAAGGCTGGGCGCCAATAAACTCCATGTCGCCAGGCTACAGCGCGTCTCTCTGCGGCGTCACAGGGTCGCGTATCCTAGCGAGAAGCAATACATTAGTGGCGAACCATCACCCACAAAACGCCTAGACCATTCACGCAAGACACAAAGGGGAAGCACATGTTCAAAGGGTTCAAGGAGTTCCTGCTCCGCGGCAACGTCATCGACCTCGCCGTAGCGGTCGTCATCGGTGCGGCGTTCAACGCTGTCGTCGAGAAGGTCGTGAGCTCGCTCATCACGCCGCTCATCGGCATGTTCTTCGAAGCAGACTCCCTCGACACCGCACTGCTCGTCGACCTACCCCGCGGCGGCACGATCGCATTCGGCGCGCTCATCGGCGCGCTCATCAACTTCCTCATCGTCGCGGCTGTTGTCTACTTCGTCTTCATCGTCCCGATGAACGAGCTCCGCAAGCGCACGATGCCCGTCGTCGAAGAGGCCACGGGCGAGACCGAGCAGGAGCTGCTCGCGCAGATCCGCGACCTGCTGCAGGCGCAGAAGGGCGAACTGCCAGCCGCGTCAACACCGGCAGCAACGACCACTGCGTCCGCTGCACACGCGGAAACCCCCGAGGCCAAGTAACCTCACGCACACAGGGGCGGTGGTGGATCCAAGATCCACCACCGCCCCTGTCGCATTTACTAGCTGTGTCGCTTACTACAGGCCCGTGTTCATGCGCGCGAGGAAGATCGCCTCGGTTGCGAGCACCTTGCGGTAGGACTCCAGGTGGAGCGACTCATTCGGCGAGTGCGGCCGGCTGTCCGGATCCTCAACACCCGTCACGAGGATCTCAGCCTTCGGGAACTCCTCGACGAGGTCGGCGATGAACGGAATCGATCCACCAATCCCCATATCGATCGGCGCGCGACCAAAGCCAGCTCCATCGCAGCACGGATGTGTGCGACAGCCGGGCCAGTGGTATCGACGCTGAAGGAGTGGCCGAGGCCCGGATCCTCAAACGAAAGCTTCGCGCCGAACGGTGCGTGCTTCGTGAGGTGGCCCGTGAGCGCGTCGTAGAACTCCTGCGGGTCCTGGCCAGGCGCGACGCGTGCCGAAATCCGCACCGTCACACTCGGAATCAGGGTGTTCGATGCGTTCGCGATGTCAGGGGCGTCGATGCCCGTGACCGTGATCGCTGGCTGCGCCCACATCCGTGAGAGGATCTCACCGCGCCCGATGGGCGACACCCCGTCAAGCAGCCCCGACTCCTCACGAAGCCGCGCCTCGTCATACTCGGGTGTGGTGAGGTCGGCGCTCGTGAGCCCCTCGACCGCAACCGCCCCGTCCTCGTCCCAGAGCGTGCCGAGCAGCTTCACCGCTGCGAGCATCGCGTCGGGGATTGCGCCACCAAACATGCCGGAGTGCGTCGCGTGCGCCATCGTGTCGATCTTCACGTTGAACGCGACGGCGCCGCGCAGGGCGACCGTGAGCGCAGGCGTATCAATGTCCCAGTTGCCGGAATCGGCGACGATGATCGCGTCGGCCGCGAGCTCGTCCCGGTTCTCGCGCAGGAAGTTGCCGAACGACTGCGAGGCCCACTCCTCCTCGCCCTCGATGAACACGGCAAGCCCGAGATCGAAGTCGTCGCCTGCCGTGGCCTTCAGCGCGCGGATCGCGCTGACGTGTGCCATCACACCCGCCTTGTCGTCGGCTGCTCCGCGAGCGAACAGGCGGTCGCCGCGCTGGGTCGGTTCGAAGGGCGGGGTGTCCCACTCTTCGTCTTTCCCGGGGGGCTGCACGTCATGGTGCGCGTAGAGCAGCACGGTTGGCGCGCCGTTCTTCGGGGCACGCCGCGCGATGACCGCCGGATGGCCGAGCTCGGGATCAGCTTCGTTCTCCTGCCCGTCGACGGGCGCACGCCGGATGTCGACGAAGTCGAACACGCCGGTCGATCGCATCAGGTCAGCTACCTTCTCGGCGCTCGCCTGCACGTGCGCCGGGTCGAAGGCGGGCCACGACACGGAGGGGATGCGCACAAGTTCGCACAGCTCCGCGATGGTTGTTTCGAACGCCCCGTCAATGTGCTGTTTGATGCCAGTTTCGAGCGCTTCGCTCATCGGATCTCCTTTGTCGCCGTTCGGGCGCCGTCCCGGCAGGGGCGCGCCATCATCACCTCTTAAGCCTAGCGAGGGCTGCTTCTGCTTTGATGGTGTTAGCGGATGATCATTCCCCACCCCATTCGTGGTCGGCTACGACCGACCACCGACCCCAAAGGACACACTATGTGCGCACGCGTCACCTGCGAAACCTGTTCAAAGCCAACCTGGGCCGGCTGCGGCGAGCACATCGAGACCGCGCTCGAGGGCGTCGCGCAGGCGGATCGCTGCAGCTGCGCACGCTAACTGCGTCGGTGGCCACGGGGTGGGCGCGCACTGTCACCGGTGCGCCCCGCTCCTCGCTAGCCGCGGGCCGCGGCTAGCGGAACAGCCCCACGGCGACGTCGGCGCGATCAGTGATCAGCCCGTCAACCCCTTGCCGCGCGAGTGACAGCATGTGCTCTGACGCGTTCACCGTCCAGACGTGCACCTCGACACCTCGCGTGTGTGCCTCATTGAGCAGCCTGTCGCTGAGCACCCGCACCGGCCCCTGCCGTTCGGGGATCTGCAGCGCATCCACGCCGCTGAAAGCTCGATCGAGCAGCGCCTTGGAGCGCATCGCGACGGCCGTGAGGATCCGCACGATTGCGCGCTGCCCCGCCCCCGTTGCCGGCCGCACCCCTGAGGCGGCGCGCGCGGCGGCGAGCGAGCGAAGCCGCAGCGCCTCCGAGAAGCTGCCGATGAGTACTCGATCGGGGGCGAGCTGTCCGACGATGGCGCCGGCTGGTTCGGCGACGGCAGCGGACTTCATGTCGATATTGAATCGCGCTTCGGGGAAATCCGTGACGGCCTCGTCTAGCGTGAGCAGCCCTCCGCGCAGCTCCATGAGTTCGGCGAGTTCGGCGTAATCCACGGCGCTCACGCGGCGCGGGTCCCCCAGCGTTCGCGTGAGCGTCGCATCGTGGAACAGCACGACCCTGCCGTCGGCGGTGAGCTGGCAGTCGGACTCGACGAAGTCGACGCCGGCAGCGAGTGCGGCCGCGATGGCTTCGCGGGAGTTCTCGACGACTCCCGCGCTGGCACTGGCCGCGGACACGAAACCTCGGTGCCCGAAGATGCGGGGTTTTGGGCCTTCCCCGAAAAATGGGTGCGACATGGCTCCAGCATAGATCGCGAGCCCGCGCCGAGCGAGAGCTGCGTGCAACCGGGTGCCGGCTATTGGCCGCGCGGCGCGTCCTCGCTCACCGCAGTGGCGTGAACTTGCGGAACCGACAGCACCGTCTGGGTTGCCTGGTTGATGAGCAGGAACCCCCCGAGTGCTGCGAGAAGCGCCAACAGACACGCTGTGACGAGCGCGGCTGCGACGAACGTAGACGGCTGCTTTAACACCTCTGGGAAGCTCATACTCCCATCGTTGCGTCCGCGCGGCCTCCGCGCGTCAGTCTTGGGTATGAACCGCGTAGTACCCAGGTGCCACAGTGCGGGGCACTGCGCCGAACCCCCTTCCGTGCACTGCGCAGTACACGGCGCCGTGCGCTGCGCCGGTTACGACGTCACTTTCGCCCGCTGCTGGCGGTCTCGGGGAAGCAATGCGGCCGCAGCGATGGCTCCGGCAGCCGCGAGCGCTGCGGCAACGAGGAAGGCTGAACGGAACGTCGCAAAGTCTGGCGTTCCCCCGTCGCCGGTGATGATCGACGCGACAATCTGCGTCGCGAACGCACCGCCGACGGCGCGGGCGATCGTGATGAGCGCGGTCGATACGCCGACCTCGTGCTCGTTTGCCCCGACAGCTGCTGCCGCGTAGACCACGGTTGATGCTGCGGCTGCACCGATCCCGGCGAAGACGAGTGCGCCGATGATGAGTATCGGGGCCGCGCCGACCGCTGCGAGCGCTGCGCCAGTAGCAAGCGACGCCATCGCAACCCAGCCGACGAGGCGTGCCGATCGGCGCTGCGCAAGTTTCCCTGCGAGCACCGAGGCGATGACACCTGCCGCGTAGGCCGCTGTGAGGTAATACCCTGTGGTGGTCGCACTCGCGCCGAGCCCGAAGCCCGTCTCGACGGGCTGCCCAATCAGTTGGGGCACGAGGAATACTAGCGGCGCGTACCCCGCACCAATGGCGACACCAACGGCAACCGACCCACCAACGGCTCGCGTAGCAAGCGTCGAAACATCGATCATGGGTTCGCGGACACGGCGCTCCACCCATGTCCACGCGGCGAACAGCACCGCGGCTCCCGCGAAGTACCCGAGCGTCAGCGGCGCTCCCCAACCGAGCGTTGATGTGCTCGACAACGCGAAGACGAGCACCACGAGGGCGAGCGCGAACACGCTCGCACCGAGCCAGTCCGTGCGAGCCGGCGCCGCATCGCCGCGCGCATCCGAGTCGCCAGTCTTGGCCTGCCCGCGTCGTGCTGCCGCGAAGAACAGGGCACCGCCGAGCGCGACGAGTCCGGTGGGAACGGCATAGAGCACGGCGCGCGATGTGGCGTCGATGATGGGCCCCGCGATGAGCACGCCGAGGCCCGCCCCCGCGATACTCATGGAGACGAGCACCCCAGAGGCCGTCTTGATCTGCTCGGCCGGAAAGAGCTGTCGCAGCGCGACGAACCCGACGGGAATGATGCCGAGCGCGAACCCCTGGAGCGCTTGCCCGACGATGAAGGTGGGAAACGTCGGGCCGAAGGCGGACGTGAGGCCGCCCGCGATCACAATGGCGAGCAGCCATGCGAGGGTCTTGTTTGCCCCGTGGACGTCTGCGAGCCTCCCAGCGAGTGGGGTCACGATGACGGTGATGACGGTGGGGACGACGCTCGCGAGCGCACCTGTCGCCGCGTCAACGCCGAAGTCGCGTTGGAGCTGCGGCAGTACAGGGAGCACAAAGCCCTCGAGCGATGCCGCGGCGAGCACGATGACGGCGAGCCCCGCGAGTGCGACGGCCCGCGTGGCGGCGCGGCCAGCTTCGCGTGCGGGAGCGTGCGGGGGTTCGGGTGCGACGACGCTGTCGACAGTTGGTTGCATGGGGTTCCTATCTGGGCTGGGCTGGGCTGGGCTGGGCTGGGAAGCACTGGGTTGGGCTTGGTGCGTGCGGGAGTGAGCGGGCGGAGCGCGCGAGTGGTGCTGCTGGCCTCAGGGGAGCTGGGGCTGGCGCGTACGCCAGGGCGCGGCAGCTTCGAGTTGTGCGCTGACGGCGAGGAGGAGCTGATCCATGCCCCATTTCGCGGTGAGCATCACCCCGATGGGGATGCCGCTCTGCGTCCAGCCAAGCGGCAGGCTGATGGCGGGGAACCCGGTCGCGTTCGCAAGGATGGTGTTGCCGGTGAAGGCCGTCATCGCAGCGAGTTCGGCAGCAGGGTCGGGGTCATTGCGCAGCGAGCCGACGCGCGCCGGCAGTTGGGTGATGGTGGGCTGCACCACGATGTCAGCGTCGCTGAATCGGTCGGCCCACGCTCCAGCGCTCGCCTGCACGCTGAGGAGGGCGGCGGCGCACTCAGCGCTGTCCGCGGCACGCGCGCGGGAGCGGAGGTGGCGGACGATCGGGCGCAGTTCGTGTTCCCTGCCAGCTGGGACGGGCTTCGCACCAGCAAGCGCGCTAAACAGCACGGTGAAGGCTTCAACGAACGCGTTGTCCGTCGGCTGCGTCAGCGCGGTGACGCTGTGTCCGAGTGTTGCGAGCAGTGTGCCGGCTGCTTCGGTTGCTGCCGCCACGGCTGGGTCGACCTCGCCGCCAGATACGGACCCGGTCGCGACGGCGATGCGGAGTTTGCCCGGTGGCACGTCGCAGACTGCGAGGAAGCCGTTTCGGGCTGCTGGGTGGACTGTTCCGACTGGCGCAGCTGCGGCGAGCACGTCGAGCATCGCTGCCGTATCGCGGACGGTGACCGCGATCGGCCCCTTCGTGGAGAGGCCGAGGCCGTCGGAGCCCGCGAGCCCGCCTGTGAGCAGGCCGCGGCTGGGTTTGAGGCCAACGACCCCGCACGCACTCGCCGGTGAGCGGAGTGAGCCCGCTGTGTCGCTCCCCTGCGCCACCGGGACGAGGCGCGCGGCGACCGCTGCCGCCGCGCCACCGCTCGACCCTGCGGCCGAGCGGTCGAGCGCGTGCGGGGAGCGGCTGGGCGCGGCCACCTCCGGTTCGGTATAGCAGGCCGCCCCGAATTCGGGGACGGTGGTCTTCCCGATCCACACGAGCGCTGCGTGGTCAATCACCCGAACGATGACGTCATCGGTCGTGGGGATCCAGTCACGGTAGAGCGCTGAGCCGAGGGTGGTGCGCACACCGGCGGTGGCTTCGAGGTCTTTGATCGCTGTCGGGACACCTGCGAGGGGTCCGGCGTCGCCGTCGTCGATTGCCTGTTGTGCGCGACGCGCTGCGTTTCCGGCCCGTTCGTGGGCGATTGTGGTGAATGCTCCAACGGTGTCGCTGCTGCGCTCTGCGCGCTCAAGTGCCAGGCGAGTAACTTCGGCGACACCAAGCTCGCGGCGGGAGAACGCTGCGGCGAGCTCGAGGCCGCTGAGATTTTCAAGGGGGTCCATTGTTCCATTTCGTTACGCGTAACGGTATTGTTGCATCATGGTAACCCATACACCCCCAAGCGCAAGGGCTGGCCGCCCGCAGGCCGTCTCAACCGCGGCGATCCACGCCGCCGCCGCCCGCATCGCAGATGATTCCGGTCTCGAAGCAGTGTCGTTTCGCGCCCTCGGCGATGCGCTCGGCGTATCGGCAATGTCGATCCACCGCGCAACGGGCGGCATCGACGCGCTCCGGCACGCCCTCATCGCCGAACTCGTCGAAGACGCGATCGGCGACACCGAGTGGCCAGAGGGCGACTGGCTCGCGTTCGTCACGACCTTCGCGTACGGCCTGCACGACCTGCTCATGCGGCACCCGCTCGTGCTCGAGGCGCACCGCAAGGCTGCGCTCGACACCCCAGGGGCCAACGATGTCGCGCACCGCGTCGTCGACGCGCTGCGCACGGCCGGCCTCTCCCCAGAGGAAGCCGCGTACGGCTACGCTGCCGTGCACGATTTCGTGACTGGGCACGTTGCGATCCGCCTCGGACGCGGCGAACTCGAGCTGCTCATGATCGATCCGAAGCAGCGGGAGGTGTCGGTGTTTGCCGAGCATCACGACAGCGATCGACGCTTCGCCGCCGGCCTGCGCATGGTGCTCGACGGGATTCTCGCCGCAGCGGATCGGAACACGCGTGCCGGGCAGTAGCGGGGCAGGCCCCGAGTCCAAGCCGGACGACCCCCCACCCACCCGCACGATTGTCCGGGCTGGCCGCACCGTCGCATTTACGGTGCTCGGCGACCCGCGCGGCACACCGATCCTCGCAGCACACGGCTCCCCTGGCTCGCGCTACCAGCTCCTCCCGCTCCACGAGGAGGCGCGCACCGCAGGCGTGCGTATCATCGCGCTCGACCGCCCGGGTGTTGGCGGCACCTCGGCTGCGAAGCGCAGCCACCGCGCCAGTGATACCCGCTTTGGTGGGGCGGCTGCCCTCGACGCCGTAGCCGTGCTCGACGCGTTGGGTGTCGCGCAGGCCACGGCACTCGGCTTTTCCGGTGGGGCCGGGTACGCGCTCGAACTCGCCCGCAGCTTCCCCAGCCGGATCGCGCGCGTCGTGCTCGCCTGCGGCATGGTCCCCGGCGCGCCGCGCGCAGCGCTCGCGAGGCGCATACCGATCGTGTCAACCCTCTACACCGTCGCGAGATTCGCGCCGCTGCTCGCCACTGCGATGCTCGATGGCAGGGGCCCGTTTCGTTCGACACGCGCAGCGAACACGGCCGCGTGGCCCGCGGCGGATCGCGCGGTGATGGCCGACGCCGCCGTGCAGGAGACCCTCGCAGCCGATCGTGAGGCGAGCGCCAGCAACGGATCACGGCCAGCGGTCGAAGACCTCCGCATCACGCGCCGCAGCTACCCGCTCCAAGAGGTGCACCAACCGGTGACCCTGCTCCACGGCTCAGCCGACGGGAACGTGCCCATCGGCGTCGCAAGGTGGGCTGCGGCGACGCTGCCGAACGCGCAGCTCATCGAGCTGCCGCAACTCGGCCACTACTTCGCGGTCACCCACCCTGGCGTGGTGATCTCGGCGCTCACCGCTGGCGGAGCTACTGCCGCCCGGTGAAGCGGTCCATCGACGAGTAAATCTTGAACACCCCGTCGCCGAGCACGTCCCACGCCCGCGTCGGGAGGAGACCGCGGAGAGCCATCGACACCTTCACCGACCACGGGCGCAGCACCATGGGGGTGCCCCTGAGCATGCCCGTCCAGGCGGCGTTCACCGCGTATTGGGGGCGCATGATGGGCGTGAGCAGCGGGCCACGCGCGCCAGCGAACATGCCCGTTGAGATGTAGCTCGGGCAGAACGTCGTTACCGCGACATGCGCGTTGTCCGTTCGGGTGAGTTCGAGGCGGAGGGATTCGCTCCACCCAATCAGCGCCCACTTTGACGATGCATACACGCTCATCCGCGGATTCGCGAGAGTCCCGGCGGCTGATGCGATGTTGAGGATCCGCTTGCCCCTCGTCCGGTCCGCGATCATCGCCGGGAGAAACTCTCGCGTGATCCACATCGGCGCGAGCGCGTTGATGCGCATGGTGAGCTCGATGTCGCGCTCCTGGTCGTGTTCCCAGAACAGCGCGCCACGCACAATGCCGGCGTTGTTCACAACAATGTCGGGGTCTCCGAGCTCCTCACGCACGCGCGCCGCTGCGGCGACGACCGCGTCACGGTCCGAGATGTCGACAGCGTACGCGCGGACATCAGGGCCAGCCCCCACTGCCCGCCCGTGCGCGTTGTTCAGCTCAGCGGCGAGCGCTTCCGCGCGCGCTTCGTCGACGTCCCACAACGCAATCGCGCGCGCCCCCTCGCGGGCCGCTCGCCGCGCGTAGAGTTCTCCCATACCGCGGGCGGCCCCGGTGATGAGCACGGTGGATCCCGGGATGACTGATTGCTTCAGCTTCGTTGCCATTGCTACCAACTAACTCTCGCGCAGATCGCGAGCTAGACGAGTTTGCCCGGGTTCATGATGCCCGCCGGGTCGAGTTCGTGCTTCACGGCTCGGAGCACGTTCACGCCGAGCGGCCCGATCTCTGCCGGGAGCATCGCCGCGTGTTCCGTGCCGACCGCGTGATGGTGGGTGATGGTCGCGCCTGCGGCGAGAATGGCAGCGTTTGCCGCCGCCTTGACCCGGTCGTATTGCGCGATCGGGTCAGCTTCGGCCCCCGCGATGAAGGTGTAGTACAGCGAGGCGCCGTCGCGGTACACGTGGGAGATGTGGCCCTGCACGGCGGCCGGTCGCGTCTCTGCACCGCCCGGGCCTGCTGCGAGCGCGGAGCGAATGGCCTCTGCAACTCTGGTGTGCGTTTCGGCGAGCTTCGTCCAGGTCGCGGCGGTTTCGAGGGTGTCGACCATCACCCCGATAGTGAGCAGTTCGTCGCGCAGCCGGGGCGAGCCGAAGCGGCCACGATCCCACGCCTCAGCGGGAGCTGTCGTCGCCGAGACCCCACCGTGCGACTTCAGGATCCGCACGGCGCGTTTGTGGCGCCGCTTCGTGTCGCTCCCCGTGCCCTCCCACACGCCGAGCAGCAGCGCCGGGGTCTCGATGCCGCGAGCGCGAAGCCATCTGCGGAGCAGCCGAACGGCGGCGCCGTCTGTCTGCGCGAGCGTGAGTTCGGTCTCCTCCTCGTCGCTCAGTCTGCAGACATCCGGGAGGTCGCCTGCCCCGCCGTCTTGCGCGAGGGCTCGGATGGCCGCAGCTCCCGCTTCGAACGAGGGGAACGCCCACGCCCCGTACGTCTTGTGGGTGACGCGCGGCTTGATCGCGACGGTGACCTCGGTGATAACTCCGAGCGTTCCCTCGCTGCCGATCACGAGGTGCTTGAGGTCCGGGCCTGCGGCCGATGCCGGTGCCCGGCCGCCGAGGGCGAGTTGACCGCGCGGGGTTTCCAGCGTGATTGCGGTGATGAGTTCGGCGATCGCCCCGTAGCCGGTCGATGCTTGGCCGGCTGAGCGGGTGGCGGCATACCCGCCGAGTGTGGCCTGTTGGTGCGACTGGGGGATGTGTCCGAGCGTGTAGCCGTGATCGGCGAGCGCGCGTTCGAGCGCTGGCCCGCGGATCCCTGCCTCGAATGTCGCTGTCCGGTCGACCTCGTTCAGCGAGATGAGCGCGTCGAGGCGGGTGAGGTCGAGGGCGATGACGGCCGAGTGGCTCCCGCGGAGTGGGGTTACCCCGCCGACGACGCTTGACCCGCCGCCGAATGGCACAACGGCGATCCCGTGCGCCGAGCAGGCGTGAAGAATTGGTGCGACCTCGTCGCGCGCGCCCGGGCTTACGACGGCGTCGGGGAAGGCGAGCGGGGTGCCTGCTCGCTGCCTGAGTAGGTCGGGGGTGTGTTTGCCCGCCGCATGGCGAACCCTGTCAGCTGGGTCTTGTGACACGGTGCCGCTGCCTGCCGCAGCTGCGAGGGCACCGAGGGCTTCGGCGCCCAGGGAGGACTCTGGCACGCTCGCAGCTGTCGCGGGTGGAGGTGGCGGCGCGATCTCCACGTCGGGGTCGATGCCGAGGCGCTCGGCAAGTACCTGCCGGGCGCCGGCCGGGAGCACGCCACCCGGGGTGAAGGGCGCCCAACCCCACCAGGGCGATTCGGGGACACTCGCGGTAATATCAGCGGCCATACGTTACAGTGTGACACATGGAAGCACATCGTCACAGGGGCAGTTCACTCGCGACGCGAGACGAGGCCATCCTTGACGCGGTCTCCCAGGGGCTTCGGCGCTACGGGCCGCGCAAGCTCACCGCGCAAGACGTCGCCGACACCGCCGGTATCTCGCGCATGACGCTGTATCGGGCGATGGGGAGCATGGACAACGCGATTCTGCTCGCGCTCACGAGGGAGTTCTCAAGGGCCGTCGCCCAGCTGCGCGCCACCCTCCCCGACACTGACGGCGCGACCAGGCTCGCGGTGTTCCTCGGGGCGGGAGCGCGCGCCTTCGTCGAGTCGGAGCTCATCGCCTCGGTGATCGCGCACCAGCCTGAACTCGTGGAGCCCTACCTCAGCGGGCGTCTCGGGCGCAGCCAGGAGATTGTGCTCGCCACGATCGAGGACCTCTTGCGCGCCGGCAGGGTCGACGGCTCCGTTCCCGAGCACGCTCCCTCGGCGCTCACGCTGCTCCTGCTTGTTCGCGGAGTGGCGCTCGGAGCACACCTGTTGCCGTCGGAGGCCGACTTCGATCGCTGCTGCTCCGAGCTCTCCGACACGATCGCTGCCGCACTCGGGGCCCGGCCGCTCGGCGCGCGGGCGCTCGACGAGCTCGTCACCGCTGGCGAGGCGGTTCACAGCTAGACACGACGACCGCGGTAGCGCGGCAGAGACGGGGGCGCAATGTTCGACGCACGACCGGGAGACCTCAACGCTGCGAGCCGTGCCGCCGCGCTCGCGCACCTCACCGATCACGAAGTCGACGTGCTCGTGATCGGCGGCGGCATCACCGGAGCTGGCGTCGCGCTCGACGCCGCAACGCGCGGGCTGACTGTCGGCCTCGTCGAGGCACGCGATCTGGCGAGCGGAACGAGCGGCTTCAGCTCAAAGCTTGTCCACGGCGGGCTGCGCTATCTCGCGAAGGGTGACGTCGCACTCGCCTGGGAGTCGGCCGTTGAACGAGAAGCGCTCATGCGGCGGATCGCACCGCACCTCGTGCAGTCGCGAGCATTTCTTGTGCCGCGGTTTTCCGGCGGCGGCCTGCGCGGGCGACTCGAGGACGCCCTCACCGAGACCGGCATCCGCCTCGCAGACGTGTTTCGGGCCGGGAGCAGGCTCCCCTCAGGCATCCTCCCCCGGCCGCGCCGGATCGACGCCCGCGCCGCACGGCTGCTCGCACCGCAGCTGCGTGCGCGCGGGCTGCGCGGTGGGCTCGTGTACTGGGACGGTGCCGTCGAGGACGACGCCAGGCTCGTCGTGGCGCTCGCGCGCACCGCGGCGCGACACGGGGCGCACGTTGTCACCGGGTGCCGCGCACTCCGTGCCACCGCACGCGACGTATGGGTCGACGACGGCACGGGGAGCGAGCGCCTGCTCCGCGCGCGCGCCGTGATCAACGCAGCCGGGGTGTGGGCCGACGCCTTTGCCCCAGGCTTGCCGCTCACGCCCAGCAGGGGAACCCACCTCGTGTTCGACTCAGCGCGGCTGGGGAACCCGCAGGCCGTGATGACGGCCCCGGTACCCGGCCACTTCGGACGGTACGTCTTCATCTTGCCGCAGTCGAATGGCCTGAGCTACCTCGGGCTGACCGATGAGCTCGCGCCCGGGGCCGATGGGTACGAGCCCGGGGTGCCTGAGGAAGACATCGACTTCCTGTTGCGGATCGCGAACGCGTCGCTCGATACCGCACTCGACCGCTCCGATGTGCTCAGCTCGTTCGCCGGGCTGCGGCCGCTCGTTGGCGGCGGGGCAGACTCCGCCTCCGCCTCGCGCAGGCATCTGGTGCTCGACACCCCCGGCGCCCCGATCACCGTGACCGGGGGGAAACTCACCGTATACCGACGCATGGCGGAGGATGCCGTCGATGCCGCTGTCGCGCGCCTCGGCGAATCGCCGCACGACCGGCCGGCGGTATCGCGGCGGGTGCCAGTGCTCGGCTCCCCCGGCTCCGAACCGGGCTACCGGTCGCCAGGCAACGCACGACCGGCCCTCGCCTGGCCAGGGCCGGATCCGAACGGCGTGATCGCGGCGCGCTTGCGGCGCCGCTACGGCTGGGAGTCCTCGCGGGTCGCGGCCATCGCGGCGGCCGACGCCGCGCTGCAAGAAGAGGTGACTGCGGGTGCGGGCGTGACCGGCGCAGAAGTGGCATTCGCGGCGCTCGCCGAGGGGGCAGCATCCCCGGCAGACGTGCTCGAGCGACGCACCCGCCTCGCCTTGCGTCCCGAGCTCGCTGCGGCCGCGGCCGGCCCTGTGGAATCGATACTCGCGCGGACGCTTCAGGACGCGGCGCTGGAAGACCAGCGGCCGCGCCCTGAGGGCGAGGAGTAGGCATCCAACTTGGACGCCGTAGCTCAGCGCTTGCTTCGTCGCTCCGGCACCACCTGCACCTGCCCGGTGAGCGCGCGTTCGCTTGCCTCAGCGCTTCGGGCGAAATCCGATGGGCGCAGGAGCAAGAGCCCGATGATCGAGATCAGCGCGGTACCGACGAAGAAAATCACCGGCGACGAAATGTTGCCAGTTCCCGCGATGAGCGCCGTCGAGATCATGGGCGCGCTGCCACCGAAAATCGCCACTGGCAGGTTGTAGGAGACCGCGATCCCCGTTGACCTAATGTGCGTTGGCAGCAGCTCGGTCATCACCGCGTATGGCGTCGACGAGTACAGCCCGAAGGTGAGCGCGACGGCGAGCAACGGCGCAATGAACGACGCCGGCGTCGCGTCTTGCGCGGCCATAAAGAACCAAATCAGCGCGCCGGTCGCGAGGATCGACAGCACGAGCAAGAACGGCTTGCGCCCATATTTGTCGGTGAAGATGCCGCCGAACGGCATCACCACAGCGCCGAGCGTGCTCGCCACGAACACGTAGACCAGCGTCGTGCCCGAGTCGAACCCGAGCGTGTTCGACATGTACGTCGACGCGAAGGTGAGCAGCAGGTAGAACATCGAAGCGAGCAGCGTGATGATCGCAGCAACGAGCGCGAGCGCACGCTTCCACGCGAAGACCTCGCGCAGTGGCGCCGCCGACGTCGTGCCGTGGCTCACGAGTTGCCGAAACTCGGGGCTGTCCTCGAGCTTCATCCTGATGTACAGCGCGATCAATCCGAGCGGCCCCGCGACGAGGAACGGGATTCGCCAGCCACCGTCGTGCATGGCGTCTGGTCCGAGGAGGAAAATCATGCTGTTCGCAACGAGGCCGCCGAGCACCAGGCCGAGGACCGCGGTGGTCATCAGCCAACTCGTTGAGTACCCTCGCCGCCCAGGCCCGGCATACTCGGCGATGAAGCTCGTGACCGTGCCGATCTCCCCGCCAGCAGAGAACCCCTGCACGCATCGCACGAGCACGAGCAGCGCGGGAGCGACCCAGCCGACGCTGGCTGTTGTTGGGAGCAGCCCGATCGCGAACGTCGCCCCGGCCATGAGGAGCAACACGATCATGAGGGTGCGTTTGCGCCCGATCTTGTCCGCGAGCGGCCCAAAGAACAGGCCACCAAGCGGGCGCACGAAGAAGCTCAGTGCGAATACCGCGAAGCTACTAATGAGACTTACAGCTGGGTTGTCGCTCGCAAAGAACGCCTGCCCAATGTAGATCGCGAGAAAACCGTACACGCCGTAGTCGTACCACTCGATGAGGTGGCCGACAATCGCACCGAAAAACGCCTTGCGGCGCCCCCTGCTTGGGCCGCCAGCACCGGGGCCTGTGGGGTGCGCAGTTGCCGTGTGGTCGGGCATCGTTGCCATGGACTTCGCCTGCTTTCTGTTGGGTGTGTGGACGATCCGGGCGCAGCGCGCACGTCTCCCCCGCGCCACGCGGGGCGCGGGCGCGGGATGCTGGGGTTGCCAGCGTGCGGTCGCGGGCGCTCGACTCTGAGCACCCCTGCCGAGCGCGTCCGCTGGAAGCGGGGAGATTCCCCTGCGGGGCACGGCTGTGGTCGACCAAGACAACACGGTTGCATGCGGCCCACTGGGCCACCTCTTCATCACCTGTTTACAACCTGTTGACTTGCTTCACTATAAGCAGGAACGATTACACACGCAACCGTTGTGCTCAAAAGCGACTTTTGCCTTGACCGTTGGCGCCCAACCGTGCCACCATGCAGATGAGCGCAGAGCATTCGCGCCAGCCGCAGTGCCGCGGCAAGCCCACCCCTGGAGGATCCTCAATGACGAGCCAGAACGCAGTTCTGTACGACGTGCGCGACCGCAAGGCCTACCTCACCCTGAACCGCCCAGAACGGCTCAACGCGATCACGCAGTCGATGGGCGAAGAGCTCTCGGCGGCCGTCGCGCGCGCCAACGCGGACAGCGACGTGCGGGTCATCATCGTGCAGGGAGCAGGTCGCTCGTTCAGCTCCGGCTACGACCTCAAGATCTATGCCGAAGCCGGCGTCGACAACCAGGGGCCCGAGTGGGACCCCATCGTCGACTACGCACAGATGAGTGCGAACACGAACAACTTCTTCAGCCTGTGGCGCTCACTCAAACCGACAATCGCGAAGGTGCACGGCCATGCCGTCGCTGGCGGCAGCGACATCGCGCTGAGCTGCGACATCATCATCATGGCCGAAGACGCCCAGATCGGGTACATGCCTGCGAGAGTCTGGGGCTGCCCGACCACGGCAATGTGGGTGTACCGCCTCGGAGCCGAGAAGGCGAAGCGGATGCTCCTCACCGGCGACACCATCTCGGGAACGCAGGCAGCCGAGTGGGGGCTTGTGCTCGAAGCTGTGCCGAGCAGCACACTCGACGAGGCCGTTGAAGCACTCGCCGACCGCATGTCGACGGTTCCGAGTAACCAACTCGCGATGCAGAAACTCATGGTGAATCAGGCCTACGACAACATGGGGTTGCAAAGCACCCAAACGCTCGCGACGCTCTTCGACGGCATCACCAGACACTCACCCGAGGGCCAGTGGTTCATGCGATTCGCGCAAACCCACGGCTTCCATGCCGCAACGAAGTGGCGTGACTCTGGCGGCCTCATTCCCAACGGCGGTGGCCCCCTCCCAAGCGACGAGGACATCGCTGACCGTTAAGCAGACGAAGGAGTGCCCGATGCAGCTCACCACCTCGCACTACGCGGCAGACACGAGCCGCCCCGTCCTCGAACTCACGCTCGGCGCGCTCCTGCGCCAGGCGGCGGCAGACAGCCCAGACAAGCAGGCCCTCATCGCAATCGCACCCGTCACCCCGGCACGAACGTGGACATACCGCGAACTGCTCGACGATACGGAGCGAGCCGCGACCTGGCTGCTCGACCGGTTCCCCGCTGGCAGCCACATCGCCGTGTGGGCAGCGAACGAGCCAGAATGGTTGATCCTCCAGGGTGCGACGGCGCTCGCCGGGATGACCCTTGTCACCGCGAACCCCGCGCTGCGGGCAACCGAGCTCGCCCACGTGCTTGACGCGTCACACGCGACCGCCGTCGCGTTCTCGGCAGAAGTGCGGGGAACCGCTATGGCTGACATCCTCTACGAAGCACTCGACCGCATCCGTGTGCGACGCGCTGGGACAGTACGCACGATCCCCTCGCTGATCCCGTTTGCTGGCTGGCACGAGGCGATCCGCAAGGTGACTGCCGCCCCGGACCGCTTCCCTTCGGTGCACCCGAGCGACCCCATCCAATTACAGTTCACCTCAGGCACAACGGGGCTGCCGAAGCCAGCCCAGCTCTCACACCGCGCAATGATCACGAACGCTGACTTTGTGAACGCGCGATCCGGCTACGAATCAGAGAGCATTTCCGTCTCACCGCTGCCGCTCTTTCACACCGCAGGATCGGGTCTCGCGGGTTTTGGCACCTTCCTCTTGCGCGGCACGCTCGTGCTCTGCAGGGTGTTCGATCCTGCGCTCGTACTCGATGCCATCGAGCGGTACCGGGCAACCGACGTGCGGATGGTCCCCGCCATGTTCCGCGCCGTGTTTCCCGAGATCAACGTTCGAGCACCCATCCTCACCAGTCTCCGGCTGTGTTCCTCGGGCGGCGACTCGCTCCCCATCGAGCTGAGCCGAGAGATCGAGCGTATCTTTGGCGTGCCGCTCACCACGGTCTACGGGCAGACTGAGCTGAGCCCGATCCTCACCCAAACTGCCCCCTCAGACCCGGTCGACATCCGCTGGAACAGTGCGGGGGCGCCGCTGCCGCAGGTTGAGGTGAAAGTCGTCATGCCCGATACCGGCGAGACCGCAGCCATCGGGGTGCCGGGCGAGATCTGCGCACGCGGCTATCAGGTGATCGATGGGTACTTCGAGATGCCCGAAGCGACGCGTGAACTCATCGATAACGACGGGTGGCTTCACACGGGAGACCTCGGCTTCCTCAGCGCAGACGGCAATCTCACCGTCACCGGCCGCCTCAAAGACCTCATTATTCGCGGCGGCGAAAACCTGTACCCGAAAGAGATCGAGGCCGCCATCCAGGAGCATCCGCGCATCGCGCTCGCAGCGGTGATCGGCCTCCCAGACGAGCAGTGGGGCGAAGTCGTCGCCGCGGTCGTCGAAGCGAGCGACGACAGCGTGCCGGTGCCCGCCGCCGAGCTGCGGCACTTCCTCGCAGACCGGCTCGCCCCGCAGAAGATCCCTGCGCGGTGGTTCCGAGGCGCGCGCCTCCCTGCCAACGCGATGGGCAAGGTGCAGAAATTCCGGCTCCGCGAGCAGGTGCTTGCGGGTACGTTCGCGGAGCTCTAGCCGCACCTATAGCTGCAGCTGCAGCACGCTCCGGCCTGCGCCGAGCGGCCGGCGTGCCCTCCCGGGTTGGAGGGCACGCCGCACGAGAACGCGAGCCGCCTAGGAGACCCCGAGGGAACGCGCGATGAGCATGAGCTGCACCTCGTTCGTGCCCTCGCCGATCTCAAGAATCTTCGAGTCACGGTAGTGGCGGGCCACAGAGAACTCGTTCATGAACCCGTTGCCGCCAAAAATCTGGGTCGCGTCGCGCGCGTTGTCCATCGCGGCATCAGAGCCAGTGAGCTTCGCGATGGCCGCCTCGGTCTTGAACGGCTTCCCAGCGGCACACAACCTGGCGGCGTGGTGCCACGCAAGGCGCGCGTTGTGCACACGCAGCTGCATCCTTGCGAGCGTGAACTGGATGTGCTGGCGGCTCGACAGCGGCTCACCGAACACGACGCGCTGCTTCGAATACGCGACAGCGTCATTGAGGCACCCCTCTGCGGCTCCCGTCGCGAGTGCGCCGACCGCGATCCGCCCCTCGTCGAGGGTCCGCAGGAAGTTCGCGAAGCCCCTGCCGCGCTCGCCGAGGAGGTTTGCCTCAGGCACGCGCACGTCGGTGAACGTGAGCGGGTGCGTATCAGACGCGTTCCAACCGACCTTGTCGTATGCGGGCTCGACCGTGAAACCGGGGGTGCCGTTTGGCACGATGATCGTCGAGAGTTCCTTGCGGCCGTTGTTCTCGCCCGTGACGGCGATGACGGTGACGAACTTCGTGATGTCGGTGCCCGAGTTCGTGATGAACTGCTTCGAGCCGTTGATCACCCATTCCCCGTTCTCAAGCCGCGCGGTCGTGCGGGTTGCTCCCGCGTCCGAGCCTGCCTCTGGCTCCGTGAGCCCGAAGCCCGCGAGCGCCCGCCCTGCGAGCAGGTCGGGCAAGAGCTCCGCTTTCTGCGCGTCGGTGCCGAAGTTGAAGATCGGCATTGCGCCGAGCCCAACGCCAGCCTCGAGGGTGATAGCAATGGACTGATCAACGCGCGCGAGCGCCTCGATCGCGAGGCACAGTGCGAAGTAGTCGCCGCCCTGCCCGCCGACCTCCTCGGGAAACGGCAGCCCGAACAGTCCGAGGTCGCCCATCTGCCCAACGACGTCGAGCGGGAGCGTGTGCGTGCGATCCGCCTCGTAGGAAATCGGTGCGACAACCTCCTCAGCGAACTCTCGCACCATGCCCGCGAGAGCCTGCTCTTCCTCGGTCAGGTTGTAGTTTTCCATCAAAACACTCCTCTGTATTTTCTACTGTGCAATCGCATGGTGGCGATCTTCATCGCTGCTTGGGATGACGGGAACTCCACAAGCACGTTTTGGGGGCCGGGGGCCGGCCGGCAGCGTCACGGGAGCTGGCCGGAGCTGCGGGCGAGGGCGACGCACTCGACGCGGTTGTGCGCGCCAAACTTTCGCATCGCCGCGCGCAGGTAGCTCTTCACGGTCTCAAGTTCAAGGTTGAGGCGTTCGCCGATCTCGCGGTTACTCAGCCCCAGGGCGACGAGCGCGAGCACGTCAACCTCACGCGCGGACAGCACGGGGCTGTCGCCGTGCACCTCGGGGGTGAGCTTCGCAAGAATCGCCTGCAGTTCGGCCTGCGCCGTCGGGTCGTCCATGCTGCGGGCGAACTCACGCAAATCCGCAAACGCGACGCGCACCTGTTCCCACTCACGATCCGTCGGCGCTGATCTCACTGACCGAAGATACTCAGCGGTCTCAACTGCCTGGGTCTGCTTCGTGACCGCGTCGTCGACTGCGACACGAAACGCGATCGCACCTGCAGCTTGACTGACGCTCTTCACCTCAGCCTCAGTGAAGGATCCAGCATGCCTCCGCGCCCCATAGACGATGCCGCGCGCCTCACCGTCGATCACGATCGGGAGTGCCGCGACCGACCGAAGATCCTCCGCGGCGACCGCGCGGTCGTAGTCGCGGGAGATTGACGTGTCGTGTAGGTAGTCGGGCGCAACGGCCGGAATCGCGTGCGCGAAGGCGAGACCTCCGAGGCCCGCTCCCCTGCGAATCACGAGCCCGTTGAGGGCTGTGGTGCGCACACCGACCGTGTGCGTGATTGTGAAGCGATCCGCATCCGGCGCGGTGTAGCCGCCGAAGAGCACATCAAGGCGCGTGGTCTCCTGCGCCCCACTGAGCGCACCAGCGATCCCGGAGCCCTTCACCGTTCAGCCCTGCCGAACCGTGCCCCGAGGAAGCCCGCTTCGCGTAGCTCCTGGATCATGGGACCTCCTTCCCAGCGCCTGCGCAAGGGGGTCACCCCGGCGCCGTCGCCGTGCGTGCCAGCCTATGGGTATCACGCAGTCAAGTCCACCGTAACCCCGGCGAGGGGCACACACACTCACCGGGAGTCCAACATTGCCATCGAAAGTTCGCGCATCTCGACCTTGCGGACCTTTCCGGTGATGGTCATCGGGAACGAATCAGCGACGTGCACGTACTTCGGGATCTTGAAGTGCGCGAGCTTTCCCGTCGCGAATTCCCTGAGCGCTTCTGCGGTCAGGGAGTCCGCCCCGGGCCGCAACATCACCCACGCCATGAGCTCCTCTCCGAACCGATCGTCAGGTACGCCAATCACCTGCACGTCAGCGATGTCGGGGTGCCGGTAGAAGAACTCCTCGATCTCGCGAGGGTAGATGTTCTCACCGCCGCGAATCACGACGTCCTTGAGCCTGCCGACGACGGTCAGCCTGCCCTCACTGTCCATCGTGGCGATGTCGCCCGTGTGGATCCACCTGCCGGCATCGATCGTTTCCGCCGTCTGCTCACTATTGCCCCAGTAGCCAAGCATCACTGAGTAGCCGCGCGTGCACAGCTCCCCCGGCTCGCCGACGGGAACCACCTGACCGTGCTCGTCGATGATCTTCACTTCGAGGTGTGGCATCACCCGCCCAATGGTTTGCGTGCGGGCCGCGATGCCGTCGGTTGTCGAGGTCATCGTCGACACCGGCGACGTCTCCGTCATGCCGTAACAGATCGCCACCTCACTCATGTGCATCTCAGCAATGACCTCCTCCATGACCTCGACGGGGCAGGTGGAGCCGGCCATGATGCCGGTGCGCAGCGTGTCGAGATTGAAGCTCGAGAAATTGTCCAGTGCGAGCTCCGCGATGAACATCGTCGGCACGCCATACAGGGAGGTGCAGCGCTCCTGATCGACGGCCGCGAGTGTCTTTGCCGGGTCAAACACCGGAGCAGGGAGCACGATGCACGAACCGTGGCTGTGCGCGCCAAGGATGCCCATGACCATGCCGAAGCAGTGATAGAGCGGGACGGGAAGGCACACGCGATCCGCCGCCGTATACCCGAGCCCCTCACCGACGAAGAAGCCGTTGTTCAGAATGTTGTGGTGCGTGAGTGTTGCGCCCTTCGGGAAGCCCGTGGTGCCCGAGGTGTACTGGATGTTGATTGCTTCGTCGAAAGTGAGAGGAGGCACCTCCATATTCGGCGGGTTGCTCGCCGCATCGGCGATCGCCGCATCCCACCCCTCCGAACCGATGAACAACACATCAGAGAACCCGATCTCAGCGAGCATGCCGGCGTAGTCGCTCGTGCGGTACTCCACGGCGCTCACCATGAGCGAGATGCCCGACTGCTCAACCACATAGCGCAGCTCGTGGGTGCGATAGGCGGGGTTTACGTTTACGAGGATCGCCCCAAGCTTCGCCGTCGCGTACTGCGTAAACACCCACTCCGCACAGTTAGGCGACCAGATGCCCACCCTGTCGCCCTTTTTCACCCCGCGTTTCGTGAGCGCAGCCGCGAGCAACTCGCTCTCGTTTCGCAGCTCGGAAAACGTCCACCGTCTGCCAGTGAAGGCTTCGACGAGTGCTTCTTTGTCTGGGTACTGCTCCGTGATCTCATCGAGCATCTCGCCGAGGGTTTGCCCCTTCAGCGGTGTCGTGCTCGGTCCCGACGCGTACGATATCTGTGCTCCATTGCCCATAACCTCATGATCCTTGGGCCGCGAGCGGGCGGATACCCCCTTTCGCGGGTGAGTTTTGGCGGGCCCTAATCGAGTAGCGGGATCGCGCAACATCGCGGCCTGCGTCCCCCGGCAGGCAGCCGCGCTAGTTGGCTTCCGGGGCCGGCGTGAGTTCGCCCTAGCATCCGAAGTCTGACTCAGACTCGCACAAGCACATCGGCCTCGTACGAACATTGAGGCTTATCGCTGTTCCAGTGAATCGTGCCGGGCAAGCGCTGAATCATCTCAGCATTCTCGTCTTCGGTCTAGAGAACCAACAGGAAATCTGCAGGAGTGCCTTTCCACTGACAGCTCACCTCCGCGCTTGGTGACAGGTCTCCGCCTTCTACTTCTCTGGAGACGTACCCTCCGGAAAGGTTCCCACCCGATCCCAAGCCACCGTCGTCAACGAGCTCAGGGGAATCAGCGCATCAGGTTCGCACACCGCATCAAACCGCTCGATGAACGCGTCTTTCGAGACGACCGGGGGCCGGTCTTGCGCGGGCCTCGGCAGGCACCCGACCCGCCCCAGGGCGAGCGCGACGACAGCAAAGCTTGCCACGTATTAACTGGGCGAACGAAGTCTCACGAAGCTGTGATCCTGGACAATCCCGCGGGATCCTTTCCCGGAAGCGCCTTTGCGTCTTCGTCGACACCATATGCGGCGCCGATAGCAACCCGGTCTGACCTATCGAGAGACTTGCCGTCTGGTGCGATTTCACGCCCGCCCTCATGGTTATACAGGCCCAAGGCCTCGCGGGCACCGGGGTTCCTAGAGACTCCCGCGTGTGCATTAGTGAAATCTCTGGCCCAGTCATGACCGATATTTCGCCCGGATTGAGTCCTGGCTTCTTGCGGCGTCTCTGCGCGGATCGCCGCACGTGCGAGCGCGAGGCGATCCGCAACGCGTCAGCTACTTCGACCTAGCTACCTGTTCCTGTCCGCTGAGCGCACGTTCGCTCGCTTCCGAGGATCGGTCGAAATCAGACTGGCGGAGCACGAGAAGACCGATGATCGACAACAGCGCAGTCCCCAGAAAGAAGATGAGTGGAGCACTGATATTTCCGGTCGCAGCGATGAGCGCCGTAGCGATCATCGGTGCGCTACCGCCGAACACCGCTACCGGCAGGTTGTATGCCACCGCAATTCCTGTGGAACGGATATGCGTCGGGAGTAGCTCCGTCATCACCGCATACGGCGTGGAGGAGTACAGGCCAAAGAACAGCGCGACCGCAAGCAGCGGCGCGATGAACGTCGCAGGGTTGGCATCCCTGGCGGCGAGGAACATCCAAACGAGCGCCCCGGCGGCGAGCACGGCCATGACGAGCAGGAAAGGTTTTCGCCCGTATCGGTCGGTGAACATCCCCCCAAAGGGCATTACGACCGCTCCAAGTGTGCTCGCCACGAACACGAACAGGAGCGTCGTTCCCGAATCGAACTCAAGGGTGTTCGACATGTACGTCGAGGCGAAGGTGAGCACCAAATAGAACATGGATGCGAGGAGTGTGATGATGCAAAACACCAGCCCCATGGCCCGCTTCCAGCGCATCGCTTCACGTAGTGGCGCCTTCGAGGTCGTGCCGTGCGACAGGAGCTTTCGAAATTCGGGGCTGTCCTCAAGCTTCATCCTGATGTACAGCGCGATAAGTCCGAGCGGGCCAGCAATCAAGAACGGAATGCGCCAGCCCCCGTTCAGCATCGTTTCGTCTCCAAGCAGGTAGATGAGGCCGTTGGAGACCAAACCACCAAGCACCAAACCGCCGACAGCAGTGGCCATAAGCCAACTCGTCGAGTACCCGCGTCGCCCGGGCCCGGCGTACTCGGCAATGAAACTCGTGACCGTGCCGATTTCACCGCCGGCGGAGAACCCTTGGACGCACCTAATGAGCACGAGCAGTGCCGGTGCGACCCAACCGACGAGTTCTTCAGTGGGCAAGACACCTATTGCAAAGGTCGCACCCGCCATAAGCAACAACACGATGAGGAGCGTGCGCTTGCGCCCAACGCGGTCCGCGAGCGGCCCGAAAAACAGGCCCCCCCAGTGGCCGAACAAAAAAGCTCAGAAGCAAATACCGCGAAGCTGCTGAGCAAGCTCACCGCCGGGTTCTCACTGGCGAAGAACAGCTGGCCGATATAGATAGCAAGGAACCCATACACACCGTAGTCGTACCATTCGATCAGGTGCCCGGTAATAGCGCCGAGGAACGCTCGACGCCGGCCCAGCAGTTCCTCTCGTGTTGCGGTGTCGCTCATGGATGATTCGGTTGAATGTGGGGTGTTATCCACCATGTTGTCCGATCCTTTCGCCTGAGTGAGTGTGAACGGGGTGGCGCTCGAGATTCGCCGCCGCTACCCCCGACCGATGCTCGCGTCCAACCCTCGGGACGCCTGTGTCTTCGCTGATTTCAGCGTGTCCGCACGCCGGCGAGGCATATCCGTGATGCGGTGCCAGGCACGCGGCCGAGCTGCTGGTGCGAGGTGTTCTTCAGCCCACCTGGTGAGAAACACCCTGTCCAACCGGCCGGCACGGTTCGCCGGGGCGACAAACGCGACCGGCACCTGTTGCAGGGTCGGATGTGACCTCCCGACGACCACCACCTCGAGCACTCCGGGTGCTTGAGCGATGATCGCTGCGACCTCTACTACGTTCACTCGGTCACGGCCGACGTGAATGACCTCATTGACTCGCCCCGCGACGTGGAGCGTGCCGTCACGTCCGATCCTCCCGACGTCTCCGGTCAACAACCACTGCTGGCCGTTGATGATGACAAATCGTTCGGCAGTGGCGTGAGGCTCGTTGAGGTATCCGGTGAAGAGGTCAACGCCAGCCGTTCCTTGCACAGCAAAAAGCCCTTCCGCTTCCACACCCATGGGCTGGCGCGTACGTGGATTGAGCACTGCCACTTCTCGACCGGGCACCGGCACAGCGACAACACTTTGCCGCGGTTTTTGCGAGAGGTCGGCTGCCATCGGAACGACGCTTTCGAGCGAGCCGTGGATCACTCTCGGTTGCACGCCGACGAGCCTTGTGAATTCGGCATAGTGGTTGGGCCCGAGCTTTCCGGTGAACCAGACGTGCTGGAGTCGCACACGCTCAGCCGGTGCCGCTGACTTGGCGAGGATGAGGCGGATCGATGTTGCCGAGAGGCAGGCATGGGTTGCCGCGAACTCAGTCGCCTGACTCACCCATTCCCAAGCGCTCAATCTCCGAGTGAGTACGACACTTGCCCCAACCGCGATCGCAGGGGCAATACACGACGCCAACGGGTGTCCACGGAAGAGCGGTTCTGTTACAAGCCACCGATGCTGCGACTCCAGCCATACGACATCAGACATGGCAAACGCGCTGGAGACGTAGTTCGCCTGTGTGAGTTCGATGCCGCGCGCCTCTGCGCTCAAAGCCGACGAGAACACCAGGGTGAGCCGCTGGTTTGGCTTTGTCCTTTCGACACGTGGAGAGCTGCCATAGCTTGCGAGCGGAGCTCCAACGGCGATATCCGCAGCCGTCTCCGTTACTGGTATCGCTTGGAAGTCAAGCCCATCGATCGCCGCCTCGTAGGCGTCAGCCCGGGACTCTGCGTAGATTCCGACGCTTGCACCGGTGCGCCGAATCTGTGCTGAGAGCTCGTGGGGCTCGGAATGGGGATCCCCCAGCACGATCCACGCCCCCAGCCGCGCAGCAGCGAGCCACAGGGCGACAACGACTGGCGAATTCTCGAGGGCAACGTGCACGGCCGAGTCCGGACGAACACCAGCTGCGGCGAGCGCGCCGGCGATCCTGCGGACAGCATCATCGAACGCAGCGTACGTCCACTCCGCAGTCTCGTCGTCTTCATCACGGAACACGAGGAAACGGCGAGGGCCGTGAGCCATGACTGCGGCCTGCCACAGCGCGTGGAACGTTGGAGTAGCCGAGCGTGCGAGTGCGTCTTTCGAGTCCGGACGGTTCTGCAGGAGATCCGCCAGCGGCACGTCTAGCGCGTTCGCAATTCTTCCGAGCGTCACAATGCGTGGCGAGACGCGTCCGGCTTCAATCTGAATGATGGTCTTGCGGTGTACGCCCGCGGAATCTGCAAGCTCATCGATGGTCAATGCGAGGCCTCTGCGCAGTCGAGCAACCGCTACGCCGAGCGAAATGAGATCCGCGTCTAGGGTGACCATTCCCCTACGATGCCCTACGGCACCGACATGCACAGTAGCGTAAAAGCGCCGAAGTGCAGCGACCCCGTTCGAGCTCGCTCAAGCCACCAGTGATCGGGATCTGAATCGCCGAGCCATGACCTGAGTCGCACGAGCTGCGGCGACGAATTGGCCACACTGTTGCCGGCTACAAGGCTTGGTCCCTCGGATGACGCAGTCATGTCCGGCCCTCTCGCTGGTAGCTTGGGACCATGCAAGACGAGAATATTCGCGATACTCTTCGAAGCTTTGTCGCCGAACGCGAGTGGGATCAATTCCACACGCAAGCAAATCTTGCCAAGAGCGTGAGCATCGAGGCAGCTGAGCTACTCGAGTGTTTCCAGTGGTCTGATAACGCCGAAGTGGAGCGTGTTGAGGAAGAACTCGCGGACGTCCTCACATACGCGTTCCTACTCGCTGACAAACTCGGCACAACGCCTGAAGCGTTGATCCGCAAGAAGCTGGCAACCACGATCAGTAAGTACCCCGCCGAACTAGCCAGAGGTCGCAGTACCAAATACGACAGGCTCTGAACCGAGCCTCTCGTATCTCTTCACAGGCGAGTCGAGAAGCAAGCATCACCGATTCACCACCGTGCCAAGCTGATGGAGTAACAACAATGGCGAACTTCGAGATCGTGAGTTTCCCGTTCACTTCGGGCGGGTTCCCCCGGGACTCGGTTGCGCTCAACGACTGGCCCGTCGTATATGTGCTCACCGGGAAGCGTCACGCATACGTTGGCGAATCGCACAGAGCGATGAGCCGTATGGCGCAGCACTTTCAAATTCAAGACCGTCGAGAGAAGCTTCGGGTTGCTCGTGTGATCATCGACACGGAATTCAACAAGTCCGCCTGCCATGACCTTGAAGCGTTTCTCATTAAGTACATAGACGGTGACGAACAATTCACCCTTCTGAACTTGAACGCTGGCCAGACAAGTTACAACTATTTCAATCGGGATCATTACCGCTCATCCCACGAGGCAATTTTTGAGGCGCTCCAGCAAGCGGGGCTATTCAGCGGATCAATCCGAGAGATTGAAAACTCCGACCTCTTCAAGTTTTCTCCGTATAAGCAGCTGACCGATGTCCAAACGGCCACGGTCGCCAATGTCGCCGAAGGCCTCCTCGCAGACCTTGGTGCGGGGAAGCCGTCGCTCTCCGTCATTGAGGGAGCTCCGGGGACGGGCAAGACCGTGGTGGTCATCACCCTCATGAAACTGCTCAGAGACATCCAGTCCGTGGTGGAAGGCGGCGAAGTCCTCGAAGAAGACATCGATGGGCCATATGGAGATCTTTTTCTTTCGGGTTTTCGGGAAGCGCTCGCGCATCGACGCATAGGTTTCGTCGTACCCCAGCAGGCCTTGCGCAAGACGCTCGCTGGGGTGTTTCGACGAAGCCCAGCGTTACGAGGAGTGGAAATCCTGACACCGTGGGACGTTGGGAAGTCCGATGCACGCTGGGACCTACTTATCGTCGATGAAGCTCACCGGCTAAGCCAGTACGCTGCCCAATCCTTCGGCGGACTAGTCGCGGATTTCCGCGACATCACGACACGGCTGTTCGGAGCGTTTGACCCAGATTTGACCCAGCTCGACTGGATCCGCAAACAAAGCGACCATCAGATCGTCATCATCGACGGTGGCCAGTCGGTACTGCCAGCAGACTTGCCGTCGGCCTCGATAGCTCAACTCAGTGCAGAAGCCGCCACGGCATCTCGACGGTACCGCCTCGAATCACAACTGAGAGTTCTCGCCGGCGGCGATTACGTAGAGTACATCCGCGACGCGGTGAGTGGAGTACTCGAGCACCCCCGCGAGTTTGAAGGATACGACCTTCGTTTCTACGACGACCCCTCGACAATGCACGCCGCGATCCGACAACAAAATGAGAAGCTTGGGCTGTCGCGGATGCTGGCAGGCTTCGCTTGGCCGCATCTAAGCAAGCGAGCAACGGACTCCCACATCGACGACATCACGATCGGTGATTTCAGCATTCAGTGGAACCGAAAAATGAAGGACTGGGTCAACTCCTCGGACTCGATAAACGAGGCCGGGTCGATCTACACCATTCAGGGCTACGACCTGAATGTGGCTGGGGTCATCATCGGCCCTGACCTCACGTACCGCGACGGCAAGGTCCTTTTGGACTCAGCAAACTATTTCGATCCTCGAGGCAACCAACGTAACAACAACCTACGAAAGATCACGTACACGGACGCTGACATCCAAAGGTTTGTCGAGAACATCTACACCGTGCTACTCACTCGAGGCATTCGGGGAACATACATCCACGTGGTTGACCCAGCGCTTCGGGAGTACCTCCGGCCTTTCTTCCCTCCTGCCAACGTATAGGAGTCGAGGCCATCCACCAGCTTCGGCTTGCGGTCAGTCATGAATGGATGATTAACCCCCATCCTCTCTGAAACGCGCGAACCATCGGAGCGCGTCGGGTTGATCGGTGACTTCGAGGGCACCGAGCGCTTCGAGATCCGCACCGAGGAGCAGCCGTTTGACCGGCACCTCCATGCGCTTCCCAGTGCGCGTGCGCGGCACTGCGGGAGCAACGATGACGTCGTCGGGCACGTAGTGCTTCGAGGCGTGCGCACCAATGGCACGGACGATGGAGCCGGGTGAGCGCGCCGCGTCCCACTGCTCCGATGGGACGACGAAGAGCGGCATCCAGTACCCACCATCGGGCAGGTCTATTCCAACGACGATCGAGTCGCGGACGTCGGGCAGCACATCGACAGCTTCGTAAATCTCCGCGCTGCCGATGCGAATGCCTCGCCGGTTGAGAGTCGCGTCGGATCGCCCGTGGATGATCACGGTGCCACGCGAGGTCACCGTGATCCAGTCTCCCTGGCGCCAGACGCCTGGGAATGCCGAGTAGTACGTCTCCAAGTACCGAGACCCTGTGTCGTCTCCCCAGAGCTGAACCGGCATCGACGGCATCGGCCGCGTGATGATCATTTCACCCTCAGTGTCCGTGATGGACTCCCCTCCCTCGCTCCAGGCTTCAAGCGCGACACCAAGGGCGGGGGCTGATATCTCGCCGTCCCACACAGGGGTAATCGGGTTGCCGCACACAAACGCTCCCACTATGTCTGTCCCTCCACTGGTGGAGAACACCGGCATTCGCGGACCGAATTGTGAGCGCACCCACTCGTTTGCTTCAGACGGCAATGGCGATCCTGTGCTCGCAATTTGTCGTAGCGCTCCGCACCGGGGCAGTTCCAGGCCACCGCCGCCGGTTGCGAGGAGGTGCGCTGGGCTCGTGCCGAAGAGCCTTACACGGTGCCGATCTACGACTTCCCAAAGCCTCGCCGTGTCTGGGTAAAGCGGATCGCCGACGTAGAGGACAATGGTCGCTCCGAGTAGCAGCCCCGACACCTGGATGTTCCACATCACCCAGTTGGGCGTCGTGTACCAGAAGAACACTTCGCCAGGCCCCAAGTCGAAGTGCAGCCCCAACGATTTGAGTTGCTCAACGACGACGCCACCATGCCCGTGCACGATGCCCTTCGGTTTGCCTGTAGTGCCGGAGGTGAAGAGCACCCACAACGGGTGGTCGAACGCAACAGGTACGGGAACGAAGTCTCCCGCACCTCCGGCGGCGAGCGCGTCTCCCCACTCGACGGCATCGAGTACTTCGTAATTGGTGCCGAGCGTCGGAACCACGATTGTGTGTTCGACACTTGCAAGGCGCGAGCGCAGCTGCGCGCATTCAGCATTGCGATCAAAGACCTTTCCCCTGAAGGCGTACCCAGTGCCGACAATGAGTACCTTCGCCTCGAGCTGCCCGAGCCGGTTGGCGGCAGCCACGGCGCTGTAGTCCATCCCTGCCTGCGACCAGACGGCGCCCAGACTAGCTGCCGCGAATAGCGAAACCACGCCCTCGTAACAGTTGGGAAGGTAACCGACTACACGATCGCCTTTCTCAACCCCGGCTCCCCGCAGGTATCGTGCGAGGGCACCGACATCGCTTCGGAGTTCGCGGTATGTGTGGCTCGTCACACGGCCCGCCTCGGTTTCAACGATGACCGCCGCGGCGGCATCTTCGCCATAGTTCAATCGATCCGCGTAGTTGAGTGTTGCTCCGGGGAACCACTCGGCACGGTGCATGGTCTCACCATGGATCACGGCGGCTGGTTCCGAAGCGAAGGTGACCTCGAAATACTCGACAACAGCACCCCAGAATTCCTCGAGATGATCGACCGACCATTCTTGTAGGGCGTGATAGTCCCCCCTCGCAGAGATACTCAGACCTCGGTTCGCCACGAGCCACCTCGTGAAATCCATTAACCGAGACGCTTCGGTGTCGGCCTTGTTAGGGGCCCATTGCGGGCGCATTATGCTTCTCCCTCGGTCGGGACGGGGCCGGTGAGCACACGTTCGCTCTCCTTCGCACTCCGCTCGAAGTCAGAGTTCCGAAGCAGGGCAAGACCCGCCGCCGCGACAACGGCAGTTCCTGCGAAGAAGTACATTGGCGACGTAATATCTCCGGTTGCTGCGATCAGCGCGGTCGCAATCATCGGGGCGGTTCCTCCGAAAAGTGCAATGGGAAGGTTAAACGCGATGGCGATTCCGGTCGAGCGGATATGGGTTGGCAAAAGGTCAGTCATGAGTGCGAATGTAGACGACACGTAGCAGCCGAACAGCAACGCAATGGCGAGGATCGGTCCAATGAACGTGGCCGGTGTCGCCCCCTCTGCGGCTAGGAAGAACCAAAGAAATGCGCCAATACTCAAGATCGCAACGGTAAGCATGAAAGGCTTCCTTCCGAACCGGTCCGTGATCATTCCCCCGAAGGGCATGACAGCGGCGGCCAGCGTGCCTGATCCGAACACGAAGAGCAGCACAGTCCCCGATTCAAACTCGAGCGTGTTCGACATGAACGTTGACGAGAACGTGAGTAACAGGTAGAACGCCGATGCGTGCAGCGCGATGGCGGCGAACACGAGCGCGAGCGCCCGTTTCCACTGCATCACCTCACGCAACGGGACTTTCGAGGTTGTACCGCGAGCGACAAGCTGGAGAAATTCCGGAGTGTCTTCAAGCTTCATCCTGATGTAGAGGGCTATCAAGCCGAGTGGGCCCGCCACCAAGAACGGGATTCGCCACCCACCGTTCTGCATTGCCTCGGAGCCCATGAGGAAGATCAGTCCGTTCGACACGAGTCCACCGAGGATGAGGCCCATCACCCCGGTGACCATCAGCCAGCTCGTGGAGAGACCGCGTCGCTTCGGCCCGGAGTACTCGGCGATAAATGCGGCTACAGTGCCCACCTCCCCTCCCGCAGAAAACCCTTGGAGGCAGCGTACGAGCACCAGTAGCAGCGGGGCCAACCAGCCGATGCTTTCGCTGGTCGGAAGAATTCCAATGGCGAACGTCGATCCCGCCATCAGGATGAGCACGAGCAGTAGCGAGCGTTTGCGCCCGAACCGATCCGAGAAGGGACCAAAGAAAAGGCCGCCCAGTGGGCGCACGAAGAAGCTCAGTGCGAATACGGCGAAACTGCTGATGAGGTTCACAACCGGGCTTTCGCTGGCGAAGAATGCTTGCCCGATAAACACCGCTACGAAACCGTAAACTCCGTAGTCGTACCATTCGATAAGGTGACCGGTGACAGCTCCAAGAAAGGCGCGACGTTTGGCCCGTTGTTTAGGGCCGTTGTTTTTCGCTGAAGTTGCGGCCTGCGGATCCAGATGCAGTTCGTCGGAATTCATGACTCTCATTTCTGTGGTGAATGGAACATTTCAAACCGGCCGACCTAGCGCCACTCGTGCACGGAAACTCACTGTTGGCGAGCCACCGTCTCCGGCTGCCATGCCCCAACCATGCACCAGGCTGGAGGCGTTCGCAGTAGCGCAAAAGCGCCTATGTAGTGTGCTGACATCCGCCGATGAGAACTTGGCACCGCGGTTCCTTACACGCGCCGAAACCTCACCACTGGTTCAGGGCCTTGGGCTGGCACCCAGCTGAATCGGGAACATGGACCGCCCATCGCCTCCTTAGTCGAGCACGAGAGACCCACTTGGACGGTTGGGGTCGCAATGATGGTTTCGGCCGGCTTTACGAACGCTTCCAACCTCGGCTCGCTCGACGAGGCGGCGGAAGTGACAGGGATCGCGATCGTCAGGTAGTCCCCGGCAAAACCGCGGAACGGCAACGTGCGCGTGGAGGGCACCAGGCCACCAGCCCGTTGACACGCCTTCCACCCGCGTCGTACGGTGAACGCGTGTCACATAGCAATTCCCAAGCCGCGGTGGCGGCCACCGGGCTGTCAAAGCGTTTCGGCGAGTTCGAGGCCGTCTCCGACGTGAGCTTCGAGGTGCGCCGCGGCCGTGCCTTCGGGCTGCTCGGGCCGAACGGATCAGGCAAGACGACGATCGTGCGGCTGCTCAACGGCCTGCTCTCACCGAGCGAGGGCAGCGTCGCGCTCTTCGGGGAGGCGCTCACCCCCGCATCCGGCGACAGGCTGCGGGCCAGGATCGGCGTGCAGACCGACACGAACCTCTACGAAACGCTCACCGTTCACGAGAACCTCAAGATCTGGGGCGAGCTCTACGGAGTACCGGCCTCGCGGCTTTCCGGGCGGATCACCGAGCTGCTCGACGTCCTCGGCCTCGCCGATCGCGCGAACTCGCTTGCGGGCACCCTCAGCAAGGGCATGCGGCAGAAGGTCGCGGTCGGGCGCGCGATCATCCACGAGCCTGAACTTCTGTTTCTCGACGAGCCGACGGCGGGCCTCGATCCCGAGGCTTCGCTCGAACTCATCGAGTATTTGCAGCAGATGATCGCGTCGCTCCAGACCACGCTCGTGATCTGTACGCACCAGCTTCACGGACTCGAGGATCTCTGCGAAGACGCCGGCTTCCTTATGCGCGGCGAGATGGTCGCCCGCGGGTCAATCGCAGGGATGATCGCTGAGCGTTGGCCGGGCCGCCGCGTCGCCGTTACCCTCGGCGAGGCGGGCCTGACCGGGGCGCCAGCCGCGGCACTCGTGGCGGGCGCGGTGCCAGGGGCCGGTGCGTCGGTCTCCCCCGGCGGCTCACTCGACCTCGAACTCGCCGACGACACAGCCGTCGAGGCCGCTGTCGCGGGGCTCGCCGCTGGCGGGGCGGCGATCCGCGCCGTCGTGCCAGTAACGCACACGCTCGGCGACCTCTACTTCGATGTCATCCAGTCCCACCGGGAGCAGACGCAATGAACGGCCGCAGAGTCCTCACTATCGCGCGCAAGGACCTCAGTGAGGTGCTCCGCAACAAGCAGGCACTCGCTCCGCTCCTCGTCGTTCCCATCATCTTCGCCGTCGTGTTTCCCGCAGCGATTGCGCTGCTCGGCAGAAGCTCCGTGCTCACGGCCTCGGTCAACGGTCTCGATGCCTTTCTTGACAACATTCCAGCGGGCGTGCTCCCTCCCGATCTCGATACGGGAGGGATCGTCGTGTACGCGGCGCTCACCTACTTCTTGGCACCGCTGTTCCTGATGATCCCGATCATGGTTGCCTCGGTGATCGGCAGTTCAAGTTTCGTTGGCGAGAAGGAGCGGCGCACTCTTGAGGGCCTGTTATACACCCCGGTCACGAACCGTGAGCTCGTGCTCGGCAAGGTGTTCGCGGCGCTCGTCCCCGCGATCGTCGTCACCTGGGGATCGTTCGTCATCTACGCGATCATCGCGAATGTGCTCGGAAACCCCGTCGTTGGAAGGGCTTTCTTCCCAAACGTGACCTGGCTCATCCTCGTGTTCTTGCTCGTGCCGCTCGTCGCGTTCCTCGCGATCACGCTCATCGTTGCGGTATCGGGGAGGTCATCGACGGTGCAGGGCGCGCAGGGTGTTTCCGTGCTCGTGCTGCTCCCGGTGCTCGCGCTCGTGGTGGGTCAGGCCACCGGGCTGATGCTGTTCGACGCGTCGGTTGCTCTCATCGCCGCCGGAGTCATCGCCATCGTCGACGTCGCCGTGTTTCTCGCTGTCGCAAAAACGTTCCAGCGCGAGCGGCTCATCACGAAGCTCACCTAGCGCGACCCGCTACTTCGCGACCCGCCACGCCGGGGCCCACAGCGCGGGATCTAGCTCCCACCGCACGGGGTCGCCGACGTAGCGAACCCGATCGCTCAGCCAGTAGGTCTCGTCGGCGTCCCAACCAGCGATCATCGATGCCCGCTCGTCGTCGAGGTCGATCACGGCTCCTGCCACCGAGAGGTACGCACCGATCTGCAGGTGCACGCCGTCGAACCGCTCGGCGACCGCTGCCCAGTCTGGGATCACCCAGGCACCGTCGCGCCCGGTCGTCATCGCCCAGTTGCGCCTGACGCTTTCGGTCACGTCAAGCGGGTATGTGCGGCAGAGCTCAGCCCAGGCCTCGGCCGAGTCGATCTCGTAGACGTGGAGGCCCTCTGGTATGTCGAGGCGCTGCACTCGCGCCTCCCCCAGCTTGAAGCCGTCCTCGTACGCGTATAGCTTCAGCGGCGCGCCGTCCGCCGCCGCACGGGTCGACGCGGGCACGACGCTTGGCGGCTTCGACGCCCATTCGCTCAGCGATGCATCAGCGGGGTCGGCCGGGCGACAGGGGCGCTCGCGCGCCTCGTCCGCCGCGAGCAGCCTCATCGCCGCAGTCAGAGCCGAACGCGAGGCGTCGAGCGGCTTGGGAAACGGCTCGTCCTGCCACTGGACCGCCCACTGTGCCCGGTCATCGAGCGGCGCGCACCACTGATCGATGAGCCCGGACGACGTGACCGCATCGGCGAATCTGCGCAGCTCCGCGGCCGCCGCTGGCGTCGCCGCGAGCGCCTCCTCGGCGAAGGGAGCATCCCAGTGCACCGCGTAGCGGGCCGCATCCCCGAGCGCCGTGCGCAGCAGTTCCTCGCCGAGTTCGCCGATCTGCACGCGTCGCAACAGTTTCGCTACGCGAGGCAGGCTGACGCGGGGAACGGCCGCTCGGCCCCCACCGCCCGAAGAACCGATTGTCGTGGTGAGCGGCACCGGGCTCAGGGCTGGGTCGAGGTGCCACGCGGCGTGGTGCACCGCCTGGCGGAGGCTCTTGTCGCGCGCTGCACCTTCTCCCCTCGCGTCGAGCGCAATGGCGAGCTCAAGCAGCATGCGGCGCCCACGAGGCCCCGCGAGCAACGCCTCACCGCGTGCGGCACGTGCGGTCGGATCGCTAGGGGTAGCCATTCCCAGAGCCTAGCGATGCGGGTGGGCCGCCGCTAGCGTCTCCAGGCACGAGCCCCTCGCTGCCGACCTCGCCGGACCGCCCTCGCACCTTGCCGGTCTCGCCTGAGCTGCGCCATCGCACGAGGCTCCGGCCCATCATCGCCGCTTGGGATCAAGTAAGCGCTGAATCTCGTCACTCAGCACGTTGAAGGCGAACACCGTAGCTGCGATGGCGAGGCCAGGCACAAACACTTGCAGTGGAGCCTGGTCAATGAACAGGTAGGCGCGGGAGAGCACAGCGCCCCAAGACGCGGTTGGCGGCTGCACTCCGAGGGCAAGGAAGCTCAGACTTGCCTCCGCGATGAGCGCGAACCCCATGAGCACCGCGACCTGAACGAGGACCGGCTGAATGATGTTCGGCAGCACGTGCGGCAAGATCATGCGCCGCAGGCCTTTGGCCCCAAAGGACCTCGCCGCCTCGATATAGGTCTCCGACCGGATCGACATCGTTTGGGCTCGCGCGAGCCTGATGATCACCGGGGCAAGGACCACGCCAACCGCGGTCATCGCAGTCGTAATGTTCGGCCCGAGTGTCGCTGTGATGCCAATTGCGAGCACAATCGCGGGAAACGACATCACCGCGTCGACCACACGCACCGTCACAAGGTCGAACCATCCGCCGAGCCAGCCAGCAGCGACGCCAAGCGGTAGACCAACGGTGACGGCGATGGCCACGGCCTGCGCAGCGGCGATCACGGAAACCCTGGTACCGAAGAGCATGCGGCTGAAGATATCTCTACCGAGGTCGTCAGTGCCGAGCAGGTGCTCCGCACTTACTGGGAGGAGGAGCGCTCCAAGGTCCTGCGCGTTGGGGTCGGCGGGTGCGAGGAGTTCCGCGAATGCAACCGCAATGACAACGAGCCCAACGATCACCCAGCTCACCCAGATCACGAGACGGCCGGGCTTACGTCGCGAGGTCATCGGCGAGCGCTTGCCTGGGAGCGTGAGCACTGCGGTCATGATTTGATCCTTGGGTCCAGGAGACGATACGAGACTTCGACGAGCACGTTGGTGATGAGGATGATCATGGCGGCGACGAAGACCACCGCCTGGATCACCCCGTACTCGCGCTGATTCGTTGCGGAGACAGCGAGCGAGCCAATGCCGGACAACCCGAAGACCGCCTCAATGACGACTGCTCCGCTGATGAGCCGCGACACCTGAATGCCGATGATCGTGGCAAACGGGAGGCTCGCGTTGCGGAGAGCGTGCTTCCACACAATCGTGCGCTGCGGTAGGCCTTTCGCCTGGTGGGTGCGAATGTAGTCACTCGACAGGCTCTCAATCATGGCGCTCCGTACCTGGCGCGCGATCTCAGCGGCGCCAACGAGTCCGAGCGCGATCGATGGCAGCACGAGGCCCTGGAGCGCTTGTGAGGGATTGTCTGCAAGGCTCGCTCCTCCCGGGCCTGGCAGCCACTTCAGCGTTAGCGCGAAGAGTGATATCAGCATCATGCCGAGCCAGAAACTCGGAATCGCGATACCGAAGGTGGCGGATGTCGTGAGGAGGCGGTCAAAGGTCGTGTCAACCCTTTGCGCTGCGAATACTCCCGCTGGAAGTCCGATGAGGATCGCAAACATGAGCGCGAAGAACGCGAGCAGCCCGGTGAGAGGGAGCCGCTGCGCGATGAGCTGGGCGATGGGTTCGCCGGACTGGAACGTGGTGCCCATATCCCCAGTGAGCGCTCCGCCGATCCACGAGAGATACTGCGAGTACCATGGCTGGTCGAGGTTCAAATCTGCCCTGATTCTCGCAAGGTTCTCTGGAGTGGCATACTCGCCAGCGATAGCGATGGCAGGATCGCCAGGGATGAGCCGCTGCAGCAGGAACACGATCAGCGTCGCGAGGATCAGTGTTGGGACGGCGGCAAGCACGCTGCTTCCGACGACGCGGAGAATCTTCATCGGTCCCCCCGCCAGCTTCCTGCCGCTGCCGCCGGGCCGTAGAGGTCCTCAACTCGGAAGCAGGCTGAGCGGTGGTGCTCACCCACTGCACGCAGCTCTGGCGGCGCTTTCGTGCACGCATCGGTCGCATAGCTGCACCTGCTGCTGAAGCGACAGCCAGGCGGCGGGTTGAGCGGGCTTGGGATGTCACCGCTGAGCACAATCCGGCGTGCGGCAGAGTCGCCCTGCACCATCGGCTGGGCGGATAGCAGGGCCTCACTGTACGGATGCATGCTCTGATCCATCAGCGTCTCGGTCGGGGCCTCCTCGACGATATTGCCCAGGTACATCACGCACATCCGGTCCGCGACATGGCTCACGACGCTGAGATCGTGGCTGATAAACAGCAGCGTGAGCTCGTACTCCTGCTTCAAGGCACTCAACAGGTTGAGAATTTCGGCCTGCAGCGCAACATCGAGCGCCGCGACAGACTCATCGCAAATGAGCACCTGCGGGTTTGTCACGAGGGCACGTGCAATATTCGCGCGCTGCTTTTGACCCCCACTCATTTGATGGGGGTAGCGGCCAAAGAACTGCGACCCGAGCCCCACGTCGTCGAGCGCTTTTACCGCGAGCTCCTCACGTTCCTTTGCCTTGCCGCGACTCATGACGTCGAGTGGCTCACGGACACTGCGAAGGATCGTCCTTCGCGGGTCGAGCGCGTTATGCGGGTCTTGGAACACCATCTGGATTGCCTCAGTGAATGCCCGTTTTTCCCGCCCGCGGAACGTCGCGACGTCTTGTCCACGCCACTTCACTTGCCCGCTGCTCACCGGCGCGAGCCCGACCGCCGCTCGCGCGACCGTAGATTTTCCCGACCCGCTCTCGCCTATCAGGCCGAGCGTCTCGCCCTCGTACAGGTGCAAGCTCACGTTGTCGACGGCGGTCACGCGTTTGCGGAGGCTTATCGGAAAGCGAACGGAGAGCGACTCAAGCGAGAGCAGTGGCACGGTACTCACGAGGCAGCTCCCGCGAGCTCGATGTCGGCAGCTCGAGCGCAGCGAACCACCCGAGAACTGGAATACGGGGCGAGCGCGAGCGGAGCATCGCAGATGTCCTCGCGAAATGCGCAACGCGCCGCGAACATGCACCCGGCCGAGTGTTCGCTGGGTGACGGCACCCTTCCGGGGATGGTGACCAGCGGCTCGCCCCGCCTTTCCAGCGAGGGAAGCGCGGCGAGCAACCCCGCGGTGTAGGGGTGAGCCGGACCGTCAAGCACCTCCCGTACCGGGCCGCTCTCGACGATGCGGCCAGCGTACATCGTGATCATCCGGTCGCAGGTTTCAGCAACAACCCCGAGGTCATGTGTCACGAAGAGCACCCCCATTCCTCGATCCACCGCCAATCCGCGGATGAGTTCGAGCAGCTGCGCTTGAATGGTGACGTCGACGGCGGTCGTCGGTTCGTCGGCGATGAGCAGCTTCGGGGCACACGCCAACGCGATCGCAATGACTACGCGCTGACGCATGCCACCAGAGAGTTCGTGCGGATATGCCCGCATTCGAGCCTTTGGGTCGGGGATACCAACGGCGTCCAGGAGTTCGCGGGCCGCAGCCTCGGCAGCGCGCCGGCTCAGGTGTTGCCGCAGCCGCAGCGTCTCTACGAGCTGACTGCCGACCGTGAACACAGGATCGAGCGCCGTCATTGGCTCCTGGAAGATCATTGCGATGGGCAACTCGGCGTTGCGTTTGCGCCGCCCGCTCCCGTCGAGCACGGCGACCCCGTCGAGCGTCACCGTACCCGACACCTGGGAGTCACGAGGGTCGAGGAGCCCCATGAGCGCGAGAGAGGTGACGGTTTTCCCGCTCCCGCTCTCGCCCACAAGGCCGACTATCTCTCCGAGCTCGATGGAAAAGCTGACATCGTTTAGCGCCTGGACCTGCTCGCCCTGCTGACCGAAACGGACTTCCAGGTCTGAAACCTCTAGCAACGCCACGTTCAACTTCCTTTCTCTCGGGATCGCTACAGCGTGACCCCGACAAACTTGGGCTTGCCAAGCAGGCTCAGCTCGAACCCGCTCACCTCGTCACTGAGTCCCACCAGAGCAACACTCGCGGTGATGGGCACTACCGGCGTGAAGTCGTAGAGCGCCTCGGCCGCGCGATCGAGCCCATCCTTACGGTCATCGATCTCGCTGAACTGATTCTGCTCAGCCAGGGCCTCTTCAAGGCCAGGCGCGGCGATCTTTGCCGGGTTGAAGAAGCCTGCTGATCCGAACGCTAGGGCGTACGTCATCGCCGGGTCAGGGTGCGGAATGAACTGAGTCAGGGCAGCCGGATGCACCCCCTCGACGAAGAACTCCTGGTTCATCTGCACAACCTCACGGGGGATGATCTCGACGCTCACCCCCACCTCTGCCCACTGTTCTTTGAGGATTTCAGCGATGCGCGTGGTTTGGGCGTTCGCAATGGCGACGAGGTCAAACGTCAGCCCTTCAGCGCCCGCTTCCGTAAGCAATCTCCGTGCCTCATCGCGGTCCAGGCCGTAGCCAACTGATTCTGGCGGGCCAGCCCAGTACACGTCAGGGTAGATTCCCCGCGCAGGCTCACCAAACCCAAAGAACCCGCTTTCGAGCAGTGCCTCCCGGTCGACAGACAGGGCGAGGGCGCGGCGCACGCGCGGATCACTCACCGCATCCGATGCGGGATTCAGAAAGACCACGTTGCTGACCAGCCGGACCGATTCGAACAGGGACACCGCGTCGGCCTCACGCACGAGGTCGGCGTGTGGTGTCGCGATGTCAAGCGCGATGTCTTGCTGGCCACCGATAAGGGAATTCGCTCTGGTCTGCGGCTCGGTGAGGATCGAGAAGGATATCTCCGAAGCCCTGACGGCGCTCTCATCCCAGTACTCTTCGAAGCGTTCGACCCTGAGGATCTCGCCGCGGCGCCACTCACTAAACGCCCAGCCGCCCGCGCCCACCGGGTCAGTACTCAGATCCCCGCCTGCCTCCTCAGCCGCGGTCGGGGAGACCATCATTCCCGCGCGATCGGCGAGACTCATGAGCAGCGATGCGTCAGGGCGCGACAGCACGAGGGTTGCTGTGAGCTCGTCGTCAATTCGCACCTCGTCAATGGCAGCCAGCTCCGGCGCAACGAGCGAATCCTCGGCCTGTCCACGCTCGATGTTGTACTTCACGGCCTCGGCGTCGAAGTCCGTTCCGTCATGAAACGTGACGCCTTCGCGCAGGTTGAGCTGCAGCTCAGTCGGTGAGGGCAGCTCCCAGCTCTCAACGAGGCCGGGCTCTGGGATGAGGTCGGAGTTGTACGAGACCAGGGTGTCGTAGATCGGAAACAGCAACTGCTGGTCAGCAGCCGAATTCCCGCGGATCGGGTCGAGCGAGGATGCGTCCGTTGCGGCAGCGATCCGCAAGGGCCTGTCCGCGTCGCCTTCCGCGCTTCCGTCCCCGCCGCCACTGTCGCACGCACTGAGCAGTAGCGCTGTGGCGGCGAGCGCAGCCGCAACGGCCAGAGTTTTCCGAGACATCATCTGTTCTCTCCTTTCAGCCGCAGCGAACCAGCGCTCCCCGGTGATTGCCGGGGTCAGCGCACAGACGCCGCTTCATGGATGGCGCGGTCACGCATGCAAGCGACGCAGGGGCAACGCAACGCGAGGACTGTCACACCGTTATCCCTTCGTTGGAGCATGCGATGGAGGGAGCCGAGGGGCCCCGGTCACCGAAACGGGGAGGTCGTGTGCTGCGCGGCAGCCCTGCCGGGCAGCGGCCCCGTTTCCGTCGGTGAGCGCGCGGGGACCAGACACTATTCATCACGTGTCAAATATGTTCAGCGTTTCGTCGGAAATTTAAACACGCGATTCTCGCAAGCGCAAGCATCATTCGCGGCCCACGCCACCTGGGCAATCATCCACCCCTCGTGGCCCACCACCCCACCCCGCCTGCGTAGTCCACCAGTGCAACAGCAACAGGCGCTACTCAACTTCCCGATAGTCGTCAGAAAAATCTTGCCGCTCGCGAAAAAGCACCGTATCGTGATCCACAGCCCGGACGCAGGTGGGGTGCGCACACAACAACGCTGTGCCCGCGACAGGTCCGCACGCAACGTCGCGATACGCCCCGCCGGTCTCGCCCCGCCGGAGCCGCAGCGCACGTCATCACCGAGGAGCTAGAGATGGATCAGTCCCAGGCAGTTGAACACCTCGATGTCGCCATCATCGGCGCTGGGATCTCGGGTATCGCCGCCGCAGTCGAGGTGCGTCGCACTCGCCCAGATCTGGCGGTAGCAATCCTCGAGATGCGCGACGGCCTCGGGGGGACATGGGACCTGTTTCGCTTCCCCGGCATCCGTTCCGACAGCGACATGTACACGCTCGGCTACAGCTTCAAGCCGTGGGTTCAACCACAGGCGATCGCGTCTGGCGATGCCATTCTCGGCTACCTGCAAGAAACGGTGGACGAGTTTTCACTCGGGCCGCTCATCAGATTCGGTCACAGGCTCACGCACGCATCGTGGGACAGCACCACCAATCGCTGGACGCTCACGTTCTCGCGCGCTGACGGCGAAACGACACTCACTGCCTCGCAGCTCTACCTCGGCACCGGGTACTTTAGCTACCGCGGCGGCTACAACCCGCCCCTTCCCGGTGAGGACGCGTTCCGCGGGGAGGTTATCCACCCGCAAGAGTGGCCGGCAGATCTCGACGTGACCGGCAAGCGTGTGGCCGTGATCGGCTCCGGCGCGACAGCGATCACGCTCGTTCCGAGCCTTGCGACCGTCGCGTCGCACGTGACAATGATCCAGCGCTCCCCCGGCTATATCCACGTGTCGCCTGATGAGGACGAAGAGGCGAACGAGCTCAGGGCAACGGTCGGCGCGAGCGAAGCCTTCACACGGGTGCGCTTGCGAAACCTCACCCAGCAACAGGATCGCTTCGCGAGCGCGCGCAAGCACCCGGAGGAGTTCGCAGCCGAGCTCTTCCGCCCCATCGAAGAGATCGTCGGCGAAGCAGTCCGCAAGGCCCACTTCACCCCCGCGTATGCGCCATGGGATCAGCGCGTCTGCCTCGCCCCAAACGGTGACATCTTCCACGCGATTCGCGAGGGTGGCGCGAGCGTTGCAACGGGCGAGATCGAACGCGTCACCCCAGACGGGGTGCGCATGCGGGACGGCAGTTTCGTCGCAGCTGAAATCATTGTGAAAGCGACGGGGCTCACACTCAACGTGGTGGGAGACGCCGCGTTCGTGGTCGACGGCGAATTGGTCGACTTCAATCAGACGCTGACCTACAAGGGCATGGCATTTTCGGGCGTGCCAAACCTCGTTGCGGCCTTTGGGTTTCTCAACTCCTCATGGACGTTGCGACTCGAACTCGTCAACGAATATTGGATGCGCATCCTCAGCCGGATGGGCGACGTTGGCGCGGAGCGTTTCACACCGGTGCTCCGAGAGCAGGATCTGAGCGCCCCAACACGTCCGTTCCTCGCCGACATGACCTCGGGGTACATCCGGCGCGGAGTCCACTTGCTGCCGCGACAGGGAAACGCGCCGTGGGTGTACCCGCAGACGTGGGGCGAGACGCTAGAGATCCTGTCAGGTGATCCCGTGAGTGACGACACCCTCGCTTTCGAGCCACGCCCCAGAGCAGAGGCTGCGACCGATTCGCACTCCCCCGCCGCTGCCAGCGCCACAGCCTCGCCCCCAACCCTGCCCTAGTCGAAGCACCAACCGAGTGGAGAAGCAATGAAGGCCTCGGAGTATGCAGCATTTGACGCAACGGCCCTCGCAGGGCTGATCAGCGGCGGGGATGTATCCGCCGCCGAGGTGCAAGCAGCCGCTCGTAGCGCTATTGAACTCGTTAACCCGGCACTCAACGCCGTCGTGGGGCCGCTGCTCGACCATCCGGTAGGCGCAGCAACCGACGGGCCATTCGCCGGTGTCCCGTTCGCAATAAAGGATCTCGTCTGCCATGCGGCGGGCGTTCCGCAGGAGAGCGGAAGCGAGCTGTGTCGGGGCTTCACCCCGGCATTCGACACGGATCTCATGTCCCGGTGGCGGGGCGCCGGGCTGGCCGTGCTCGCCCGCACGGCAACCCCCGAGTTTGGCTTGTCGCTCTGCACCGAGTCACGCGCCAACGGCGCGACGCACAACCCCTGGGACCTCAGCCGCTCCCCCGGTGGCTCGAGCGGTGGATCTGCTGCGCTCGTCGCGTCGGGCGCGCTCCCCTTCGCCCACGCGAACGACGCGGCAGGGTCGATTCGGATTCCCGCGTCGCTGTGCGGACTGGTTGGCCTCAAGCCAACCCGCGGCCGCATCCCTCCCGGACCGGGCGGAGATGATCCGCTGTTCGGCACGAGCACTGAGTTTGCGGTCACCAGGACCGTTCGTGACGCGACCCGCCTGTACGCCGCCGTTGCTGGAACGGCGACCGGCGACCGAATCGAGTTCCCCATGGGTGAGGATCCCGCCTCATCGGGACGACCGAAGGCAGCGAGACCCCTGCGCATCGCGTTCTCGACGGCCTCCCCGTTTGGCGGGCCGGTCGACCCCGCATGCGTCCAGGCCGTCGAGGCGACAGCGGCAGCCCTTGAGAACCAAGGGCATCACGTCGTCGAGGAGAGTCTCGCGTTCGATGTTGACGAGTTTTCCGCCATGGTCACCACGTTTTGGGCGGCGACGATATCTGAGGTCGTTGCAGCGTTCGCGGCGGGTCGCCCTCAGGCGCGCGCGGACGCGCTACTGCAGCAAGTCACCGCGCGCTTCGCTGAGCGCGGCCGCGCGCTCAGCTGGCATGACGTGGCTGTTGCACGCACCGCCCAGAACGTGCTCACGCGGCGCGCGGGCGCCTACTTCGAGGGATACGACGTGCAGCTCACCCCGACGGTCGCCCGGCCGGCTTGGCCTGTTGGCGCCATGGATCAGGACGATCCCGAGTATTCGCCTGAGCAATGGTTCAGGGAGGGCCTTGCGCTCTCCCCGTTCGTCGCGCTGGCAAACGTCACGGGACAGCCTGCGATCAGTGTGCCGGTGGGCTCCGCCGGCACCCTCCCGGTCGGGGTGCAACTCACCGCCGCTCAGGGCGGCGACGGGCTGCTACTCAGTCTCGCGGCTGAGCTTGAGGTCGCCATCCCCTGGGCCGCGAGAACCCCGACCCACCACGTGTCGAGACTGCCTGCTGGCAGCTAGAGCGCCGCGCCCGGCTGCGCGAGGGCCGCTCACCTGACGGTCACGCCACCGAACTTCGCCTTCCCAAGCAGGCTCAGTTCGAAGCCCTCAACGCCCTCCCCGAGCCCGACGAGCGAGTCTACGAAGACGAGCGGGAATGAGGGGGTAAAGGCAAACACGGCCTCGGCGGCACGGTCAAGGCCAGGCTTGCGATCGGCGCTCTCCAGGTACTCGTTCTGCGCTGCGAGCGCTTCGGCGAGTCCTGGCGCTTCAAGACCAGAGGGATTGAAGAAGCCTTCGGCGGTGAATGCAAGGCCGTAGGTCATTGCCGGGTCCGGTCGCCCAGTCCACTGCGAGAACATCGCCGGATACTCCTTGTCGACGAAGAACTCCTGCGCCTGCTGAACAACCTCACGCGGGAGGAGGTTCACGGTGACACCGACCTCCGCCCACTGGTCTTTGAGGATCTCGGCAATGCGGGTTGTTTGTGCGTCTGCGACGATCGTGAGGTCGAAGATCAGCGCCTGCGCTCCGGCCTCAGCCAGCAGCCGTCGCGCCTCATCTGGGTCGTAGTCGTATTCAACTGAGGCAGGGGGCGCAGCCCAGTAGCCCTCGGGAAACACGCTGTGCCCCACGCGCCCGTACCCGAAGAAGCCGCTCTCGAGGAGCGCCTCGCGGTCGATGGCGATCGACAGCGCTCGGCGGACGAGTGGATCCCCGAGCTCCGCGGACCCGGTGTTGATGAAGATCATGTTGTTGTTCACGCGGGGTGCCCGAAAGAGCTTCACGTCGCTCTCCGTTTCGAGCGCCCCTGCGTCTGACGGAGCAACATCGATCACGATGTCCTGCTGCCCGCCACGCAATGAACCAACACGCGTCTTCGGTTCGGGGAGCATGCTGAATGTGAGTGCCGGCGCACGCACGCTCGCGGCATCCCAGTATTCGTCGAAGCGTTCCACACGCAGCGATTCACCGCGCCGCCACTCGCCGAACTGCCAGCCGCCCGCGCCAACCGGCGCTGTGCTGAGATCTCCCCCGGCCGCCTCAGCTGCCGTGGGAGACACCATCATTCCGGCACGGTCAGACAGCGCCATGAGCAGGCCAGCGTCGGGCTCCGCGAGCACAAGCGTCGCGGTGAGCTCATCGTCGACACGGACCTCGTCTACGGAGGCAACGTCAGAGAGGATATTCGAGCCTTCCCCCTGCGCCCGGTCGATGTTGTACTTCACCGCGGCGGCGTTCAGTGGCGTGCCATCGTGAAAGGTGACGCCTTCGCGGAGCGTGAGGGTGAGCTCGGTCGGCGTGACGAGCTCCCACTCGGCCGCGAGACCAGGCGCAGCCTCGAGATCAGTGGTGTATGAGATGAGCGTGTCATAGATCGGAAAGAGCAAGACGTGGTCGCCACCGGAATTGCCGCGGATTGGGTCGAGCGATGATGCGTCTGTTGCGACAGCGACCCGCAACGCGCGCTCGGCCTCTGAGTCTGCCGCGCCGCTCGCGCACGACGCAAGCAACGCGACCGCAGCCGCCGCGGCGAGGCAGCCAAACAGCGGCTTCTTGGAGTTCATCGCAGGCCTCCATCTGGCTGCGCAGTTGCCGCCCGTCGGGAACGAGACTGTCGGTGCCCGGGCGCCCATGTCGCCTCCGCAGCGCCACGCGCCTCCTCACGAACAAACACAGCCGGGAGTTATTTCACCCACACGTGCACACTCAGGGTAACGCTGTGAGGGCCCCAAGACCAGCCCTCACCGCCCCGAATCGACACGCCAGGGAGCAGCTAGCCCAACGGTCCCCGCGACAGCTGCCAGAGCTTCGCGAACGCGCCCTCTGGCTGCGCGAGGAGTTCGTCTGGTGCCCCGCTTTCGGTGATGCGCCCGTCTTCGAGCACGACGATGGTGTCGGCGCCGCGCACCTGGTCAAGGTGGTGCGCGATGATGATCGCGGTGCGCCCCTCGCTTGCCCGCCGCATCGCGGCGGCGAGCGTTGGGTCCGCGCCTGCCTGCGAGCCTGCTTCGTCGAGTACGACCACTGGCGGGTCGGCGAGCAGCACGCGCGCGAGGGCGAGTTGTTGCGCCTCGCGGTGGCTGACCGAGGCCGACAGGGTCGCGTTGAGACCCCCTGGCACCTCAGCGAGGTTGAACCCGACAGCGGAGAGCGCTGCCGTGACTTCGTCGTCGCTCGCTGCGGGGGCGGCGATGCGTGCGTTTTCGGCGACGGTCCCTGCGAACAGGTGTGTCTCTTGGGCGACGAGCAGTGCGGCTGGGCGGCCAGCGGATCGAGCCAGGTGAGCTGCGACGCCGCCGATGCGCACCTCACCGGCGAGCGGCTCGTCGAACCCCGCAATGAGGCGCGCGAGCGTGCTCTTGCCTGAGCCTGAGCTGCCGATGAGGGCGACGGTCGCCCCTGACGGGATAACGAGGTCGACGCCACGGAGCGCGTCACGTGTGGCGCTTGCACCGTAGCGGTAGCGCACGCCGAGCACATCCACGGCACCGTCGGCGATCTCGGTGGAGGTGTCGGGTGTTGTGGCTGCCCCGGTCGAGAGCACGACTCCGGTGAGTCGCTGCAGCCCGGAGAGCGCGCGCTGGAGGTCGTCCATACTGCCGAGTAGTTCACCGATCGGGTTGAACAGGCGGTGGAAGTACAGCGCCCCTGCGGTGACGGCGCCAACCGAAAGCCCTGCGGTTGCAACGCGAATGAATCCGACAGCGAGCACCGCGGCGAGCCCGACGAACTCCGCCCCGTTGAGTCCGGCGCTGAAGATGTTGCGGGCCTTGCCCGCTTCCCGCTGCGTGCGCACCGCTATTTCGCTCGCCGTGGCGATCGCGTCAAGGTGCTCGTCGGCGGTGCCGTACGCGCGAACGGTATCGGCGCCGGCAACAGCCTCGACGAGTGCCCTCCCGCGCTCTGCCTCTTCGACGCGGAGCCGGGCGTACAGCGGGCGAGACCGTCGGAGAAAGACGCGGGTGGTGAGTACCTGGATAGGCACGGCGATGAGGGCGGCAAGTGCGAGCCAGGGGTCGAGCACCGCCATGCCGATGAGGGTGAGCACGATCGTGAACAGGGCGCGAGCGCACATCGGGATCACGCCCGAGATGGCTTCGGTCACCGACTCGACGTCGTTGGTCACCCGCGAGATGACGTCAGCATCGCCTGCGGCCTCGACGCGCCGCAGTGGGAGCGCGAGGGCCGCCTCGAACACGTCTTCGCGGAGTGCGGCAAGGGCGCGCTGCAAGCACCGGACGAGGAGGATGCCGCCTGCCCCCTCGAGCGCGGCCGCTGTGACGCCGGCAGCAGCGATGGCTGCGCCGAGCCAGAGGATGTTGACGAACGGCTCGCCCGCAATGACGGCGTCGATGATAGCCCCGAGCAGCGGTGGGATGAGGAGCATCGTTGCGGTTCCGAGGAGGAGGAGCGCAACCGTCGCGACGAGCAGCCCCCGCTGGCGCCAGAGTAGGCGCATGCCGAGGCTGGCGGCCTCGCGCGTGGTTGAGGTGGGGAGCAGGTCGTTCACTGCGCACCCCCGAGCGGGCAGCACGCCCCGCCGCCGCTGGCACAGCACGTGCGTACTGGCTCGGGGCAGCGCCCGTCGATGACTCGTTCACACGCTGCGAGCAGCGCTGGGCTTGCCGTGACGACGACGACTGGCCTGCCAAGCTTTCCGAGTGCTTCGGCGACGCGCTGCTCGGTGACCGGGTCGAGTGCGCTCGTTGGTTCGTCGAGCACGACGACGTCCCCGGGGCTGTGCAGCGCCCTGGCAAGGAGCACGCGCTGCCGTTGCCCGCCCGAGAGGCGTCTGCCGCCCGCCCCGATCTCAACATCGGCGTCGCCGAGGTGCGCAACGACGTCGCCGAGCGCTGCTGCCGCGAGCGGTCGGTCGCGCAGGCAGCCGTCGCGCGAGACATTGGTGCGGAGGGTCCCGGTGAACAGTGCCGCGTCGTGCGGTGGGGCAACGATCCGCCTGGCGACGCATTCGGGGCCAAGGTCGCAGGCGCACGCGCCCCCAATGCGCAACTCCCCTGGCGCCGGGTCTCGCCGGAATCCGAGTGTTGCTGCGGCCGTCCGCGCCTCGGCGGCGGTGCGCACGCGCACCCCAACGAGGCCGTCACCGGCGCTGACGGTGAGGGTGTCGCCGCTCGGCGCATCCCATTCGAGGAGCGCCTCGGCTGAGCTCATTCCCTGGATCGCGCTGGGAGTGCCTGCGGCGGGGCCGCTTCCGGCCGCGAGGTCGTAGTCCTCCTCAAGCAGCTCCCGCAGTCGCACCGCTGAGGCGCGCTTGTGCGCCCAGTTCGCGCCGAACGTGCCGACGTGTGCGAGCGATCCCTGCAGAAACTGCGCGAGGCCGACGACGGTGACGAGCTGCCCAGGGGTGATGTCGCCGCGCACCGCGAGCCAGCCGGCAGCGAGCGCCAGCGCTGCGAGGTAGACAACGGAGACCATGGTGCTCACCGACTGGTAGGTGACAAGAAGGCGCGCGGAGGCGATGCCCGCGTCGCGTGACGCGGAGCTCGCGACGCGGTATCGCCGCACCATCTCGGCCTGGGCTCCGAGCCCGTGGAGCACGCGGAGACCGCCGAGCGCGTCGGTCGCGACCTCACTTGCGCGCGCGACGGCGCCCTGCTCGATGGACCCTGCACGCTCGATGGGGCGTGCGAGCCACTGCATGACCACGAGCACGAGCACAGCGCCGACTGCGACGCCTGCGCCGAGCGGCACGGAAATGACGAGCAGCGCAATGGTCGCTGCGAGTATGGCCGCGAGGGTCGCCGCCTGCTGCGCGATGCTCCACGAGATCCCGGCGACACGGCCGGTGTCGCTCGTGGCGATCGAGAGCACCTCACCCGCGTGTCTGTTCGCCCGTACCCCGCGGGGGTGGAGTACGCGCTTGCCCGCGAGCAGCCTGAGGTCATGCTCCCCGTACCCGTAGACGCTCACCATCGCCAGCGCTGAGCGCTGGTAGCTCAGGGAGAGCACGAGGAACACTGCCCCGAGTACGCCAAGCCAGAGCATCAAGCCGCCGAGGTCGTGTGGCGCGATCGCGCGGTCGATGACGACACCGATGAGGATCGGAACGGCCGCCTCGCATGCCTGGTGCAGCATAAACCCGGCCGTTGCCAACGCGAGTTGGCGGCCGCGGCGACCACCGGTGAGCGCGAGCTTGAGCAGGTTGGGCACGCGGGGCGTGCCAGGGCCAGCGGCCGCGTCGCGGGCTGTGCTCACTATTCCCCAACGTCTGCCGGGCGGTCGCCTGACTGGTTGTGCGTCCAGTACCCGATAGCGTGATGCCTGTCGCGGGCCAGGCCGAGCCTCGTGCGCAGGTCGCGGCGGATCGCCCGGCTGGTTGCGGCTTCGCACGCCACCCACGCGTACCATGGCTCGTCTGGAGCGGTGATCTTCTCGACCTCGGCTGCGAGCACGCTCGGCGCGTTGCCATTGCCCGTTCCGGTGCGCCACACGTAGCTGACGTCGGCTGGCGATTGCAGTTCTTGAATGTCGGCTTCGTCTGGCACCTCGATGATCGCCACGGCGCGCGATCCTGCCTGGAGCCCCTCGAGGATCCTGCCGAGGCCGGGCAGGCCGGTCGCGTCGGCGACGAGCAGCTGGAAGCCGGCATCTGCTGGCGCGCCGTAGTAGGAGGAGGTGTGACGGTCGTCTGCGCCGAAGACGCCGATGACGTGGCCGGGCTCAGCTCGCTCGGCCCAGCTCGACGCAATGCCGCCCTCGTGCACAACGAAGTCGATGTCGATGCGCCTGCCGCCGTCGTGAACAGCGCGCACGGTGTAGTGCCGCCACGGCGGCTCCTCGCCAACCCACCCGCGGCCATACTCCGGCAGGTTGAACACATCGAGTTCGGCTTGGGTAGCTCCAGGCCTGGGGATCGCGATATCGATGCGCTCGTCCCCTCGCCCGTCGACGTGCCACCGCCAGTCCCCTACGGCCTCGAAACTGATGCGGATCATGTGCGGTGTGAGCCGCCGGGTGCCAACGACCATGGCGGGTGCGCAGGGAATTGCCATGTGCTCAGCCCTCGGTTCCGGTGCGGGGCGCACTGCGGCGCACTGGCTGAGAGGGGAACGAGGAGAGCTGCACAGGAAGTCCTTCGGGGAAAGATGCGATGTTAGTAAGGTCTGCCTTACTTGCTCCAACATTACCGAAGTCAAATACCGTTATGTTGCCAACTTATGCTGGTTTTTGTGTGGGCTAGTGCTCTGGGCCCTGAAAATAGGCCGCCGGGGTACTTCCCACGACACCCTTGAACTGCTCAATGAATGTGCTCGGATTCGCGTATCCGAGCATCCGCGCCGTCGCGGCCACCGTCTGCCCGGAGGCGAGCGGCACAAGCGATGCGCGCACCCGCGCTCGAATCCGCCACTGCGTGAGTGACAGCCCAGTTTCCTCGACGAACACCCGGGAGAGCTCACGCGCAGGCATCCCGATCCTGTCCGCCCAGTCCACGGTCGTGCCTGCGTCCGCCGGTGCGGCGAGGATCCGCTCTGCTACGAAGCGCACCGTCGGCGCCTCCGGCATGCGCAGATCCACCTGCGCACCAGGCGCAGGGCGAAGCAGCTCGATGACGAGACGCTGGAGCCGCAGTCGCGTCTCGGTCGGCATCTCCGCCTCAGCGTTGAGCAACAGCAGCTCACGCACCGCGGGAATGAGCTCGACAATCATCGCGTGCCGCGGCAGCTGAGCTGCGATCCCTGGCTCGAGAAAGGTGGAGTAGAAGAGCGAGTCGGCTGAGGTCTCGATCGTGTGCGCCACACCGCCAGGCACCCACACGGCGCGCTGCGCCGGAACCGTCCAGAGCGAGTCACCGGCTCGCACGCGCGCGACACCGGCGGTCGACCAGATGAGCTCGTCCTCGCGGTGCGTCTCAACGTCCCACGCACGAATGCTGCGGCTCGCGTGCCGCACGCTCGTCAGTAGGAACCCCCGGATCCGCTTGGGGGCGGTGGAGATGTGGGTTGGGTCGCCGGTCACACGCCAAGCGTAGCGACTGCGCAGTCCGCCGCGCTCCTGCTACGCCGCAGCTCCCCTGCGCCGCAGCTCCTGCTGCGTGACCCCGTACAGGGCGAGGAGGGCCCGGTACATCGTCGAGGTTGACCCGAACCCGGCCCGCGCAGCCACCTCGGCAGGAAGCAGATCGTCGTGCTCGGGGTTCTGCAGGAGCGAGCGCGCGATCCGGCAGCGCTCTCGGCGCAGCTCCGCGGCAACGCTCGTCGCGTGCCGGGAAAACGCAAGCTGTAGCTGCCTGACCGAGCAGCCGACAGCGGCGGCGAGCGCAGCCGTATCGAAGGTGTGGTCTCGGCATTCGCGTGCGATGACCCCGATCGCGTCTCCCCACACGTCGTGCGTCCCCTTTGGCTGCTGCTGCACGAACATAGGGAACCGTCGGCGCAGCAGAGCCCCTGACATCTCAATGGCGACCCGAGACACCGTCGCAGCGTCCCCGGCTGCGACATTCGCTTGGGCCGTCGCAAGCTCGGCAACATAGCCGCGCATCGCCCGCTCAGGGAGCGTGAGCTCCGGATACACGGTGGAGCCGTCCGGGAGTCGCGGCAGGAAGGGCACGAGCGCCTCCCGGTTCACGCGTACGACGAGGAACTTCCACGGGGTGAGGAAGCGGACGCGAAGCGGGAGGCCGCTCGGCGCGATGAGCAGCGGGAAGTCTGACTCGTGCCACACCCCGTCTTCGAGGTACGTGAAGGTGCCGCGCTCAACGAACACGAAATCGATCGTGGGCATGCCAGGCAAAAGTGGGCGCCGCTCGATCTCAGTCGGGCCCCCGGAGGCCTCGATGACGAATACGGGGCCGAAGGCGTGCACCACGGCGTCCATCGCCATGGCGTCTCGGCTGCGAGTGCCTTCACGGTGCAGGTCGGCGCTCGAGAACTCCGCGACTTCTCTGTCGGCGATGTGGCGCGGGGCGCTCGGTTCTTCCATGGATTAACGGTACACAATCCGCCGCTCTCCGGCGGGTGCGACACAGCCCGTCGATAACTATAATCAGACCTAAACTACGCGTTGTCGACGAATAGTCGATGTTGCACCTATCGATTTCTTACTCGGAGACAATGATGCCTCGTCCTGACGGCGCCCCCGCGCTGAGCACCGCAACCGTCCTCACACTCGCACTCGCCCTCGGGCTCGCAGGCGGGGTCGGCGGCACCGTCGCGACCTCGGCGATCACGGGCGCCACATCGCAGCGCCCAGCAGATGAGCCGGCGGCAGTTGGAACACCTGGCCAGCCGGGCGAGCGGGGTGCGCCAGGAAGCGCGGGTGAGCAAGGCAGCCCCGGCGTCACCGGCAAGCAGGGCGAACAGGGCACGCCGGGAGTGACCGGCGAGCGCGGCCCTGCAGGCCCCTCGGGGTCGTCAGGCACCAAGGGTGACACCGGTGCCGAGGGGACGCAGGGCGTGCCAGGGGCCCCCGGCCTCATGGGCCCCGTTGGCCCTATCGGCCCCATCGGAGTGCGGGGCATCGCTGGCGCAATCGGCCCCGTCGGCCCCGAGGGGCCAGCCGGGTCCGCGGGAGCCAAAGGCGAGAAGGGCAACAAGGGCGACGCCGGAGCCGATGGAGCAAAGGGCGACACCGGCCCCAAGGGAGACACCGGCGTCGCCGGCGCCAAGGGCGACACTGGGCCCAAGGGCCCAGCAGGCCCGGCTGGCGCGTCTGCAGTCGTCAGCTATTCGGTGTTCACCGCCCGCCCGCTCCTCGCGCAGGGCACCGCAGCAGTGCAGTTCACTGATGAGGTCTCAAGCCCCACCCCAGCCGCCTCGAACGACGGCAGCACGGTCACGCTCCCGGAATCGGGCACGTACCGACTGACCTACGTTGCCGCCCCAGACTCAAGCGTGACCACAACGATATCTGTGAGCAGAGACTCGAAATGGGTGTACGGGCTCTTCCACAACGTCGACGAGGCCGCCATCGGGACGGCGACACCAATCGCCGGCTCTGCAGTAGAGCGCAGCATGCTTGACGTGAACATCGCCCTCGTGCTCTCAATGCGCACGGTCGTGCAGGGGGGCTCCTACTCCGCGACGAGCTACGTCGACGCCGCGGCGGGCGACACCGTTCGCTTCGTCAGCGCGTCCGATTTCCAGACCGCGGCGACGCCAACGGACGTGACGCTCATTGTAGAGCGCCTCACCTAAGCTCAGGCGGTCGCGGGCAACTCTGCCAAGAATTCCTTCGTCGCGGCGACTACCTCATCGCTCTTCGTGTGGTGCAGGTAGTGGTCCGCATCGATCTCACGCGTCACCGCGTAGTCGACCGTCGCGGCCTGCGCCTCGTGCATCGCATTCCACGTCGGGAAGTCAGGGTTCTTTGCCTGATACATGAGCAGCAGCGGGAGTTCCTTCGGGAAGGTTGTTCCCGCGGCAGCGGAGAAGTTCTCGCCGAGATGGTTCACCTCGTCGACATACGTCGGGGCCAACGTGTTCCGCATCGAAAGCACACGCAGGCGCTCGCGATCCTCGTCAGAGTACGCCGGGTTGCCCTCAAGGGGGTCCCCCACCACAGCGTTCACCACGCGAAGCAGACCGAGCGCACGCAGCGTCGGGCCGGCCTTGATAATCCCGGGAACCTCGTCCATGCCAGGCTGCTCGGGAAGCGAGGTGTCGATTCCCACGAAGGCCGTAACCTCGTCAGGGTAGGTGTTGGCGTAACTCAGCCCATAAATACCGGTAATGGAATGCCCCATGAGGATGTACTCCTCCGCACCGACGCTGCTCACTGCGGCGTGGATCTCACGGACAATGTTCTCAGTCGTTCTCGGCGTATCGGCCTGATCGCTGAGACCATAGCCGAACGGCTCGACCGCGATGACCCGGTACTCATCCATGAGGCCCTCAATGACGGGCGCGAAGTCGGCGACGGGCGACGCCGTCCCCGCCCCCGGCGTGAGAACAATCGTCTGCTCTCCCGACCCAAAGACCGCCACGTTCATCTGCTTGCCCTCAACGTCAACGAGCTCTCCGTATGGGGCGAGGTTCGCGAGCTCCTTCGGGCCCTGCACGGCGTTGACGATTGATGTCGTCGCGAGCGTGCCGCCGATGAGGGCGACGACGGTGCCGAGGCTGATGAGGGTGACCTTAAGGGGCTTCTTCACGGAGAGCCTTTCGCATATGTGAGACGAACAAACATTCCATCCTCCCACGGCAACGTCGCGCGATACCGAGAGGCACCACAGCTACGCTATTGACACGCGGTGCCCGCCCCCCAGCGCCGCAGCACACGAGGAGGTCGCACATGGCGCTGCCACACACCCAGGCACACGCCCAAAAAACCTGGACCGCAACCGACGCCGCAGCGTTCCTCTCCCCACCTGAGGAGAGCGACCACAAGTATTCGCGAGGAGTGCTCGCGCTCCGCACCGGCTCCACCAGCTACCCCGGCGCGGCCGTGCTCGGCGCTGAGGCCGCCTGGCGCACCGGACTCGGGCTCGTGCAGTTCGTACCGCAGCTCGGGGACTCCGTCTCCCCACACGGACTGCCAACGCCGGCAGCTGCAGTGATCGCGGCACGCCCAGAGACAGTGGTGACGGCCGCGCCCGAGCGCGCCGATGCGTGGCTGATCGGCAGCGGCACCGACCCACGCTCGCGCACGCCAGCTGAGACGGCAGCTCTGACTGCTCTGCTCAGCGGGGACGCGCCGGTTGTCGTCGACGCCGGAGCGCTCACCCTGCTTGCGTCGAGGGCCGGGGGCTCAACTACGCACGCTCCGGCCATCATGACGCCGCACACCGGGGAGTTTCGCGCCCTCTGGGAAGAGCTCAAGCTGCGCCAACCGGCTACAGCGGCCGCCGCAACCATCGAGCTCGCACGGCAGCTCCAGACCACCGTCACGCTGAAGGGTGCGGTCACGCTGATTGCGTCACCCGAGGGGCTCTTGTTGAGCGCCGGGCCGGCGACACCGTGGCTCGCGACCGCTGGAACAGGGGACGTCCTTGCCGGGATCATGGGAGCGCTCACCGCAACGCACGCCGCAACGGTGCGCACGTCCCCCTCCCTGCTCGCCAAGTTGGGCGCCACCGCGGCAGTGCTCCACGACGTGGCTGCCAGAATCGCGACGCGGGAAACCGCAAAGGGCGGATCCGCCCGCCCGATTACCGCGGGCGATGTCGCCCGAGCTATTCCTGCCGCGGTCGCGCTGGTGCGCTCCCTGACCGACTGAGCACCCCGCGCAGCGCGGCCAACACCGCATTCCTGCGGAGCGAAGCTGGCTCATCGACGAACGATCCCTGAAGCACCGCCCCGACGTGCGCGGCGGTCACGATCTGCGCAGCGGCCTGTGGCGTGGGGAGCAGTTCCTCCCCAACGGTGCGCGCCACCTGTGTAAGCAGCGCAGTGAAGCCCCGTTGGAATTCATCGCCGTGCTCCCGAAGCACCTGTGAGAGCTCGGGGTCACTGGCCCCCCTCAGCCCGTAGAGCGCCCTGAGGGCGTACCACTGCCTGTCAGCTGGGATAACGTCCAGCAGCGCATCCACGAAGTCTTCAAGCGCTCCTGGCCGGAGCTGCGCCGACTCCTCCGCCCCGGCGAGCGACCGTCCGAAGTTCAGCATCCGGTGACTGAGATCCTCGGTCTTCCGCTCGTACAGGGCGAAGAACACATCGTCAACCGTGCGAAAGTTCGAGTAGAACGCGCCGCGCGTGAAGCCAGCGCGCGTGCAGATCTCGTCAATCGACGCGCTCGGTGTGCCGTGCTCAGCAAACAGATCCTCGGCGGCGTCGATGAGCGCTGCACGGGTGTGGACCCGAGCCCGCCGCTTCGGCAGGTCGCCCGCAGCAGCACCAGGCTCAGTGCCATCTGGGAGTTTCTGCTTGGTCGACTCCATGACTTCCCTTTCAGAACATTTTGGATGCATAATGAATTCAGTACAAATTGTATCCAAACTCGCGGTGAGTGCATCACCAGAATTGGGGAATCTCATGAGCTTCACACTTCCAGCCAACGTAGCGGAACGACCGATCGTCGTTGTCGGCGGCGGCACACTGGGTCGCCGTATCGCAGCGGTCTTCGCTTCGGGCGGCTCAGACGTGAAGATTGCTGACCTGCAAGAGGCCCAGCGCACCGGGGCACTCGAATACGTCGAGACCGCCGTGCCAGAGCTCACGGCCCGCCTCGAATCGCAGGGCATCAGCGCCAAGGCCGGCACCGTTACTGCCGTAGCCGAGGTCGAGACCGCACTGGCGGGCGCCTGGCTGGTCGTCGAGGCAGTACCCGAGCGTCTCGACATCAAGCGCCCACTTTTCGGCACGCTCGACCGCCTCGCAGACGCCGATGCGCTCCTCGCGACCAACTCGTCGTCCTACGCATCGAGCAACGTTATCGACGAGGTCACCCACCCCGAGCGGGTCTTCAACATGCATTTCGCAATGCCGCCGCAGAGCATGGCGGTCGAGCTCATGAGCGACGGACACACAAGCGAGGGCCTCCTCGATGCCGTGGCCGACGAGCTCAAGCGGTTCGGCCTTGCCCCGTTCATCGCACACGCCGAGAGCACTGGCTTCATCTTCAACCGCATCTGGGCGGCAATCAAGCGCGAGTCACTCGCGGTTGTCGCAGCGGGCGTCAGCACGCCCGAGGACGTCGACGCGATCATGCAGGCCAACATGGGTATCGCGACCGGGCCATTCGCGCTGATGGATCAGGTTGGTCTCGACGTCGTGCTCGACATCGAGCAGCACTACGCTGACGAGAACCCGCACCTCCCGGAAGCCCCGCGCGAGCTGCTGCGCACATACATCGACGCCGGCAAGCTTGGCAGGAAGACCGGCGAGGGTTTCTACAGCTACGACAAGTAGCCAGTCGGCAACGAACCCCGGGCGCTCACTTCGGGTCGCCCGGGGTTCGTCACGCGAACTGTCGTTCGGTCAGGGACTCTTGGAGGCCCGCAATCTGGACGCCCCGCGGGCGCCACTGCGGCCCCGCCCTGGCCAGGTGTCACTGCTTGGTCAGCAGCAGCTCGCGCACTTCGCGGCGCAGCACCTTTCCGACCATCGATCGTGGCAGCTCGGGAACGAACTCAACCCGCTTCGGGACCTTGTACGCGGTGAGCCTGGTGCGGCAGAACGTGCGCACTGCCTCCGACTCGAGATGCGCACCGCTGCGGGTCACGATCGCAGCCGCGACCATCTCGGCCCCGTCTCCGCGCGGCAGTGACACGACCGCCGCGTCCTCGATGTCGGGGTGTGACAGCAGCACCTCTTCAACCTCGGAGGGTGACACGTTGAAGCCGCCGGTGATGATCAGCTCCTTCCGTCGGTCAACAACCGTCACAAACCCATCCGCTGAGACGGTCACGATGTCGCCGGTGCGCAGCCAGCCGTCTTGCAGCAGGGTTTCCGCGGTGTCTTCCGGGCGCTTCCAGTACCCTTTGAACACCTGCGGGCCCCTGAGCATGAGCTCCCCCGGCTCTCCAACACCAATCTCAACCGCCGGGTTGTCGGGGTCAACCACGCGAATCTCGGTGCTCGGAAACGGGACGCCAACGGACCCGGGCCGACGGGATGGGCCGGCGGGGTTTCCGAGCGCAACCGGCGAGGCTTCAGTCATGCCGTACCCCTCGACGAGTAGGCCCCCAGTGACCTCTTCCCAGCGCTGCACCGTCGAGACCGGCAGTGGCATTGCTCCCGAGATCGCGAACCGCACCGTCGAGAGATCGAGCTCCCCCTGAAGTGCCGCGCGCGCCAGCTGGTCATAGATGGGTGGCACCCCCGGCAGGAACGTCGGAGGCGAGTGCTTCGCAGCCTTCTTCACGAGGCCGACGTCAAACGTTGGGAACAGCACCAGGCGGGCACCGATACTCATCGCAAAGGTGAGACACAGGGTCAGCCCGTACGCATGGAACAGCGGCAGAACGCCGTAGAACACCTCGTCGCCCTCGCGCAGCCCCGGCAGCCATTCCCGGCCCTGCATCGCATTCGCACGCAGGTTCGCGTGGGTCAGGATCGCGCCCTTCGGCCTGCCCGTCGTCCCGCTGGTGTACTGCAGCACAGCAATGTCGTCGAGCTTCGGGCCCGCCACGCGCTTTGGCAGCCGCTTCCCCAGCAGCGACTCCCACGATCGCATCGCCTTCGAGGCGGGTCGCGCGGTGAGCTTCTTTCGCGCGGCACGCGCCGCCGGAACTGGCAGTCGAAGAGCGATCTGCTGCAGCGTTGGCATCTCTTTGGTCATGTTCACGGTGACGATGTGCTGCGGCCGCACATCCTCGGGCAGGCGATCGATCTTCTCGCTCGCAACATCCCAGACGATCGCGAGCGTTGCTTCGTGATCCTCAAATTGGTGGCGCAGTTCGCGTTCGGTGTACAGGGGGTTGTGTTCGACGACGACTGCGCCCAGCCGCAACACTGCATAGAACGCAACAACGTGCTGCGGGCAATTCGGGAGCACAAGCGCGACCCGGTCTCCTGCCCTCACCCCAAGCTTGCGCAGCCCCAAGGCGGCACGGTCGACTTGCTCGTACAGTTCTTTGTACTTCGTGGTGCGCCCGAAGAACTCAAGCGCGACGTGGTTCGGGAACCGCTGTGCGCTGGCCTTCAACGCTTCGGGGAGAGTCTGCTCCACCGGATCAATTTCGGGGCGAACGCCTTCGGCATAGGAAGTCAGCCATGGGCGCGAGTCATCTGCCCGGGCCCCGTCAAAAACTGCAGTCATGGTGTTGGCCGTCCTATCGTCGGTGTCACCCCAGCCTAGGCAGTGCCCTATCCGCGAGAGGGCATCCATCGTTCCCACCACAGCACGAAGCCACCAAACATGACTGCCAGATAGATGCCCGTCACCGGAATCCCCAACGGCAGGTCAACACCAAAGGGGTTCTTCGCGATGAAGCCCCCAATCGGATATGCGCCTACCGCACCGGTGATCACGCCGACAACAGCGGCGCGCGTCAACGCCCCGCCAGCACCCATCGGGAGTTTTCGGGCGAGGAGCCAAGGCAAGATCCCGATGGCACCAAGGACCGCCCCCCATCCCCGCGCACGGCAGGATGAACACCAGCATCCCCCACGCAACGGTCGCCGCCAATCCGTGACTATCGGTGATTCCCACGATGATCGTCTGCAGTGCCGCAGACAGCCCCGTGACGGCAGCACCGTATAGACACAGCCGGACCGCGGCCTGGGCAAACGTTTTTCTGGCCTGACTACTTGGCATCTTCACTGACAACCTTCGAGAAGTTTTTGGCCTGCTGGAGCCAAGTAAACTCGGCACCCGCAGGAGCCCCCAGTTGCAACGCGGGAATCAGCCTGCTGCGCATCAGCAACTCTTCAGAGCACAAACCAACCGTCTGGCTCCACTATCGAGAGCTCGAACACTTCCCCATCGCCGAACCCACGCGGGCTCCCTTCCGCTGGGAAGGGGAAGATCTTGTCCTGATGGGCTTTGAACAAATCCATCGAATCTCTCGCACTGTGCCCCGCCCCATTGGGTGTACTAGATGCTCCTTGTCGTAGGTGTAGGAGGGGTGCTGCTCCGCTGTCCGCTCACTGGGCCACTCACCCGGCGGAACATCCCAGGTAGCAGCGAGCACAGCTCGAAGCGCCACCAGAACCGAACTATCAACCGATTGTCGCCGCTCTGCCAAACTCAACAACCTGGATGCTGGCCATACGCCTACGCGAAATCTCCCGAATGCGAATTTGCTCTTCGGCAAGATGCGTGATTGCCTCAACCTCATCTGCGTACCGGCGGGGCGTCCGTGCCGCAGTCTCCGCCGCATCCACTTCTGCTCTCGTCTCGGTTCTTAACGCTTCTCCCCGTGCGGCGGCAGCCGCAGCGGAGAGTCCCGACCATGCGTCAGAGAAGACCCCCAACACACGTTCAAGTTCCGTCACCCCCGAGTCAAGCTCTCCGGCGTCCCGCTGCGCTGCGCGGCAAGACTGTTTAATGCCCCGGTCGCGCAAGCTCCGCTTCGTAGGGCGCATATATGCACGGCTCTAAGGAGCACTCGGCAGAAACGCAAAACCCCCGCTTTTCTCAAGAAAAGCGGGGGTTGATGGCTGGGATACCAGGACTCGAACCTAGAATGACGGTACCAGAAACCGTAGTGTTGCCAATTACACCATATCCCAAAGCGGAAATCCGCTACCCTTTCGGGCTGCGGCACCGAGAGATAACTATACCCGGCTCCAGCGCGGAATTCAAAATGCGGCACGCGCAGCGTGCAGTCCGCGCGCGCCGCGGCCTACCCCGTGATGTGTTCGCGCACGAGCGGGCCTGGCGCGTGAGCTCCGGGAGCAGCATCAGCATCAATTTCCCACGCCCCGTCGAGCGTCTCGAGCGCGCGCGGGAAGCGGGCTGCGTCCTCCGCCGAGAGCGTGAACAGCGGCTGCCCGGCAGTGACGGTGTCGCCTGGCTTCGCGTGGAGGTCGATCCCCGCGGAGTGGATCACCGGATCCTCCGCACGCGCGCGACCCGCCCCGAGGCGCCAAGCGGCGATGCCGAAGGGCAACCCCTCCAGCTTCGACATCACGCCGGACGTTGGCGCTGTGACGACGTGCGTCTCGCGGGCGACGGGGAGCTGCCCGTCGGGGTCGCCGCCCTGCGCCGCGATCATCGCGCGCCACGAGTCCATCGCGCGGCCGTCGTCCAACGCGGCGGCAACGTCGGCGTCTGGCTGGCCTGCGAGGGCGAGCATTTCGCGTGCGAGCGCGAGGGTGAGCTCGCGCACGTCGGCTGGGCCCCCACCAGCGAGGACCTCGACTGACTCGCGCACCTCGTTCGCGTTACCAATGGTGAACCCGAGCGGCACGTTCATGTCGGTGAGCAGCGCGGACGTGCGGACGCCGGAGTCGGTGCCGAGCGCGACCATCGTCTCAGCGAGCTCGCGGGCCATCGCGTAGTCCTGCATGAATGCGCCAGAGCCGAACTTCACGTCGAGCACGAGCGCGTCGGTGCCCTCGGCGATCTTCTTCGACATGATGCTCGATGCGATGAGCGGAATCGAGTCGACCGTGCCCGTGACATCGCGCAGCGCGTACAGCTTCTTGTCGGCGGGCGCGAGGCCGGAGCCCGCGGCGCAAATCACCGCACCAGCCTCGCCGTCGAGCTGCGCGAACATTTCCTCGTTGGACAGCGCTGCGCGCCACCCAGGGATCGCCTCGAGCTTGTCGAGGGTGCCCCCGGTGTGGCCGAGCCCGCGGCCGGAGAGCTGCGGCACGGCAACACCGAACGCGGCGACGAGCGGCGCGAGCGGCAGCGTAATCTTGTCCCCGACGCCGCCGGTTGAGTGCTTGTCGACGGTCGGTTTCGAAAGCCCGGCGAAGCTCATCCGCTCGCCCGAGTTGATCATCGCGTCGGTCAGAACGCGAATCTCATCGCGCACCATGCCTCGCTGGAAGATCGCCATCGCGAACGATGCCATCTGCGCGTCGGAGACGTAGCCGCGTGTGTACGCGTCAATCATCCACCTGAGCGCGGGTTCGGGAACCGCTCCCCCGTCACGCTTCGCGCGAATCACATCAACGGCGTCAAACGGCTCGACACTCATTCTGGGTCCCTTCGATGGTGGTGGATCTACGCCTGTGCCGCGAGCGTACTCGCGGCACAGGCGCTACACAACAACGCTACTCCGCGACGCGTGCGAGGTCCCTGGGGCCAAAGGCGTCGGGGAGCACCTCGTCGATGGTTCGAATACCGGAGACCGTCTCGAGGAGCATGCCCTCGGCTGAGTGTTCGTACAGCAGCTGACGGCACCTGCCGCACGGCATGATCGTTTCTTCGTTGCCGTTGACGCAAACAAACGCGACAAGCTTGCCGCCGCCACCCATGTGCAGGTCACCGACGAGCGCGCACTCCGCGCACAGCGTCAACCCGTACGAGGCGTTCTCAACGTTGCACCCGGAGACGATGCGCCCGGAGTCGGTGAGGGCGGCAGCCCCCACCGGATACTTCGAGTAGGGCACGTACGCGTGCGTAAGCGCGGCGATGGCCTGCTCGCGCAGCGCCGCCCAATCAATATCGGTCATTGCGCTATCCCTTGATGTAGGGCTTGCCGCTTGCGGCTGGCGCACGCGACTTGCCTGAGAACCCGACGACGGCGAGGATGGTCACGACGTAGGGCAGCATCGACATGAACTCCGACGGGATCGGTGACCCGAGGTTGTTCAGCAGCGTCTCGAGATTCTTCGTGAAGCCGAAGAGAAGCGCCGCGAGCGTCGCCTTCCACGGATCCCAGCCACCGAAGATGACCGCCGCGAGGGCGATGAAGCCGAGGCCTCCAGCCATCTCCTTGTCGAACGCTCCGACGGAGCCGAGTGTGAAGTAGGCGCCGCCGATACCGGCGATCGCGCCGGCGAGCAGCAGGTTCCAGAAGCGGGTCGGGTTGACCTTGATGCCGACGGTGTCGGCTGCTTGCGGGTGTTCGCCGACAGCGCGGAGGCGAAGGCCCCAGCGGCTCCGGTAGAGCGCCCACGTGACGAGCGGCACGATGATGTAGGCGAGGTAGACGATAAGAGTCTGGTTGAAGAACACCGGCCCGAGAACGGGGATCTCGCTGAGCCCTGGAATCGCCCAGCGCGGGAAGCGCGGCGGGGAGTTCAGGGTCGCGGCGTTCGGCTGCATGAGCGCGCCGTGAAGGAAGCTCGTGAGGCCAGTGATGAGCACGTTGAGCACGACACCGACGATGACCTGTGTCACCACGTACGTGATCGAGAAGACCGCGAGAATCGCTGCGACCAGCGCACCCGCGATGAGCGCCCCGAGCAGACCGGCAACATAGGAGCCGGTGATCGAGGCAACAAGTGCGCTCGTGAACGCAGCGAACAGGAACTGCGCCTCGATCGCCACATTCACAACGCCAGCGCGCTCACCGATGACGCCGCCGAGGGCACCAAAGATCAGTGGCACCGACAGCGACAGCGCGCCGAAAAGCAGCCCGGTGACGGGCACGATGCCGCCGGCAGCGGACCAGGTGAGGAAGAGGAAGATCCCGACGACCGCGAATACGACGGTGAACCAGAGCGGGATCTTCTTGTACTGGCGCGCGAACACGAAGGTCAGCACAGCCATAGCCGCGAGGATCAGCGCGCAGGCAATAACGGTGCTGGAGGTCGGCAGCGCGACGTCTGCGAGCTCAAGCGACTGCGTTCGGTCGCTGAGCCGGTACGTGCTCTCCCCCGAGCGTGCGCCAGGAAACGCGAGCACGAGCCCGATGAGCGCGACGACCGCAAAGGCAATCGGAGCCTTCATGCTGCGTGTCCGTACGACGCCGGACCCGTCGACGACGACCTGAGTACCGGTGAGTTCATGAACCGCGCTCATGCCGATGCCCCCTTCTGCTGGAGTGCGCGCACTCGGTCAAAACGCTTCAAGCCAAAGACTGTGCGCACGAGTGGTGGTGCCGCGATGAAGAGCACGATGAGCGCCTGCACGACGAGCACGATGTCGACCGGGATACCCTCGTTGATCTGCATCGTGAAGCTGCCGGCCTTGAGCGCGCCGAAGAGGAGCCCTGCTGCGACGACGCCCCAGGCGCGTGAGCGCCCGAGCAGCGCGACGGTGATGGCGTCGAACCCGATCCCAGCGTCGATGTGGCTACCGAAGCCGGTCGTGATCGTTCCCGCGACCTGGTTCGCGCCAGCGAGGCCGGCGAGGCCACCCGCGATGGCCATCGCGTAGAAAATAATCCGTTCGACTTTGATGCCGGACGCGCGAGCCGCATGCGGGTTTTCCCCGACGGCGCGCATGCGGAACCCAAGCGAGGAACGCTCCATGAGCCACCACACAAACAGCGCGGCAAGCAGCGCGGCGATGAACCCCCAGTGCGTGGTGAGTGGCGCTCCGAACAGCAGTGGGAACTTTGCGCTCTCCGGTGTCACCGGAGAAATCGGCTGGTTGCCTCCCGGCCGCATGAGGAGGCCGGGCGTCGAAAGCAGCCACGCGACGAAGTAGAACGCAACGAAGTTCAGCATGATCGTGAGGATCACTTCGTGTGCGCCCGTGCGTGCCTTGAGGAAGCCAACGATGCCACCCCAAATGGCGCCGCCGGCGATACCAGCGATGACCACGAGCGGAAGGTGCAGCAGCAACGGCAGGTCGAGGCCGAACATCACGAAGCCCGCAGCTGCAGAGCCCATCAGCATCTGGCCGCGCCCACCAATGTTGAACAGCCCGACGCGGAACGCGAGCCCAACGCCGAGGCCGGCCATGATGAGCGGTGTTGCGAAGTTCAGGGTGTCTGAGAGCGGTTTGATCGCTCGCAGGAACGTTGGTGCTTCATAGTTGAAGATCGAGCCACGGAAGAGCGCGGCGTAGCCGCCAGCTACGGCGTCCCACACTGCGGCGAAGGTGTCTCCAGGGCGCTGGAAGAAATACCCGAGCGCGTCAACAACTTCGGGGGCGGTGAACGCAATGAGCAGGCCACCGATGAGCATCGACAGCACAATCGCGAGCACCGTGGTGGTCACCGAGCTCGACAGGAGCTCAGAGATGAGCCGGTTCTGGTGCGGCTGCTCGGTGGACTTGCGTTCGTTTCCCGCGGGCGTACCGGGTGTCTCTAGGGTCGGTGCGCTCACGCCGCAACTCCTTCTGGGGTTTCGCCGGCCATCATGAGGCCGAGGGTTTCGCGCGATGCGTTTCCGGGGACGATGCCGATGATCGCGCCCTTGTACATCACCGCGATGCGGTCGGCGAGCGCCGACACTTCGTCAAGTTCCGTAGAGACGAGCACGACCGGAACTCCGGCGTCACGCGCCTCAACGATGCGCGTGTGAATGAACTCGATCGACCCGACGTCGACACCGCGCGTCGGCTGCGATGCAACGAGAAGATTCAGGCTGCGGCTGAGCTCGCGCGCGATGACGACTTTCTGCTGGTTGCCACCAGAGAGACTGCCTGCTGGGGCGCTTGCGCCCTGAGTGCGAATGTCGTACTCCGTGATCTTTGCCTCAGCGAAGTCGTTGAGTGCACCGCGCCGGATAGTTCCCGCGCGCACAAACTCGGCGTCGCTCGTCCGGTTCAGCATCAGGTTCTCGGCGACCGAGAATGATCCGACAAGACCGTCCTCGATGCGATCCTCAGGTACGAAACCCACTCCCGCATCGATAATCTGCTTGACCTGCTTGCCAATGAGCGTCTCGCCGTTGAGCGAGATTTCTCCCGTGGTGACCGTTTGCAGACCAACGAGCGATTCCGCGAGCTCGGTTTGGCCGTTTCCCTGCACGCCGGCGATCGCAAGGATCTCCCCCGGGCGCACTTCGAGGCTCACACGATCCACAACGATGTGGCCCGTGCTGTCTGCGATGGTGAGATCACTAATCTTCAGGCCGCCGTCGCCGAGCTTCGGGGCTTCCTTCTGCACCGTCAGCTCGACAGCGCGGCCAACCATGAGCGAGGCAAGTTCGTTGGTTGAGGACTCAGGCGAGGCCTCGGCGACGACCTTGCCAAGGCGGATCACGGTGATCCGGTCTGCAACCTCACGAACTTCACGCAGCTTGTGCGTGATGAACACGATCGCCGTGCCTTCATCGCGCAACTGGCGCATAATCTGCATGAGCTCGTCAGTCTCTTGCGGAGTGAGCACTGCTGTGGGCTCGTCAAACACGAGTACCTTCGCATCGCGCGACAGCGCCTTAATGATCTCGACACGCTGCTGCACTCCGACCGGCAGGTCTTCGACGACCGCGTCGGGATCTACCTCGAACCCAAACCGGTCAGCGACTTCCTGCACGTGGGCGCGGGCGCTGGCAAGGTCGAGTGCACCACCAAACTTGGTGTTTTCGTGACCGAGCATCACGTTCTCCGCCACGGTGAACACCGGGACGAGCATGAAGTGCTGGTGCACCATACCGATGCCTGCGGCCATCGCGTCGCCGGGCCCGCGGAAGTGTCTCGCCTCGCCGTCGACGACGATCTCGCCCTCGTCCGGCTGGTAGAGACCGTAGAGAACGTTCATCAGGGTGGATTTTCCGGCACCATTCTCGCCCAACAGGGCGTGAATTTCTCCGGGTCGCACCTCAAGGGAGATGCGGTCGTTCGCGGTAAATGATCCGAAGCGTTTCGTGATCCCGCGCAGTTCGAGCGTCATGCCGTAAATCTATCCAAGTTCAAGTGGTGTCGGTAGTGGGTGCCACATGGGCCGCGCATAAAAATAGCACGGGCCGTGACTCGGGAGCGCCGAGTCACCGGCCCGTGCCTAGTGCCTTACGGTGAGGAAGGCGACTCTGCGTCGATCGATCCGTCGATGATGCCAGCCTTGATCTCGTCAAGCTTCGTCGAGAGGTCAGCGGGAACCTTGTCCTCGAAGGAGTTGAACGAGGAGAGGCTCACGCCACCGTTCTCGAGCACACCAACGAAGGGCTTGGGGCTGAACTTGCCCTGCGCTGCTTCCATCGCAGCGTCGTACACAGCAACGTCCATGCTCTTCATGATGGAGGTGAGAAGGATGTCCTGGACCTTCGGGTCAGTCTCGAAGACGTTCGCGTCAACACCGATGAGCTTTGCGGAGTCTCCCGAGTCACGGATTGCCTCAGCAGCCGACTGGTAGATCGGCCCGCCAACGGGAAGCAGCACGTCAGCGCCCTGATCGAGCAGGCCCTGCGCCATCTGCTTCGCGGTGTCGTTCGCAGCGAACTCGCCGGTGAACTGGCCGTCCTGCTTATCGAAGTCCCAGCCAAGGACCTTAACGTCCTTGCCGTTCTCCGAGTTGAAGTAGTCGACACCACGCTGGAAGCCGTCCATGAAGATGGTGACGGGCGGGATCTTGCCGCCGCCGAAGGTGCCGACAGTGCCGGACTCTGAAACCGCCGCGGCAGCGTAGCCGCCGAGGAACGCAGCCTGCGCCGTGTCGAACACGAGCGGCTTGATGTTCGGTGCGTCGGTCTCGCCGTCGAAGTCGTTGTCTGCCCAGTCATCGATGATGGCAAATTCGATGTCCGGGTTCGCCAGCGCAGCGTTCACGGTCGGCTCGGAGAGCATGAAGCCCACCGAGACGATGAAGGTACAGCCCGAGTCGACAAGACCGTTGAGGTTCGCAGCGTAGTCGCTCGCGCTCTTGGACTCGGTCTCGTTGAGCTTCACGTCGAGCTCTTCGGCAGCCTTAGTCAGGCCTTCGTAGCCGAGCTGGTTGAACGACTTGTCGTCGAAGCCGCCCTCGTCCGACACCATGCAGGGCTTAAAACCTGCAACGGCTTCAGCGCCGCCTTCGTTGCCAGCTTCAGGCGCCTGCCCACACGCAGCAAGGCCGAACACGAGGCCTGCTGCGGCGGTGACGCCGAGCATCTTCTTCGTAGTTGAGATGGTCAATGTATAACCCCCGTGGATGAGTGCCCGCGCCAGCCGCGGGCGATTATTAACTCATAGTGTATTCCTACAGCACGCCGACCCGTGACGAGCCCCAAACGCTCAAACAGATGCGTTTTCGATATGAAATTGGAGTTTAGCGACGCAAAGGCTCTCTGCTCGCTTGCCAGGTCGCACGAAACCGCAACGCTTGCCTGTGCTGCCTGAGCCTCAGCGAGCCGATCAGAGTGCAACGGGAGGCGGCTACTCCCCGGGGCACTCACGCCGGCGGTGCGTCCAGCTCAACAACACGCTCAAGGGCGGCGAGCGGATCCGCGAGCAGGTGACGATCTTCCGGGTGCGTGCGATAGTACTCGATCACCTCGGCCACGATCACCGGGTCAGACCCGAAATAGATCGGGTACAGCACGAAATTCGCTCCGCTCTCAAGTTCAAGCGACAACACGCTGTTTCTCCGGCGGTTCAGCAGAACTGGCGAAAGTAAATCGTCCCATTTAAGTTGCACCGCAGAAAGGCCGGTTCGGGAGCGGACCCCCTGCACCTCCACGACGAGACCTGCAGCAGGCACACCGCGGTGGAGCACAAAGCCGAGCAATCCCAGCCCGACAAGCACAAATCCAACTGGGTTCCCCAGAACTCCGCCGGATGCAGACGTAATTTGTCGTGCCCCCGGCAGGAGCCAGGCAATCACGAAAACTAAGGCCCCCGCAGTTATCGCCGATCCCGCGAGAATCCCCCAAAACCCTGCGAATCTGTGTGACGCAAATGCCAGCGGACCTCTACGCTGAATACGTACTCTCCCATCGATCACCTCCGCCACAATTTGCAGGATCCACACCGTCATCGCGAATACGCCGACCGCAAGCATCCCAAATGCGATGCGCGCTTCAGGTTGAGATGACACCCACACTGGTATAAGCATCAGCACTGCCAGGCATACGCCGAAAATCAGCGTGGCCCACCAGCTTTTCCGGCGTGAGGGAAACTGCGTCTGCTCACCGAGTAGTGGCACTCTGGGTTTCGCATTAACGTACAATGCGCTCCCCTACAAGATAGTCAAAGTCCAGGGCATCTACCGCTTCGCGAACATCCAGGGGAACCAATCTTTCCCAACCAAACTTGCTCAGCTCTCCCACCGCGTATCCCGCCGCCCCAATCACAACAGCAATACCAACCGGGGGGAGAGCAACAGATAGAGAACCGAGCGCTACCCCTGAAACGATCCCGCCACTCAAAGCACCAACGGCGCCAATCGACACGGACGTCCAAGAACCGCCGTTCGCAATTTCGATGCTTGCTGCAACTATCTCGATCGCTCCTCCACCGGCGCCCAGAAAAAGCTTCCCGGTCTTCATGAAGCGCACCTGCTCAGCAAGAGCATCGGCCTCCGCCCGAAGCTTTGCGGCATCAGTGGCCTGAGCAGGAATACGCACGGCCCTGTTGCCGGAGCGCCGCCGCTCAGCCAGCGAATCCCGGGCCACCTGCGCTTCCTTCAATCGTTGTTCGAAGACAGTCAAGTTCTCTGCCCATACTGCCCCTGAAAGAGCGACAGGGAAGCCTCTAATTGCTTCATTTCCCTTCTTGAGCGTTTCGAACGCCGCGGAAAGCGCGTCGAAGTCCGTCGCGCGCGCAATGAGGGGAAGCATGTGGTCAATGATCCAGTCCTCAAGATCGATCCACCAGGCTTCCACCTTCTCGCCGATCCGCTGAAACACTCGACCCGCTTCTGCATATTCGTCACCGGTCATGACGTCTACGCATTCCCCGTTCGGGCCGACCGCGTAGGGGTTCGGTGCACCTGGCGCTGCGATGTAGGTTTTCGGCGCCTCGGGCATATCGATGAGGTTGCCATTCACCAACAAACGCGCGGTCGCTGCTTCGTCCAGATAATCGGCGAAAGTAAGACGCCCACGCTCGATACGGCGCGCGTAAGCACGAAACACTGTTGCAGCGTCGGCGGCATATACATCTACAGGATCTGCAGCTGCGGCGATCGCGTCAGTGCTGTCGCGAAAGCCTCCCCACTCCGACCTTTCCAAAACTCAATTGACTCAGCTGAAGTCTTCTTTAACCGCTGCTGCAAGTCATTGCTCGGCACTGAGACCTTGTTATCCAACCAGGTCGCAAGCTCGAATACGCCACTCGGGTCGCCCTCAATCGTCACATCGATGCTCATTCACCGAACTCCGACCTCGTGAAATTGTCGAGTGCTTCTGCTACTTCCGATTCATCGACAAGTTGCCCATCGAGGGCGGCGCCAGCAACAACTCCAAGCGCTTGCGAGGCATCGGCTGCGAGCTGTGCAGCTTCGATGGCCAAGCGCGTAATAATCGAGATCTCCCCACTCGCTAAACCACCGTCAAAACTTGAGGAAAAACCACCGAGTCCATCCGCCGACTCGGTTGCAAACTCGCCATTCTTCTTGAGGAGTTCCGAAATCATCTCGGCGTCAATTTCGATTTGACTCATAGCAGTTTCCCCCCGACGCGCAGCTGCGGAGCAATCTCCGGATCAAATGCCACAACATCGAACTTGTGCTCGGATTTAAGCTCAGCCAGGGCTTCAATTCCAACGAGACTCCACGGCTGCTCTTCGCCGCACTGAAGAGCCAAACGGTCAAGGGCAGTGTAAGCCAGCAGAGCACGTCGTCCATCGGGAAGTTCCCGCAGATCTGCGCCGCTAGTCCCGTCATCCGACATCCGCATCGGGAGGTAGAGCACTGGTGGGATCAGCTTTCCGGCATCCCGGAATTGTGAGGTCTGGTACACAGGGGCGTCAGCATGGACACTAAGGTTCATTTTTTCACACTACCACCTGCGGTACATGAGTTGAGCCCTCACCATCCTAATGCCTGAGAAGGCGACCTCAGGGCCCCGAGAGCCATCCTCACACCCTACTCTGCGTCAGGGATTGGATCCGCACCGCGCCCGTCGAGCGCGTCGATGTAGCGCAGCACGATCCCCTCGCGCAGCGCCCACGGCGAGATCGTGAGCGTCGACACGTTAAACACCTTCATCGCGGTGCGCAGCACGACCGCGTTCCCAGAAATGGTTGCGATTCCGATATGAAAACGCATCAACTGCGCTCAAAAGCTACGCACATCCCCCAAATGTCGCGCGAAACCGCAACGCAGGTAAGTGCTGCCCGCTCCTCTGCGAGTCGATCGGCGGCGCAGCGCAACGGGGCAGCTCCCCCGGCACTCACGCCGTCGGTGCGTCCAGCTCAACAACACGCTCAAGGGCGGCGAGCGGATCCGCGAGCAGGTGACGATCTTCCGGGTGCGTGCGATAGTACTCGATCACCTCGGCCACGATCACCGGGTCAGACCCGAAATAGATCGGGTACACAATGTGCGCACCGCCGGAGGTATCTGCGAGCCCCAGCACCGGGTTCTTGCTCAGCATATGAATCTCGGGAGGCAGCAGCTCGTCCCAAGGCAGAAAGAGACGCGACAGCCCCTTTCGAGTGCGCACTCCGTCGGTATGCAGTTCGATACCAACAGGAGGCACCCCGCGGTGGAAGGGGTACACGACGAGAACACAAAGCGCGAGGCCGAGAAATATCTCCCGAAACGAAAGCGCCCGCAGGCTACCGCCGAGCGAGGTCGGCGAGCCCACGATTAGCGCGAGCAGCGTCAGCCCTGCCATCGCGCACAGCACCATGATTATCGCCCATACGCCCAGGAACCGATCCGAGGCGAACCGAATCGCTCCATCCCCTCGAATTCCAATTCGCCCGGGGTATGCCGCAAAGCCTGCGCGGATAAGCCAGGCCAGAAGGGCGATGAACCAGCAAACCGCGAGCACCGCAATAGTCCTTCCAACAACGGAAGTCGCTAGAGCCCAAAAGAGCGCCCCTAGGCTCAGCAGGAGGCCGCTACCAACCCACAACATCGGCCTTCCGGCTGTCGGTCGTTGATAGTTGCTGGGAAGCACAATGTGTTGCTGGCCAAGATCAGCTGAGTACCGTCGCACACTACCCAAATACATAGTCGGAGTCCCTTGCATCCAGAGCTTCAGAACGCCCGCATCCTGGCACAAACTGGCGGCGCAGCCCCCTAGCTGTCCTCTGTGACAGGGTCGGTGCCGCGCCCGTCGAGCGCGTCGATGTAGCGCAGCACGATGCCCTCGCGCAGCGCCCACGGCGAGATCGTGAGCGTCGACACGTCAAACACCTTCATCGCGGTGCGCAGCACGACCGCGCCGGCCATGATCTGATAGCCGCGCTCGGGGGTGATGCCGGGCAGGTACTCGCGCACCGAGCCAGGCATGTCACGCAGCGTCGGCTCCCACTCGCGCAGGCCCGCGTAGTGCAGCTCCGCGAGATCGCCGGTCGCCGGGTCGGGTGGCCCGCCGATGAGCCTGGCGAGCGAGCGGATCGTCTTCGAGGTGCCGACGACACGCTTCGGCTTCGGCCGCCCCTTGAAAAACTCGTTGCGGGCCTGCGTGAACTCGGCTCGGGCGTGCGCCCGCAGTCGGGAGATTCCCTCCGCGGTCGGCGGATCCTCGGGCAGGTACATGATCGTCGAGCGTCCGGCGCCGAGCGGTAGCGACACCTGCACGTCGGGATACTCGTCGGCACCCTGGGCGATCTCGAACGAGCCTCCACCGATGTCGAACAGCAGAATCTCGCCTGCCGACCAGCCGAGCCAGCGCCGCACCGCAAGCATCGTGATCCGTGCTTCATCCTCACCCGAAAGCACATCGAGCCGCAGCCCCGTCTCGCCTTCAATGCGCGCGAGCACCTCCTCACCGTTCGCTGCCTCACGAATTGCTGAGGTCGCGGTCGCGAGCAGGTCGTCGACACCGATCTCCTGCACGGTCGCTACCGCTTCAGCGATAGCCGCGATGATCCGGGTGACGCCCTCCTCGGTGATCGCCCCGTCGTCGTCGAGGTACCGCATAAGCCGCAGCGTCGACCGCTGGGAGTGGTAGGGGTTCGGGCTCGCACCGGGGTGCGCGTCAACCACGAGGAGATGAACAGTATTCGAACCTACATCGATGACTCCGAGTCGCATGAGCAAGAGTCTATTGCGTCGCGGCCCCTCACAGCCCCCACCAATGCTTCACCACACTCAGCACATCACAGGTGAACATTCGTCGCCTATCGTCTACGCTTGCGGTGTCAGCGCCCGGGAACGAACCTGCGGAGCCGGGCCTCAACGGAGAGGAACATCATGAAAGCTGTCGTCTTTCGAGACCCAGAGACACCAGTTTCGGTGACGGAAGTCTCACTCGCACCACCCAAGGCTGGAGAGGTGCGCGTGCGGATCTCCGCGGCGGGCGTCTGCCATTCCGATCTCCACGTTCAGCGGGGAGACTGGGAGGTACCCGCTCCGCTCGTCATGGGCCACGAGGGCTCAGGGGTAGTGACCGAGCTCGGAGAGGGGGTCACGTCGCTCGCAGTTGGTGACCATGTTGTGCTGTGCTGGGTGCCGCCGTGCGGCGAGTGCAGACACTGCCTGCGCGGGGAAGAGTCGAACTGCGAACGCGTTACTACGGTGATCAATGCCAAGGGCACACTGTTCGACGAGACTTCCCGACTCAGCGCACGCGGCGCAGCCGGCGAAGACGAGACTCTCCATCATTTTCTCGGCGTCTCAGCCTTCGCGGAGGAAGCCGTCGTGCCTGCCTCCGGCGCGATACGGGTTCGCCCGGACGCTCCGCTGGATGTGATCGCCGTAGTCGGCTGCGCTGTCGCAACCGGGATTGGCGCGGTGACCAACACTGCGGATGTACAACCGGGGTCCACGGTTGTTGTGATCGGCTGCGGCGGTGTCGGTCTGAACATTGTCCAGGGGGCGAAGCTTGCCGGCGCAGCGAGCATCATCGCCGTTGATGTGCTCGACGACAAGCTCGACATCGCCAAGCAGTTCGGGGCGACCCACACGGTCAATGCCTCGGCGGGAGACGCCATTGAGCAGGTCTTTGCGGTTGCGCCAGTCGGCGCCGACTACGCTTTCGATGGCATCGGCCGTCCGGCGACGACCGAACAGGCGATCGCCATGCTCGGTATTGGCGGAACAGCAGTGGTTGTCGGCCTTCCGCGCGACGGCGAGACCGCAGCGTTTCAACCGCTCATCCTCGCGCTTGCCGGTCAGCGAATACTGGGATCGCACTACGGTTCGGTTCGCCCCGCAATTGACATCCCTGCGCTCGTCGATCGGTATATGGCTGGCGAAATCTTGCTCGAAGAACTCATTTCAGGGCGCCGCGGACTCGACGATGCGGCTGCGGCGCTCGAGGACCTCTCGTCTGGGAGCGTGTTGCGCACCCTGCTGGTCCCATAGTCGAAGCTGAGCTCACCGGCCGAGCGCACGCAGCGCGAGCCATGCGGCAGCACGGTCGTCTGGGCGGCTCATTGAGAGGCCGGTGAGCTCTTCAACGCGGTGGATCCTGCTGACCAGCGTTTGGCGGTGGATCCCGAGCTTCGCTGCGCTCGCCCGGTGCGCACCGTGCTCGGCAAGGAAGACGTGCAGGGTTTCGAGCAGTTCGCCGTGCGCACCGAGCTCGTCTCGCAGCTCATCAAGGATTCCGCCAAGCTGCGTGCGCTGATCGCCCGAGATCGCGTCCAACACGAAGTCGACGGTTGGCAGTTCCGCGTAGCGTTGCACGGCGGCCCCGCCCTCCGCTGCGGCATCGAACGCCTGCCGCGCCTGCACTGCGCTCCGCCCGAGCGCGTCAACCGCTGCCGCGGTGCCAAGGCCGAGATGCAGGGTGCTCGCGCCTGGAGGCGCGAAGCTCGCGACACGCGAGGCAAGCTCCCCCGCCAGCTGCTCTGGTAGAAACCCACGAACACGGCCAGGATCCGCCACGAAGAGGTACTCGATTCCCAGCTCGTCGAGCCAGCGCTCCACCAGCCGTTCGAGGTCGACGGTGCGGGTTCGTGATCCGAGGACAAACGCCGTGAGCTCCACCTCTCGCACGCCCCAGCGGCTCAGCAGCACTGCGGCCTCGCGACCACCCGCCTCCAGAATATCGAGCAGCGCTTCACGCCCCAGATGCTCGGTCAGCGACGGGTTCCGCGTGCGCAGCACCAGGTCGAAGAGCGCTGCCGCCTGCGAGGCGAGGTCGCGGATCCGGCCTGTCGCACTCGACCGTGAGGCGACCACCAGATAGCCGGTGAAGTCGAGATCTGAGCCAACCTGGTGTGTCTGCAGCCCGGGGTGGCGCACCCGCACAGGGGTGCCGAGGGCGACGGCTTTTGCATCGTCGAGGTGCAGCCGGCCTGCACCGGCGCTCGCGATGAGCTGCCCGTGTGCGTCGAGCAGCACGGCCCAGCCGTCGATGCGGTGCGCAAGCTCCGCCATCACGGCTGTCGCTCCCCCACGCCTCGCAACCTGCGTGAGCACGCGCGTCCCAGCGGTGACGAGCCGGTCTGCTGCTGCGCGATCGTCTGCGAGGAGGGCCGCGAGCCGCCAGTGCAGGGCGTCACCAGAAAGCGAAGCGCCGAGCACCGCACTCATGCCGTGGGCGGCAAGCGTCTTCCGTAGCCGCGGGGTGTCCTGGTCGCTCACGAACACGGCCCGAGCGGTGACGGCTGCCGCCTCGCTCCCCTGTGCGAATCGAGCGGAGAGATCGTCGACTGACCCTGTCACGAGCGTCGCGAACTCTGCGCTGGCCACCACGACATACTCGCCAACACGCGCAAGGCCCTCGCACGAGGTGTGGTCGGCGATGCCGAAGTCGAGATAACTCCCCCCAACGACGCGGGTCACCGTACGCAGATCGAAACTCATGCCCAAATCGTACCAACTGTCGAGACGCGTCTCACAGAATCATCATTTGGTGCAGTGACATGCGGTTCCAAACGTACTTACACTCACTGAGTTGAACATTTGCGCCCAAGCGTGCGCACCCCAATGGAGGAGGAACAACATGAAAGCAGTCGTGTTCCGGGAGCCTGGCACCCGAGTCGCCGTCGCCGATGTGACGCTCGCACCGCCCAAGGCCGGTGAGGTTCGTGTGAAGATCGCCGCGGCCGGAGTGTGCCACTCTGACCTGCACGTCAAGCGTGGCGAGTGGGAAGCCCCCGCGCCGATGGTGATGGGTCACGAAGGCTCAGGAGTGGTACTCGAACTCGGTGAGGGCGTCACGTCGCTCGCCGTCGGAGACCACGTCGTGCTGAGCTGGGTGCCGCCGTGCGGCGAATGCCGCTACTGCCTGCAGGGCCATGAGGCGCGCTGCCAGAAGGTGGCTCAGGTCATCAACGCGAAGGGTTCGCTCTTCGACGGCACCTCACGGCTGAGCATTACGCAGGCTGATGATGAGGGCGAGGCACTGCACCACTACCTCGGCGTCTCCTCCTTCGCCGAGGAGGTCGTTGTGCCGGCGTCAGGAGCGATCAAGGTGCGCGATGACGCACCACTCGATGTCATCGCCGTCGTCGGCTGCGCCGTTGCCACTGGTGTTGGCGCTGTGATGAACACCGCAGCGGTTGAGCCCGGCGCGACGGTCGCCGTCATCGGCTGCGGCGGAGTCGGACTGAACGTCGTTCAGGGAGCCAAGCTCGCCGGCGCCGAACGCATCATCGCGATCGATGTCGTACCCGAGAAGACCGACATGGCGATGCAGTTCGGTGCTACGGACCGCATCGACGCGTCAGAAGGCAACGCTGTCGAACAGCTCTTCGCCCTCATCCCGGACGGCGTTGACTACGCATTCGATGCGATCGGCCGCACCGTCACCACCGAGCAGGCGATTCAGATGCTCGGCCTCGGCGGCGCAGCGGTCATCGTTGGGCTGCCGCCGACCGGCGCAAAGGCATCGTTCGAGCCACTCGTGCTCGCAGAGGCGGATCAGCGCATCCTCGGATCCAACTACGGTTCTGTGCGCCCGTCGATCGATATCCCGGCGCTCGTCGACCGGTACATGGACGGTCAGCTGAAGCTCGATCCGCTCATCTCCGGCCGCCGTCCCCTCGACGAAGCCGCTGAAGCGCTCGACGACCTCGCCTCGGGCGGCGTGCTGCGCACGCTCCTCATCCCTTAACCCTCGTTTCACACTTCTCAAAGGAGAGTTGCATGTCCCAGTCCACAACCCAGAAGGTCGACGCCGGCCTCCGCGAAGGGGTGATGTCTGGCCCCGAACTCGCGGCCCAGGCTATCGCGAGCATCGCGCCAAGCGCGGTCATCGCATTCACCGCGGCTTCGATCTTCCTCGGGGCGGGCAGCGGCACCATGTTTGCCTTCGTGCTCGCCACGATCGTCATCCTGTGTGTCGGCTACATCATCAGCATGTTCGCGAAGCGCCACGCCTCCGCGGGCTCGCTGTACACCTACGTCGCCCAGGGCCTCGGCCCGGCCGGCGCCTTCGCCGCGGGCGTCGCGCTCCTCATCGGCTCGTGGGGTATCGCAGCCGGTTCACTCGGCGGCGCCGTCTCCTATGCCTCCGACCTGCTCGTCATGTTCGGCTTTGATTCGGCTGGCACCACGACGTGGCTCATCGTGCTCGCGATCGTCATCGGCGGCGCGGCAACGTTCTTCACCATCAGAGGAATCCGCGTCTCAGCACGCATTTCGCTCGTGCTCGAGCTCCTCTCGGTCGCGATCATCCTGGTGCTCCTTATCACCGCACTCATCGTGCTCGGTGACGCCGCATGGGATCCCTCGCAGTTCCGCTTCGAGGGCGTTCCGTTCCAGGGCGTCGCAGCAGGCATGGTGCTCGGTATCCTCGGCTTCGTCGGATTCTCCTCGGCTGACGCGCTCGGCCGCGAGGCGAAGGACCCGAAGAAGGCGATCCCCCGCGCCATCATGTGGAGTGCGGTCGCCGTTGGCGTGCTGTACGTCTTCGCCGCCTACACGCAGATCGCCGTCCTTGGCGACGAGCTCGGCGAGGTCGCCAGCCCGCTGCAGGCTGTCGCGGAAAAGGTGAACATGCCAGGCTGGTTCACGCCGATTCTCGTGTTCGGTGTCGCCGCGTCGTTCTTCGCCGTCGTCGTCGCCCCACTCAACGTCGTTGGGCGCATCATCTACGTGATGGGCAAGGAGGGCATGGTGCCCGAGCGGTTCGGCCGCACACACGAGACCCACCTCACGCCGCACCGCGTGCTCCTCATCGCGGGACCGGCCGCGATCGCACTCGACATCATCCTGCTGCTCCTCGGAACCCATCCGATGGACATCACCGTCTGGGTCGACACCTACGGCACGTACGGGTACATGGTCGCCTACTCGCTCGTCGCCATCGCCGGCGTGGTGTACACCACACGAGAAGGCATCAAGAACCGCCTCGTGTGGGTGACAGCGGTCGTCGCCGTCATCGCAATGGCGTACGTGTTCATCGCGAACGTGTACCCGGTTCCGGTATTCCCGCTCAACGTGCTCCCGTACATCTTTATCGCAACGATGCTCCTTGCGTTCTCGCGGTACTGGTGGATCAAGGCAAAGCGTCCCGCCGTGCTCACCCGCATCGGCAAGACGCACGTCGAGGAGATGGCCGGTATCGGCTAGTCCACGCTGCAGCTCAGCTCAAAGCCCGGCCCCACTTGGTGGGGCCGGGCTTTATGCTTGGCCGTATGACACCCTTCGCAGCCGCGATCGACCCGACCTCCCCCACTGCCCCGTTCCGGCAGCTCCACCACGCCGTGGTGGCAGCCGTCGCGGACGGCACGCTGCTGCCGGGTTCCCGCCTGCCAACCGTGCGCGCGCTCGCTGCGGAGTTGCACCTCGCGACGAACACCGTCGCATCCGCATACCGCTCCCTTGAGGAGGCCGGTGTCGTCGAGGGACGTGGCAGGGCGGGCACCTTCGTGCGTCTCGGCGACGACCCGATTGATGCGCGGGCGCGGGAGATCGCGCAGGGCGCGGCCCAATCGCTCACCGAACTCGGTGTGGATCGAAACCGCGCCCTCACGCTCCTCAGCGAGGCGTTCGCGATCGCAGATGCCTGATTGCTGCGGGAGATCCGCTCACTCTCGCGACACTGAGATATCCGCGAGCATGTGCACGCGCTCACCGTGCTGCAGCAAGCCGAGCGCGCGCTCGGTACGCACGAGCCCCTCGTGGAAGGCGCTCGGCGCCTCCCGCACTACCCTGAACCCGCGTCCAGCGTAGAAGGGCGCGTTCCACGGGACGTCAGCGAAGGTACGGAGCGTCACCGCGCGGAAACCGCTTCCCGAAGCCTCCGTGAGCACCGCGCTGAGGAGCGCGCCACCGACCCCCTGCCTGGCGTGGCTGGGAAGCACAGAGAGCTGCTCGAGGTGCAGCGTGTCCCCTGCTTCAAGTAGTCGCGCAAAGCCGACGACCACGGAACCTGCGCGCGCCTCAAGGAGTCGCTCACGCAGGCCGTGTTCGGCAACGGCCGCGGCTTCCGCGGCGCCCTCGTCCCAGGGGAGCCTCCCAAAGTACTGCCGAAATAGCTCATCTGCAGCACGCTCGATCTCCCCGTGTACGGCAGGGTCAAATCGTGCGGCTACCTCAATTTGGATGGCCACGCCGCGAGCGGATGCTAGTAGCCGGAGCCCTCGGCCGCGGCGGCGGATCCCCACCCAGCAACGATCGCACCGGTAGCCGAGACGCCGAAGCGCGTCGCGCCGGCTGCCCACAGCTCACGGGCGGTCTCGGCGTCACGGATTCCGCCGGAAGCCTTCACTCCGAGACGTCCGCCAACGGTGTCAGCCATGATGCGGACAGCGTGCACGCTTGCGCCGCCTGCCGCGTTGAACCCGGTCGACGTCTTCACGAAATCCGCTCCGGCGGCCTCGGCTGCCGTGCAGCAGCCGACGATCTGCTCGTCCGTGAGCGATGCGCTCTCAATGATCACCTTGAGCACGCTGTCAGGGCATGCGGCGCGCACTGTCCTGATCTCCGCCTCGACCGCGCCCCAGTCACCGGCGTGCACGAGTGCCGGGTTGACGACCATGTCGATCTCGTCGGCGCCGTCTGCGACGGCCTGTGAAGCCTCGAAGGCTTTGGCCTCAGCCTTGTGCACGCCCGAGGGGAACCCTACGACCGTGACGATCTCGAGTCCGCGCTTGTCAACGGGGAGCAGCGAGGGGCTCACGCAGACGCGCTTTACGCCAAGCGCCGCAGCGTCGGTGAGGAATGCGTCAAGCTCAGCTGCGGTGGTCGGTGGGGCGAGCAGCGTGTGATCTGCGTTCGCGAGGAAGTGTTCAGGGGTCAATGCCTCAAGAGTCATAGCTTGAGTCTAGGTAAGCGCGATCAGGGATGCGAGTTGGCGCGGCAAACTCGCAGTAGTGGCGCGTCAGAATCGGTCTGTGCGCTGATCGCGCCCCGTCTCGCGGCGACCCTGTCTCCCCGTCTAGACCGTCGGCCCGACGCGCGTCACGCGCACGGCGGGCTCCCCCTCAAGCTCGGAGGCTGCAAGGTCAATCTCGCCTTCGATTGCCCAATCGAGGTCGCCAGCGGGATCGAGGAGCACCTGCCGGAAACCCCAGACCCCCGCCGCCGCCGTGGACCGGTCGAGGCTGAGGAGGCCAGCGGCACGGCCGTCAGCGTCGACGCGGATCTCGTCGTATTCGGTGAAGTACCCGTCGAGGGCTTCGCGCCACCGCTGCACGCCAAATCCGTGGGGCGCGTCGAGCGCCTCGAGTTCGTCGTACTGCTCAAACGCTGCCGCCTGTACCCGCCTGAAGAGCGCGTTTCGCACCATCACGAGGAATGCGCGCTCGTTTGCGAGCAGCGAACGCGCTGGCGGAGGCCCGACGAGGGCCGCCTCGTCGGAGCCGTGGCGCGCAGCAAGCTCGGCCGCAATGTCCGGGTTCGACAGCTCGGTCCACTCGTCGACGAGACTCGAGTCGACCTGCCGAACGAGTTCGCCAAGCCAGTCGATGATCTCGTCGAGCTCGTCGGTCTTCGCGGCCTCGGGCAGCGTACGCTCGAGTGCCCGGTATGCGTCGCTCAGGTAGCGAAGCACGCCGCCCTCAGACCGGCCGAGGCCGTAGAAGTTCACAAGGTCACGGAAGCCGAATGCCCGCTCGATCATGTCGCGCACGACCGATTTCGGGTGCAACTCGTAGTCGCGGGCCCACGGCACCTCCTTGAGATACTCCTCAAAGGCCTCCCCGAGGAGCTCCTTGAGCGGCTGCGGGTGGGTGATCTCTTCGAGAAGCTCCATGCGCTCCTCGTATTCGATCCCGTCCGCTTTCATCTGGCCGATGGCCTCGCCGCGGGCCTTGTGTTCCTGCGCGCGAACGATTGCGCGCGGATCCTCAAGCGTTGCCTCCATTACGGAGATCGCGTCGAGTGCGTAGCTCGGCGCATCTGGGTCGAGCAGTTCGAGGGCTGCGAGCGCGAACGGTGAGAGCGGCTGGTTGAGTGCAAAGTTTGACTGCAGTTCGACCGTGAGTCGCAGCAACCGGTGCCCGCGCCCGTCGACGTGATACTCCACAATTCCGCCACGCACGAGCGTGCGGAAGATGTCGATCGCTGTGCGCGCGTGCGCGAACTGTGCGGCACGCGGCTCGTGGCTGTCGAATACCAGCGTGCGCAACGTCTCGAGCGCGTCGCCCTCGTACTCCTCGCCACGCCCGATCACGCCAAGCACCATCGCGTGCGTGATCCGCATCCGGCTCACGAGCGGCTCGGGTGACGCTGCAACGAGCTTGTCGAGTGTCTGCTCGGTCCACGCGACGAAACCCTGCGGTGGAGACTTCTTCTTCGCGGGCTTTGCCTTCTTGCCGCCCGTTGCTTTCGCAGCCGCCTTTGCTGCCGCCTTCGCGTTCTCGACCTCGAACTCGGGAGCGAGGGCGATAACGTCTCCCTCGGTGTCGAATCCTGCTCGGCCAGCGCGGCCGGCAATCTGGTGGAATTCGCGCGCGGAGAGCCTGCGCATCCGCTCTCCGTCATACTTCGTGAGGGCGGTAATCACCACCGTCCTGATGGGCACGTTGATGCCGACACCGAGCGTGTCGGTTCCGCAAATGACCTTGAGGAGGCCCCGCTGCGCGAGCTGTTCGACGAGCCTGCGATATTTCGGGAGCATCCCCGCGTGGTGCACGCCGATGCCGGAGCGGACGAGCCTGGATAGTGTCTGGCCGAAGCCTGCTGAGAACCGGAACGTGCCGATCGCTTCGGCGATTTCGTCGCGCCCTGCCCGGTCGACGAGCTTCAGGCTTGAGAGCGCTTGGGCCTGTTCAACGGCGTGCGACTGGTTGAAGTGGACGAGGTAGGCGGGTGTCTCGCGATCCGCTACGAGCTGCTCGACGACCTCGTGCGTCGGCGAAACCGCGTAGGCGAAGGAGAGCGGAACTGGCCGTTCGACGCCCGTGACGAGCTCGGTATCGCGGCCCGTGCGGCGTGAGAGGTCGTCCGCGAGCTCGGTGACGTCGCCGAGTGTCGCCGACATGAGAAGAAACTGTGCGTCTTCCATGAGTAGCAAGGGCACCTGCCACGCCCACCCGCGATCGGGGTCGGCGTAGAAGTGGAACTCGTCCATCACCACCTGTGTGATGCCGTTTACATCGCGGTCGCGCAGCGCCAGGTTCGCAATGATCTCTGCGGTGCAGCAGATGATCGGGGCATCGGCGTTGATTGCCGTGTCACCCGTGATCATGCCGACACGGTCGGCCCCGAACACCGCGACGAGCTCGAAGAACTTCTCGCTCACCAGCGCTTTGATGGGGGCCGTGTATGCGGTGCGTCGGCCCTCAGCGAGCGCCGCGAAGTGCGCCCCGAGCGCAACGAGTGATTTCCCCGTTCCCGTCGGGGTCGCGAGCACGACGTTCGAGCCGATCGCCATCCCGAGGATCGCTTCCTCCTGCGCGGGGTAGAGCCTCAGACCGCGCTCTTCCCAAGCCCATTCCTCGAACATTGCGAACGTGTCGTCCGCCGTCGGAGTCTTCCCCGACCTGGCGGCCTCGTCGAGCTGGCGCGCAAGACTCATCGCGGGTCCTTTCCGTTGTGCTGGGTGGCGAGGCCGGGGGAAACAACCCCGTCGCCGCGCAGGCTACTCACGCCCTGGCCGTCTGCGACGACCTCGAGCCCGCCTGCAAGTCGCTCTTTGAGCTCTGCCACGTGGCTGATGAGTGCGACCGTGCGGCCTCCCTCCCGCAGCGCGTCGAGAGTGGCGAGCGCCTGATCGAGCGCATCGGGGTCGAGCGATCCGAACCCCTCGTCAATGAATAGCGTATCGAGTTCGAGCCCGCCAGACTCCGCGGTGACCACGTCGGCCAGACCAAGCGCGAGTGCGAGGGAGGCCAAGAAGGTCTCACCGCCGGACAGCGAATCGGTCGATCGCGCTCTGCCCGTGTACTCGTCGATGATGGCGAGCCCGAGGCCCGACTGCCGTCCACGGGCACGCAGGCCGTCGTCGTGTTGCAGCCGGTAGCGCCCGCCGACCATCGTGGAGAGCCGTCGATTTGCCGCCACGACGATCGACTCGAGCCTGGCTGCGAGTACAAATACCTCGAGGCGCATGCGTTTCGTATTCGGGTCCTTGCCCTGCAGCGTGTCGGCGAGCCGTCGCAGCCGCAGGAGCGCCTCCCCCGTAGCCGATGAGCCAGCGATCTCCCTGTCGACCCGTTCGAGGGTGGATCGATGCTCACGCGAAATTCGGGCGGCTGCGGCGTGCTCGGCTATCGCGCTCTCCGCCAACATGCTTGCCGTCGCGGCCGCCTCGGCGATCGGCTCGAGCGCCACAGGCGTCCTGTCAAGCTCCGCAAGGTCGGGCGCCGCGAGCTCACCAGCATTGCGCTGTGTCTCCGCGTCGAAGCCGCTCACTCGAGCGCGGAGCTGCTCCCGCTCCCCCGGTTCGAGGTGGGCCCCCGCGGCCTCATCGGCTGCGCGCTGGTACTCCGGAGCTTCGCTGTGTGGCTGGGCGAAGCCCCCGACGACCAGTTCATCGGCCAGGCGTTCCTCTGCTGCTGCGAGCCCGGAACGGGCGGAATCCAGCGCGCCGCCGCCGCTGAGGGCCCGCTCGAGGGCTGCCTCGAGGTCTTCCAGCATCGCGACTCGAGCCGCGATGCGATCGAACCCGGCGCGCGCCAACGTAATCTCGGCCATGAGCGCCGCAGCCTGCGCCGCTTTGGCCTCAGCGCTTGCGTGCAGCGAAGCCGATCTGGCTGCGAGCTCACTCACACGCTCGGCGCGGCTCCCTGCCTCCGCTTCGAGCGCGCTGAGCTGTGCGTCAAGCTCGGCGAGCGCTGCGGACGCTTCCCGCGCTTGTGCGAGCGCTGCGGACGCCGATTCCAGCGCCGCCGCTGCGTCCGCTTCGGTGTATCCTGCCGCCCCCTCGCGCGCGGTGAGATGCCTGGTGGCTGTCAGTTGTTCCTCGGCGCGCGCGTCGTCGAGTGCGCGTTGCGCAAGCGCTTGCTGCGCCTCGGCGTGCGCGATCGCCTCCGGCGTCACCGGGTCAGAGTGCTCAGCTGGCTGCGGGTGGGTCTTTGATCCGCACACCGGACATGGTGCGCCTGCCGCAAGCGAGTCCGCGAGCTCGCCCGCCATGCCAGCGATACGCCTGGCAAGGAGATCGCTGACCGTCGCCGCGCGCTCAGCGCTCGTCGCCGCACGCTCAGCGGACCGTTCCTCGAGCGCGCGAAGCTCAGCCGCAAGCGCGTTCGTCAACCGTGCGGCATCCAGTCGAGTGCTCGCCCGCGCAACGTCCTCGCTGCGTGGCGCCTCGAGCGCCGCGTCGAGCGCCGCCCGCTCACGCTCAGACCGCAGCTTGGCGACGCTGGCGGGGAGGGCGGCAAGCGCTGACGTCTCGATCTCGTGTTCAGCTGAGGACTGTGCCACAGCGGCGCGGAGTTCCTCAACCTCGCCGGTGAGCTTTTCGTGCTGTTGTTCGTCGGATTGGGCCTCGACCAACGAGCCGAGGAGCCGTGCGACGCGGTCTCGCTCCGTGGTGAGCCACTGAGAAACCAGCTCCCAGGCGGCGCCCTGCTCGGGGATTTCCTGTGCGGCGGGTTCTGCGCCTTCGGTTCCCTGCGCAAGCGGATCCCCGTCAGCGTACTCACGAAGCAGCGCGCTCCATGCCTCATCCCACAGCGCGTCCGCTTCCGCGAGTTGCTGGCGCGCACGGTCGCGGGTGCTGCGTGCTCCTACGACCCTGGATGCGCGATCCGCACGGTCAAGCCGCACGCGGAGCGCTTCAACGTCTGCCCGCTGCTCGTCGAGCTCAACCTTCCTCGCCTCGGCACGCTGCACCCGCTCCTGCGCTGCGGCTATGGTCCGCGCTCGGTCGAGCGCAGCAACGGCCTCGCCGTGTTCGCTGCGGCGCCGCTCAGACTCGCGAGCGAGCCCGTCGGCACGCGCCTCGAGACCGGCGACGGCGGCGCCCGCGGCGCGTTGCCTTGCGACGAGTGTTTGTGGCACCTCAGCGGCGGAGATCGCGGCGGCAGAGAGCGCGGCGGCGCTGCCGTCATTGGCCGCGACTGCGTCACGCTCGAGCGCATCCTCAAGCCCGCCGAGCAGCCCTTCGATTCTCGCCTCGCTCTCACGCGCTGCGCCATCAAGCTCACGGCGCTGCTCGGCGAGCGCCGCCTCTATGTCCGCGAATCGCTCCGTCTGAAAGAGTGTGCGGAGCGTGGCCTGTCGCTCGTCGTCTGCGGCGCGCAAAAAGCGCTGAAAGCCTCCCTGGGAGAGCATGACAACCTGCAAGAACTGCTGGTGGTTGAGGCGAAGCACTGGCGCGAGCAACGCGGCAACGTCGACGGGTCGCGACGCGAGCCCGCGCCACTCGTCCGTCGCGGCGTCCCACTGCCACAGTCGCGCCTCTGTCTTCTGCGTTGTCGTGCCGCCGCCACGCTTCGCTGGGCGGCTGTATTCGGGACTTCGTTCGACCCGATATCGCTCACCGGCAACCTCGAAGTCGAGACGCACGAGCGTCTGCCGCTCAGCCGAAGCGTGGTGGGAACGCACGCGCGACACCTGCCCGTCGTAGCGCGGCACCGCCCCATAAAGCGCAAAACTCACTGCGTCGAGCAGGCTCGATTTCCCCGCACCGGTGCGCCCAGAGATGAGCAGCAGCCCGCCGGCCGCCGCCGCCGCGAAGTCGAGCACCTGCCTGTCGCGAAACGGCCCGAAGCCCTCAATGTCGATCCTCACGATCCTCATGAGTCGCCCCCTTCAGCGGCCACGGCGGTAGCCCCTGAGGCGCCTGTCACCTGCGTGATTACCGCGCGTATGAGCTCTCGCTCGGACTCGTCAAGCCGTTCGCCGCCCCGCACCAGTCCGAGAAACTCGTCGACGATGTCAACATCGCTCTTTTTCGCGACGCGCTCCGTGTAACTCGTCTCAACACGCTCGCCACGGGCAGCGGGAGCAAACTCAATGTGGGCGCAGTGCGGGAACCGTTCCCTGAGCCGCCGCATCGCATCGATCGGGCGCACCGCGTCCGTGAGTGTCGCCTCGACCCAGCTTGCCTCGTGCTCTGCGAGCCCGGCGTCACCGAGAAGTTCGTCGAGTGTGCCGCGAATCCTCGCGAGCGGGCGCGGCACCGGGAAGTCGACCCAGGTCGCGTCGTGATACCCCTCGGCGTGCAGCTCCACGATCCACCCACCGCGCGGCTTCGCCGCTTCACTGAAGGAGAAATGCACTGGCGCACCGCTGTATCGGATCTGGGCGGTGAGCTCCGCGCGGCCGTGAATATGCCCGAGCGCGACGTAGTCGACTCCCGCGAACACCGCCGTAGGCACGACGTCGAGCCCACCGGCGGTGAGATCCCACACCAACCCCTCACCGGCCTTCTCGATCTCAGATTCAGCGGCGTCTCCCCCGCCGTTCACCGCGAAGCAGTGAGCCATCACCACGGAACGGTTGCCACGAGCTGCGGCGAGCGCGCGCACCTCGTCCATCACTCGGCCGAGCAACGCCTGGTGACTGCGCAGCTGCTCGCCGGGGAAGAGGGTGGTGTTGAGCATGGGTTCGAGGTACGGGATCGCGTACACGTCGACCGTGCCGAGCTCGTCAGTGAGTTGCACCGGACGCCGAAACGCGTCTGCGTGTGTGACAACGTGCACGCCGCCGAGCGCTGCCCACTCGGATTGGAAGCCGAGGCGCGCCGCGTTGTCGTGGTTGCCGCTCGTGATTACCACGGTGGCTCCGGCTGCGCGGATGCCCTGGATGACGCTCGCGAGCACGCCATAAAGCTCGGCCGCGGGAGCGGCGTGATCGAACACGTCGCCTGAGACGAGGACAGCATCTATCCCGTGCTCGCGAACAATGCCGGGGATTGCGCCGAGCACCTCACGCAGCTGCGGCAGCGTGGAGTTGCCGTGGAAACTCCTGCCAAGGTGCCAGTCGGAGGTGTGCAGCAGTCGCAAGACGGGTCCTCTCTCAATCGGGCAGTGCCGCACGCGCATCTGCTGCGGCGTGGCTTCTACTGGGTCAAGCCTGGCACAGGGTTGCGACATTCGGGCGTCGGGGTGTCACTCTGCGGCGCACGCCACCGCGAGGCTGCCCGATTGCAGTGTTGCGGAGCTGGGTGCGCTATTCGCTACCCTATGTGCATGGCACATCCGCTCCTCTTTGAACCGTTCGCGCTGCGCGGCCTTACCGTGCGCAACCGGCTGTGGGTGGCGCCCATGTGCCAGTACTCCGTCACCGAGCGCGACGGGGTGCCCCGCGACTGGCATTTGCAGCACATCGGCGCGCTGGCGCGTGGCGGTGCGGGGCTCGTTGTGATGGAGGCAACCGCGGTCGCACCAGAAGGGCGCATCTCCCCAGAGGATCTTGGTCTGTGGAACGAGGAGCAGCAGGCGGCCTTCGCGAGGATCAGCGGTATCGCCCACGCCCACGGCGCCGCAATCGCTGTGCAGCTCGCCCACGCCGGCCGGAAGGCGAGCACCTACCGGTCGTGGCCGGGTGAGCCCAACGGCTCCGTGCCGCAGTCCGAGGGAGGCTGGGAAACCGTTGCGCCCTCCGCGCTGCCGTTCGACGAGCAATACGCGACGCCGCGCGAGCTCACGGTGGATGAGATTGCTGGCCTTGTTGGTGCGTTTTCTGCGGCGGCGAGCCGAGCCGTGCAGGCGGGGTTTGACGCCGTCGAGGTGCATGCCGCGCACGGCTACCTGCTCCAGGAGTTCCTCTCGCCGCTGTCGAACCACCGCGAAGACGCGTACGGCGGGCCGCTCGAAAACCGCGCGAGGTTCACGCGGGAGGTCATTCGCGCGATCCGGGGCGACCACCCGGATCTTCCGATCATCGTGCGTATTTCCGGCACTGACTGGGTGGACGGTGGCTTCACGGTCGAGGAAGCTGCGACCGTGAGCGAGTGGTTCGCAGAGGACGGCGCCGATCTCGTCGACGTGTCGTCTGCTGGGAACTCGCCGCTGAGCGTCATCCCGGTCGGCCCGTCCTATCAGGTGCCGCTCGCCGCACGGGTGCGGCGAGCGGGTGCGCTTGCAGTTGGCGCCGTCGGCGCGATCACGTCGGCGCAGCAGGCCGAAGGGATTCTCGTTACGGGTCAGGCCGACGTCATCTCCCTTGGGCGGCCACTGCTCGCGAACCCGCATCTGCCGTTGCAGTGGGCCGCTGAGCTTCGCTCGCCCAACGCCGCGGGCCTTGTGCCGCCGCAGTACCACCGGGCAAGGTTCTAGCCGATGGCTGCCGTGCTGAGTGCGGAGGAGGTGCTGCGGGTGCGCATGCGGGCCCTCCGGCTCGGTGCGGCCAGCTCGGCAACTCCCGCGGTGCCGTCGCCCCCTGCTGACGTCGCGGCTGGTGCGGCCAGCGCGAGCGCGGTGGTTTCGCACATGTTCGGCCTGCAGGGGCAGGACTGGCGGTCGTCGAAGTGGGCGGTCGGGGTGCGCGCACCTGGAATCGCGGCGGCTGACGTTGTTGCTGCGATGAATGCGGGGATGATCGTGCGTTCGTGGCCGATGCGCGGCACGGTGCACCTGGTTGCGGCGGAAGATATCGGGTGGATGCAGCAGCTCACCAACGCGCGGGTACTCGCGGGCGCACCTAAGCGACGCGCGTTCCTTGGGATGAGTGACGCAGTGCTCGAGCGCGCAACGGAGGTGTCGCTCGCGGCCCTGGCAGGCGGAAACAGTCTTGATCGCACAGAAATCGCGCAGGTCTGGACGGACGCTGGAATCGATTGGAAGCCGAACTGGCGTTACCACCTCATCTGGTGGCTGTGCCAGAACGGGTTGACGACATTCGGGCCGGTACCGGCGGCATCCGGAGCCAAATCCGACCCTGAGCCGCGACTCGTGCTCGCGTCTGAATGGATTCCGTCGCCGCGCGACCTCACTGGCGATGAGGCCCTGTGCGAGTTCGCTGCGCGCTACGTTCGTGGGCGCGGCGCGGTGTCGCGCAAGGACCTCGCTTCGTGGGCGCAGCTGCCCGCTGCGGCTGTCTCACGCGCGCTCGAGCTCGCCGCGGAGGCTGGCCTGGTTGTCGCGGCAACGCGGGCAGGCATCCCCGGGGCTGCCGGGGCGCTGTGGGCGGATCCCGCCGCGCTCGACACCACAGACCACGGGCCGGCAACGGAGACGTCGAGCGGGTGGCAGCTGCTCCCCGCCTTCGATGAACACCTGCTCGGGTATTCCGACCGGTCCCCACAGTTCGCAGCGGAACACCTGGAGCATCTCGTTCCGGGAAAGAACGGCGTGTTTCTTGCGACCGTTGTGCACGACGGCCGCACGGTTGGCACGTGGCGGCGCGACCCGAAGAGCCGAGCGGTGACCGCTTCGCCGTTCCCCGGTGAACGCTTGGATGCCGCTGCGCTCGCCCCAGAGCTGCGGCGATGGGCCGCATTCTACGGAGAGCCTGAGCCTGAGCTTGCTGCGGGTGCATCAGAGGTGTGACCGGCTTCGCGCCGCCGTCATCCGCCGGTGGTGGGTGCTCGGCAAGACCGCAGCGGACCGGACACAGCGCAAGCTGACCGAGCGCAATGCCAACGCACATGAGAAACTGGGGCGATGGAGCTAGCACTTGTCGCAGTGGCTGCCGTTGTCGTGCTCGTCGGCGTCTCGCTTGTGAGCGGCAGGATCGGCATTGCCGCCCCGCTGGTGCTCGTCGTTGTCGGGATCGGGATCGGCTACCTCCCGTGGGTGCCGCTCATCGAGATCGACCCGGAAATTATCCTGCTCGGCGTGCTGCCTCCGCTGCTCTACGCCGCAGCGATGAACGTCCCCTTCGTCGATTTCCGCCGAAACCTCCGACCGGTCGCCGACCTCTCGGTGCTCCTCGTCATCCTGTCTGCGCTGCTCGTAGGGTGGATCCTGCACCTCGCAGTCCCGGTGCTCCCGTTCCCAGCTGCGGTCGCGCTAGGCGCGGTCATCAGCCCACCGGATGCGGTCGCCGCGACGTCAATCGGCAAGCGACTCGGCCTGCCAGACCGGATCGTCTCCATCCTCGAGGGCGAGAGCCTGGTCAACGACGCAACCTCACTCGTGCTCCTGCGAACCGCGCTCGCAGCGGTGTCGGGGAGCTTTGTCTTCTGGGAGGCTGCGGGCGCGTTCGCCTTCTCCGTGGTCGCAGCGATCGGCGTCGGCCTGCTCATGGGGTTCATCACGGTGTGGATCCGCGCAAGGCTCAATAACCCCGTCCACGACACGCTCGTCTCATTCGTTGTGCCGTTCGTTGCGTTCATCCCGGCAGAGGTCATCGGCGCCTCCGGCGTGCTGTCGGTCGTCGTGACCGGCCTGTACACGGGCTACCACTCGGTGCGGAGGTTCAGCGCGGTCGCCCGCACCAACGAACGCCTCAACTGGCGCACGGTGCAGTTCATCCTGGAAAACGGCGTTTTCCTCATCATGGGGCTGCAACTGCACGTGCTCGTCAACCAGGTGACGGACTCGACCTTCCACCTCGGCCACGTTGCGCTCATCGCTGGCGGGCTCGTCGTACTCCTCATTGTGAGCAGGGCGCTATTTGTCGTCCCGCTGGTGTTCCTGATGCGGGGCGAGACCCGCAGGAAGCGGGCACGCGGCGACGAGCTCGCACGGGTTGAAGCGCGCCTCGCGCGCAACGGCCGTGCGAACGACGAACGGGCGCAGCGGCGCCTGAAACTGCTGCGGGATCGCGCGCAGGCCGATCTCGACCACGAGATTGAGCAGCAGCTCGGGTGGCGCGACGGCGTCGTGCTCACGTGGAGTGCGATGCGCGGCGTGGTGACGCTCGCCGCCGCCCAGTCAATCTCGACAGATGTTCCGTACCGGCCGCAGATCATCCTCATCGCGTTTGTTGTCGCGGTCGCGACCCTGCTGCTCCACGGGCTCACACTCCCCGCGGTGATCAACTGGCTCTGGCCCCTCGGGGTGAAGTCCGGTGCGGACAACACCGAGGTCGCTGCGCTGAGCCATGACCTCGTCGATGCTGGCATCAGTGCGATCGATGACGAGCTCACGATCGAGAGCGAGGATCCGGAACGCACGATCACCCCTGAGCCGGTCGTGCAGCGGGCGAAGATCGCAACGAAGGCGGCGCTCGGGCCGCTCGCACTGCGGTTTCACGAGACGGGTGCGCTCGCCGTGCCAACGGCGGAGACACCGGCCGAGGCGTACATGCGGCTCACCCGCATCGCGCTCGAGGCCCAGCGAGCGACGCTCATTGAGGAGCGCGCGATTGGCCGCTACAGCTCACGCGCGCTGCGCGCAGCAGGCCTGGCGCTTGATGCGCAGGAGGCGCGTATCCACCCACAGTTCGGCGAGGGATAGTCGCGCCGCTCGCGGGTGAGGCGTGCACGACCCCCGTCGTCGCACCGAATCTGGGCGGAACGCTCACGCCCGAAAACCTTGAGCAAGCCTTGAGGTTTCTACTGCCTGTTGCGGTCTCTGGCCGGGGTAGTCTGTGTGGCGGCTAACGCGATCGTAGGGCACGGTTTCCGTGCGCTCCACGGCACGCGCAGAAGAACGAACTCGGCTCGGAGCCGAGCAGAGACGGGATCCACCATGACTCAGACCGGCCCATCAGGCACACACGACGAGCTCGAGCGCGGGTTAACCAACCGCCACCTCCAGCTCATCGCAATTGGCGGCGCAATCGGCACGGGGCTCTTCCTCGGCTCGGGCAAGGTGATCAGCCTCACTGGCCCGTCGGTGCTGTTCATCTACGCGGTCATCGGGTGCATGATGTTCCTCCTCATGCGCGCGCTCGGAGAGCTGCTGCTCTCCAACCTCAATTACAAGACCTTCGGTGACATTGCGAAGGACCTCATCGGCCCCTGGGCGGGATTCTTCGTCTCGTGGACCTACTGGGTGACGTGGATCGTCATCTGCATTGCCGACATCATCGCCATCACGAGCTACGTCTCCTACATCAACGCCGACATCCCGAACTGGGTGCCAGCGCTCGTCACCGCGCTCGTCCTCGTCATCCTCAACCTGCAGCCAGTGAAGTTCTTCGGCGAGTTCGAGTTCTGGTTCTCGATCATCAAGATTGTCGCCATTCTCGCGCTCATCGTCACCGGCGTGATCCTGCTCGTCACCGGCTTCACAAACCCGGACACCGGCACGGCATCGTCGATCACGCACCTGTGGGATCACGGCGGCATGTTCCCGTTTGGTGCGAGCGGGTTCCTTCTCGGCTTCCAGCTCGGAATCTTCTCCTTCATCGGTGTCGAACTCGTCGGTACCGCGGCGGCCGAGACGAAGAACCCCCAGCACAACCTCCCCAGGGCGATCAACTCGATCGTCGTGCGCGTGCTCATCTTCTACATCGGTGCCCTCACCGTGATCATGGCGATCACCCCGTGGGACAAACTCGACCCAGCGCTGAGCCCGTTCGTTACGACGTTCGCCTACGCGGGCTTCAGCGCGGCCGCGTTCGCGATCAACCTCGTCGTGCTCACGTCTGCGGCGTCAAGCGCGAACTCCGGGTTCTATTCCGGCACCCGCATGATGCATTCGCTCGCGCACGATGGCCACGCGCCGCGCGGTTTCGCGCTCACCGATTCGCGCGGCGTTCCGCGCCGCGCAGTGTTCTTCTCGACCGTGTTCGTGCTCTCCTCTGTGCCGATCTTGCTGCTCGGTGACAGCGTCATCGAAGCGTTCACGTTCGTCACCTCGGTCGCATCGACGTTCATTCTGTTCGTCTGGAGCATGATCGCGATCAGCTTCATCCGTTACCTGCGCCGCTACCCTGAGCGGCACAGGTCCTCCGCGTTCCGCACACCGCTCGCCCGCATCACCCCGTGGGCCGTGCTCGTGTTCTTCGCGTTCATCCTCGTCACGCTGTCCCTCGCTGAGGACACCAGGCTGCCGCTGCTATTCACCCCGGTGTGGTTCGTGCTGCTCGCTGTGCTCTGGCAGTTCACAAAGCGCCGCCTGGTGAAGAACGGTCAGCCGCTCACGGCCGCGGTCGATCTCCCCGACGCCGCGCACCACTAGCCGAGCGCTGGAACGTCCCGCCCATCGCGGCCGGCGGCATCGTTACACGATTTCGATGCCGGCGGCCGCGAGCTCTTTAATCGCTGCGACCGATGTCTCAGGCGCGACCCCGGCGATGAGCTCGCCGCACACCCGCACCCGCAGCCCGAGGTCTTGCGCGTCGAGCGCTGACGCGCGCACGCAGTAATCGGTCGCGATGCCGACAACGTCAAGCTCGGTTACGCCTGCCTCCGCAAGAACGGTGGCGAGGGTGCGGCCGTCGCCGGCAACACCCTCAAAGGCGGAGTATGCCGGCTCCCCCATGCCCTTGCGGATGTGCACGTCGATCCGGTCGATGTCGAGCGCCGGATGATACTGCGCGCCCGGTGTGCCGCTTACGCAGTGAACGGGCCAGGTTCCGGCGAAATCGGGATCTGTGCCAGCTGCCGCGAAATGGCCGCCGTTGTCACCCTCGGGGTCATGCCAATCGCGGGACGCGACGACAAGGGCGTAGCGCTCGGCTTCCCGCTCGTTCCGGAGGAGCTTCGTCACTGACTGCGCGATCGCCGCGCCGCCGGTGACTCCGAGCGCTCCGCCCTCCGTAAAGTCGTTCTGCACGTCAACAATCAGTAGCGCACGAGACACAGCGATCCACCCCTCAGTCTCCGCCGATAGCGCGGCGGGTCGTGTTCGACTGGCGCGCAGCTGATCCGCTGCGACCACTCCCACCATACGCCGCCAGGCGCCCCGTCGCCCAGCGGAAGTCGCCGTCACGGCAGCTGGCGGAATGCGATGGGGCGACTCTCCCGCCCCGAGCGGAGTCGGTGGGGGCTGTTACGCCTGCCTGACGGGGTTCTGGTGATGGCTGAAGACGATGCTCGTCCGAGTCGAGGACACAGCGGGATGCGCTGAGAGGTTCTCCATCACGAAGTCGCGCACGTGGTCTGAGTCGCGGGCAGCAAGATGAATGATGAAGTCTTCGACTCCGCCGAGGAAGAAGAGCTGCATCACTTCTGGGAGGGAACGCAGTTCGTCACTCATCTCGGCTATGCGCTGCCGCGCGCCGGATCGCACGGTCACGCTCACAAGCACCTGCAGGTCGAGCCCCATCGCTCGCGGGTCGACCGCGGCGGTGAATCCCGTAATCACACGCCGCGAAACGAGGCTACGCACCCGCGCAATGCAGGTCGACGCGGCGACGCCGACGCGCTCAGCGAGCTCAGCATTGGTCATTCGACCGTTCGCCTGCAGCTCTTCCATGATCTTGCGGTCTACCGCATCGAGATCGCTCTCGGGGCGCAGATTCTTCGATTCCATGCGTGATTTCCCTCTTCCGCTTCGTGCGAGGTGAGCATAACAACTGATTCCGAAGAGAATTCACCAAATCTCTACGGATCTCGAATATACTTCAATTCTATCGCGCCACATCCGCGGTTTCGACCCCGTTATTGGGGAAAACCCAGTGGATCGCGCGGTTTCACCACACACCCGTTACGCATTTATTTGGAGAAGATCATGCGCGTCGGTATTCCCACCGAAATCAAGAACAACGAGAATCGCGTCGCCATCACGCAGGCGGGCGTCTTCGAGCTCAAGCGACGCGGCCACGAGGTTCTCGTGCAGGCGGGCGCTGGCCTCGGCTCGGCCATCACCGACGACGAGTACGTCGCAGCTGGCGCGACCATCGTGCCGTCGGCCGACCAGGTATGGGCCGACAGTGACATGATCCTGAAGGTCAAGGAGCCGATCCCCTCCGAGTACAGCAAGATGCGCAAGGATCAGGTGCTCTTCACCTACCTGCACCTCGCTGCTGACAAGACCCTCAGCGAAGCTGTCGTCGCCTCGGGCACGACCGCGATCGCGTACGAGACCGTGCAGCTCGCGAACCGCGGCCTCCCGCTCCTCGCACCGATGTCAGAGGTGGCTGGCCGCCTCTCCGTTCAGGTGGGCGCTTACTCGCTCATGAAGGCGAACGGCGGCCGTGGCATCCTGCTCGGCGGCGTCACCGCGACCCGTCGTGGCAAGGTCGTCGTCATCGGCGGCGGCGCAGCCGGCGAGCAGGCAGCACGCATCGCTTACGGCATGGGCGCAGAGGTCACCGTCATCGACATCGCGATCCCCCGCCTCAAGCAGCTCGAGGACGAGTTCAACGGTCGCATCCAGACGCGCACCTCGAACGCACACAACATCACCGAGGCGCTGAAGGACGCCGATCTGGTCATCGGATCGGTCCTCATCCCCGGCGAGAAGGCCCCCAAGCTCGTCACCGACGAGATGGTTGCGCAGATGAAGGCAGGCTCCGTCCTCGTCGACATCGCAATCGACCAGGGTGGCTGCTTCGAGAACTCGCGCCCCACCACGCACGACGACCCCACCTTCCCGGTGCACAACTCGATCTACTACTGCGTGGCAAACATGCCCGGCGCTGTCCCCGAGACCTCGACCGCTGCGCTCACCAACGCAACCCTCCCCTACGTCGTCGCACTCGCCGACAAGGGCTGGGTCAAGGCGCTCGCTGCCGACGAGGCACTCGCCAAGGGCCTGAACGCCCACGACGGTGTCATCACCTTCAAGGGTGTCGTCGACGCGTTCCCCGAGCTGCCGTTCAAGGCTGTTGACGAGGTTCTCGCGGCAAACGCGTAATCTCACAATCACACAGGAGTACGCTGGATCTCATGGATCTTAAGTTCTCCTTCGGAGGGGCGTCACCTGATCAACACGATCACGGTGGCGCCCCTTCGGGCATCCCCCTCCCCTTCGCCGGCGTCGCGTCGTCCGCAACCTCAACCTCGAGCGAGCTCGGCATCTTCGTGCGCCTCGTAACGTCACCCGAGGGCGCAACGGCCATCGCAGAGGTCATTACCGGTGACGGTGTGACCTACACACGCAGCGAGGTGACCCTCAAGCGCGCCCAGGGCGTCGGCGGCCCACTCCCGATCGACTCGGGTGAGCCCATTGACCCCGCCGATACCGACGCGGTGATGCGGGCAGTTCGCTCGGCCATCTCGCGCGCGGTCGCCGCACTCGAAGGCCCACTCGCCTCAGCGGTAACGTCGATTGAGCTTGATGTACCAAACGCCGATTCGATCATCGAGTTGCTCGGAGTTCCTGCGTCCGGCACCGTCGACGACGCGCTGCAGGCAAGGTGGGGAGTCTCCGCGGGCACCCCTGTCCACGCTCGCTAGCCCGGTAGTTCTGCCCCGCCGCGAAGGCAAGCTTGGCCCTGGCGGAAATGCACGCAGTGGACTTATATAACATTCGTGTTATAATAGACACATGTGGGATATTCGGGATCATCCGAGCGCTGCAGCAGAGTATGCGGTGCTCGATGCTAGTGAACAGGTGGCGGTCGACAACGCGATCGCCAAACTCCGCGCGATCGGTCCAGCGCTGGGGTTTCCGCACAGTAGTGCGGTCAAAGGCACCTACCGCCTCCGCGAGCTTCGCCCGCGGGGCGGCCGGAGCATCACGCAGGCGCTCTACCGCCAGTTTGGCGATCGCTTCGTGATCGGGGCGTACGGCCCCGAGGAAGCGGGCGAGCCAGCAGCGTTCACGCGCGCCTGCGAACTCGCAGAAGCCAGGCTCGAGAGCCTTACATGAGGAAATGAGCACAATGGATCTTGAAGATTTCAAGAGTCATGCCGAGCTCGCGTGCACCCAGCAATCGACCAGCCCCGCATACGCTGCGGAGTCGGATCGGGTCGCGCTCGCCGGCGCTGTCAGTGTCGCGGTCGTCCAGTTCCGCGCAAGCAATCAGCTCACGCAGACCCAGTTCGCCAGACTCCTCGGCTGGCAGCAGCCGCACGTTGCGCGGCTCGAGCGGGGCGATGTGACGCCGTCTCTCGACTCGCTCCAGCGACTCGCACGAGCCGGCGTCCTCAGGGTGAGTGTCGATCGGGAGGGAACAACAGTGCACTCCGCGGGCGACGAGGAAACCTCTCCGCGTCAGGCGGAACCGGGCGACGGGCAGCACGCTCGTTCCGGCCGCAGCGCGGAGACCACCGAGAGGGAAGCCGGTGAACGGGACGCCACCCAACGGGAGGCCGGTGCGCGCGATGGGGCCCGGGAAGGGCGCCCCATCACCTCCCCGTTTGGGAAGACCGTCGGACAGTTCGCTGCGCGCTAGTCGCGTTGAAACCGAATAATCCGGTCAAGCGCTTCAGCCACCGCCGGTTCGCCAGCCGCGTACGACAGGCGCACGGCGCGGTGGCCAGCGACGGGGTCGAAGTCGCCGCCGGGCACGACCGCGACATTCGCGCCTTCGAGCAGCGCACGCGCGTAGCTGGACGAGTCCGCGTAGCGCTCGAGTTGCTGGCCAAGCTCCGAGTAGTAGTAGAACGCACCGTCGGAGGGTGCCGCCGTGCCCCAGTTCAGGGAGGGCGCCGCGTCGAGAATGAGCGCGCGTGCCTTTGCGAAGCCCTCGACAACGCGGTCGCGCTCCGCGTATGTTTCGTCTGAGAACGCGCGCATCGCGAGTTCCTGCGCCGGCGCCGGCGGCGAAAGCGCGAAGTTCGACGCGAGTGCCTCAAACGGCGCGATGAGGTCTTCCGGCAGCAGCGCCCAGCCAAGCCGCCAGCCCGTCATACCCCAGTACTTCGAGAATGAGTTGATGACGATCGCGTCGCCATTCAGCTCAACCGCGCTCACACCACGGCGGTCCGGGCCGTCAGGCGCGTAGGAGATGCCGTGGTAGATTTCGTCGCTGATGAAGCGCGCGCCGTGCCCTGCACACCAGTTGACGAGCGCGTGCAGCTCGGACCGGCCGAGCATGGTGCCCGTCGGATTCGCTGGCGACGCGACAATGACGCCGGCGAGGTCGCCCCGCTCGCGCACCGCTGCCTCAAGCAGCTCAGGCGTCGGCTGATACCTGGTGTCTGGGCCCGTCGCAATCTCGACAACCTCGACGCCGAGCGCCGACAAAATGTTCTTGTAGGCCGGGTAACCGGGGCTCACGAGGGCGACGCGGTCCCCCGGATCGAAGGCGGTGAGGAACACGAGTTGGAACGCCCCTGATGAGCCTGTCGTCACAGCAACGCGAGCGGGGTCGACTTCGACGCCGTACCACTTCCGGTAGTGCCCGGCGATCGCCTCGCGCAGCGGGGTCGTGCCGAGCGGGCCCGTGTAGCCTGCAGGCTGCAGTGTGCCTGGCGCGGGCCGCGCGCTCGGCTCGCCAGCGCACAGCGACACCACGTCGTGGCCTGCGTGCCTGCGGCGGGCAACCTCATCGGTGATCTGCATCACCTCGAATACCGGGATCTCAGAGCGCCGCGACGCGCTCCGCAGCGGCGTCGCGAGCGACGCGGCTGCGGGCGCGACTCGGCTCGCAGCCGCGTCGTCAGCCTGCAGTGCGGTATCGGCCACCTCCGCGAGCGGCTTCGGGTCGAGCTTCATCGACGGCGGTGTCTTGAACGGGCCTGGAACCTGTACCATGCCTCCAGGTTACCCGCGCTCGGTGAGCCGAAGATAGCCCGAGAGCGCTGCAAGCCCTTCCGCAGAGGTCGGGAGCCCGTCTCCGAGCCCGGGCGCTGAGAAGAGATAGCTCGACCACTGCGCCCGGCTAATAGCGACGTTCAGCCGATTGCGCATGAGCAAGAACTCGAGGCCGCGCGGCACGTCCTCCGGACTTGAGGCGGCGAGCGTCACAAGGGAGATCGCAGCCTCCTGACCCTGGAAGCGGTCGACCGTGCCAACACGAACCGCCCCAAACCCCGCATCGGTGAGCGCCTCGGCGACGCACTCAACCTGCGCGTTATAGGCGGCAACGACGATGATGTCGCGCTCGGTGAGCGCGCGCACCGCGGGCGAACCGTCACGCCCGAGCTCGCTCAGGAGCGCGCCAGCTGGTGCGCCGTCCGCGGATCCGCCAGAACCGCCAGAACCGAGGATCTCCCGCACTGCGTCGACAACCGCTGCCGCTTCCTCGGGGGAACTCGTCGAGTTTCCGTAGTGCTCCACCTGGCGCCAGTGCAGGCCGGGCCGATCAGCGCCGATGACCTCACGCTCGGAAGTGCTCGGGTGGGCGCGGAGCCGCCCCTCGTAGGAGAGTTCGGAGACGACGTCTGCGAGCTCGGGGCGCATTCTGCGGGTCTCGGCGAGGAAGTAGCCGAGCTCCTCTGGCATGGTCTCGCGGGAGTCGAGCAACCACGAGAGCGCCGCCTGGTCGACGGGCTCGGGGGTGGGAGCCCTGCGACACCTGGGGCAGCTGTTGCTGGTCACCGAGCAGCAGCAGTCGCGTCGCAGCGACCGAGGCAGCAATGGTCGGCGCGAGCGAGAACTGCCCGGCCTCGTCGATGACGAGGAGATCGAGGCTCTTCCGCGCAAAGCGGCCCTCGTTTGAGAAGTCCCATGCGGTGCCGCCGATGACGGCGCCCCGGCCGGCGAGTCCCTCGATGAAGCGGGCGTGACCGTCTCGTCCGAGCACGGTGTAGCCAGGCTGCTCGGCGTCGGGGGAAACCGATCCACCCTGCGGCACCTTCGCGACGAGGCGCGGGTCGAGCCCAGCCGAGACGACTCCCTCGAGCACGTTCTCGACGACCTTGTGTGACTGCGCGACGACGCCGATCCGCCAGCCATCGCGCTCGACGAGCTGCCTGATGACGCGGGCGGCAAGATAGGTCTTGCCCGTGCCGGGAGGCCCCTGCACGGCGAGCGCTGCGTGATCGAGTCGGCGCAGGCTCGCGAGCACCGCGCCGATCATCCTCGCGTCCTCGTCGCCGCCAGCATCGAGGGCCTCGTTGGAGTCCGGGCTGACGAGGCCGTCACGCCCGGCGAGTCGCGGTTCGGCGCGGGTGAGGAGCTCGTAGACGGGGTCGCGGACCTCTGCTCCGAGCTGCGCGGCGGTGACGAGTGCCGCGCCCCACTCCTCAATCGCGCCCTTCTGCCTGCCCGCTGGCGGAGGCGGGCCAGGTGTCACGGCGACGGGCAGGGTGTCGAACGGCGCGGCGTCGTTTGGCAGCTTCTCTTCGATGGTGACCCCGTCAGCGTGCCGCTCGACGACGTCCACCTGCCTGGCGGCTCGCGCACCTGGTGCGCCGCCCCACTGGGGGAACGGCGCCGGATGCTCGTACAGCGCAAACATCTGGGTGCCTGGCTTGAGCGTACTCCCAGGTGCTACGGTGCCGCGCAGGCGCACCCGCCTACGATCGATGCGCGCGCGGGGCGGGCGGTGCCAGTCGTCGAGCACGGAGCTTTCGCTGCGTTCGACCACGACGACGTCTCGCGTGTCTGCCCACTCTTCGACGGGGTCGACGAGGCGCGCAAAGTGCGCCCACCAAAACGACTTCTGTTCGCGCTGATGGTAGTCGATCGCGCTCGCGGCGAGCCGGAGGGCGGTGCGGGAAGCGGCATCCTCAGCCGCCTCGGCCTGTTCGAGCAACTGTTCGCCGACGCGGCTGAGCTCGACGGGCCGCTCATCACTCGGTGTCAGCAGGTCGGGAGCGACGGGTTCGATGCCGTGCTCGCTGGCGATGCCGAGCAGCCAGTCGCGCAGCCTGAGCGTCGACACGCAGTCGTAGCGGTTGTAATCGGCGATGTCGTCGAGGCGGCGCTGCCCTGCTGCCCGCGTGACCGGATCCGCCGACCCCAGCTGCTCGCTCGCCTCCGCGTACTCGACGACGGACTGGGCGCCGCTCACGACGCCGTCCTCGGCGCGCACCTCGGCGCCCATGTACAGCGGCTCGAGCTTCTTAATCGAGTACGAGCGCGAGCCGACGCGGAGCGCCTGCTTCACGATCGGGTACAGGTCGACGAGCACGTGCTCGCGAAGCAGCTGATCGACCTCGGCCTCGCAGACGCCGTGCCGCGCCGCGATCGACAGCAGGTGCGTGCGCTCGTAGCTCGCGTAGTGATAGATGCGCATGCCGGGGTAGGCGCGGCGGCGTTCAACGACGAGCGCGATGAACCGTTCGAGCGCCGCGCGCTCTTCAGCGAGCGAGTGGGCCCAGATGGCGGTGAACTGCTCGCGCTCGTCGACCATGCCGAAGAGGTAATCGAGGTTCCACTTTGCGACCCCCGCCTCGTCGGTCTCCCGGTAGAAGGGGTCGCCCTCGAAATCGAAGAACAGGTCGCCTGGGTTGGGTTGCGGCAGCGCCGCGAGTGTCGCGGGTGCGACGACGCGCACGCTCGGGGCCGTCAGCGCGGCCCCCGCAGCGCTCCCCGCCGCAGCCGCCCGCTCGCTGTCGATCTGCACGGCAGCCTGCAGCGCGACTCGCTCGAGCACTGCTCCGGTGAGGCCAGCGACCGCGCGCGTCCCGGCCTCAATCTCTGGCAGCGCCGCTGCCACCGCGTCGATCGTTCCGAGCCCCGCGGCGACGAGCGCAGCGCGCTGCCTCGGGTAAAGGCCAGCAATGAGCAGTGGGTCGCGCGTGCGCTGAATCTCCGGTTCGCACACCTCACAGCGGCCGCAGGCGGCAACGCCCACGGCACCCCACGCAATGGGCGCGGCGCTCTCCCTGCGCCCATCGACGCCGTCGACACCGAACCGAGCGAGCAGCAGCTCGTGCAGCCGAGCGCGACGCCTGCGGAACACCGGGGCGATATCGGCGATCCGGTGACTGGTGCGCTCCCCCGAGCCGAGAATCAGCGTCGCTTCTGCCGCGACGGGCACCCCGATGCGCTCGAGCTGCTCGGCGTACGCGGCAAGCTGCATGAGCGCAGTGACCTTCGCGCGGCGCGCGAGCTTCGTGTCCTGCACCTCATAGCTGCCGTCGCCCCGAAGCTCAAGGAAGTCAGCGAAGCCAAGGAACGCGATCGCGGGCTCCCCCACCTGCGCGGGTCGCTGCGCCTCGTCGAAGAACGTCGCCTGGAACACGACCCTCGCCTGCCCACGCAGTGCGGTCAGCGTGTCAGCGGCGACAGCCGCAAGCGCTGCGGGATCCATCGCAGCTGGCCTCGGAATCTCGACAACTCCACCCGGAGATCCGAGCACCCCAACACCAAACTCCTCACGGAGCTCGCCGAGCACCCGCTCCTCGTGTTCGTCACCGAGGCTGCCGGCACGAGCAAGCATCGCATCGTCGTCGGCAGGCACACTCACCGCGCGGCCAAGCTTCGCGTCGACTCTGCGCAGAAAAGCAAACTCACACATGCTCGCGGCCGTGAGGTCGCTCGCGCTCGTGACGAGCAGCGGCCCCGCCTCGGTTTCTCGTACGAACATCACGTCTCTTTCAGCTCCGGGGATCCACACGCTGTCGATCCACCCATGACGCTACCGCGCCCCGCCGACACCGGGCGGGAGCTACATCCGCGCGCCCACAGCACTCGCCAAGTAGACTGGTGGCACCGGGGAAAATCCCCCACAACATATACCAACGCAGGAAGTACCAAACACCGCGTGACCACTCAGACTTTCGCCGATCTCGGCGTGCCCGCTCCCATTGCCCATGCGCTCGACAAGAACGGGAAGACAGAGCCCTTCCCGATCCAGCGCGACACCCTCCCCGACACCCTGAAGGGGCGCGACGTTCTCGGACGCGGCCGCACAGGCTCGGGCAAGACCATTGCCTTTGGCATCCCCATCGCCGCGAACCTCGCGGGAGGTGAAGCAGGTATCGCCGCGGGCGAGGCAGCGAAGAAGCGCAAGCCATCACGCCCCCGCGCGATCATTCTCGCCCCAACACGTGAGCTCGTCACCCAGATCGCCGAGACGCTGAAGATGCTCGCCGACCCCGTCGGGCTCAAGGTCACCACCATCTTCGGTGGGGTGCCACAGCGCCGCCAGGAGACCGCGCTCGAGGCCGGCGTCGATATCGTCGTCGCTGCCCCAGGGCGACTTGACGACCTCCTCAAGCAGGGCGTCCTCACCCTCGACGGGGTGGAAATCACCGTGCTCGACGAGGCTGATCATATGGCCGACATGGGGTTCCTCCCCGTCGTCACCCGCATCATGAATAAGACCCCGAAGCAGGGTCAGCGGCTACTCTTCAGCGCGACGCTCGATAACGGCGTCGACAACATCGTGAAGAAGTACCTGCACAACCCGGTGATGCACTCCGTCGATTCAGCCGAATCGCCCGTGCCGCAGCTCACCCACCACATCTTCGAGGTGGCTGGCAAGGACCAGAAGGACGCGCTCATTGAGGCGCTCGCAAGCGGCACCGCACGGCGCATCATGTTCACGCGCATGAAGCACCAGGCGAAGAAGCTGGCAAAGCAGCTCACGGCAGCAGGCATCCCTGCGGTCGAGCTGCAGGGCAACCTGTCCCAGAATGCGCGAGACCGCAACCTTGCCGAGTTCGTCTCGGGCGAGGCACGCGTGCTCGTCGCGACCGACGTCGCAGCCCGCGGCGTGCACGTCGACGGAGTAGATCTCGTCGTGCACATCGACCCGCCCGTCGAGCACAAGGCCTACCTGCACCGCTCGGGACGTACCGCTCGCGCAGGCAACGAGGGTGACGTTGTCACGATCGTGCTCCCCGAGCAGCGCTCGGAGATGCGTTCGCTCATGCGCGCAGCAAAGATCAACGTAACCCCGCTGCAAGTGAACCCGATGGCGAAGACCGTGAGCCCTGAGGTGCTCGGCCTCATCGGCGAAGTAGCGCCACGCGAGGATCCGAAGGCGATCGAGGCACGCCGGGCTGAGGCGCAGGCCGCGCAGCAGCGCGCTGCCGGGCACAACCCGGCAGGTGCCGGTTCGTCGACCGGCGCGAACGCGAAGCGCAAGCGCTCGCGCGGTGGCAGCGGCGGCGGTCGTGGCGGTCAGGGCGGCGCCGGTTCGCAGAGCGGCCAGCGCTCAGGCGGTTCGGGCGGCGGTCGTGGCGGTCAGGGCGGCGGACGCCCCGGCGGCTCCGCTAGCCAGGGTAGTCAGCGCCGTTCGGGCGGCGGCCAAGGCGGGCGTCGCAGCGCCTAACCAGCGTACGCAGAGGGTAGCCAACGGCTCCCCGGCAGGCTCAGGCCCGCCGGGGAGCCGTTGCTCGCTCAGGGCCTCCATCGTAGGGACCCGGTTTCACAAAGTGCCCCTGTTTTAGCAGGGGCACTTCTGCACGGTGGGCGCGCCCGGATCTACCCGGCAGCGCGCTCCTGGCGGCGGATCTTCCCGGCCCGCGCGAACCACGCGACCGCGAACGACAGCACGAGCGCGAAGAAGACACCGAGGTTCGCGTTCGCCCAGTCACCGTCCTTGCCGCCGATGAGGCCGAGGAAGTATCCCTGCCAGTTGTTCCAGGGCGCGTCTTCGGCGAAGCCGTTTGCCACGAAGCCCCAGCCAATCACCGAGGCGACGACGAAGGTTCCGACCGACGTCCAATCCCACGCGCCGTAGCGCCCCTTCGCGTCGAAGAGGGCGACCTCGTCGTAGTCGCGCTTGCGGCGCAGAATGTCGGCGATGAGGATCCCCGCCCACGCGGCGAGCGGGACTCCGAGCGTGATGAGGAAGCTCTGGAACGGCCCGAGGAAGCCCTCAGCAAAGAACACCACCCAGATCGTGCCGAGGGTGAGGATGAGCCCGTCAATGCCTGCCGCGGCAGGGCGGGGGATGCGGATCCCGAGGCTCAGCAGGGTGAGCCCCGATGAGTAGATTCCAAGCACGGCACCCGAGACGAGCGCGAGCACTGCCGTGAGCAGGAACGGGATGAGCACCCACACCGGCAGCAGCGTCGCAAGTGCCCCAATTGGGTCGTCGCCGACGGCGGCCATCAGTTCGGGGTCGCTGCCCGCGAGGAGCAGGCCGAAGATCACGAGGATCACCGGGGCGAGCGCGCCGCCGATCGTGTTCCAGAGGATGATGGAGCCGTCGGAGGCGTCGCGGCGCTGGTACCTCGACCAGTCGGCAGCGATGTTGATCCACCCCAGACCGAAGCCCGTCATGACCATCACGAGCGCGCCGATGACCTGCCCCGTGCTCCCCGCGGGGATCGCCATGACCGCGGCGAAGTCGATGTGCGGTGCGGCGAGAACGATGTAGAGGATCGTGACGGCACCCGTGATCCACGTGAGAATCGACTGCATCTTCATGATCGTGTGGTAGCCGAGCACCGAGGCGACAACGATGAGCGCGGCGACGACGAGCGTCGCGATGAGCTTCACCGCGGTCCCGCCGTCACCGCCCAGCTGGGTGATCACCGTCGCGGTCGCGAGCACCGCCATGATCGCGAGGAATGTCTCCCAGCCGATCGACGTCAGCCACGAAATGATGCCGGGCACCTTCTGCCCGTGCACGCCGAACGCCGCACGAGAGAGCACCATCGTGGGTGCGGATCCGCGCTTTCCGGCAATCGCGATCAAGCCGCAGAGGAAGAAGGAGACCACGATGCCGACGGCAGACACGATCGTCGCCTGCCAGAACGAGATGCCGAAGCCGAGCACGAAGGATCCGTAGGACATGCCGAACACTGACACGTTTGCCGCGAACCACGGCCAAAACAGGTCGCGCGGCTTCGCGGTGCGGGCCCCCTCGGGCACGATCTCGATGCCGGTGCGCTCGATGAGCGACGGCGTGGGTACTTCGTTGGACACTGTGGCCTCCCTCGTCACGCCCAGCTTAGTCGGCGCGCTAGCCCTTGAGTTCGCCGCGCATGACCGACTGCAGGGTGTCGAGCCGGGTCACGCCGAGCTTGAGCGCATCGCGGTGGAAGTCGCGAATGTCGAAGGATCCGCCGCCCTGCTCAGCGCGGGCCTTCGCCTCGTCGCGCAGGTTCTCCCAGATGCGCTGCCCGATCTTATACGACGGCGCCTGGCCCGCCCACCCGAGGTAGCGGAGCACCTCGAAGCGCACGAAGCTGTCGTTCATGTTCACGTTCTCGGCCATGAAATCGAAGGCGTAGTCGCCGTCCCAGACACCGCCGCCGTCGGGGCGCTGCTTGCCGAGGTGCACGCCGATGTCGAGCACGACGCGGGCCGCACGCATGCGCTGGCCGTCGAGCATGCCGAGGCGATCCGCCGGGTCATCGAGATAGCCGAGCTGCTCCATGAGCCGCTCGGCGTAGAGCGCCCAGCCCTCGGCGTTGCCAGAGGATCCCGCGAGCTGCCTGCGCCACTCGTTGAGGGTGCCGCTGTTGACGACCGCCTGGCCGATCTGCAGGTGGTGGCCGGGAACACCCTCGTGGTACACGGTCGTGAGTTCGCGCCAGGTGTCGAACTCAGTGACGCCCTCGGGCACCGACCACCACATGCGCCCCGGGCGCGTGAAGTCGCTTGACGGGCCCGTGTAGTAGATGCCACCCTCCTGGGTCGGCGCAATCATGCACTCAAGGGTGCGGATCTCGGAGGGGATATCAAACTGCGTCGTCCCCAGCTCCGCAACGGCCCGGTCGCTCGTCTCCTGCATCCAGCGCTGCAGGGCGTCGGTGCCGTGGAGCTTTCGCGCCGGATCCTGCTCGAGGTGCGCAATCGCATCGGCGACGATCCCCTTGCGCGGCTTCTCTCCGAGGATCTCACCGGCGATCCGCTCCTGCTCATCAACCATGCGGGCAAGCTCTTCGATGCCCCACTCGTAGGTCTCGTCGAGGTCGACCTTCGCGCCGAGGAACACCTCCGAGGCGAGCTCGTAGCGCTCACGGCCGAATGCGTCGGCCTCGGTCGCGTGCGCCGAGAGCGCCGTGTCGAGGAAGTTCGCGAGCGAGGCGTACGCCGACGATGCCGCGTCGGCTGCCTTCGCGAGATCCGCACGGAGCGAAGCGGGCACGGACTCCCCCGCGCGCTCGGCGAGCTCGGCGAAGAAGCCCTTCGCGGGTTCTGCTGCCGGGGCAGCTCCCGTGCGGGGCTGAATCAGCGGCGACATGCCCGCCGTGCGGCGCAGCTGGGCCGCGACCTCGCGCACCTGGCGGATCGCCGGAACGAGCCCGCGCTGCACACCAGCGTCGAGCGACTCGCGGTACGACCGCAAGGCCTCGGGCACGGCCGCCATGCGAGCCGCGATGTTCGCCCAGTCGCCCTCGGTGTCGCTCGGCATCATGTCAAAGATGTCGCGCACCTGCTGGGTCGGCGATTCGATCACGTTGAGGTCGCGCAGCCCCTCGCCGGCCTCGTGCCGTGCGAGTTTGAGCTCGAGTTCGGCGGTGAGGTCGATCTTCGTGACGCGGTCGACCTCATCTTCTGCGGTCGCTCCGCGCAGCTCGGCGAGGGTCGCGCGCTGTGCCTCCGCGAGCTCCTCTGCGCCGGCCGGCGAGAAGTCGTTGAGCCGTGCGTGCGCTTCCTCGCGCCCGATGTACGTGCCCGTGATTGGGGTGAGCCGGGTGAGCGTATCGACCCAGTCCTCTGCGATGCGGTCGATGGGGGTACTTGTACGTTCTCCACTCATATGCCCAGCATAGCCACGGGACGGCCGGAAATAGGGCAGAATAGGAGGGTGCGCTGCACGTAGCCGCGCGCTCACAGATTTCTGAGGAGACACAGTGAAGATCCGCACCCGCATCGCCACCGCCGCTTCTGTTGCGCTCACCACCGTTTTGGTTAGCGCGCCAGCGTTCGCGGCGGAAGGCGTCGAAAAGGTCGACACGCACGCGCCGTTTTCGGCAGCTGGTCAGCCCGTCGACGTCGTAGCGATCTCCATCGTCGGCGTTGTCCTGCTCGGCTTCATTCTCGTGACGTCAACGCTCGTTGGCAACCTCTTCGAGAAGAGCAAGAAGCAGGCCTAACCTGTAGAGCAACAACGAGAAACCGGTCTGCGGGGCTTCCCTTGCCGCAGACCGGTTTCTTTTCGCTCGGGGACGCAGCGCTCACGCATGCGTCCCAGAACACGAGAGGGGGCCCGAGCCGGGCCCCCGAGCGTTAGTTCGCGCTCGCCGTGAGCGGGTCGCGCACCACCCTGAATGTTGCAACGAGCGGATCGACCGCGCCTCGCACGTACCCCGTCGGCGACGAGGCAACAGCCTGCAAGAACGTCACGGTCTCTTCGGTGATCTCCTCACCGGGCACAAGGTTCGGGATCCCTGGCGGGTAGGCCGCGAGCGTGTCTGCCGAGATCTGGCCGATGGCCTGGTGTGCCGTCACCACGATGCTCTCGGCGAAGAACGCGGCGCGTGGCAACATACGCAGGGTTCCGGCCTCGGGAAGCTCGGGGAAGGCAACGAGGTCGCTCGGTCCGCCGTTCGCGGCTTTCGCTTCCGCCGCGATGGCCTCAAGCCCGGCCATGACTCGGTCGAGGTCTGGCGTTGCCAGCGCACCGATGACCGCCACGATCGTGGTGGCCGTCGACATTTCGAAGTACACGCCGAAGTCGGAGATGAGCCGGTCACGCACCCAGTGGCCGCTGCGCGCGAGGCGCGAAACGTCGATGGGGATGCGCAGCGGATCGATGCTGACGATGTCTGCATAGTCGCCGAAGTTGTCGCTGATGACCGAGAAGTCCTCGCTGGCGCGAAGTCGCTCGCGCATCTCCTCGGCAATCTCGATGGAACGGCCGATCTGCGCCTTGCCGTTCATGAGCGCGTGGCGGGCAGCGTCAAGCGACCCCATGAGGAGTGCGCTCGCCGAGGTTGACGACGTCATCGTGTACGAGCGGTTCACGAGCGGCTCAAGCCGCTCCGCGAATTCGGTTTCGCCAAGGTGGAGCATTGCCGACTGCGTGAAGGATCCCGCGAGCTTGTGCGTGCTGGAGATCACGAGATCGGCGCCAAGGCGCACCGGCGACTCTGGCAGGTCCTCGTGGAACCCGAAGTGCGCGCCCCATGCGCCGTCGACGATGAGCGCGGCCGCGTGCTCGTGGGCGACGCGGGCGAGCCCTGCGACGTCGGCCGTTGACCCGAAGTAGCTGGGCGACACAACGTATACGCTCTGCACTGCGCGCCCTGCGTCGGCCTCGGTCGCGAGCGCGTCCTCGAGCGCCTCGGGAGTGAGCCCGTGGGCGATGCCGTGGTCGTGGTCAACGTTGGGGGCAACGAAGGCGGGGATGAGCCCGGCGAGCAGCACACCGTCGGTGAAGCTTGAATGGGAGCTGCGCTGCATGAGCACGCGCTCGCCAAGGCCTCGCGCGGCAAAGGCCGCGGTCCGGTTTCCCTGCGAGGCGCCATTGGTGAGGAACCAGGTGCGTCGCGCGCCCCAGGCCTCAGCCGCGAGATCGAGGGCCTGCGAGAGCGGCGAACCCGGCCCGAGGTCGATGCCGTCGAGCATGAGTGGTACGTCGAGCTGCACGACCCTGTCGCCGAACAGCTTGGCGAGGTGCGCACCGCCACCCTCAGGCGCGCAGCCGTGTCCGGGGACCATGAGACTCTGCGGGCCGGCATCTGCGTATCGTTCGAGCGCGGACGCGTATGGCGCGTCATTCTGGGTCACGTGGTTCTCAGTAGGCATATCTCTCATAATGGCTGTGTATTTACTCAGAGTGAACCCCTCATTCACCTCATGCGGAGCATATACTCTATGGAACCAGGTGCGTCATTTTGACCACTAACCTCAGCTATTCCGGGAGCCATCGTGATCGACCTTCGCCAACTGCAGGCCCTCAGCGCCGTCGCCGCCGAGGGCTCTGTCGCCCGGGCAGCAGCCCGCCTCGGCTGGAGCCAGCCGACCGTTGACTACCACCTCAAGAACCTCGACAGGCTCGTCGGAACCGAGCTCACCTCGCGCAGCAGCCGCGGCTCAAAGCTCACGAACGCTGGCCTGCTCATGCTCGAACGCGGGGATGAGATCCTTGGCCTCGCAGACCGCACCCTCACCGACGTGCGTGACCTCGCAGAGCTCGGCCACGTGCGCCTCCGCTTCGGGATCTTCCCAACGGCCGCCGCGCGGATCCTGCCCGGCATCGCCACGAGGCTGTCTGAACTCGGCATCGAGCTCGACGCGACGCTCGCGGAGGTCATGCCCCTGGTCGGGGGCGTCAACCAACACACGCTCGATGCTGCGCTCGTCTACGCGGCCGGGAGCTACGCGCTCCCGCTGCGCGCCGAAGTACACACGACTCACGTGTTCACTGACCCGATGCTGCTTGCCCTGCCAGCCCACCACGAGCTCGCCGACGTCGAGGAGTTCGACATCGCAACCCTGCAACGACTCAGCGCGGAGAACTGGGTCATGGGATCAACCCCCGGAGACACCCTCGACGACCTCGTGCGCGCACTCTTCGAAACTTCGCGGGTGAAGCTCAACGTCGCCGTGCGCACCGATGACTACGCCGTGGTCCTTGGCCTTATCGCGGCGAACATGGGCGTCGCTCTCGTGCCGAGCCTCATGCGCAGTAGCGTGCCAGAGGGCGTGACCCTCAGGCCAATCACTGACGAGCGGTTTACCCGCGAGCTCATCCTCGCCGCCCCAGCCGGCCCCGGGGGGCCAAGCGCCGCGGTCAGGCAGCTCGCGGAGGCCGTACGCCGCTCAATCAGCGCGCTCGATTAACGCGCGCCACACGCACAGAAGCGCGCCTCCCGAACCACAAAGGCTCTGGAGGCGCGCCTCTGTTTTGGCTTACGCCCCGATCTCGCCAGCGGCGACGGTCTCAGCGAGCGCATGCACCTGTGCGAGGTGGTGCGCGCTGTAGAAGTCGGCCTCAGTGAGGCGGCGGGTGTCTTCTTCTGACAGCTCGGGGTGCGCGAGCACAGCGTTGACGATCGTCGCGTGCATCCAGCCTCCAACGAGCGTCGCGAGCATCTCCTGGAACGGGACGGATACCGCGAATGCATCGCGCGGGCTGGCGCCGAAGCCGAGGATCTCCTGCGTGGCGCGTTCTGCCGCGACAACCGCGCGCTCGGTGCGCTCAGCGAGGCGCGCAGCGACCGCATCGCCAGTGGCCGTGAGCGCGGTGAGCTGTTCACGGATCATCTCGAACACCCGCGCGACGGTCTTGCCGCCGTCGCGGAGCACCTTGCGACCAACGAGGTCATTCGACTGGATCGCCGTCGTGCCCTCATAGATGGGCAGGATCCGCGAGTCGCGGAAGTGCTGGGCCGCCCCAGTCTCTTCGATGAAGCCCATGCCGCCGTGAACCTGGACGGCGTCGGAGGACACGTGGACGGCCTGCTCGGTCAGCCAGGACTTCAGGATCGGCACGAAGAATTCGGCGAGCGCTGCGTTGCCGTCTTCGCCAGCACGGTCGTGAACATCGCCAACGAGAACTGAGAACGCGCGCATCGCAGAGATGCGACTCGACATCGAGAGCAGCAGGCGGCGAACGTCGGGGTGACCCGCGATCGGTGTGCCCTCCGGCAACCCAATGACGGCGCCCTGGAGGCGGGTGTGCGCGTAGGAGTAGGCACGCTGGTAGGCGCGATCGGCGACGCCGAGGCCCTGTACCCCGATCCCAACGCGTGCCTCGTTCATCATGACGAACATGCCGGTGAGGCCGTGATGGAGCTCGCCGACAAGGTAACCGGTCGACCCTTCAAACTGCAGCACGCAGGTCGGGCTCGCGTGAATGCCGAGCTTGTGCTCGAGCCCAACCGTCACCACCGAGTTGCGCTCGCCTGGGTTGCCGTTCGCGTCGAGGCTGAACTTGGGGACAACGAAGAGCGACAGCCCGCGGTGTCCCTCTGGCGCGCCCTCGGTGCGTGCAAGGACGAGGTGAATGATGTTGTCTGCGACGTCGTGATCCCCCCACGTGATGAAGATCTTTTGGCCGGTAACGGCCCAGCTGCCGTCGCCGTTGTCGCGAGCCATGGTGCGAACGGCCCCAAGGTCGCTGCCAGCCTGCGGCTCGGTGAGGTTCATCGTGCCGGTCCACTCGCCGCTGACAAGCTTCGGCAGGTAGGTGGCACGGAGTTCCTCGGTGCCATTGGCCTGCAGGGCGCGGATCGCGCCGTGGCTGAGCGCAGGGCACAGCGCGAACGCGGCGTTCGACGCGTTCCAGAACTCGGAAAGCGCCGCCGTCACTGATCCGGGCAGCCCGTCGCCGCCTGCGTCCTCAGCAACCGATGCCGACACCCACCCCGACTCGGCGAAGGACTTGTAGGCCGCGCTGAAACCGGTTGGAGTGACAACGTTGCCGTCAACGAGCTGCGCCCCGACCTCATCGCCGACGCGGTCGAGCGGTGCGAACACCTGCGCGGCGAATTCACCGGCTGCCTCCAATGCGTCGCCCGCGTCCTCTGCGCTGAGCGCGCCCGCAGTGGCCCGCGCAACGACGTCGGCTCCGAACGCCTCCCGCAGCAGGAAGGCGTACTCGCCGACCGGCGGAACATAGGTGCCCGCCTCGGGCACCGTCTTGGGGGCAAAATTCGCGATAGCCATACTCGACACTCCATCGTTGGTCGTCCAGGTGTGCGCGGCGCAGGTACACGGCGCGCGTCCCCAGAAGTATGCCTGAGACTGAGTCTCAAAGCAAGGCGAGAATGCAGCAATGGCGCGCTCAAATTACCGCCATGGTTGAAAAACATATGCGGCACCGCGTCTCACCCCTGTGCTAACTTTGCCCACATGACCGACAGCGCAGCACCACACGGCCCAGACGGGTCCGCCTCCCCGCAAGCGACCGCGGTGCGCTATCTCACCGAGCACGGATACGAGCAGACAACGACGAGTAGCCTCGCTGACGCTATTGGCATGAGCCGCAGCACGTTCTTCCGCCGGTTTGGCAGCAAAGAAGATGTGGTTTTCGCAGACCACGATCTCGCGCTCAGTCAGCTGCAGGAGCAGCTAGACAGCTCGACGCTCAGCGCGTCGGCAACCATCGCACTCGGAACCCTCGAGGTCTCCCGGGTACTCACCCGCGACCCGGTGACGGCGCGAATGCGCGCCCAACTGCTCAGAAGCACGCCGCTGCTGCGGGAGCGGGAGCTCGTCATCACGCACCGTTACGAACGCATGTTCCAGCGATACCTTGCCCGCGTTGCGCTGCCGGGAACACCCGACTGGGGTGCCATCGCAGCGGCTGCGGCCGTCGTCGCCGTGCACAACGCCGCACTGCGCAGATGGATGAAGTTCGGCGACGATCAGGCCTTTGGCGAACTGGAACGTGAACTCACCGCACTCATCGCGCGCTTCAGCCCGTGGTTCGGAGGAGAGCGCGACGCCTCGCGCGTTGTGGTCGCCTCGTTCGACGCAGCAACCGCACCCGAGGACGTGCTTCGCGCGATTGCGTCCGAGCTCGGCTAGCCCCTCCGTGAAGCAGCCAGCCAGGTGCGGTCACTGAGGGGCGAGCCCAACCCCCTACTCGACCAGCCGGAAGATGTCGCTCGCGAGCCCGACAAGGACTGGCGTCGCCTGGGCGATCTCTGCAGCCTGTGCAGCGTCCTCACCGGCGAACATGAGGACGACGGTCACCGCGGTCCCGTCTGTTTCGAGCACACGCCAGCTCCCGGCAAGCACGCCAACGTTGCCCCCTCCCTTGAAGGCGACGCCAGCCCGCTCCGTACTGTCGAACTGCGGCCCGAGGCCGGAGTTCGTACCAAGAATCGCCACGAGCTCAGGCTGCTCTTGCGACATCGCTGCCAGCTGGCGATGGGCCGAAGCAATGTCGGCCGGGCTCGCATACCATTCGATGTCGCGAGTCCACGGCGGTTCCGCCATCTCCGACATCGCCACGGACGCTTGAGTTGGCGTGACGGTCAGCGGGAGTTCGCCGATGCGGTTGAGCATGCTCCGTCGTTCACCCTCATCGGCCGTTGGCCACGCCTCGCCCAGCCCACGTAGCTCGGCCGCGTCTGCTGCGCCGCTCAACCCACCGTACGACAGCTGAAACGCTTCCCTCGTGGTGAGCATCGGACGCATCACCCCTGGGGCACCGTGGCGAAGCTCCTTCACCGCTTGCTCAACACGATCTCGCCCAACAGTCCGCATGAGCAAATCTGTCGCGGTGTTGTCGCTGATCGCGATCATCTGTGTGGCCGCCTCGAGCACGGTCACGGCCGTTCCCACTGGCTCGTCCTGCAGCGTCCCCGTCGGGAGGCTGCGGTCGCCCTCGCTGAGGCTGAGCGTGTCTTCCCAGCTCAGGCCCCCAGCGGCAACCTCGCCCGCGACAGCGGCAAGCACATACAGCTTGAACATCGACCCCAGCGGGGCGATCTCGTCGGCGCCGATGCTCAGCACCTCGGTTTCGCCCGCGCCGGACTCCCGGAGCACCAGTGCCCGCACGTCGGAGTCGAAGGCCCGTATGCGCTGCTCGACCTCCGCGAGCGAAGCCGATGCCTGCCACTCGTCACCTGCCTGGCCGAGGAACATCTCGGTGATCATGCCGTCGGCGTCAACGGCAAGGTCGAGGGCAAACGGCTCGCCGACGGCGCCAGCGAACACCGCGCGCGCGGTTCGCTCATCCCGCTCCTCGTAGCTCGTCGCGATAAACGGCCTAGCGGGGCGAATGGAAGCCGCAAACAGTTGGACGATCTCCTCAGCAGGCACCTCGGCGAGGAACTCCTCATGGAGCCTCGCAGCGATGTCGCCCGCTGACGGGTCCGCGTCGGCATTGATCATCTCGTGCACCCAGCGCACTTGGCTGCCGACGGGTGACCGGGGAATCTCGACGCTGTGCGCCGCGTCCGCCACACCGGCCTCCGGCTTCACAGCGCTCCCGCCACTTGTGCATCCCGCGAGCGCGACAACGGATGCGAGCACCAGGCCCAAGAGCGCGGCCACGCGGCCACCTCCTCGCGAAACCAAACCGCTACAAACCCCCGCGCTTGCCATTGCCTGCCCTCTCAATACCGACGTACCCAATACACACACCCGGAAGTCTCGGGTTCTCCGAATCCCAAGAACGCGTCACGGGGCTGTCGAGGTGAGCAGGCTACCGATCTCCCCATCATCGTCGAGGATGAGCTGGACTTGCAGTTGCCCGCCGACCGTGCCCTCGATGATCGCAACCCCCGTACGCTCGTCTGGCGCATCGTACGAGGCAACCTCGAAGGGTGCCGCCGGGCGGATTACCGCATTTGTCTGCGCGAGGAAGTCGGGAACCGGCACGAGTTCGAGGAAGTCGTCTGCGAACATCTCCTCGATTTCGGCAGCCGCCGGGTCTTCGGTGGAGTTGAACACGTCGATCACCCAGCGCATAGCCTCACCGGCCGGCGTCTGCGGGATCGCCGCCGACTCCGATTCGGTGGCCGCCCCCGCCGGCTCCGCAGCTTGCCCTGTGCAGCCGGCGAGTGCGAGTGCCGCCGCAACGACGACGACAAACGGCGCCGCAGCTCGCGCGCGGCGCCGCGGTCGGACAGCCGGGTAATCCTGATGAACACGCATTCGTAGCCTCGCCTTCACAAAGTTATGCGCAACAACCGTAGCTCAACACCCTTACTGTATCGGCACCCACGAACGCCACAAGCCCCGCGGCGCGAACTGACACTGGGTCGTGACGTTCGCGGCGCGGGGCTCGACAGCACCCGGCTACTGCTACGGCGTGCGCACCTCAACGGGAGGTGCCTCGGCGGCGACCCGATCCGCAACCCGTGCCGCTCGTCGCGCAACAAGGCGACCACGGATGGCGAAGCCAAGGACGAGCACGAGCAGCCCGTAGAGCACCAAGACGATCGGGCCCTGCACGAGCACAGAGAAGTCTCCGTTGCTACTCATCGCGGCGTCGCGCAGGCTCGTCTCAGCGAGCGGCCCGAGGACCATGCCGATAATGAGCGGAGCGAGCGGGAAGTCCAACGCGCGCATGAGGAACCCGACAATTCCGATGCCCAGCAGCATGAGCAGGTCGAACACAGACCCGGAGGTCGCGTAGATCCCGAAGGCGCAGAATACGGTGATGCCCGCGTAGAGGTACGGGCGCGGGATGAGCAGGAGCTTCGCCCACAGCATCGCGAACGGCAGGTTCAGGATGAGCAGCACGACCATCGCGATGAAGAAGCTCGCAAGGAGCGCCCAGACCAGCTCTGGCGCTCGTTCAAAGAGCAGCGGGCCCGGCTGCAGGCCATACTGCCTGAAGGCGGCGAGCATGATCGCTGCGGTCGCCGAAATGGGGAGCCCAAGCGCGAGGAGTGCCCCCATTGCCATACCCGTTGTGGAGTTTCCTGCGGCCTCTGGCGCCGCAAGGCCACGGATGGCCCCCGTTCCAAACTTCGGCTTCGCCTTGCGGCCATCGAGACGCTTCTCGAGCCCGTACGCGAGGAACGTCGGAATCTCTGATCCGCCGGCGGGAATCACGCCGAAGGGCAACCCGATCGCGGTGCCGCGCAGCCAGGCCGGCGTCGCTTCCTTGAATTCGGCGCGCGACAGCCATGGCCGACCCTTCGGCCGAATGATGCCCTTGTTTGAGACGTGCCGCTCCAGGCAGGCAACGTAGATGACCTCGCCGAGCGCGAGCACAGCGACGGTCACCGTGACGAGCGAGATGCCGTCAAACAGGTTGGGCGAGTCCATGGTGAACCGCGGGGCACCCGACACGCCATCAACGCCGACGACCGCGATACCGAGACCGATGAACAGTGCTGCGAGTCCCTTCACCGCGCTGTCGGTCACCACCGAGGACGTCGCTGCGAACGCGAACACCGCGAGCGCGAAGAACTCAGCCGGGCCGAACTTCGTCGAGAAATCGGCGAGCACAGGTGCGAGGAACACGACCACGATCGAGGCGATGAAGCCTCCGATGAAGGCGCCAATTGCTGCCGTAGCGAGCGCCTGCGCAGCCTTGCCCCGCAGCGCCATCTTGTGCCCCTCGAAGGTGGAGGCAATGGCAGAAGCCTGACCGGGGGTATTCATGAGAATGCCCATGGTTGAGTCGCCGAACAGTCCACCAAAGTACACGCCAGCGAACATAATGAATGCCGCAGTCGGTTCGAGCGAGAACGTCACAGGCAGCAGCAGCGCGACGGCCATTGACGAGCCAAGCCCCGGCAAGACGCCGACGGCCGTACCCAGCAGACACCCGACAAACACCCACACCAGATTTTGCCAGGTCAGCGCGCCCGCGAAACCCTCAGCGAGAAGTTGCAGTGTTTCCATCTCAGAACCCCCAACCCAGTACGCCCGAGGGAAGAGACATCCCAAGCAGCATGTCAAACGCGATATAGACAATGGAGCTCACCGTGAACCCAACGATCAGGCTCGCGATCGGCTTCTGCGCACCGAAGCCCCGTGAGACGCACCAGAACAGCAGCGCTGCCGCAATGACCCAACCGAGATAGGGCAGCAGGAGGGCAAACGCAAGGAACGAGAGAACGACCCAGGCGAGTGAGCGCCAGTCGATCCCCACGGCGCGGCGGGTGACCGCCGTGCCGTCGCCGGAGTCCTCCGCGGCAGCAAGCAGGTCGAACCCGTCACCCTCGTCGCCGCCGGCGACCCGGTGCAACGCCGGCTCGGGCTTTGCCGCGCGGATCGCCGCCAGCGCCAGCAGCACCGCAAAGAGCAACAGTCCGGCCGCAATAATGGCCGGGAAGAACCTCGGCCCGGGAAACGCGGTGCCCTCTGGGACCCGCATCGTGATCATGCCGACCGCGAGGTAGGCAGCGAACACCACGAGAAGCGCTGGCATCGTGAGCCCCTTGAGGAGCTCCGTTCGGCGCGAATCTCCTGCTGCGAGCGAGATCTCCTCGCCGACAACCGCGGACATCGCGGTGGGGTTATTTGACTGCATGGCTAACCCATCTCTTCGTAGAGTCGAGTGATGCGGGCGCGCTCGTCAGCGAGGAACTTCGCGACGTCTGGCCCGGTCATCACCTGCTCGGTCCAGTAGTAGCGCTCGACAGCTGCCGCCCACTCGGGCGTTGCGAGCGTGTCCTCGACAAGTTCCGTGAGCTGCGCCGTCTCCTCATCCGAGATGCCAGCCGGGGCCGCGAGCATTCTCCAGTTCGCGAGTGTGATGTCGAATCCCTGTTCACGCGCGGTCGGAATGTCGATCCCCTGGATCGGCTCCTCAGCAACCAGTGCGAGCGCGCGCAACCGGCCCGACTCGATTTGGTCAATGTTGTCTGGGTATCCGCCCGTCGCTGCCTTCGCGGTTCCGTTGAGCAGCGCCGACACCGCTTCTCCCCCGCCGTCTGAGGAAATGTAGGTCGTGTCGACCGGGTTGATCCCTGCGGCGAGCGCGAGGTCGGTGACCACGAGCTGATCGAAGGAGCCGCCGCCCGTCCACGGGATTGCTCCCGGGTTGTCCTGCCAGGCCGCGACGAGGTCTCCGAGAGTTTCAAAGGGAGAATCCGCTGGCACGACGATGACGTCGTACTCCTCGAACAGGACAGCGAGCGGTGTCACGTCATCGAGCGTTGCAGCCGAGTTGTATTGGATCGTCGCTGCGAGCAGCCCGGTTCCGCCGACGAGCATCGTGTTCGCGCGTCCCTCGAGCCGCGACATGTTGCCGAGGGCGATCGTGCCGCCCGCACCCGGCATGTTCACTACCTGCACGTTCGCGACGAGACCGTTGGCGCGCTGCGCCTGCTGCATTTCGCGTGCGACTGTGTCCCAGCCGCCGCCCGCCGCCGCCGGCGCGACGATCGTGAGCGACGAGTGGATGTCTTGGCCTGCCGTTGCCGAGCTGATCGACCCGAACGATGCAGCGCCGATGGCGGTCACTGCGACCAGTGCGCCGATGATTCGCGCGACTGCGCGTCTTCGCGGCCGGTGTACCGGCTGGTCCGGTGGCGAGCCAGGGGGCTCGGACGCGTTCATGTGAGCGTTCTCCACTGCTTCACTCCTTCGTGAGGGCGCGAGGTTGCGCCGTGTGTACGCATCAAGATGGCAGCATTCGCGCCGGCACCAGCCAATTCCTCGCTTTAACCTCATTGATGCTCACGGAGCGGATCGTGGCGTGCCTCTTGGAACGTTTAGACTGGGTCGGCGACGAGGAGGTGGCAGGGATGAGTGTTGGGATGACACCGCGCAGTGTGCGGTTGGCGATGCTGTTCCTCCCTACCCTCATTGTGGTTGTCGCTGTTGGCCTCACGGCGAGTATTGCGGCGAGCGTGCAGGAGCGGAGCATCAGGGATACGACCGCTGAGCGGGTGTCCGATGTCGCGTCGAGCCTTGCGGAGCTTGCGCAGGTGCGGAGCGCGCTTGCGCTGGTTGAGGTGGATATGTCGGCCGCGATTGCCGAGCTGCAGCCCCTGGCCGACGTGATTGAGCGAGCGGCGGGCGTTGACTACGTCGTCATCACTGACGAGCGCGGTATTCGTGCGACGCATCCGACTCCCGCTGAGCGAGGCCGGGAGGTGTCGACCGACAACTCAGCTGTGCTGGCTGGCGAGACCTTCCTTGGCACAGAGACGGGGACTATTGGTCCGACGCTGCGGGCGAAGGTGCCGGTGCGGGACCCTGCCGGTGAGATCATCGGCACGCTCTCGGTTGGGATTCTTGAGAGCCGGATCGCGGCGGACGCTTCCGAGGCGTTCGGGCGGTTGCTTCCGTGGGTCATTGGCGCCCTCGTTGTTGGGACGCTCGCGAGTTCCGCGATCGCGGCTGTGCTCGAGCGGCGCTTTCGCAGATTGGATGAGGCTGCGCGCGAGGCTGCGGAGCTGCGGCGCACAGCAGCTGCGCTGCAGGAGCAGTCGCACGAGTTCCTCACGAGGCTTCACGTGATCCACGGGCTTGTCTCGCACGGTGACGTCGACGACGCGCTTTCGTACATCGCGGGCGTTGCCCCGCTGACGAGCGGCGACCCGCACGAGGGCTTGAGCGAGCAGCCGCTGCTGCGTGCCACGGTGGACGCGTTGCATGCCGAGCTGCGCGCGCTGGGCGCTGAGCTGCACGTTGACATCGCGGTGACCACTGAGGTTGATGAGGAGACTACCCTCGTACTCACCAACCTGTCGCGCAATGCTGGCGAGGCTGGGGCGACGACGGTTCACTGCTCGCTCGTGGAGCGGGACGGGTGGTTCCTCGGCGAGGTGAGCGATGATGGTTCAGGCATAGCCGCTGCCGATGCCGAGCGGGTGTTTGCGCGCGGCGTGACGACGAAACACGACGTGTCTGGGCACGGCAGGGGTATTGGGCTCGACCTTGTTAGGCGCACCGTTTCTGGCCGCGGTGGCAGTGTTGAGCTCGGTCGAGCGGCGCAGGGCGGCGCGCGGTTCCGGTTCGAGATGACGGTGCCGCAGTGAGCGTCACGGCGGCGACCGTGACGGCAGGTAGTTCTCGCCCAACGCGCGCGCAGGATATTCGCATTCTCGTCGTTGATGACGACCCTGGCGCACGCTTGCTCCACAGCCGCTTCGTGGCGCAGGCCGATGGCTTTACCCTCGTCGCCGCGGTCGGCACCGGCCTTGCGGCCGTCGGGCACGGGATCCGTGGGGGTGTGGATCTTGTGCTGCTCGACATGCGGCTGCCCGATATCAGTGGCGTCGAGGTACTCAACCGGCTGCGCACGCTGGGTGAGCACTCCCCCGACGTGCTCGTCATCAGTTCTTCGCAGGATCGGGTGACCGTGCGACAGGCGCTTGCGGGTCACGTCGTCGGGTACCTGGTGAAACCGTTCACCGAGAGCGCGCTGCTCAGTCGGCTCGCAACCTACGCTGCGGAGCGGGCGACGACGACGGGCAGCAGCACAGGGTCGCGCGAGGTTCCCCTCGCCCAGGGGGAGATCGATCAGCTGTTGTCGACCGGCAGGATCACTGTGCAGCACACGCGGGGAGCCCCGCTGGCGCCGATCGTGCCGACGTGGCCGGGCTCACTCCCGAAGGGCATCTCGCAGGTCACGCTCGACCGGGTGGTCGCGGCGCTTGACCCGGTGTCGCCGGTCACTGCGCGCGCGCTCGCCACCGAACTGTCGATCTCGCTGGCAACGGCACGACGATACCTCGATTATCTCGAGGAAACGGGGGCGATTGACCTCGCGCACCGCTACGGCATGCGTGGACGCCCCGAGGTGCTGTATCGGAGGGTCCCGCCGCCAACGCTCTAGCGCGGCGAGGATTGCGCTATTGCGCCGGAGCGGGGCGAACGAGCATCTCTGAGATCGTCCCGTCTTCCTCCACCCGCATCTCGAGCGACAGCGAGTCGCCGGAAGCACCGGTGATGCGAGCCGCGCCAAGCACATCGCTCACGTCTTCGTAGCCCGTAACGACGAAGGGCTTTCCCGGGCGCACGCCAGCGTTCATCTGCTCGGCGACCGTGTCCAATGGGGCTTCCTCAGTGAAGCTTTTCGTGAACCTGCCAGCCAAGTCCTGCGCCGTGATCTCCGAGTCGGCGTTGAGCAGGTCAACCATCCATTGGATCTCGATGCCGGCGGTCGTCTGTGGCAGCGTGACCGCCGCCGCCGGTTCGCTCGGTGCCTGATCCGTCGACCCCGCCGGTGCGCCCGGTGTCGACGCACAGCCGCTGAACAGCAGCCCCGCAGCAAGCGCGAGCGCGCCCGCCGCGCCGAGCCTGCGCACTCCAGGCCGAATGTGGTGGGCGACTGCGGTGCTGACCTGCATGGAAACCTCCGGTGGTTGAACGACTGGTGTCTTCTAGCAACCTACCAAGCGAGCAAGCGCCACGCGACCGGGCAGGGTGCCCCGGCCGCCTGGCGACGGCTGGGGCACCCTGCCCGCGCGGGGACGCTCAGCCCAGAGCGCTATCCGTTGAAGGAGACGTAGCCAGCGATGAGGTACGCGATGAACGACAGCGCAGCGGCGAGGCCAGCGTAGGGCAGGATCGACAGCATGAGGTTCAGCGGCTTCACCCCAACCGACTTCGACGCGAGGATCATGCCGTCGCCGTAGAGGCAGGTCGTTGACCCGAGTGCAGCTCCGGAGAATACGGCAGCGCCGGCGAGTACGGGATCCACTCCGACAGCGATCGCGAGGGGCAAAACGACGGGCGTGATCACGGCGGCGAGGTCCCAGAACGCGCCCGTCGCGTACGCGTAGAGGCCGCAGACAAGGAACACGATTGCTGGCAGCAGCGCCCCGTTCATCACGGGCTCGGTCGCCCCAATCACCCACTCGGCGAGCTGCAGGTCCATGTTGATCTGCTGCACCATGAATGCGAGGACGAACAGCACGATGACGTAACCCATGCTCGTGATGCCCTCGAACGCCTGCTCCGCGACATCCTTGAGGGTGAGGCGGCGCTGGACGAGATACAGGATGATCGCGACGACGACCGCAGCGGCAGCGCCCTTCACGATGTCGACCTCGGTGAGAATCGTCACGGTAATGAGCGTCACGATCGGGATGAGGAAGTTGAAGGGCAGCGGCCTACTGCTCTCGTTGCCGTCCTCCGCGAGCTCGAACGCTCGCTCCTCCGCGGTGAGCCCTGCTGGCAGCGGATCGCCGGTGCGGTCTGCGCGCTCCTGCTCGCGCTTCAGGGGGCCGACGAGCGGGAGCACTCCGAGCGCGAGCAGGAGGCCGATCGCGAGCGCAATCCAGCCGAAGAAGATGTACGGAAGCCCGGCAATGTATGCGCCGAAGCCCGAGCCGTTGACGGTGACGCCGTCCTGTTCAAGGAGAGCGGCGAAGAAGATGGCCCACGTGGAGAACGGGATGATGATGGCAATCGGGGCAGACGTGAGCTTCACGACGGAGCCGACGAGGGTGCGCGGCACGTTGTATCGGTCGGTGACGCGTTTCATGGATGTGCCGACCGTCAGCGCATTGAGGTAATCGTCGATGAAGAGTGCAATCGTCAGCAGCCAGGTGAGCAGCAGTGACTTCCGCCTGGTGTTCACGAAGCGCTCGGTCCAGCGCGCGAAGTCATTCACCGCGCCTGAGGCGTTGAAGTAGGCGATGAGGATACCGAAGAGCACCACCACGAGTACGAGCCAGTGCACGGTCTCGTTCGAGAGGGAGGAGCCGACGAGACCGACGAGGGAGTCGAAGAACCCCCAACCGCCGACGAGGATAGCGCCGACGATGGTGCCCGAAAAGAGCCCGAGGAGGGCTCGTTTGGTGAGCACCGACACGACGAGGACGGTGATGACTGGCAGCAGTGCCAGTGCGGTGTTTTGGACCACGGTGGCCTTTCAGGGGGCGGCGGCTGAGCCGCTGAGGAGGGGAATGAACTATTCGGTATGCAGGGTGCGCAGCCCGTCGAGGTAGGTTGCGCGCACGGGGAGCGTTGCGAGATCATCGCCGCTCGCCTCGAGGGGATCCGCAGACCACACTGCGAGGTCTGCGCGGGCTCCGGCTCGGATGATGCCGAGGTCGTCGTCGCCCTGTGCGAGCGCTGCCCCGCGGGTGTAGCCGTGCAGCGCCTGCGCGGCTGTGAGCCGCTCTTCTGGTTCGTAAACAAATCCGTTGAGGTCGCCGGGTGCCCGGCGCAGCATCGCCCAGGCAAGCCCGACACGAGCATCGAGGTCGGCGATCGGCCAGTCGGAGCCGAGGGCGAGCGGTGCCCCAGCGCGGAGCACGGTGCCCGCAGCCCAGGCGCGGGCGGCCCGCACGGGGCCGAGCCGCCTTGCCCACTCGTCGCTGCCGTCAGCGATGCGCCACTGCATGTGCGGCAGCTGCATCGAAGAGGTGATGCCGGTAGCAGCGAGGCGCGCGACATCTCGCGGGTCGAGCGTCTCGAGGTGCTCGATGCGGTGCGGGACACCGCTGCGGGCAATCGATCCGACCGCCTCGTAGGCGGTGATCGTCTCGCCGACCGCGCGATCCCCGATCGCGTGCGTTGCGATCTGGAAGCCGGCGTCCGCGAACTCGCGCACGGCAGCCGCGAAGGCGGCGGGGTCGGGCCAGAAACCCGTCAGGCCGTCGCCGTCGGCGTCGGCCTCATACAGCCAGCCGGCGCCCGTGTCGATCACGCCGTCGGCGTAGAGCTTGATGACGCCGCCACGCCAGCGCTTACCCCCGCGGTCGCGCTGGGCTGCGATGCCGGCGCGCTGCTCTGCCGAGTAGCTCGGCTTGACGTCCATCGCGCTCACGATCCGCACGGGAAGGCCCATGCCCGTCATGTCGAGCGCCTCAAGCAGGTCGAGCGTCTCCGAGTTGCCGTCCATGATCGTGCCGCCGGTGAGGCCCGAGCGGCGCATCTTCGCGAAGGTCGCGCGCGCCGCCTCGAGGGTCTGCTCCCTGCTTGGCTTTGGGGCGATCTCGAGGATCGGCTGGTAGGCGCTGTCCTCACGGAGTTCACCGGTCGGGGTGCCAGCGGCGTCGACCATAATCTCCGACGTGTCTTCAAATGAGCGGGCACCGGTGATGCCCGCGAGGCGGAGCGCCTCCGAGCTCGCAATCGCGGTGTGGAAGTCGAAGAAGAACACTATCGCCGGGAGGCCGCCGACGGCATCGTCGACGAGGCGTGCGGTGAGCGGCTCGCCGTCGAACGCCGCGTAGTCGAGGTTCCAGGCGCGCACCCAACCGGATCCGCCCTCGCTGCGCACGCGCGCAGCTTCGGCCGCGAGCGCGTTGCGCAGCTCGCGGAGGTCGCGCACGGAGGCGAGGTCTGCCCCCTGGCAGAGCTCGACGCCCTGGATCGGGTGCAGGTGGGCGTCGATCAGCCCGGGGGTCACGGTCGAGCCCGCGACGGAGTCGACCTGGGTGCGCGGCCCACGGAACGCGTCAGCGATCTCCGCAGCCTCGCCGACCGCGAGCACGCGCCCGCCTGCCACGGCGATCGACCGCGGTTCGAGCCGGCTATCGCCATCGACCATGGTGTGCACTCGTGCGCCAGCAATGATCAGGTCAGCAGTTGTCCCCGCCACGTGTCCTCCCCCAGTCTTGAGACCCCGTAGTCTCGTGTGAGACGTGGAGCACACTTAATTTACGCAGATTCAATAAACTCCGCAACCCCACGAGAAGAGGAAGTGCAGCGCAATGACGACGGAGCCAGACAGCAAGCGCCCAGCGGGGCGGCCCCGCACCGCCGTCCTGTCTCGCGAGCGGATCCTCGAAACGGCGTTCACACTCGCCGACGTCCGTGGCGGCGACTTCACGCTCGCAGCGCTTGCGCGCGAACTCGGCGTCCGACCCTCCGCTCTGCACCACTACTTCGCCGGCAAGAACGAGCTCATCGCTGGCATGCGCGGACAGCTCACGACGCGCGTCGGTGACCACGGTTTCGACTCGCTGAGCTGGCACGAGGCGATCGTGCCGTGGGCGAGGGCGTACCGGCAGACGTTTGGGGCCCACCCTGGCATCATTGCCGCGCTCGCGACACTGCCCGTTGACGACGAGATCGAATCGATCATCGACTACGAGCGCATTGCCGCGGCTATGCGGCGAGACGGATACCCCGAGCACCGGATCGTGCCGGCGATTGTCGCCATCGAATCCTTCGTCATCGGATCGGCCCTCGACTCGCTCGCCCCGGAGGACAACCTCCGCCCCGTCGACAACGCGCGGCTCGCACCACACCTCACCGCCGCCGAACACGCCGCCCGCGCATACGCGAGCGCACGCGCGCGCAGCGCGGTGGACGAAACATTCGAGTTCGGTCTCGCAGCCCTCGTCGCGGGACTCGTCGCCGCGACGGAAATCGACGCAGCGGAAGCCGACGCGACGGGCGCACGCGCGTAGCGTGCGCGGCTGGCGGCGCGCGGCAGGGACTTGCCGCGCGCCGCGCCGATCACACCGTCGTGCTCTGCGCTGGCTCTTCGCGCACGAACAGCGCAACGACGGCACCAAGGGAGGCGATCGCGCCCCCCGATGATGAACGCGACGCGGGTGCCGTGCGCGAGCGCCTCAGCGTCGATGGCTGCGGGGTCCCCGCCAGCCCAGCTCACCGAGACAAGCGTCATCACCGTGACAAACAGTGCGGTGCCTGCGGCGCCGGCAACCTGCTGCACGGTCGAGATCATCGCGCTACCGTGCGACGCGAGCGACACCGGAAGCGAGCCAAGCGACACGGAGAACAGCGGGGTGAAGACGCCAGCGAGACCGATGCTGAGCACGATATGGGTCGCGAGCACCTGCCACACGCTCGTTGTCTCGGTAAACAGGCCCATCGAGAGCAGCGCGAGCGCCGTAATGATCGTGCCGGGGATCAGCATGGGGCGAACCCCGCGCGCATCGATGAACCGCCCGACGACGGGTCCGAGCAGGCCCATGAGCAGCCCACCAGGCAGCAACAGCAGCCCCGTTTGCAGCGGCGTGACGCCGAGCACGTTTTGCGCGTAGATCGGGACGAGGATGAGCGAGCCGAACAGCGCCATCGCGGCGCAGGCGATCAGCACGACCGAGAGCGCGTACGGGCGACTGCGGAACGTACGCAGGTCGAGGAGCGCGCGATCGTCGCGCTGCAGCACGGTCTGCCGCCACACGAACAGCGCAAGCGCGAGCGCACCGAGGCCAGCGGGCACGAACGGGGAGACGAGCACGTCACCACTTGCCGCGCTGCCGACCTCGCTGAGCCCGTACACGAGACCACCGAAACCGACCACGGAAAGCAGCACGGACAACAGATCCACCGAGGTGCGCTTGCGCACACCAACGTTCGGCATCCTGATGCCGCCGAGCACCAGGGCGAAGAGCGCAATCGGGAGCACGAGCAGGAACAACCAGCGCCAGCTGAGTACCTCGAGAATAAGCCCCGAGACGGTCGGGCCGAGTGCCGGAGCGACAGACATCACGATGGAGATGCGCCCCATAAGCCGGCCGCGCTGGCTCGGCGGAACGAGGGTCACGACGGTTGTCATGAGCAGCGGCATCATGATTGCCGTGCCGCACGCCTGCACAACGCGCCCAACGAGCAGTACGGGCAGCCCCGGCGCAACGGCCGCAATGAGGGTACCGATGCTGAAGAGCGACATCGCGACGATGAAGAGGCTCCGCGTGCGCACCCGCTGGATGAGCATGCCGGTGATCGGGATCACGACGCTCATGGTGAGCAGGAACGCCGTCGTGAGCCACTGCCCCTCGGACGCGGAGATGTGGAGAGTATCCATGAGTTCTGGAAGAGCGACGCCCATGATGGTCTCGTTGAGAATCACCACGAACGCTGAGCCGAGCAGCAGCCATACGGCAAGCTGCTCGCGGGGCCCGAATACTCGGGCGTTGGGGTCGTTCGACTCATCGAACTCTGGGGCACGGTCTGCAGGAGGCATAGAAGGGATATTCTATGCCCGATTCACTCCCCCGCTTTACCAGCGCGGCGACGCGTGGGGAACACCCCTGGTTCGTCGCGAACGGCGAGCGCAAACCCGACGCCGACGGTCGCAATGAGGGCGCCGGTGAAGAACGCGACGCGCAGCCCGGCAACCATCGATTCGGCCGATTCCGCCATCGCGAGACCGGCGTGACTCACCGAGAACAGGGTCATGAGCGTCACGAGCATCGCGGTTCCGGCCGCAGCAGCGAGCTGTTGCACGGTGTTGAGCGTTGCCGAACCGTGCGAGGCGAGGCTCGCGGGCAACGAGCCGAGCGCCATCGCGTAGATCGGGGTAAAGACCCCGGAGAGGCCGATATTCATCACGAGGTTCGTCGCGAAGAGCTGCGCGAGGGGCGTGTGCTCACCGAAGAGCAGCATCGACCAGAGCGAAAGCGCGGTGACCGCCGTCCCCGCCACGAGCACGCCCCTGCCACCGCGGGCGTCAACGAGGCGGCCAACGAGCGGCGCGAGCGCCGCTGAAACGATACTGCCGGGCAGCACGATGAGCCCTGTGATGAGCGGACTCAGCCCCAGCACGTTCTGCGCGTACAACGGCAGCAAGAACAGCACACCGAAAAGCGAAATACTGCTCGCGACAAACACGACGGTTGAGCGCGCGAACGTGGGCCGCGCGAAGACGCGAAGGTCGAGCAACGCGCGGTCTTCACGCTGCAGTGCCACCTGCCGCCACCCAAAGCACGCGAGCCCGATCAGCCCGACGGTGAGTGGGATCCACGGCGGGAGCGTCGGCGCGCCAACGGCGAGCGAACCGACGGCGCTCAGCCCGTAGACGATGCCGCCGAACGCGAAGCCGGAGAGCACGATCGACAGCGCGTCGATCCGCGCAAACCGCCGCACCCCAACGTTCGGCATCAGCCACGCGCCGACAACGAAGGTCACCAGGGCGATCGGCAGCATGATGATGAACAGCCATCGCCAGCTCAGCCACTGGAGCACGAACCCGGCAAGCACCGGGCCAAACGCCGGGGCGGATGCGAAGACGACCGTCACCCTGCCCATGAGCCGGCCGCGCTGGCCTGCCGGCGCGAGCGTCGCGATAGTCGTCATCACCAGCGGGCTGAGCACGGCGGTCCCCGCCGCCTGCACCACGCGGCCGGCGAGCAACAGTGTGAACCCCGGCGCGAGGGCAGCGATGAGGGTTCCGAGCGTGAACACGGCCATGGCCGCGATGAACAGCGTCCGCGTGGAGAATCGTTGAATCACGAGTCCGGTCATCGGGATGATGATGCTCATCGTGAGCATATAGGCGGTGGTGAGCCACTGCGCCTGCGCGGCGGTAATGCTGAACTCGCGCATCAGCGGGGCGGTTGCAACCCCCATCACTGTTTCGTTCACTACGGCGATGAAGCAGGCACCAAGCAGCAACCAGACCGCGAGACGCTCGCGCGCCCCAAACGTGGACTCGGTTGCGGCTTCGCCAGACTCCACGCCCGCTGGGCCAGTGGTTCGCGGTTCGCGCTGCATGAGGGTACTAGCCTAGAGGAACGTGAGGGTGACTCTCCAACTGGGGCAGCATGCGCACGGCAGCGTGTCGCGGGACCACGCCGACACTATCGCGCCTCGCAGGCGACCTCGGGATCATCGGGAAGCCCAAGCGATGCGCGGGCCTTGGCCGAGGTGGCTGCGATGCGCTCCGCACCCTCCCACTCGTGGGCGACAGCGTCCGCTGCGCTCAGCTCTGCGACGTCTCGCGCTTGCTCGGCGTCGGCCGCAAGCGAATCGCGGACAGCCGCGATCGCGTCCTCTGCATCTGCCGGCCAGGACACGCTTGCATCGTCGAGGTTCTCTGCTGCGGCGAGCGATCGCCGTTCAAGCGTGGTGAGTGCAGCGCCGAGCGCGGTCTCATCCCCGGCCTCTGAGCGCGCGAGCGCGATCCGAAGCCGCTCCACCTCAACATCGACCGAGTCCCATGCGCCGTTCACCGGGCAGACGGCGTCAAGATAACGCGCCCCAGCCCCCGTGACCGTCAGCTCCTCGGGTTCAGGTTCTGGCGCCGTGCACCCGGCGAGCGGCAGCAGCGCCACGGCGGCGACCGCCAGCATCGTTCCTCTACGCAGCATTCTTTCACCCACCATTCGAGGATAACGGGGATAGGCTACGAGCATGGCGAGATACCTTAGCGAAGAGGATGCCGCTGCGGCAGGCATCACCATTGTCCACGAGCCCGAGGCCCAGCGATTCGCGATCCATCGCGCAAGCGACGCGGGCGACGAGGTCGTTGGCGAGGCCCACTACTCGTTCCCGAGCGCAGGCGTCGTCGACTTCGACCACACACTCGTGGCCGACTCCCTCCGCGGCACGGGCCTGTCAGGGCTCCTCGCCAAGCGCGCACTCACGTCGAACATCGCGCGCGAACACACGGTGCGAGCGTCGTGCTGGTTCATCGAGGGCTACATCGACAAGCACCCCGAGCTGCTCAACTCGCGCGACTAATCGTCGCTCGGCCGGCAGCTACTTCGAAGACTTCAGCCTGATCCGGTCTTTCAGGCTCACCTTCGGCGCCTGCTGCTTCAGAAGCGAGGTGAGGTCCTTTTCGATGAGTTGCTGGATCCGCTCATCGCGGTTGTTGCGGTACTCGTCATCGTGCCCGCCACTGTAGTAGGGGTGGCTTGCCCGCTCCTTGAGCGAGTCGCCAATTTCGGACCACGCGAGCGTCCGCGCCCGTTCAACGGTCGAGTCGAGGTACGCCTGTTCCTCGGTGCGGGCGCGCAGCTCCGCAGCCACCTGCTCGTAGACCTCTTGCCTGTGCTTCAGGGTGCGGCTGTCGCCGCTGCCATACTCGGTCTCGCTCCACGAGCTTCTCCCCGTGTCACGAATCTCTCCGCGCACCCGCGAGATGTGGCGCGCATCGCGCTCACGCTCAGCAGCGAGTTCGTTCAGCGAGTCCCTGACCATCTCCACGATCTGTTGCTCGTCGTAGTCGACGTGTTCTTTGAGCGCGTTCATGATGATCGCGTTCTTCACCGTCATTCGTACGGCGACGTCTGCAACAAGCAACCCCTGCTCGACGATCTCCTCGACCGGGGCCAGCACGCGCTTGGGAAGTCGGCGCGGCGGCTGAGCCCGCCTCTTACGCTTTGAAAACCAACCCAAAGCCGCCTCCTCTCGGTACCCGATACCCATTATCTCGTATTGCAGCGCCAGCGGCGGCACACCGACCACTTCGTCGGGTTCGGCGATTCACGTTGCCCCACCATTGGGATCGCAGTTGCCAGCGTATCAGCCGAGCTGCGCCGCCCACACGGAGTCGGACGCGGCTTTTCCTAGCAGCACGGGCTGCCCGGTTCCCGCGACGCTCACCGCGGTTGTTTCCGAGTACGGCTCGCCTTCGAGGAGCTCAAGCTCCGCGTCGACGATGATGCCGCGAGACGCAAAGTACTGGAGCATTTCAGGGTCGGAGTCAGAGATGCGCTCGACGCGTACGCGGCACGGCGCTTCGATCTCGGTGAGCAACCGCGCAACTGGTTTGTGCACGAGGCCCTCTGCGCTCGGGATCGGGTCGCCGTGCGGGTCACGTTTCGGGTAGTCAAGCACGCGATCGATGCGGTTGACGAGCTCGTCTGACACGGCGTGCTCAAGCCGGTCGGCCTCGTCGTGCACCTCGTCCCACGAGTAGTCGAGCATGCGCACGAGGAAGGTCTCGATGAGCCGGTGCCTGCGGGTCATCACCACGGCAAGCTCCCTCCCCTCTGGGGTGAGGGTGACGGTGCCGTAGCGCTGATGGTCGATGAGACCGGAGTCTGCGAGTTTCCGCAGCGCATCTGAAACGGTTGATAGGCGCACCCCAGCGGCCTCCGCGATCGCCGAGTTCGTGATCGGGGTATCCGACCACTCCTCGAGGCTCCAGATAACCTTGAGATAGTTCTGCATGCTTGCAGTGATGTTCTCAACACTCACGAGGTAAGCGTATCGCTTCACCCTGCGCGCGGCTCGGTCTATGGCGTGTCAGGCTGCAGGATGCGCTGCCCTGAGTACCGCAGCGAGTTCGCGGAGTGCGCGATCGAACTCCGCGTCGACCGACCCGCCGAGCCCAATCACGAGCCCGGCCATGCCCGTTCCGCGCCGCTGCCAGTACCCGCCGAGCGGCTGCGCGCCAAGCCCCGCCTCGTTGGCAAGGCGAACGGCGAGCTGCTCACGCCGGCGAAGCTGCGCCGCGTCATCCCCGACGAACTCGAGCACTGCGTGCAGCCCTCCGTCCATCGGGCGAACCCGCACGCCCGCAATCCCTGCGAGACGCTCGGAGACGAGGTCGCGCCGCTGCGCATATCGTCGCAGCAGGCGCGCGGTGTGCCTGCGCAGCTCGCCCGTCCCCAGGTAGTGCGCGAGCGCAAACTGCACCACGGAGGAGACCGGCCCGCCGAGCTCACGGCGCACCGGAGTGAGCATCGCACGGATGCTCTCTGGCGCGAGCAGGTAGCCGGCCGACAGCGCGGGCGCGACCGTTCGTGAGAACGTGCCGAGGAGCACGACGGACCCCGTGACCTGGTCGTCGAGTGCCGCAAGCGTCGGTAGCGGACTGCCGGTGAACCGAAGTTCCGAGTCGAAGTCGTCCTCAACGATGATCACGCCGCCCCGCTTTGCCCATGCGAGCAGCTCACGACGGCGCACAAGCGGCAGGGATCCACCGAGCGGGTACTGGTGGCTCGGGGTGACGATGACCAGGTCCAGCACCCCCTCTGGCAGGCGCGACGTGTCGAGGCCTTCGCTGTCTGTTGGGAGCGCGACGATCCGCGCTCCGTGCCGCGCTGCGACGCCGCGCAGCGACGGCAGCCCTGGGTCCTCGACACCGACGACGAGGCCGCGCCCGTGAGTGGTGCCGAGCGAGGTGAGGAGGAGACCGAGCCCCTCGCGCGTGCCGGCGGTAACCACAACGTCGGTCGCGGCGCGCGCGGTCGCGCGCATCCTGCGCAGATGGTCAGCGATCTCCTCGCGCAGCCGCTGGTCGCCGAGCGGCGGCGCAACGAGGTGCGCGCGCGCCGCGGCTTCCCGCCACGCTGCTCGCCATGCCGGGCTGTTGATCGCGCTCGGAATCGGTTCGCCGGGGGCGAGTGGCTCCCCACGCTGCTCGGCTGCCGCTTGCGGCGGGCGGAGCGGTTTGGCTGATCGCGCGGCCTCGCCATCTCCCGCGAGCGCACGTCTTGCCTCTTGCGGCTGCGTCGCACCGGCCCCACCCGTCCGGGCCGCCCCCGCGCCCGCCTGGCCGGCACCCGCGAGTTCTGGGTGCACCGCAGTGCCACGGCCGTGGACGGCGACAAGGTACCCCTCGCCGATGAGCTGTTCGTACGAGGCGACAACGACGCCACGGGCAACGCCTATGCGTCGGGCGAGCTCGCGGGTAGCCGGCACCGGTTCTGCCGGGCGAAGCGTCCCGGCGTCGATGGCCTCGCGCAGCGCGGCAGCGAGCTGCACGGGAAGCGGGGTGTCGAGGGAACGATCAAGCTCGACAGGGAACTCGCGAGCGGCGCCGCGAGCAGGACGCGGGCTCGTGCCAACACCGCTGCTTCGTTTTCGCGCCTCGGCCGTCATACGTCAAGGGTATCGCCGCCGTGGCGCTAGCCCGCGGTCGGGAGACCGAGTCCCTGCTCCCCTGCCGGGTGCGGGGCGAGGATCTCGGCCACCTCACGCGGGTCGAGGTCTTCGACGCGGGCAGGGATCCACTGCGGGTTACGATCCTTGTCCACGAGCTGCGCCCGGACGCCCTCAGCGAAGTTCGCGTGCACCGCGAGCCGCGGCACGACCCGGTAGTCATCCTCGAGCACGCCGGCGACGTCGAGCTGCGCTGCACGCGTGCGGGCGAGCTGCGCGACGGTGACGGCGAGCGACAGCGGGCACATGCCCCGCACCGTTTCCGCCGTAGCGAGCGCGCGCTCGTCGGCGCTACTCTCCAGCGCTGCCAGCAGCGCGACAATCGCCCCGACTGGGTCAGCGACAGCGTCGACGGACCCGAGCGCCTCGTCAGCAATCGGATCAAACCAGTCACGCACGGCGAGCAGCGGGGCCTCGGGAACCGGCTCGGCGAAGTCGGCGAGCGCAGTCTCCGGATCCGCGCCAGCCGCGAGCGCGTCGCGGAGTTGCTCGATCCGCTCGCTCAGTATGAGGGTGTCGGCGAACCCGAGCGCGATCGCGTCAGCGGGGCCCATCTCGCTCGCGGTGATCGCGAGGTATTCGCCGAGCCGGCCAGGGGCCCGTGCGAGCAGGAAGTGGCCGCCGACATCGGGCATGATGCCGATGCGCGCCTCGGGCATTGCGAGGCGGCTGCGTTCCGTCACGACGCGGAAGGCCGCGTGACCGCCAAGCCCGATACCGCCGCCCATCGCGATGCCATCCATAATGGCGACAACCGGGATCGGTGAGGCGCTCACCCGGTAGTCGACGGCGTACTCCGCGCCGAACAACGCCCGCGGATCACCTCCGAAGGCAATCTGCTTAATGTCACCTCCGCCGCAGAACCCGCGCTCTCCCGCACCGTCGAGCACGATCGCGTTCGAGCCGGTAGCCGACTCAAGTGCCGCATCAATGCCGTCGAACATCTCCGTGTTCAGCGCGTTGATCGCCCGGGGCCGGTTCAGCGTGACCCGCGTGATCGCGCCAACTCGATCGACAAGGATGAGCGGTTCAGAAACTTCAGCGTTCATACTCAACACGCTAGCAGTCGGGCGTGAGCGCCGCATAGGGAGCGTGTTCGCTAGGCTCATGTGCGTGTTCGACAATCGCTATGACGACGACCCGATCGCCCGGATGAAGCCGCGGCGCGGCCCTGTGCAGCGCAAGGAAGTTCCGTTGGTGAAGGGGCTCGTCGTCGAGCACAGCCTGACGGAGTTCTGTGGGGCGGTGATCGATGCGCGCGATGGCGTCCTCCGGCTCGAGGACTTCGACGGCGCGGTGCGCTCCTTCCCGCGCAGCGACGCGTTCCTCGTCGATGGGGAGCCAGTGACATTCGTTGCACCGCAGCGTGCCCCCGTGCGGCGGCGCACGGCCTCGGGTTCCTTTGCCGCGCCGCAGGAGCGTGCACGTGTCGCGATGCCGAGCAGGATCTTTGTCGAGGGCAGGCACGACGCCGAGCTCGTCGAGCAGGTGTGGGGGGACGATCTGCGGGTGGAGGGGGATCGTCGTCGAGCTACTTGACGGTGCAGACCACCTGGAGCGGGTGCTCGCCGAGTTTCAGCCGGGGCCAGAACGTCGTGCTGGGGTGCTCCTTGATCACCTCGTCGCTGGTTCAAAGGAGACCCGGATCGCCGAGGCGATCGCGCGGGGCACGCACGGCGCGCACGTGCGCATTGTTGGCCACCCCTACATCGACATTTGGGAAGCGGTGAAGCCGGAACGGCTCGGGCTGACGCAGTGGCCGCGAATCCCCCGCGGCACCGATTGGAAGACAGGCATCTGCCTGTCGCTCGGTTGGCCCGCAGAGGATCTTGCGGATATCGCTGATGCCTGGAAGCGCATCCGGGGGCGCGTGCGCAACTTCCGTGACCTGGAGCCGCAGCTGGTCGGCCGCGTCGAAGAGCTCATCGACTTCGTCTCCGTTGGGCAGTGAGCTGTCGGGCACTCATCAGCTTGCCCAGCGTATTCTGAGTGGATCACGACACAGAGGTGGGTGCAATGCCTGAGCCGAGCAAACCGATTTTTTTGCTCATGCCCGAGTGGCAGGGATCCGCTTCGTCGCGCGCAATGTTCCTCACGGATGGCGCTGCGGTACTGCGTGAGGATCTTCCCCCAAGCGCGCGCATTGACGTTCAGGTGCCCGCGCACGCCGGAGACGCGCTCGGCACGCCAGTCGCGCGTCTCAGCTCGCTCCTTGCTGCCCGCGACGCCGCACGCGAGATCCTTGCAGGCCGCGACGAACTGGCGATCACGCTCGGCGGCGATTGCGCATCGACACTCGCTGGCATCGAGCGAGCCGTCGCACTCGACCCGGGGGTCGCCGTGCTCTGGTGCGACGCGCAGCCAGACCTGCAGCATCCGGGAACGTCGCCCTCTGGCGCAGCATCGGGGATGACACTCAGGCACGCACTCGGTGCTGGTTCCGACGATCTCAACGCCGCAACCCCGGTCGACCCGGCTCGCGTGCTACTCGTTGGGGCACGCGAGGTCGACCAGGAAGAGGCGGAGGCGATCGCAGCACTCGGGATCCGCTCGGAGCCAGCGCCTGCCGGAGATGGCAGTGACACCGCGGAGCGCGTTGCAGCGTGGCTCGCTGAGGTGCAGGCGACAAGCCTGTACATCCACATCGATCTCGACGTGCTCGATCCCGCCGACTTTTCGTCCGTGCACGCCGCGGTCCCCTTCGGGTTCTCCGTTGCGGAGCTTACGGGGGTGCTCCGGGCAGCCGTTGCGACAACCGCACTCACGGGCGCAGCGATCTGCGAGTTCGCACCAGCCGATGCCTCGATGGCGGCCGAGGACGCGCCGACCGTGCTGCGCATCCTCGCAGCACTCCTCTCGGGAGGCGCGGCATGAGCCGGGCAACGTCACAGGACGCGCTCACCGGTCGGGTCCCAGCAGCCGAGACTCGCGGCCGCCGCCAGCGGAACCTGCCGCTGGCATGGTTCGGCTACGCCTACGCCACTGCCGTTGGGTTTGTATGGGGTTCGATTTGGTCAACGGGCGCGGTAGAGCGCGTCGACGGGCTGTGGGTCTTCCGCGGCATGCCGAGGTGGACATTCGGCCGCGGCGGCAGCTGCGTCGGTGCCTGCTACCTCACGCACTCCAACGTGAGTCCCGCCGTGCTGAGGCACGAACGGGTGCACCGTCAGCAATGGCGCAGGTACGGCCTGGCCATGCCCCTGCTATATATGGCCGCTGGTAGGAACCCCCTCAAGAACAGATTCGAGATCGAGGCCGGCCTCAAAGACGGTGGCTATATTCGCTAGGCGTTTTCGCGCCGCGCCTGACCGGGTAGGGCATACGTAACAACACTGCAACAAGGTCGTCATCTCGCGGACGCCCGGCGTTGGCTCAGCGTAGTCTCGTTCTTCGACACCAGCGCAGCGAGGCGCGGGCGTTCAACGCGACCGAGGTCGCGCTGAGTCCGTCTGCGATCGCACAGCGTCGACGCAGACTCCAGAAACTAGCTACATCTGCACGAGCAGAGTCAATCCGAGGAGTCAAAGTGAGTGAGTCGAACCCCAAGGCGCCGAGCTACGAGAAACGCAAGCGCTCGAAGACCCCGCTGATCATCGGCATCGTGATCGTCGTCGGGCTTGTGGCAGCGATCGCAGCGTACTTCGCACTGACCAAGCCAGCAGGCGACTCCGGCGGGAAGAACGAAATCGCCGTCGGCCTCGTCCTCGAGCCGACAAGCCTCGACGTGCGCAACGACGCCGGCGTTGCCACCGGTCAGGTGCTCATCGACAACGTCTACCAGGGGCTCGTTGGCATCGCACCAGGCAGCATCGCGGACATTGTTCCCGTTCTTGCAACCGAGATGCCCGAGGTCAGCGCCGACGGTCTCGAGTACACCTTCACGCTGCGCGACGGCGTCACGTTCCACTCTGGTGCAGCGCTCACGACCGACGACGTCGTCGCCTCACTCGAGCCAGCCCTCACCCCCGAGACGGTCGGCTACGCCGTCGCGGTCGAGAAGAACGGCGACAGCCAGGTGAAGCTCACGCTCGAGCAGCCCAACTCGCTGCTGCTCTGGGAGCTCGCGGGCTCGGCAGGAGTCATTCTTGAGGGCGGCGCAACGGACGGGCTGCAGAACTCGGCGAACGGCACGGGCCCCTTCGAGTTTGCGCGCTGGAAGCAGGGCGACAGCATCACGCTCGAGAAGAACGCAGACTACTGGGGCGAGCCGGCCAAGGTCGACAGCGCAATCTTCCGGTTCTTCCCTGAGGGCCGCGCCGCGGTCAACGCCCTCAAGGACGGCGACATCGACGTGCACACCGCGCTGCTCCCGCCGCTGCGCGCCGAGTTCGAGGGCAACGCCAACTTCGACCTGGTCCGCGCCGAGAGCGCCGACGTGTTCACCCTCGGCTACAACAGCGCCCGCGCTCCCTTCAACGACCCACGCGTCCGCCAGGCACTGAGCATGGCGATCGACGGCAAGACCCTCGTCGGCACGCAGAACGGCGACGCGAAGCCGCTCGGCAGCCCCATCACCGAGCTCGAGCCCGGCTACGCCGACCTCACCGATATCAACGCATACGATCCCGAGGCGGCGCGCGCGCTGCTCGCTGAGGCCGGACAGCCAAACCTCAGCCTCTCCATCACGGCACCGAACTTCTACGACACCGCTTCGCTCGACCTCGTCGTGAGCCAGCTCGCAGAGGTCGGGGTCTCCGCCAAGGTGAAGGCCGTCGAGTTCCCAACCTGGCTCAACGACGTGTACTCGAACCATGATTTCGACCTCAGCTACGTCGACCATGCTGAGGCGCGCGACTTCGGCAACTACGCAAACCCCGGCTACTACTTCGGGTACGACAATCCCGAGGTGCAGCGGCTCTACGCCGAGGCGCTCGCAAGCATCGACCCGGCAGCAGAGGCTGATCTGCTCGAACAGGCTGCACGCCTCGTCGCCGCGGACGCGCCAGCGAAGTGGCTTTTCAACTACACCCCGACCAACGTTGTCGGCACCCAGGTTCACGGCTTCCCGTCGGTGAACACGAACTCGCGTGTCAACCTCGCAGGTGTGAGCGTAGAGTAACCGCCAGCAGGTCGCTTGCACAGTTCGGGCCCGGAGCTCCCGCATTACAGCGGGAACGGGCCCGAACACGTACCCGGATGAACTGACCAGGAGGTCACAGAGTGAGTAGTCTCATACCGTGACGCGTTTCATTCTCGGCCGGACAGGTCTGTTGGCACTCGCCTGGCTGGTCGCGAGCGTGCTCATCTTTGCGACGCTCAGGATCCTTCCCGGCGACGTCGCACAGGTCATCGGTGGCACGCAGGCCTCACCCGCCCAGATCGCGTCGCTGCGGGAGGCGCTCGGGCTCAATCGGCCGCTCCTCACCCAGTACGTCGAATGGATCGGTGGCGTGCTTCGCTTCGATCTCGGCACCTCGGTCGTCACTGGGAGCGAAATCTCCGCTGAGCTCGCGGAAAAGGCTGAGGTGACGATCCCGCTGACGATCATGTCGCTGCTCGTCGTGCTCCTCGTCGCTATCCCCCTCGGCGTGTTCGCTGCGTACCGAAACAACACGCCACTCGGACAGCTCGTCTCCGCGTCAAGCGTGCTCGCCTCCGCCATCCCCGTTGTTTGGGCGGGTCTTCTCGGCACCCTCCTCCTCTCGTCGTGGCTCGGCTGGCTACCGTCGCAGGGGTTCCCGCGCGATGGCTGGGCAGACCCGCTGCAGGCGGTGCGGTCGCTCGTGCTGCCCGCTCTCACGATCGGCCTCATCGAGGGCGCGATCCTCTTCCGCCTCGTCCGCAGCGCGACGCTGCGTGCGCTCGAGGCCGATCACGTCCGCACCGCGATGTCGCAGGGGAACTCGAGGCTGCGTGCCCTCCTCACACAGGGACTGCCTGGCGTCGGGCTCTCGATCATCTCCATGCTCGGCCTGCAGGCCGCAGCCCTCCTCGTCGGCGCGGTCGTCGTCGAACAGCTGTTCAGCCTCCCGGGGCTCGGCACCATGCTGGTCTCCGACGTTGGCGAACGCGACCTGCCGAAGGTGCAATCAACGCTGCTCGTGCTCACGAGCGTCATCCTTGTCATGGGGGCGCTCGTCGACGTCGTTCACCGCCTCATTGACCCGCGGCTCCGATCGGAGGGCGAAGAATGAGAACGCTCAACAGGGTGCTCAGAAAGCCCGTCGGGAGCATCGCACTCGCGGTGCTCGGCCTCGTCGCGCTCGTCGCAATCGCGTCCCTCTTCTGGCTACCGCAAGACCCCAACCACGCAACGGGCAACGTGTGGCTCTCACCGTCGTCAGCGCACTGGCTCGGAACCGACGGCAGCGGCCGCGACATCGCCTCACGCCTCATCGCGGGAAGCAGGGTCTCCTTCGGTGTTGCGCTCGGCACCGGAGCACTCGCGAGCATCATCGGGTTTGTGCTCGCCCTCCTCGGGGGTCTCGGACGCCGGCCGGTCCGCGAGGTGGTCGCTGTAGGCATTGACGTGCTCGTCGCGTTTCCCACCACGCTGCTCGCCATCATGCTGACCGCCGTGTTTGGCTCCGGCATCCCGATTGTCATCGCCGCACTCGGGATTGCCTTCGGTGTATCAATGGGGCGAGTGCTTCGCGCGGAGTTCAGGCAGGTATCCGGGGCAGACTTCGTCGTCGCAGCACAGGTCTCAGGGCTCTCCCGCACGCGGATCCTGTTCCGCCACCTCATTCCGAGCGTGCTGCCCGTCTACATCGTGCAGGTCACCTGGATCATGGGAACCGCTGTGCTCGCGGAAGCCAGCCTGAGCTACCTCGGATTCGGCGCACCGAAAGACATCCCATCGTGGGGCGGCATGCTCGCCTCGACGCAGCGATTCGTGTCCATCTACCCCGAGACCGTCGTGTGGCCGGGCCTTGCCATCACGATCACGGTGCTCGCATTCTTCCTCTTCGGGGATCAGTTGCGCGATGCCCTCGACACCAGGGACCCCGTGGACGAGACAACGGAGGTGCCGCGATGAACAACCGGGCAGACGCACCAGAGACAGGGGCGACGGCGCTCGAGGTCGAAAACCTCAACGTCTCGATCGGTGGCACCCAGATTCTGCACGACGTCACGTTCAGCCTCGCAGCTGGTGAGCGCCTCGGCATCATCGGCGGATCCGGCTCGGGCAAAACGATCACCGCCCTCGCCATCGCAGGCCTGCTGCCAAGGGAGGCGGTCGTCAGCGGCTCAGTGCGTGCCAATGGACGCGAACTCCTCGGCCTGTCTGACCGCGAACTCACCGCGATCCGCGGCGACCGCATCGGCATGGTGTTCCAAGAACCGAAGACTGCGCTCAGCCCGTTCCGCAGGCTTGGAACCCAGATGACGGAGTCACTCGCCATTCACTACCGGCTCGGCCGCACGGAGCGCCGCGACGCCGCGCTGCGGCTCGCTCACGAGGTTGGCCTGAAGGATCCAGAGCGAATCGTGCGAGCGTATCCGCACGAGGTCTCGGGTGGGCAGCGGCAGCGCGCGGCCATCGCTGCCGCCATTGCTGCTTCGCCCGGTCTACTGCTCGCTGACGAGCCAACGACTGCGCTCGACGTGACCGTTCAGCGAGGCATCCTCGAACTGTTCACCGAGATCACCGACAGCGCAGAGTGCTCGCTCGTGTGCATCACCCACGACATCGCCGTGGTCAACCAAGTCGCTGACCGGGTCGTCGTGTTTGCGGACGGCAGCATCGTCGAGGCGGGAGCGGTGCACGAGGTGCTTGAGCGCCCACAGCACCGCGTCACCCAAGCACTCATCGCTGCAGCGGGAGGTGAGAGCTCGTGAGCGAACGCACACAGCAGGCAACGTGGACAGGCCAGACGCCCTGGACCGGGTCGATGCCGGTCGCTGGCACGATCGGCGCGGCACCGCGCGGGGATCACCCGCTCGTCGAACTCGCGGGCGTATCCAAGGAGTTCCGCACCCCGCCGCGCAAGCTCTTCGAGCGCGCGCAGACCGTCTGCGCGCTCACTGACGTATCGCTCACGATAGCTCGCGGGGAGAGCGTCGCGATCGTCGGCGAATCGGGTTCTGGCAAAACGACCCTCGTGCGGCAGATGCTCGGGCTGAGCACACCAACCGCAGGCACCGTCCGCTTTGACGGCGTCGAGGTCGTCCCGCGTTCGCGCGACCTCGGCTGGCTCCGGCGGCGAACCGGTCTCGTATTCCAAGACCCGTACTCATCGTTCAACCCCCGCCGCACCATCGGCCAGTCGGTAGCCGAACCCCTTGAGGGAAGTGCGATCCCAGGCGACCACGGGGAAATGGTGCGGGCGGTACTCGAACGCGTCGGGTTGCCGCATGACGCAGCTACGCGCTACCCCGACGCCTTCTCCGGCGGCCAGCGGCAACGCATCGCGGTCGCGCGAGCGATCGTGCACGGGCCCGAGCTGCTCGTCGGGGACGAACCGGTGAGCGCGCTCGACGTGCTCGTGCGCGCGCGCGTGCTCGATCTCCTCGCGGAACTCAGGCGCGAGTTTGGGTTGACGCTCGTCACCATCACGCACGACCTCGGAATCGTGCCAAAGCTCGCCGAACGCACCATCGTCATGCAGGGTGGGCGTATTGTCGAAGACGGCCTTACTGCAGACCTCCTCACCGCACCAAAGCACCCGTACACGCAGCAGCTCGTCGCCTCGCGGCTGCGGCTCCCCGGGACAACCTGGCGCGGCTAACCCACACCGCAAAGGAGCATCGCATGAGTATCAGCAGCGTACGCCAGGCACTGTCGGCGCAGGGTTGGGCTGGCACCATTCTCGAGTTCGCCGAGTCCAGCGCAACCGTTGAGCTTGCGGCAGCACAGGCCGGAACGGAACCGCGGCGGATCGCAAAGACGCTCGCGTTCGCCGGTCAGCCCGGCTCGCCAGCGCCCAGCGGGAACGCAATCCTCGTTGTCGCTGCGGGCGACGCTCGCGTGAATGGTGGGATGTTCAAACGCGCGTTCGGCTCGAAGCCGAGCATGCTGAAGTTCGACGAGGTTGAGCCCCTCACGGGGCACCCGGTCGGCGGGGTGTGCCCGTTTGCCAACCCGGAGACTGCACTCGTCTACCTCGACGAGTCACTTCGCCGATTCGACTCGGTGTTTCCCGCGGCCGGCAGCGCAAACTCAGCCGTCGAGATGAACCTCGCCGAGCTCGAGCGCCTGAGCGGCGCCGTCGGCTGGGTTGACGTCTGCGCGGGCTGGCGCGACGACCAGGCGGAGCGTTAGACCGGAAGGCCTCTGAGGATCGCGTCGCGCAGGTCTGCCGGCGCGGCACCCTCGCGTTCTTCTTCGCAGGCTCGGCGCACAGCGTCGGTCAGCCGAGCGCACACGCTCTCCTCGCCCTGGCAGTCGGCGCAGTGCTCAAGGTGCTCCCGGATCGGCGCGGACTCCTCCGCGCACAACTCGCCACGCAGCAGTTCGTAAATGTTTGCTTTCGCTTTGTCGCATCCGCAGTCGCTCATCGCGCGGCTCCCTTCGCGGGCTCACTCTGTGTTGTGTCTGTTCTCTCAAGTCCAACGCCCTGCTCGCGCGCGTATTCCCCGAGCGCCTGGCGAAGTTTCGCTCGCCCACGGTGCAGGCGGCTCATCACGGTGCCGATGGGCACCTCCTGGATGTCCGCAATCTCCTGATAGCTGAACCCCTCGACGTCTGCGAGGTACACCGCCATGCGGAAGTCCTCCGCGAGCTCGTTGAGCGCGCGAGTGACGACCGAGTCGGGCGTCCGGTCGATCGCCTCGGCCTCCGCAGAGCGCGACGCCATGGCGGTCGTTGACTCTGCGCCGCCGAGCTGCCAATCTTCGAGCTCCTCGACCGCGCCGAGGAACGGCTGACGCTGCCGCTTCCGATACGTGTTGATGTAGCTGTTCGTCATGATGCGGTACAGCCAGGCTTTGAGGTTCGTGCCCTCCTCAAACGAGGCGAAGGCTTGATACGCCTTGAGGAACGTCTCCTGCACGAGATCCTGCGCGTCCTGCTGGTTGCGGGTCATCTTCATCGCGGCGCCGAACAGCTGGTCAAGCAGCGGTAACGCCTCATCCGCGAAACGGGATTTGAGGTTCGAGGGCGTCTCGCCCTGCTCCTTGCTCTTCACCACTCGATCCTAGCGCTCGGGTGCAATCTCAACCTGCCAACCGAGCTCTCTGAAGGGCAGCAGCTGTTCGCTGCTCGCGAGCGAGTCGGTAATGAGACCGATCCCACGCCCCATCGGAGCCCAGCATGCGAAGGGCGCGTCCCGCTCCAGTTTGCTCGAATCGGCGAGCACCCACGCTTCGCGGCCGTTCTTCGCCATGAGTTCTTTGACGAGCGCCTGATCCATCTCCGGGCAGTTCAGCCCGCGTTCCGGGTCAAGCGCCTCAGCCCCGAGGAACGCAATGTCGGCGGTGAGTCGCTGCAGCGCCTGCAGCGTCGAGGCGCCAACAATCGATTCGCTCGGGCGCCGGAGGCGGCCGCCGAGCACTGTCACGTCTGCGCTGGTGTCGGCGAGCGCAACAATTGAGCTCAGCCCGTTCGTTGCGACCTGAGCGTCACCGCGGTGCCCGAGAATCGCGGCGACCTCGGCGACGGTGGTGCCAGAGTCGAGGAGCACGGTTGCCCCCGTCGGCACCATGTCCGCCGCGCGGTGAGCGATGTCGCGCTTGCGGCCCTGGTTCTCCGCAGACTTCACGTGCCATGAACGGTCGAGCCGCGCGGGTCCGATCGCGCCACCGTACGTGCGCGCGAGCCGCCCCTCTGCGTCAAGCTGAGCGAGATCACGGCGCACGGTCGAAACCGAGACGTCGAGCTCGCTCGCGAGCTCGTGGGCGTTGCCTATGCCGTGCCCGAGCTCAACGAGTTCAATGAGGCGCTCGCGGTCGGCGTTTCGTGTGCTGGTACTCTCTGCGCAGCACAGGACCATCGCTCGTCATGCGCCTCCTTCGGTCATTCTGGCGGTGGTCCCAGCCTAGCCTGAGGCCGGCTGGGACCACCTCCCGAGGAGAACGCTAGCCCTCGAAGTCTGCCCGGATGCGGTCGGCGAACGGTGCAAACTCGGCTCCGGCGAGGTACGCAGACTTCATCGTTCCCGGGTCGGCAATGGCCTTGCCTGCGATATCGAATGCCGTCCCGTGGTCCACAGAGGTGCGGAGAATGGGCAGCCCGACGGTCACAGAAATCGTGCCGTTGAAGTCGATCGTCTTCGCGGGAATGTGGCCCTGGTCGTGGAACTGCGACAGCACACCGTCGTAGCGGTCGGTGAAGAGCTGGTGGAAGACCGAGTCCGCGGGGATCGGCCCGACAACGTTGTGGCCGCGCTCGCGCATCTCCTCGACTGCTGGGCGGATGAAGTCGATCTCTTCAGAGCCGAACTTCCCATTTTCGCCACCGTGCGGGTTGATGGCGGCGACGGCGAGGCGCGGCTCATCCGTGCCGTAGACCTTGAGTGCGCGCATGGCCTCGTCGATGGCCTGGATCTCCAGCTCAGTGTTGATGCGCTCGAGCGCGCCACGGAGCGAAACGTGACGGGTCGCGAAGAAGATCTTCTTTCCGCGTGCGACGAACATCGTGTTCGAGCGGGGAGCCCCGGTGAGCTCCGCGAGCATCTCAGTGTGTCCGAGGTGCTCGCTGCCCGCAGCCCAAATGGCTTCCTTGTGGATCGGTGCGGTGACGACGCCGGCGACCTTCCCCTCGAGCGCCGCCTGCGCGGCGACCTCGATGGAGCGCACAGCTGCTGCGCCAGCACGCTCCGAGATGACGCCCCACTCTGCCGCGGTGTCACCGAGCACGCCGGTGTCGAACACATCGATGACGCCTGCCTGCTCCTCCGGCAGGTCGTCGAACGATTCGACTACGCGCACCTCTGCCGAGAGCCCGAGGACCGTGAGCGCTGCGTGCACGGAGACGGGATCGCCGACCACGATCGCGCGCGCCGGACCAGCGGGGCCCGCGGCGTCGAGTACGGTCTGGACGGTGATCTCCGGGCCGATGCCAGCCGGATCGCCGAGGGTAAGAGCAAGAGTGTGTCGCGTCATAGTGTCTCCAGATTGTGGGGTGATGTGGTGGGTGCGCGGCGCGTGAGCTGCGCGCCGGGTGGCTTGGCGCAGCTGCGCCAAGCGGGGTTAGGGGCGCCGGTAGCGGAGCTCAGCGAGGGCGCGCAGCTGCTGCATGCACGCCTCAGCTGTGTCCTCGGACCCGATGAGGCCGCCCTTCGTGACGATGGGGACCCCGTCAAGGGCACCGCCGACGGCGGTTCCGTATACGGCGAGCGGCAGCACCTCGCCGCTCACCTCGAATGCGCGGACTGCTGCCGCGTCGAGAATCGCTGAGGTGATGTCGCCACCGCTGCTGTACACACCTGAGATCTCCTGCGTCTCAAGCGCCCGCGCAACCACGGCGGCAAACAGTGCGGGGAGCGCCTCACGGCCTGCGGCAGAGAGCTGCCCGCCGTGACTCGGCGGCTGCACGCGCAGCAGCACCTGTTCGGGGAACGACACGCTCGCGAGCAGCTCGGCGAGTTGCGCAGCGACCTCGCCAACGGGATCGGCGATATCGGTTGCCCCCTCACGCTCCCCCGCGAGGCGCAGCGCATCGACCTCGAGCACGTGCACGAGGACGTGGCCAGCGAGTCGGTCTGCCTGCGCAATAGAGAGGTCGGTGACGCTTCCGATCGCTGCGAGCAGCGGCGGCAGCGAACTCTCGGTGCGCTCGCTCCGGTCAGGCAAGCCAAGCTCCCGCGCGAGATAGGCCCCAGCTGGGCCGGGATCAACCGTCACCCAGCGAACCCCATCCGCGCGCGAAACGTTCGCGGCAGCTACCGCGATTCGTTCGATGTGCGCATCCTCGAGCGCGTCGCAGATCACCAGGTCTTCGTCGCCTGCCGCGAGCGCTGCTTCAAGGCCGTCACCGAGCACCGTGTCGATACCGATGTGGCGGGAGGTCAACGGCTCCTGCTGCGCGAAGATCTCGCTCACGTTCGACGTCGACATTGGGTTGTGTACGTCGTAGCGCAGTTCCGTCTGCTCAAGCGGAACCCCGCCGAGCAGCTGGACGCCGTCGAGGGTGGTTCTGCCTGAGCTCGGGTACGCCGTGACCACGAGCGCGCGCACGCGCTCGGCTGGCCGTTCCGCGCGAACGCCAGCGAGCAGCGCGGCCGTTTCAGAACTGATGTTTCCGCGCAGCGTGGTGTCGATCCGCTTCACGACAAGCCCTGCGCCCGGCACTCGATCAATGATCGTGCGCACGCGCGATGCCGCATCCGCCGCCGGAATGTGCCGGCTGTCGGTCGCCACAATGACCGCATCAAAACCCGGAAGCGGGCCAGCAAATGCGTTCCAGCTGACCGTCGCGGAGCGCAGGCCGGCGCTCGCGAAGCGACCTCCTGCGGCATTTGCTCCTGTGAGGTCATCTGCGATGACGAGGACTGGGGTTTCGTGAGTCACGACGTACCTTTCCTGAAACTATCCGACGATAGCCCAGAGGATGAACAGCAGCGGGATGGTGGCAACCCAGATCGTCGTGGTCATGCCGCTCCAGGCGCGGAGCGCATTCACGCCGGACAGGCCAGCGAACTTCGTGACGACCCAGAAGAACGAGTCGTTGAAGTGCGAGAAGAGGAACGCGCCACAGGCTGCGGCCATGGCGGCGAGCAGCGGGTTCAGCGCTCCGGCTTCGACGAGCGGCACTGCGAGCGTTGCCGCGGTGATCATGGCGACCGTTCCCGATCCCTGTGCGACGCGCAGGACGCTTGCGATGAGGAACGGGATGAGGAAGAGCGGAAGCGGGAGCATTCCGACGCCGTCGGCGAGGTTCTTGCCAACACCGGAGGTGGTGAGCACGTTCGCGAACGCGCCACCGGCGCCGGTGATGAAGATGATGAGCCCGCCCGAGGCCGCGGCCTGCGAGAGCCAGCCGGCGACATCCTTCCGCGGGGTGTTGCGCTGGGGCAGCGTGTAGACGCCGATGATGAGGCCGATGAGCAGCGCGATCGCCGGGGCACCGATGAAGCTCGTGACTTCCTCAGCCGTTGACCCTGGGGCTACGGCCTTCGTGAGCGTGTTCGAGATGATGAGCAGCATCGGAACGAGGATCGGGATCGCCGCGCGGAAGACGCCGATTACCGGGCGGCTGGCAGCTTCTGCCTCTTCTTCAGCGAACATGGTGTCGTCGCGGAATGGCTCGAGGCGCGTGCCCATGATGCGCGCGAAGGTGAGCACGACGGGGATGAGGACCAGGATGAACGGGATGCCAACAAGGAACATCAGCCCAAGGTCGACACCGAGCAGGCCGGCTACGGCAAGTGGTCCTGGGGTCGGCGGGACGAGTGTGTGGCTGAGCACAAGGCCGCCGGCAAGCGCGAGCGAGAGGACGACGACGGACTGCTTCGTGCGCCGCGCGAGTGAACGCGCGAGCGGATGCAGCATCACGTAGCCGCTGTCGCAGAACACGGGGATCGAGACGACGGCGCCTGTCGCGGTCATCGCGAGGGCTTCGCGGCCCTTCCCGAAGAGCTTCACGAACGCGACGGCGAGCGCGTCTGCCGCGCCCGTCACCTCCATGAGCTTGCCGAGTGCGACACCGAGCCCGATGACGATACCGATGCTCGCGAGCGTGTTACCGAAGCCGGTCGTCATCATTGTGACGAGTTCGACTGGTGCAACGCCTGCGATCAAACCGGTGACGATCGCGCCGATGAGCAGCGCTGGGAATGCATCGAGACGTGTCCGCAAGATGACGAGAATGATTGCGGCCACTCCGACGAGCAGCGCTGCAAGCAGCTGTAGGTCCACACCGACCTCCTATAGAAACTAGTAGAAACACGCAATTACGCGAGTGTAAGTTGCGAACTCAGATCACCATAGATGCATGAAACGAGCAAGTCAAACGCAAATGCGGTCAGATTCACACAAGAACTGCTCAGTTCAGTCAGTTTGACGGTGTGGCGATGCACGCGCGACCACACTACTCCCGAAGACCAGCCACGCCAACGGGAAGCCGGGTAAGCTGAGAGAGATGCTGGCAGCAAGAATGAACCGCGGTAATGACGACGACGGCACCCGCTCAGGCGATGCCCCTGACGAGGCCGTCGAGCCCTGGCCTGCCCCGACGGCCGGCGAGGCCGAGCAGACCGAACCGCGCGAGGTGGACGCGTACGTGCCGCTTCCCGGCTCGAAGTCCCTCACAGGCAGAGAGCTCATCCTCTCCGCTCTCGCTGACGGCACCGGCACGCTGCGCGTCCCGCTGCACTCGCGCGACACCGACCTTATGGTCGAGGCACTCAGGCTCCTCGGCACCGAGATTTCGCCCCTCCGCGGCAAGAACCCGTACGGGCCAGACCTCCGCGTCACCCCGGCGACTGAACTCACGGGCTCGACGAGCATCGACTGCGGCCTCGCGGGCACTGTCATGCGCTTCGTACCCCCGGTCGCAGCGCTCGCACTGGGACCCGTCGCATTCGACGGTGACCCATACGCGCGCAAGCGGCCCATGCGCCCCGTTCTCGACGCGCTGCGGACGCTTGGCGCCGACATCTCCGACGAAAACCGCGGACTGCTCCCGTTCACCGTGCACGGCGCAGGCTCACTTCGCGGCGGCAGGGTAGAACTCGACGCGTCACTCTCGAGCCAGTTCGTCTCGGCGCTGCTGCTCTCAGCACCGCGCTTCGACGAGGGTGTGCACGTCGTGCACACCGGTGAGCGACTTCCGAGCGTCCCCCACATTGAGATGACACTTGAGGCGCTCCGCGCCCGCGGCGTAGCAGCCGACTCCCCCGCCCCAGGCGAATGGCGCGTGCACCCCGGGCCGATTGGCGCCCGAGAGATCACGATCGAGCCCGACCTCTCCAACGCCGCGCCGTTCCTCGCCGCAGCGATCGCGGTCGGCGGCTCGGTGACCATCCCGCACTGGCCGTCGGAGACGACACAGGTCGGAGACCAGCTCCGGCAGCTGCTGCCAGAGTTCGGTGCGACGGCGACCCTCGAGCAGGGCGCGCTCACGGTGACCGGCACGGGTGAAATCCGTGGCGTCAAGATCCACATGCCAGACGCGGGCGAGCTCTCCCCGACGCTCGTCGGCCTCGCGGCGCTCGCGGCGCTCCCACGCCCCGACGGCAGCCCCGGCGAGGGCAGCGAGATCACGGGGATCGGGCACACCCGTCACCACGAGACCGACCGCATCGCAGCGCTCGTGGCGGAGATCAACGCGCTCGGTGGCCACGCTGAGGAACTCCCGGACGGCATCGCGATCCACCCCTCAGACATGCACGGCGGGCTGTGGCACGCCTACGCCGACCACCGTATCGCGACGACCGGAGCGCTCATCGGGCTTGTCGTCCCCGGCGTTTTGATCGACGACATCGGCTGCACGTCGAAAACGTTGCCCGAGTTCCCGCAGCTCTGGGCAGAGATGCTCGGCTCGGATCTGGGAAGCGATCCACTCAGCACTGGCGTTGACCTCACCACCGAGGGCCTCGCCGGCGCCGGCTGGACGCTCAACGGACTCGGCAAGACCGCCCGCGGCTTCCTCGAGGGGATCTAACCCGGTGAGCTGGTTCAACGTCGACGACGATGACGATGCCCCGTACGGCGAGTACGCAGACCACGAGGTCAAGGCGCGCCCGAATCCGAAGGCAAACAAGCCGCGCACGAAGCGCCGGCCCGAGCACGCTGACGCGGTTGTAGGCATGGTCACTGCGGTGGATCGCGGGCGCTACACGGCGCTCGTCCCCGCAGTTCCCAAGGTCAAGGGCGGCCCGAAAGCACAGCCCGAGCGCGTTGTCGTTGCGGCCCGCGCTCGCGAGCTCCGCAAGACCCCCATCGTCATCGGCGACCGCGTGCAGCTCGTCGGCGACGTCTCGGGCGAGGAGGGCAGCCTCTCGCGCATCGTCAGGGTCGAGGAGCGGGCCACGCTGCTGCGACGCAGCGCGGACGACAGCGACCGGGTCGAGCGGATCATGGTTGCCAACGCCGAGCAAATGCTCATCGTGGTTGCCGCGGCAAACCCCGAACCGCGCGTACGCCTGGTGGATCGCTACCTCGTCGCGGCCTACGACGCCGGGATCCAGCCCCTCATCTGTCTCACCAAGATCGACCTCGCCGATCCCGAACCGTTCCTCGAGAACTTCGCTGCCCTCGAGGTGCCCGTGTTCCGGTCCGCCCCTGGCGCATGGGAGGACGACTCCCCCACCGGCGTGCTGTCGCAGATCCGCGACACGCTCGCGGGCAAGACGACCGTGTTTGTCGGGCACTCTGGCGTGGGCAAATCCACGCTCATCAACGCGCTCGTACCCGAGGCGGATCGCGCGACGGGCCACGTCAACGAGGTCACAGGGCGCGGACGCCACACCTCGTCCTCGTCCGTCGCGCTGCGCGCGCCGACGCCGGGTGCGGCCTCTGGCGAAACGGGTTGGGTCATCGATACTCCTGGCGTGCGCTCGTTCGGGCTCGGGCACGTCACCAGTGACGGGATCCTGCGCGGTTTTACCGACCTCGTGCCACTGCTCGACGCGTGCCCCCGCGGCTGCTCGCATACCGAAGACGCCCCCGACTGCGAGCTCGACCTCGCGATCGCAGACGGCAGGCTCGACGCGATGGGCGCGCGGCGCGTGGAGTCGCTGCGCCGGCTGCTGAAGTAGCCCGTCAGTAGCCATTCTCCGGCGAGTGGTTCGCATACACTTGGACCATGTCGGAGCACACACCGCAACACCAGCCTGTCTACCCAACGCAGCAGCCACGACAGGCGCCCGCGCCGGGGAGGGCGTCTGCCCAACCCCGCCCGCTCCCTGACCTCGCTCGCGGGTTCCACTCAGTCGTCGGGCTCACCCACCCGGTGATCGGGATCGTAATTCCCTGCGTTGCCCTATTCCTGATCGGCGCCTACGGCATCGGCCTCGCGGCGCTCGCAGGACTCGCAGGGGTATCGCTCATGATCTGCCTCATCGGCTGGCTGTGCCTCCTCGCTGGAGTCATCACGAGCGCGTTGAGCGTTCGGCGTATGGTTGCCAACTATCCCGCCGCTGGCAGCCAGTTCAGCGTCTTGCTCTGGCTCGGTCTGGTGCTGCCGACCTGCGGCTTCCTGCTCATGGTCATTGCGCCAATCGTGTCGCCGTACACGTACCTCTCGGGCGCTTCAAACGCCATGCCGATGCTCGGGCTCTTCATCATAGGCATCGCTCTGGTGCCCGCGGCAGGGCTCGCGCAGGCGTACAGCGTCCGCAGCCTCGAACGCAGCCACGGCCAGGCGGGAATCTCCGCGCTTTGGGCGCTTCAGCAGGGGCAGGTATCGCGGGAGCACGAATACCTCGCCGGGTTTGCGGTGCAGCGTCCGGCACCCCAGGCTGCTCCCCGTAACGTATACGGTGGCGCACCGCAGCAGCAGCCTCACGCGCATCAGGCGCAACAGCCACAGCAGCCACAGCAGCCGCAGCAGCCGCAGCAGCAACAGGGAACACACCAGCAGGGCTACGCACCACCACAGCAGGGATACGCACCGCCTCAGCAATGGCACGCAGCACCCCAGCCACGTCAGGCGCAGCCGCCAGTGCAGCCACCAGCGCAGCCGCAGGCACAGCTAGCAGCGCAGCCACCGGCGGCACCGCCAGTCCAGCCGGATTCCCCGAGTCAGCAGTAGGCTGACGGGCTGGGCAGTACCCCGCGCTGTCGCCGAGCGCCGGTAGGCTGGAACCATGACTGAACGCGTGATTCTTGAGCCAGGTACGCCCGCCCCCGACTTTGCCCTCCTCGATCAAGACGGCACTGAGCGTAAGCTGAGCGACTTCCGCGGCGAGAAGCTCGTGATCTTCTTCTACCCGCAGGCGATGACCCCAGCGTGCACGACCGAAGCCTGCGAGTTCCAGGAGTCAACGGCTCCACTTGCGGCCGCCGGATACCGCGTGATCGGCATCTCGCGAGACAAGGTCGACAAGCTTCGTCGGTTTGCCGACCGTGATGGCCTGAAATACCCGCTGCTCAGCGACCCCGACACGGCGACGCACAGGGCATACGGCACCTTCGGCGAGAAGAACAGCTATGGCCGCATCGTCGAGGGTGTCATCCGCTCGACCTTCGTCATCGACGCGGACGGAACGATCGAGCACGCGCTCTACAACATCAAGGCGACGGGGCACGTGGCCCGCATCGTGAAGCTCCTCGGGGCGTAACTCGCTTCGCGACCACCGAGCCAGCGCTGGGTCTGCATCGCGTCACCCGTGAGTTACCCCTGGTTCACCCGAGGTTCTCCCCTGAAGTGCCGCCACGGCCATTGCGCACCGTGGTGGCACTTCGTGCTTTCCGTGGCGTTACAGGCGCGGCAGCGGGCCCCTGGGGCGCGAGACTCAAACTTCGGGACTCGCGCGTCGGCTCAGCGTCCGCGCTCGGCCTCCGGGGCGCCAGCCTGACCTTCCCCGGCCTCGACGCCGGCAGGCCTTGCTGACGGCCCAATGAGGATCGCCGACACGAATCCGATGATCGCGAGCGCGAGCAGCGCGACGCCGATCGCCGGGCTCCCGATGAGGCCCTGGAAGACTCCGACCGCTGCGGCAAGCATGAGCACGTGAATCGTGACGGCCGACCCGCGCACCCAGGATCCGCTGCGTCGCATGGCCCCGACGAGCGTCGCCGCCAGCCACACGCAGCACAACATCATGCTGACGAGCAGGCTCACCCACAGTGGCAGCAGGGCCTCACGCTCTGGTCCTGCCGCGGGAAACGTTGGGATCATCGTGACGACGAGAATCGCGCCGAGCACCAATTCGGCTGCGAGTACTGCGGTGAGCGTAAACCAAGCAGAACGAGACCGCATTTTTGTCACAGCACCTATCCATTTCCTGAAACAACTGTAAAAAGCCTATTGTCTTTCGTTCACTTCCATGGAAGCATATATTCATCAGAGTTTCGCGCACGCCGGTGTGAGCATTCTCATGTCACGTTGGCAAATAGACACCGCGCGATCTCTCTCAGGCTACCCGGCCTTTGCTGATTAGCGCGTGTACAGAATGAGCATCGCACGTGCGACGCAGAGGAGGTAAGTATGGATTGGCGTGAACAGGCAGCGTGCCTAACCGTAGATCCGGAGCTGTTCTTTCCGGTTGGAAACACCGGGCCAGCTGTGGATCAGATCGAGCGAGCGAAGGCCGTCTGCGCCCGCTGCCCGGTTACGGAGATGTGCCTCCAGTACGCAATGGACACCGGCCAGGATTCTGGTGTCTGGGGCGGCCTGAGCGAGGACGAGCGCCGCGCACTCAAGCGCCGCGCAGCACGCGCGCGCCGCGCATCCTAAGCACCGCGTAGTACACGAACGGGCTCCCACCTCAGCGAGGTGGGAGCCCGTTTGTGTACCCGCCGCATGTGGGCGCCGCGCGCCGCCCGTGCGGCGCGTCCACCCCTCCCGGATACGCAGAAGGCTCCGACCCGCGCGGGTCGGAGCCTTCTGTCACTAGTGGTTAGTCGGTGCCGGAGTCGAACGCGGCTGCGAGGCCGAGCTCGTCGCCCTCTTCGCTGATGCCGGTGACGGCCTCCGCGATCTCGGCGGCGCCACCCTTCTCGAGCTCGCCGACGAGGTCAGCGACAGCGCCGCCAACCATGCCCATCGCCGCGTACTGCTCGAGCCGCGAGCGCGAGTCTGCGATGTCGAGGTTGCGCATGGTGAGCTGGCCGATGCGATCCTCAGGGCCGAAGGCTGCGCCAACGGTGCGCTCCATCGAGAGCTTCTCCGGGTGGTAGGAGAGGTTCGGTCCCTCAGTGTTGAGGATCGTGTAGTCGTCGCCGCGACGCAGGCGGAGGGTAACCTCGCCCGTGACCGCGGAGCCGACCCAGCGCTGCAGCGACTCGCGCAGCATGAGCGACTGCGGGTCGAGCCAGCGGCCCTCGTACATGAGGCGGCCGAGCTTGCGGCCGTCGGTGTGGTAGCTCGCGAGGGTGTCCTCGTTGTGGATCGCGTTCACGAGGCGCTCGTACGTGATGTGCAACAGGGCCATGCCCGGTGCCTCGTAGATGCCGCGTGACTTCGCCTCGATGATGCGGTTCTCGATCTGGTCGGAGACGCCGAGGCCGTGACGGCCACCGATCTTGTTCGCCTCGAACACGAGCGCTACGGGGTCGTCGTACTCGACGCCGTTGATCGCGACGGGGCGGCCAGCCTCGAAGCGAACCGACACCTCCTCGGTTGCGACCTCTACGTCGTCGCGCCACGCGGCGACGCCCATGATGGGTGTCACAACGTCGAGACCGGCGTTGAGGAACTCGAGGGTCTTCGCCTCGTGGGTCGCGCCCCAAATGTTCGCGTCCGTCGAGTACGCCTTCTCTGCCGAGTCGCGGTACGGGTAGCCGTGCTCGACAAGCCACTCGCTCATCTCGTGGCGGCCGCCGAGCTCGCTCACGAAGTCGGCGTCGAGCCACGGCTTGTAGATCCGCAGCGCGGGGTTCGCCATGAGGCCGTAGCGGTAGAACCGCTCAATGTCGTTGCCCTTGTAGGTTGAGCCGTCGCCCCAGATGTCGACGCCGTCTTCCTTCATGGCGCGAACGAGCAGCGTGCCGGTCACGGCGCGGCCGAGCGGCGTCGTGTTGAAGTAGGTCTTTCCGCCCGAGCGTACGTTGAAGGCACCGGTCTGGAGCGCGACGAAGCCCTCCTCTACGAGGGGTCGCTTCGCGTCGACGTGACGGGCGATCTCCGCGCCGTACTCCTTTGCGCGATCCGCGACACCATCAATATCGGGCTCGTCGTACTGGCCGATATCAGCGGTATAGGTGCAGGGAACCGCACCCTTTTCGCGCATCCACGCGACAGCACAGGAGGTATCGAGACCGCCAGAGAAGGCAATGCCGACGCGCTCGCCAACGGGGAGAGAAGAAAGAACCTTGGACATGTTCTCTATCCTAGGGTCTCGCGCATCCCCCGGTGCACGCCTAACCGGCCGGGACGAGCCCGAGCGCCGTCACCTGTTCGCGCTCAGACTCGAGTTCGCGCACCGATGCGTCGATCTTCTCGCGCGAGAACGCGTCGATCTCGAGCCCCTCGACGACCTGCCATGCTCCGCTGGCTGCGCGCACAGGAACCGAGGCAATGAGCCCCTCAGGAATCCCGTACGCGCCCGTGGAGGGCAGCGCCACAGAGGTTCGTGCTGCCGCTGTGCCCGCGAACCAGTCGCGCACGTGATCGATGGCGGCGTTCGCGGCCGACGCGACGGAGGATCCACCGCGGACCTCGATGATCTCCGCCCCGCGCTTCGCGACCCTGTCGATGTAGGCGCCGCGGCCCCACTCCTCGCCGACGACGTCGAGCGCCGGGCGACCGGCGATCGTCGCGTGGCTCAGGTCGGGGTATTGCGTCGCGGAGTGGTTGCCCCAGATGGTGATGCCGTCGATGTCGGCAACCGCGGCGCCCGCGCGCTCGGCGAGGAGCCCGACCGCACGATTGTGGTCAAGGCGGGTGAGCGCGGTGAAGCGCTCGGCTGGCACGTCAGGTGCGTGCTGTTGGGCGATGAACGCGTTCGTGTTCGCGGGGTTGCCTACGACGAGCACGCGCACATCGTCGGCCGCGTGGTCGTTGATCGCGCGGCCCTGCGGCCCGAAGATCGCGCCGTTTGCTGCGAGCAGGTCGCCGCGCTCCATGCCGGCAGTGCGCGGCCTGGAGCCGACGAGCAGGGCGACGTTTGCGCCGTCGAAACCCACCTCCGGGGTGGTCGCGATGTCGACGCTTGCGAGCAGCGGGAACGCGCAGTCCGTGAGTTCGAGCGCGGCTCCCTCCGCGGCTTTGACACCCTGCGGGATCTCGAGGAGGCGCAGCGCGACCGGCTGATCGGGGCCAAAGACCGCGCCCGAGGCGATCCGGAATAGCGCGGCGTAGCCGATCTGGCCGCCGGCGCCGGTAACCGTGACGGTGATTGGCGCGGTCTGAGCGCTAGTACCGTGTGGCTGCGATTGTTCCGTTGTCATAGTTGCTTCGTTCATCGTTGGACTCCTCTGTCTGCGTTCCTCGGCAGAGCGCATGGCACGCTCACCGTGTGGGCTAGCGTGCGGCCGCGACCTCTGCGAGCACGGCGTCCGAGAGCTTCGGCCAGGCCTCAGCCGCCCACTCCCCAAAGTTGCGGTCGGTGAGTGCCACGCAGGCGATCCCAGCAACGGGATCGACCCACAGGAAGGTGCCCGACTGCCCGAAGTGGCCGAACGTCGCCGGGCTGTTCGTCTCCCCCGTCCAGTGCGGCTCCTTGCCGTTGCGGATCTCGAAGCCGAGTCCCCAGTCGTTCGGCCGCTGCCTGCCGAAGCCAGGCAACACGCCGTCGATCCCGGGGAACACGACGCTCGTCGCCTGTGCGAGGGTGTCCGGGTGCAGCACTCGCGGAGCCTGCAGCTCTGCTGCGAAGCGCGAAAGGTCGGCCGCGGTCGACACACCACCCGCGGCTGGTTCACCCTCCAGGCTCGTTGCGGTCATGCCGAGCGGCTCGAGCAGCCCCTCGCGCAGGTAGTCAACGAAGGGGATCTCAGCGCGCTCGGCGAGTGTCGCTGCGAGCACGTTGATGCCGATGTTTGAGTAGATGCGCCGCTGGCCTGGGCGTCCGCGCACCACGTCCTCCGAGAAGTCGAGGCCAGAGGCGTGCGCGAGGAGGTGGCGGATCGTGGAGCCCTCCGGGCCGGCAGGGTCGTCCAGCTCGATCGCGCCCTCCTCGATCGCGAGCAGCGCTGCCGTTGCGCTCAGCAGCTTCGTGACGGACGCAAGCGGGTACCTGCGGTCCTGGTCGCCTCGCGTGCCGAGGATCGTTCCGTCACGGGCGATCACCGCGACTGCTGCGTTGTCAACGGGCCAGGAATCGATAAGGCTCAGACTCTCCATATCCCAACGCTACCTCGCGCCAGCCCGTGAGAGCTGAGATGAGGCTATTCGAAAGCTGTTTTGCCTCCCGTTTGGCGCCCCGCGGAGGGTTGCGGAACACCAAACGGGAGGGCAGCCGAGGCTACGACGCTGCCGGCGCCAGCGCGGCGCGGCTCTCACGCCACGCGCCCAATGCGTAGCAGCCGGCGCCCAGCAGCGCCCACGCCGCGAGCGCCAGCGCGGGAAGCAACGCCGTCGACCCATCGAAGAATCCGACATTTCGCAGCAGCGCTCCGGTTGCCCCCGGGGGCAGCCACTGCCCGATTCCGCCCCACGGCGAAGGAAGCAGCTCGGTCGCGGTCGTGAGCCCCGAGAGCGGGTTGCCGAGCAGGATGAGAATCATCGCAGCGATCACGATGCCAACCCCGCGAAGCAATCGCTGAAGGCCGAGTACGAGCAGGCTCGTTGCCGCGATGCCGAGCATGCCAGCAGCTGCGAGTGCTGGATAGCTCCCCTCGAAGGTGCCGAACCAGAACCGTAGCACAGCGGTCATGGCTGCCCCACCGAGGACCGCAAAGCTCAGCGCTGCGATGATCCTCGTTTTGCTGCCGCGTACGGTCGCGATGATGCCAACGGCCGCGATCCAGCCGCCGAGCGCGATCGGCAGCGCTCCGGCGGACAGACCGATCCCACGCGGATCGTCGGCAGTGAACGGCACCGGGTCGGAAACGGTGACCGGGAGGCCCGCGGTCGCACCGATGCGCTCCCCCATGTCCCTGACGAACGTCGACATCGAGGCGCCCGTCGCGGTGGGGGCGAGCACGCGCAGTTCGGTTTCTTCGACAACGATCGCGCCCACCGCCTCGCGGCCACGGAGCAGATCTGTGGCCGCGGCCTCATCCGCTACCTCTGTCCACGCGATCGCGTCTGGCGCCATCGTGTCGGCGGCGGCTCGCAGCTGCGCGGCGACCGGTTCAGGTGCGACGAGCGCCACGGGCACGTCACGCGGTTCGGCCCGCAGCCCGGGAAGCGCGAACGCGACGAGAAACGCGACGAGGATGACGACGAGTAGCCCGACGACTCCCATCACTTTGAGTGGCGAGGCACTCGCCTCGCTTGCGGCGGAGGCCCCACCGGCACCAGGATCAGCGCTCTGGGAGACGGCCGTCTCGGGAATTGTGGACATAACGTTGCCTCTTTCCGTGGGTCACACCACATCGACACAAGATACGGAGCGTATCTTATTCGAGGTAACAGTAACATGGATCCAACAGACACCGACAGCGGACCACAGGGAGAACGGGCATGCCAAAAGAGGCGAAGGGAGATCCTCCCGCGCAGCCGACCCGAAGACGCGACGAGGTACTCCTTCGCGCGATCTTTGACGCGACCATCGCCGAGCTTCAAGACGCCGGCTTCCACGGCGTGACGTTTGAGGGCGTCGCTCGACGCGCGCAGACCAGCAAACCCGTGCTGTATCGGCGCTTCCAGAGCAGGGCCGAGCTCGTCGCGGCAGCGATCGACGCGCGCCTCCCCCTCCCCACTGAGCCGCGCTACACCGGCCCGCTGCGCGAACAGCTCCTCGAGCTCTTCGCGCTCCACGAGGGGCGCTACCAGCAACTGGGCGCCGGCGTCGTCCGTGGGCTCCTCGCTGAGCTTCCACAGGCGCACTCAACCGCAATGCTCGCAGAGGGCGCGGAGAAAATGCTTCCGCCGCTGCGGGCGCTCATTCGCTCGGCTTCCGAGCGCGGCGAACTCGGCCCCGAACCGATCCCTGAGACGGTGATCGCCTCGGCCATGTCGCTTCTGCGCTACGAGTTCCTCACCATCGGAAGGGTCCCCGAACGATCCGAGATCGAGACACTCCTCGACCTCATATATCTTCCACTGCTCAAGCTTCACTCCGGCGCGATTGCGCTCGCGCCGGAGTGAAGCGCGGGCTAGCGCACGTCCATCTCGTGCGGGTTCGTGCCAAAGTTGTGCTGCACATCGAGCGCGTCAATCGCGCTCATCTCGGCTGCGGTGAGCTCGAAGTCGAAGATCCGCGCGTTCTCGACGAGGCGTTCCGGGCGCACGGTCTTCGGGAAGATGATGCGGTCCTGCTGCACGTGCCAGCGAAGGATCACCTGCGCCGGGGTCTTGCCGTGTGCTGCGGCGGGCTCAACGAGCGCCGGCCGCTCGAAGAGGTCTGACTTGCCCTGTGCGAGCGGGCCCCACGCCTCAACGCGAATCCCCTTCGAGTTGCAGTACTCAACGAGCTCGCGGCGCTGGTGCAGCGGGTGCAACTCGATCTGGTTCACGGTTGGCACAATGCCGGTCTCGGAGATGATCTCTTCGAGGTCCGAGATCTCAAAGTTCGAGACGCCAATCGAAGTCGCCCGGCCAGACTCATGGATGTTGATGAGCGACCGCCACGCGGTGAGCGCCTCGCCGAACATCGGCTGCGGCCAGTGCACGAGGTACAGGTCGACGCGGTCGAGTCCCAGCTTGTCGAGGCTCTCCTGGAAGGCCTCCTCGCCGCGGGTCTGGTCGCTGTTCCACAGCTTCGTGGTGACGAACAGCTCCTCCCGTGGCACCCCGCTTGCGGCGATCGCGGCGCCGACCTCGGCCTCGTTGCGGTAGATCGCAGCGGTGTCGATGTGGCGGTAACCCACCTCGATGGACTCCTCTACGACGCGCTGCGCTTCGCCGGGGTCGACCTTAAACACACCGACGCCGAGCTGGGGGATCTCGGTGCCATCGTGCAGTGAAATGTTGGGGATTGATAGCTTGCTCATGTGCACTCCTTTGGGTCGGACTCGAAGTCAGTCTACGACTCGCGCGATAATGGATCCTGTTATGTCGAACCCCGAGGGCCCAAGGCCACGCATCGAGTTCCCTGAGGAGCTCCCCGTCTCGCAGATGCGCGACGAAATCCAGGCAGCAATTCGCGATCACCAGGTCGTCATCGTCGCAGGCGAGACCGGCTCGGGAAAGACCACGCAGCTGCCGAAGATCGCGCTCGCCCTCGGGCGGGAGCGCATCGCGCACACGCAGCCGCGCAGGATCGCAGCGCGCACCATCGCGGAGCGCATCGCCGAGGAGACGGGCACCGAGCTCGGCGGGCTCGTCGGCTACCAGGTGAGGTTCACGGATCAGGCGTCGAAAGACACGAAGATCCGCCTGATGACCGACGGCATCCTGCTCAACGCGATCCACCGCGATCGCGACCTCACGGCGTACGACACCATCATCATTGATGAAGCGCACGAGCGCTCGCTCAACATTGACTTCCTGCTGGGCTACCTGCAGACGCTGCTGCCGCGCCGCCCCGATCTCAAGGTCATCATCACGTCAGCGACGATCGACCCTGCCTCGTTCGCGAAGCACTTTGCCGACCACAAAACCGGCGAACCAGCCCCGATCATCGAGGTGTCGGGGCGCACCTACCCCGTCGAGATTCGCTACCGCCCGCTCGTCGAGGAGCGCGAGGTGATTGACCCGAAGACCAAGCAGCCGAAGATCCGCAAGATCGAGCGCGACATGTTCGACGCGATCGGCGAGGCCGTCGACGAGCTCGGCAAGGAGTCGCGCGGCGACGTGCTCGTGTTCCTCTCCGGCGAGGCCGAGATTCGCGATGCCGCAGACGCGCTCTCGGGCCGCGTGCAGCGTGGCGGGGGCGGCTCACGCACGGAGATCCTCCCCCTCTACGGCAGGCTCTCCGCTGCCGAGCAGCACCGCGTGTTCGAGCGCCGCACCGGCCAGAACGCCGGCGCGCGCCGCATCGTGCTCGCGACCAACGTCGCCGAGACCTCGCTCACCGTTCCCGGGATCCGCTACGTCATCGACGCCGGCACGGCGCGCATCTCGCGCTACTCCGCGCGTTCGAAGGTGCAGCGCCTCCCGATCGAGGCGATCTCGCAGGCGAGCGCGAACCAGCGCTCGGGGCGCTCGGGCCGCACAAGCGACGGCATCGCGATCAGGCTTTACAGCGAGGAAGACTTCGAGTCGCGCCCGCTCTTCACCGAGCCCGAGATCAGGCGGACAGGGCTTGCGAGCGTCATCTTGCAGATGCTCTCCCTCGGCCTCGGCGACATCGCCGGGTTCCCGTTCCTCACGCCGCCGGACGAGCGCGGGATCCGTGACGGCCTTGGTCTCCTTGAGGAGCTCGGCGCTGTGCGCCCGGCGAAGCGGGGAGGCAAGTCGGGCCGCACGCACGAGCGCGGTGAGAGCCAGGGGACCCACGCGATCACGAATACCGGCCGCGAGCTCGCCCGACTGCCGATCGAGCCCCGGTTCGCGCGCATGGTTGTCGAGGCTCGCAGGCACGAGGTCGTGCCTGAGGTGCTCCCGATCGTCGCGGGGCTCACGATTCAAGACGTGCGCGAGCGGCCCGTCGCCGAGCGCGCGCAGGCCGACCAGTTCCACGCTCGCTTTAACGATCCGCTCGGCGACCTGCTGACGCTCCTGAACCTCTGGAACCACCTGCAGAAGCAGCAGGCCGAGCTCTCCTCGAGCGCGTTCCGCAGGCTCTGCAAGAAGGAGTTCCTCAACTTCCTGCGCGTGCGCGAGTGGATGGACCTCGTGCGGCAGCTCTCAAGGGCCGCCGGCGTCAAGGGTCAGGTGAAGGAGGCAACGGGTGGATCGCCCGAGCTCATCCACCGCTCCGTGCTCGCTGGGCTGCTCTCGCAGCTTGGCGCCCGCGACGACCGGCAGGATCGCCGCCAGCCAGGCAGGGCCCGCGAGGTCCCAGGAGCGGTGAAGCGGAAGCCAGCGCAGGAGTACCTCGGTTCGCGCGGCACCCGCTTCGTGCTGTACCCGGGATCGGTGCTCGCGAAGAAGCCGCCCGAGGTCGTGATGAGCGTCGAACTCGTCGAGACGAGCCGGCTGTTCGCCCGCTCGAACGCGGTCGTGGACCCCGAATGGGCCGAGGAACTCGCCGGCCCGCTCGCGAAGCGGCAGCATTCCGAGCCGCGCTGGGAGCGCAAGCAAGGCGCGGCCGTCGCGACAGAGCGGGTCACGCTCTACGGCGTGCCGATTGTCACCGATCGCCGCGTGCAGCTCTCCCGCTTCGACCCGGTCGAGGCGCGCGAGCTGTTCATCAGGCACGCACTCGTCGACGGCGACTGGGACTCCCCGCAGGCTTTCGACAGGGCGAACCATCAGCTGCGCCGGGAGCTCGCGCAGCTCGAGGAGCGCACGCGCCGCCGCGACATCCTCGACGGCGACGAGGCGGTCTTCGAGTTTTACGACGCCCGCATTCCGAAGGACGTCGCGAGCACCCGCGACTTCGAGGGCTGGTGGCGGAAGAAGCGCGCCGACGATCCGCAGTACCTGCACATGCGCCGCGACGACCTCCTCGAGGAGGAGACCGTCGAGGTCGACGAGGCCGAGTATCCGCGCCAGTGGCAGCACGGCGACCAGTCGCTGAAGCTCAAGTACCGCTTCGACCCGACGAGCGAGGACGACGGCGTGACCGTGAACGTGCCGCTGCCGCTCCTCCCCAGGCTCGCGCAGGGCGACTTCGAGAAGCTCGTGCCCGGCATGCGCGAGGAGCTCGTGACCGCCCTCATCAAGACGCTGCCGAAGGCGATCCGCAAACACGTCGTGCCCGCGGCAGACTGGGCGCGCACGCTGCTCGGCGTCGTCGGACCGAAGCTTGACGGCGCGGAGGCCGCTGGAACCGAGGCGTCGCTCACGCAGCTGCTCGCCGACGAGATCCGCCGCCGCACGAGCCAGCAGGTGACTGCGGCGGACTTCGACCCCGCACGGCTCCCCCACCACCTCACGCCCACGTTCCGCGTGATCGACGCGCGCGGCCGCACGATCGGCGCGGGCAAGGACCTCGCCGAGCTGCAGTCGACGCACAAGGAGCAGGCAACGCGCGGCGTCGCGAAGGTCGCGCAGGCGTCGCTGCCGAAGAGCGAGCTCGAACGCACCGGCGCGACGACGTGGGACTTCGGCGACCTCCCCAGGCACGTCGACTCGAGCTACGCGAAGGGCCGCTCCGGCAGCGCAGGCGTGGTGCGGGCGTACCCCGCGATCGTGGATCGCCGCACGAGCGTCGACCTCGGACTCGTCGCCGACGAAGCCGAGCAGCGGCGCGCATCGCGGCGCGGGATCCGCCGCCTCGTCGTACTGTCGAGCCCGTCGCCCGCGAGCTACGTCCGCGAGCACCTCTCGAACCAGGAGAAGCTGCTGCTCGGTGCGGGGCCGTATCGTTCGCTGGACACCGCGATCGCCGACGTATCGCTCGCGGTCGCCGAGCGCGTGATCCGCCGCCATGCCCCCGACGGGCTCGTGTGGCGCGCCGACGAGTTCGAGCAGATCGCGAACGACTACGCGCGCAGCCTCATCGACGAGATCTACGGGACGATCGCGCTCACCGCGAAGGTGCTCGACGCGGCCCGGCTCGCGAAGAAGGCGATCGACCAGGCGAAGTCGCTGCAGGTGCTCGGCCAGGTCGCAGACGCCGCGAAGCAGCTCGACGGGCTCGTGTTCGACGGCTTCGTCTCGCGCACCGGGGCCGCGCAGCTCGAACGCGTCCCCGTCTATCTCGAGGCGCTCGCGCACCGCATGCGCTCGCTCACCGACAACCCCGGCCGCGACCGCGCGTGGCAGAACGACGTGGATCGCGCGCTCGTGCTGTTCTCCGAGGCTGGCGGCACGATCCCGCTGCCAGCTGACCCGCCCGAGCACACCGAGCGGGCCCGCTGGCTCATCGAGGAGTTCCGCGTGAGTCTCTTCGCGCAGCAGCTGCGCGCCGCCGAGGCGGTGTCGCTCAAGCGCATCCAGAAGGCGCTCGAGGGGTAGCTGGCATCTAGCCGCCCTCGCCAGGGCGCCCAAGCAAGGTAGTGCTCTCTCCCATGCGCTCGCAGATGTCGGAGAGCTCCGCGACCGCAGCGTCAACGGCCTCGCCCCCGTCAGGGTGCTCGCTTGCGACCTCACGGAGCGCGGCGACCGGTACGCCGAGTTCTGCGCTCTCGAGCTCGGCATGCGCGCCGTGTTCGACGAAGTACGCGTAGGCGTCCGTGACTGCCTGCGTGAGGTGTTGCAACTGCTCGGGTGTGATGATCGACTGTTCCGCATCCGAGCCCGCACGAAACTCAATTCCTTTCAGCACACTCAGCCCGCCGCACGTCCAGGCGGCTGCGGCCTCCTCAAGCGTGTGCGTGCCAGCTGCCGCTGCGGTACCCGAGTTCGCCGATTCGGCGGACTGTGCCGAAGGCTCAGTCCCCTGAGTGCACCCGGCGAGCGTCAGAGCGGCCGCCAACGCGGCAGCACCCGCGGGAGCGATCGCGAGAGCACGAGTAGATCCGTGGAGCATCTGCCCTTCTCCTTTCCATTTCGATTGCGACGCGGCTCGCGGATCGAGGCGCGCTCGTCAGTCCTCGATGGGATCCCACGCTGCCTCAGCGTTCCCGGAATCCGCTACCACGCGAAGCGCACGCTCAAGGACCTGGAGGTCCTCGCAGGTTTCAACTGAGACGACCTTGCCCCAGCTCAGGGTCATGAACTGAAACACTGTGTTTTCATACCTCGACCCGTCGGGCAACGGTCCGCTGATCTGCGACCGGACGCCGATGCGCGTTCGCCACGGCCAGCCGCCGACGAGAATGTCTGTGATCTCAAATCGTGCCCCGGGGAGCAGCCGCAGGAGCCGCTCCCACCAGGCGTTCATTGATGCGACCGAGGTGCGCCGGCCGCCGAGTGCGTGTCGCCCGAGGAATCGATACGTAAACGGGGAGCCGAGGCTGTTCACCATCGGGGCGTAGTTTCCTGCGTTGATCTCGTCAAACACTCCGTGCACCTTGCGTCGCACAACTGTCGCGTACATTGGCGGCCCCTCGCTGCTTGGTGGTGTTCGCGCGCGATCCACCTCCAGTATTCGTCGGTTATCCGCGGATTCGCTGGGAGGGGGTTAGCGTCGCGCCGCGAGCAACCGCGCACGGCGCCTCATCGCGGAGTTCCGCGTGAGCCGCTTTGCGCAGCGGTTGCGCTCGGCCGGGCCGGTGTCGCTCAAGCGCCTTCAGAAGGCGCTTGAGGGGTAGCTGGCACCTAGCCGCCGTCTCCGGGGCGCGCAATAATTGCGACCGGCGCACCAGCTTCCTCGCAGGCGGATCCCAGTGCATGGCTCGCCTCCGCGATGGCAATGGGGTCGCGGGGCTCTGACTCCGCGATACTTCGGAGCGTCGCGACCTCGTTGCTGAGTTCGCCCGGCGCGCGTTCCGCGATCGTGGCGTAGCCGTCGAAGACCAAGCTATGAACGGCGTCGACGGCACCCTCAGGCAGCACGCCACTGCCCTCGTCGACCGCCGCTCGCCACAGCGCGGCCTCAAGTGCGTTCAGCTGACCACACACGAAGGCAACATCAGCCGTTGGCTCCCCACGTTCCGCTGCCGCGGTGTTCACATCGTTTTCGGCGTCATTTGGGCGTGGTGAGGCGTCGCTTGCTGGGGAGCAAGCAGCGAGCGTGAGCGTGGCCGTCACGGCGAGCACAGCGCTCCAGGACTTCGGGGAAATACGATCACTGTTTGGCATGTTCTGACGCTCCTTTGCGATTCGTCCAACCAGTGGGCTGACCCTAACACGGCAAGGACAACAGAGCTTCTCGATGCCCCCAGATATTCGGCGCCTCAAAACCTCGACCCTGGCCAAAATGGGGCGCGGCGGAGGACTAGAATCGCCTGATGGGCATTTACCGTGAGCTGGCTCGCAATGAGGGCGTTTTCCGTATCCTTTTCTCGCAGCTCACTGCCAGGTTCCCGTTTGGCATGCTGTCGATCATTGTGCTGCTGCACATGCAGCAACAGTTCGGCGAGTACACCGCGGCCGGGATCGTGCTCGCAACGCAGAGTGTCGGCCAAGCGATCTCAGGGCCGCTCTCAAGCCGCCTCATGGGCCGTTTCGGGATGCGCCGAGTGCTCTGGATCACGTCGGTGCTGTGCACCGGGTTCATCATCGTCATCGCGTTCGTGCACTTGCCGCTCGCGATCACCGCACTGATTTCTTTTGCGATCGGGCTTGCGACGCCACCCATCACCCCTGCGGTGCGCACGCTCTACCCGCGCCTCGTCCCCGGCAACCAGATCTCAGCACTGTTCTCGCTTGACGCGGCAGCGCAGGAACTCATCTGGGTGCTTGGCCCCGTCATCGCGGTCTTCGTCGCCGCACAGTTCGGCACAGCCGTCGGTCTGACGGTCGCCGCAGCGTTCATGCTCGGTGGCGGCGCGTGGTTTATCCTCAGCCGGCCGGTAGGGGTCGTGAAGATTCCGCCGTCCAAGGGCGGCCTCGGCGCCGTCCTTAAGCGCCCAACGGTGATCATTTCGACCGTGGTCGGATTCTTCTTCGTCGCGTCGTTCGCGGCGATCGAGGCCGGCATCGTGCGCGCATTCGCTCCGGTCGAGGGCGGCGGCGGGCACAGCAGCATCGAGTCGGGCATTGTGCTCGCGGTCTTCGCCGCCGGCTCGCTCGTTGGCGGACTCATCGTCGGGCACCGGCCACTGCGTCCGTGGTCGCTCGTGATCCGCATCGGCATCGTGCTTGCTGGCACTCTCGCCTGCCTCGTCAGCCTGAACATCTGGTGGCTGTCGATCGTACTGTTCATCGGCGGGCTCGGCACCGCGCCGACATTCGCTGGCATCTCAAGCATGATCGGCTCAACGATCAAGTTCTCGGAGACGGCGGAGGCATTCGGCTGGATCGGTACGGGCCAGCTCGTTGGCGTGGCAACCGGATCCGCCGTCGCTGGCGTCGCAATCGACGCCATGGGTGCCAACGGTGCCATTATCGTCTCGAGCGCGCTCATCACCATTGCTGGTCTTGTTGCGCTCGCAACCACCAGGTGGGTTCCCGACCTCAAGGGCCGGGACATCGAACAGCCCCCGGAGACCGGAACGATCACCCTTCCACTCCCGTAACGATTCACGGTAGCGGCTTTCGCGGCCAGCCCCGTCGCCTTTACCCTTGGCGCATGTCACTCACACGCGTCCTCTCTGCTGCAGCGGCCGGCCTGCTACTCATCGCCGTGGCCGGCTGCTCGGCTGAGTCATCCGGGGTTTCGACCGGTGGCGGCCCCAGCGAAGTTCAGGTGCTGCCAGCCGAGCCGCTGCCAGAGGGGCTCGTCGCGGAAACCCTGCCCGATCTCAGCAGCGAGCCATTCCCCGGGTCCCCCGAGGTCGCAGACCAGGCAACGTCACGTTCAATCGTGCGCGGCGCGAGCATCGAAATCGTGGTCAAGTCCGCGCAGGACTCGGCAGCTGAGGCCGCCGACGTCGCTGCGCAGCACGGGGGGTCAGTCTCCTCACAGAGCCTCTCCAACGACATCGGATCGAACAGCACAGCCCAGCTCTTGATCCGGGTGCCATCAGACAAGCTCGCGGACGCCCTCGATGATCTCGGCTCGCTCGGCGACGTTCGCTTCGAGCAACGCTCCGCCGACGACGTCACCGAGACCCACGTCGACCTGCAGGCAAGAGCCGAGGCGCTGCAGGCATCGATAGACCGTCTGACCGCACTCATGGAGGGTGCCACCTCGACGAGCGACCTCATCGAAGCGGAGGCCGCACTCACCGAACGCCAACAGCAGCTCGACGGGCTGCGGGCGCAGCTCGAAGCGCTCGAGGGACAGATCGACCAAGCTGATATCTGGGTGATGCTGACCGAGTCCAGTGCGCTGCCTGGCGGCGGCCCGCAGTCGTTCTGGGACGCGATCATGACAGGCTTCGCATCAATCGGTGCGTTCTTCGCCGCTGTGTATATCGGAGCGGGTGTCGCGCTCCCCTGGCTCGTGCTGGTTGCCGCGATCATCCTCGTCATCGTCGTCGCGGTGCGGGTACGCAAGCGACGCGCCCGAAGTCGTCGAACTGCCGCACAGCCGCCGGACCCCAAAGCTGCGGATTCAGTCGTTCCTGAGGAGACCTCCTAGCGATTCGATCACTGAGTTCTCTGTATCGCGGCTGAAAGAGCAGCGCGCGGGTCGCTAGTGATCCTCAGTCAGGTGTGAAAGACTTAGCCTGAAGTAGACACCGTCGAAGTCACTAAGGAGTGAGTCAACTATGGGCACCTTCGCCGTCATCAACCCGGCTACGGGCGAGACCGTCGCCGAGTATCCCGATGCGACCGCAGCAGACATTGAAACTGCAATAGCGTCGGCACAGCAGACCTACCAGGAGTGGTCGCGCAAGACCACCGTCGCCGAGCGCGCAGCGCTCGCGAAGCGCGCAGCAGAGCTCTTCGACGAGCGCAAGGAAGAACTCGGCGCGATCATCAACCGCGAGATGGGCAAGCCGCTCGATCAGTCGATCGGTGAGGCAGAGTTCTCCGGCGCGATTACCGCTGCCTTCGCGGACAACGCAGAGAAGTGGCTCGCAGACGAGCCGCTCGAAGTAGAAGACGGCCTCAAGACCTTCTTCCGCTTCCAGGGAACCGGCGTCATCCTCGGCATCATGCCCTGGAACTACCCGTACTACCAGGTTGCCCGCTTCGCTCTTCCGAACCTCATCCTCGGCAACACGATCATCCTCAAGCACGCAGCACAGTGCCCGGAATCGGCACTTGCTCTCGAGCAGCTGTTCCTCGACGCTGGATTCCCGAAGGGCGCATACGTCAACGTATTCGCCTCGCACGACCAGATCAGCGACATCATCGCAGACGACCGCATCCAGGGCATCTCGCTCACGGGCTCCGAGCGCGCTGGCGCAATCGTCGCTGAGCAGGCCGGCAAGCACCTCAAGAAGTGCGTACTCGAGCTCGGTGGCTCCGATGTCTTCCTCGTGCTCGACTCGGCGGATCTCGACCACGCTGTCGCGCACGCAGTGGGCGGCCGCATGGAGAACACCGGCCAGGCGTGCAACGGTTCGAAGCGCATCGTCGTCATGGACAAGTACTTCGACGAGTTCTCGGAGAAGTTCAAGGCAGCCATCGCCGGCCAGTCCTACCAGGCTGGCGACTTTGGGCCGATGTCTTCTGAGGCTGCAACGAAGACGCTCACCTCGCAGGTGCAGGGAGCTATCGACCAGGGCGCAGATGTCCTCGTTGGCGACAACACCCCTGAGGGCAACTTCTACACCCCTTCGGTGATCACCAACATCACCCCGGCAATGGATGTGTACAGCCAGGAGCTGTTCGGCCCGGTTGCGCAGCTCTACAAGGTATCGAGCGACGAAGAGGCGATCAACCTCGCGAACTCCTCGCCGTACGGCCTCGGCTCCGTCATCATCTGTGACGACCTCGACCGCGCCGAGCAGGTGGGCAACCAGCTCGACGTTGGCATGGTCTTCATCGGCGGCGCAGGCCTCGAGGGCGCTGACGTGCCCTTTGGTGGCGTGAAGAAGTCGGGCTACGGGCGCGAGCTCGGCAAGGTCGGCATGCTCGAGTTCGCCAACAAGAAGCTCTTCCGCTTCGCAGGCTAATTCCTTCCGCGAATGAGTGAGGGGCTCGGATCCGTTGTGGATCCGAGCCCCTCACTTGTATGCGCTATGCGCCGCGCTACCGGTCGAGCAAGCGTAGCTGCAGCATCGCCGCGAACCGGTCATCCGCGTCGTCAAGGTCGATTCCGCTGATCTCGACGGCGCGACGCAGCCGGTAACGGAACGTATTCGGGTGGACAAACAGTGTGCCAGCTGCCTGCCCGACGTCGCCGAAGTGGTCGAACCACGCGCGCAAGGTGTCAACCAGTTGCCCCTTCTGCTTACCGTCGTGCTCAATGAGGCGAGATACCGGCCCGGTGAACTCGTCACCGCGCACCACCATGAGGTCTTTGAGCTCACGCATCAGCACTTCGGCGTGCACGTCAGAGAGCCGTGCAACGCGTGAGAGCGGCTTCGTCGATCCACCCCTCCCCGTTTCGAGCAGCGCGCGCAGCACGCGCCGCGCAGATCCCCGCGAACGGGTGATGCCAGCGAGGTCGTCTGCCGGCGGCCCCACCGCGATCACCGCAGGCATCCGGGCCCCAACCCTGTCGAGGAAGTCCTCCATCGTGCGCACCGCATGCAACCCGGAAGGATCGTTCGGCTCCGGGAGAATCCCGTAGGCAGTATCCCCCAGCTGCGCGACCGCAGAACCGGGCCGCATCGCAGAAAGATGCACGGCGAGCGCGTCGGTGAAACGCTCCCGCTCAGCCATGAGCGCCTGGTCTGTCCCCTCGGTCGCGCCGTGCTCGGTCTCTGTCAGCACCGCTGCTACCACGCACACAGACTGACCGGAGAGGTTGAGCCTGGCCAGCGCCTCGCTCGCCCCGGAACCCCCCTCGAGCGCGGTGCTGAGCAGCTCAGCACGCAACCGCCGCTGCACGTCAGCCCCTGCGCGCAACCGCAGCAGATGCAGCGCAACGAGTTTCGCCGCGTCGCGGAGCGTGACGGTGCGCTCGTGCGTGAGCGGGCCGTCCATGGCGGCCCAAATCGAACCGAGCACCTCGTCGCCGGCGCGAACACCAATCGCAACGCGCTGCGTCGACCCATCGTTTACCGACACCACCGAATCAATCACGTCAGAATCAATGACCACCGGGTCATCGCTCCGATACAGGTGCCGGAACACGCCCCGTTCGGTGAGGCGCTCGGTGTAGCGCTCCGGAACGCGGCGACCGATGATGGTCTCGGCGCGCGCACGGTCGGCCTCCTCCTGCCTGCCAGAGAACGCGAGCACGCGGGAAGATCGATCCTCGATGGTCACGGGCGCGTCAAGGAGCGACGCGATCGCGTTCGCAACAGCGAAGAGATCACCCGACGGGATCCCCCCGAGCGAGTCCACGTGTGTGTCACCAACGTCGTCTTCAGCAAGGAGCGTGCGCAGCAGCGCCGCGAGCTGCGTCCAGGTCGCCCCACGTGCAAGCCCGAGCACAACCACACCGCGCTCGTCTGCCGCACGCCTCACCTCGTCGGTGAGCTCGACGGGTGAGCGCACGACAACTGCGGCGACCGGCTGATTCGGCAGCCCCTCGATGAGTTCGGCGAGCGCTTCGCTGCCGTGCACTCCTACCCCGAGCACGAAGGCGTGCTCGGGGTAGAGGGGCTCATCGAAGGCATCGAAAATCACCACGCCACCGACGGGCTGCTGCTCGTTCGCCCGCCCATGGGCCGTCTCAAGGAGCGTGACCCCCAAATCGTCGAGGATCCGCGCAAAGCTGAACCGGGGGAAACGAGGCTCGTTGCGGTCACTCATGTTCGGAAGCATACCGCCCCCAACCCCGACGTCGATACTGTGACTCGCACGCTAGGAGACTGCTACCCATTCGACGCTCGTTGTGAATTCTTCGAGCAGCTCAGGGATCGGGGCGACGCCGAGTCCTGGGCCGGTCGGCACGGTCAGGTGACCGTCCTCCATGACCCACGGCTCGGTGATGTCGGTCTCGTAGAACCGGCTACTCGACGAAACGTCACCCGGCATGGTGAAGCCAGGCAACGACGCCAACGCAATGTTCGCCGCACGCCCGATACCGGACTCGAGCATTCCTCCGCACCACACAGGAACACCGGAAGCAACAGCGATGTCGTGGATCCGACGGGCCTCGAGATAGCCGCCGACGCGACCGGGCTTGATGTTGATGACGCTCGTCGCACCGAGACGGATCGCGGCTGCTGCGGTCTGTGCCGAAGTGATCGACTCATCGAGGCAAATCGGTGTCTTCATAAGCTTCGCGAGGTCGGCGTGGCCAACAATGTCTTCCTCTTCGAGGGGCTGCTCGATGAGGAGCAGGTCGAAGTCGTCGAGCTTTGCGAGATGACGGGCGTCGGCGAGCGTGTACGCCGTGTTCGCGTCAACCTGCAGCAGTACCTCGTCGCCGAAGCGCTCGCGCACGGCACGCACGGCGTCAATGTCCCAGCCGGGTTCAATCTTCAGCTTGATCCGAACGTATCCCTCGTCAATGTATCCACCGACGGCGTCGAGCAATTCGGGGATCGAATCCATGATGCCGACGGACACTCCGCACGGCACGCGCTCGTTGACCGACCCAAGCTCGCGGCCGAACGACCGACCGCTTGCGCGCAACTCTGCGTCAAGCACCGCGGTCTCGAGCGCAGCCTTCGCCATTGGGTGACCCTTGAACGGGTGCAGTGCCTGGCCTACGCCGTTTGCGTCGCGCACACCGGCGATCGCCGAGATGAAGTAGCGCTTCATGATGTCTTGTGCGCCATCGGTGTACTCGGGTGAATACAGCGGGTCACCGAGGGTCACACACTCCCCCCACCCCTCAGCCTCATCAGTGACGACCTTTACCAGCAGGATATCCCGCGCGGTCTGCGTGCTGAACGACGTGCGGAACGGTGAGACGAGCGGCAACCCAACACGGCGCAGCTCAAAGCCCTCAATCTTCATCTGTCTTCTTCTCCTCTGTTGATGCGTTTTGCAAGATGTAGCCGACGCCGCGCTCAAAGCCAACGACCTTCGCGCCGTCGTTGAACAGCCCCGTAAGCTCGTCCCGGATTGCGCGCCGCCATCGCTTGGCCTCCGCTGGGTCAGAAACGCGGAGCGACTCGATGTCGTCAGGTAGCAAGACAGTGACGTCACCCTCGGGCGCTGGCCCTGGAGTCGCGCCACCGGCGAGGGCGGCAACCTGGGGATCGCGCAGATCCCAGCGAACAAGCAGACGGTCGCTGAGGTCGCCCGCGTTGATAGTGTCCGCCATCGCGCCGTAGAAATTCTCGAGGTATTCGAGCGGGAACGCCCCGAGTTTGCGGATATTGAAGTTCGCGTTGCGCGATACCAGCGGATCGAACGTCCACTCGACAACGTCGATCCCGCGTTCAAGCGACCAGGCGCGCTGATGCAGCTTGAGAGCGTATCCGATCGACTTCCCCACCGTCTCGGGGAGCACCCCGGCGATGTGGCTGTGCAGTGTCAGTCGCTCCGGGCTTGAGTGCACCCCGAGGGACGCTCCAACGAGCTTGCCGTCAAGGAAGGCGCCACCAATATAGTTGCCCGTCTTCCCAAGCACACGGAGAAACTCACGCGGCACAACGGGATTCTCCGCGGTACGCCCCCAGATGCGGGCGAGCAATTCACCCACCTCGGCTTCTTCGTCCTTACCGCGCATTTCGCGTACCGTCGCACCCGCGAGCGCGGCAGCGCGCTCCGCGTCGGCTACGGCTCGTGCTAGTTCATCGTGCGTGATGTTTGTCATCGCCCACCCACCTCGGTATCGCCCGCAAGGTTGGCAACGAGTGCGCCAAGCAGTCTGGTTCTTGGTTCAATCTCTTCTACAATTACGTGCTCGCTCTCAGCGTGCGCACCACCTCCGACAGCCCCGAGGCCATCAAGCGTTGGCACCCCGATGCCTGCGGTGAAGTTGCCGTCGCTAGCGCCCCCGACGGCAACGCCGACGAAGGGTTCGAGGCCGAGCTGCGCAGCAGTCTCCTGCACACGTTCGAACAGCGCCTCCGAAGAGCTGCGTTCGAGCACTGGCCGGTTCACCCCGCCGATAACTTCGAGTGTCGCGCCGGGTAGTACCGGGGTAAGTGCGCGAATCTCCTCGTCCACCCGCTGCTGCTCGGCGCTCGTACGAGCACGCACATCGACTTTGAACGAAGCACGGGCAGGCACGGTATTGCCGGTGGTGCCCGAATTTGCAACGGTTGGCGTCACCGAAGTGCCAAGCTCTGAGTCCGACAGCGCAGCAACCGCGAGCAGCTGATTGGCCAGCTCGACAGAGGCGTTGATTCCCTTCTCGGGCTCCAACCCAGCGTGGGAAGCGCGGCCGTGAACCACGAGTTCGTAGAGCGACACCCCCTTGCGTTCAATTTTGAGTGCGCCGCCGTCAGCCGACGCCTCAAGCACGAGCGCGGCGCGAGCACCGCGGGCGCTCTCCTCGATGAGCGCGCGGGAGCTGGGGGAACCCAGCTCCTCATCGCCGGTGACAATAATCGACACCCCATCGCGGTCAGGCATTGCCGCAACCGCGTGCAACGCCATCGCGAGACCCGTCTTCATATCGAAGCTGCCCGGGCCGGTGAGCACACCGTCGCGCACCGCAAACGGCAGCCGCCCGAGCGTTCCCATCGGCCACACGGTGTCGTGATGAGCGACGAGCAGCACCCGAGTCGCGCCACCAAAGTTCCACCTCAGGTGGCTGACACCATCAATGACGATGCGCTCTGGCGCGACACCGAGGAGCGACTCGCCGAGTTCAGCAACGAGGTCGGCAGACACCGCCACAGCGGTGTGATCGTCAGACGGCGATTCGCACTCGACAAGTGTCTGAATCGTCTCGAGGATATCTGCGAGACGAACGGTGTCCTGTGTCATGTTGACGGACCTTTCCTCAGGTGTTGAAGTGAGAGTGCGCACTGCGTGCGCCGGTGAGCTATTGCACTCATCTGCGGTGGCCTCGGAGTCCCCTACCAGGGTAAGCATCGGTCACGATATCTTCATCACGGACAACGAATACACCCGCGACGAGCACGTGCTCGATGCCGACTGACGGCCGTGTGCTGTCGAGGTAGGTTGCGCGATCCGTCACCCGGTTCGGATCAATAACGACGAGGTCTGCGTCTGCCCCTACAGCGAGGTGACCCTTCGAAGCGAAACTCGGCGTCGTGGTGTCCATCACCCTCGCGGGAAGATAACTGCAGCGCCGAAACGCCTCTAGCCAGCTCCACTCCCCCTGCTCCCTCACCATCAACCGCAGCGACCTTGCAAACGTGCCAGCCGTCCGCGGATGAGTGGTGCCACCGGACGGGAGCGGCCACTCACGGGTGTCCGTCGAACCGTCTGGCCACGAGACATGCATAGCGTCTGACGCGACGATACTGTCGGGGAATGCGAGCGAGCGCTCGAGCAAAGCACGGTCCGCAGGATCGTCATCATCGAGGTATTCAACGATGCACGCTGCGCCCGGGTCGGTACGGCGGACTTCCCGGAGCCGCCCTGCGTCGGCGATGCGCTCGCCCGTTTCCACGAGCACCAGGTTCGAGGGTGTCAGCCCCCATGCCGGGAGCCGCTCGGGCGCGAGGAACGCTGCACCGATGCCGGTGCTTCCAGCACCGTACGGGTAGGTCTCTACCGTCATCCGTGCTCCCCCTCGGCGGGCACGCTCAATCACGCCGAGGGTGCGATCGACGTGGCGCCGCGAGGTACTGTTCACATGGCAGTGATGCACTTGCCCACCGAATTCCGCAGCGGCCCGTGCCGCCTCCTCGGTGCCGTCGATCGGTGTGGCAGGGTCAGACTCGATGATCTCCCGCACATGGGTGAACGTGGGAACGCCGGCCCGAGCCGCGAGCTCATTCACCGCGAGATACTCACGCGGGTCTGTCTGCGGAGCGTAACCCTGCAGAATGCCGATACCGAGTGCCCCGTCCTCGAGCTCGCCTTCGAGCCGACCGACCCAGGCCGTGAGCTGCCCGGGAGTCGAGGTCGCTTGCCACGCCGGATCCCCGAGAATCGCAAGCGCACTCGCAAACTTGGCGTCTGCCTTGCGCCCAGAGAGGACCTCGGCTCTCGCCATGCCCCACGACGCCGAAAAACCGAAGTTGATCGGCCGCCCCTCGGCGGCAGCGTTCGCGTAGGCAAGTTCGACCGGCAACAGGCCAGCCTCAAGTTCGAGTGCTGTTGTGACGCCATCTCGTGCCTGCAACCGTTGCCCTGCGATCGAATTTACGTGGCTGTGGAGATCCACGAATCCGGGGCCAACGATCTTGCCAGTGACGTCAATCTCCTCGGCGTCCTCGGCACGAAGCTCCAGACCAACTGCCGCGACTTTTCCGTCCTCGATGAGCACATCGGCGATCCGGTCAGACCCGGTTCTCGGATCTATGACGCGTCCACCTTGCAACAGCACTCGAGCCATCAGTCTGCCGATTCTGCTGCGACCTGCTTACGCAGGCAGCGGATGTCAGAGTACAGGCAGGGGTGCCCGTCCACCTCGGCGAAGGTCAGCTTCACCCAGCTGGTGAGGCGATCCGGTCGCCCGGTGAAACGGTTTGCTTGTTCGGTCGGGAAGAGCTCCACGACGATCTCATCGCCGGGCTCTTCCGGCTTCAGGCTCTGGGACAGCCGCGCTTCAAGCGTTCCGGCATCGGTCTTCACGATTTCGAAGGTGGTGATGAAGTCGCCATACTTGCCGAGCCACTCGTCCTGAACAACAACGTCGGTTGCGGGGCCAGCCGGCGTCACACCAGGCGCGGGAGATACCCCAGCAAACTCCCGCGCAAACGCGCCAACGATATCTGCACCGGCCGCGTTCGCGACTCCGCCATTGCAGAACACCACGATTACCACGCCGTCCTCTGGGAGCACCTGGAACCACGCCTTGTTGCCAATGGTGGTGCCACCGTGCCAGACGACGCGGTGTCCTTCCCACTCATCGAGGATCCATCCCAGGCCCCACTGCGGCGACAGTGCGTCGGCATCGCCGAGGTCGACCTGCGGCTCAAACATCAACCGCACTGACTCAGGACTGAGCAGCGCCGTGCCGCCAGTCCCGCGTCCGTCGCGCAGGAAAGACCGCCCGAAGTCGAGCATGTCGTCAACGCTGCTGTTGATGATGCCAGCTGGCCCGACCGAACGCATCAACGCGGTGCGGGCCGCAGGGCTCCAGACGGTGCTGCCCGGCTCACGGGTGTGTCCGTGCTGGTAACGGTGACTCATGATCTGCTCGGGCAGAGTGAGGAAGTGCTGCAGGTCGAGCCTCGCGCTAATGCGTGCCTGCACCGAAGCATCCCAGGTGCGCCCGTCGAGCAGCTCGATGATCCGCCCGAGCACCACGAAGCCGGAGTTGCAGTATGACCAGCCATTGCCGGGTGAGAACAGTGGCTCGGCGTCTTTGAGCAGTGCAACGTACTTCTCGATGCAGTCATCGCCACGACCCGTGTCGGTGAACACATCGCCGTTGATGCCGGAGGTGTGCGTGAGGAGGTGGTGCACGGTGATTGTGCCGTCATCCTGCGTGGACAGCTTCGTGTCTGGCAGTAGGTCCGTGATGAGGGTGTCGAGGTCAAGTTTCCCCTCTTCACGCAGCTGCATGATCATCGTGCTCGTCACGAGCTTCGTGACTGAGCCGATCTGGCAAAGCGCGTCGCGTGAGGTCTCGACTCCCGTGCGGGAGTTGGTTACTCCCGTGCTGGCAACGAAGCGCTGCTCGACACCGCTGTCAGGGTCGATGCGAAGTACGCCAGCGACGATGCCAGGTACTTGATGCCGACGTGCGCTCTCAACCAAGAGCTGCTCCCATCGGGTCGCGTCGAAGCTGTTCTGGCTGAGTGTGCTGGTCATCATTGACTCCTTGAGGTTCATGCGGTGAGACGCGTGTTGCGGTGCTGCGGTGGATATTGGTGCCGGGCTTCGCCGGCTGCGTGCCGGCGAAGCCCCGCGCCGTTACTTGACGAGCAGCGTGCTCGGGTAGAATTCCTTGATCATCTCTGACGAGACGCCCTGTGCGAAGGTCGACTGGGCGGCCATCGCGAACGGCACATAGTCGACGGAGGAGAACATTTCAGCTTCTGCCGCTTCCCATGCGTTGCAGGCGTCTTCACCGGTCTTGCTGTTGGCTTCAGCCACCAGCTTGTCGAACTTCGGGTTCGACAGCGAGGCAAAGTTGTTGCCCTTGTCGGGTGACGGGCCGGTGAAGTAGGTCATGAGGGAGCTCGGAACCGGGTAGTTCGCCGCGAGCCAGATCACGTCGAGCTCTGACGATGCGCCTGGAGTGCTGATGCGCTCGATGAATGCGCCGTATTCTGCGCCGAGGTGGTTCACACCGACGCCGATTTCTGCCCACTGCTCCGCCATCATTTCCGCGGCTGCCGAAATCTCAGCGCCGCGCGTCTGCCAAGCGAATTCGAGGACGAGCGGCTCGCCGTCCTTCGACCGCTTACCGTCGGAGCCCTTGACCCATCCCGCGGCATCAAGCAGCTTCTCTGCGCCTGCAACATCGGTAGCTGGCAGGTTCGGTGTTGCCGCGTCGTACTGGCACACCTGCGGCTTCGCGACCGCGAGACGCGGGGCGCGTTCGCCCTTGCCTGCGGTGCTCACCCGCATGAGCTCATCGAGATCAAGCGCCTTGGTGAGCGCAACGCGTACATCCTTGTCCGCCGTCGGCTGACCCTCAGCCTGGCTGTAGAGCATACCGCCGGTGATCAGCATGTTCTCCGAGAAGACGTCGAGCTTCCCAAGAACGCGGTCCTCGTCTGGCCCGCCGATCGCTGCGATGTTGAGCTCGCCCGAAAGGAGCAGGTTGGCCCTGGTGCTCTCGTTCTCGACGACGCTAATCACGACGCTCTTCGGGACGCCGGGCGTCTCGCCCGTTGCGGCACCCTCTGGACCCCACTTGTAGTCATCTCGACGCTCGAGCGTGAAGTGGTCTCCCGTAACCGCCTCGGTCATGTTGAACATGCCGGTGCCGTTCGTCGCGTTGGTGACGGTTGTCGGATCGTCCAGCGCAGCCTGGCAGTAGATCTTTTGCGCCCCGACCGCGGTGATCATGAACGGGTTCGGTGTCTTCGTGGTGATGGTCACGCTCGACTCATCGTTCGTAACCTCCGCGTCGAGCGGCATGACGAGGCCGATCGCTGTCGAGCCATTCTCCGGGTCAGCGATCCACCGAAAGTTGTTCGCGATGGTCTCTGCGGTGAGCGCCGTTCCGTCCGCACAGACCGCGTCGTCACGAACCTCGAAGTGGAGGGATGTAGGTGTTTGCTCCCACGATTCGGCTAGCCAACCCTGTGACTGGCCTTCTGAGTCGAAGTAGACGAGCGACTCGTACGCCCACTCGCTTACCCAGCCAAGCGCGGAGCTCGGGTTGAGCGGCTGAAACAGCATGCCTGGGTCGCGGCTGATGCCAACGGTGAGCGTGCCGTCGATGACCGGTTCGGTACCGGCATCGCCCGGGGTAGCGCCGCTCCCGCTGCCGCAGGCCGTGAGCGCTAAAGCGCCGACAGCTGCGAGGCTGACAATCGTAAACGCCTTCATAGTGTGTTCCTTCGTGTTGAGCCCCAGACCACTATCTTCGCGCTGAGAGAGCGTGTCGCACTTCGGCGTGCTTCACAATTTTCTCTGTCGACTTTGTAGCCTGGAACAGTTGATTGCAGAAATGGTGCGATTTGAGTCAGTGAAGTTAGAGAGACGGCACAGCCGCGATCAGTTCCTTGGTGTACTCGTGCTGTGGCTGGTGCATCACGTCGAGCGTGTCACCCACCTCGACGAGGGAGCCACTGCGCATCACAGCAACGCGGTCGCAAACGAGCCGAACGACGGCGAGGTTGTGACTGATAAACAGCATCGAGAACCCCAGCTCGCGCTGCAGCTCTTTAAGGAGGTTCAACACGGATCCCTGCACCGAGACGTCGAGAGCTGACGTGATCTCGTCGGCAAGGATCACCGCCGGTTTGGCCGAGATCGCCCGTGCGACGGCAACCCGCTGCCGCTGCCCACCCGACAGCTGCGCTGGCATACGCTGAGCGGTCTCAGGTGGCAGGGCGACGGCCCTGAGGAGGTTCGCGATCTCGTCCCGCCGCGCCCGCGCCTGCGGCGCCGAGGTGCCTTCTCTGCGATGAGCCGAGATGAGCGCCTCATCAATCGACTGGCCGATCGTTCGGCGCGGATTGAAACACGACTGCGGGTCCTGGAAGATCATCTGCACACGCCGGCGCTCGCGCAACTGGTCACCCCGAGCGTGCGAAATCTCCGTTTCCCCGAGCATGATGCGCCCGGCCGAAGGTTCCGCCAGGCCTACCGCAGCGCGCGCGATAGTCGACTTGCCCGACCCGGACTCGCCGACAAGCCCAAGCACTTCCCCGGCTTCGAGCGTGAGGTCAACGTTTTCTACTGCGGTGAAGAGCGAAGCCCCATGCCCGTACGTGATACTCAGCGATTCGAATGAGAGTCGATTGCTCATCGCGTTCCTCCTTCGAAATCGATCAGTTCAATTGCGCCCGTTGGGGGAACGACCGCCTCGAGCACGCCGATGGGCGATGTACCTGAGAAGTCAGCGTCGTCCGGGATAGAAGCCATCGGCTCCCCGCGCGGGCTGTCCATCGTCGGCACCGTCGCCATGAGCGCTCGGGTGTACGGGTGAGCCGCATTGCCGGCACGCAGGTCATCAGCCGAGATGTCCTCAACCAACCGGCCGCGGTACATCACCAGCACTCGCGTACACAGCGACGTCACCACCGCGATGTCGTGTGACACGAACATAATCGCTGTGCCGTCAACCTCATTGATCCGCTTCAGGAGTTCGAGAATGCCTGCCTGCACCGTGACGTCGAGCGCGGTAGTCGGCTCGTCGGCGAGAATCAGCGACGGCTTGCCCATCAGACCGGCAGCAATCATCGCGCGCTGCCGCATGCCACCTGAGTACTCATGGGGATACTGGGAGTAGCGGCGCTCTGCGTCAGGGATTCGCACCGCGGTAAGCCGCTCGACGGCCACCTTCTTGGCCTCGGCGCGGTCCATGTCGAGGTGCAACATGCCGGTCTCCGCGACCTGAGTGCCGACATGCAGCGCGGGGTTCAACGACGACATTGGGTCCTGGAACACCATCGCAAGACGTGTTCCAAAGTGGTGGTCGAGGGACTTCGGGTACCCGTCCTCGGTAAGCACAACGTCCTCGCCATCAAAACTGGCAGAGCGGGCCGTGACGTGCAGCGGGGACTCGATCAAGCCTGCTATCGACATGAGCGTCAAGCTCTTTCCCGACCCCGATTCACCCACGACGCCCACAATCTCACCACGAGCGATATCGAAGGACACCCCGTCGACCAACGCACGTAATTCGTCGTCGCCCTGCGGCGCGAACACCTTGAGCCCGCGGACGGAGAGCACCGTATCGCTCGACGCGTCAGTGGAGACCTCGCCGGTCGCAGCAGCAGCAATATCGGTTGCGGCAGCGCGGGAGCGGCCAAGCTTGCGCAGCATCGCACCGCTAAGGCTCCGCCTGCTCCCCGTTGCGAGGGTCCGGTTCAGTACCTCTCCGAGCAGCATGAACGTCATGCCGGCAAGAATGATGGCCACGCCAGGAACGATCGCAGCAGCAGGGGTAATGAAGATTCTGCTGACACCCTCGTTGAGCATCCGACCCCAGTCATACTGCGGCACCTGGATACCCAGCCCAAGGAAGGAGAGGCCTGCGAACGCGAGCAGCGTGCCGCCCGCGGTGAGCGCGGCGTTCACGAGCAGCGGGTCGCGCACGTTCGGCAAAACGTGCCTGATGACAATCTGTCGCTTCGGCACGCCGAGCACGAGCGCAGCTGAAACGTAGTCCCTGCCCCACACCGAGGCTGACAGGTTGTGCACGAGACGCGCATAATTTGGCATCATCGCGATCGCGATCGCCAGGCTAGCTGCAAGGCCGTCCTGGCCGAGGATCACGGAGAAGGCGATTGCGAGAAGTAGCCCAGGGAACGCGACACCAATGTTGATGCCTGCGACCAGCCAACGCCCACCGCGCCCTCCAAGAACGAGCGGGAGCAGTCCAAGCAGCACGCCGCACACAATGCCAACCGCAGTAGCACTCAGTGCCATCACCACCGACAATCGCGTGGCGACGAGCGTGCGCAGCAAGATGTCGCGGCCGCTGCCGTCAGTGCCGAATATGTGCTCGGCGCTGGATGGCTGCGAAATCATGCTCGTGTTTGTCACTGCGGCTTGCTGACCCCAGATCACCGGAGCAAAGATGGCGAGAAAGGCGAGCGCGGTAAACGATACGACCGCGACAATACCCAGTGGCGAGCGCAGTGTCTCAAGGAAGCGATGTTTCGTAGTCATGACTTGTCCAATGCAGTGCGCGGATCCAACAGGATGAGCACGAAATCGATTACGAGGTTAATGAGCAGCACCACCGATCCGTAGAAGATGATAATTGCCTGCACGAGCGGATAGTCCTTGCCCTGAATGGACTGCACGATCACGCCGCCGAGGCCAGGCCACGCGAAGATGCTCTCGACAAGCACCGTCCCCGCGATCATGGCGCCCAGCGCCATACCCGAGATCGTGAGCGTTGATGTGAGCAGGTTCGGCAGCACGTGTTTGGCGTACAGCCGAACCGCTGGCATGCGACGGGAGCGGGCCGTCCGGACGTAGTCCTGCTGGAGCACGGTCAGGGTCTCGGCGCGGACGATGCGCGTGAGCCCGGCCGCTGGACCAAACGCTAACGCGACAACAGGCAATATGTATGACGAGAACCCGCTTCTTCCCGCAACCGGGAACAGGTCAAGCGTTACTGCGAAAAAGTACACCAGCAGGATGCCTGCGAGGAACTCTGGGATGAGCGCGAGCGCAGCGGTCACGGAGTTGAACCCAGTGTCGACTCCTGGCCGGCGGCCGCCATGGGTGAGCGCCCCGAAGGTGAGGCCAAGACACACCGCTACGACGAACGCGATCAGCACCGCGGCCCATGCGATTTCCAGCGTAGCCGGAGCCCGCTGAATAATGACGTCGATAACGGGTTGGCGTGAGCTGATCGATTCACCGAGATCCCCGGTGAACAGCCCCTTCCAAAACGAGAAATACTGCACGATCACTGGGCGATCGAGACCAAGTTCGATCCGCCGGGCCTCAACGGCCTCCGGTGTCGCGTTCTCACCAACGGACACTCGAGCTGGATCGCCCGGAATGAGCTGCATGAGCAGGAAGGAGACCGTGATGAGCACGAACATGGACACGACAAAGTACCCACCGCGTCGCAACAGGTACGCTGCCCACGGTTTCCGCACAAGGAAGGATTCCCGTTTCTGCGTCTGTCTCGGTGTGACGTCCACTTGTGGACTCCCAGAAGTTGCTGGCATGCGCTCTCCTCGCCGTTGGGTCTAGCTGCCTACTCAGTATTGCGGACAACCGAATCTCGCCGCACTGTCGAACACACCAAGCAACGGCGCGAAAAACTGTCGTACGAACCAACACAGTGCCCGACATTCCTCCTAGGCTACGAAGTTGGGAGCCATTTGCTCCACGAGGACAGCGCGTCCTCGCAGTACGTCATCTGGGGGGAAACTGGCGCATGCGCGTGTATATTTCAATCGATATGGAAGGCGTCGCCGGCATCGCGACGATGGATCAGGTCGTGCGGGGTGGCCACGGGTACCCGCGTGCTCAGCACCTCATGACCGGTGAAGCGAACGCGGCCATCGCTGGCGCTTTCGCCGGCGGAGCGACCGAAGTCACCATCAACGACAGCCACGGCACAATGGACAACCTCATTCACGAGGATCTCGACCCGCGTGCGCGAATCATCTTCGGCAAGCCAAAGGTCGACTGCATGGCCGAGGGAATCGACAAGGACCACGATGTTGCGCTCTTCATCGGATATCACGCGGCCGCCGGCGGCCCTGGCGTCATCGCGCACACCTACTCATCGCTTTTCAACGAGGTGCGCGTCAACGGACGCGCCGTGTCCGAGGCAGACGTTAACGCCCTCCAGGCGGCGGCCGTTGGTGTTCCCGTCGCGCTCCTCACGGGCGACGACGTCATCTGCGCCGCTATCTCGGAAACTCTTCCGGGCATCGAGACGGTCACGGTGAAGGAAGCGCACGGCTACAACGCCGCAGATTCGATGTCCCCCTCAGAGGCGCGCCGCCTGATCACTGAGGCCGCGACGAAGGCAGTCGCGGGAGCGAGCACGCTCGCCGTCACTGACGTTCCCGCAACGATCGAGGTGTCAATCGACATGCCAAACATCTCCGCCGCGGAGCACGCGGAGATGATCCCGACAGCCGAGCGCACCGCGATCCGGACCGTGCAGGTTGTCGCGCACTCACCCCGCGAGGCAGTGAACTTCATCACCGCGTGCTACCAGTTCGCAGCGGCATCCATGCACGCGATGCTGCCGCTCATCAACCGCTAACACTGCACAGCACAATGGCCCGGACCCCTTTGCGAAGGGCCCGGGCCATTGTGCTGTGTGCGATGGGCACCAGTCGCGGCACCGTCCGCGGGACGCCCAAAGCGCCCCGCACAGCCCGTTAACTCAGCGCGTCAGACAGCAGGCGCGCGATGTCACCAATCGCGCGGTCTGCGGCGGGGTTGCGCGACTGCAGGGTCTTTCCGCGCAGGAACACGGCGATCGCGTGGCGCGTGCCATCTGGGAACTCGACGACACCGATCTCGTTACGCACCATTCCGAGCGTGCCCGTCTTGCCACTGATCTTCACGTCATCTCGCGGGAAACCTGAGCTCAGACGGTGCGGCCACACCTGGAGGCCGAGAATCCGGCGCGCTTCCGCGCAGGCCTCAGGGGACGCCGCGGCGTCCGTCCAGATCTGCTGCAGCAATGAAGTAGCCTCGCGCGGCGTCGTTCGGTTCGTCTTTTCCGGAGTCGCGGCTATGAATCCTGCTGCGGTGTCGTAGTCCACGCTCGCCATGCCATCGATCGCGCCGATGCCCGCAGCCGCGAGATCGTTGGCGATGTCCTCGAAGATACGTGCGCAGTCGCCAGTGAGCTGCGTCCCTGGCAGGCCGAGCTCGCGCATCGTCTGGTTCACGCGGTCTACCGTGACCATTCCGGTGACGATGTCGGTCGCCGCGTTGTCGCTCACGGTGATCATCGAGGTCGCAACGTCGCGCAGCGACCACTCGGCCTCGTCCGAGAATACGCTCAGACCGGTCGGGCCGAGCGTGGCGTCAGCGGGCAAGAAGCGAACGCGCTGGGCCGGGTCGAGTTCACCAGCAGAGACCTGCCGCACGTACTCGACGAGCACGGGCACCTTGAACACCGACGCGGTAACGGTAGGCGCGTCAGAGTCAAAGCCAACCTCGGCGCCTGTGTCAATGTCGCGAGCGTGCGCAAATGCGAACACCCCCGCGTCCTCGGCGACCTGGGCAATACGGGCGGTGAGAGTATCTTCATCGATAATTTGGGTGCTCATACTGAGCAGACTAGCGCCAGCCGCGCCTCCCGAAGTTGTGAGCATCCACGAGAGCCCCCACCCGGGTTCGTCGTAGACAACAACGCACCCGCTCGGCCGGCGGCCGAGCGGGTGCGTTGTGGAATTCTCTACGAAAGCGCTACTTGCGAAGCAGTGCGTTCACGAGATTGTCAGCGGCCTCCACGGTCGTGATCCCCTGCGATGCCGCCTCGTCGAAAACGCGCGCAAGCGTATCGCCGATCGCGTCGATTCGGGCAATGCGATCCTCAATGCTGTCGTCTTTTGCGCCCAGGTAGAGCACGCCGCCGGCGTTCACGAGGTAGTCGGGGGCGTAGAGAATGCCGCGCGCCGCAAGCTGCTCGGCGCCGTCTGCTTCTGCGAGCTGGTTGTTCGCCGGGCCGACGACGGCGCTGGTGTCGAGCTCATCGATGACCCGCGGTGAGAGCATGCCGCCGACACCGGCAGGCATGAACACGTCGGCCGGCACGCGGTGCGCGTCGGCGGGCGCGACCCAGTCCGCGCCGAGCTCGCGCGCAAGTGCCTGCTTCTGGTCGTTGATGTCAGAGAGTGTGAGTATCGCGCCCTCGCCGGCGAGCCGGGTGGCGAGGGCGGATCCGACGTGGCCGAGACCGACGATAGTGATCTTGCGACCAGCCGCGTCGGGGGTGCCGTGCGTGCGGCGGAGCGTCTCGCGGAGCGCAGAGTACACGCCACGCGCGGTGTACTCGCCTGGATCGCCGAGGCCGCCCTGGTCGGCAGGCAAGCCGACGGCGTGCTCGGTAAGCTCCGAGACCACGGCCATGTCGGCCGCGGTCGTTCCCACGTCTTCCGCGGTGAGGTACGCGCCGCCGAGCGCCTCGACCGCGTCGCCGAGATCGAGGAATGCGTTACGGCGAAGCTCCCCGGTGAGCTGCTGCCCTGGCTCGAGCACGATGACCGACTTGCCGCCGCCGAGATCTAGCCCAGCGAGCGCGTTCTTCGAGGTCATGCCGCGCGACAGCCGCAGCGCGTCAGCGAGCGCTTCGCTCCAGTCCCCGTAGCTCCAGACGCGGCAGCCGCCGAGCGCCGGGCCGAGCTTCGTGCTGTGCACCGCCACGATGATGGTGAGGCCCGACCTCTTCCCGGTAGAAATGTTGACCTTTTCGTGGTCAAGGAACGGAGCTAGTGTCGGGCGCTCTGCGAGCATTGCAGCAAGTGTCATGCCAAGAATTCAATCGAAGACTGGCGGTTCCAACAAGTCAGCCATTTCAGATTGAACAGATCGACCGGTGCAGCCACGCTCCAGTGACGCTATGTTGGTCATTATGTATGTCCTCGACGCTACCGACCGCCGGATCCTCGCCGCGCTCGACGCAGACTCTCGCGCGACCGTCCAGGCGATTGCCTATGAGCTTGGGCTCGCCCGCGGCACGGTGCATACGCGGCTGGATCGGCTGCAGCGCTCCGGCGCACTCAAGGCGCACTCGCTGCGACTGCACCCGCCGGCGCTCGGCTGGCCGCTGCGCGCACACATCACCGCCGAGGCAAACCAGGACAAGCTCGACCTTATGATCGCCGATCTCGAGCAGATCCCCGAGATTATCGAGTGCGTCGCCGTGTCCGGTCAGAGCGATCTATCGATTGAGATCGTTGCGCGCGACGCAGACGACGTCTACCGCATTACCCAGAGCATCATGAAGTGCCGCGGCGTGCTCCGAACGGCGACGTCGATCATGCTGCGCGAACTCATCTCGCGACGCCAGCACCAGCTGCTGTAGCCGGCGCGGCGCCGCGAGGGCTCGCTAACGCTCGAGGAATGTCTTGCCGAGGAACTCGCCGAGCGCTTCTGGGGTGTCGAGCGGGAGGATCGCGGCAACATACTGGTCGGGCCGCACCACGACCACGACACCATCGCGGCTGATCTCACGAATATCGAAGATGTCCTCGCCAGGGTTCGCCGCGTAGATCTTCTCGTAGTCGGTCATGCCGAGCGGGCCGGATGCCGGCAGGAACAGCCGCGAGAACTCCTCGATGCGCACCTCGCGGTGCGGCTGCTGCATCACGGCTTTCACGTCGAACACGGCGTCGAGGTCTGCGCCGGCCGGCGTAAACCGGCGGATCGGCGACGCTTCGTGCTCAAGCAGCCACTCAGCCCAGCGGCCGAGTTGCTCGCCTGAGCGGTCGGCGAACGCGTACACACGGTAGCGCCCGTCGGCGCGGTGGTGATGGCCGAGATGGATCGGCACCGCGTCCGCGACCCGGGTCGTTTCGACGGATTTGAAGCGCTTGCCGATGGGAAAGCCTGCAGCGAGCGCCTGGTGCGTCGCGTCGCCCGTGAGCATGGATCCCGTGTACTCGGTCATGAAGCCTGCGGGGAATTCTGCGGTGCGCACGTAGAACTCTTCGAGTTCAGATGGCGACGCAAACTCCTCCGGCTTCTTCGCCATGAGTGTCGACCATTCCCTATCGAAGTCGATGAGGTTTTTCGCGGTGACGCGGCGCTCCTCTGAGTAGGTTGCGAGCAGCGATTCCGGGCTGCGACCCTCGAGCACGTAGCCGAGCTTCCAGCCGAGGTTCCAGCCGTCTTGCATGGAGACGTTCATGCCCTGGCCTGCCTTCGCGCTGTGCGTGTGACAGGCGTCACCCATGAGGAAGACGCGGCCTTTGCCGTCGGGCGAGGTCGCCGCATCGTCGAAGCGGTCGGTGAGGCGGTGCCCCACCTCGTAGACACTGTGCCAGGGCACGTCGCGCACGTCGAGCGTGTACGGGCTGAGGATCGCGTTCGCACGCGCGACGATCTCTTCGAGAGGAGTGTCGCGCACCTTCTTGCCGCCGTCTGCTGGCACCTCGCCAAGGTCGACGTAGATGCGGCAGAGGTGGTTGCCTTCGCGCGGGATGTGCAGGATGCTCCCTGCCTCCGAGTAATTGATGCACTTCTTGCGAATGTCGGGGAAGTCGGTGACGGCGAGTACGTCCATCACGCCCCACGCGTGCAGCGAGGTGGATCCCGAGAGCGATCCGCCGATTGCGCTGCGCACGCGCGAGCGCGCCCCGTCGGCCCCGATCACGTACTTTGCTCGCACGGTGCGCGTGCCACCCTCGGTCGCGGAGGCAGTCTCTGCCGCGTTGATGCCCGCGCCGCGCTGGCCCGTGACCTCGCGCAGGGTGACGGTGACCGGGTACTCCCCCGAGCCGACCTCGAGGCCCTCGAACTCGTATCCGTAGTCGATGTCGCCGCGGGCCGGAGCCCGGCGAGCGTACTCGGCGAAGTAGTCGATGACGCGCGCCTGGTTGACGATGAGGTGGGGGAACTCGCTGATGCCGGCGGGGTCGTCGTCGGTGATGGAGCTCCGCACGATCTGCGATGGGTTCTTGGGGTCAGGCGTCCAGAAGTTCGTCTCGGTGATGCGGTACGCCTCGTCGATGATCTGCCTCGCGAAGCCGAAGGCTTGGAAGGTCTCGACGCTGCGCGCCTGGATGCCGTCGGCCTGGCCGAGGACGAGGCGCGAATCGCGGCGCTCGACGACGCGGGTGACGACTCCGGGGAACTGCGCGAGCTGCGCGGCCGCGACGATTCCGGCAGGGCCGGAGCCAACGATGAGCACGTCGACCTCGCTGGGAAGCTCTGCTGGCCGGTCGAGGCCGACCCCCGCGGCGGGAAGCAGCCGCGGGTCGGTTGAAACATAACCATGGTGGTGGAACTGCATGTGGCGCCCTCACTTCACTGTGCGTCGAACCGTCTGCGTTCAACTATTGAACACAGCCTTCGAATAATGCACACTAGTGTACGGGCGCGCTCGCCAGCGCACAACGCCCGACGACCACAAGGAGCACCGATGGCGACCACACCCACCGCAGGCTCACAAACGCTCTCCCGAGGCCTCCGCGCGCTCGAGGTGCTCGCCGAGGCCCGCGCTCCCCTCTCAATCACGGACCTCTCTGAGGCGCTCGGAATCCACCGTTCCAACACGTACCGCTTGCTCCGCACGCTCGAAGAGCACCGGTTCGCCATTCGCGACGACGCAGGCCTCATCAGGCTCGGGCCCCGCATCGCCTCGCTCGCGCACGGCGTCGCGCCCCAGCTCACGACCGCGGCGGCGCCCGCTCTTACCGAGCTCGCGCACGACCTCGGTATGACGGCATTCCTCACCGTGCTCGACGCTGGCGACGTAGTCACACTCGCGTCAGTCGAACCGGGAAACGTCGATGCGAGCATTGCCCGCAACCCCGGCGTGCGCCACCCCCTTGACCGCGGCGCGCCTGGCCACGCCATCGAATCCGTGCTCTCACCAGCTGAACGGTCGGCAGCGAGCGGAACGGTGGCCCCGAGCGCCGCAGCTGTCGCAGCAAGCACACTCGGATACGCGCTCAGCGAGAGCGAAGTCATCGACGGAGTGACCTCACTCGCTGTGCCACTGCGCATTCCAGGCGAACCGCCTGCCGCGATCGCCGTGGTCCACTTCCGCGTGCCCGACGCGCTTTCCGAGGTCTCCGCACGACTGCAGCGCGCCGCTCGCGAGGTGCTCGCAAACTACAGTTAGCGCAGTCCGCTACACTACGAATTGTCCACCCGGGTTGCCCGGGTAAGGCACCCGAAAAAGGGGCGCTGCTGCGAGGCTTCGCGAGACATACACGGTCATCATTCACCGCTCGATCCAATGAAGGATTTCGCAGATGTCTCTCTCGCACCCCAATTCGTCGACCCCACAGACCCTCGCAGCCGCGACCGCCGCCGCGCTCGCCAAGCACGCCAGCCAGAGCTTCGGCCTCATGGGCAACGGCAACGCACACCTCATCGACCATCTCGGCGCTGCCGGGGTCCCCTACACCGCCGTCCGGCACGAGGCTGCGACCGTCGCCGCCGCAGACGCCTACGCCCGCGTGAGCGGCAAGATGGCGATCGCAACCACCACCTACGGCGCCGGCTTCACCAATACGATCACCGCACTCGCCGAGGCCGCACAGGCTCGCACACCAATGCTGCTCGTCGTCGGCGACTCCCCCTCGAGCGGCCCTCGGCCCTGGGACGTCGACGAGGAAATGCTCAGCGCTGCCATCGGCGTGCGCCTCTTCACCCTCGGCGTCGCCAAGGTCGCAGAAACCGTTGACCGTGCCGCCGCCTACGCGCTGCGCATGCGCAGGCCCGTGGTACTTGGGCTGCCATACGACCTCGTGAACGCGCCCGTCTCCGAGCCAACGCCGGCTGCCCACGCTCCCGTGGCAGCGGCGGCCGCTCCCCAAGCGATTGACCTCAGCGACCCGGCGATGCTCGCGGAGCTCACCCGATCGGTCGCCGATCACGCCCCGGCCGCACACCCCGCTGCGACGCCAGCAACGTCGATGCTGCCCGGCGCGATTGCTTCGAGTTCAACCGTGCCAGCCGCACACCGGATCGTGGCCGCAGCCGATGCGCTCGCCGGCGCAGCCCGCCCACTCATCATCGCCGGCCACGGCGCACACCTCGCCAGTGCCGCGACCGAGCTTGGCGAGCTCGCCGAGCGGCTCGGCGCGCTCACCGCCACAACCGCGCTCGCTCGGAGCATCTTCCCAGACAGCCGCTACGATCTCGGCATCGCCGGAGGCTTCGGCCAGGCCGAGGCAATGGCCACGATCCAGCAGGCCGACGTCGTGCTCGTCGTCGGCGCCGGCCTCAACCAATTCACCATGCGCTTTGGCGAACTCTTTGGCGAGGGCACCGTCGTGATCCGCGTCGACACGGAACAGGTTGCAGCGCCAAAGACTCAGCATCCGATCACCCATCAACTGCTCCAGGGAGGCGCCCGCGAAACACTCAGGGCAATCGCTGGGGAGCTCACTTCCGCCCTCGCCGCCCGCACCGACGTCTCACGCGCCCCCGGGGGCTGGCGGGCAGAAGTCGCCGGGCTCGAGCCTGGTGGAGCGCTGCGGATCAGACCGGTAGGCGATACCGAACTGTGCTCCGATGGACTCCTCGATCCGCGCGCAGTCGCCTCCCGCCTCGCAGACCTCCTCCCCGAGAACCGGCATGTCACGAGCGACGGCGGCCACTTCCTCGCCTGGGCAAACATGTTCTGGCCGGTCGCATCCCCCGAGCGCATGATCATGGTCGGCACCGCGTACCAGACCATCGGGCTTGGGTTCTGCACCGTCCCAGGGGTCGCTGCCGCGGCGCCCGATTCGACGGTCGTGCTGACAACAGGCGACGGCGGCGGGCTCATGGCCCTTGCCGACCTCGAGTCGGCGATTCGCACGGCGCGCAGCCAGGTCATCGTGGTGTGGAACGACAGCGCGTATAGCGCCGAGGTGCACCTCTACGGCGTAATGGGGCTCGACACGGCCCCCATGCTCATTCCCACCGTAAACTTCGCTGGCGTCGCCAGCGCGCTCGGAGCGACCGGCGTCGTCGTGAACACGCTTGCCGATCTCGCCGCGCTCGAGGCGTGGACGGCGGGTGGCGCTGCCGGCACGATCTTGCTCGACTGCCGCGTCTCCGGCACCGTTGTCGCCGACTACCAGCGCGAGGTGCAGAAGGCCAACGGTCTCGATCTTCCCGAAACCACCGCGTAAGACGACCAGCCGGGCAGCGGTGTCGTGTGCTGCGGCATGGTCGGGGGCATGCCCGGTCAGACAGCGGATTTCTCCCAAATGAAGTGGCCCTTCTGCTGCTGCTCCTCATGCTCTGGCCCCAGCGGAATGTCGGTGCGGTCGCGCAGGAGGATCGTCGCGACAAACGCGACGCACATGACGCTCGCGATGTAGATCGCGACCGAGTTCGACGTACCGGTGACCTGCACGAGCGCCTGCGAGATCGTTGGGGCGAACGCGCCTCCAAGGATGGCTCCGATGGCATAAGTGATCGAGACACCGGAGAAGCGAATCGACGCGGGAAACAGCTCGGTGAAGTAAGCCGCTTGCTGGCCGTAGGTGAGGCCGTTGCCGATCGCGAACAGCGAGAGGCCAGTGAAAAGCACCCAGGGGTTGCCGGTATTCACCATCGGGAACAGGAAGAAGATAACAGCAAGGAACGCGATCCACCCCATCACGTACGTCTTTTTGCGCCCGATCCGATCAGAGATCATGCCCGCGAAGAACGTGACAATGAGCCACACCACCGCAGCTGCAGCCACTGCGAGCAGCACGGGGGTTCGCTCCATGCCAACGTGACCGCCTTCGGCAATCGGCGTGGTTGCATAGCTCTGGATGTACCCGCCGGTGGTCATGTATCCGGCAGCGTTGTTCCCTGCGAAAGTGAGCGCCGCGAGCAGTACGAGCAGCCAGTGATGCCGGAAGAGCTGCACCACAGGCACCTTGGTCTGTTCTTTCCGCTCGGATATCTCAGTGAATACGGGGCTCTCTTCTACCGCGCGACGCACCACGATACCGACGATGATGAGCACGAAGCTCAAGAGGAACGGAATGCGCCACCCCCACTCAAGGAAGGCCTCACCTGGCGAGATGACGCCCGTCATCAGCGCGAGCACACCGGAAGCAAGCAGCAACCCGAGTGGGACGCCAATCTGGGGAAACGCGCCCATGCGGCCACGCCGGCCTTCGGGCGAGTGCTCGACGGCCATGAGCACCGCGCCGCCCCACTCGCCACCTGTCGAGAGCCCCTGTAGGATCCGCAGCACCATGAGCATTATCGGCGCGAGCAAGCCCACCTGCGCGTACGTTGGCAGCACCCCGATGAGGGTCGTCGCGACCCCCATGAGCAGTAGCGTGATGACGAGCATCGCTTTTCGGCCGATGCGGTCGCCGAAGTGTCCAGCAAGGAACGCGCCCAGCGGGCGGAAGAGGAAGCTCACCCCGACCGTCGCGAACGACACGATCGTTGCGGCCCGCGGCCCGGCTGGCGCAAAGAACAGGTCTGCGAACACGAGCCCGGCCGCGCTCGCATAGAGGAAGAAGTCGTACCACTCGATCGTGGTGCCGATCACGGTCGCTGCAGCAACCCGCCGCAGCTCCCGCTGTGAAGACGGGGTGGTTTTCGGTGCGGACATTCCATGGACTCCTTCGTCATGTAGTAAACGCATGCTCACCATTTATACAACGAGGAAGGGAAATACGCGACACCCATGCGTGAGAAACATGACGCATGCAGAGCAGCGCAGCTGCTTGCGGAACGTCAAACGGCTCGGCGCACTGAGCGCCGAGCCGTTTGAGGAGCACCGAAAATTAGCCTGCGAGCTCTGCCTTCTTCCGAAGGCGCAGGGCGTGCAGCAGCGGCTCCGTGTAACCGTTGGGCTGCGTGGCTCCGTCGATGATGAGCCGGCGGGCCGCCTCGTATGCGGTGCCTGTGCCGCCCGCGAGCGGCTCATACGCGGCGTCGCCCGCGTTCTGGCGATCCACAATTTCCGCGCACTTCGCGAGGGCAGCGTCGACCTCAGACTCGCTGATCACGCCGTGCATGAGCCAGTTCGCGAGCAACTGGCTCGAGATGCGCAGGGTCGCGCGATCCTCCATGAGCCCGACGTCGTGAATATCGGGAACCTTCGAGCAGCCAACACCCTGATCCACCCACCGCACAACGTAGCCGAGGATTGACTGCACATTGTTCTCGACCTCCGTCGCGACGGTCGACGCGTCGAGCGCGCCCGCTGGGGCGAGCGGAATGGTGAGCAGTGTGGCGAGACTGTCGGACGCAATCGAGGCGAGCCCGCGGCGAGCGGCGAACGCGTCCTCCTGGTGGTAGTGCAGCGCGTGGAGCGTCGCCGCTGTCGGCGACGGCACCCAGGCGGTCGAGGCGCCCGCCATGACGTGCCCGATCTTCTGCTCGAGCATCGCGGCCATGAGGTCTGGCATTGCCCACATGCCCTTGCCGATCTGGGCGCGACCGTCGAGACCACAGTCGACACCGATTGCGACGTTTCGCGCCTCGTAGGTTGGCAGCCACGGCTGCTCGCGGATGGCCCCCTTCGGGAGCATCGCGCCCGCGCGCATCGACGTGTGGATCTCGTCGCCCGTGCGGTCGAGGAAGCCCGTGTTGATGAAGACGACGCGGTCGCTCGCGGCAGCGATGCATGCCGCCAGGTTCGCTGACGTACGTCGCTCCTCGTCCATGATGCCGATCTTCAGCGTGTTCGCCTGCAGCCCGAGGAGCTCCTCAACGCGCCCGAAGAGCTTCGCCGCAAACTTGGCCTCAGCGGAGCCGTGCATCTTGGGCTTCACGATGTACATCGAACCGGAACGGGAGTTCGTTCCGCGCGCGGCTCCTCTAAGCTCGCCGAGCGCACCAACCGCGGTCATCACAGCGTCGAGGATCCCCTCGAACACCTCTGCGCCCTTCGCGTCGTGCACGGCCGGGGTGCGCATGAGGTGCCCAACGTTTCGGACAAACAGCACAGATCGACCCGGCAGCGTGAGGGGCTTGCCGTTCGGATCAGTGTAGCTGCGGTCAGGATTGGCGACGCGGGTGAAGGACTCGCCCGCCTTCGTAACTTGCTCGGAGAGCGTGCCGTCCATGAGGCCGCGCCAGTTCCGGTAGCCGAGTGCCTTGTCTTCGGCGTCGACAGCGGCCACGGAGTCTTCCAGATCCATGATGGTCGTGAGCGCAGACTCAAGCTCGATATCGTTGATGCCCGCCGCATCGGTCGCACCGTTCGCGCCCGCCCGGTCGATGAGGATGTCGATGTGCAGGCCGTTGTGCACGAGGAGCACCCGCTCGGGGGCCTCTTCGGAACCGCGGTAACCTGCGAACGCCGCAGGATCAGCGAGGCCGGTCCCCTCACCGCCAGCCAGGGTTACCGAGAGCGCACCATCGACCACCGCATACCCGGTAGCGTCGGCGTGCGATCCGTGCGCGAGCGGCACATGCGCGTCGAGGATCCGCCGCCCCTCAGCGATGACCGCTGCGCCGCGGACCGGGTTGTAGCTACTGCCGGGTGCGAGCTCGCCCTCACGAGAGAGCGCATCAGTGCCGTAGAGCGCATCGTAGAGCGAGCCCCAGCGTGCGTTGACCGCGTTGAGCGCGAACCGCGCGTTGAGCAGGGGCACGACGAGCTGAGGGCCTGCGAGCTGAGCGATCTCCGCGTCGACGCGGTCCGTTGCCACCGCGACGCCGACAGGCTCGGGCTCGAGGTAGCCGATCTCCGTTAGGAAGGCACGGTAGTGCTCAGGGTTTGGCTGCCCGGGCCGCTCGGCGTGATACGCGTCGATGCGTTCCTGCAGCGCGTCGCGTTGCGCCAGCAGTGCTTCGTTCTCGGGCGTGAGGTCGCGCACGATGGCTGCGACGCCGTCCCAGAATGACTCGATGTCCCTGCCGTCGGCGGCGAGGGCTTCCTCGGCGAAATCCAAGATGGGCTTGGCGACAGCTAGGCCTGCGCGCTCTTCGGTGTGGGTCATGGGAGAGGATCCTTCGCTCGGTGACTCGGGCGACCCGGTTCGGCGGGTCACAGCGCCAGCCTACGGAACTGCCCTTTATTTTGGAACGATGATTCCGTATTGTGGAATCATGCCCTCCATTCCAGGCTCCCCCCGACGGCGCGGTGCAGTCCGTGGCACGCGCGTTTGCAATCCTCGAAGAACTCGCCGACGCCAACGCCGAGCTCCCGCTCGCAGACATCGCAGCAGCGACCGGGCTCGCGCAGCCAACAGCGCACCGTCTCTTGAAAACGCTGCAGGGCCTCGGCTATGCGCGACAATCCGACTCCCGCACCTACGGGCTCGGGCCCGGGCTGATCGCACTCGGCAACCGCGCAGCTCCGCAGCTCGCGACGCGCGCCCAGCCCCTCCTCAACGAACTCGAGGAACTCTCGCAAGAGACGGCAAACCTCGTGATACTCGATGGGTCGATGGCGGTGTACGTCGCACAGCAACCCTCACGCCACCAGATGCGCATGTTTACCGAGGTCGGCAGACGAGTGCTGCCGCACTGTGCCGGCGCAGGGAAAGCGATGCTCGCGACCCTCAGTGAGGCTCGTGTGCGCGAGATCACCGACATCACCGGGCTCCCACGCTTCACCAGCACGACAATCACCTCGTCGCGGGCGCTCCTGGCGGAACTGCGCGACACCAGGCGCCGCGGCTACGCACTTGACGAGGGCGAACGCGAGGTGGGCGTTCGCTGCATCGCGGTGGCCATTCCCGGCTCATCTCCGCCAGCTGCCCTCTCGGTTTCCGGGCCTGCCGCGCGCATCACGGAGGACATGACACGGCGCATTGTCGAAGCCCTGCACGGTGCCGCTGCCCGACTCGCGCTCTCGACTGGTGACTGACTCGCGCTGTCGAAGGGTGACTGACCGAGCGCCGGGTGCAGCACAAAGGCCCCACCCGGCAAGGGGTGGGGCCTTCGCTACACGAGCTTTACTCGCGGTGCGCTATTACCAGCGCGGCTTGCGCTTGCCGTCTGGGCGATCGTTGCCGCCGTTGTAACCGCCACGCTCGCCACCGCGATCGCTGCCGCCACGGTAACCACCACGGTCACCGCCGCGATCGCCACCACGGTCATTGCCGCCACGGTAACCGCCGCGGTCGCCGCCGCGATCGTTGCGGTCGTAGCCGCCACGTCCGCCACGGTCGCCACCGCGGTCGCCACCGCGACCCGCTCCGCCGGCATCCGGCTTCAGCTCGATGAGCTTGCCGCTGATCCGCGTATCTGCGAGGGCTGACATCGTCGACGACGAGAGGCCCTTGGGCAGCTCGACAAGCGAGAAGTCGTCGCGCACCTGGATGCGGCCGAAATCACCGCGGGTGAGCCCGCCTTCGTTCGCGATTGCGCCGATGATCTGGCCCGGCTGAATCTTCTGGCGACGACCAACCTCGATGCGGTACATCTGCAGGTCGGAGCGCTGCTCACGTGGTTCGCGCTTCTCGCGGCCACCACGGTCATCGCGCCCGCCGCGGTCACTGCCGCCATCTTCGAGGAAGCGCGCTGCCTGCTGGCGGTCGCGGGCAAACTTCTGATCGTCCGCCTCATCGAGCAGCAGCGGGGTCTTGCCCTGTGACACCACAGCGAGTGCCGCAGCAACGTCTGCCTCGGGCACATCGTGGTGACGCACATAGTGGTCGATGATGTCGCGGAAGCGCTCAATGCGCTTCGTCTCGCTGAGCGCCGAGGTGATTGCGTCGTCAAAACGGGTGAGGCGCGTCGCGTTGACCTCGTCGATGCGGGGAAGCTGCATCTGCGTGAGCGTCTGCTTCGTTGCCTTCTCGATCGAGCTGAGCATGCGACGCTCGCGCGGGGTCACGAAGCTGATCGCGTCGCCGGAGCGGCCGGCACGGCCGGTGCGGCCGATGCGGTGCACGTACGACTCGGTGTCGATCGGGAGGTCGTAGTTCACGACGTGGCTGATGCGTTCTACGTCGAGGCCGCGGGCGGCGACGTCGGTCGCAACGAGGATGTCGAGACGACCGTCCTTGAGTGACTGCACCGTGCGCTCACGAATGTTCTGTGGAACGTCACCGTTGATCGCTGCCGCCGAGTAACCGCGCGCACGCAGCTTCTCAGCAACCTGCTCCGAGTCGCCCCTGGTGCGGGTGAACACGATCATGCCGTCGAAGTCCTCGACCTCGAAGATGCGCGTGAGTGCGTCGAGCTTCTGCATGTACGACACAACGAGGTAGCGCTGCGTGATGTTCGAAGACGTCTGGGTCTTGCCAGCGATCTTCACCTCGCGGGGGTCGTTGAGGTACTGCTGCGAAATGCGGCGAATCTGGCTCGGCATGGTTGCCGAGAACAGCGCGACCTGCTTGGTCTTCGGCGTATCGGCGAGAATCGTCTCGACGTCTTCAGCGAAGCCCATCTTGAGCATCTCGTCAGCCTCGTCAAGCACGAGGTACTTGATCTGCGTGAGATCGAGCGATCCGCGCTTGAGGTGATCCATGATGCGGCCGGGGGTTCCCACGACGATGTCAACACCACGGCGGAGCGCCGAGAGCTGCTGACCGTACGCCTGGCCACCGTAGACGGGGAGGAGGTGCACCTCTGGGAGTCGCGATGCGAAGCTTTCGAACGCTTCGCATACCTGGAGGGCAAGCTCACGAGTCGGCGCGAGCACGAGCGCCTGCGGCACGCCCTGGCCCGGCTCGATGCGGGACAGGATCGGCAGCGCGAAGGCAGCGGTCTTGCCGGTACCGGTCTGTGCGAGGCCGACAACGTCGCGGCCCGAAAGCAGCGTTGGGATCGTGGCAGCCTGAATGGCTGAGGGGGTTTCGTAGCCGACGGCGGTGATCGCCTCGAGCACCTTCGGCGCGAGGCCGAGGTCTGCGAAGGTCACGCGCTCCTCGTCGGGGACTGCGGCGGGAGCTGACTTCTCGGAAGCGGGCTCAGCGGCAGGGGTTGAATCGGTTGATGAATCGGATGAAGTTTCAGGAGCAGTCACAGGAGCAGTCTCGGGAGTCGCTTCTGGCGTCTCGGTCTGCGCGTCAGCGGTTGCGGTCTCAGCAGCGATGGTTTCGTCTGCGGACTCGGGCGCGGGGTTCTCGGAAGAGGGCATCGTATCATTCTACACCCCCAGGGTATACACCATGCGACACACATCCGTTATGGCAGCGGAATGAGTATTCCTGGAGACTGGGTGCAAGCGACATACAGCACGACCGTGGTCCATCTTCGGACACAATCGGCCGCGTTCCCACCCGTTCGGCTCCCCCGAAAGGAACACCTATGGCTCTCACCGCGTCACCGACCCCTCTGGCTCACGCCCCCTCCGGGAAGAAAGCTCGCGACCTCGGGTTGCGGATGGGCGACCTTCCCAACGGACCGCTCAACGCAATCACCGATGTCGCTGGCGTGCGAGTGGGGCACACGACTCTGGCCTATGGCGACGGGGAGCTCGCACCGGGGCACGGCCCGGTGCGCACCGGCGTCACGGTCATTCTGCCCAACGAAAGGCCGTGGCGGCAGCCACTGTTCGCTGCGCCACACACGCTGAACGGCAACGGGGAGATGACTGGCTTGGAACTCGTTCGAGAGTCTGGGCTTCTCACGTCATACATTGGGCTCACAAACACTCACAGCGTCGGTGTCGTTCGCGACGCGCTCGTGGCCCACGAGGCGACGTTGCGACCGAGCGGCGAGGAATACTGGTCACTCCCCGTGGTGGCAGAGACTTGGGACGGCCTGTTGAACGACCTCAACGGGTTTCACGTCACCGCTGAGCACGTGTTCGACGCGGTGGCTACTGCCACAGCAGGGGCGTTCCCCGAGGGGAATGTCGGGTCGGGCACCGGGATGGTTGCGCACGGCTTCAAGGGCGGGATCGGTTCAGCGTCTCGCGTTGTGAGTCAGGCCGATGGCGGATTCACGGTCGGGGTGCTTGTGCAGGCCAACCACGGCAAGCGCGACCGCCTCGTTATTGACGGTCGCCCTGTTGGCCGGCACCTCGCCGTGCCCGGTGACACCGCGCCCGGTGCACCGGGGCAGGCGCTTCCCCGGCCCGCATCGCAGCTCCCTGAAGGCAGCGGTTCGATCATTGTCATCGTCGCCACCGATGCCCCGCTCCTCCCCCACCAGTGCGCCAGACTCGCACAGCGAGCAACCCTTGGCATTGCAAGAACCGGTGGCGCGGGCGAGAACGGCAGCGGCGACATCGCGCTCTGCTTTGCAACGGGCAACGATGCTATCCCCGCGGGCCATGGTGCAGCAGATGCGCCCCCTTCCTATCCGCTCACAGCACTGAGGAACGAACGCATCGACCCACTGTTTTACGCTGCGATTGAAGCCACAGAAGAGGCGATCGTGAACGCGATGCTCGCGGCCGAAACCATGGTCGGCATCAACGGAGTGGTGCGTCACGCCCTGCCACACGACCAGCTTGTCGCCTTGTTCAGTGGCGACCAGGGCGGGTCGTGAAGCTGCTGCCTCGCGGAATTCATTTGAGTTCTCCGTAGCAGGCGCCGAGTTCGATCGTATACGATCTGGGTGTGGGCAGCGTCCCGCCACCCGCGACGACCGCGGGAGCCTCACCCGCAGCCCCAGCAAAGACCACGACCCAGACTCAACGAAGCGGAGGCCACGTGCTCGACTCCTCGCAGATTGCATCCATCGCCGACGAGCTTGTGCAAGCCGACCGCGACCGCGCCGTGCTCCCAAGACTCACCTCGCGCTACCCCGACATGGGCATCGAGGACTCCTACGCGATTCAAAAAGAATGGTCCGACCGCCGCATCGCAAACGGTGCGCGACTCGTCGGCCACAAGATCGGCCTCACCTCAAAGGTGATGCAGGTTGCCACGGGCATCTCCGAGCCGGACTACGGCGTGATTCACGACGACATGGTCCACGAATCGGGCGCAACGCTCGAATTCGATCGCTTCTCAAACGTGCGCGTCGAGGTCGAACTCGCGTTCGTACTCTCGAAGCCACTCGCCGGGCCGGACGTCTCAATCTTCGACGTGCTCGACGCAACGGCCTACGTTGTCCCCGCGCTCGAGGTGCTCAATTCCCATCTCGAACTCGAGGGTCGCACGATCGTGGACACCATCAGCGACAACGCCGCAATGGGCGCCATGGTGCTCGGTGGCCGACCCGTGAAGGTCGACGCGGTCGATCTGAGCTGGGTGCCCGCGCTCCTGTACCGCAACCAGACCATTGAGGACTCCGGCGTCGCTGGCGCCGTTCTCGGCCATCCCGCGCTTGGGGTCGCCTGGCTCGCGAACAAGCTCGCGGAGCACGGGCAGTCCCTCGATGCTGGGGAGATCATCCTCGCCGGATCGTTCACGAAGCCTATGTGGGTCGAGCGCGGCGACACCATCCACGCCGACTACAACGAACTGGGGTCAGTCACATGCCGATTCAGCTAGCGCTCCCGCCCACCTTCCGCGACCGTCTCGCCTCCGCTGATCGCGCCCTCGTCGGGCTGTGGGCAACGGCTGGCAGCGCCGTGAACGCCGAGATCGTCGCCGGTAGCGGCTGCGACTGGGTGCTGCTTGATGCCGAGCACTCCCCGAACGGACTCGAGTCACTCCTCGCGCAGCTGCACGCGATGGCTGCATATCCGCCAACCGTCGTTGTCCGCCCACCCTCTGGCGACACCGTCACGATCAAGCAGTACCTCGATCTCGGCGCCCAGAACCTTCTCATTCCCATGGTCGACTCTGCGGAGCAGGCCGAGGACGTCGTGCGCTCCGCCCGCTACGCCCCCGAGGGCACCCGCGGCGTCGGCTCGGCGCTCGCACGCTCGGCACGCTGGAACCGCGTAGACAGTTACCTCGCCCGCGCGAACGATCTCGTGAGCATCACCGTTCAGATTGAGAGCGCTGCGGCAGTGAGCGACGTCGCGCGCATCCTCGCGGTTGACGGCGTCGACGGCATCTTCATTGGGCCAGCCGACCTGTCCGCTTCGATGGGGCTGCTCGGCCAGCAGTCGCACCCGGCCGTCATCGACGCGGTGCTCCACGCCATTTCTGCTGCGAAGGCCGCCGGCAAGCCCGTCGGCGTGAATGCCTTCGTGCCTGAGCAGGCGGAGCGCTTTATCGAGGCAGGAGCGGACTTCGTCGCCGTCGGCGCCGACGTGGCGATCCTTGCGCGGGCCACCGAAGCGCTCGTTGAGCAGTTCGTCCCGCGGCTGCCCGTTCACGGCGGCGGGTCGGACGCACCCAACCAGAGCGCGCCGCGCCCAAGCTACTAGCCGGCGCCAAGCCAGGGGCTGCGTGCAGTCAAGGCTTCACACCGGCACATGGATCATATACGATATGAAATACAAAGAAGAGGCGAGGTAGTCATGGCGCTCGACGGCGACCCCATATTCGGAATCGACACCCCCGGCAAGATCATTGCCGTCCACCTGAACTACCCCTCACGGATCGCCCAGCGCGGCCGCACCCCTGAGTTCCCTTCCTACTTCTTCAAGCCGGCCTCGTCGTTGGCGCCGACCGGCGGAACCGTCGAGCGTCCCGCGGGAACCGAGCTGCTCGCGTTCGAGGGCGAGATCGCGCTCGTTATCGGCGAGGAGGCGCGCTGGGCCTCCCCCGAGGACGGCTGGGGGCACGTCGCCTACGTCACCGCGGCAAATGACCTCGGCCTCTACGACCTGCGGGCGGCAGACAAGGGCTCCAACGTGCGCAACAAGGGCGGCGACGGCTTCACGCCGATCGGCCCCGTCACGATCCCGACCGAAGGCATCGGCGAGGGCGATTGGCGTGTGCGCACCTGGGTCAACGGCGAGCTCGTGCAGGAAGGCACGAGCGACACCCTGAAGTTCCCCTTCGGCCAGCTCGTCGCAGACCTCTCGCAGCACATGACACTTGAGCCAGGGGACGTGATCCTCACGGGGACGCCTGCCGGCTCCTCGGTCGTGCTTCCCGGCGACGTCGTCGAGGTCGAGGTTGACGCGCCGAAGGTCCCGGGCGCCCCGACCACGGGCCGCCTCGTCACCACCGTCACCCAGGGCGAGAGTGACTTCGGCGACTTCGGCACGACCCCGACGCTGAGCGAGGCACAGCAGGTTGAGGCCTGGGGCAGCGAGCAGGATCTCGCGGCCGCAATCGAGGCGGGCCACGCGACGAGGCTCACCGCGCCTGCGGCAGAGTCAACGCCAGGCCCGCTCACGGCCGAGATCCGCGAGCTGCTCAGCGGCGTCGCGGTCGCGACGGTCTCCGCGGCGCTGCGCAAGCGGGGCTACACCGAGATCTTTATCGACGGCGTCTACCCGAACCACGAGGGCGACGCGATCCTCGGTACCGCGAAAACGCTGCGGTTCATCCCGTTCCGCCCCGATCTGTTCAAGGAGCACGCTGGCGGCTTCAACGCGCAGAAGCGCGCCTTCGACACCGTGAACCCTGGCGAGATTCTCGTCGTTGAGGCGCGCGGCGTGCCCTCCACGGGCACCGTCGGCGACGTGCTCGCGCTGCGCGCTCAGGTGCGCGGTGCCGCGGGCGTCGTGACCGACGGCGGCGTGCGCGACTTCGCGGCCGTGCAGCAGTTCGACATCCCCGTCTTCTCGCAGGGCGCACACCCGAGCGTCCTCGGCCGCCGCCACGTGCCGTGGGAGACCGACGTCACGATCGCGTGCGGCGGCGCTGCGGTGCAGCCGGGAGACATCATCATGGGCGACCGCGACGGCGTCATCGTGATTCCGCCGTTCCTGCTCGCGGAGGTGGCGGCGGAGGCTGCCGCGCAGGAGGCCGAGGACGGCTGGGTTGCGGACCGCGTCGCCGAGGGCCACGCCGTCGATGGACTGTTCCCGATGAATGCTGAATGGCGCGCCCGCTACGAGGCTGAGACCGGCAGGGCGTAATCGTGTCCACCGAGTCCAAGTCAGAGCAGGCGTACCGCCTCATCAGGGGGCGGATCGACGCCGGCCAGTACATGCCTGGGCATCGCCTCGTGCTCGCGCCGATCGCCGCCGAGCTCGACATGTCGGTGGTCCCGGTACGGGAGGCGATACGGCGCCTCGAGGCCGAGCAGCTCGTCACCTTCGAGCGCAACGTTGGCGCGCAGGTGGCGCTCATCAAGGAGACCGAGTACCTGCACACCATGCAGACGCTCGCCCTCGTTGAGGGCTCGGCGACGGGGCTAGCCGCACCCTTCATCACGGCAGATCAGATCGCCCGCGCGCGCGATGTGAACGAGACGATGCGTGAGTCGCTCACGGCGTTCGATCCGCAGCGCTTCACCGAGCTCAACCTCGTGTTCCACGCGATCCTGTTCGAAACGTGCCCGAACCCGCACATCCTCGACCTCGTGCACCGCGGGTGGAACCGGATGAAAGTGTTGCGCAACTCATCCTTCAGCTTCGTACCGGGCCGGGCGAGCGAGTCCGTCGAGGAGCACGAGCGCATCCTGCAGCTCATCGAGCAGGGCGCGAGTCCACTCGACATCGAGCTCACGGCGCGAGAGCACCGTACGAAGACACTCGACGCGGTACTCGCGCACGCCGAGACCCAACGACACGCGGCGGAGCCCGCTCTCGCGGCGCCCGCCACATAACGCAGCAACCCACACGACTCAAGCGTTCAGACCAACGGAGGCGACAGCATGACTCAGAACAAGCCAGCAGGCATCCCGGACAAGATCCGCCACTTCATCGACGGCAAGTTCGTCGATTCGGTAGGCGGCGAGGAGTTCGACGTCCTCGATCCCGTCACGAACGAGACCTACATCCGCGCCTCTGCCGGCCAGCAGGCCGACATTGACCACGCGGTTGCGGCTGCCCGCCGCGCGTTCACCGACGGCCAGTGGCCGAAGATGGTGCCGCGCGAGCGCTCGCGCATTCTGCACAAGATTGCAGACATCGTCGAGTCACGCGACGAGCAGCTCGCCCAGCTCGAGAGCTTCGACTCTGGCCTCCCGATCACGCAGGCGAAGGGCCAGGCGCGCCGCGCTGCCGAGAACTTCCGCTTCTTCGCAGACCTCATCGTCGCGCAGCACGACGACACGTTCAAGGTGCCCGGCCGGCAGATCAACTACGTAAACCGTAAGCCGATCGGCGTCGCGGGTCTCATCACGCCATGGAACACCCCGTTCATGCTCGAGTCGTGGAAGCTCGGCCCCGCGCTCGCGACCGGCAACACCGTCGTGCTCAAGCCAGCCGAGTTCACGCCGCTGTCGGCGTCGCTGTGGGGCGAGATCTTCCGCGAGGCTGGCGTGCCCGACGGCGTCTTCAACCTCGTGAACGGCCTCGGCGAGGAGGCTGGCGACGCGCTCGTCAAGCACCCCGAGGTGCCGCTCATCTCGTTCACGGGAGAGTCGAGCACCGGCTCGCTCATCTTCGGCAACGCCGCCCCGTACCTCAAGGGCCTCTCGATGGAGCTCGGAGGCAAGAGCCCCGCGGTTGTGTTCGCGGATGCGGATCTCGAGGCGGCGCTCGACGCGACCGTGTTCGGCGTGTTCAGTCTGAACGGCGAGCGCTGCACCGCTGGCAGCCGCATCCTCGTCGAGCGCTCGATCTACGACGAGTTCGTTGAGCGTTACGCCGAGCGGGCGAAGAACGTCGTCGTTGGTCTCCCCTCCGACCCGGCAACCGAGGTCGGAGCGCTCGTACACCCTGAGCACTACGCGAAGGTCATGAGCTACGTCGAGATCGGTAAGGCCGAGGGCCGCCTCGTCGCCGGCGGCGGCCGCCCCGAGGGCTTCCCTGTCGGCAACTTCGTTTCCCCCACCGTCTTCGCGGACGTCGCCCCCGACGCGCGCATCTTCCAGGAGGAGATCTTCGGGCCCGTCGTCGCGATCACCCCGTTCGACACCGACGAGGAGGCGCTCGAGCTCGCGAACAACACGAAGTACGGCCTCGCGGCGTACATCTGGACGTCGAATCTCAAGCGCGCCCACAACTTCTCGCAGTCTGTCGAGGCCGGCATGGTCTGGCTGAACTCGAACAACGTCCGCGACCTGCGCACCCCGTTTGGCGGTGTGAAGGCGTCGGGTCTCGGCCACGAGGGCGGTTACCGCTCGATCGATTTCTACACCGACCAGCAGGCCGTGCACATCACGCTCAACGAAGCGCACTCCCCCAAGTTCGGCGCGGGCGGCAGCAAGTAGCCGCAAATGATCGCATCAGCTTCCCTGCGGGATGCCCCCGAATAACACAACAGGTTTCACCCAGAAAGGAAGGACAACGCATGTCTGAGCTCAAGGGTCGCGAAAAGACCTCTTCCGGTTTCTATGTCACGAAGGAAGCACCGATCGTGACCGACAATCCAGTCCCCACCCCCTCGGTTCCCGCTCCGGATATCCTCCGCTGCGCGTACATGGAGCTTGTCGTCACCGACCTCGCGAAGTCGCGCGAGTTCTACGTCGACGTGCTCGGTCTCACCGTGACCGAGGAAGACGAGAACACGATCTACCTCCGTTCGCTCGAGGAGTTCATCCACCACAACCTAGTGCTCCGCAAGGGCGACGTCGCAGCGGTTGCCGCGTTCTCGTACCGCGTCCGCAGCCCGGAGGAGCTCGATAAGGCCGTCGCGTTCTACACGGAGCTCGGCTGCCGCGTCGAGCGCCGCACGGAGGGCTTCACGAAGGGCATCGGCGACTCGGTGCGCGTTGAGGATCCGCTCGGCTTCCCGTACGAATTCTTCTACGACGTCGAGCACGTCGAGCGGCTCGCGTGGCGCTACGACCTGTACACGCCGGGTGCGCTCGTGCGGCTCGATCACTTCAACCAGATCACGCCCGACGTACCGCGCGCCGTGAAGTTCATGCAGGATCTCGGCTTCCGCGTCACGGAGGACATTCAGGACGAGGAGGGCACCGTCTACGCCGCGTGGATGCGCCGCAAGCCGACAGTGCACGACACGGCGATGACGGGCGGAGACGGCCCGCGCATGCACCACGTCGCGTTCTCCACGCACGAGAAGCACAACATCCTCGCGATCTGCGACAAACTCGGCGCGCTCCGCATGTCGGACCGCATCGAGCGCGGCCCTGGCCGCCACGGCGTCTCGAATGCGTTCTACCTGTACATCCTCGATCCCGACGGGCACCGCGTCGAGATCTACACGCAGGACTACTACACGGGCGACCCAGACAACCCGGTCGTCACGTGGGATGTGCACGACAATCAGCGCCGCGACTGGTGGGGCAACCCGGTGGTGCCGTCGTGGTACACGAACGGATCGCTCGTGCTCGACCTCGACGGCAATCCGCGCGAGGTCGTCGCCGGCACCGACGCATCCGAGATGGCCGTGACCATTGGCGCCGACGGGTTCTCGTACACCCGAGACGAAGAGGGCGACAAGGGCTTCAAGCTCGGCAACACGCTCTAATCGATGGTGGATCGGGGCCGGGGCGCGCATGCGTCCCGGCCCCTCCTGCGTTCCAGGGCAACCGCACCCGGCGCCGGACTCGTCCGTAGGTCCGGGATCCCGGACAGCCCAACCCCGGTGAGCGTTGTTCCGTGCCCTCAGACGCGGTGAGATGGAGTCACTCGATTGAAAGGACCCGCTCATGGCCCTCCCCGGTGCACGCCCCGTCCGCGCCCCACGCGGCACGGAAATCTCAGCGAAGAGCTGGCAGACCGAAGCCCCCCTCCGTATGCTCATGAACAACCTCGACCCCGAGGTCGCCGAGCGGCCAGACGACCTCGTCGTCTACGGCGGCACCGGCCGCGCCGCCCGCTCCTGGGAGGCGTACGACGCGATCGTCGACACGCTCCGCGACCTCGAAGACGACGAGACGCTGCTCGTACAGTCGGGTAAGCCCGTCGGCGTCTTCCGCACGAACAAGTGGGCGCCGCGCGTGCTGCTCGCGAACTCGAACCTCGTCGGCGATTGGGCGACGTGGCCCGAGTTCCGCAAGCTCGAGGCCGAGGGCCTCATGATGTACGGGCAGATGACCGCTGGCTCGTGGATCTACATCGGCACCCAGGGGATCCTCCAGGGCACCTACGAAACGTTCGCCGCTGCCGGCCGCAAGCTCCAGGGCCAGGGCCGCATCGCCGCCGTCGAGGGGAAGGGCTCGCTCGCGGGCACCATCACGCTCACCGGCGGCTGCGGCGGCATGGGCGGCGCACAGCCGCTCGCGGTGACGCTCAACGACGGCGCCTGCCTCATTGTCGACGTCGACAAGACCCGACTCGATCGCCGAGTCGGCAAGCGCTACCTCGACGAGGTCGTCACCGACATCGACGAGGCACTCGCAAAGGTGCAGCAGGCGAAAGATGAGCACCGCGGCTGGTCTGTCGGGCTCGTCGGCAACGCCGCCGAGGTGTTCCCCGAGATCCTCCGTCGGCACCGCGCCGGCGAGATCGCGATCGACCTCGTGACCGATCAGACGAGCGCGCACGATCCTCTCTCGTACCTCCCGATTGGCTACGAGCCGAGCGAGTTGCTCGCACGCGCCGAAGCCGACCCTGAGGGCTTCACCCGGGACGCCCAGGCGTCGATGGCGCAGCATGTGCGCGCGATGGTCGAGTTTCAAGACGCGGGCGCCGAGGTCTTCGACTACGGCAACTCGATCCGCGACGAGGCGCGTAAGGGCGGCTACGACCGGGCTTTCGAGTTCCCCGGCTTCGTTCCGGCCTATATCCGCCCTCTGTTCTCCGAGGGCCTCGGCCCGTTCCGCTGGGCGGCGCTGTCGGGCGACCCCGAAGACATCCGCGTCACCGACGAGGCGCTTAAGGAGCTGTTCCCCGAGAACGCGCACCTGCACAAGTGGCTCGACGCCGCCGCCGAGCGCGTCGAGTTCGAGGGCCTGCCTGCGCGCATCTGCTGGCTCGGCTACGGCGAACGCCACCAGGCTGGCCTGCTCTTCAACCGCCTCGTCGCCGAGGGCAAGGTGAAGGCGCCGATCGTCATCGGCCGTGACCACCTCGACTCCGGCTCCGTCGCCTCCCCCTACCGCGAGACCGAGGCGATGGCCGACGGCTCCGACGCGATCGCCGACTGGCCGCTCTTGAACGCCCTCACCGCGGCGTCGTCTGGCGCGACGTGGGTGTCGATCCACCACGGCGGCGGGGTTGGCATTGGCCGCTCGATCCACACCGGCCAGGTGTCGGTCGCCGACGGCACCGAGCTTGCCGCCGAGAAGCTCGAGCGCCTGCTCACCAACGACCCCGGCATGGGCGTGATTCGCCACGTTGACGCCGGGTACCAGCGTGCCGCAGACGTCGCCAAGGAGCGCGGCGTGCGCGTGCCGATGGAACCGACCATTCGCAACACCGAGACGGCCTGGTAAGAAAGTAGTTATGGTGCGCACTCTCCTCATCGACAACATCGGCGAACTCACGACGAACGATGAGACCCTCGGTTCGGGTCTCGGCGGTCGGTTGTCAGACGCGGCGGTACTCATCGAGGGCGAGCGGATCGCCTGGGTTGGCTCTGCCGCCCAGGCCCCCACCGCCGATGAGCGGATCGATGCGGAGGGGCGCGCCCTGTTGCCCGGCTGGGTCGACTCGCACACCCACATGGTGTTCGCGGGTGACCGCACCGCCGAGTTCGAGGCGCGCATGGCCGGCGAGGCGTATGCGGCTGGCGGCATCAACGTCACCGTGAACGCGACCCGGGCGGCCTCAGACGCGGAGCTTGAGGCGAATCTCGCCCGGCTCGTCGGCGAGGCGCGGCGCGACGGCACCACCACGATGGAGACGAAGACCGGCTACGGGCTCACTGTTGCAGACGAGGTGCGCTCGGCGCGCGTCGCCGCGACCCAGGCCGACGCCGTTACATTCCTCGGCGCGCATGTCGTGCCGGCGGGGGTGGACGCAGCCGCATACCTCGACCTCGTCACCGGTGAGATGCTCGATGCGGTCGCCCCGCTCGTGAGCGCCGTCGACGTGTTCTGCGAGTCGGGCGCGTTCGACGAAGCGCAGACCCGCAGGATCCTCGAGACCGCCACCGCGAAGGGCCTCGCCACCCGCGTGCACGGCAATCAGCTCGGGCACGGCCCTGGCACGCAGCTCGCGGTCGAGCACGGTTCGCTGAGCGTGGATCACCTCGGCTTCCTCACCGACGACGACATCGCGGCCCTCGCGGGATCCTGGGGCGAAGACGCACGAGGCACCGTCGCTACGGTGTTGCCCGCCTGCGATCTATCGACCCGCATGCCGCTCGCCCCAGCCAGGAAGCTCATCGATGCGGGAGCAGTCGTGGCGATCGCCTCGAACTGCAACCCTGGCACCTCGTACACGAGCTCAATGGGCTTCTGCGTCGCGACAGCGGTGCTGCAGATGGGCCTCACCGTGCAGGAGGCGGTGCGCGCTGCGACACTCGGCGGCGCCATCGCACTCGGCATGCACGAAGACGGCTGGATCGACCCGCGCGGATCCCTGCAGGCCAGGGTCGGAGTCGTCTCACCCGGCGCACTCGCCGACCTGCAGCTCTTGAACGCCCCCTCAGTCACGCACCTCGCATACCGCCCAGGCATGCGCCTCACCGAAGCGGTGTGGAAGGCGGGCACGCGCGTCGCCTAGAGCCGAAAGTTTCACACGGGGTGTCGCAGCGACCCAGGTCATCGTGACTCGCGGCGCAGAGCTTTGAGTGCAGAGCTATGATTTCTGTGCCACGAGTTGCAGCGCGGCCTCGGGGTAGTGAGGTGCCCGCGGTCTGCCTGGTGCCGCAGGTAATAGTTAATGATCGCCGCCACCGCATCCGGGTCAGATCCGAAGAGGCGCCGCGGCACGATATTCACCTCGCCGCTTTTGACCTGGAGACAGAGCTTCGAGCCGGAACGCGTGCTCATCGCAGAGGCCTCAGCAAGCACACCCCAGTTGAGCACGATGCGCCACCACCCCGCGAACACCACGCACCCCCTCGGGCGTGAGCTCGAGACCCCGCGGCACACGCAGAGCCCGCACCTGTTGGGCGAGGAGCACCAAGCCGAGCACCCCGGGGGCGTACACGGTTCTTCGACCGAACCCGATGTCGGCCGCGGGTTCACCGCGAAGCAGTGCAAGCAGCGCGAAGATCGAAGGGAGCATGGTGAGCACGGCGACAAGCAGGTACATCAGGTCAAGGCCCGGGGCTTAGGCGAAACGGAGCGACGGCGAGTGGGGCTCAAACCGAACGACTCCGACGGATATCGAGAGTTCCCAAAATATGAGAGCCACGCCCATGCACCCGAGAGTCAACCCAAGGGCCACGAATTGCAGCCGATAGTTCGGGTCGTTCGATTGGAAGCAGAGCAAAAACGCCAAGAGCATAGCCGCTATAAGTAACCCTGACGCGAGAAAAATGTGCGCCGGGCTCTTCCCACCGCGCAGCGGGGTCTCTCCGACTCCCGGGAAAGCAAATCCGAGGTCTTGACGCTTGACGATGGTAATTACTCCGATCTAGCAGCGGATGTGTCATCTGCAGCAGTGCGTCCATCACCACTCCGCGGCCGCGTGACGATGAGCAGAGTTGCTCCGCCGATCGCCGCAAGCATGAGCGCTACCTCGCGGTTTTGCCGGGCGACCCCGCACCGCTCGATCATGCCGATCGTTTCCAACACATAGTCAGTCTCGTCGGCGAGGTGCCCGTCTTCGACCCAACCCTGCACTTCGTTAATATACGGCCACAGACTCACGGGTGAAGTCGTTCTAACAAGTGAGGCGCAGGTCACGGAAGGGTTCTGCCCACCGTTGAGCTCGACCTTTGGCGGAGTCATCCAGAGGGCCAGGACCCCTGACGCCACCACGATGGCGGCGGCGGCCCACGCCCACCACTGCTTCCTTTGGTGTTTCGTCATGCACGCCCTCCAAGAATTGAAATGGGACCCTCAATCTTTACCACTTTGCTCGTCATTCTGAGCCAGGAGAGGTCGGCGACGAACCACGCATCAGTTCCCGCAAATTCGTAAACACGGACTCCTTGTTCATCATACGGGGGTGTCGAGTAACTCTTCTGAAGCACGCCCATCGTGTGGAGCCCCGCCATCGATCTGCGCGGCTAGCTCTCTCGCACGCTGCGCATTGTCTTCCTCGGCCCCGGCCCAGCCAAACAGGGCAAGCTCGAAGCTCTGCACACCCTGATCAATATCCCACGTAAACTCCCGCAGCAGCTCCTCAAGCACGTTGCAGAGATCAGCGATACGGCTCAATCAGCGGAAGTGAGGACATGGCGTCGATGAGATCACGTATTTTCAGAACCACGGTTGTAGGGGACACATACGTCGATGGGCCGGGATCAATCACTGGTTTTTCGGTTGTCGAAGAAGATGGCGAGTTCTATTTGAGAGAAGTCGCTGATGCTAGCAACGTCGAGAATATAGTGGAGACGACCATCGAACCGTCTGAAGATTGGGTCGCCTGGTTCATTCCTGCCCCCGGCCACACCTGGAGCGAGCAGGCGGAGAATTTCAAGAAGGTAATCGGTGAGTACGGCAAGAAATAACAGCCCCGCACGCGCCCAAAGCTTGGCGTGGTTGACGCTTGCCTACGGGGCGCTTGTTGCGAGTGCTCCGGGGGTGGTGCGGCTTGTCATCCACGAGTCAACTCGGCCCGAGCACTCCGGCTCCGGGTGGCGGATGTACTTCACCTTTGCGATCCTCCCGTGTGCGGCAATTGGGGTAGCGCTCGCGATCGTTGTGAATGCTGTTCTGCACTCTGCCAGGAAGAAGAACCTGCTAGAGAAGACGCTCATGGTGGCGACCCTCTCGGGGCTCAGCGCTGGGCTGCTCGGCGCGTACCCACTCGGGTTCTTTGTGTCCTCAGCACAGATACCTATCGGGCTCACCGCCGCCGCCTGCTGGAGCGGCGTGTACCTAGCGATCATGTTCGGCGGGTTCTCGTGGTGGCGGGTGCATGTTCTCGGAAGCCTGCGCCCCCACGACTGGGGGCGCGACGAGAGCCGCTACTGAACCACCCGACCGCGCCCGTGAATGCGCGCCGACAGCGCATCGGCCGTCGCACGCACTTCCGCGGCAACCTCGGCGTAGCGATCTTCTGAGACGTCCTCGTCGCGGAATGTGATCGCGACCGCCGCGACCGGCCACTCCCGGTGATCGAGCACGGGCACGGCGACGGAGGAGAAGCCCTCGGTCACCGATCCGCGTTCGGTCGCGAAGCCGCGGGTCACCGCGTCGTCGAGCACGGTGCGCAGCTGCGAGTACCGGTTGATCCCGTCAGGCGTTGCGAGCCGGTGCGAGAACGCCTGCGCGTTCGGGTACAGGGCGCGCACCTGGGCGCGCGGCAGCGCCGCAAGCACCGCCCGCCCGCTCGCGGTGAGGTGCATCGGCAACCGAACGTCGACGTCGGTGACGAGCGGTGGCGCGCCGAGGGCGCGCTCCTCAATCACGTAGAGCACGTCGCTGCCGCTCGGGACCGCGAGGTGGCCGCTCGCCCGCACCCGATCGACCAGCGCCGCGAGCAGCGGGCGCCCGAGGCGGGCGAGCGGCTCCTGGCGCTCGTAGGCGGAGCTCAGCTCGACCGCGGCGATCCCGAGCCCGTAGCGCCGTTCCTCGGGCAGGTGCATGACGTAGCCGTGCTCCTGCAGCGTCGCGAGCAGCTGGTACACCGTCGAACGCGGCAGCTCGAGCTGCGTCGCGATCATGCCGGCGGGCACCGGGCCACGGGAGCGCGCGAGGAGGCTGAGGATGCGCAGCGTCTGATCTGCTGCGGGAACCTTCGGCGCGTTCATGCGTTGGAGCCTATCGCGCCCGCCCAGCGCTCGCAGCGCGCTACGCCGACCGCGTGCAGCACTACGCCAGCTGCGTGCCGAGCGCGCCCTCGGCTGCGCTTACGACCGCGCCGCTCGCGACGAAACCGTGGGCCGCGTCGATCGTCGGCGACAGGAACGAGTCGGTGTCGGGCGCCGGGATCTCGGTGCGGAACAGGGCGTGGATCGCGCTCGTAGCGCCGCCCGGAGCAGCAGCGCCATCGGCTGCACGGAAGTCGAGCGCACGCGTCGAGGTGAGGAGCTCGATCGAGAGTACGCGGGCGAGGCCGTCGATCGCGCGGCGGAGCTTGCGGGCTGCGGCCCACCCCATCGAGACGTGATCCTCCTGCATTGCCGATGACGGGATCGAGTCGACCGACGCCGGCACCGCGAGGCGCTTGAGTTCGGAGACGATGCCCGCCGCGGTGTACTGCGCGATCATCAGGCCCGAGTCGAGGCCAGCGTCTGCCGCGAGGAACGGCGGGAGGCCGTGGTTGCGGGCGACATCGAGGAACCGGTCGGTGCGGCGCTCGGAGATCGAAGCGAGGTCTGCGACGGCGATCGCGAGGAAGTCAAGCACGTAGGCGACCGGGGCACCGTGGAAGTTGCCGTTCGATTCAACGCGGCCATCGGGCAGCACGACCGGGTTGTCGACCGCTGAGGCGAGCTCGACGGCAGCGACGCGACCGGCGTGGGCGGCGGTGTCGCGGGCTGCACCGTGCACCTGGGGTGCGCAGCGCAGCGAGTATGCGTCTTGCACACGGCTGAACTCGCCCTCCCGAGGGCGCTGCACAAGCTGCGAGTCGGCGAGCACCGCTGCCATGTTCGCGGCCGACGACGCTTGACCTGCGTGCGGGCGGAGCACGTGGAGCTCGGGCTGGAAGACGGCGTCGGTGCCGGTGAGCGCCTCGATGCTCGCGGCCGCTGCGATGTCGGCGGTCGCGAACAGCCCGTCGAGGTCGTGGAGCGCGAGGCAGAGCATGCCGAGCATGCCGTCGGTGCCGTTGATGAGGGCGAGGCCCTCCTTCTCTGCGAGCACGAGCGGCTCGATGCCGGCGGCGGCGAGCGCCTCGGCGGCGGGGATCGTCGGGGCGTGCGGATCTGCATCCGCCGCGCCGCTCACCCGCACGTTGCCCTCGCCCATGAGCGTGAGCGCGCAGTGCGCGAGCGGGCTGAGGTCGCCCGAGCAGCCGAGCGAGCCGTACTCGTGCACGACCGGGGTGATGCCGGCGTTGATGATCGCGGCGTAGGTCTCTGCGACGATCGGGCGCACGCCCGTGCGGCCCGTCGTGAGGGTCTGCAGGCGCAGCAGCATGAGGGCGCGCACGACCTCGCGCTCGACCTCGGGGCCGGTGCCAGCCGCGTGCGAGCGAATCAGGCTGCGCTGCAACTGCTGCCGCTTCTCGACGGGAATCTGCACCTTTGCAAGCGCGCCGAAGCCGGTCGAGACGCCGTAGTGCGGGCGGGTATCGTCGGCGAGCTTCTCGATGACGGCGCGGCTCTCGGCGACGCGTGCAAGCGCCGCCGCGGAGATCGTGATCTGGGCGTCGTGACGGGCCACCGCGACGACGTCGGCGCGGCTGAGTGGGGCGTCCCCGAGGGTGACTGGCTGGGTGGAAACGGGTGTGGTCGAGGTCATGATTCGATCACACCGCATTCCGGGCTCTTCGTGTGCGTCAGAGCACGAGTGGCCGTCCGGGATCCCGGACGACCACGCCGGATCAGGTCACCGCGAACCGCGAATCCATTGCTAGCGTGCAACTATGACCGCCCCCACCAGCAACGCCGCTCGCCCCCTCCCCCACGATCCAAATTGGCCACGGGCCGGGTCGTGGCCCGCACCCGGTTCAGACGCATCAGGTTCCGCCGCACCAAACGCCGCCGCACCAGATGCGCACATCGATCTCGTCATCATCGGCATTCCGACGTCGCGCACGTCACTTTCGCCGACGAACGCGCACCTCACGCCCGCCGCGGTGCGCGAGGCGCTCAGGCGCTATTCAGACCACACCGTCGCCGCAGGAACTCCGGGGGGTCGCGGCACCGAACTCGAGACAGTGCTTGGGGAGGCGCTCACGATTCGCGACGCGGGGGACGTCGCTGACCCTGACACCGAAGACGGCGAGGTTGCGGCAGCCGCAGCGGTGCGGGAACTCGCGGCTCGTTCCGAGCTGATCGTCGCGCTCGGCGGCGACAATGCGCTGACTGTGCCCGCAGCCCTCGGAGTCGCGGGCGACAAGCTTGCTACCGCGGGGCTCATCACGCTTGACGCCCACCACGACCTCCGCGACGGCCGCTCGAACGGCTCGCCTGTGCGCAGGCTCGTCGAGGCAGGCCTCGATCCGCGCCGCATCGTACAGATCGGCATCGCCGACTTCGCCAACTCGCGCGCCTACCGCGAGCGGGCGAAGGAGTGGGGCATCACGGTGATCCACCGCGACGAACTGTTCACCAGGCCGCTCGCCGAGATCGTCGCCGAGGCGCTCGAGATCGCGGGAGCTGGCGGCGGGCCGATCCACGTCGACCTCGACGTCGACGTCTGCGACCGCTCGGTCGCGCCCGGCTGCCCGGCATCGATCCCAGGCGGCATCCAGGCTCACGAACTGCGGGCGTTCGCGCGGATGTTCGCGGCAGACGCCAGGGTGCGCGGCATCGACATCGCCGAGGTCGACGCGAGCGCTGACACCCCAGACGCGCGCACCGTGCGGCTCGCCGCGCTCTGCGTGCTTGAGGCCGCTGCGGGCCTCTCCGAGCGGCTCGGTCGGGGCTAGGGTTTTGCTCGCGAGCAGCTCGCAAGAGCTCCCCTCGGAGGTGTCGCGCTAGGAGCCGAGGCCCTGCCCGTAGCCCCACCATGCGAGCAGCACGATCCCGATGAAGAGCAGCGGTGCCACGACCACGATGCACAGCGTCGCGACGGCCGGCCCCTTGCGCTCCCTGCGGACGAGCGATGTCACCGCGAGCGCGATGCCCAACAGCGGGCCAGCGATCGCTACGACCTGACGCGCCACGAGCGATGCTGGCGGGGCAGGAAAGCCCTGCGCCCCAGCAAGCATGTAGAGCGCAACGGCGACCAGCGCCACAGTGAGCGCTGCCCTGCCGAACACGGGCGGCTGCCGCGGCTCGGGCAGCGGCGGCAGCTCATCGCTGCGCTCAAACTGGGCTCTGTGGTCAAACCGGTCCATGCGCCAAGTGTAGTTGTGAGCCGGGTCAGAGCCGCCAGGCAACCGGTTCCGCACCCTGCGCGGAGAGCGCCTCGTTCGCACGGCTAAACGGGCGCGACCCGAAGAAACCGCGCGACGCGGACAACGGTGACGGATGCGCGCTCTCGATCCGCGGGGTGTCGCCGAGCATGGGCGCAAGCGCCCGGGCGTCGTTGCCCCAGAGGATCGCGACAAGCGGGCCGCCCCTGTTCACGAGAGCACGAATTGCGAGCTCCGTGAGCGTCTCCCAACCACGGCCGCGGTGCGATCCAGCCGCGCCAGCCCGAACGGTGAGCACCCGGTTGAGCAGCAACACACCAGCGTCCGCCCACGCAGAAAGGTCACCCGTTCGCTCGGGTGCGGCCCAAAAGTCGGCGTCCGACCACTCCTCTGCCGCATCCCGAACCCCAAGGTCTGCGTCAAGCTCCGTGAAAATATTCTTCAAGCTGCGCGGCAACGGCCTCACCGCGACGTTCGTCGCGAACGAGAGCCCAATGGCGTGACCCGGGGTCGGGTACGGATCCTGCCCCACGATGAGCACACGAACGTCGGCAAGGGGACGTTCAAAGGCGCGAAACACGAGCGCCGGATCGGGCAGCACGCTGACACCAGCTGCCCGCTCGGCTGCGAGGAACACGTCGAGGCCAGCGAGCGCGTCGTTGAGCGCGCCTGTGTCCCCGCTCGCCGCATCAGCTGCTGCGAGCGCCTCGCCCCAGTCCGCGGCGATTGCCCCACCTGCGACGAGCCCAGCGAGCGTTGTCTCCGTCACACTATCCCCGCGCGGCAAGGGGCCCGCGATGCGTGTTGAACACGCTCGACTGGGCGACAGGTCTCAGCACAATGAGATCCTGATTCACGTGTGGCGCCTGCTCGAAGGCACCGACGAGCACGCGCGCAACGTCTTCGGCGGTGAGCGGCGTGACGTTTTCGTAGGGCTTCACCGCGGCCGCAGCGTCGCCACGCAGTCGGTTGAGGGTGAACTCTTCAGTGTGGACAAGACCAGGGGCGAGCTCCATCACGCGGATCGGCTCACCGGCGAGCTCGAGCCGCAGCACCTCGGTGACAGCGTGCGCCGCGTACTTCGCCGCGTTGTAGCCGCCCCCGCCCGCGTATGCGGCGAGGCCGGCTGTCGACGTGAGGTTCATGATCGAAGCCCAGCCGTGCTCAGCGTCGACGCCGTCGGCTGCTGCGCCCGCGTCAGCGGCCGGCGCAGCGAGGGTCGCCTCCCGCAGCACGGGCAGCAGTGCCGCCGTCACGTTGCGCAGCCCGATGACGTTTACCTCGAACATGCGCCGCCACTCGTCGTTGAGCGCGGTCTCCACCGACTCGGTACCGAGCGCGCCGCCGGCGTTGTTCACGAGCCCCGACGCGCCGCCCGTTGCGCGCACCTCATCGGCCATCCGTGCGACGGCGTCTTCGTCGGTGACGTCGCACACGATCACGTGCGCCCCGGTTTCTGCGGCGAGCGCGCGCAGCTTGTCCTCGCGCCTCGCGACAGCGACGGTGTCCCACCCAAGCTCCGCAAAGCGGCGCACCGTCGCGGCACCAATCCCCGAGCTTGCTCCCGTTACGACTACTCGCTGCGTCATCACAACTCCTGTTCTCGCGCCAGTGCGCGGTCGGCTCTGCCCGCGGCTCGATCGGGCCGCAACTGCTTCGAGCCTAACGCGCAACATTACGGTTCGTTTCGCATACCATTGCGCGAGGCGGTGCGTGTTCCATACGCTCGTCTCATACACCACACCACACTCACGGGGGCACACGATGACTGATAAAACCGCATGGGGTTTCGAAACCAAGCAGATCCACGCTGGCCAGGTCCCAGACCCGACCACCGGAGCACGGGCGCTCCCCATCCACCAGACCACCGCGTTCGTATTCGAGAACACCGAGCAGGCAGCAAACCGCTTCGCGCTCGCAGAGTTCGGACCGATCTACACGCGCATCACGAACCCGACGCAGGGGGTCGCAGAAGACCGCCTCGCCGCGCTTGAGGGCGGCACCGCGGCCCTCCTCCTGTCGAGCGGGCAGGCTGCGTCGACGTTCGCTGTGCTGAACATCGCAAACTCGGGCGACCACATCGTTTCCTCTGCCGCAATTTACGGCGGCACCTACAACCTCTTCAAGTACTCGCTGGCGAAGCTCGGCATCGAGGTCACCTTCGTTGAAGACCAGGACGATCCCGCAGCCTGGCAGCGCGCCGTTCGCCCGAACACGAAGCTGTTCTTCGCTGAGTCGATCGCGAACCCGCGCACAAAGATCCTCGACATCCGCGCCGTCGCCGACGTCGCACACGAGAACAACCTCCCCCTCATCGTTGACAACACCGTCGCGAGCCCGTTCCTCATTCGCCCGCTCGAGCACGGCGCTGACATCGTGCTCCACTCGGTCACGAAGTTCCTTGGCGGCCACGGAACGACGCTGGGTGGCGCGATCATCGACGGTGGCACGTTCCCATGGTCACAGCACGTCGACAAGTTCCCGGGGCTCACCGAGCCCGACCCCTCGTACAACGGCGTGAGCTACACGGGCGCGGTCGGAGACGGCATCGCCTATGTCATCAAGGCACGCGTCCAGCTGCTGCGCGACCTGGGTTCGTCGATCGCACCGCAGAGTGCGTGGCAGCTGCTCCAGGGCGTCGAGACTCTGTCGCTCCGCATGGAGCGCCACACGCAGAACGCGCAGAGCGTCGCAGAGTGGCTTGACTCACACAACGACGTCGCATCGGTCTACTACGCCGGTCTTCCCACCGACCCGAGCTACGCGGCAGCAAACGCCTACGCACCAAAGGGTGTCGGCGCGGTGCTCTCATTCGAGCTCAAGGGCGGCGTCGAAGCCGGTAAGGCGTTTGTGAACAGCCTCGAGCTGTTCAGCCACGTCGCCAACATCGGCGATGTGCGCTCGCTCGTGATCCACCCAGCCTCGACAACGCACTCGCAGCTCACCCCAGAGCAGCAGCTCACCGGCGGCGTGACACCAGGCCTCGTGCGCCTCTCGGTTGGGCTTGAGCACATCGAAGACATCAAGGCAGACCTTGAGGTTGGGTTCGCCGCCGCGCGCGAAGTGGTCGCGGCCGCAGCAGCCTAGTCCTCCTCCGTGGTGTGATGCGCCGCCGTCCCGGGTTTCCGGGACGGCGGCGTTTCCCGTTCGCAGCAGGGCGCCGTCGACCGCGACACTTCCCGACGGGGGCCGTAACAATCGCACACCGGCCCGAGAACCAGGCCACAATAGGGAGTTATGGATTGGCAAACCCCTGAGGACTCGTTCCCGACAGACTTCATCACCGACGCGCAGCTCCGCGCGCTCATGGGTCGGCCACCGATCTCAGGTGGCTGGCGAGATGGGGATCCCGTCGGCAACCGCGAGTTCCTCTCGATCGGCGCGATCACGACGGAGGCTGGTGAGGAACTCAGCAACGTACGCATCGCGTATGAAATGTTTGGTGAACTGAACGCCGCGCGCGACAATGCGATTCTCGTATTCCATGCCCTCACCGGAGACAGCCACCTCGTTGGCGCGGCCGGCGCCGGGCACCCGACCGACGGCTGGTGGAGCGAGATCGTCGGCCCGGGCCGCGCGCTCGACACCGACAGGTACTGCATCATCGCCCCGAACGTGCTTGGCGGCTGCCAGGGGTCAACCGGCCCAGGGTCGCTTGCACCGGACCACAGCGAGTGGGGTGCGCGCTTCCCCTACCTCACCATTCGCGACCAGGTCGCTGCGGCTACCCGCTTCGCAGATGCGCTCGGTGTGGATCGCTTCGCCGCAGTCATCGGCGGATCGATGGGCGGGATGCACGCGCTCGAGTGGGGCATCATGAACCCCGAGCGCACCGCGCGTCTCGCCGTAATCGCAGCGCCACCCGTTACGACCGCTGACCAGATCGGCTTGAACCTCGTGCAGCTCGAGGCGATCCGCTCGGATCCCGCCTACCACGGTGGCGACTACTACGATTCGCCCGACGGCATCGGCCCGCACCACGGCCTCGCCACGGCACGCAGGCTCGCCCTGCTGAACTACCGCAGCAACACTGAGCTTGACGAGCGCTTCGGTCGCTCCTGGCAGTCCGCGGTGAGCCCGCTCGGCGGTGGCGGGCGCTTCGCGGTCGAGTCGTACCTCGACTTCCACGGCAATAAGTTCACGCGTCGCTTCGACGCGAACAGTTACGTCACGCTCGTGCAGGCGATGAACTCGCACGATGTTGGCCGGGGCCGCGGCGGTGTGCGGGCAGCGCTCCAAACGATCGAACTGCCAACGCTCGTACTCGGGATCCCGAGCGACCGGCTCTTCACCATCGAGGGGCAGGATGAAATCGCGCAGCACACTCCTGGCAGCCTCGACGGGACACAGGCAACCCGGATCGATTCGCCGTACGGACACGACTCGTTCCTCATCGAGTTCGAGCTCGTCGGCGCGCAGCTCGCGCGGCTGCTCGCCACGTAACTCATCCCGACCCCGCGGCGCCGAACACCCTGAACGTGTGAACGTTTGTCGCGGCGAGCGAACGCGCTTCATCACAGCTCGGCTCCGACACGCTGGTAAACGCCCGAGAAGAGATTCGAAGGCATGCTTTGTGTGCTAACTTTCAGATCGAACCAGGCTTCCCGGCAGCATTGCCCCACTTTGAATGAGGTTTCTTCATGGTCCGCAGAGTTCCAAAGGTGCTCCTCTCTGCCACTGCGATCGCTGCGGCGATGACGCTCACCCTTGCTGGTTGCTCAGCAAAGAGTGCGCAAACGCCCGATATGGAGGAAGGGCCGCTCAGCAAGTACCTCTCCGCGCTCTGGGACGGCGAGGAATACTCGGAAGAGATGTTCCAGGAGCAGCAGCTCAAGGCTGAGGAACTCATTGCCGAGTGCATGCAGAAGGAAGGCTTCGAATACGAGCCGGACGTGCAGAACCTGGGTACCTTCATGACAGAGGAGGACCAGGAAGGGCCGCAGTGGGGCAGCAAGGAGTACGCCGAGCAGTATGGCTACGGTTTCTCTGACAGCCCCGATCGTGAATCGATGGAAGAAAACACTGACACCTACGTCGACCCGAACGGTAAGTATCTCGACTCGCTGAGCGAGTCGGAGCGAGAAGCCTTCTACGAGACCCTGCACGGCCCTCAGCCAACCGAAGAGGAGTGGGCCCTCATGGAAGAAGAGGGCGAAAGCTGGTCCCCCGATATCTCTGAGCAGGGCTGCTGGGGCGCGGCGAACGCCGAAGCCAGACAGGGCCAGGACAACTACACTGCCGCCTCCGAAGACCCGGAATTCAGTGAGCTGTTCGAGGCGATCAACGAGGTGTGGAACACCGAGGGCAACGAGGAGACGGCCAAACTCGACCGCGAGTGGGCCACATGCATGGCAGACGCCGGCTACCCAGACTTCACGACCGCCTGGGACGCTCAGGACTTCGTCATGAATGAGCAAAACTCGCTCTACGACTACGAAAACCTTGGCGAAGACGAGATGCCTAAGGAGCCTTCCAAGCAGGAACTCGACGCGCTGAAGAAGCAAGAGATCGAAGTCGCTACCGCCGACTTCGCGTGCAAGGAGAAGACCGACTACGAGAAGAAGTCGGTGGAGATCATGTTCGCCGCTGAGCAGGAGTTCGTCGACAAGTACAAGCCCCAGCTCGACGCGTTGGTCGCAAAGTACCAGGTCTCCGCTGACTCCAAGTCCAAGGACAAGTAGCCAGTGGCGTTCTCATGGCGTCGTCGGGCAGGCGATGCCCGCGCAGCCGAGCAATCGCACCTCGATGAGGCAGGCGAAGACTCGACTCTAACGACCGAGCTCGATGCAACCGGAGACGATACCGGCGCCACAACGGACTCCGAGTCCGCAGCCGGGAAAAAGGTCCGTCTGCCGTGGACAGGGAGGCGACTCGTCGCACTCATAGCCGCGGTTGCCGTGGCTTCGCTGCTGCTCGGTATCGTCGTCATGCAGTTCATCGTGTCCCCCGCTACCCTCGCTGCACGTACCGAGGCTCCAGAGCCAGGCCCGGTCACAGCACCGGTCGAGAACAAGGTGCTTGAAAACACCGTCGTGCTTCGCGGTGAAGTGGGCTACGCAGACTCCGTGGCGGTGTCGATCGACGCCGCGGGCGGCGAGGCCAAGGCAGTCGTCACCGGACAGGTGCCAGCAGTTGGCGCAGTATTTAAGGCCGGAAATGTCGCGCTCGAGGTCGCTGGTCGCCCCGTGATCGTGTTGCCAGGTGAGCTCCCCGCGTACCGCAGCCTCAGCATCGGTATGCGCGGGCCAGACGTCACCCAGCTCAAGCAAGCGCTCTCGGCGCTCGGCTACGCGACAGGTGACATGAACACCGACACCTTCGACTGGGATACCGCGACCGGCCTTGGCGCGCTCTACGAACAGCTTGGGTACTCCGCAGCCACCGGCGGCGAAGAGACACGGGACATGCTGCGCAACGCTGAGCGCGCTGTGCGAGACGCCAACGTCTCGGCAGCTCAGGCGCAGGCCACCCTCGACGAGGCGCGCGCAGCGAAAGCACCGAACACCGCCAGCGAGCAAGCCGCGGCTACGGCAGCGTGGGAAGCGGTAAGCGACGCCCAAGAAGCACTCGGTGAAGCGCAAGCTGCGGTTTTGCCAACGCTGCCAGCAGGCGAAGCCCTCTTCCTCTCCGGCCTGCCGCGGCGCGTGGACGAGGTGTCCGTGAAGCGGGGCGACGTCCTGTCGGGATCCCCGATGAGCGTGTCCGGCGCGACGCTGTCGATCACCGGAACCGTCTCCAAGCAAGACGCTGACCTCCTTTCCGACGGGCTCATCGCCCAATTCTCGGCACCAGACGGCACCGACCTCACCGCGAAGGTGACGTCGGTCACCGCGCCAAAGAGCGGAAGTGGCAGTTCAGAAAACGGTGAAGGCGGAGGAAGCGGCGGCGGAAGCGGCGACGCAGGCGCAGCGCGCTACACCGTTGAACTCGAGCCCGTCGACCTCACAAACGAGCAAATCGACGAGCTACGCGGCTCAAACGTGCGTCTCCGGATCCCCGTTGCCTCAACCGACGGCGAAGTGATCGCAGTGCCGATTGCGGCACTGTCGGCTGGGTCAGGCGGCGAAGACCGCGTTGAGCTCCTCATCGATGTGCGCGATGGCCACAATGCCGAGACCGAAACCATCGTCGTCGAGGCGGGCCTCGCGGCAGACGGTTTCGTCGAGATTACCAGCGACGACGAGCGGCTCGCCCCTGGCGCGAAAGTCGTGGTCGGCAGGTGAGCAGCGTCGAGGAGCTGTTCCGCCAGGGACAGTCCGAGCCCGACACTGCGGCTACCGAAGCCGCAGGCGAACCCGACAGCGGCGCTGAGCAGGGGGCCACGCCAGCGGAAACCGCTCCGCAGCAGCCAACCGACATTGGCGACCCGAGCTACCCAGGGCCCATCGCCGAGCTCACAAGCGTGACGCGGTTCTTCCCAGGCCCGCCCCCGGTCAACGCGCTCCGTGGCATCGACCTCACCGTTGGGCGCGGCGACTACCTGGCAATCATCGGCCCGTCGGGTTCAGGCAAGTCGACAATGCTCAACACCCTCGGGCTGCTCGATCGTCCCAGCACGGGCACCTTCCTCTTCGAGGGCATCGACGTCGCAGGGCTCAGCGAAGATGAACGCGCCGGGCTCCGTGCCCGCGCAATCGGCTTTGTGTTCCAGTCCTTCCACCTCATGCCGACGCGCACGGTACTTGAGAACGTCATGCTTGCCGGCACCTACGCCGGACTGAGCCGCGACGAGCGCGAACCGCTGGCTCGGCGCGCGCTCGACAGAGTGGGGCTCGCGCACCGTATCGACTTCACCCCAAACACGCTCTCCGGCGGCGAACGACAGCGCGTCGCCATCGCCCGCGCAGTGTGCACCTCGCCGCGACTGCTCCTCGCGGACGAGCCGACGGGAAACCTCGACCGCGCCAACTCCGAGTCCGTGATGCGGCTGTTCGATGAGCTGTCTGCGGACGGCCTCACGATCGTCATGATTACGCACGACGAGGCCGTTGCACAGGCGGCCGGACGACGGGTGCGAATCAACGACGGAGAGCTCACGGTGATCGAATGACTTCCGATCAGAAACGCCCCTCACGCCGGCAGCGAAGGCGCGAGGAGCAGGCAGCCGGCGCTGACGCGAACATCGACCCAACAGCAGCGGAGTCGGCTAAGAAGTCGCAGCCTGGCAAGATCCGCTCGTTCTTCTCACGCAAGCTGAGACGTGAGCAGCGCGCGAAGAAGCCCGCGCCCGCCGCAGTATCGTGGCGCGATCTCTTCCGGGAATCACTCGAGGGCGTCGGCGCGCGCCCCTCTCGACTACTCATTACGCTCGCCGGCACCGTGCTCGGTATCGCGTCACTCGTCGCAACGATCGGCTTTGCACAGACCGCCGGCGGGCAAATCGCGCAGCAATTCGATGCGCTCGCTGCGACTCGTGTCACCGTCGAACCCGGCACCGCGAAAGCCGCCGGAGGAAAGGAACGCTCGACCACACGTATCCCCTGGGACGCGGTCGACCGGGTGAGCACACTCGCCGGAGTCGAGCACGCCGCGCTCTACGCGAAGGTCGAAAGCGTGAAGGACGTCACCACCGTCCAGGTCAACGATCCTTCTGCCGCCCCGAAGGCGCCGCCGCCCGTCGTCGCAGCGTCACCGGAGCTACTCGAAACCGTCGCCGGCCGGATAGAGGTCGGCCGCTTCTTCGACGCCGGACACGACGAGCGTCGCGACCGGGTCGTAGTGCTCGGCAAGGAAGCTGCAGAGCGCCTTGGAGTGAACCGCGTCACGGGCCAGCCCGCCATTTTTATCGAGGACCGCGCATATACCGTGATCGGCATCCTCGACAAGGTTGGCACGAGAAACGCGCTCCTTGACTCAGTGATTGTCCCGGTGAGCACCGCACGCGGAGAGCTCGGCCTCACAGCGGCGACCAGTCTAGACATTCGCATCGCAATCGGCGCGGGCGAGGTGGTCGCGAGGCAGGCACCCATCGCCTTGGACCCGAACTCCCCCGATGCGTTCAAAGTCGCTGCGCCTTCAAACGCGAACGCGCTTCGCGAGGGCGTCGAAGCAGACGTGAACGTGTTGTTCCTCGCCATCGGCATCGTCGCGCTCATCGGCGGCGGCATTGGTATCGCCAGTGTGACGCTCATGTCGGTGAGCGAACGCAGGGGCGAAATTGGGCTCCGCCGCGCGCTTGGTGCGCGCACACGCGACATCGCGAGGCAGTTCATGATCGAGTCCGTCGCCACAGGCGTGCTCGGCGGCCTCATGGGTGTGGTTGTGGGGCTCTTCGCGCTGATCGGGGTGTGTCTCGTGCAACAGTGGACGCCGGTCATCGCGCCTTGGGCAGCACCGCTCGGCGTGGCGGTTGGAGCGATCGTTGGGCTCGCGGCAGGATCCTATCCCGCCATCAAGGCGGCGCGGATCGAGCCGGTCGACGCACTGCGCGACGCGTAACTCCGTCGGCACTCCCCCGGCCTACCGGCCTACCGGCCTAAAGGCCTAAAGGCCGACTGATCCACCGAGCCACCGAGCCACCGAGCCACCGAGCCACCGATCCAC